>JAKAXB010000033.1:12245-13979 GCA_021816765.1 Natronospirales bacterium | reverse complement strand
CGTCTATATCGCGGGCGCGCAGCGCGGTGTCGGAAAGCACCGTGACCACGTGCGGCTGGATCTCCAGAATGCCGCCAGACACGTAAAATACCGCTTCCTCGTCCGTGCCGGTCTTGACGCGTACCGTACCGGGCTTCAAGCGCGTAAGCAGCGGCGCGTGACGCGGCGTGATACCGAGCTCGCCCATCTCCGCCGGCGCGAACACCATTTCCGCGGTACCGGAGAAAATCTCCTGCTCGGCGCTCACCACGTCCACATGAAAAGTCATTGTCATACGCTTGCGTGTCCGTCCTGTTACAGAGTCTTGGCCTTCTCCACCGCCTCGTCAATGGAGCCCACCATATAGAAAGCCTGCTCCGGTAACGGGTCATAATCGCCGTTGACGATGCCCTTGAAGCCGCGGATGGTCTCCTTGAGGGGCACGTACTTCCCGGGCGAGCCGGTGAACACTTCCGCCACGGAGAACGGCTGCGACAGGAAACGCTGGATCTTGCGGGCGCGCTGCACCACCAGCTTGTCTTCCTCGGACAGCTCGTCCATGCCAAGGATGGCGATGATGTCCTTCAGTTCCTTGTAACGCTGCAGCACCGCCTGCACACCGCGGGCGGTGTCATAGTGCTCCTGGCCGATGACGTTCGGATCCAGTTGACGGGAAGTGGAATCCAGCGGATCGACCGCGGGATAGATGCCCAGTGAAGCGATGTCACGGCTCAATACCACCGTGGCGTCCAGGTGCGCGAAGGTCGTGGCCGGCGACGGATCGGTCAAATCGTCCGCCGGCACGTACACCGCCTGGACGGAGGTGATGGAGCCCTTCTTGGTGGAAGTGATGCGCTCCTGCAGCACGCCCATCTCCTCGGCCAGCGTCGGCTGGTACCCCACCGCCGAGGGCATGCGCCCCAGCAACGCGGATACTTCCGTGCCGGCGAGGGTGTAACGGTAAATGTTGTCCACGAAGAACAGGATGTCCCGGCCCTCGTCGCGAAAATACTCGGCCATGGTGAGGCCGGTGAGCGCCACGCGCAGCCGGTTACCCGGCGGCTCGTTCATCTGGCCGTACACCATCGCCACCTTGGACTCGTTCAGGTTCTTCAGATTGATGACGCCCGACTCCGCCATCTCGTGATAGAAGTCATTGCCTTCGCGGGTACGCTCACCCACACCGGCGAACACCGACAGACCGGAATGTTCCTTGGCGATATTGTTGATCAGTTCCAGCATGTTCACGGTTTTGCCCACGCCGGCGCCGCCGAACAATCCCACCTTGCCGCCCTTGGCAAACGGACACAGCAGGTCTATGACCTTGATGCCGGTCTCCAGCAGGTCCGTGGAACCGGACTGCTCCTCGTAGGACGGCGCCTTGCGATGAATGGCCCAGTACATCTCGGCCTGCACCGGACCCGCTTCATCCACCGGCTCGCCCAGCACGTTCATGATGCGCCCCAGGGTGCCCTTGCCCACCGGGACCGAAATGGGAGCGCCGGTGTTCTTCACCTTGAGGTCGCGCTTCAGACCTTCGGACGATCCCATGGCGATGGTGCGCACCACACCGTCGCCCAACTGCTGCTGCACCTCCAACGTCAATCCGCCGTCTTCCAGTTTGAGTGCGTCGTAGATTTCGGGGATAGCCTCACGCGGAAATTCCACGTCCACCACCGCGCCGATGACCTGTACGATTCTTCCAGAGCTCATGGTTCAAACCTCACAAACGAAAGTGCTGTGTGCTGCGTACTG
>JAKAXB010000033.1:0-12145 GCA_021816765.1 Natronospirales bacterium | reverse complement strand
GCACGCAGCACCTGTATTTTCTAGACCGCCGCCGCCCCGCCCACGATTTCCGCCAACTCCTTGGTGATCGCCGCCTGACGCGCCTTGTTGTAAGCGAGCTGCAGGGAGTTGATCAGATCGCCGGCATTGTCCGAAGCGGACTTCATGGCCACCATGCGCGCCGCCTGTTCGCAGGCAATGTTCTCCACCACTCCCTGGTAAACCTGCGATTCCACGAAGCGGGTGAGCACGCTGTCCAGCAATTCGCGCGATTCCGGCTCATAAATGTAATCCCAGTGAGCCTGCAGCTCCGGATCCTCGACGCCCTGTACCGGCAGGAGCTGGCTCACCGTGGGTTTCTGGCTCATGGTATTCACAAACACGTTGTTCACCAGATACAGTCTGTCGATGTTGCCGTCGCGGTAAGCATCCAGCATCACTTTTACGCTACCGATCAAATTTTCCACATGGGGTGTGTCGCCCAGGTGCGTCGTCTGCGCCAGCACCCTGCCGCCCACGCGGCGGAAAAACGCCACCGCCTTGGCGCCGAGGACGCAGAAATCCGACTCCACCTGCTTTCCGCGCCACTCACGCACCGCCGTGATCCCCGTCTTGAACAGATTCACGTTCAGGCCGCCGCACAGGCCACGGTCGGTGGAAATGATGATGAAGCCCACGCGCTTCACTTCGCGCTCCAGCATGAATGGATGGCGGTACTCGGGGTTGGCCTTGGCCAGATGCCCGATGACCTTGCGTATCCTGTCGGCGTAGGGACGCGACGCCGCCATGCGCCCCTGCACCTTGCGCATCTTGCTGGCCGCGACCATTTCCATGGCCTTGGTGATTTTCTGGGTGCTGCGGATGCTCTTGATCTGCGTCCGGATTTCCTTCGCGCCTGCCATGTCTATTCAGCTCTGCTCAGTCGTATATGTCATGTAGAGTAGCCTGCAGATTGTGGGAGCGGCGGTCCCCGCTACGACTCCCAATCATCACCACGCCTGGGTTTTCTTGAATTCCTCAACCGCCTTCTTCAAGGCTGCTTCAATCTCGACGTTGTAATCGCCACTGGCATTGATCCTGTCGCGCAACGCCGCAAAGTGGGTCTGGAAATAACTTTGCATGGCGGCCTCGAAAGCCACCACCTTCTTCACATCCACGTCGTCCAGGTAACCCTCATTCACCGCATACAGCGACAGCGCCATGTCGGCGATGGACAGCGGCGAGTACTGCTTCTGCTTCATGAGCTCGGTGATGCGCCGTCCGCGCTCCAGCTGCTTGCGTGTGGCCTCGTCCAGATCCGAGGCGAACTGCGCGAACGCCGCCAATTCGCGGAACTGGGCCAACGCCAGCCGCACGCCGCCGCCGAGCTTCTTGATGATCCTGGTCTGGGCGGCACCGCCCACACGCGATACGGAGATACCGGCGTTGATGGCGGGCCGGATACCGGCATTGAACAAGTCCGTTTCCAGGAAAATCTGGCCGTCGGTGATGGAGATCACGTTCGTCGGTACGAATGCCGACACGTCGCCCGCCTGGGTTTCGATGATGGGCAGCGCGGTGAGCGAGCCGGTTTTGCCCTTGACCCCGCCCCGGGTGAACTTCTCCACGTATTCGACGTTGACGCGCGCGGCGCGCTCCAGCAGGCGCGAATGCAGATAGAACACGTCGCCCGGGTAGGCTTCGCGGCCCGGCGGACGGCGCAGCAGCAGCGATACCTGGCGGTAGGCCCAGGCCTGCTTGGTAAGGTCGTCGTACACAATCAGGGCATCCTGGCCGCGGTCGCGGAAATACTCGCCCATGGCGCAGCCCGCATAGGGTGCGATGTATTGCAAGGCGGCGGATTCCGACGCGGACACCGCCACCACGATGGTGTATTCCATGGCGCCCTGTTCCTCCAGCCTGCGCACCACGCTGGCGATGGAAGAATTCTTCTGCCCGATGGCCACATACACGCAGAACAGGTTCTTGCCCTTCTGGTTGATGATGGTATCCACCGCCACCGCGGTCTTGCCGGTCTGGCGATCGCCGATGATGAGCTCGCGCTGGCCGCGGCCGATGGGCACCATGGAGTCTATGGCCTTCAGGCCGGTCTGCACCGGTTGCGACACGGATTGACGCTCGATCACGCCCGGCGCCACTTTCTCGATGGGCGAGCTGAGCTGGGTCTTGATGGGACCCTTGCCGTCAATCGGCTGGCCGAGGGAGTTCACCACGCGGCCCAGCAATTCCGGGCCCACCGGCACTTCCAGGATGCGGCCGGTGGTTTTCACCGTATCGCCTTCCGAGATGTGCTTGTAGTCGCCGAGAATCACCGCGCCCACGGAGTCACGTTCCAGATTCAGTGCCAGGCCGAAAGTATTCTTGGGAAATTCCAGCATTTCGCCGTACTGCGCGGCCTGCAGACCGTGGATACGCACGATGCCATCGGTAACGCTTACCACGGTGCCCACATTGCGGGTTTCCGCATCCGCATCGAAGTGCTCAATGCGCTGTTTGATGAGCTGGCTGATTTCCGAAGGATTGAGTTGCATGATCGTAATCCTTGAAGTCCTGTAATCCGGTTACTGAATGATGGCTGCCGCGAGTCGGTCTAATTTGTCGCGCACGGAACCGTCTATCACCAGATCGCCGGCGCGGATGACGGCGCCGCCGATGAGTGATTTGTCCGTGACACAGGTAAGCTTCACATCGCGGCCCAGCTTGTGTTTGAGCGCCGCGCGGATGCGTGCCTGTTCCGCCTCATCCACCGCCGTGGCGGCGTGCATCTCCACTTCGACGATGCCTTCCGCCTGCTCGCGCCGGGCTGCGTAGTCCGCCGCGATCTCCGGCAGGATCGGCAGGCGGCGATACTCGGCCAGCAGTTTCACGAAATTGCGGCCGTGCGCGTCGGGCTTGTGTCCCGCCATGACGCAAAGTTCCAGCAGCGCTTCGGCGCGCGCGGCAGGCGGTACCCGGGGGTCGTCCAGCATCAGTTGCACGCTGTGGTTGCGGGTAAAGTCGGCCAGCAGCGCCAGCAGCATGCTCCACGGCTCCAGCTCGCGCTGCTGTCGGGCGAGTTCGAAAACCGCTTTGGCGTAGGGACGGGCGAGCGTGATGGTTTCGGCCATAAGGTTCTTGCCTTAGTGGATCTGCCGTGCGAGATCGTCCAGCAGCACCTTGTGGGCTTTGGGATCAATCTCACGCTCGAGGATGCGTTCGGCGGCGGCGACGGCGACCTTGGCCACCTCGGCGCGCAGCGCGTCCCTGGCGCGGTTGAGTTCCTGGCGGATCTCGGCCCGGGCGGCTTCCACCTGGCGCTGGCGTTCTGCCTGGGCTTCCTTGCGGGCTTCCTCCAGAATGCGCGCCGCCTGCTGGTTGGCTACTTCCACCACTTCCGCACCCTTGTCGCGTGCCTGGTGCAGAATCTCGATGGCTTTCACCTGGGCATGCTCCAGATCCTTCCGGCCGCGTTCGCCGGCGGCCAAGCCGTCGGCGATCTTCGCCGCACGCTCATCCATGGCCTTGGTGATGTGCGGCCAGATGAACTTCATCGTCAGCCAGATGAACAGGCCGAACGCGATGGCTTCCGCGAACAGTGAGGCGTCAATATTCACTGCCGTACACCCTCTTGAAGTGGATCAAACATCGAACTCAGTGGCTCACTATCTTGGCTGCCGCCTTCACCGCGGTCGCGAACGGGTTGTCGAACACAAAATACAGCGAAAAGCCGATGCCGATCATGGCCACGGCGTCCAGGAGACCTGCCATGAGAAACATGCGACCAGCAAGCATGTTGGACAGCTCCGGCTGGCGCGCACAGCCTTCCAGGAACTTGCCGCCCAAGATGCCGAAACCGATGGCGGTACCGAGCGCGCCCAGGCCGAATACCAGGCCCACGGCGATGGCGGTGAGGCCCTGAACGTGTGCAATCAGACTGACGATATCCATTGAACTCTCCTACGGCCGATTTGACAGTTAAAACAACTCAGTGCGAATGGTGCGACTCGTGTGCCATGCTCAGGTACACGATGGTCAGCATCATGAACAAAAATGCCTGGATGGTGATGATAAGCAGATGGAATACTGTCCAGGCAAACGATAAGGGCCACTGTACCCACCAGGGCAGTAACGCGATCAGCACAAACAGCAGTTCGCCCGCGAACATGTTGCCGAACAACCGCAGCGACAGCGACAGCGGCTTGGCGAGCGTTTCCACCAGGTTGAGCACCAGGTTCGGCAGCGCCAGCAGCAGCTTGGCGAAGAGGTTGTGCGCTGCGAAGGGATGCGTGAACAACTCCTTGGCGTAGCCGAGCGGGCCTTTCACCCTGAAGCTGAAAAACAGCGTCAGCACGAACACGGTCAAGGACAGGGCGAAGGTCATGTTCATGTCATTGGTGGGCACCACTTTCAGGTACACGTGTTCCGGGTTCGCGCCGAACGGCATGCCGAGCCACTGCGCGAGACGCGGCAGCAAATCCACCGGCAGCATGTCCATGAAGTTCATCAGCCACACCCACACGAAGATGGTGAGCGCCAGGGGGGCGATGAGCTTGTTGCGGCCGTGGAAGGTCTCCTTCACCTGCTGGTCCACGAAACCCACCAGTGCTTCCACCATGTTCTGCCACTTGCCGGGCACGCCGGACGTGGCCTTGCGCGCGGCCATCCAGAAGGAAAAGAAAAACACGAAACCCAGCGTCAGCGACACCAGCAGCGTATCCAGGTGCAAGGACCAGAATCCATGCCCCACCGTCCAGTACGTCAGGTGGTGATGGATATATTGGTTCGCAGTGATGCCGGTATTCTGACTCATGCCGCCCGCCTGAAACTGATCCTCACCAAGCCGATCCAATACGCCACGTAGGTGGCGATGTACGCCAGAATGAGCGGCAGGAACGCCGCCTTCAACACCACGATGGCGAGGATGAAAAGCACCACCGTGATCACGAACTTCATGGCTTCACCCACCAGAAAACGCACAAACCACCCTGCCGGCGCCACGCCCAGCCCCCCGGCGAACAGCGTCATCGCCATATACAGGCTCGCCACCGCATTGATTGCCCCGCCGAGGAGCGCCGAGGAGCCCGCCTGCCAGCCGGCAAGCACGCCTGCTGCCAGGGCCGCCAGCGCCGTGACCGCCAGTTGCAGGGCGACGATGGCTAGCGTCCCGCGTCTCGCATCCGCAAACGAGCCGGCCATGAGCTGCGCTTCCCGGGTAACAAAAAAGCCACGTCGTTACCGGGTGCGGCAGCGGGTGGCGCTCCAAAATCCCCAACCAGTGGAGAGCTGGGTATTTTAACGGGAGCGGTGCTGTCCCTTCAATGAATATCGGGAAAAATCTAGCGAATGCGGGCCAGAATCCCATCCAATTCGTCGAGGCTGGTGTACTGGATGATCAGCCGGCCTTTGCCGCCGCTGCCGCTTTCCAGAGTTACCTTGGCACCGAGCTTCCGGGTGAGCTCGTTCTCCAGCTGGCGAATATTGGGATCCACCCGCCGCGGTCCCTTGGCAGCGGCGCCGGCGCCGTTCTCCTTCAACAGCCGCCGCACGAGATTCTCGGTGTCGCGTACCGACAGATGCCGGGCCACCACCCGCCGCGCCGCATCGGTCTGGGCGGAACCCTTGAGGGCCAGCAGCGCCCGGGCGTGGCCCATCTCCAGATCACCCCGCTCCACCCGATCCTTGACCTCGTCCGTCAGTTCCAGCAGCCGCAGCAGGTTGGTCACGGCGGCGCGGGAGCGGCCCACGGCCTCCGCGGCCTGCTGGTGGGTCATATCGAATTCGCTGATGAGACGCTGCAGCGCCTGGGCCTCTTCCAGGGGATTGAGGTTCTCGCGCTGGATGTTCTCGATGAGCGCCATGGCGATGGCGGCACGGTCGGGCACGTCGCGCATCACCGCGGGAATCTCATGCAGGCCCGCCATCTGCGCTGCGCGCCAGCGGCGCTCGCCGGCGATGATCTCGTAGCGACGCTCGCCGCAGGGGCGCACCACAATGGGCTGTACCAGTCCCTGGGCCTTGATGGAATCCGCCAGGTCCTGGAGGCTCTCGGGATGCATGTGCATGCGCGGCTGGTACTTGCCGGGCTGGATCAGGTCCACCGGGATGCTGCGCAGCTCTTCTACGCCTTCCTCGCCCGCCGTGGCCGGCAGGGTACCGCCCAGGAGCGCATCCAGTCCCCGACCCAGACCCTTGCGTTTCACCGCCACACTCAAGCCTCCCTCGAAGAGCGGGGGATTGTAGCAGCAACGCCCGCGGTCGCGGCGTGCTGCTCATCGCGCCGCAGCATCTCGCCCGCAAGAGCCAGATAAGCGAGTGCGCCGCGGGAGGTGCTGTCGTGCTTGAGCGCAGGCAGGCCGAAGCTCGGCGCTTCCGCCAACCGCACGTTGCGCGGAATCATGGTGCGGTACACCTTGTCGCCGAAATGCATGATGAGCTGCGCCGAAACTTCATTCGCCAGATTGTTGCGCGGATCAAACATGGTGCGCAGCAGCCCCTCGATCTCCAGGCGCGGATTGATACGCCGCAGGCGTTCGATGGTAGCCACCAGCGCCGACAGCCCTTCCAGGGCGTAGTACTCGCATTGCATGGGAATGAGCACACCGTCGGCGGCCACCAGCGCGTTGACCGTGAGCATGTTGAGGGACGGCGGACAATCAATCAGCAGGTAATCGAAATCGGAGCGCACTTCCATGAGTGCGTCCCGCAGACGGCTTTCACGGCGCTCCGCGCCCATGAGGTTCACCTCCGCGGCGGTGAGATCGCTGTCGGCCGGCAACAGGGTGAAACCGCAGGTTTCCGCCCGGATGAGTACCGTGCGGATTTTTGCTTCACCCATGAGCACTTCATAGGCGCCGTGCGCAAGCGTGTGCTTGTTGACACCGCACCCCATGGTGGCGTTGCCCTGTGGATCCACGTCCACCAGCAGTACGCGGCGCTTGGTGGCTGCGAACGAAGCGGCCAGGTTCACGGCGGTGGTGGTCTTGCCCACGCCGCCTTTCTGATTGGTGATGGCGAGAATCTTGCCCATGCACGGGTTCGCGGCGTATAACGCCGCTCCTACAATTTTTCGATTTCCACCACGCAGCGCCCGGCCTCGAGGCAGGGCACACGCAGCGGGTGTACCGCCACCCGCCGGAATCCGGCGGGCAGCTCCCGCAGTTCCGCTTCGGGCGGCATGCCCTTCATGGCCAGGAACCGTCCGTCCGCCGCACCAAGATGGCCGGCAAGCCGCAGAAAATCAAGGATGGCCGCGAACGCACGGCTGATCACGGTAGCAAACGGCTGCTCGGGACGATAGTCCTCCGCGCGCGCCTGCACCACTTCCACATTGTGCAGGCCCAATGTTGTCACCGCGTGGGTTACAAAACGGGTTTTCTTGCCATTGCTGTCCAGCAGTACAAAATGCCGTTCCGGACAGGCCAGCGCCAGCGGGATGCCCGGCAGTCCCGCGCCGGTAGCCACATCCACAATCCGTTCTCCATGCAGGAATGGCAGCACGCTCAGGCTGTCCAGCAAATGCTTGCTCACCATATCCGTGGGGGCACGGACGGCGGTGAGATTATACGTGGCGTTCCATTTGACCAGCAGCGTGACAAAATCCAGCAGCGCATCTTCCGCCCCTGCCGGCAACTTGACGTCCAGCTGCGCACGGCCGCGCGCAAGCTGCGCCCTGAGATCGGCGGATTTCATGAGCGGCGCATCAGCAAATGGTATTTCAGTAATGGGTGGTGGGCGGCGGTACCACGCGCAGGACTTCCTCCACCGTGGTTACGCCTTCCGCCACTTTCTGTGCGCCGCGCAGGCGCAGCGGTTTCATGCCGGTGCGGATGGCTTCCTGGCGCAGTGCGTCCACATCGAAATTCGCCGTGATCAGCTTCTTGATGCCCGATGTAAAACTCAACATCTCGTAGAGACCGATACGCCCCCGGTAACCCGTGTTGCGGCATTCGAGGCAGCCGATGGCGTGGTAAACGTGCTTTGGTTTCTGCGCTTTCCAGGGAGCAACCAGGTTATTCCATTCCTCCTCGCTGAGCTCGGTTTCTTTCTTGCAATGCGGACACAGCGTGCGCACCAGCCGCTGGGCGATGACGCCGAGCAGCGTGGATTGGAGCAGATAGGGCGGCACGCCCAGATCCAGCAGGCGGCTGACCGACGAGGGCGCATCGTTGGTATGCAGCGTGGACAGCACCAGATGACCCGTGAGTGAAGCCTGCACCGCCATCTCGGCGGTTTCCGCGTCACGAATCTCGCCGATCATGATGATGTCAGGGTCCTGGCGCAGCAACGTGCGTACACCGTTCGCAAACGTGAGATCTATGTTGTGCTGCACCTGCATCTGGTTGAGGGCAGGGTCCACCAGTTCGATGGGGTCTTCCACCGTACACACGTTCACGTCCGGTTTGGCGAGCTGCTTGAGAGTGGAGTAGAGCGTGGTGGTCTTGCCGGAACCGGTGGGGCCGGTCACCAGAATGATGCCATGCGGGTTTTCGATTATCGCCTGCCAGAATTTCTCGTCCGGTTCCGAAATGCCGAGTGCACGGAAGTTCCTTTGCAGCACCATGGGATCGAAAATGCGCATCACCAGCTTCTCGCCAAAAGCCGTGGGCATGCTGGAGAGACGCAGTTCCACCTCCTGGCCGTTGGGATTGCGCGTCTTGATGCGGCCATCCTGCGGACGACGCTTCTCGGAAATGTCCATGCGGCCAAGGATCTTGATGCGGCTTGTCACCGGCATGAGCACCGCGGACGGCAACTGGTAAACCTGATGAAGCACGCCATCAATGCGGAAACGGATCAGACCCACTTCACGGCGCGGTTCGATGTGGATATCGCTGGCGCGCTGGTCAAAAGCGTATTGCAGCAACCAGTCCACGATGCTGACCACATGCTGATCGTTGACGTCCAGCTTGCCGGCGCGGCTCAGCTCCACCAATTGCTCGAAATTCTGAAGAACGCCGGTGGGCGCGGCGTCGTTCTGGCGCTCGGCACCGATTACCGAGCGGGATATGGAATAGAACTCGACCAGATAGCGGGAAATTTCCTCGGGATTGGCCAGCACGCGGCGGATTTTCTTGTGCTGAATCTGACTGATCTCCCGCTCCCATTCACGAGCGTAGGGTTCGGCGGTGGCGACGGTGATTTCCTCAGCGGTAACTTCCACCGGCAGCACATTGAAACGCGAGGCATAGGGCAAAGAGATCACACCGGTAATGCGCCGCATATCGAGTTTCAGGGGGTCAATGCGTAAATAAGGCAGGTTCACCTTGCCCGCAAGCCACAGCGTGAGGCTCTCGACGGTAAGCGGCGGATTGGGCGGTCGCTCATCCAGCCAGCCGCGCTTGCCTATGACCATGAGGGGATGTTGCCCCTCGTAGGTGCCACGTTCGGCCAGTCCGCGCAACAGGTTTGCCCTTTCACCGGTCAGCATGCCGTCGGCCTCCAGCCAGGCAAGGATTTCCTGCAGCGACAGTTTGCGGTCGGCGTTCTTGTGGAGGGGGCGGGCACTGGACATGGCATCCAGTGTAGTCAAAAGCCCCGGCGGCTGCACGGCAGCGCGGAAATTCAGGGCCGTGCCAGCAGATGAGCCGGGTCGCTGAGCTTCAGGGTGCTGATTTTGCCGCTCTTGAGGCCCACCACCGCGATGCGGTTGTGATCGGTATCGGCCACATACAGCTCGTTGCCGGCGACGCTGAGCCCGCCCGGTTCGTCGAACTCGCCCCCGCCACCCGCGAGCGTGGTGACGCGGCGTGTTTTCGGGTCGAGCACTTTGATCTTGCTGTTGTAGGTATCCGCTATATATAGGTGTCCCGCGTGCCAGGCAATGCCCAGATCGTGCTGCAGCAGCACCTTGCGGCCCACTCCGTCGCGGTCACCGAAATCGAACAATCCGGTGCCCACCAGCGTACGCACCCGGGCAGCAGGACCAAACCCCACCTGCCGCACCGCGCTCGCTTCCGGATCCGCCACGTAGAGTTCATGGCCATCCGTTGCGAGACCGCTGGACTGGGCGAAGCTGGCGGACAGCAATGCACCATCCTGGATGCCTTCTTCGCCGCTGCCCGCATACAGGCGGATGACTTTTTGTGCCGGGTCGTACACCCATAACTGATGCTGACCCGCCATGGCGATGTACAGCAGGCCGCCATGAAACAGGACCGCCCAGGGTGTATTGAGCTCCGCCGTACGCGCCGGTATGACAGGATCGGTCATATAGGTTTGCCTGCCGTCACCGGCTACCGTCACAACCCGTCGGGTTTTCAGATCCACACGGCGAATGGCGTTGTTATCGGTATCCGCCACGTACAGCGTATCCGCACCAGCCAATGTCATGCCTTGTGGATAATGAAACTCTGTCTCCGCGTAGGAACCGTCACGCAGCCCCGCGGTGCCGTCGCCAATGACGGCGAGCACTTTCCCTGCCAGCGTCGTGACCACGATGCGGTTGTGATTGGAATCGGCGATGAACAGCCGGTCATGTGCCGGGTCCGCCAGCACCTTGCCCGGAAACAGCAACGTGGTCTTCGGCATCTGCAGACGAATTCCGCTGAACCATAATGGTTTACTGTTGATTTCACCCCTGGCGGCGAATTCTTTTGTCAGCCTGCCGATGACCTCATTCAATAAGGCGTAATGGCCTTCACCGGACACCTGCCCTACCACATTGCCGGCGGGATCAATCACCGTCAGCGTCGGCCAACCCTCGGCGCCGTACTCGTTCCAGATCTGCATGTTCTTGTCATTCACCACCGGATGATCGATGCCGTAGCGCAGCACGATGGCCTCGATGTGCGCGGTCTTGCGCTCAGTGGCGAACTTGGCGGAATGCACGCCGATAATGACCAGGTCATTGCCGTAGGTTTTCTGCAGCCGGTCGAGCCCTGGAAGGATGTGAAAGCAGTTGATGCAGCCGTAGGTCCAGAAATCCAGCAGCACCACCTTGCCACGCAATTCCTTGAGCGTCACCGGCCGGCCGCCGGTGTTGATCCAGTCGAGGCCGGAGGGAAATGGCGGTGCCGGCACCTTGCCGGCCAGCGACGGCATGTCCGCCGCCACCGCCAAAGACAGTGCATCCAGGCCACTGACCCAGCGCAAGCCTGTGAATATCACACCCGCGAGTACCGCCAAAACGGTGCCAACCGCGATTCCGCGAACGACTTTCACTTTTGAACTCCTGGTTTCACTCCGACGCATAGCAATTGGACAGGTGTCACCCGGATATTATTACGTGTGTGGCGAAAAATAGTTTCAGCACCCGGCACTGGCACGGCTTAGCAGGCATTGAAATCAGGCAATGGACTCAATTTAGCCTTGCCACCAAGGCTGGTTTACATCATTTCGCTAAGCGTTTGCGAATTTCCTGCAATTCCTGCCGGCGCTTGGCGCTGGTTTTGGGGTACGTCATTTTGAGGCCTGCGAGGGTGTCGAGGATAATCCTGGAGACCATCAGCCGGGCGTTGTCTTTGTCATCGGCAGGCACCACATACCAGGGGGCGTCGCGGGTGCTGGTGGCACCCAGGCATTCTTCATAGACCTGCATATATTGTTTCCAAAATCCCCGCTCCGCGATGCCCGCCAGACTGAATTTCCAGTTCTTTTCCAGCTCGTCAATGCGTTGCAGGAAGCGCGGCGCTGCTCGTCCTTCGAGAGGTGCAGGTAGAACTTGAGGATGCGGGTTCCGTTGCGATGCAGGTGCTTCTCTAAATTCACGATCGAGCGATAGCGGCCGCGCCAGATGGCCTGGTCGTCCTGCGGTGCATCCGGGAGCCTCTCGCTCCGGAGTAATCCGGGGTGCACCCGCACGATCAGCACTTCCTCGTAGTAGGAGCGGTTGAAGATGCTGATGCGTCCGCGTTCCGGCAGATCGCGGGTGGTGCGCCACAGAAAGTCATGCTGCAATTCGGCGGGGCTGGGATGCTTGAAGCTGAAAACCTGGCAGCCTTGCGGGTTGACCCCGGACATCACGTGTTGGATGGCGCCGTCCTTTCCGGCCGCATCCATGACCTGGAATATCAGCAGGATGGCATGGCGGTTGGAGGCGTACAGCAGCTGCTGCAGGGCGCTCAATTGCGCCACATGCTCCGCCAGCAGTGTTTGAGGATTTGTACACCGGCTCGACGTGTGTCGGCCACTTGTGGAGGTTGACCTTGGCGCCTTCGCGTATGCGAAAATCCTTTGAATTGATTTTCAT
>JAKAXB010000032.1 GCA_021816765.1 Natronospirales bacterium | reverse complement strand
CTGTGAAGTGAGCGGTGCAGCAAGGCCGCCAGCAGCAGGAACCCACCGAAGCGACTCCGGGGCGGCTCCATGCCACGCCTGAGCGCCGTAGGAATCTCCGGCATTCAGGCCGGGGAGGATGTCAAGGGTAGGCACGATCAATAAAAAGGAGACGTGACATGTGGACTTTGCGGGGGACCGCCATTTTCCTGTTCTTCCTGTGGCTGTTTCTCGACGGCGCGGTGATATTCCGCCGCAAGACCGGCAAGGCCGAGAACCGCGACCGATTCTCGATGCTGGCGATCATGCTGGGCAATCTTGTCGCCTGGGCAGCGGGTATCTATATTGCCTATACACCTTATGCTGTCATCCACCCGACCGTGCCGGTGCAGGTTGTGGGACTCATCATCATGGGCATCGGCATCCTGGTACGTTCCATCGCCATCGCCCAGCTCGGCCGTTTCCATACGCCGAACGTGGCGGTGCTGGCGGATCACCGGGTAGTGGACAGCGGCCTCTACCGCCATGTGCGTCATCCGAGCTACTTGGGCGCACTGATTGCATTCCTGGGCTGCAGCCTGGCGCTCGGCAATTGGCTGAGCCTCATCATCATCATGGCGCTGTCCATCGTGGTGTATCGGTACCGCATCCATGAAGAAGAAGCGGCGCTCACGGCTTCGCTGGGTGATCAATATCGCGACTACTGCCGGCGCACCAGACGGCTGGTTCCCTTCGTTTATTGAGGCGGCAACTGATACATTATTTGTACGGTAACCACAGGAGCCGGTCGTGAAATCAGTCACGGTACTAATGGGATGTATCGGTTTCGCTATTTCGGCGTCGCTGCATGCCGCCGCCGTCCCCGTGACGGCGGGCGGTGCGGCTTTGAAAGCGACGGTGCCCATGGTTCTTGAGGACCATCGTCCTTACGTGAATTTCCAGTTGACCGGCCCCGACGGGCGCACCGTAACGGCACATTTCTATGTGGATACGGGCGGCGGCGCCATTGTGTTCACTACCGCACTGGCACAACGGCTTGGCCTCAGACCTGCGGGGAACCCGTTGCACGAGGAAGGCGGCGAACTGGTGCCCGCGCGTATTCCTGAATTCAGCCTGGGCCACATGAAACTCATGCTCACGGGCGTGCCAGCGTACATCGTGATGCAGGCCGCCGGCGGCTTGCAGGGTACGGATGCCGAGGGCGCGTTTCCGGCACGCGCACTGCGGCATTACCAGGTGATATTGGATTACCCCGGCAGGAAATTCACCGTCGCGGCGCCCGGCGCACTCAAACCCGCAGGCACAGCGGTGAAGACCTACATCGGCGAGGCGGGCATGCCGGTAGTGACGGCGAGCGTGGACGGCAAGCCCCATGATTTTTTGCTGGATTCGGGTGGAACTTATTGCATGATCTCAGCCGTCGCATTGGACGCCTGGTGGAAACGGCATCCGCAGTGGCCGCAGGTCAAAGGCGCCTATGGCCCCGCCAATATGCTGACGGGAGCCGGCGAAACCGGATTTACAATGCTGCGCATCGGCGTCCTGCGGTGGGGGCCGTTCAGATTGACCGATGTAGGGGCGGTTTCCAGACCGGCGGGCGCTTACGAGCAGTTCATGTCGCGGATTGCGGGCAAGCCCGTCATCGGCTCCCTCGCCGGCAACGTGTTGCAGGCGTTCCGCGTGGACATTGATTATCCCCATGGCCAGGTTTACCTGGCGCAAGCGCCCGCTATCCAGGATGCGCCGCTGAATATGGTGGGAGTGACCCTTGAATTGGGTAAAAGCAGCTATGTGGTGGCCGGAACCGCTCCGGGCGTGACCGCTATTCACAAGGGCGACCGATTATTGCGTGTCGGCACGCTCGATACGCAGACCGCCACCCTGGCGGAAATCGTGCGCGCGCTGCAGGGGAAAGTGGGTACCCGTAAAAACCTGCTGATCGAACGCGGCGGCAGGCAGCTGGAAATACAGGCAAGAGTCCGGCCTATCCTGTGATGTACGCTACCGAGTTTGCCGGTCCGGCCGGGTGTAGCGAGTAGCTCATGTCATTCCACGAACCGGGGGCGAAGCCCGGGGCAAGAAGTCTGCGGTAGCCGCGGCGGACCTGGCATGCCGGAGTCCCAGACGTGGGACGCCGGGACCGTACCGTATGCCGAATCCCGCGACGCTATCGGCTAGCGAGGTGTTTCACGTGTGGCGGGCGCCAAGCCGGGATTGTTCCTTGGCCCACACCGCGAGTTCCACGCGGTTCCGCAGTCGCGTGCGTCGGAGTATGCGCTTCATGTGAACCTTGACTGTTTCCTCCGTGATGCCGAGAAGTTGCGCGATCATTTTATTGGTTTTACCCTGAGCCACGACTGCAACAATCTCGCATTCCCGGCGCGACAGTACATTCTTTCTTTCCTGGCCATCGCGACCGGTATCGTTAAGCACGCGGCCGAGAGCGGATCTGAGCCGCTGGCTGAGGATGATTTCCCCCTTCAGCGCATGCCGCACGCCTTGGAGCAGTTCCTCGGGTTCCATATCCTTGAGCAGGTAACCGACAGCCCCTTCGCGCAGAGCTTCGGTCAGATCTTCCTCCGCGTCGGAGACCGTCAGTATTACCACCTTGATTTCCGGCCATTGCGCACGGATCCGGCGCAGCGTTTCCAGCCCACTCTTTTCACGCAGGCGCAAATCCAATAACACCAGATCAGGATGTGTTGCGACAATTCCACCCAGCCCCGTATCGCCATCGGCGGCCTCACCGACGAGTTTGATGTCGGCGGTGAGTTCCAGCAATTGGCGTATTCCCCGTCGAAACACGGGGTGGTCATCAACGATGAATATCTTATGCTCTTTGCCGCTCATCCGATCCGGCTTCCAGCATGGGGTTCGATTTGCAGGACTCCGGCATGAACGCGAGAACCACGGTTGTTCCCGTCGGCCGTCGCCTGGCAAACCGAATCTTGCCACCCAAAATCCGGGCCCGCTCCCGTAGAATACCCAACCCGTAGCGCCCACCCCGCCTGCCGGTAGATCTGCCAGGCGGGAGTCCGATACCATCATCCTCGATTTCCATGGTGAGGATGCCGTTGTTCCTCAGGTGCAATCTCACCGACACAGATCCGGCCGACGCGTGACGCTCCGCATTGACCAGCGACTCCTTCAGGATCTGCACCACGTTGATCTGTTCATTCGCTGTGAGCAGTGATGCCGGAACACCATTGTGCACCCGCACGTCCAGTTTTGATCGCGAAGCGATTTGGCCGGCCACATGGGTCACCGCAGACTCGAAGCCCCCCTGCGGCAGGCTCAGGCGGAATGTCGTGATCAATTCCCGGACCTGGGCATTGGCATCGGTCAGCCCCTGGGCAAGTTCGGTTATCACCTCGTCCAACCCGCCGGCTTGCCCGTTCATGCCCAAGCGGCTGCGCAGGCGCAGCAATTGGATTTTGAGGTAAGCGAGGGTATGCGCGAGCGAATCATGCAAATCACGGGCTATGGCCATGCGCTCTTCCTGCAGCGCCCGGCGTTCAGCCTCGACCCGCAGCTCCGCGGCCTCGGCGAACAGCGCCAGTCGGGCCCCCAGGGTTCCCAGGGTTGCGTGTTCCCGGGAGCTGAGCGCACGGTTTTCCGGCAGGCGGATGGAAAGCACGCCGTAGCGGGATTTCCGGGTTACCAGCGGCACCTGCAGCACCCTTGCGCCGCCGGCGGCTCTGACCTCGTGCAGCCGGCGGCCGCCCAAACAGGCGCGACAATTCCTGGTCTGGCAAAAAGCCATGCGCGCCCCGGTTTCTGAGGGCGTCGAGGCCAGCATGACAGCGGCCTGCTGCCGGGCATTGTTCAAGCAGATGGCCGCACCGGAAAAGCCGAGTAAATGCTCGATTCTGTCCAGCGCGCATTGGTAGCTTGCCGCAGAGGTGGGCGCCGCGGAAAAGCATTTCTCGATGTCGTAAAGGCATTCGAGAGCGTGGTTCGCCTCTGCAAGCTCTTTGCAGCGTTTGTTGTATTTCTCAATCACGGCGTGACGCTGTGAATGTATATTTGTGGTCACTGCAATCAACGCCTCATGAGGTTCGGCAAGCACGACGGATCAAACGTTTCCCCTGAACAGGTCTGCAATCGGAGATGCGGCGCTTCTTTGGCAGGAAACATCACCCGGGGATGGCTGTCATTGTACCGATACCGGTCGCCGTTAAACGCAAACGCGCCGAATGTCTTTATTGAGCCTCGTGGGAATGTTTCTCATTCACTTTTTCCTCAGGAATGAATCCGCGGTTACAGCCCCATCAGCCGGTGTCATTCCCGGCCATGTTCCGGGGTGGCGTACTCCGGAATCCGGGTTGCCTAGCCGTGCATACCTCGAAAGAGGTAATCCATGAACCTTTGGAGTTACCCCTGGAAAACCGGATACGCCAGGACATTTTCCACAAGCGACGATTTTATCAAAGAACACAGCGGTTTTCAGTTGCGAGTCACGGCCTGCGGTGGTAAGCAGCGGCGAATCGCCACATTACCGCGCAAATTTTCCGAACAACATCGGGCCCTTCCTATTGTAAAGTTGCAACACCCTCGCGGGTAATCGTGATCTTGCGGCATAAACATTGTTGCATTTAAGCACAGCGCGGCGTGAGTGGAGCCAAAATCAGGGAACAGAAGTTCCGCGGTAATCGGGATAGTTCAAGTTGCGCGTGCTTGCATAAAGAAACAGGGATGTTAGGAGCGGCCAAAAGATCGTTGTCATGCAACACCTTTAGATATTGAGGAGTGGCTTGATTATGAACAAAAGTACTCTCAGCAAAGCGGTACGCTATGCCCTGGTGGCCGGCGCCGCCACTGCCCTGGTGGCCCCGGCGGTCTTCGCCCAGGATGCCACGCAGAGCAGCAGCAATCAGAACCAGAATTCCAACACGGCCCAGTTGGGCAAGATCGAGGTGACGGGTACGCGCATCCTGCGTTCGGACGTGGAGACGGCCCAGCCGGTCACCATCATCACCCGCAAGCAGATTCAGGAATCGGGCCTGACCTCCATCGGCGACGTGCTGCAGAACCTGACCCAGGCCGGTCCGGCGCTGAACACCGCCTTCAACAACGGCGGCAACGGTCAGACCGACATTAACCTGCGCTTCCTGGGAGCGAACCGCGTGCTGGTGCTGGTCAACGGGCGGCGCTGGATTCCCCAGTTGAACGGCACCGTGGACCTGAACGAGATTCCCGTCTCCATCATCGACCATATTGAAATCCTGCAGGACGGTGCCTCGGCCATTTACGGTTCCGATGCCATCACGGGGGTGGTGAACATCATCACCATCAAGAACTACAACGGTGCCGAAGCCCATGCCTACTTGGGGATGTATGACGGCCACGGCGAGGGCGGCGGCTGGGACGGCAAGACCCAGGAATACGATTTCACCATCGGCAGCAGCGGCGCCCGCAGCGGCGTGGTGATGAACGCGAGCTACGTGAACCAGAGCCCGATATGGGCCGGGCAGCGTACCATGTCTGCGGTACCCATCTGGGGCGAGGGCTCGCAGACCGGCAGTTCCGCCACTCCCAGCGGCCGGTTTTATCTGCTTCCCTATAACGGCCAATGTCCGCCGGGCGTAACGCTGGGCTCTTCCGGCTCCTGCGACATGACCCTCATCACCCCCGGGCAGACGAGTCAGCCGGTGCCGATCAACAATTTCCGCAATTTCACCGCAGCCGACCATTACAACTATGCTCCGGCGAACTACTTCCTGACGCCGAGCGAGCGCACCGGCCTGTATGTGCAGGGCCACTACAACTTGGCGGATAACCTGGAATTCACCACCAGCGTGATGTACAACGACCGGGTATCGCAGCAGTCCCTGGCACCCTCGCCGCTGTTCATCGGCGCTTTCGGCAATCTCGTCGCCAATGGCAAGGCGTTCGGCATTGGCAAGACCAACCCCTACAACCCCTTTGGCGTGAATCTGGTGGGTACCTCCAGCCAGTGGTGCGTGGTACAGGGTAACTGTGCCACCAACCCCAATGATTGGTTAGCCTTTTCCGGCCGCCGCCCCATCGAAGGGGGCAACCGCTACTTCAACCAGAACGTGGAAACCTTCATGTTCCGTTCGGGATTGAACGGCTACTTCAACATGATGGGCAGCGAATGGGACTGGGACGTAGGCTATACCTACGGCAACAACTACGAGACCGATGTCACCCGCGGCCTGTTTAACACCGTGAACCTGGCCCAGGCCCTGGATGCGCCCGGTTTCACGCCGTGCAGCCAGAGCCCGGGTTGCGTGCCCTTCAACTGGTTCGGCGGCAATCCCTCGATCACGCCCGCCATGCTGGCCTACACGCAGTACGAGGATCATGCGGTCACCGAGAACACCATGCGGGACTACACCGCCAACATCACCGGCGATCTGGCGCAGCTTCCGGCCGGCCCCCTGGGCGTGGCGCTGGGCGCCGAGTACCTGGAGTACGACGGTTTCTCCCATCCGGATGCCACTACCGCCTCGGGTAATACCTCGGGCAGCGTGATCGAGCCCACGGACGGCGCGCAGTGGACCCATGCGGAGTATGTGGAGTTCAACATTCCGCTGGTGTCGGACGCGCCGTTCATGAAGAGCGTGAGCCTGGACATCGCCAACCGCTGGTCGCAGTTCAAATGGGCGGGCGGCGAGCCCTCGAGCCCCAACTACGGCGTTCAGCACAGCGCCCATGCCTCCACCGGCCGGGCGGCCCTGCGCTGGCAGGCCACCAACGACCTCCTGCTGCGTGCCAGCTGGTCCCAGGGTTTCCGCACACCGAGTCTGAGCGATCTGTACTTCGGCAACAGCCAGAACTTCCCGTCCGTCTCGGATCCCTGTGCGGGACCTCCGTTCGGTGGCATCCCCGTCGGTGGTGCGTTACCCGCGGGATGCGGCGGCGTGAAGCATACCCAGCCGGACAGCCAGATCGTATCCACCGTCGGCGGCAATCCGGGCCTGACGCCGGAGAAGGCTATCACGCAGAGCGTCGGGTTTGTGTATAACCCCTCATGGTTCCCGGGCTTCGACTTCAGCGCCGACTACTACAAGATCGTGCTGACCAACGCGGTGAGTTCCATTTCGCCGCAGACCATTCTGAACGGCTGCTATCTCCAGCAGGATCAGAACTACTGCAGACTGATCACCATGACGGGCCCCGTGATTACCAACATAATGGATACCAACCTGAACATCGGGGGTGATCGGACCCGCGGTATTGATGTGTCCACCCACTACCAGTTCCCGTCCACTGCGGTAGGCAACTTCAAGCTGGGCCTGGACTGGACCTTCCTGAAGTCCTTTGTGGCAACCAGCCCGAACAGCAGCAGCCCCACCGGCTTCTCCAGCACGGAACTGGCTGGCACCACCACGAGCTTCGGCGGTTATCCGTCCCAGCGTGCCAACCTGTCGCTCAACTGGAACTACGGCAACTGGTCGGCGAACTGGATGATGCAGTATATCCATTCCATGTATGAGGGCTGCAGTGCCCTGACTATCCAACTGGGCTACTGTTCCAACCCCACCGGCTACTACGCGCCCACTGGCGGAACGGGTGTGAATCACGTGGGTGCGGTGGTCTACAACGACGTACAGGCGACTTATCATGTGGATAGCTTGAATTCCGACTTCACCTTCGGTATTCGCAATGTCCTGGATAAGAAGCCGCCAGCGACGTTGACGGCCTTTGCCAACAGCTTCCTGCCCACCTTCTACCGCATACCCGGCCGGTACTTCTACGCCGAGGTGGGGGTGAAGTTCTAACAAGAAGCCGGACACACGGCATATTGAGCGGCCCCGCAAGGGGCCGCTTTTTTGGAGGTGCGCCCGGCAGAGCGCGCTCAGTGGGAGATTAGGAGCCGAAGGAGACAGCAACAGGCCATCCGGGCAAGAAGGCGGTTGGAAGAAGCCGCCGCTCGGATTGCCAAAAACAGGCAGCTCGCCTAAAGTAATCCCGTCCCGCTGCCCGTCAATGGGGAATTTTGCGGTGATTGCAGGTGGGAAAATTTGCAGTGGCCGCTGGGACTCATGGCGGCGCTGGGAACCTGCAACATACCGAAGTGGGACGCAGCGTGAACTCAAGCATCAATCCCTCCGGTCCCTCCCTGCGCAAGCTGCTGACGGAAGCCGTGCGGCAACAACAGCAGGGGCACCATGACGAGGCGGAGCGTCTCTACCGGGCAGTGCTCGCCACACACCCGCAGCAACCCGATGCTCTTCATTATCTCGGCCTGCTGGCTCACCAGAATGGACGTACTGCGCTGGCAAACGGATTATTGGAACAATCCTTGGCCCTTTCTCCCGATAACCCCGTCTTTCACTATAACGCCGCTGCCGTGCTGGCTGGACAGTCGCGTTGGCGAGAGGCTATCCCGCTTTACCAACGGGCGCTTGAACTCAAATCCGGCGATGCGGACGCCTGGCACGGACTGGCGAGCGCACTTCAAGCTTTGGGGCATCCGGAGGACGCCGTTGCATGCTGGCAACGGGGCCTCGCAATCAGGCCTCAGCATATTGCTTCCTGGATGGGGTTGACAGATACCTATCGCAGTCTGGGTCTGACGGCGGAAGAATTGGAAGCTTGCGAGACAATGCAGGGTTTGGCACCGCAGGATCCAGTGATAGCCACTAGAATGGCTGAGTCACTCATTGCCGCAGGTTCTTATGAAAGAGCAGCTCGAATACTAGAGGATGTTTTATCAAAAACCCCGAATATGGCTTCGGCCTACTGCTTGAAAGGTGTGCTGCTGACCATACTGGGCGATTTCACCGGGGCCGGCAAACAATTTGAAGCGGCACTGAATATTTCGCCGGACTTCTCTCAAGTATATGTGAATTTTGTGGCCATCAAGAAATTTTCCTTGACTGATCCATTGGTTTCGTATCTGGAGGAGAACACGCAAAATGACCATTGGAAAGAACTCAGCCAGAAAATCAATGTGCACTTTTCACTTGGCAAGATTTATCATGACAATCATGACTATACGCGCGCTTTTATGCATTATCTTCCGGGCAATACACTTTTCCGACAAACGATCGATTACTCCACAGATTCACAACGTAAATATTTTTCCGGTATAAAACATCATCTGGGCAGGGATTTTCTGGTTCGTCATGAATCTTTTGCCGAGCCTTCCAATAAACCGGTATTTATTGTCGGGATGCCCCGCTCTGGAACAAGTCTTGTAGAACAAATACTTGCCAGTCATCCGGATATTCATGGTGGGGGTGAATTAACGTTTCTAAGCAACGCATTGCGTCGGCGTCTGGGCGTAAATTTTCGTGTTGATTTTGCCCACAGTGTGGCCACTCTTGAAAACGGGGCCTTGCGGGATATAAGTCAGGAGTATTTGCGGAATATTTGTGCTATCGCTCCCAATGCGTCAAGAGTTACCGACAAAATGCCTTCCAATTTTATGCAAATTGGGCTCATGAATGCACTTTTCCCCAATGCACGAATCATCCATTGTCGCCGGGACCCATTGGATACCTGTGTTTCATGTTTCACCACCTTGTTCAAGAGTGGTCAAAGTTTTTCTTATGACTTGAAGGAACTTGGCGAGTTTTATGGATTATATGAAGATTTAATGAATTACTGGTATGAAGTATTACCGCCAGGGGCAATCATTGATGTGCAATATGAGAATCTCGCACATAACCCTGAAAATGAAGCACGCAGGTTGATTGATCATTTAGGAATGGAATGGAACTCTGAATGCCTGAAATTCCAGGATACTAAGCGCCCTGTCAGAACAGCAAGCATGTACCAGGTAAGACAACCCATGTATCAGTCTTCAATCGGAAGATGGCGCCTATATGGTGAACATCTTCAACCTTTGATGGATGCACTTGCGCTGTGAATTGCTGATATGTATTGACGCGTCAAGAATCAATATGAGATGAAGTGCCCTGATCCTGTTTTTGTCTCCAGTTTCTTTACTATAAACGCTCAGGTTTTCTATCCACCCGGCAAGGGGAAGGGGAGACTGAGGGCAAGGTTGTCCCTGCACGGCCGGGTGATTCGGCTACGCTTCCGGGCCCCGCGCGCCTAGAATGGATGCATGTCACTGGAGCATTTCCATCCTGCCACCTCTGCCTGGTTCCGGCGCGCATTCAAAACAGCGACGGAAGTACAGATGCGGGCCTGGCCGGCCATCCGTCAGGAACGGCACACGCTCATTGCCGCGCCCACCGGCTCCGGCAAGACGCTTGCGGCATTTCTCTCCGCCATAGACGACCTGATCAAGCAGGGGCTGGCACAAGACCTGCGGGACGAATGCAGCGTGCTGTACGTCTCGCCGCTCAAGGCGCTGTCCAACGATATCCAGAAGAACCTGCAGCAGCCGTTGGAAGGCATCCGCGAAGAACTGCTGCGGCAGGGATTGCCGGACGTGGAAATCCGCGCCTGGGTGCGCAGCGGCGACACGCCCCAGAGCGAACGCGACCGCATGCGCCGCGCACCACCGCACATTCTGGTCACCACACCCGAGTCCTTATATATATTGCTGACCTCGGAATCCGGCCGGCGCATGCTGACCACGGTACGCACCGTCATCGCGGACGAAATTCACGCGCTCGCCGGCAACAAGCGCGGCGCTCATCTTGCCCTGTCCCTGGAACGCCTGGGCGCGCTGAGCGGTACCGTGCCGGTGCGCATCGGCCTGTCGGCCACGCAAAAACCCGTCGCAGAGATGGCGCGTTTCCTCACCGGCGCCGGTCAGGCATGCAACATCATTGACACGGGTCATGTGCGCGAACGGCGCATTGAACTGGAGATGCCGAAATCCCCGCTCAGTGCCGTCATGGCCAATGAAGTGTGGGCTGAAACTTACGACCGGCTCGCCGAACTCATCAGGGCACACAAAACCACACTGATATTCGCCAACACGCGGCGGCTGGCGGAGCGGGCCGCACGGCACCTGGCCGAACGCATCGGCGAGGAGCAGGTGACCGCACACCACGGCAGCCTGGCCCGCAGTCACCGGCTCGACGCGGAGCAGCGCCTCAAGTGCGGCGAACTGAAGGCACTGGTGGCCACCGCCTCATTGGAGCTGGGCATAGACATCGGCGAGGTGGACCTGGTGTGCCAGTTGGGCTCGCCCCGCAGCATCGGTACTCTGCTGCAGCGGATCGGCCGGTCCGGCCATGCGGTGGGGGCGCTGCCGGAAGGGCATGTGTTTCCGCTGAGCCGCGACGAACTGGTGGAATGCACCGCGCTCCTCGACTGCGTGCGTCGCGGCGAACTGGACCGTATCCGCATCGCGGATGCGCCGCTGGACGTGCTGGCGCAGCAGATCGTGGCGGAAGTGGCGGCCCGGGAATGGGACGAAGCGGAGTTGTACGGATGCTATCGGCGCGCTTACCCCTACCGGACGCTGAGCTGCGAGGCTTTCACGGAAGTGGTGAAGATGCTGGCGGAGGGCTTTTCCACCCGCCGCGGTCGGCGCGGCGCCTGCCTGCACCGGGATGCGGTGAATGGCAAGCTGCGCGGCCGGCGCGGCGCGCGCCTCGTGGCCATCACCAACGGCGGCGCCATCCCCGATCAGTTCGATTATGAAGTGACGCTCTCGCCGGAAGGCCTGCGGGTCGGCACCCTCAACGAGGATTTCGCCTTTGAGAGCATCCCGGGTGATATTTTTCAATTGGGCAATACCAGCTATCGCATCCTCAGGATTGAGCAGGGCAGGGTGCATGTACAGGATGCCAAAGGCCAGCCGCCCAACATCCCGTTCTGGTTCGGCGAGGCGCCGGCGCGCAGTGCTGAACTTTCCACATCGGTTTCGCGGCTGCGCGCCGATTTCGAACACAAACTTCTGGCGGGCGAGGATGTTCAGCGCTGGCTGATAAATCAGATCGGCATTACGCAGGTCGCGGCAACCCAGCTATACGATTATCTGGTTACCGCACGCGCCGCGCTTGGCGTGCTGCCCACCCAGGATACGGTGGTGTTCGAGCGTTTCTTCGATGCGGTCGGCGATCAGCACCTGGTGATCCACGCACCTTTCGGCTCGCGCATCAATCGCGCCTGGGGTCTTGCCTTGCGCAAGCGTTTCTGCCGCAAATTCAATTTCGAACTCCAGGCGGCGGCCCTGGAGGACACCATCGTTCTGTCCCTGGGCGCCACCCACAGCTTTCCGCTGGAAGAGGCCGCCCGGTATCTGAATTCCGCCGGCGCCCGCGAGGTATTGGAGCAGACGGTACTGGCCGCACCCATGTTCGGCACCCGTTGGCGCTGGGTGGCCACCACGGCCCTGGCGGTGCAGCGCAGCCGCAACGGCAAACGCATGCCGCCGCCGTTCCAGCGCGCCGATGCGGAAGATCTGGTGGCGGTTATCTTTCCGGATCAATTGGCCTGCGCTGAAAATCTCGCCGGTGCCCGGGAGATACCGGACCATCCGTTGGTGCAGCAGACGCTGAACGATTGCCTGCATGAAGTGATGGATGTGGATGGCTTCCTGCGTTTGCTCAAGCGCATCGAATCCGGCGCACTGCAAGTGGTCGCGCGCGATCTGGCCGCGCCATCCCCGCTAGCCCAGGAAATCCTCTCGGCGCGGCCCTACGCGTTCCTGGACGACGCACCCGCCGAGGAGCGCCGCACGCTCGCAGTACAGGCACGCGGCATCATGAGTCTCGAAGAAGCCGGTGCGCTCGCCGCGCTCGACCCGGAGGCCATTGCGCGGGTGCGTGCGGAAGTCTGGCCCGAAGCGCGCGATGCCGACGAACTGCACGATGCGCTGACTGTGCTGGGTTTTATCGCCGCAGAGGAGGCCGGACGCAGTTCAGCTTGGCCAGCTCTATTGGATGAATTGATTGCCACAAAGCGCGCCACGCGGATGCGACTTGATGCGAGCGATACTTTTTGGGTTGCCGCCGAACGCTTGCATGAATTGCTGATTGTTTATCCCGCAGCGGCACTCGACCCGGCGATGGGCCCGGTTGTGGAACCGGATGATGAACCCTTGTCACGTGAGGACGCACTGCGCGAGTTGCTGCGTAGTCGCCTGGAAGCTTCCGGCCCGGTAACCGTTACGGCTCTCACGGAGTTATTCAGCCTTCCGGTCAATGAAATCGAACCGGCATTGCTGGCGCTGGAAGCGGAAGGCAGCATTATGCGTGGCCGATTCATGCCCAATACCGCCGAATCCGAATGGTGCGAACGCCGGCTGCTGGCGCGCATCCATCAGTACACACTCAAGCGCCTGCGCAGCGAAATCGAGCCGGTTACGCCCGCCGATTATCTGCGCTTCCTGTTTGAGTGGCAGGGCGTGGCCGGCGAGCGTGCCGAAGGCCAAGCGGCACTCGCCGCCGCACTCGAACAACTCGAAGGCTTCTCCGCGCCCGCGGCTGCATGGGAAACAGACATCCTGCCCGTGCGTGTCGGTGATTACACGCCACATATGCTGGACCAGCTCTGCGCCGGCGGCGCGGTAGCCTGGCTGCGGCTCACACCGCCGCATAAAGATGGTAACGGACATCACGCCGGTCCGGTGCGTGCCACACCCATCGCCTTCGTCTCACGCGAAGCGCTGTTTCATTGGCGTGCGCTGGCCGGTTTCCCGGACGGGAAGGTGCTCAATCTGTCGCACGGCGCGCGCACGGCGCATGACGCGCTCAAACATCGCGGCGCCTTGTTCTTTGCCGATCTGGTGCAGGAAACCGGATTGCTGCGCACGCAACTGGAAGCAGCACTCGCGGAACTGGCCGCCTGCGGGCTCGCCACCGCTGATAGCTTTGCCGGCTTGCGCGCGCTCATCACGCCGGCCGCCAAGCGCGCGCCGCTGGCGCGCTCCTTCCGCTACCGTCTGCGGCGCGGCGAGCCGCCGGGCGTGAACGAAGCAGGGCGCTGGTCGCTGGTGCCGGAGCCCCCGGTCACCGGCGACGCATCCGCCGACGCGGAAGCATTCGCGCATCTCGCCGAAGTACTGCTGCGCCGCTACGGCGTGGTGTTCCGCAAAGTGCTGGAGCGCGAGAACGGCCTGCCGCCCTGGCGCGAGCTGCTCTATATATATAGGAGGCTCGAAGCCCGCGGCGAAGTGCGCGGCGGACGTTTTGTGGACGGCTTCGCCGGCGAGCAGTTCGCGTTGCCGGAAGCCGTGGGGGCGCTGCGCGAGGTCCGGCGGCGCGGAAAAACCGGCGAGCTGGTGGCGGTGTCCGCGGC
>JAKAXB010000031.1 GCA_021816765.1 Natronospirales bacterium | reverse complement strand
TATGCACCCACAGAAGCCAGTCCCTGTTCTTGTGGGAGCGGTCGTCCCGACCGCGATCACTGAAATAGCCCTGTCCTTATCGTGGCGAGTATCGTCGCTCCACACAAAGTGGTTACAAACAAAATCCGGCGGTGTCCAATTTCTAGTAGTTGAAGGTCAGAGCGGCGGTCGGTCATAAACCAAGCGGCCTGCGGGGTGGTGTCCACCCGCAGGTAGCGGTTGCCGTCCGGGCTGTAGCGGAAGGTCTCCGTCGCCCCATTCGCCTGGATCTGGTAGGGGTGGTTGTCCGCGTACCAGGTCACGCTCTTGCCCCCGCCCGCCGTCAGGTTGCCATCGGAAAAGTAGAATGTCCCCTTTCTCCCCACCGATCTGCTTACCAGCCTGGGACGCCGACGGCTCCCGCACCGACCCCATCGCGTTAAACCGAGGGCCGTCAAACGACGACCGAAACAACATGGGTTGCTTACGGAACCACGGCAGGTGCTGCGCGCACGGCTGCTTTGATTACAAGCGCGGCGCATGGAGGCGACGTTAAGTTAGTGCCATTGGGTGGCGTCCCGTTTATCGTCCGTCGTGAGGTTGCCATCCCACCGCCGGGGCTTCCAGAAATTCGCCGCAAGCTTAATGCACGGCGTCACTGTGCTGGTGAGCCGTCTCCCCTCTGAGGGCTTCCAGTTCCCGTGCCACCAGCGTGGGATCCAGCAGGTTGATTTCCACGAGCCGCTTCAGGTGCGCAAAACTTTCCGGATCATGCGCCTCCCAGATGCAGCCGATGCGGTCGCCTTGCACGTGCACCACCGCAGCGTCCAATTCCAGTTTGATGAGTTCCGCCAGACGCCACTCCACCCGCAGCTTATCTCCCTCGGCAGGCCGCCACTCCGCCGGGCAGCGTCCGAGGAAGCCGCGGAAGGACATATCCAGCATTTCGCATTCCTGGATTGCGTCGCCCTGGCGGACGCGGATGACCGAGGCAAAACGGAAGCGTCTGAAACGGCGTCGCTCGTGACTTTGTTGGGCCGGCATGTTGCTGTTTCCCATAAGTAGCGCGGTCTTTAAAATAGATCGTTGAAAAAGGCCTTCCCGGACCTTTCCATTCCCCAAGTCCGTTGCGCTGCCTGCTGCGGAAAGTCCGGCCCGCGTCTGCCTGCGCAGGTGCCCGCGGCTGCGCCGCTCACCCGGGCCGGCCTCTGCCGCATCAGGCAACATTAAGGTGCTTGATTCGCCCGCGAGGCACCCCTGTATCGCCTTACCCGGCCACTTGGGTACCCGGGTAAGTATAGACAGCAAATCGTTGCGATTCCGAGCCCGCATCAGGCCGCCCTTCCCACTCGGGCCCCAATCTGGTACTAAAGCCGCCAAGCCGGCCACCACCAGACCCTCCCGGGCGGTTCCGCCGGATTCCACCCCCCTACTCACCGTGGATGCGAGCATGAAATCACCAGCAACACCCTCCCGTACCCTGGGTTTCGTCACCCTGTTCCTCATCGAGATGTGGGAACGCTTCGGCTACTACGGCATGACCGCCGTGGTGGTGCTGTTCATGGTGCAGCAGCTCGGTTACGCGGATGACCGCGCCAACCTTACGTTTGGTGCCTTCAGCGCCATGGCTTACGCCATCCCCGCCCTGGGCGGCTGGATCGGCGACCGGGTACTCGGCAGCCGGCGCACGGCGCTGCTCGGCGCCGTGATGCTCGCCGTTGGCTACGCCATGCTGGCCATCCCCAACCCGGCGCTGCTGTTCGCCGCGCTCGGCGTGGTGGCGGTGGGTGGGGGGATATTCAAGGCCAACCCCGCCAACCTGATTTCCAAACTCTACGAAGGCGACACCGCCAAGATAGACAGCGCCTTCACCATGTATTACATGGCGGTGAATGTGGGCGCCACCCTCTCGCAAATTGCCACGCCGCTCATCGCCGTGTGGCTGGGCTGGCACGTGGCGTTCGCGGTGTGCGCCGGCGGCTTGGTGGTAGGCATCGTGAATTATTTCCTCATGCGCCGCTACCTGGCCCACGTGGGCTCGGAGCCCGACTTCCGCCCTTTCCCGTGGCTGCGCATGGTGCTGGTGGTGGCCGGCGCGCTGGTTGCCATGGCCCTGGTCACCGCCATCATCCAGAATCTGAGCGTGGCGCGCGCCGTGGTGCTGATCACGAGTCTGGCGCTGCTCGCCATTTTCGCGATACTGCTCTGGAAGGGCAACCGTCAGGAGCGCAGAGGACTGTGGGCGGTACTGGTGCTCACCGCCGAGACCATCCTGTTCTTCATCTTTTACCAGCAGATGCCCACCTCCCTCACGCTGTTCGCGCTGCGCAACGTGGACCTCAATATCAGCTTCCTGGACCTGCATTACGCGGTGCCCGCCGGCCAGGTACAGGCCCTCAACCCCATCTGGATTTTCATTCTCAGCCCGTTTCTCGCCTGGTTCTACCACCGCATGAGCCAGGGCCGCGGCGACTTCCACATCGCCAGCAAATTCGCCTTCGGCTTCGCGGTGCTGAGCCTGGGATTCTTCACGTATGGAATGAGCGGCCTGTTCGCTGTGGACGGCAAAGTGGCGTTCGGCTGGATGGTCGCGGGTTACGGTCTGCAGTCCCTGGGTGAACTCCTCATCAGCGGCCTGGGACTTGCCATGGTGGCGCGCTACGTGGGTCCAAAGCTGCGCGGTTTCATCATGGGCGCCTGGTTTCTCGCCACCGGCATTTCCCAGTACCTCGGCGGCTTCGTGGCGAACTATGCCGGCGTACCCCAAGGTGTCACCGACCCATTAAAGACCCTGCCGCTCTACACCCATCTGTTCAACAGTCTGGGGGTGGTGGCCGCCGTCGGCACGCTGCTCGCCGCCGCCATCGTACCGCTCATGAAGCGCCTGTCGGTTTCCGAAGACAAAACGCACTTGCCGCCGGGCGCCCCCAAAACCCTGCGTGATGAGCAGTAGCGGCGTCCGGGTTTCTCCCTGAAAAATTGCGCGGCCACGCCAGACCGGCTGAAGCCGTTCTCAGGCGGAAGCGCCGAGTCGCCGCGCCCAGGCGGCGAGGTTAAGCAACAGTTCTGCAATCAGCTTGCGGGCGGTTTCGTCGGTGAGCCGCCCGGCGGAATCGAACTTGGTGTGCGCCTGGGCGATCATCACCTCGGGCTTGTTGATGACGTGCATGTTGAGAAACACACAACTGCGCCGCAAATCGTATTGGGCGCGTGCACTACCCAAAATGCTGCCCGAAGCGCCCATGATGGCCACGGGCTTGTCGTTGAACGGCTGGTCGGGAGGACGCGAGGCCCAGTCAATGGCGTTCTTGAGCACGCCCGGCATGGAATAGTTGTATTCCGGCGTCACGATCAGCAGCGCGTCCGCCCGGCGGATCTTCTCCCGCAATTCCTGCACCACCGGCGGGAATCCTTTCTCGCGCAGATCTTCGTTGTACAGGGGAATCGGTGCGAGATCGAATATCTCGATTATCATGTCCGCCGGTTTGAGTTCCACGGCATTCCTGAGAGCCAACTTGTTGTAGGAACCCTTGCGCAGGCTGCCGGCGAATGCAAACACCTTCAATGACATGCTGAAATCTCCACTCCGAAGCTATTTTTAGGGAGGAAAACCGCAAATTCTCCCGGAACGACCCGCCGTGAAGTACCCATGCTGCGGCCTGGCTGTGCCGCTACCACGTACCGGTATTGGGCATCGAGGCCCACGGCTCCCTGGGTGGCAGCGGCGCACCCTCTTGCAGCAGCTCGATCGAAATATTATCAGGAGACCGGATGAAAGCCATATGACCATCGCGTGGCGGCCGGTTAATGGTAATACCCGCTTGCATCAGTTTCCCGCACAGCGTGTAGATGTCATCCACCCGGTACGCGAGATGACCGAAGTTGCGCCCGCCGTCGTACCCGTGCTCGTCCCAGTTGTATGTCAGTTCCACCATCGGCGCCTTGTACCGGCGTGCCGATTCCACGTCGTGCGGTGCGGCAATGAACACCAGTGTGTAGCGAGCTTTCTCGTTCTCCGCACGACCGATTTCCACGAATCCCAGCTTGTCGCAGAAAAATTCCAGCGACTGTTCCAGATCGGACACCCGGATCATGGTATGCAGATAACGCATGCTGGTCAGCCCTCCAGCGCAAACGGATAAGTGATGTGCGTGCCGTCCACGCGGGCAAAAGGCGTGAGCTTGTGAGCCTGCCATTTGCCCGGACTCATGATATGCCGTACCTCAATGCCGCGCACCGTGAGCATGTCGGCGATCAATGAACGGTGGCAACGCCAGGGTACCGCCTCGGCGCACATGATGGCGATCGGTTCCTTTTTGGCCGCCTCAATCAGCTCATCCAGGCCATGTGCGAAATCCGGCGTCTGCATGTAATCGGCGTAGCCGCGAAAACCCGCGTTTCTCCAGCCCATGTTCGGCGAATCCCGGCACGCCTTGCGCAGGCCGCCCAGTTCACTCAGGTGGGTATAGCCAATACCCGCGTTCTGCAATGATTCCGGCAGGGAAGCGGCATTGAACTGCGGATTGTAGCGGGAACGCGGTACGCTGCGCACGTCCACCAGCCGGTTTATGCCATTCTGTGTGAGCAGGCCGGCAAACTCATCCAGAGAGTGCGTCGAATGGCCGATGGTAAAAATAAACATGCTTTTACGCTGACCGTCCAGTCAATAAAAACGGGGCGGGTCGCCCCGCCCTGCAAAGGATAGCGTACCGGCTTTACGAAATCAGGCGTCCCTGCTGCCGGTCGGCAACACCATTTTGCCGTTACCGTAGTTGATGATTTCGGCGGCGGAAATGTAAGTGGCGGTGATCGCGGTGATGAGCAGGATATATCCGCAGATATACACAAAGAATTCCACATGGGTCCAATGGTAAATTGCGCCCACCAGCAGCGCCAGCCACATGCCCAGCAGAAACAACATGCGTCCGCCGCCTGACCGGAAGGAGCCGAGCCACACGTAAAAGAAAAACACGGCAAACACGAAATCAAACCAGGCGGGATAGCCGCCGGAATCTGCCGGTGCACCCATCATCATACCGTGGCGCATGGCTGCGTGGAGAGTGAAGAACAAGCCGCTGACACCGAAGAAAATAATGGCATCCAGTGTGCGGCCGTGGAAAAAACTCAAAACAGCCATGACACCAAGCAGAAAGGTCCCGAGCGTGAAGAGCGTCACTCCGCCGTAGCCATACGCTCCATACATGGGGAACCAACCCGCATACAGCATGCCCCCCATCCACAGGGTCAAGCCTATGCACATGAACCCGATAGTGGATGAAATTACCAATCTGTTATTCATAACCAACCTCCATTGCTTGTGTGAGCGGGGTTTACACAGACGGCGTTTCCGGGGAAGGCGAAGGATAGTACGCCCAAGGTGTCCCGGACACCCGAAAAGGGTGTCCAACTATCAGCTTCAGGTATAGCTCATTAGCGGGGATTTTTCAGCGAATCGCCGGAAATTCCGGCTCTTTGTGCGGTTTTACCCCGAGACTTGCCGCGTACAGGCTCATATGGGGTCTGATGCGGTGAAGCCTCCCGGAATTTGCGGGCAACATGCAACCGGCGCGCCGGAGGCGTCGCTATTTCCCCAGCCCCAAGCCGCCGGATCGGGCTTGCAGATAGCGGTTTTTAAGCCGCACATAATGGCTGGCGGAATAGCGCAACATCTCAAACTCGCGAGCCGTGAGCCGGCGGATCTGCTGTGCCGGATTGCCGTGGTACAGCCAACCCGTGGTGAGTTGCTTGCCGGGACTCACCAGACTGCCGGCGCCCAGCAGCACGTCCGCTTCCATCACCGCGCCATCCATGACGATGGCGCCCATGCCGATGAGGCAACGGTCGCCAATGGTACAGGCATGCAGCAGACATTTGTGGCCCACAGTCACATCCTCACCGATTACCAGCGGCAACCCACCGGGCGAATACGGCCCGTCATGGGTCACGTGCAGCACGCTGCCGTCCTGGACGTTGCTGCGCGCGCCGATTTCGATGCAATTCACATCGCCGCGGGCCACCACATAAGGCCACAGCGACACGTCATCCGCGAGTGCCACCCGGCCGATGACCAGGGCGGTTTCATCCAGATACACCCCGTGGCCGAGAGCGGGCGTGAACCCCGTGAACGATCTGACGGACATCTTCAACCCGGCCTCGCTGAATGCACAAAACACCTTTCAAGCATACGTGGGGACAGGGGATTTGTCGCGTCTGCGTCCTCACCTGCAGGCGGTGCGGCCGCAGGTTCCGCGGATGCTATACTTCAAGGCACACGGGCTGACTTGGGGGAATGCCATGGGCGTGATGGGCTTCGTGATCCTCGCGGTCATCATCATTGTGATCATCTACGGCTTTGTGCTTTACAACAACCTGGTGTCATTGAAGAACAACGTCGCCACCGCCTGGTCGAACATTGACGTACTGCTCAAACAGCGCCATGACGAACTGCCGAAGCTGGTGGAAACCTGCAAGCAATATATGGGTTACGAACAGCCGACTCTTGAAAAGGTCATGCAGGCGCGGGCGGGCGTACAACAGGCACGCGAAACCGGCAACATGGCTGCCCTGGGTCCCGCTGAGGGGCAGTTACGGGCCACCGTCGGCAACCTGTTCGCCGTGGCCGAGGCCTATCCTAATCTCAAGGCCAATGAATCTTTCCAGCAGTTGCAGACACGCATCACCGGACTCGAAAACAGCATCGCCGACCGGCGCGAGTTTTACAACGACTCCGTGAATGTTCTCAATACCCGCATCGAACAGTTCCCGGAAGTTCTCATCGCCCGCAATTTCGGCTTCAAGGAAGCCGACCGACTGGAGTTTGCCGGCGATGAAAAGAAGGATGTGGACGTGAAGGCGCTGTTCGGTTGAATCCGCACCGTGTTCAGCCTGTTTGATCCGGTAAGCTGGGAACCGGCTATTCATGCCACTGAACCCGCATCCTTCTGGTTCTGGACCTGTGCTCTCTGCGTGCTGACGCTGGCCGCGCTGATCGCCGGGTTCCTGTTTCTGCTGCGCGCCTGGACCGTGGAGGAGACGCCTCTCTCGCTCATCCGCTCAGCCGCCCAGGGCTACGTCAAACTCGAGGGCCATGCCGACCTCATGCCGGGCCCGCCGATCCTCTCGCCGCTCACCGGCACCCGCTGTGTGTGGTGGTCGTACAAGGTGGAAGAACGCAACGGCATCGGGCGCAACAACAATTGGCACAGTATCGAACACGGCACCAGCGATGACCTGTTTCTGATCCGGGACGGCAGCGGTGAATGCGTGGTGGATCCCGAACATGCCGAGGTGATCCCCGCAAACACGTCGGTCTGGTATGGAGCGGAACCGCGGCCCCTCGCCGGGCCGGCTATCAGCGGCTTTGCGATGACATCCAGATATCGCTACGCGGAAAAACTTGTTCGACCGCAGGAATTCATCTTTGCCATGGGATTTTTTCACACCCAGGGCGGTGAAGCAGGCACCGCGGTCATCAACGAGGAAGTCGCACAACTGCTGCACGAGTGGAAACAGAACCAGGCAGAACTCCTGCGCCGCTTTGACGCCAACCACGACGGCGTGGTGGATCAGCGGGAATGGGAAGCGGCACGCCAGGCGGCGCGTGCAGAAGTGCTGGCACGCGAACAGGATGCGGCACAGCGGCCGCCCACCAACCTGCTGTCGAAGCCAAGGGACGACCGCCGTTTCATCCTTTCCACGCGCCGGGAAGTGAGGATTGTCCGGCGTTTCCAGTTGTGGGCCGCCGCCTACCTGCTGGTATTCGTGGTGGGCGGGGCCATCAGCGGTTTTGTCATCAGTACCCGCCTTGCCACTCCTGCTCCTGCCATCCCCGCCGCCTATTCCGGGCCGTGATAAAATTTTCCCGAACGCTGTTCTCCGGGACTGAATCTCTCCAATGACCGCCAATCCCCTGCTGTCTTATGGCGGCTTGCCGCCGTTTTCCCGCATCCGTGCCGAATACGTCGAGCCCGCCGTGGAGGCAATACTGACAGAAAACCGCACGGCTGTTGCCCGCATCACGGCGCATGAGAGCCAGCCCACGTGGGACGATTTTGTCGAAACCCTGGAGACGCTCGATGAACGGCTGCACCGCGCCTGGTCGCCGACGGCACACCTCAACGCGGTGATGAATTCCCCGGAACTGCGCGCCGCCTATAACGCCTGCCTGCCTAAACTGAGTAAGTACCATACGGAGCTGGGTCAGAATGAAAAATTGCAACGCGGTTACCAGACGTTGAAATCAGGCTCCGAGTGGCCGTCCTACAGCGCCGCCCAGCGCAAACTCGTCGAGGATGCCTTGCGCGATTTCCGTCTCACGGGCGTGGACCTACCTCCTGAGAAAAAACAGCGCTTCAGCACCCTCATGCAGGAACTGTCGAAACTGGAAGCAAAATTTGAGGAAAACCTGCTGGATGCCACTCAGGGCTGGTTCAAGCACCTGCCCGGCACGCAGACTCCGGGTGGTATTCCCGAAGCTGCGCTGGCGCGTGCGCGTCACGCGGCAAAATCGCGGCAGCTTGACGGTTATGTGTTCACCTTGGACCATCCCAGCTATTCCGCCGTCATCACCCATGCGGATGATCGGGCGTTGCGGGAGGAAATGTATAACGCCTACGTGACGCGCGCCTCCGACCGGGGACCCAACGCCGGCCGCTGGGACAACAGCACCGTGATGCGTGATATCCTGCGTCTGCGTCACGAAGCCGCGGTCCTCACGGGCTTCAATAATTACGCCGAGTATTCACTCGCCGATAAAATGGCCCGCACTCCGGAAGAAATCACCGCTTTCCTCACGGATCTGCTGCGGCGTAGCCGGCCGGCCGCACAGCGTGAATTCACGGAATTGCAGCGCTACGCCCGTGAACGCGACGGCCTGCAACAGCTTGCCGCCTGGGACATGAGTTATTACGCGGAAAAACTCCGGGAAGAGCGCTACGCCGTGTCCCAGGAAACGCTGCGGCCCTATTTCCCGATGCAGCGGGTGCGTGTCGGACTGTTCGCCGTCATGCAAAAGCTCTATGGCATCACCCTGCAGGAAGTCCCTGATGCCGAAGTGTGGCATCCCGATGTGATGCTCTACGAAATCCACGATGAGTTCGGCGCGCTGCGCGGCCGGCTGTATATGGACCTGTTTACGCGTACCGGCAAGCGCGGTGGCGCCTGGATGGACGATGCCCTGAGCCGCCGGCGTACGCCACAAGGCGTGCAACCGCCGGTGGCTTATCTCACCTGCAATTTTCCGCCGCCTGTCGGCGACACGCCTTCGCTCCTCAGCCATGACGACGTGTTGACGTTTTTCCATGAATTCGGCCACTGCCTGCAGCATCTGCTCACCCGGGTGGATTACCCCTCGGTGGCGGGCATCAACGGCGTCGCTTGGGACGCGGTGGAGCTGCCCAGCCAGTTCCACGAGAACTTTGCCTGGACCCGGGAAGGTCTGGCACTGGTGAGCGGCCATTACCGGACGGGCGAACCGCTGCCGGATACGCTTTACCCGAAAATGCTGGCAGCGCGGAATTTTCACACGGGGTTGTACATGCTGCGGCAGCTCGAATTCTGCCTGTTTGATTTCCGTCTGCATGCGGGCGCTGCTGCGAACATTGATACCGCCTTTGCAGGCCGTACCCTGGCGGAGGTGCGTCACGAAGCAAGTGTGGTGCCGCTGCCGGAATGGAACCGTTTCGCCCACAGTTTCTCGCACATCTTCAGCGGCGGTTATGCCGCCGGCTATTACAGCTATCTGTGGGCGGAGGTGCTGGCAGCGGATGCCTACGCTGCTTTCGAGGAAACCGGTATCTTCAACCGGGATACGGGCAGGCGCTTTCTCGACACCATCCTCGGCCAGGGAGGCAGCCGCGAAGCCATGGAGCTATTTGTGGAATTCCGCGGCCGCCCGCCGATGCTGGAGGCGTTTTTACGGTTGCACGGTATCGCCGCGTAACCGCGAGGGTGTGGGAGCGACGACATTTACCGCGGCGGGCTTCCGTAAAATTATGAAGATAGCTACCTGGAACATAAACAGCCTGCGCGTGCGTCTGCCGCACGTCTTGCGCTGGCTGGAATCGCAACGGCCCGATGTCCTTGCGCTGCAGGAAACCAAGCTGCCGGATCCCGACTTCCCGGCGGAAGCATTCACCCGCCTCGGTTATCACGCGGCGTTCTCCGGCCAGCCCGCCTATAACGGCGTGGCGCTGCTCGCGCGCGTGCCGCTCACCGTCGCGGCGACGGCATTGCCGGACTTCGACGATGCGCAGAAACGCGTGCTTTTCGCGCACTTGGGCGAGGTACATATCCTCAACCTGTACGTGCCCAACGGCCAGAGCCTCGACTCGGACAAGTATCAATACAAACTTCAATGGCTCAAGCAGCTCAATCGCTGGCTCACGCGGCTGCTGCGCGAGCATCCACAGCTTGTGGTACTGGGGGATTTCAATATCGCGCCCGAGGATCGCGACGTGTACGACCCCAAAGCCTGGGAAGGCGGGGTGCTCGTCAGCGCAGCGGAGCGCGCCGCCTTCCGTTCACTGCTGGAACAGGGATTGCAGGACAGTTTCCGGCTGTTGCACCAGGAGGGCGGCCACTACAGTTGGTGGGACTACCGCGCCGCCGCCTTCCGCCGCAATCTGGGATTGCGCATTGATCATATTCTTTTGTCTCCGGCGCTGGCCAGACGCTGCCTTGGCACGTACATGGATCGCGAGCCGCGCGGCTGGGAGCGTCCCTCGGATCACGTGCCTGTCATCACCATGCTATGACCAAGATGTGCGGACTCCTCTCCCGGATTATTCAGATTGAAATGGAAACCGGCCCGGAACCGTTCTTGTGAATGAAATGCCCGGTGAAGCGCTCATCCGTCTGGCGCTGCTTGTAACCGCCGCTTTCCTGGGAGGCGCACTTAACGCCGCAGCGGGCGGCGGTACCTTCCTGACCCTGCCGGCCCTGATGCTGGTCGGCGTACCCCCGGTAGCCGCCAATGCAACCAGCAATCTGGTGTTGTTGCCGGGGTACTTCGCCGGCACCTGGGGTTTCCGCGAGGACTTGCGCGCCGGGGACACCGGCGTATTGGCATGGATGAGTATTGTCAGCCTGATCGGCGGTGCCGTGGGTGCAGTCGTGTTGCTGCTCACGTCCAATCACGCCTTTCGCATGGTGGTGCCCTGGCTGATGCTGGCGGCAACGCTGCTATTTGCCGGCGGTCCCAGCCTCATGGACAGGCTGCACGGCAACAAGCCTGTCGGCAGGTTCCCCATGCTGACCGGCGTTTTTCTGGTCTCGATCTACGGGGGCTATTTCAACGGCGGCCTGGGCATCGTTCTGCTAGCGTTGCTCGGCCTGCTCGGTTATTCCGATATCAATGTCATGAACGGCATCAAAAACCTGCTTTCGGCGATTCTCACCGCCGTGGCGGTGGCGCTGTATGCCTGGGGCGGCACCCTGGTATGGTCCCGGGGAATAAGCATGATGTTCGCCGCCATTTTGGGCGGCTACGCAGGAGCACGGCTGGCACGTCGCTTGCCTGCGCGCGGCTTGCGCTACGGTGTCGTCGTCATTGGCCTTGTTACCAGCGGGGTCTTTTTCCTGTACTAGCGTCCCCCACCCGAAACCCCGGCACGCCATGCATACGTAACGGAAAGTGCGCTGCACGCCGCACCCCGGTTAAAAAACCAGAAGTGGAGTGCAATGAGCGCCTTGCGGTTTATGTCACCGGTTACTGCGCTGATTGCCCCGTGTAATCGCCGGGAGCGGTTGCATCCTGACCTTCCGCAAGATGCAGCGCCCGGAAAATCAGGGTGAACACAAAAGCCACGATCAGATTCAGGATGAGCCCCCAAAGCGCCGCGTAAGCGGGTATGGTGAAGCCGAACAGGTGCAGCGGATAAACCGTTCCCGCAAAATGCAGGCTCGCCACCATCCAGGTTCCCACAACCATGCCGCACAACCATCCGAGAGCCAGCCCGCCGCGATGCCACCAGCGGGTGTAAAGCCCGAGTGCCACGGCGGGGATGATCTGGGCGATCCACACTCCGCCGAGGAGCTGGAACTGGATCGCATAGATGGATGGCAGCTCAAGCACGAAGATAAGCGCACCGGCCTTGACGACCAGCGATGCCCACTTGGCGACACGCGCCTCCTCGGCACTGCTGCACTGCGGCCGGAAGTACTCGCGATAGATATTGCGCGTGAACAGATTGGCCGCCGCGATGGACATGATTGCCGCGGGAACCAGCGCGCCAATCACGATGGCGGCAAATGCCACACCGGAAAACCAGGCCGGAAAACTGTGCAATATCAGGGCGGGTACCGCAAAATTGGCCTTGTACTGCTGGAATCCGCTGGCGAAGGCGGGCAGCTTGTCAACGCCGGCGGCGAGAGCCATGAAGCCGAGCAGTGCCAGCAATCCCAGTACCAGGGTATAGGCAGGCAGTAACGCCATATTGCGCCTCAGTACGCGCGGATTCTTGCCGCTCAATACACCGGTCATGGTGTGCGGGTAGGCGAACAGGGCGAGCGCCGAACCAAATGCCAGGGTGGCAAAGGCGCCGTAACTGCCCAGACTTGCGGCCGGCGGGGCCGCGAGCAGCATCTTGGCATGGGGCACAGCGGCAAAGATCTTGCCGAACCCGCCGAGTTGCATGGGTATGATAATCACCGCGGCAATCACCGTGATGTAGATCAGCAGATCCTTCACGATTGAAATCAATGCCGGTGCGCGCAGACCGCTGGTATAGGTATAGGCGGCCAGCACCACGAACGCGATGATCAGCGGCAGATCGGCTGCCCACCCGCCGGCGTGGAAACCCAGCGCCGCGATAATGACCTCGATACCCACAAGCTGGAGCGCAATGTAAGGCATGGTCGCAAGAATGCCGGTAAGCGCCACCAGCAGCGCGAGGGTCGGGCTGCCATAGCGCCCGCGCACGAAATCAGCGCCTGTGACGTAGTTATGTTTGTGAGACACCCACCAGAGCCGCGGCAGTACGAGAAACACCAGCGGATAGACGATGATGGTGTACGGCAGCGCGAAGAAGCCGATGGCGCCGGCACCGAACACCAGCGCCGGGACGGCGATAAAAGTGTAGGCGGTGTACACATCGCCGCCCAGCAGGAACCACGTGACCACGGTTCCGAACCGCCGCCCCCCCAAGCCCCATTCATGGAGTTGCGTGAGATCCCCATGGCGCCAGCGTGCGGCGACAAAACCCAGTATCGTCACAAAGACGAACAGTGCGAGAAAAACGCCAATCATCGTCCAGTTCATTGTCAGCACTCCCGAGGATAATTATGCGGGCCTATCGGTCATTATCTGGAGAGTCACTCCGTGAAAAGACGATCCATGTGATCAGGGCGCTCAATGGCGCCCACAGAAGAAGATACCAGTAGAAAAACGGGATGCCGATGAATGTCGGTTCGACACGGTTATAGAAAGGCACCCACAATGTGGCGATGAACGGCACGAGCAAGAGTAGACGCCAGGAAGACCGTTTCTTGCCATTGGTACTTGAGCTCATGGGGCAGCCTCCATCTACTGTTTAGATGCGAAAATGAGGATGTTCTGTCATCCGCACACCCGGCGTGGTTTGCAGCCTGGTGTGCGGATGACCGTATCGTTTACCTTCAGAAATGATAGATCGCGCTTACGGAAAGCTGGTTACCGACCGTGGTGGTACGGTCCAGACCCGTCGTCGTGGAGCGCGTAATGGCATGCAGGTACTCAAATCCCAGTCCATACGGACCGTTGGTGTAGAGCAGATCCAGCGCCATCTGCTGGCCGCGCAGCAACCCGCTGGAACCGTTCTTGAGCCAGGTGACGACATCGCCTGCGTTCGGCCGGTCGGTGGCATACGTGGCATACAGCCCCCAATTCGGGTTGAACTTGTAGCCCCCCTGCGCATACCCGCCCACTTCCTTGATGTCGCCAAACTGCACCAGGGCGCCGAACACCTGGCCGAGACCCTTGCCGGTATATACCCCGGCGTGCAACACCCACGGACCGGGGTGCAGGCCCAGCCCCGCTTCAATTGCATAGCTGGTGATGCTTGATGCGATCGGGGTCGGTGCATTTCCGCCCACTCCGCTCAGATCTTCACGGCTGTAATGACCCACTATGTAAGCCAGCCAGTCCTTGTCCTGGACATGCAGCCGCGCTTCTATCTGCGGTTGGAAATTTACATTGCCGGCGGTCTGGAAATTAATGGTCGAGCCCGGTCCGCTCCAGTTTCCTTCAAACACGCCGAGATCCAGGCGCCACTGGGGTGTACCGGGTACGGGCTGGCCGAGGTTCTGGAACCAGGTGACGCCGGGATAACGCCAGCCGATCATGCCGTCTCCCAAGCCCAGCGGAAAGGCTATATGCGTGAAGGACTCGGTGAAGTTGTCAATCGGGAAGAGCAGATCCCATTGCTGGCCGATGGTGAGGGTGCCGCCGTCCGCATTCTTGAGCGAGATGAATGCCTGACGCAGGCGCGGATTCGGCTGTTGTCCGCTGAAGGCCGTTGTGCCGTTGAAACCGCCGAAGAAATCCGCCTCGATATGGCCGCCCGCCGTCCAGCCGTTGCTCAGCGTCGGACCGGCAAAATCAATCCAGAAACGGGTGTTGCGCACATCGCCGCCGGAAAGATTGTCCTTGCTGCCGGTATTAGGCAACGGAATCTCGGCATTCTGGCCGTTGCCGAACGAGAAGTTCTGGTCCTGCCAGAAAAAGCTCGAATCAATGAAGCCATGAAAACTGATGGTGGGATCGTTGCCTGCGGTACCACTGGCCGGTGGGCTTGCCTGTGAAGCCCCCGGATCAGCGAACGCGCTGGCTGCGAAGCCGGAAAGCAAAAGTAACGCCGCGCAGGAAATCAGACTTGCTCTAAAACTGTTCGTGTTCATAACAGTACCCCCAGACACAACAGATTAGGATGCCTGCACGCAATGTCCCCCGCGGCAGGGTCGCATGGTTGTACTCTCCATTCCGGACACCTGTCAAGGC
>JAKAXB010000030.1 GCA_021816765.1 Natronospirales bacterium | reverse complement strand
GGTTCCGCACCAATATCGTGGTCTCTTGGCGCAATTCGCAAGGCACTTCTTGAGTGTGGTTTTCCCCACAATCCGGGTGGGGGCGGGAAGGAGTTTTTCGCTTTTCCCGGCAACCCAGGCCGAATCAGACCGCCATCTCGCCGCAAAGTTCAAGCCAACCCCGATTGATCCGCACTTCCGCAGCGCCGGCAAGATTCATGCCGCTGCTGCCTGGAAATGACGCAGGCGGTTTCCGGTTACACCAGAAATACTGTCAAAAATAGTCCCGTAAGTGTATGGATCATCCCATGACGGGCAACACGCTCAGCAGCCAGGCGCGGAGATGGCCAATCTCCTCGGGACACACCGCGTGCGGCATGGGGTAGGTATGCCACAGGATCGAGCAGCCGCGGGCTGTCAATTCATTGCGCGTATGCTCCGCAAGCTGCAATGGCACCACAGAATCCTGCGTCCCATGGCCATAAAAGATGGACGTGGCAGCATTGGCAGGGTTCAGTTGGAACTCGAAACCTTCCGCCAGCGGCAGATAGGTGGACAAGGCCATGATGCCTGCGAGTTTCTGCGGGTATTGCAACCCCGTGTAGAGCGCCACCGCGCCGCCCTGGGAAAACCCCGCCACTGCGATCCGCGCGGCCGGGGTTCCGCGGGCATTCTCCCGCGCGATCAAGGCTTCCAGCGTGGCACGCGCCGCCAGCATGCCGTCCTTGTCCCGCGGCTGGTGCAAACCGATTTTCGTGATGTCGAACCAGGCGCGCATGACCTGGCCGTTATTGAGCGTCACCGCACGCCTGGGTGCATGCGGAAACACGAAGCGCACCGGCAGCGAGCTGGGCAATTCCAGTTCGGGGACGATGGGTTCAAAATCATGGCCGTCGGCACCCAGTCCGTGCAGCCAGATGATGCTCGCGCTCGGCTGAGCGCCGGTGTCGACTTCCACGCATTCAGGCAGGTCGGCCATCGCGCTCTCCGTTAGAATGGGCGTACGATTGTAGCCGACCAACGCAGGTTGGGGTGAGCGAAACGAACCCCAACATTCTCAGAAAGAAAGCCGCTGGGCTTCGGCTGCGCCTCAGCCAACCTACACCTGCTTCTGTCATTCCCGCGAAGGCGGGAATCCAGAATCAAGAACTGGATACCCGCTTCCGCAGGTATGACGAATAGATCGGGGCTTCCTTTAGACTTTTGCAATGGCAGACAGCAATGAACTTCTCCAACAAAACCATCCTGGTCACCGGTGCGGCGCGCGGCATCGGCCGCGCCACCGCCGAAGCCTTTGCCAGGCTCGGTGGCACCGTGGCCGTGCATTACCACACCAGCCGCAAACAGGCGGAACAACTTATCCGGACATTGCCCGGGAAAAATCACAGCACTTTCGGCGCGGATCTCACCGATCACGCCGCCTGCGAATCCCTGATCAACGACGTGGTGAAGCATTACGGCCGGCTGGACGTACTGGTGAACAATGCCGGTATCTACGAAGTAAAATCATTCGGGGATTTGAGCTATGCCGATTGGCAACAGACCTGGGAAAACACGTTGAATGCCAATCTCGTCGGCCCGGCTAATCTGTGCTTTCTGGCCGCGAAAGTCATGATGCAGCAAAAAACCGGCCACATCATCAACATTTCCTCCCGCGGTGCCTTTCGCGGCGAACCGGACGCTCTTCCTTATGGCGCATCCAAAGCAGGTCTAAACCAGCTTTCCCAATCCCTGGCCCAGGCGCTGGCGCCCTACAACATTTTCGTGGGCGTGGTGGCGCCCGGCTTCGTGCGCACCGACATGGCGGCGGAACTGCTGGACGGACCGGAAGGAGAGGCGATCCGCAAACAAAGCCCGCTCAACCGCGTGGCCGCGCCGGAGGAAATCGCCGAGGCGGTGATTCGGCTTGCCGCCGACGGCATGCTGTACGCCACCGGCTGCATCCTGGACGTGAACGGTGCGTCGTATTTGCGCACCTGAGAGCATCGCTAGGATGTGCGCTCACAATCATTCAAAAGTTGCAAGCTCATCATTGTATTATTTTGCAAGAATCATGCACCCACTGCGACGCGTTTCGGTCTGACTACAACGTAATCAATTTCATCGTAGGGTACCGTGATGCGACCACCAATCTCGCACACCAGGCCAACTTCTTTGAGTGCGGCAATGTCAGTGTGCACATTTTTTGGATCTCGATTTACCGTACGCGCCAGCTCCCGCACACCCATCGCACCGCGGTTCATCAGTGCGTTAATCAACTCCCAACGCTTGCGCGTCAACGTCTGGAGCATCACGTCGCCATTCTCGAACGTGATAAATTCGCCTTCCGCTTGACCGGTTTTCCAGGTGCGCTTGAACCGCTCGCCTGCGGCGCGCAAACTTTCTGCTTTAATTGTCACCTTACGCATCTTCCACCTCCTTCCGGGCGACGTCCGCCAGGAAATCTTCAATCAGACGATCCACCGTTTCAAGCCGATAGGGTTCCTCAACGCCGTGAACATGGCGATGATCGCCTTTGCCGCGCTCATTGTCGTAGCTCACGATTCGTTGCCCATCGCGGCCGTAATACAGCCGGTACTTATATCCATGCGGTCGTTCGCTATCCGGCTTCGGAAGCCGCCAGATCACCATATCAACCCCCGCGCCACTGACCAGTAAGGATTTGACACGATATATTAAGGGTGGCTTTTATGTTGGCATTTATACCAACAGTCTCTCAAGTTTGTCAATCGGGTCGAAAAGATTCACACGAAGAGCAACATGACATGAACAGCAGGCGCGTCCGGGGGCAGAATTTGTTTGCATTCCTCGCCTTGGGGGGAATTGCCTGGCTGTGGATAAAACTTGTCAACGGCAAGCGAGTCTATGAAAAAAGGGGGTGGACAGTACCGAGGTGACGTTTTGTTGATGAGTAGGCAAGATGGTGCGCCAATTGACATCAGGCTCCTTGCCAGACCTCAGTTGTCTATCAACTCTTATCCCAAGGGTATTTGCCGGACCTCATCGCCGTGCTACGACTCGGCTCCGGCAGATTCCTTCCTGGCTGCGGCGGTTTCATTTTCATGACATGATTTCCCCAATAGCTCTCATGAATGACCCTGCTCCCCGTTAAGGATCGCATCTATGGAATGGATCACGAATCTCGACATCTGGGCGGCGCTGGTGACACTGACGGCGCTGGAAATCGTCCTGGGTATCGACAACATCATCTTCATATCCATCGTCACCGGACGCCTGCCGCCGACACGCCAAGCCACCGCCCGCCGCTTTGGCCTGACGCTGGCGGTGCTCACGCGACTGGCGCTGCTGGCGGCGATTTTCTGGATGTCGCGGCTCACGGCGCCGCTGTTCAGCTTGTTCGCCCGGCCTTTTTCGCTGCGCGATCTGGTGCTGATCGGCGGCGGCCTGTTCCTGCTCGCCAAGAGCACGCTGGAAATCCACGCCGACCTCGAGGACGGCTCCGCGCCGCGCACCGCCGGCGTGCGCCTGTCGCTGGCCTCGGCGGTGGCGCAGATCGCTCTGCTCGACATCGTATTTTCGTTTGATTCGGTGATCACCGCCATCGGCATGTCGGACCGCCTGTGGGTCATGGCGGCAGCCATCGTCATCGCCGTGGGCTGCATGCTGCTGTATGCCGCGGCCGTAAGCCGCTTCGTGCAGCGTCATCCTACCCTCAAAATGCTGGCGCTCGCGTTCCTGATCCTGATAGGCGTGGCGCTGATCGCCGACGGCATCGGCCTGCATATCCCCAAGGGTTACATCTACTTCGCCATGGCCTTCGCCTTCGGGGTGGAAATGCTCAACCTGCGACGGCGGCGGAGGCACGCGCCGTGAAAGCGCTACCCGTGATCCTGTCTTGGAGCGGCGGCAAGGACAGCGCCCTGGCGTTGCACGCCCTGCGGCAGGATCCACAGTATGAAGTGCGGGGCTTACTTACCAGCGTCAATGCACGGTATCAGCGCATCAGTATGCACGGGGTGCGCGAAACGCTGCTGGACGCCCAGGCGGAAAGCATCGGGCTGCCGTTGCATAAGCTGCGGCTTTCAGAACGGCCCTCGAACGAAGAATACGAAGCCAAAATGCGCGCCATCCTGCAAGCTTTCAGGGCCCGCGGTATCCGGCACGTGGCCTTCGGCGATCTGTTTCTCGAGGACATCCGTCGTTACCGGGAAAAAAACCTGGCACAGGTACACATGGAATGCCTGTTCCCGCTTTGGCAGAGCCCCACGCACAAGCTGGCGCGCGAGTTCATCGCCCTCAACTTCAAGGCGGTGCTGTGCTGCGTGGACGGCGAGGCACTGGACGGCGGGTTCGTGGGGCGGGAATATGATGAACAGCTTCTGCGGCAATTACCGCCGCGGACGGACCCCTGCGGCGAAAACGGCGAATTCCATACCTTTGTCTACGCCGGTCCGGTTTTCAAACATGCAATCCACTTTACGCGCGGCGAGCACGTCAACAGGGATGAGCGTTTTTATTTCTGCGATCTGATCCCCGTGCAGGAGGCCCTAGTATGAGTATCTGGTTCCAACCCTTTACGCTGAATGAGCTCAACCGCTACCAGCAGCAGACGCTGGTGACCCATCTCGGCATCCGCTACACGGAAATCGGCGACGATTATCTCAAGGCGGTCATGCCGGTGGACGAACGCACCAAACAGCCCGCCGGCATCCTGCACGGCGGCGCCTCCGTGGCGCTGGCCGAAACTCTGGGAAGCACGGGGGCCAATCTGGCGGTGGACCGGAAACAGAAACTCTGCGTGGGGCTCGACATCAATGCCAACCACATCCGCGCCATGCGCTCGGGCGAGGTCACCGGCACCGCCCGGCCGCTGCACATCGGTGGCAGCACCCAGGTATGGGAAATCAGGATTGCCGATGAGGCGGACAGGCTGGTGTGTATATCGCGCATTACCATGGCGGTGCTGGAACGCGCCGCCATGAAATGAAGAGCTGTCAGTCGGGATACTTGGACCTGGGTGCCGGCGGCTGGCGTCGCGTCCAGCCCAGCAGCCAGCCGGCGAGGCGGCCCACGGAAGTTGCATAATGATGGTTGCGCAATGGCACGCTATCGGCGGCGCGGACATCCGCGTCGGGAACCAGCTCCAGCACGGCGTCCTTCTGTTCACAGGTCCGGAAGTACACCACCACCGGTGGATTCCTCGTATCGTAGGTTGACGTGCCGTTGCGGTGCGTAAGCAGCATGTGCGCGGCGATCTCGCTGTCCTCCGCGATGCGCGCCACCTCCTCCTCGGAGGCCACCACGAAATCCAGAGTCACCACCCGTCCATTGGTGCGAAACACCTTGATGGCGGTAATCTCCACCAGGCGTTCACGCTGTTCACGGCCGAATACCGTTTTTTCGTCCCAGGCGAGCACCCGATCACCCATTTTGACGTCCGTGCCATACGGGCAGAACAGGCATTGTGCGGAGTTGACGTTGCGCACATAACTCGGCAGCCGTGCCGGGCCGTTCATCCATTTCGCTTTTTTCCGCCGGGCCATCACTGTCCTCCATTCCCTCAAGCCGCAGAACAGCTTCCAAGACACGCGCCGCTGTTCTCGATCCTTGCGGCGTGTAGTAATAGCGTGGTCATTCGCTGCGGTACCCGCAAGTGAGCAGTATTTTGACATAAAACCAGGACGGAAGGGGGGTACCTGCCCTATATAGATAGGGCATGGGGCAACACTCACCAGTTCTCCAGGGCCTGCCGGGCCGCAGCATTCTCCGGTCGCGCCAACAGCCCGGTAGTGCTGAGGGTCACCCGGTACTCGGCCCCGTTCGCCATCGGTAAATAAGTACCGCTGCCGTAGCTCGCGTCCAACAGCCACGGCAACCAGCGCTGGCAGCGGTGCACCAGCGACCAACTGTCCAGCCAGGTTGCAGGACCGAGGGACACGGCGCTGTGGATCGCCGTACGTTCCTGCCGCACGCTGCGATATCGGCCACTCAGGCGATCGAAACGATAGAGGGTCTTGAGGCCCAGTATATTGGCGAACCCCCGCCACTTGATGATGCGCGCATCCAGCTCCCATTCATCGCCGTGCAGATCGGTTTCGATCACGCGATTCCCGCCGTAGCTGAGCCGCGCACGGAAATATTGCGGGCCGAGCGCGCTGAAGCGGACGGTCGCCACCGGTTGTTCGTAGGTCAGCTCGAAATAGGTGCGCAGATCCAGCGCCAGCAGTGTAATAAATGCCGCAACGAAGAGCAGCACGAGTCCGCCCAGCGCACGGCTCATGCCCTTGAGCGGATGGCCGCGCACGAGCCGTGCCAGGCCATCGAAGAGCACTACCATACCGGTGATTGCCACGAGCACTAACACCGCACAGCCGATGTAAAGCATGAAAGTGACCTCGCCCCATTAACAGCGTGCGGCACATCCCTGTACCGTGGAAAGCTCTGAATAAATCCGGCTTGCCTAACTCTAGCATGGGGTACCCTCGCGCCTGCACATAGGCGCCACCGCAACGTTTATACTTGGCCCATGCGTCACGCACTCGCCGCTTTAGCCACCGCCGCCGTGTTCGCGGCCGCACTGGCCGGTTGTGGTCAGAAGGGACCGCTTTACCTGCCGGTCTCGCCACCGCGGACCATTCCGCCCATGCCACTGCAGGCACCCGTGGCCACCACCCGGCATCCCGCCCAACCGGCCCATCCGCCGGCTCAATCGCCGCCGAGCGGGGGAACCAGCCCCTGAGCAGGATGGTGTCCGGAAATCCATCGGTGCCTTCCTCCCACTTCAGTTACCGCGACGGCGTCCTGCAGGTTGAGAAGGCAAGTCTGCCGGTTCTGGCGCAGCATTTCGGCACGCCGTTGTATGTGTATTCCCGCCGTACCATCACCCAGGCCTGGCAAGGCTTCGCCCGGCCGCTCGCCAGCACACCACACCTGGCGTGTTATGCCGTCAAAGCCAATGGCACGCTTTCCATCCTGCAGTTGCTGGCGCGACTCGGCGCCGGTTTCGATATCGTCTCCGTGGGCGAACTGCAGCGTGTGCTGCGTGTGGGTGGTGACCCGCAATGCATCGTGTTCTCCGGCGTGGGCAAGCGCACGGACGAGCTGCTGCAGGCGCTGGACGCGGGCATCCGCTGCTTCAATGTGGAATCGGAAACGGAGCTGCTGCGGCTCAACGAACTGGCGCTGGCCCGCGGCACGCGCGCGGCGGTGGCATTGCGCATCAACCCCGACGTGGCAAGCGGCACCCATCCGCACGTCGCCACCGGCCACGGCGCGGCCAAGTTCGGCATTGACCCCGCCCGCGCCGAAGCCTTGGCACTCAATATGGGAAAACTCCCCGGGATACGCCTCACGGGGCTGGCCTGCCATGTCGGCTCGCAACTTGTGCAGGCGGCGCCCTGGCGCGCGGCGGCGCAGCGGCTCACGCAACTCGCGGATCGCCTCGCGGCACGGGGCATTGCGCTCGCGCATCTCGATTTCGGCGGTGGTTTTCCCGTGCGCTATCGCGACGAGTCCCTGCCCGACACAGACGCGTTGTTGAAAGAATTCCGCGCACTGGCAGAGGCGCGCGGCCTTGACATGCTGATCGAACCGGGCCGCGCCATCGTCGCCGGTGCCGGCGTGCTGCTGACCCGCGTGGAATACGTGAAGCCGACGCCGCACGGCCGTTTCGTGATCGTGGACGCCGGCATGACGGAGCTCATCCGCCCGGCGCTGTATGATGCCTGGCATGAGATCCGTGCGGTGACATCACGCGCCGAGGCAAAAGCGGAGTGGTGCGATGTGGTGGGACCGGTATGCGAGTCGGCGGATTTTCTCGCCCACGACCGCCGGCTCGCCGTACAAGCAGGTGATCTGCTGGCGGTCATGGATGCGGGGGCCTACGGATTCTCCATGAGTTCAAATTACAATTCCCGGCCGCGCGCTGCCGAAGTGCTGGTGGATGGCGAACAGGTAACGCTCATCCGGCGCCGCGAAACACTCGACGACTTGATGGCACAGGAAGACTTGCTGCCTGAATGAGGGGCTTGGGCTGCGGGATCCCGCCATCCCGGCCCGATTGCCTTCCGCTGGTGTGTACGGTTGCGGCCTCATTCCATAGGTATTACCATTAAAAATGCAAGTAATACCTTGGGAGACGATATGAATACCGCACTCACGAGCAAAGGGCAGGTTACCATCCCCAAGAAGATCCGCGACGCTCTGCAATTGGCGCCCGGCAGCCGCGTGGAATTCAGCGTCAATGCCGACGGCCAGGTGGTACTGCACAAGGCGGGCACACTGCGGCGCAGCAAACCGGACCGCTTCGAGCGGGCGCGCGGTCGGGCGCAGATCAAATGGCGCACCGATCAGCTCATGACCCTGCTGCGGGGCGATTGATGCTACTGGTGGACACCAATGTGCTCGTGGACGTGCTGGAAGACGATCCCGAATGGGCCGACTGGTCCATCAGCCGCTTGCGGGCGCAGGCACAAATACACGAACTGGCGATCAATCCCGTTATTTACGCGGAACTGTCGTTGACGTTTGCGTCGGTGGAAACACTGGAGCGGGCGGTGCGCGATCTTGCCTTGGAGATGCTGGAGCTTCCCCGTCCCGTCCTGTTCCTCGCCGGCAAGGCTTTCGCCCAATACCGCCGCGCGGGCGGACGCAAAAGCAACGTGCTCGCCGATTTCTTCATCGGCGCGCACGCGGCGGTGCTCGGTTGCGGCATCCTGACACGCAACCCCAGACGATATCAGTCGTATTTCCGTACCGTGCCCCTGATTACGCCGGAGTGACGCCGTATTACGTCCATTCACGGTAAAGCTATACGATAGTTGCGGGCTATCCCCGCCACCAGTGGCTCCCGGGAGCACAGGATAGTTCTCATTCCGAATTACCAGGCAACGCTCATGCCGGAAAACATGAAAACAGGCAGCTCCATGTCAAGTGGCCAGCAGAAACCGCTCATTCTGGTGGACGGCTCTTCCTATCTCTATCGGGCGTTCTATGCACTGCCGCCGTTGTCCAATTCCCGAGGTGAACCCACCGGCGCGGTATACGGCGTCGCCAACATGCTGAAAAAGCTGCTGGCCGACTACGCGCCGGAGCAAGTGGCGGTGGTGTTTGACGCCCGCGGGAGAACTTTCCGCGATGAACTGTTTGCAGAGTACAAAGCCAACCGCCCGCCCATGCCGGATGACATGGCGGCACAGATTGAACCGCTGCACGCACTGGTGGAAGCCATGGGTTTCCCGCTTCTGCAGATTGCTGGCGTGGAAGCCGACGATGTGATCGGCACGCTGGCACGGGAAACAGCCGGGACAGGCCGGCCGGTTCTCATCTCCACCGGCGACAAGGACATGGCGCAACTGGTGAACCCGCTGGTGACGCTGGTGAACACCATGACCGGCACGTTGCTGGACCGGGAGGGAGTGAAGAAGAAATTCGACGTGTGGCCGGAACAGATCATTGATTACCTGGCGCTGGTGGGCGACAGTTCCGACAACATTCCTGGTGTGTCCGGCATCGGCCCCAAGACTGCGGCGCCTTTGCTGGCCCACTTCGGCACGCTCGAAACCCTGTACCAGCGGCTCGATGAAATCCCCCAGCTTGCAATCCGCGGCGCCAAACAACTGCCGGAAAAACTGCGGAGCCAGCGGGAACAGGCCATGCTTTCGCGCCAGCTTGCGATCATCCACTGCAACGTGCCGCTGCCCGTCAAGCCGCAAGATTTGACGATGCGGACACTGAATACGGTGACTTTGCGGGAGCTATACACGCGTCTCGAATTCAAAACCTGGCTGCGCCAGCTCGACGGCGGTGATTCAACGCCGGTTCCTGATTCCTCCACCTCACCCCTCACCCCTCACCCCTCGCCTGTTTCCCAGTATGAAACTGTGCTGGATGAAGCGACGCTGGCCAAATGGATCAAGAAACTGGAAACCGCCGAACTGTTTGCCTTCGATACCGAAACCACCAGCCTGGATTACATGCAGGCGGAAATCGTCGGTGTGTCCTTCGCGGTGAAGGCGGGCGAGGCGGCCTACGTGCCGCTGGCACATGGTTATGCGGACGCACCCCGGCAACTCGACCGCGAGGCGGTACTGCGGCGCCTCAAGTCGCTGCTTGAAGATCCACAACGGCCGAAACTGGGGCAGCATCTCAAGTACGACGCGCATGTGCTCAGAAACCACGGTGTGGAACTCCAGGGCATGCGTTACGACTCCATGCTGGAGTCCTATGTGCTCGACAGCACCGCCAGCCGACACGACATGGATTCGCTGGCGGAGAAATATCTGCGTTACCGGACCATCCATTATGAGGACGTGACCGGCAAGGGCGCAAAGCAGATCCGTTTCGACGAGGTCCGCGTCGAGGACGCCACGCGCTATTCGGCCGAGGATGCCGACATCACCCTGCGCCTGCACGCCGTCCTGTGGCCGCGACTCAGCGCGATCCCGGCGTTGCGCAAGGTGTTCGAGGAAATCGAGATGCCGCTGGTGCCGGTGCTGCTGAATATGGAGCACGATGGCGTACTCATAGACACCGCCATGCTCAAGGAACAGAGCCGTGAAATAACCAAGTCGTTGCACGCGCTGGAAAAGCGCGCCCATGAACTCGCCGGTGGCGGGTTCAATCTGGATTCCCCCAAGCAATTGCAGGCCATTCTGTTCGAGAAGATGCAGCTGCCGGCATTGCGCAAGACTCCCGGCGGCCAGCCGTCCACGGCCGAGGACGTGCTGGAAGAGCTGGCCGGTGATTTCGAACTGCCCCGGGTGATTCTCGAATACCGCGGCCTGAACAAGCTCAAGTCCACTTACACGGATAAACTGCCGGAACAGGTAAACCCCGGCACCGGCCGCGTGCATACCTCCTACCATCAGGCGGTGGCGGCCACGGGGCGCTTGTCGTCTTCCGATCCCAATCTGCAGAACATTCCGGTGCGCAGCGAGGCAGGCCGGCGCATCCGCCAGGCCTTCATCGCGCCCAAGGGTTACCGAATCCTCGCCGCCGATTACTCCCAGATCGAGTTGCGCATCATGGCGCATCTTTCCGGGGACGCGGGCCTGCTGCATGCCTTCGCCAAAGGCATGGATATCCATCGAGCCACCGCCGCGGAAGTTTTCTCCGTAGCGCCGGAAAAGATCACCGACGAGCAGCGCCGCTCGGCAAAAGCCATCAACTTCGGGCTTATTTACGGTATGTCCGCCTTCGGCCTGGCCAAGCAACTGGGTATCGAGCGCGCCGCGGCGCAAACCTATGTGGACCTGTACTTCACCCGCTATCCCGGCGTGAAGGACTTCATGGAACGTACCCGTGCGCTCGCTCGTGAACAGGGTTATGTGGAAACCGTATTCGGCCGGCGGCTGTATCTGCCCGACATCCGCGCGCGCAACGCGCAACTGCGTCAGTACGCGGAACGCACCGCCATCAATGCGCCCATGCAGGGTACCGCCGCTGACATCATCAAGCGCGCCATGATCGCTGTGCACTCCTGGCTCAAGACAAGCGCCATGCCCGCACGCATGATCATGCAGGTGCATGATGAGCTGGTGTTCGAGGTGCAGGAAAAAGCGCTGGATAGCGTGAGACACGAAGTCGTGAAACTCATGGCCGGCGCCGCACAACTCAAGATAGCGCTCGTGGTGGACATGGGCGTAGGATTGAACTGGGACGAAGCTCACTGAAAACAGGTACGGCTCGACCTGTATTCCTTACCTCCCGCGGGAGGGCGAGCACGCGGTGGTTTTTGCGATAAAGCATCTGTATTCAATGACTTGAAGTCAAAAACCGCATTTTTTACCAATTCAGGAACTTTTCCACGGACTGAATCTCCAATCCCATTGAGCACCGCAACGGTGCTCACTCCGCTCGTCTCCCTAGAGCGGGAAAGCAGCCCGGTCTCCCCAAGCCGGGTGAAGCGATTAACCCCGGCGTTTTCCCCTTTGGCGCCGGGGTTTCTTTTCCCCCCCACGCTATTATGTCTCTGATGCACAAGACAATTCCAAAGCCAGCCGCTAAGGTAACGGCCTATGGCGCGATACATCTCTCTTCACCTGAATACGGGCCCGATCCTATACCTTGGGAGTCCTCACCAGGATCCAACGGCGGCTGGGGGTCGAGAAGACTGAACTGGCTGTCATCGCGAGGCGAGTGAAACTCGCCCAACTGGACGCCCAGATCAAGACTGTCGCCCCGGGAATAGACTCATCGCAAATCCGGGGGGACTTGGCGGGCGGGCTCCCGCCGCACTTGGCCCAAGGGAGCGTTCAACCGGGTGCTGGCGGATATCCTCCAAGGGAACATTTTGACGGATGACGAAATATCACGGGTTGCAACGGCCTTGGACGTATCACTGGAGGATCCCGAGGAATTCCGGTATTTCCGGGGCTTGGTGGTGCGCCGCTCCGGTACTGGGTCGCTGACGGGTTCGAACGGTACACCCTGCGTGTGGACGGGGTTCGGCGATTGCTGAGGCGCTTGACCGACCCAACCAATCCTACTAGGCCAGGAAGGACTACGTCGTGAATTAAAATCTCCCCGGAGCGTTTGTTGCCGTTACCGTAGCCGCGCCAATCTTTCGACAGCCCGGCACTGAACACACGGCTCACTGGATTGGCGAGCTGTCTCCCTGTCTGGATATTCCACGACCTCCGGGGGGCTCCGATCCAGCTCGCGGTTTGGGAGTCAGTGGTCGTCGTGGACGTATCGGCTTCCGCGCGACCACGATGCGGCCGCGGCGACTAGGCACACGACAGCCGCAAAGATGAACGCCTCAGTCAGCCCCGCATGGAACGGATCAGAAATCAGATTGGCGAAGAAGGAGTGCCCGGTCAACTCCATGCGGTTGGCGGCCGAAAGATGATCCAGAACGCCCGCGCCGACCAGCGTCTGGATCGGGTTGTAGCCGAGGAATGCTGCGAACAGGATCGAGACCGGCGGCAGGGCGCCGACTTTCCCGGCAACCGTTGCCGATACGCCGTGTTGCATCAGGCTGTGCGTCAGCGTCGTTGAGAGTGTCAGCGACAGGCCGATGATCATCAGCGTGAAAAAAACGCCGATCGAAAGCACCTGGGCGGAGTTCTGAAAGGTCGAATTCATGCCTCCCCCTGCGCCCCGGTCGCGCGCGGGCAGGCTGTTCATGATGGCCGCCCGGTTGGGCGCGGCGAAGGTGCCCATGGAGAGTCCATTGAACAGGAGGATCACGGCAAACACCCAGTAGTTGAAGTCGATGGGCAGCAGCATCAACAACAGAAAACTGGCGGCGGCCCCGATCATTCCTCCGGTGGCGAAGTACCGTGCGCCCAGACGATCAGACAGGTAACCCGAGAGCGGCCCGGAAAGCAAAAATCCCACGGTCAACGGAAGCATGAAGATGCCCGCCCAGAGCGGCGTCTGCGCGAAGCTGTAGCCGTGCAGCGGCAGCCAGATTCCCTGCAGCCAGATGATGAGCATGAACATCAGGCCGCCGAGACCGATGGCCGACAGAAATGTCGAGAGCGTGCCAAAGGTGAACGCCTTGATCTTGAACAGATGCAGTCGGAACATCGGCTCGCTCACGCGCGCTTCAATGATGACGAATGCAATCAGCGACGCCACGCCCGCTGCCAGCAAGGCGATCACCGACGCGCTCGTCCAGCCCATGTCATTGCCGTTGGCCGGTTCGATGCCGTAGGTGATGCCGATCATGATTAGGATCAGCCCGGTGGCGAAGCTGGCGTTGCCGGCCCAGTCGATCCGGGCGCGATGGCGCTGCCCGAGTTCTTTCAGCTTCGAATACGACCAGATGGTTCCGAACAGTCCGAATGGCACGGACACCAGAAACACGAGTCGCCAGTCGATGGCGGCCAGCACGCCACCGAGGATCAAACCAATGAAGGATCCGCTGATGCCCGCGATGTTGTTGATGCCCAGCGCCAGGCCGCGCTGGTTCGCCGGGAACGCGTCCGTCAGGATGGCGGCGGAGTTGGCGATCAGGAACGCCGCGCCGATGCCCTGGAAGATCCGCCCGACAATCAGCCAGAGAGCCCCGGCCTGGTCAGTGAAAGGATCGAGCGCCAGCAGCAGTGAGGCGATGGTGAACACGACGAAGCCAAGATTGTACATCTTCACGCGCCCGAACATGTCGCCCAGGCGCCCGAGGCTCACCACCAGCACGCTGCTGACGATGAGAAAACCAAGAATCATCCACAGCAGATAAAACGTATTCCCCGGTTCAAGCGGATTCAATTTGATCCCGCGAAAGATTTCTGGCATCGCGATCAGCATGATCGACGAGTCGATGGTCGCCAGCAGCACGGCGATGGTGGTGTTGGACAGCGCCAGCCATTTGTAATGCGCAGAGATGCCTGCCGAACTCGATGGTGCTGACATTGAAACCACGATGTCGACCTGCGGTCGGTGTGCGGCGGAACGGTGAGTCATCGGGCGCGCCGGGGATGGCTTTGGGCGAGGAGATCGATGATCTCCCGGGTCGTGCCGGTTTCGCCCAGCCTCGGGAATATCCACGTGATGCTGTTAGTGTGAGCCTCGGCGCTCAAATCGGTCATGGCGTCGACGGCGAGGGTGACGTTGAACCCGTGTTCGTAAGCATGACGTGCGGTCGACTCGACACCGATGCTGGTGGCGATGCCGGCTATCACGACCTGCGTGACGCCCAACCTTTTCAGGTGTTTTTCGAGGTCCGTTTTCGTGAACGCCCCCCATGTCCGCTTCGTCACCCTGTGGTCTCCCGGCTGTGGATTAAGCTCGGGGACGAGATCGGCCCACCCGGCGGGAAGCTGTCCACCTCTGCGAGCCTGTTCCGTTCGGCCCGGTGCTCCGCCGGCAACGTTGACGAGCACAACCGGCAAGCCATGTCGCCGGAATGCGTCGGCCAGTGCGCTGGCGTGCTTCACTACCCCGTCAGCCGGGTGCGCGGTGGGGAAAGCGAGGATGCCCTTCTGCAGATCGATGACGAGGAGCGCGGTCTTCGGATCAAGCGTAGTTACTGCCATGGTGTTCTCCCTCTGGTGATTTGGACTGTGGCGTGCCCGGAGTGAGGCGCGACAAAGAGATTTCGGTAAGAAAGTGGATATCGGACGAGAGGGCTTGGTTACGAGTCGACGAGACGGTTGAGCAATTCGACGCCGGTCGCGAGTTCTTCTTGCTCACCTGGCGCAAGCTTTGTTCGAATGGCGCGCAACAACCAGTCCTCCCGCGCCGCCCGGCCAGCCTTGATCGCTTCCCGGCAGGCTGCGGTGAGAGACAAAATGGTTTGTCGCCCGTCGGCCGTATCCGGTGCGCCACTCACGAGCCCCGCCGCCTTCAGAACGGAAACAGTGGCACTCATGGATTGCGGGCGCACACCCTCAGCCTGTGCGAGGGTTGTCACTGTCGCAGAATCTTCGCGCTCCAAACGGGCGAGGACTTTCAGTTGAGACCAGGTGAAATCTCCCAGATGCGCCTCTTCACGCAGCCGCCGG
>JAKAXB010000046.1 GCA_021816765.1 Natronospirales bacterium | reverse complement strand
GTGGTCTTGCGATACTGTTCAAACCCCGCTTGCGCAAATGTCGCTTGCTTCTCACGCATGGCCTTCTCCATCAGAAAATAAATTGATGTACGCTATGACCACGCGAATAAATCAGAGTTTCCCTAGGTTTTGATCTGCCCGTAACCGCTCCGTTTCGTCTTGATTTCACAGTGGCGGTGCTGCAGCGCTGGCCTCAAAACGCGTTGGACCAATGGGATGGGCAGTGCTATCGCCGAGTGCTGATCTTTAGAACCAAGCCGCATGAGGTGTGCATTAATCAGCGCTACACATCCCAAACGCCCACTCTCGACGTGGAGATTTCCGCACCGCGTATTGCGGCGGCCGCCCAGGAAAATACCATTTCTGTATTGCAGCGTACATTGGGTCTACAGCTCGACCTTACGCCGTTCTATCGGCTTGCGAAGCGCCATCCACGCCTGCTGGCACTAGTACGGCCCTTTATCGGAATGAGGCCGCCACGCTTTCCAGCTCTTCATGTGGCGCTAATGAGTGCCGTTGCTTGCCAGCAGATTTCCCTGCCACTCGGTATTCGATTACTGAACCGGCTTGCTGAAACGTACGGGGTTGCGGTGCCTCGCCGCCATGCCTCGCGGCATGCTTTCCCTCGACCCGAGACACTGGCGCAGCTGAAGCCAGTGGACTTGCGTACTCTGGGATTCAGCATGCAGAAGGCACGCATCGTTATCGGGCTCAGTCGTCTGGTGATCGAAGGACGCTTGTGGCCAGAAGATCTCGAGAATGTGAATGATGCCGCCATCCATAATCGCCTATGTGCCGTTACGGGCGTCGGGCCGTGGACTGCAGATTACGTGCTTTTGCGCGGGTTGGGCCGACTGAATAATTTTCCGGTCAACGATTCCGGTGCATTGAACGGTATCAAGGCGTGGCTGGGCATCAAATACACTCCTGATCAGAAACAACTTTGCCGCATCCTTGCTCCCTGGCGCCCCTACGCCGGTATGATCTACTTTCACTTACTGCTTCGGAAGCTGTATGCACAGCCCGACATCAATTGATTTCGGGTTATCATCCTCGCTAAATGCCTCCGTATAAAATTCCCTATTTAGATCATCATGGCTAAACCGCCACACCAAGCTACGGCATCCGCCCCGGCGTGCGTCGGCAACGTAGCGGTCGGCTTCGATTTTCTGGGACATACCATCGCCGGCCCACAAGATCAGGCCACGGTACGCCGCATTCCGGATCCATTGGTGCGGATCTCGAGAATCCGCGGGATTACATGCGATATTCCCCTCGCTGCCGTACAAAATACGGCGGGAGCTGCCCTCATTTCCCTGCGCCGGGCACTCAATCTGCTCTTCGGTTTCGAAATCGAACTCAACAAAGGCATCCCGCTCGCATCAGGCATGGGCGGTTCGGCCGCATCCTGCGTCGCCGCCCTGGTGGCTGCCAATGCACTGCTGGAGGAGCCCGTTTCACCGGATATGCTGTATCAATGTGCCTTTGACGGTGAATCGCTGGCGAGCGGTGCGCGAAACGGCGACAACATCGGTCCCATACTCTTCGGCGGGCTCGTCATTGCCACGCCCGAACGCGTGGTACCGGTGCCTATACCACCCCACCTGCATTGCGTACTGATACATCCCGACCTTCAACTGGAGACTCGACGGGCCCGCCGTGTGCTTAAAGACCCGTATGAATTAACCGACGTGATACAGCAAACCATCAACCTTGCTTTGGTTCTCAGCGGTTGCTACCGCAATGACATGAGCCTCATCCGCTCGGGTATGCAAGACCGCCTGATCGAACCGAGGCGTGCGCCACTGATACCGGGATTCGAAGAAGTAAAACGGGCCGCGCTGGACGCCCTCGCGCTGGGAGCAGGCATTTCCGGTGCCGGTCCCAGCGTATTCGCCTGGTTTGCGAGTGAGTCACAGGCAAGAACGGCGGTGGCAGACATGCAACTCGCCTTTGGCCGCAACGGCATCACCAGTAACGCCTGGGTGTCACGGGTTGCAGGACCAGCCGCCCGGATCATTGAATGACATGGTATGCGAATCTGGCCGAACTCGGACGGACGACAGGCGATACTGGCCATCGGTGCAGGCTGAACCGTGGGCGCACGGAGTCTCCGCTACAGCTGCGTCGCCAAACCGTTGCTGTCTGGGTCAGCACAATTCTTTGCATAGGGCCAATGGCGGCTTCCGCCAACTACCGTTTGTCCTGCCTCCTGATTGCGAGATCGACCCCACGGCAGTATGGCACCGCTCACATCCACCCCTGGCGGAAATGACAGCAGTTTGACTTTCGGTTTCCCCTGGATGCATAGTAGTTGCTTAAACAACCACTATATGAATCAGCAAGTGGATAGCGTCACCTTACTTCACGAACTGGGATTTACCGAGTATGAGGCCCGGGCCTACCTGAGCCTGGTGCGTACCGGCAGCCTCAACGGCTACGAGGTGGCAAAAGTATCCGGCCTGCCACGGGCCAACGTCTATGGGGTGCTGGAACGGCTGATAGAGCGCGGCGCCGCCCGCCGGCTCGAAACACGCAATGGGGTGCGCTACCGGGCCACGGCACCGGAACGCCTGGTGCAGCGCCTGGAAAAAGCTCATCAACAGACTCTGGCCGCCGTCCGGGATGCCTTGGCGGAATTGACGCCGGCAAAGGAATCGGATCCGGTTTTCAACGTGCGTGGCTACGGAGAATTGCTTGCCCAAGCCCACACGATCATTGATAAGGCCCAGACCAGCCTGCTCGTCGCCATTCAGCCGCGTGAAGCCGCGGCCCTGGCAAAACCCCTGCAAGAGGCAGGCGCACGCGGCGTTGCCATTATTACCTTGTGTATGGAAGCCTGCCCAGCGGAATGTGGCGGCTGTCAAGGCGACATCCATCGCTACCACCTGGCGCCCGCCGAGGGTGCACGCTGGCTCATGCTGGTGGCGGATGACAATCACATGATTGCCGGAGAAATCCTCACAGAGGACGCGCTGGCAGTGGAAACAGAGCAGCGGCTTATCGTGGTACTGACTGCATCCTACATCCGTCAGAGTTTAGCCTTGGTCACCGTGGCGGGTGAACTTGGCGACCGCTTTCACGGACTGCTTTCTGTCAAAACCCACCAGACTCTAGATGCGCTGCACCCCGAAGGAGGCTTCACTGCGTTTCTCCGGAAAGTAAACAGAACCAACACTCTTTAACTCTGCGCATAGAGTACGCAGCATTTTAGTAACAACCTCAGGAGGTACATTGATGAATAGACACCTTGCAAAACTTGTGATCGTAAGCGCAGCTGTCCTGCTGTTTGCGGGAGCTACAACTGCGGCAAATTGGAACACAACTGGGCCCACCAATATGTTTGGGGGGCCCATCTATGCCGGCCCGCCGGCACTGGCTGTGACCGCGGCACTGGTGAAAGCCGGAGGCGGGCCGGAACATTTCACCATCCAGAAGGCGTTGGTCTCCATGCTTGGCGCGAAGACCGTGAATGCGGAAGTAGCCAAACTCACCAAGCAATACGGAAAAAAGAAAGTTGCGGATTGGCTGAATGGGTTCAACTTTGCAGTACATGACGCTCTGCAACAGGTTACCGCCGCAGGCATAAAGCTGCCGGCCGCACCCAAAAACTTGCGCGGCATAAAGCTCGCCAAAACGCTAGTGAATGCGGGTACTGCTAAAAATCA
>JAKAXB010000029.1 GCA_021816765.1 Natronospirales bacterium | reverse complement strand
GAATACCGCATCGAACTGACAACGTCGCTCTCGGCAAGGAGGGCAACACGATGATCACCAGCCAACGTCGGAAAGCTCAAGACGAGAGAATCAAGCACTCATGGTTGACAGGAAGTCTCTTACAGAATTGTTAGGTTTCACTTTACGAAATTACTGAGTGGTTCTGCAAATAGTTCGCCAAATGGCGACCCGGCTGTCGCCTTAAATACGTCTTCCCACAGAATGATGCTAGCAGCGGCAGCCTCAAGTATTGGCCAATCGCTCAACTCTTCGTGGCCCTCTGAAAGTAGGTAGTACAACTCTGCGCTCCAGCCCTTGGATCTTAAGAAGTCTCTAAGCCTAGCGTAGAGGGCGACATTTCCTTGGGCCTTCGCTCCGATGGTTTTTGTTTCAACGAAAACCACCTCCCTTCTGTCAGATGACTTGAGAAACGTAACGTCCGGACGCAGGTTGAGAAATCCATTTGGCCACTCGGACAAACCAAACGGCTCTCCATAGAGCCTGGCATCAGCAACCATGTTTCTGTACGAGGCGGCATCGAACGAAACACTGCCCTTTAGATTTAGATTTCCGTTCTTATCAGATAGATACCAGGGAAGCTCCAACGGGTTGTTACTTGACGATCTCCACAACACAAGCATAGTGAAATACGCCGTCCACCATGACTCTGCGTTGTGAAATTTTCGGTATGGCTTCTCGAACAGATATGTAGCGTTCGTAGCCATGGCAAGCTGTCTCCGTGAACCCTAACGTACGGCTTCAGGCGCGCGCCGCTCGCGGCGCGTCGCTCTGCAAGCCGCTGTTAGGCCGCAAGAGGATACTCATCTCGACTCCTGCACTACCGCGATCTGTTCCTGAGCCTTTCTTCGAAACTCAAGCGGGGCCGATATCTTATGGAATGGGTCTTTTGTACCGCCTGTGCCGCTGACAAGGATAGAGCCAAAGCCCAAAATTCGACCAAGTATCCCCTGATTGACTTGGATGCCTTCGACCTTCGAGAGCAAGACCTCCAAGGAGTTCCTACGAATGAACCCAACCTTCACCAGCACTCGTTTGTTTGTGATTCCGAATTCTGATGTTGAATAGGTAATAAACGAACCGATGCCTATCAGGATCGCAAGCAGTAGAAACAATCCACCAACGGCTGCCGTATCTCCCCCGCCGGCAAAAAGCAGAATAGCGACGATCAGCCAGACGATGGGCCAAGCGAAGATAATCCAGTGCAAACTAGCACGATAGATTACGGTTTCACCGCTCATAAGGTTGTTGTCGATGTAACTCATGGTCTACCCCCCTTTCGTGGCTGCGGCCTAACTAGAAATAGACATGTTGTACTGTATGTTCCGATGCCGCCTAAGTCAACGATGTGAAACAAAGATGTCTTGCTCCATAAGGCAATAACCTTGACGCAGGATTTTAGGGCAGCCTAAAATTCAATGTATGGATAGTCCGGCCATCGTTCCTGCCCCACCGAAGCTGCTCGATCAAGTACGGGCGAAAATTCGCCTCAACCACTACAGCCTCCGCACCGAAGATACTTACGTGGACTGGGCCCGGCGCTTCATCCTGTTCCATGACAAGCGGCATCCGCGCGAAATGGGGGGTGCCGAAGTGGAGCGATTCCTCACGCATCTGGCGGTGGAGCGCAAGGTCTCCGCTGCCACCCAGAACCAGGCCAGGAGCGCGTTGCTGTTTCTTTACCGGGAAGTACTCGGCATCGAACTGCCGTGGCTGGATAACGTCGTGCCAGCCAAGGCATCGAAGCGGTTGCCGGTGGTGCTGACGCCGCGTGAGGCGCGAGCGCTGTTGCACGAGCTGAATGGCACCATGTGGCTGGTGACCAGCCTGTTATACGGTACCGGCATGCGTTTGTTGGAAGGCTTGCGGTTGCGTGTGAAGGATGTCGAATTCGAGCGGCGCGAGATCATGGTACGCGCGGGCAAGGGCAACAAGGATCGGGTGACGGTTTTGCCTGAAAATCTGATACTGCCTTTACAGAAGCAGATGGAAAAGGCGCGTCAACTGCACGACCAGGATCTGGCGGAGGGTTACGGTTCAGTGTATTTGCCCGATGCGCTCGCCGTAAAATACCCGCAGGCCGCCAAGGCTTGGGGTTGGCAGTATGTGTTTCCCTCGCCGGTGCGGTCCGCTGATCCCCGTACGGGCGAGGTGCGTCGGCACCACATATATGAGGAATCCATCCAGCGGGCGGTACGCACGGCGGCGAAACGCGCGGATATCTTCAAGCCGGTGACGCCGCATGTGCTGCGGCATTCCTTTGCGACCCATCTTTTACAGGCGGGCTACGATATCCGCACGGTTCAGGAGTTGCCGGGACACAAGGATGTGAGCACGACCATGATTTACACGCATGTGCTGAACAGGGGCGGCAAGGGCGTGCGCAGTCCGCTGGATCAGTTGTGAACTCTCACCTCAAGGTAATGTATGAGCAGTAATTCCGTACTCGCCGTCAAAGGCACCGAACAGCAGCCGCTGAAGATCTTCACCGAGAAGGCGTACCTGGACTATTCCATGTACGTGATCCTGGACCGGGCGCTGCCGCACATCGGCGACGGCTTGAAGCCCGTGCAGCGACGCATCGTGCATGCCATGTGGGAACTGAGTCTGGATTACCAGGCGAAACCGAAGAAATCCGCGCGCACCGTGGGTGACGTGCTGGGTAAATACCATCCCCACGGCGACACCGCCTGCTATGAAGCCATGGTGCTCATGGCGCAGCCGTTTTCCTACCGCTATCCCATCATTGACGGCCAGGGCAACTGGGGCTCGGCGGATGATCCAAAATCCTTCGCCGCCATGCGCTACACCGAGGCGAAGCTGTCCAGGTACGCCGACGTGCTGCTCTCCGAGCTGGGCCAGGGCACGGTGGACTGGCAGCCGAACTTCGACGGCACGCTGCAGGAACCGAAGCTACTGCCGGCACGCCTGCCGAACGTGCTGTTGAACGGCGCCACCGGCATCGCCGTGGGTATGGCCACCGACATCCCGCCCCACAATCTCAAAGAAGTGGCCAGTGCCTGCATCCGCCTGCTGGAAGACCCCAAGGCCACGGTCAAACAGCTGTGCGAACACATCAAGGGACCGGATTTCCCCACGGAGGCGGAAATCATCACACCGCGCGCCGAGATCATGCAGATATACGAGACCGGCAACGGCAGCGTGCGCCTGCGGGCTCGATACACGCGCGAGCACGGTGGCGATGTGGTCATTACCGCGCTGCCCTACCAGGTGTCGGGCGACAAGGTGCTGGAGCAGATCGCAGGTCAGATGCGCGCCAAAAAATTGCCCATGGTGGAGGACCTGCGGGACGAGTCGGACCACGAGAACCCGACGCGCCTGGTTATCGTGCCGCGCAGTAACCGCGTGGATTCGGACGAACTCATGGCGCATCTGTTCGCCACCACCGATCTGGAGAAGAGCTACCGTGTGAACCTGAATATCATCGGCCTGGATGGCCGGCCGCAGGTCAAGAACCTGAAGGAGCTGCTGGAGGAATGGCTGGAATTCCGGGTGGACACGATCACGCGGCGGCTCAAGTTCCGGCTCGACAAGGTGGAAAATCGCCTGCACATACTCGACGGCCTGCTGATCGCCTACCTGAATCTGGACGAAGTCATCGCCATCATCCGCAAGCATGACCAACCAAAACCCTTGTTGATCAAGCGCTTCAAGCTCAGCGATACCCAGGCGGAAGCCATCCTGGAACTGAAGCTGCGGCATCTGGCGAAGCTGGAAGAAATGAAAATCCGCGGCGAGCAGAAGGATCTGGCCAAGGAACGCGACGCGCTGGAGAAAACTCTCGGCTCCAAGGCGAAGCTCAGAAAGCTGGTGCGGGATGAACTGGCGGCGGATGCGGAAACCTACGGCGACCAGCGCCGCTCGCAACTGGTGGAGCGCGCGCCGGCCGCCCAGGCCATTGACGAAACCCAATTGCTGCCCACCGAACCCACCACGGTGATTCTGTCGAAAGCCGGCTGGGTGCGCGCCGCGAAAGGCCACGAACTGGACCCGCGCACCCTGAGCTACAAGGCGGGCGACAGTTTTCTCGCCGCCGCCTATGGGAAAAGCAACCAGTCAGCAGTGTTTCTGGATTCCACCGGCCGCGCCTATGCACTGCCGGCCCATTCGCTGCCCTCGGCCCGCAGTCAGGGTGAACCGCTTACCGGACGCCTCACGCCGCCTGAGGGTGCGAGCTTCGCGGGTGTATTGGTTGGCGAGGCGGAAGACCGTTGGCTGGTGGCGAGCGACGCGGGATACGGGTTCGTGGTGAAGCTGGGTGAACTGATTTCCCGCAACCGCTCCGGTAAAGCCATCCTGCGCTTGCCGAAGAATGCGCGCGTGCTGGTGCCGGCGCCGTTGAAGAGCATGAAAACCGATCTCATCGTCGCAGTGAGCAGCGAGGGACATATATTGGTGTTCCCGGTGAAGGCGCTGCCGGAGCTGGCCCGCGGTAAGGGCAACAAGATCATGGGGATTCCATCCAGGAAGGCTGCAAGTCATGAGGAATTCATGGCGGCGGTTACCTGTGCGCCGGCGGATGAGGCCCTGGTGATTTTCTCGGGCCAGCGCCACATGACGCTCTCGCCCAGGGAACTGCGGGAATACGCCGGTGAGCGCGGCCGCCGCGGCCTCAAGCTGCCGCGCGGTTACCGTAGCGTGGAAGGGATGTATCCGGAATCGCGGGTGCCTGGGAAAGCGACTGCAGCATGAACCGGCAGAGCAACAGCGCCTAACGGAATCCTCTCCGGATTCGACAGCACCCTGACAGGGAACGGCCTCCCGGCCGCGATATTTGCAGTTCAAGAATCGCAGCGAGTATCGCCGCTTCCCATAAAACAGGATTGAAGATGGCGGGAATCGCAGTGGGGACCACCGCTCCCACTGGAGACCGCCGCTCAGAGAGGAGCCGCAACCCCGTCAGCCGGCGGCCGGCGTGGCGCTTGTCGTATCGGCCATGACCACCTCCGGTTCCTGGATGTAATTGCCCTGGATGTACTCGATACCGAGCTGGTACAGCGCCGTCATGGTTTCGGGCTTTTCCACTTTTTCGGCTACCGTATGGATTTTCAGTGCCGCGGCCCGTGCCACGAATCCCTTGACCGTCTCGCGTTTCTGTTCTTCAGTGGCCAGTGCGGCCGTCAAGGCACCGTCAATTTTGAGATAATCCACATGCCGGATGAGGTCCAGGGTGTGGAGCGGATTGTGGCCCAGGCCGAAATGCTCCAGGGCGAAGCCGCATTGCAGGCGGTGAGCGCCCTCCGCGAGGGCCCGTGTGTCGGTGATATATTTCTCGGCGGATTTTTCCGCGATCTGGAACACCAGATGGCCGGACGAAAAGAACACGCCGCCCAGCAGTTTTTCCAGCCACGGCATCAATGTCTTGTCGGTCAGGGATTGATCTGAAAGCCGCACAAATAACCGTGCCGGCCGGTTCTGCTGACTGCGGTCCTCCAGCATTCTGAGACTGCGTTCCACCACCCAGCGGTCAATGCCAATCAACATGCCGGTGCGTTCGGCGGCCGGAAAGAAATCCTTATTCGGAATTTCGTTGTCCTGTTCGTCGCGCAGCCGCACGAGGATATCGTGAACTTCCGTGGCATCGCCCGCCAGACTGGCTATGGGTTGATAGACCAGGATGAAGCGGTTGGTTTTGAGTGCTTCGGTGAGGCGGCGTTTCCATTCTGCGTCGGTGATTTGCCCCTGGGCATCCACTGTGGGAGGTGCCCAGCCGACCACCTTGTTGCCATCGGTCCCGCGTGCATCGCGGTGGGCCCCCTGGGCGTGGGTGAGGGCCTCTTCCGCATCATGCTGGTGCTCATCCAACTGCACGTAGCCGATGCTGCAGGTAAGGCTGGTGGACTTCCCCGCGGATTCAAATACCCGCGCCTCGGCCATCGCACGGAATCTCTCGGTCCATTCGATCACTTCCTTCATTTTCGGGCGCACCATCAATACGGTAAATACCGTTTCGCCAAAGCGTGCAACGACATCATCCCTGGATACGCTTGAGCGGATGAGATCCGCGAGGCCCTTGATGATGCCATCGCTGGCGATGATTCCCACCTTCTCGGAAACAACGGAGAATCTGTCCGGCTTGATATACAGCAGGGTGCGCACCACCCGCTTCTTGTCCTGAGCCAGCTCCTGGCGCAGCACTTCGACGAAATGCACCCGATTGACAAAGCCGGTGAGCAGATCCAGGTTGCGCGCAGTGGTGAGCTGCTGCACGCTCGCGGCCAGCTTCTGGCTGAGCAGATCAATCTGCGCCTGTGCCTGGGCTTGAGCCTGCGCCGCTGCATTTTTGGCGTCGCTGTCATTGCGAATGGCGATTTCGAGCGCCGGTTCACCGTCAATTTCGGTTCTGGCGATCTCTAAAACGGTATCAAAGGCCTCGCCCCGGGTGTGGTTGCCCTTCACCTTTATGGGTTTCACCGTCTGGCCCTTGGCGGATAATTTAAGTGCGTCCCTGAGAGCGGTTTGTGATGCACCTGCAAATAGTTCGAGCACCGGCATGCCCTCGATATCGCCGCTTGACTTGTAGCCGAACAACTCCAGGAAAGCCGGATTGACGTTCAGGACGATGCCGTCATGCACGTTGGCGATGGCATCCTTGGATTCCTTCATCACCAGGTCAATACGCTGTTCATATTCCTTGAGAACGATGCTCTTCTGTTCCAGTTCGCGCGCCAGCTGTAGAACTTCCAGCTCACGGGAAACCACCGCCTGCAGGTGTTCCGCCTGTTCCGTGGACACCAGATCGCGTGCGCCGGTATTGATGATTTCCGCCACCAGCACCGGATCTATGACCTTGGTGAGCGCGATGATGGGTACATTGGGTAGCGTCATATCGCGCAGCTTGACCACTTCGGGGAAAGACGCACCGATTACGCTCATGGAACAGAGAATGAGGTCCGGCCGCTGCTCCTTGATGCTCTTCTCCGCGTCATCCATATGTGCTGCCCAGATGGGGCGCACGGGATAACCTGCCTTGCGCAGCAGGCTGTTGAGATATTCCGCTTCATTCTGTGAAGCGGTGATGACCAGAACCGGCAGGGCGTTCCGTGGCGACAAGAGAGTCCCTCAAGAGTCTTGGCTAAGCCATTGGAGTTTAATGGTTATTTGCTCAGGATGCACGGGGCTTTACAAATCTGCGTCAGTCCTTCGCAGGCGCCGGATCAAGCCGGTCCGGCAGCGGCACCTTGCTGAGTGCACCGGGGACTTCGCGCACCAGCCGGGGGACCAGGTAACCCGGCAGGCGGGTGCGCAACTTGCCCATGAGGGTGCGGGCCTGATTCTCGGGCACCTCAAAATGGGCCGCCCCCTGTACCCGATCCAGCATATGCAGATAGTAGGGAATGACGCCGGCAGCGAACAATGCCTCGGAAAGCCCTGCCAACGTTTCCACCGAGTCGTTTATTCCCCGCAGCAGTACCGATTGGTTAAACAGCATTACCCCGGCCTGGCGGAAGTTTGCGCAGGCGGTGCGTACGGCAGCGTCCAGTTCGTGGGCGTGGTTCACATGCAGTACCACCACTTTCTGCAGCCTGCACGCCGCCAGCCATGCCAGCAACGATGCATCCACCCGCGAAGGCAATACGACCGGCTGACGTGTGTGGATGCGTAACCTATATATATGCGGAATCCGCTGCAGCGCGCTGACCAGCTCAGCCAGCAGCCGGTCATTGAGTGACAGGGGATCGCCGCCGCTCAGTATCACCTCACTTACGCTGGTATCGCCGCGCAGGTAATCCAGAGCCTCGCGCCAGCCGTCGGCACGGGCCGCCTCGTCCGCATAGGGAAAATGACGGCGGAAACAGTAGCGGCAGTGCACGCCGCAGGTGCCGGTGGTGATGAGCAGCACGCGCCCCCGGTATTTGTGCAATACGCCCGGCCGCTGACGGCTGGCCAGATCCCCCACCGGGTCGGCACTGAAGCCCGGCGCGTCCTTGAGTTCCATGCCCAGCGGCAGCACCTGACGCAGCAGCGGATCATCGGGATCACCCTTGCGCATGCGGGCGACAAAGGCCCGCGGCACACGCAAGGGAAACAGGCGCGCCGCCGCGCGTGCCGGTTCCAGCAGCACCGGTTCCAATTCCAGCATGCGGATGAGCTCCGCCGGATCGCACACGGCGTCGGCGAGTTCAGTTTGCCATTGGGCGGTCATTAAAAATCGGAGCCCCGGGATGCTGCCCTCGAAGGGGCGTTGGCGGTATCATGGCGCGCTTTTCAGGGCGCGCACAGGCCGCTATTTTGCATCTAAAACGGCAGGAAGAAAATGGCAAGTTACAGCACCAATGAATTCAAGTCCGGCCTCAAGATTATCCTGGACGGCGACCCGTACAACATCGTCGAGAACGAATTTGTGAAGCCCGGCAAGGGCCAGGCCTTCAATCGCGTCAAGGTTCGCAACCTCAAGACAGGGCGCATGCTGGATCGCAATTTCAAATCCGGCGAGACGGTGGAGGCCGCCGACGTGGTGGAGATGGATGTGCAATATCTCTACAGTGACGGCCAGTTCTGGCACTTCATGAATCCCGAGAACTACGAGCAGCTTGCCGCCGATGCCACCGCCTTGGGGGAGGCCGCACATTGGCTCAAGGGCGAGGAGATGTGCAAGGTGATGCTGTGGGACGGCAGACCGTTGGCGGTTACCGCGCCGGTATTCGCGATACTGAAAGTCACCGGGACCGACCCGGGTATGCGCGGCGATACGGTAACCGGCGGTACCAAGCCCGCTAAACTCGAGACCGGCGCAACGGTGCGCGTGCCGTTGTTCATCAACGAGGGGGATTTCATCAAGGTGGATACCCGCAACGCCACCTATGTGGCGCGGGCAAAAGAATAGCCATGGGAGAGGAGTGAGGTGTGAGGTGTGAGGTGTGAGGAGGAGAATTGGCGCCCCACAGCGAGTCTTGCCAGTCTCAGACTGCGCGCTGAACTATTAAAGAAACTACGGGCATTCTTCGACACCCGTGGCGTGATGGAAGTGGAAACACCCGCGCTGTCCCGTGCAGCAGTCACGGACCGGCATCTCGCCAGCTTCCGCGTGGACGACCCATCGGGTGGTGCGCTGTACCTGCACACCTCGCCGGAATTTCCCATGAAACGCCTGCTGGCCGCCGGTTCGGGTGATATTTACCAGGTCGGCAAAGTATTTCGCGCAGGTGAAGCGGGTCGCCTGCATAATCCGGAATTCACCCTGGTGGAGTGGTACCGCCTCGGTTTCGATCATCATCGTCTGATGCGGGAAGTGGCGGAACTGGTGCAGTTACTTGTGCCGGGCTTGCAGCAATCACCCGAGTATCTGAGTTACCGGGAGGCCTTCCTGCAGCATGCCGGATTTGATCCATTTATTGCTGACAGGCAAACCTGTATTGCCGCGCTCCGGCATCACGCTAAAGTATTGCCGGCGGAAAATGCGCTGGATTATGACGGCTGGCTGGATTTGGTGGCGGGGGAGACCGTCTATCCGGCGCTTGGGAAAGGACGACTCACGTTTGTGTTCGACTATCCGGCCGGTCAGGCGGCGCTGGCACGTATCCATTCCGGTGATCCACCGGCTGCAGCGCGCTTTGAAGCATTTCTGCATGGGGTGGAGCTGGCCAATGGATTCCATGAGCTCGCCGACGCGAAGGAGCAGCAGCGGCGTTTTGAGCGGGATCTCGAATTCCGCAAGGCAACAGGGTTGCCGGCGGTGCCGATGGATGAACATTTTCTTGCCGCCCTCGCGCAGGGTCTGCCGGAGTGTGCCGGCGTGGCGTTGGGTTTTGACCGGCTGGTGATGCGGGCGGCGGGCGTGCACTCCATTCAGGAAGTCATTGCTTTTCCGTTTGAGCGTGTCTGAAGCGGTGCTTGCGGCGCAATATCCACCAGCCATAGATGATCGCATTGACGATGACAACCAGGCCGCCGAGAAAAATCTGAATGTGGGCGGTGAGGTGCGCTGGATACAGTATCGGCATGAGGTAATGCTCGACGAAATCGCCGTGGTAGGCGGCCACGCCTGCCCGCCCCCGCAGCCAGTCTTCCAGATAGGTGAGGGGGCAAATGAGGTGCAGGAGTTCCACCAGCGCACCCCAGATGATGGCGGGCAGATGCAGCCAGATCATCCTTGGCCAGCGGAACAGCAGCAGCCCGCCCGCGACTACAAAGATCACGAAGCCAAAATGGATGATGACGATGGCATCGGCCAGGTAGAGGAACAGCAAACGCGGACTCCGCGGTAAGGGCAGGAGGTGATTTTGCGGCGTAAAATAGCTGCCGTCCAACGGGCAATTAGCGAAAACCACAGCATGTTTGAACTCAAGACAGTTAGAGCCGCCGGCAAACACGAGCTTTATCAGGAATTGCTGAGCCAGGCCCGCGGTCTGCTGCATGATGAACACGATCTTATCGCCAATGCGGCGAATTTCTCCGCGCTCCTGTACCACGCGCTGCCGGACGTTAACTGGGTGGGATTCTATTTCCTCAAGGGCGGTGAGCTGGTAGTGGGTCCGTTCCAGGGCAAGCCCGCCTGCGTGCGCATCGCCATGGGCAAGGGGGTCTGCGGTACCGCGGCAGTAAAGCGGGAATCCATCGTGGTGCCGGACGTGAACCGGTTTCCCGGGCACATCTTTTGTGACGGTGCTTCGCTGTCGGAGATCGTAGTGCCGCTGGCAAAGAATGGGGAACTGCTGGGTGTGCTGGACATTGACAGCCCCAAGCTGGCACGTTTCGATGAGGAGGATCGCATGGGGCTGAAAAAACTGGCGGCAGCTTTCCTCGAATCCATTCAATAATCTCAAAGCAGTGTTGCGATTCGCTGACCCATGCGTACGGCAGCGCCAGTCAGCAACCCCGGGTCCCAGCGGATGCGCGCGCGGCTGAACAGCAGGATGACCGTGGAGCCCATGTTGAAACGCCCCAGCTCCGCGCCCTTCTTCAGTACCACATCATCATCTTCATATTTCCGCACACGCACCGTGCGCCGGTGCGCAGGCGTGATCTCGCCGGCCCATATGGTTTCGATGCTGCCGACATTCAGGGCCCCCACCAGCACCAGCGCCATTTGGCCTGTAATCGTATCGAACACCGTAACGACGCGCTCGTTGCGTGCGAACAGCCGCGGTACGGCGCGGGTGGTGGGTGGGTTGACGCTGAACAGCCGCCCCGGCACATGCAGCATGTGCCGCAGCGTTCCGTCCAGAGGCATGTGGATGCGATGATAGTTCCTGGGAGACAGATAGAGTGTCGCGAATTCACCGCCCGTGAAAGTATTGGCGAGAGTCGTGTCGCCACCCAACAGTTCCAGTACGCTGAAGTCCCTTCCCTTGGCCTGGAAAATATGGCCTTGCTGCACACTGCCGCACTGGCTTACTGAACCATCCACAGGACAGGCGACTGACGTGGGTTCCAAGGCGAGCGGACGCGCGTCTTTGCGCAGTGCACGGGTAAAGAAAGCGTTGAAGCAGGGATAAGCGTCAATATCCGGCGTCGCCGCCTCGTTCATGTTGACATCGAAGCGGCGGATGAAATGCCGGATCAGCCGGTTCTTGACCGCAGGCTTTTCGATACGCGTCAGCCGGTACACGATGCGCGCAATGGCATGCTGCGGCAGCGCATACTGCGACGCGGCCTTGAGCCAATCGAAGAAGGAAGCTCCGGTATCATCCATAGGGCCGCTCTGGTTCAGTGTTGCGGGTTATCACGGCGTACCGGCGCCATGATGGTGAGGGAGGAATGATCGGAAAACCGCAGCGTCAAAGTCACAAGGTCACCATCAAAAAACCGTTTGCGGGGTTTGATGAGCATCAGGTGAGAACCGCCCGGCGCGAATACGACGCTCTTGTGCGGTGGAATGTTGAGGGTTGTTACCGGTTCCATTTCGCCCCTGTTGCTGTGTTGCGGTTTGCGGTACATCATGACGGAATTAAAATCCGGACTGGTAATGCCCACTACGGCAAGAGGCCGGTTGGAAAAATTTTCCAGCGTAAAGTAGCCGGCCAGTTCCTGGACCCCTGGGGGTGCTTCGCGGATCCAGACATGACTGACGCCCGTAACCGGGCCTTCCGCATTGACTGTGATCGGCATGAAGAAGAAGGCAGCAAAAAGCAGCGGCGGCAATTTATGCAACATCAGCGTTTTCCATAATACTTGATAATGGCGCGGTAATCTGCGGCCATGCGTCCGAAAATCATGGGTGGAGTATAAATGGCGGCTTCCTCGCTTTCGGGGTTGATCAGGAATATCACCGATGAGTGGTCCACGGCGTAGTTGCCGGACTGATCCGGCGGGTCATAGGAAAACGCCACGCCCAGCGGTGCGGTGAGGGCACGCAGATCGGTCACCGTGCCGGTTACCGCCGTAAAGGCCGGATTGAAATATTGCACATAGCGCTTGAGCAATGCCGGTGTATCCCGCTTCGGGTCCAGGGAGATGAAATACACATGCGGCTGTTCTGCAGCCGGCAGGTCTTCAAGTTCCCCGGCCATCTGGTTAAGGTCTGCGAGGGTGGTGGGGCAGACATCGGTGCAGTGGGTGTAACCGAAATAGAGCAGATTCCAGTGACCGCCGAGACTTGCTTTGGTGAAGGGCGTACCACGGTCATCTACCAGGCTGAAGGCAGGCAGGGGTTTCGGCGGACGCAGCAGCAGGGCGGTGGTCTTCGGCGCCGCCCTGGGATGGCCGAAGGTCCAGTAACCGATGCCGAGGCCGACAAGGATGGCCACGACGGCGGCCACAATGAAGAGCAGAATCCGTCCGGTGCGCATGCGCGAATTATGCCACGTCGGGCCGGCAGCCGCGCATTTCGTTTATCATAAGCTGCGTAACTGCCAGGAATCCCATGGAAGCATTCGAGGAAATCAGCCCCAAGCTTCACACTCTTGCGGATTTCGTCCGTTGGGGTGCGAGCGTGTTCAACCGTGCCAAATTGCATTTTGGTCACGGCACGACCAACGCCGTGGACGAAGCACTGAACCTGGCGTTGCACGCACTCTGTCTCGATCACGATATTCCTCCGTGGTTGCTGGACAGCCGGTTGACGGACAGCGAGAAGCGCGCTGTTTATGATTTGCTGCGCCGTCGTGTGGATGAACGTAAACCCTATGCCTATATAACCAATCATGCACGCTTTGCAGGCCTGGATTTCTATGTGGATGAGCGCGTGTTGGTACCGCGCTCGCCCATCGCCGAGCTGATCGAGAGAAATTTCGATCCGTGGATTGAGGCGGAGCGTGTACACCGTGTGCTGGATGTGTGCACCGGCAGTGGCTGTATCGCGATTGCCTGTGCGCACGTATTTCCGTATGCCACGGTGGAGGCGACGGATATTTCCGACGGTGCCCTGGCGGTAGCGTACCTCAATGTGCAACGCCACTGCATGCAAGAACGTGTCCATCTGCGCAAGGCCGACTTGTTCGAAGGTTTGCCGTTTGCACGCTACGACATCATCGTCAGTAATCCGCCGTATGTGGATGCTGAGGACATGGCGACACTGCCCGACGAACATCGTCAGGAACCGCGACTGGGGTTGACCGCGGGTAAGGATGGTCTGGATATGGTGCGTCGCATCCTGGCAGATGCAGCAACTTATCTTATGCCCGACGGCATCCTGGTGGTGGAAGTGGGCAACAGCCGCTGGGCGCTGGAACAGGCCTATCCGCATGCGCCATTCACCTGGCTGGATTTCCAGCGCGGCCACGCCGAGGTGTTCCTGCTGACAGCCGAGCAGGTTATGGCCATGCAAAAACAGCAAAAACGGGCGCAACATGTCAGGTAATACCTTTGGCAAACTGTTTGCCGTCACTACATTCGGTGAGAGACGAGCCGGAGTGAGGCGGATATCCAGCGGACATTCCCCCCGGCGAGCAACCGGCGACAGGACGCAGGCACGTGTCTGGTAACACCTTTGGACATCTTTTCCGCGTCACTACATTCGGTGAATCGCATGGACCCGCCCTCGGCTGCATCGTGGACGGCTGCCCCCCAGGCATGGAATTGAGCGAGGCGGACATCCAGCGCGATGTGGAGCGGCGCCGCTCCGGTACCTCGCGCCATACCTCACAACGACACGAAGCGGATCGGGTGAAAATCCTGTCAGGCGTGTTTGAGGGCAGCACCACCGGTACGCCTATCGGACTCCATATAGAGAATACCGACCAGCGACCCAAGGACTACGAGGCTATCAAAGACCAGTTCCGGCCGGGGCACGCCGACTATACCTATTTAATGAAGTATGGCCGGCGCGACTACCGCGGCGGCGGACGCTCCTCGGCGCGCGAGACGGTAATGCGTGTGGCCGCGGGCGCGATTGCGCGCAAATACCTGCGGGAACGCTATAGCGTTGAAATCCGCGGCTGGCTCGCCCAGTTGGGCCCGTTGCGGCTGGACGCCAAAGACCTGGATACGGTGGACAGCAATCCCTTCTTTTGCGCAGACCCGGCACGCATTGCCGAACTCGAAACCTACCTGGATGCGCTGCGCAAGGAGGGCGACTCCATCGGTGCGCGCGTGACCGTAATCGCCCGCGGAGTACCGCCTGGCTGGGGCGAGCCAGTGTTCGGCAAGCTGGATGCGGACATCGCTTCGGCCATGATGGGTATCAACGCGGTAAAGGGCGTGGAGATCGGTGCTGGTTTCGCGGCGATTGTACAGAAGGGCAGTGAGCATCGTGATGAGATGACACCGGTTGGTTTCCTCGGCAACAATGCCGGCGGCATTCTCGGCGGCATCTCCACCGGCCAAGACGTGGTGGTGAGTCTCGCGGTCAAACCCGCTTCCAGCATTCGCCTGACCGGCCGCACCATTGATGTGCACGGTGAACCTGCGGAAATCAGCGTGCACGGCCGTCATGATCCCTGCGTGGGCCTGCGTGCCATACCCATCGCCGAGGCCATGCTGGCGCTGGTGCTTGTGGATCACGCGCTGCGGCAGCGTGGGCAAAACGCCGAGGTGAAACCACCGTTGCAGCCGCTGCCGTCTTCCGCATCATCGCACTGAACTGATGCAACCAGTGCGCGCTAGAATGACGCAGTTTGAAATACGCCTGCTGGATTTCCCGGAGTCAGCGTGAAGATATTTGATGTGGCCGTAGTGGGTGTCACGGGCACTGTCGGCGCCTGCATGCTCGAGATTCTGGCGGAGCGGAAGTTTCCCGTTGGCAAGGTGTATGCACTGGCGAGCGAGCGCTCCGCCGGCAAGCGTGTACCGTTCAATGGTAGTGAACTGAAAGTTGAAGATATCACCGGCTTCGATTTCTCCAAGGCACAGCTCGGCCTGTTCTCCGCCGGTTCCGGGGTTTCGGAGGAATATGCCCCAAAGGCCGCCGCCGCTGGTTGCGTGGTCATTGATAACACTTCGCGCTTCCGCTATGACGCGGATGTTCCACTGGTGGTGCCGGAAGTGAATCCGCACACCCTGGGCCAGTACAGAAATCGCGGAATCATCGCCAATCCAAACTGTTCCACCATCCAGATGGTGGTGGCTCTCAAACCCATATACGACGCGGTGGGTATTGAACGCATCAATGTGGCCACCTATCAATCGGTGTCCGGCGCAGGTGCCGGCGCCATAGAGGAACTGGTGCGGCAGACGACCCTGTTACTGAACGGCAAACCACTGGGTAAAAGCGGCAAGTTCCCCAAGCAGATTGCCTTCAACGCCCTGCCGCATATTGATGAGTTCCAGGACAACGGTTACACCCGCGAGGAGATGAAGATCCTGTGGGAGACCCGCAAGATCCTGGGTGATGAAATCATCCGGGTTAACGCCACTGCGGTGCGGGTGCCGGTGTTCTACGGTCATTCCGAGGCGCTGCATATTGAAACCCGGGAGAAGATCACCGCCGGGCAGGCGCGAGCCCTGCTGCGGAAGGCCCCCGGGGTGGAAGTCCTGGACGAACGCCGCCAGGCGGGCTACCCCACGGCGGTCACCGAGGCGGCCCGCCGGGACGCGGTGTTCGTGGGGCGTATCCGCGAGGACATCTCCCACCCCCGGGGGCTGGATCTGTGGGTGGTGGCCGACAACATCCGCAAGGGGGCGGCCCTGAACAGCGTCCAGCTTGCTGAGTTATTGGTGAAAAGCTATTTATAAGCTATAGTTAGCCCATTC
>JAKAXB010000008.1 GCA_021816765.1 Natronospirales bacterium | reverse complement strand
CTTTGCGTGGCTGCAATGGCAACGTCGACTCCTAGTGCGCTGGGAATACTACTCCGCAAACTTCCTGGGCTTCGTCCAGCTGGCGGCCATTCTCATCCTGCTAAAACGATTTTGAGATAGGTTCTAGAATAAACGCGAGGAGTCTAAAGGATAGGGATATTTCTCTGAACATTGCCTATTCCTCTGTGTTTGAAAATTAATCATCACAATAATGCATGTTTCATTCCTCGCCAATAATGGTCTGAACCACGATTCGTGTGTTTATCGCTGGGCTGGAAATATTCCTGGTGGATGGCTTCCGGCGGGAAGTAATGATTGCCTTCTACAATGACGGTAGCATTGCTTTCCGCGAGCACCTTGCCGTTCCAGATTGCTTTCATGATGTGTTCTGCCTTTAGCCAGGATCAAGAATCGCGGCGGGTACCGCCGCTCCTACAGGAGATGGATATCGCGGTGGGCTGCTCTCGGCATCCTGCCTACTCCCCCTTCTGGGACTTCCAAGGATCGCGCAGCATTCGTACCTCCCTGTACATCAAACCCCAGCTCCTGCAGGGGAGAGACATCGCGGCGGAGACCACCGCTCCTACAAACAGATTGCCACCGCAATCAGTGGCTAATCAGCCGGCAGCCGTGTTTTTAGTGGAGCCGCAGCCGAAGCGCGGCAGCACCCACTTCTGCAGCAGGTGATCCAGCGACAACTTACCGGGTCCGAAGAACACGATGGCCAGCAGCATCAGGCCCCAGACCTTGTGATCGGTGAAATCACTGCCCCAGAACCCCGCCCACAGGCCGTGGGGCCAGAGGGCCGGATAGGAAATCACCGCGATGATGTTGTACACGAACAGGAACGCCGCGGTCAGCCGGCCCACCAGACCCAGGCCCAGGAACCAGGGCAGGATGAGTTCGATGGCGGTGCCGATATAGGCGGCGGCCACCGGCGGCAGCAGTGGCACGTGGTAAATGTACTGAAACAGCGTGATGGTGCTGTTCATGTCGCTCACCTTGACCACGCCGGCGCGCCAGAAATCCACCGCCACCCACAGGCGGAACAGCAGCAGGCTCACGGGCGACAGCCAGGCAAGACCGCAAACGGTTTTCGAGTAAAAGCCGCAAACACGGGCGCCAAGGTTATTCATGGTGATACCCAGGTTGGTCCATTGGTTGAATATCCGGTTATCAGGCCGGTCTGTAACAGCCAGTGCAGGCAGGCGGTGAGATCGAACTGTGATTCGGCAGTTACGGCGCTTGCATGTGCCACCGCCAGCGGTTTCTTGCCCAGCAGTGCGGCAACAAACTCCCGCTGACCGCCCGCCATGGGTTGCATGACCAGTTGGCGGGTATCGCGCCACACCATGAGCGCCTGGCCTTCGCCCGACAGATTGAGGCGCTGCGGCGCGACCTCCTGGCAGAACATCCAGATGTCCCAGATGGGGTGAGCCGATTCCACCAGCCGCAGGCTCGGATGCAGTGCGAGGCGCAGCGTCGCATGCTGATCTTCCGGCAAACTTGCGAGCGCCGCCGCATCCAGCGGAGCGGCATCCGCGGCCAGATAACTTTCCTGGCGCGCCCATTCCAGCCGCGCCACATCGCCGAGATAGGGCAGGGTCGCCGCTTCGGGCATGGCGGCGAGACATTTCGGGAAGGCCGCGCCGAAATCCTGCAGATTGCCGCTGCGGGAAGGGTACTCGCGGATATAACGCGCCGCTGCACTCTCGAAGAAATCTTCACCCACCAGTTTCAGTACCGCGGGATAGTCCGTGCGCAACGCCGCCGTCAGATTATTGAAGATGATGTTCTGATAGATCTGCAGCCGTGCTGCGGGTGCCAGACCGTTTCCGGCCACGACTTCCGGCAGCGGCAAGCCGCGCTCGCCCAGCATCCAACGGGCAAAGTCAGCTTGCAGATTAAGCAGCGAGGGCGCGGTATTCATGGAGCCTGTCTTCTGCTTTGGCCGCTTCCGCCAGCAGCACGTGGAGCGGCGGAATGTCCTGGTCCCACTCGATCAATGTGGGCACGGGGCCGCAGTGATTGAGAGCGAGGCGATACAACCGCCACACCTCATCCGCCACCGGCCGGCTATGGGAGTCAATGAGCAGATCCACCGGCAGACCCTCCTTGCGGGTAAAGCCCGCCAGGTGGATTTCCTTCACCGTTTGTTTCGGAATGGCATGGATGTATTTCTCGGCGTCATAGCCGTGGTTGGTGGCATTGACGTAAATATTGTTCACATCCAGCAGGATATGGCAGCCGCTGCGCTCAGCCAGCGCGGCGATGAATTCTGCTTCGGGAATGGTTGAGTGACGGTAGGTGAGATAAGTGGACACGTTTTCCAGCAACAGCGTGCGCTCCAGGGATTCCTGGGCAGCCGTCACCCGGCTGACCATCAGGTCCAGGGCTTCCTCGGTGTAAGGCAGCGGCAGGAGATCGTTGAGGTGCCGGCCATCCACCGCGCCCCAGCAAAGATGTTCGGAGACCAGCGCGGGTTCCACGCGCCCGATCAATTGCTTGAGGTTGGCGAGATGCCGCTCGCTTAACTGATGACTGCTGCCGAGCGACAGCCCGACACCGTGCAGACTTATGGGGTAATCCCGGCGTACGGCATCAAGAGTCTGCAGCATCTCGCCGCCCGCGCAGAAGAAATTCTCGCTGTGCACTTCAAACCAGGGAACCGGCGGATGCTCGTCCAGCACCTGGCGGAAATGGGCAGGACGAAGACCGATCCCGGCTTGCGCCGGGACCGGTCTCGTCGGAAACGCCGGTTGGTTCGACACCGGCAAGTGCTTTACTTGGTGTGACCGCCGGCGATCTTGCCGCACAGACCGGCAGGCAGAAGCACAAAGGCGTTGGGATCGCGCGCTTTGGAATCCTGGCCCGCGCAGGAGTGGCCCGGCGACTGACAGTCATTCTTGTAGGCGGCGTTGACGCCGAAGCACTGCTGGTAGCCCTCGGCCAACATTGATTTGGTATGGGCGGGTCCGGCTGCGCTGCTGCCCATGTTACCGGCGAGCGAAGCCTGGCTGATGCCCACCGCGCCCATGGCGATGACGCTGGCGAGGGCGGTTTTTAGAAGCAGATTGGAATCCTTCATGACTATCCTCCGATTGAGTGGTTAAGCAGTAAGCGACGTCTAAGCTTAGCTTCTGCGGTATTCAAGAACGAGCGAAGGCAGTATTTATTTCATGTGGTCCGTGGTGAACGGATTATGTAAATTTAATCCCTTATTCGGCTTTTGAGGCAGTCGAGATAAGCCTGCTCATCCGGCAGGCGGTTATCCCGCTGGGCGTGCCACAGAGTTTCGGCTAGGCATTCGAGCATGGCGTGCTCAGCAGCGTGTGCATCCCGGCTGTGGCGCAGCAGCGCGTCGTAGGCCGCCTTGATCCCCGCCGGACGGTTGATGGACAGTTGCTCGCGGACGGCGATGTGCATGCCCATGTGCAGGAAAGGGTTGGTCTCGCCGCCCTCCGGCAGCCAGTCGCGTTCCAGGACTTTGTCCGGGTTCTCCAGCAGTCGGTGGTACTCCGGGTGCAGGCGGATGACATCGGCGACGATATTTTCCAGTGCGCTCAGAGGCTCGCGGTTTCGCAGTTTGTGCCATACATCGAAGAACATCCTGCGGGTATCGGTTCGGCTGTCAGGTTGGATGGGCACAGGGTCAATCCTCCGCATGCGCGACACGCGCATTTCCAGATGTTTGGGACGGATGCTGTAGCGGTGGTTTCACTTGTTTCCATCGGGCTGGTAATAGAGCATGATCACCCCGGATTTGAAGATACGGGTTCTGAGAAGCATCAGCTTGATCCTGTCACTGATGCCCCTGAACATTGGGGTGCCGCTGCCCAAGATGACCGGGTTCACAATGATGCGGTACTCATCGATCAAGCCAAGCGGCGCAAGCGTCGAAATCAGGCCGGCGCTGCCGAATATCACCATGTCCTTGCCCGGCTGCTGTTTCAGCTTCTTCACTTCCTCCGCCACATTGTCTTTGACCAGTCTGGCATTGTTCCATTTCCCCCAAGGGACTTTTTCCAGCGTCCTTGAAAACACAATTTTCGGCATGCTATTCATCTTGTCGGTGATGACCGGATCATTCTCCGCCGTAGTCGGCCAGTAACTCGCCATCATCTGATAGGTCACCCGTCCGAACAGGATGGTGTCCACCGTACCCAGCAGGTCCCTGGCATAATCAAAAAACTCGTCATCCACGACGAACCAATCCAGTTCCCGATCCGGCCCTTCGAGGAAGCCGTCCAGCGATATGAGATTCGATACGATAACTCTTCTCATGTTCAAGCTCCCTGTTTTCACTATACGACGCGGACTCAGTCGCTTGCGAGCAAGTTGACGAGGCGTTCCAGGCTTTGTGACCAGCCTGCGTTCATGCCCGCGAGGTAGGGTGCCGCCGACGCCGGCGGGTCGAGCGTGCTGACTCGTCAGACGGCGTGCGCGTCTTGTAACGGTACTCGCACAGCTTCGCGATCACACAGCGCCAGCACTCGGGCTGGCGCGCCTTGCACACGTAGCGACCGTGCAGGATCAGCCAGTGGTGCGCGTCCTTTTTGAATTCATCCGGCGTGAACTTCACCAGTTTGTCTTCCACTGCGCGCACGTCTTTTCCGGGCGCGAGACCGGTGCGATTCGCCACGCGGAAGATGTGCGTGTCCACGGCGATGGTGGGTTCGTTGAAGGCGGTGTTGAGTATCACGTTGGCGGTCTTGCGGCCCACGCCGGGTAGCGCTTCCAGTGATTCACGATCTTGCGGTACTGTGCCGTCATGCCGCGCCAGCAACATGCGCGCGGCCGCGATGATGTTCCTGGCTTTGGTGTTGAACAGGCCGATGGTCCTGATATAACGCTTGAGCCTGGTCTCGCCCAGCTTGAGCATCGCAGCCGGCGTATTCGCCACCGGGAACAGTTTCTCCGTCGCCAGGTTCACGCTCTTGTCGGTGGCCTGGGCGGAGAGCACCACCGACACCAGCAATTCGTAAGGGGTGCGGTAACGCAGCTCCGTGGTGGGTTTGGGGTTGGATTGTTTGAGCTGCGCGTAAATTGCGGCCCGCTTTTCAGGGTTCATGACTTGGTCCCATTGAGATGGCCGGAGTTTACACGGCCACCCGTATTCTCCCGGGGGAACTTTAGCGCCGGATGTTACCCTAAGCTCACTACGCGAAGCTCAATCGGGGGGGGATCATGCGTTTCGTCACTCCGCTTACCTGCGTCTGCGGGCTATTGTTGCTTGTGTGTGTGCCCTTCGTGGCCCAGGCGCAGACGGGGGTGCTCATGCGCTACCCGAGCATTCACGGTGACACTATAGTGTTCGAGGCAGGGGGCAATCTCTGGAAGGTCGGTTCCGCGGGCGGAGTGGCCCGACGCCTCACCGCCGACCGGGGCTATGATTCCCATGCGTATTTTTCCCCCGACGGCCGCTGGATCGCCTTTACCGGCTGGTATGACGGTAACAGCGATGTCTATGTGATGCCGGCCGCGGGTGGTTACGCCCGCCGCCTGACCTACCGTTCCTACAATCGCGCAGGTCCGGGCGGCGTGACCCCGGTGGAAGACAACCGCGTAGCGGGCTGGACCCCCGACGGCAAGAACGTGGTGTTCGTTTCCCGGCGCGACAGCATCAGCACCGAATTCACTGAGGCCTTCGAGGTACCGATTACCGGCGGTCCGGCGACACGCGTGCCCCTGCCCTGGGTTTCGATGCTGGCCTTCAGCCCGGACGGGGGCGAAGTAGCCTACAACAAGATCTTCCGCACCCAGAGTTTCCACCGCAAGCATTACAAGGGCGGCTGGGCGCAGAAGGTCTGGATCTACAATTTCAAGACGCATGCCACACGCGCCATCACCGACTGGCCCGGCGACAACGTATTTCCCATGTGGTCCGGCCATACCATCTACTACGCTTCGGCACAGGGTACCGGTGTCCTGAATCTCTGGTCGTACGACCTCGACACCGGCCGCCGCAGCCGGCTCACGGATTTCAGGACCTACGACGTTGACTGGCCGAGCCTCGGCAACACCGGCATCGTATTCCAGGACGGCGGACGGTTGTACGACTACGAATTGCCGGCCGGAAAGCTGGTGCAAGTGCCGGTTTCGGTACCACTGGACGGCACCGAAACCCGTCCATACTGGTATGCGGCGAGCAAGATGATCCGCAGCGCCGACGTGGCGCCCAACGGCCGGCTCGCGGTGTTCGAGGCCCGTGGCAACCTATTCACCGTGCCGGCTAAACATGGCCAGACCGTGGATCTGACGCCTACCTCCCGCGCCGACAACACCACGCCTGCCTGGTCGCCGGACGGCAAGTGGATAGCCTACGTCGCCGACATCACCGGCCAGAGCCAGATCGCCATCCGCCGTGCGGACGGCTCGGGTCATGCGCTGACGCTCACGCATTTTACCGCGGGCCAGTACTTCAATCCCCGCTGGTCGCCGGACGGGAAATGGATCGCTTTCGGCGGCAGCGACCAGCGGCTGTGGGTGGTGAACGTCAAAACCCGCACGACGCACGCCGTGGCCCGGGATCTCTACACTTGGATGTACGACTATTCGTGGTCGCCCGATTCCCGCTGGCTGGCCTACAGCCGCACCGGCAAGAACCAGCTTACCGCGCTGTGGTTGTATAACGTGCGGACCCGCAGGAACTTCAAGTTGAGCCGCGGCCGCTATGCCGATTCCCTGCCTACCTTCAGCCGCGATGGCAAGTACCTGTTTTTCGTGTCGGCGCGCCACAGCAATCCGGCGCTGAGTTACTTCGGCGACAACGCCGTGAACATCAAACCGGATGGGCTGTATGTGACAACACTGCGGACCAGCGAGCCCTCACCGTTTGCGCCGCGCAGTGCCAGCCCGGAAACACCCGCGGTCAAGAAACCCCACCAGCCGGGCCGGAAGAGCCGGAAAACCGTGCCGCCTCTGCGGATTGATTTCACCGGGCTGATGCAACGCGCGGTGCCGCTGCCGGTGGCACCCGCCGACATCAGCACGCTTGCTACCAGCGGCTCACGGGTGTTCTACCTGACCGGCCCGGTGATGACCGTGGACGGTCCGCTGGCGGGCGAGTCCGCCAACCTGCACATGTTTGATCTGAAAAAACGCAAGGATACGGTGCTGGTCAAGAAGGTGAGCGGGTTCATGCTCTCCGCCGACGGCAAGACACTGCTGTACCGATCGGGACCGGGCTATTTCCTGCGTACCGCCGGCCCCGGCAAGGCCAAGCCGGTAGTTCTGAACCTCTCCCGCATGTTGATGCATGTCAATCCGGTGGAGGAATGGCAGCAAATGTATTGGGCCGCATGGCGGCACGTGCGCGACTATTTCTACAGCCCAAAATACAACGGCCATGACTGGAAAGCCGTCGGTGAGCGGTACGCAAAGTTGCTGCCGCTCATGGCCTGCCGCGAAGACCTCAATTACCTGATCGGCAACATGATCGGTTCGCTGGGCGAGTCGCACATGTACATCTTCGGCGGCGCCAGCGGCATTGATTACCCCAAGGTCACCACCGGCGAGCTCGGCGCGGATTTCGCACTCGACCCGCGCAGCGGGCGCTATTACCTGGCGCGTATCTACCACGGGGACAATACCCTCAAGCATTACTACGCACCGCTGGCCCAGCCGGGACTCGACGTGCACCGGGGTGACTACGTGCTGGCCATCAATGGCAGGCCGCTGGCGGCGCCTGAAAGCCCCTACGCACTGCTGATCAATACCCTCGGCACGCAGGTGACGCTCACGCTCTCGAAACACCCTGAGGGTGTGAAGACCTGGACGGTACGCGTCAAACCCATCGCCAACAGCCAACACCTCAGGCTGCTGGCCTGGATCCGCCACAACCGCCGTTACGTGGACAAACTTTCCGGCGGTAAGATCGGCTATGTATATCTGGCGGACATGGAAAGCCTCGGCATGAACGAGTTCATCCGCCAGTTCTATTCCGAGTTGCGCAAACCGGGACTCATTATTGACGAACGCTGGAACGAAGGCGGGTTCATTGACGACATCCTGTTCGATCGTCTCACGCGCCGGCTCGCGGGTATGGCGGTGAACCGTCAGCGCGGCCTTAGCACTTTCCCGGGCGTGGTGTACAACGGTTACCTGGCCGCGGTGGTTAACCACGGCTCGGCCTCCGACGGCGACATCTTCGCCTATGAGTTCGAGCACTACCATCTCGGTCCGGTGATCGGCAGCCGCACCTGGGGCGGGGTGCGGGGTTTGCAGAACCCCTTCGTATTGCGCGACGGAGGCGTGCAGGTGGTTTCGGAATTCGCCTATTACAACCTGCATTCCCGCTGGACGGTGGAGAACGAAGGCGTGCAGCCGGACATCAAGGTGCATGACGAACCGGGAGATCTCAATCGCGGGTATGACGCGCAGCTCGCCACGGCGGTGAATGTCCTGATGAAAGAAATCAAGACGCATGCGCGCGGCCTGCCGCCGCCGCCCCACTGGTTGCCGGCGTTCCCGCCGGGCGGCTATCTCCCGCCGCCCGCGGTGCACTCCTAGCGGGAACCGCCGCCGGGTTTTGACGGTTGTTGCGCGCGCTTGGCGCGAACCCGCGCCACGGCGGCGGCGATTTCTGCCTTGCGTCGGGCAATGACCTCCTCCCGGGCGCCGGCCGCAAATTCCTTGCGGCGCAGGCGTGCATGGCGTTCCGTCTGTTCGCGTGCGAGCCGTGCACTGCGCGCCCGGTAATGGGCGCGGAAAAAATCCGCCTGCTTGTTGCCGGAGACGGGGACCACCATGCCCTCGGTGGTACCGCGTGCCGGCTGCATGCGAATGCAATCCACGGGGCAGGGCGGGATGCACAGTTCGCAGCCGGTGCACAGCGCCTCGATCACCGTGTGCATCTGCTTCGCTGCACCCACGATGGCGTCCACCGGACAGGCCTGGATGCACTTGGTGCAGCCGATGCACAGTGGTTCGATGATGACCGCCACGTGCCCGGGCGTGAAGCCGCCGAGCCCAGGATCAATACCGGCAGCAGCGGTGCGGCCGGTCAACTTTGCAAGGGCTTGCAGGGTTTCCTGGCCGCCCGGCGGACAGCGGTTGATATCGGTTGCGCCGGTGGCGATGGCCTCCGCATATTTGCGGCAGTCGGGATAGCCGCAGCGCCGGCACTGAGTCTGCGGCAAGAGTGCATCAATGCGGTCGGCGAGTACCGTCATTCGTAATGGGTCCACATGCGCAGGATATGAACGATGCGGCGTTTCTCATCGAGCTGATAGACCAGTCGGTGCTGGATATTGATGCGTCTGGAATAGAAGCCGCTCAGGTTGCCCACCAGTTTTTCAAAGCGCGGCGGCATGGCGAAGGGGTCGCGTTCCAGCAGCAACAACAATTTTTCGGCTTGGGGCTTGAGGCCGGCGCGGGCGAGTTTCCTGGCATCCTTCACCGCCTGCCGGCTCAGGACGACCGTCCAAGTCACCAATTCAAATCCTTGAGCGCGGTGCCTTTGCCGATGGGCTCCTTGGCCGCGCGGCGGATGCTTTTGACCAGTCCCGGCACGCGGTTGAGATACAGAGTTTCCTCGACGGCGTTCCAGTCCTCGGCGCTGAGTACCACGAAATCCCCGCCGCGGCGGCGGGTGACGCGCAGCGGCCGGTGCTCGCGGATGGCGCGGTCCACCTCAGCCTTGAGCTGGTCACGGAAACGATTGGCGGTGATCTCATTCATGGCAGGAACGGTACGGAACTACCGTACTGTTGTCAATGCATTTTACGATACTTGGCGGCGGCTACGTCCGGATTTACGCGAGGAACGGGGCGGGAGGCTGTTCGTATGCACTTCCCGCAGCCAGTCAAGGGCGCCGGGCGTGGCGGTCCAAACAGGGCGCATTTCCTCCCGATACAACCAGGCCTGATCATCCCCGCCCAGAGTGTAGAGGCCTCCCTCAATGGCGGGTTTGCGCACCTTGTCGCGCAGTAAGTAGGCGGCGACCTTGGGCAGGTCAGCAACCGCTTTCCGCAGTTGGCGGTCGGCTTCGCGGCGCCTGTCCAGACGGAACAGCGCCAGCGCACTGCCGTAAGCGGTCTCGGCCATTTGATCGTCCGGGAACCGTGCCGCCAATTCCGCCGCTTTCCGGTCTTCGCCGCTCTTGAGCCACAGGCAGATTACAAGGGCGCGGTAGCCGTGGTTGTCATTACGGTTGAATCGCAGCAGGGCTTCCGCCGCGCGCAAGGCTTCCTCCGGCCGTGCGTGTTGCACCACCAGTGCGATCCGCGCCAGGCTGCGCAAGGCGGGACGGTTGTCCTGCCATGCCCAATCCAGATGCGCGGAACGCGAGTGGCCGATGGCGGCCGCGATGATTGCTTCCGCGCGGCGCAACAGCGGCAAGAGCATCTCCTGATCCAGCCATGGCAGACCCACCTGTTCGTGTTGCAGCACGGCGGTGGCGAGATCATCCAGGATGTCCAAGCTGTCGAAACAGGCGGGATGTTTCTGGAGGAAGGCGGTCCAGCGGCGTTCCGCTGCCGGGTCCCAGGCATAGGCGTCGTTGAAGGGGTCTTCCTGCATGGAGAACGGTTTGGAAAGCGGGAAAATCTCATGCCAGTTTTTTTCGAGGGCGACCAGCGCCGGGGGGGCAAGCAGACAGTGCAGCGGCGATTCCTTGGTTTCGTTTCCCGGCGGTGCCGGGTTTTCCATGGGCGGGATATCCAGTTGCAACTGCTTCACCGCGCGGTGCGCCTCCTCCGCGGGGATCCCCTTTTCAATCAGGCTGTCAATCAGGTCGCCATCGGTTCGCGGTGGCAGTGACTCGACGTCCGTGAGCCGGTATTTCGGCAGCGGTCGCGCGGAAACCGACTTGATCCAGTCTCGCAATCCCCGACCTGCCTCGCCGGCCTGTTCCAGCGCGAGATCGCTCATGGTTCCCACCGGATCGTGTGCCATGCGTATCAGGAAGCTCAGCGGCGGCTGGTCCTCGGGCAAGCCGCGGCGGCGGAGTTGGCGTACGAAAAACTCGGCGCGTTCACGAGCGGTATCCGGCTTGTGCTCGGCAAGCAGCAGTTCCACTTCCAGCACCCCCAGCGCGGGGTCCTCGGGATCATCCTGCTGGGCATGGTGGAAGGTTTCCCGGGCTGCGGCCAGGTCATGTTGGTCCATGTTGATTACGGTGCGGCGCTGCCAAGCGCCGCCGCGCAACGGCGAACGCGGGGTTTTCGCCAGCACAGTCTCGATCAGTGTGTTTTTCTTGCGCCGACGGCCAAGTTTCTCGTAGGCGTCACACAACGTATCGAAGGCGAGTTCCATGACATCGTCATGGGCTACCGGCTGCGGCAGTAATAAAGGCTCCAGCAGTTTCACGGCCTCGGCGGTGCGATGTTCTGCCAGCATTTGGCTTGCCAGCACGATGAGCGCCTGACGGGGCAAAGCACCGCTGCGCACGGCTGCTTCCCGCTGCGGCTTGTCCATGGCATCCAGTACTACCGGCCAGATGAGATCGGACGACAGTGGAATATGCGGTACCCGATCACAGCAATGCTTGTATTTTGTGCCTGAACCACAGGGACAGGGATCATTGCGGCCCGGTTCCGGCACGGCCTCCGGCCGGTAGCGGTTGTGCGGCAGCGGCAGCGCGTTCCACAGGTCGCGGCCCATGACGTAAGCGAAGGCCGGGATGTTCCCCGGACCGGCTTCCGCCAGCATATTCGGCGACATGTAGTCGGCGATATGCTCGCGCATCCAGGCAAAAAACCGTCCGGCATCCTGGTGCGCGAGAACCTCAGGCACCGCATCCCGAATGAGATTTTCTACCCGGAAATCGCCTTCCGGCGGCAAGGGCGGAATGGTTTTCACGGCTTATTTCACCCGCATACCGGGCTGTGCACCGGGATGCGGCTCTAGCAGCCAGATGTCTTTGCCGCCCGGGCCGGCGGCCAACACCATGCCTTCGGAGACGCCGAATTTCATCCTGCGCGGCGCCAGATTCGCCACCATCACCGTAAGCTTGCCTTGAAGCTGTTCCGGCGCGTAAGCGGATTTGATGCCGGCGAACACGTTGCGCATTTCGCCGCCGAGATCCAGCGTCAGGCGCAGTAGCTTTTCGGCGCCCTTGATGTGCTCGGCCTTGACGATGCGCGCGATGCGCAGGTCCAGTTTGGCAAAGTCGTCGTAGCTGACTTCCGGGAAGATGGGTTCCATGTTTGCTGCAACCTTGGGGGATGAAATTTCAAGATTTTCCTTGGAAGCCTCCACCATAGCTTTGGTTTTGGCGGGATCAACGCGCGTCATGAGCGGCTTGTATTCATGGATCGGGTTTGTCGGATATTCCGCTAGATGGTTCCAGGTCAATTTTCCTTCCGTGTTAAGGAACTTTTCTGCTTCTACAGCAAAAGATGGAAGGACTGGGGCCAGATAGATCGTGAGTATGCGAAAGGCATTGATGGCAGCGCTGCAAATCCGGTGTAGTATTTCCTTGTTTTCTTTCTGTTTTGCCAATTCCCATGGTTTGTATTTGTCAATGAATTGATTGACCAGGTCGGTCAATCGCATGATTTCCCGGATGGCCGCAGCGTATTCGCGTTTTTCGTAATATTCTGCGATCGTATCATCGGAGCCAAGCAATACCATCTCTATTCCAAGATCGGCGTCAATGGACGTTCCACTGATTGTTTTCCATTCTTCCTGAGTGCTGAACAATCTGCCTTGAAAATTCTTTGTGAGGAATCCCGCGCAACGACTGGCAATATTCACCAGTTTGCCCACCAGATCCGAATTCACCCGCTGGGTGAAGTCGTCCAGGTTCAGGTCAATGTCATCCACACCGGCGCCGAGCTTGGCCGCGAAGTAATAGCGCAGGTATTCCGGATTCAGATGATCCAGATAGGCGCGCGCCTGGATGAAGGTGCCGCGGGACTTGGACATCTTCTGGCCGTTCACCGTGAGGAAGCCGTGGGCATAGACCGCCGTGGGTGTGCGGAAGTCGGCGCCCGAGAGCATCGCCGGCCAGAACAAGGTGTGGAAATAGGTGATGTCCTTGCCGATAAAGTGATACAGCTCTCTCTGGCTGTCCTTGCCCCAGTAATCGTCGAATTTCAGATGCTTACGCTTGGTGCACAGATTCTTGAAGCTCGCCATGTAACCAATGGGTGCATCCAGCCATACGTAGAAGTATTTGCCGGGTGCATCGGGGATTTCAAAGCCGAAATAGGGCGCGTCCCGGGAGATGTCCCAGTCCTGCAATCCCATCTGGAACCATTCGTCCAGTTTCGCGCGCACCGCCGGGTGCAGGTTGCTTGTGGTCATCCAGCCCTTGAGGAAATCGGTGAAGTCGCCGAGCTTGAAGAAATAATGCTCGGATTCCTTTTCCACCGGCCGGGTGCCGGAAATCACCGACACGGGGTTTACCAGATCCGCGGGCGAGTAGGTGGAGCCGCAGTTCTCGCAGGCATCGCCGTACTGGTCCGGCGTGCCGCAGCGCGGGCAGGTGCCCTTGATGAAGCGGTCCGGCAGGAACATCTTGGCTTGCTCGTCGTAAAACTGGCGGATGCTGCGGACCGCGATATAGCCGGCGGCCTTGAGACGCTTATATATAAGTGTCGCCAGCTCGCGGTTTTCCGGCGAATGGGTGGTGTAGTAGTTGTCCACACTGATGTGGAAATCGTTGAAGTCGCGCCGGTGATTCTCGCCGGTGCGCGCCACCAGTTCCTCCGGCGTGATGCCCAGCTCGCGGGCCTTGAGCATGACGGGCGTGCCGTGGGCGTCGTCGGCGCACACAAAGATGCAGTCATTGCCCCGCAGCCGCTGGAAACGCACCCAGATATCGGTCTGGATGTATTCCAGCATGTGCCCCAGGTGAATCGGGCCGTTGGCGTAGGGCAGGGCGCTGGTGACCAGGATTTGTCGTGGTTTTGTGCTCATCAGCCTGCGGATTTCGTTGAAATTATTTGATGGCGGCGGGCGCTCCGCGCCGGATGAAAGTATGCCATAGACGGCATGGCTCAGGCCGGACTTCGGCGGGATGGGCGTCCGTCAATGCTAAAATGCCGCCTCATTTGCGATGCGGCATCCATGAACGACGCTTCCCGCGAACAGATTGAAACCGCCTTGCGCGGCTGGCAAGAGCCTTACCTCGGCAGCGACCTGGTTTCCGCCAATGCGGTGCGCGAGATCGGCGTTCATAACGGCCGCGTCTCGGTGGAACTGGAGCTCGGTTTTCCCGTGGGCGGGTATGCGCGGGAACTGGCGGGCACGCTGCGTGGCTTGCTTGAGGCGTTGCCCGGCGTGCGTCAGGCGGAGGTGCACGTCAAAACCCGCATTCTTTCCCACGCAGTGCAGCACAATCTGAAACCCCTGGCGGGGGTGAAGAACATCATCGCCGTGGCCTCCGGCAAGGGCGGCGTGGGTAAATCCACGGTGGCGGTGAATCTGGCGCTGGCGCTTTCTCAGGACGGCGCGCGCGTCGGCATCCTGGATGCGGATATCTACGGCCCCAGCCAGCCGCGCATGCTGGGGCTCAGCGGCCGGCCTTCCATCAAGGACAATAAGCGCATCGTGCCGATGACGGGTCACGGCGTGCAGTGCATGTCCGTGGGCTTCTTGGTGGACCAGGAAACGCCCATGGTATGGCGCGGGCCCATGGTGACCCAGGCGCTCATGCAGCTGATCGGCGATACCGATTGGGACGATCTGGATTATCTGGTGGTGGATATGCCGCCGGGTACCGGCGATATCCAGTTGACCCTGGCACAGCGGGTGCCGGTCTCCGGCGCCGTTATCGTTACCACACCCCAGGAAATCGCCTTGCTGGATGCCCGCAAGGGTCTCAGGATGTTCCAGAAAGTGGAAGTGGGCATCCTCGGAATCGTGGAAAACATGAGCACCCATGTGTGTTCGCAGTGCGGCCACGAAGAGCACATCTTCGGCGAGGGCGGCGGCGAACGCATGGCCGCGCAGTATGGTGTGCCTTTCCTGGGCAGCCTGCCGCTGAATGTATCCATCCGCGAGCAGACCGATGGTGGCAATCCCAGCGTCGCGGCTGAACCCGATGGCGCCATTGCGAAGCGTTACCGGGACATCGGGCGCCGCGCCACCGCGCAGCTGGCGCTGGCGGGCAAGGATTATGCCGGCGCGTTTCCAAAAATCGTGATAGAAGAGTGAGCGTTAGGCATCGCGGCTAAAGCCGCTCCTACAAAATATAGGGCGCAGTAACAATGAGCATCAAATCCGACAAATGGATCCGGCGCATGGCGGAGCAGCACAAGATGATCGAGCCGTTCGAGCCGGGGCAGGTGCGCGTCAACGGCGGCGGCAAGATCGTCTCCTACGGCACTTCCAGCTACGGCTACGATGTGCGTTGCGCCGACGATTTCAAGATCTTCACCAACATCAACTCCACCATCGTGGACCCCAAGAATTTCGATGAGCGCAGCTTCGTGGATTTCAAGGGACCGTGCTGCGTGATTCCGCCCAACTCCTTCGCGCTGGCGCGTACGGTCGAGTATTTCCGCATCCCCCGCGATGTGCTCACCATCTGCCTGGGCAAATCCACCTATGCGCGCTGCGGCATCATCGTCAACGTCACGCCGCTGGAACCGGAATGGGAAGGTCATGTGACCCTGGAATTCTCCAACACCACGCCGCTGCCGGCGAAAATCTACGCCAACGAAGGCGTGGCGCAGATGCTGTTCCTGGAATCAGATGAAGTGTGCGAGACCAGCTACAAGGATCGTGGCGGGAAATATCAGGGGCAGAAAGGCGTGACATTGCCAAAGACATAAGAACAGGCTAGTCCTTATCTCCTCTCCCTCCTTTGGAGGGAGAGGTTAGGGTGAGGGTGGTGAAGCTTCAGTTCTGAAGGAGATACGACATGCAGATTATCTTAACCCCAACGGGTATTGGAGCGGGAGCGGGTGCGCAACAAACCCTCCAAAGTAGTGGCTGGGGCATAAATATCCCCGTTCAAATTGAAGAACCAAATCATATAAAGTTAGCGACGGGTGGAGATCTTGCGAAACTCGAAGGTCGTGTTTCGATCCAACGGCGACCATTAACAACTTCTGATGTACAGTTTGTTGGAGAGATCAAGTACTACGAAGGTAAGACCGCTGATGCGGAAATCCCGTCATTCCCTGAAACATTTTGGGTTGTCCTTTATGTTTCGGGTGAAATTTTCGAGGATACTCTTCGGCTTTGTGCAATGGGTTATCTACCTACGATGACATTAAACTTTCCAGACGATCAAATTGGTGAGCATCTGGAAATTATTCCGAAGGCTCCAAATGGTTTGACGTATATTGATGCACCTATCATTGAAAATATCGCGTGGGATAACAAGAAATTCAAATCGGTTGGTATTAAGTCTAGTGACTTAAGTTTCTCTTTTATTGCTCCGGCGAGAAAAACGATTCATGAAACGAGGGGTTTTGGTAACTCTGTTTCCAAGGCTGACACCGAAGCTACGCTGCCTGCAACACACCAACAGATGGCCATGCTTATACATATGGTACGGAATGTCGGAATTGGTCTTGGGGTTCTCGCTATCATTCTCCATTTTCTTCGGTAGTGCGCTCGGGTTGAGGCGGGGACGTCTGGGTTGGGGTGAGTCTTCGAACCCTAACACGATAAATTATTAGGCTTCCCATGATCAAATCCGGGGTTAGCCTAACCTACCTATAAGCTGTATCGAATTTAATTTCCGTCAGCATCAGGGTGATGGTGGCTTTGCCAGGTTCGGTCTGCCGCATCTGCACTGGCAGATAACCCAGCTTCGGCGCCAGCCAGCGCCGCATTCGCAGCGGCTATCCCTGCGACGGATCGCACTTAGCCGCACTAAGCTCCCCGTCAAGGGCACGGCTCAACTCCGACCCGTTGGGTCCCATAATCACGCTTGACGTTAATCACGTGGTGCATTACTATGCCGCATGATCAAGTCGTTCAAGTGCGCCGACACCAAAGCACTGGCTGGAGGCGAGCGCGTCAGGCGCTTTGTAAACATCGCCGATGTAGCCCGCCGAAAACTCAGGCAGCTGGAGATCGCCGGACGCTGGGAGGATTTGCGGGTGCCGCCTGGTAATCGCCTGGAAAGACTCAGGGGCGAGAGGGCCGGCCAGCACAGCATCCGCATCAACGATCAGTGGCGCGTCTGTTTTCGTTGGACGAAAGCCGGCACTGAAGACGTAGAGATTGTGGACTATCACTGACGCGAGGTTACCTATGAGCAAGTTCAAGCCTGTTACCCCTGGTGAACTCCTTTTGGAGGAGTTCCTGAAGCCCATGGGCATTACCCAGTATCGCTTGGCCAAAGAGGTCGGGGTTCCGGCACAACGTATTGGAGATATTGTGGCTGGGAAGCGTTCGGTTTCAGCCGACACAGATCTGCGTCTTTGCCGTTTCTTTGCCTTGTCCAACGGTTACTGGCTGCGCGCGCAGGCCGCATACGACACAGAAGTCGCGGAACGGATAATCGGACCCAAACTAGGGAGAATCAGGCCTTGGGGTACGAAAGTGACTCAAAGGGTTCCAGTGGGCGGTCCTCGCGCTGCACGTTCAGCCCGCCGCTGAATTTGGGCGTTGGGTTTCTGAAAAACGATCACTTTATAGGAGCAGACAAATGAATTACAAAGGTAGCTGTCACTGCGGGAAAATATCCTTCGAAGTCGAGGGCAGTTTGGAGCAAGCCATGGAGTGTAATTGCTCGCATTGCAGCCGCAAGGGTTATTTGCTGTGGTTCGTGCCGCGCTCTCAGTTCAAACAGCTTACTTCAGAGGCAGGTCTGGCCACCTACACTTTCAACAAGCACGTCATCACGCATCATTTTTGCCCCCAATGCGGCTGTGCTCCTTTCGCTACCGGTAAGGACCGTTCGGGGGCGGCAACGGCGGCAATCAATGTGCGCTGCTTAGAAGGTGTAGAGTTGTCATCACTCAAGAAAGTGCCGGTTGACGGGCGTTCGTTATAGAGCCACGTATGTCCAACAAGGCGCTCTACACGGCCGCGCTATCCCACCCTACGGACCGGCAGCTTCTTTTTCTGATTTCGCCGCGTCGAATTTAATCTCGCCCAGCACCAGACTGACGGTGGGCTTGCCGGTCTCGATCTGTTCCACGCGTACCGGCACGCCGTGGTATTGCGGTGCGAACCACAGGCTGAGGGCGCGGCCGGTGCGGGGATTGCGGCGGTTGTAGCGCGCGGTGGCGACCTTGCCGAAGGGCGTGTCGAGTGTCGGCTTGCCGGCGGGCGCGAAGCGGTAGGTTTCGATCTTGCCATCGTCCAGCACCGGAAACGTGAGCGCGTGATCGCCCCGGGCGACCGCCGCCGACAGCGTGAACTGGGCGAGCAACTGATCCACTGTTCCCGCTTGCAAAGCGGTGTTCATCCGTCGGCCGTTAATCTCGGTGAGCGCAGTGCCGGCCTTCCAGTGGAAACGGATGTCCTGAGTATGGTGGTTCCCGTCGTCGGCGCGCACATAGCGGTATTCAAGATCCCGTGGCCCGCTGCACGACCACGCGAATCGGCTGGTCTGGGTAATGGTGTCGTCCCGGATCAGAGCAGCCAGGCCTGCGGGCCGGGTGACCGATTGGTAAACGAACTCGCCACCGCTCGCAGGGGCGAAGCGGAAGTGCGCCTTGCCCACGTACAGCGGCCCCCAGTACAGTTCATAGGTGGCCTGGTAGGCCGGTATCGGCGGGGAGGGTGGACAGCCGGCTTGCACTGTCTGCATAACTGTTGCGAGCAGCAGCACGAGCACCAGCGCCACGGCCCGCTCGCGGGCATGATTGCAGGCTGGTTTCATGGCTGGAAATCCATGCTGTTTACCAGCTTTCCGTCCCGCAATACGCGGCCGTCCTGAAGCCGCAGCCGCCCGGCGGCGAACCAGCCGATGACCAGAGGATAAAGCCCATGTTCCTGTTCCTGCACCCGTGCGCGCAGCGTGGCTTCGGTGTCGTCCGGCCGTACCGGCACCTTTGCCTGGGCGATGACCGGCCCGCCGTCCAGTTCTTCGGTGACGAAATGCACGCTGCAACCGTGCTCGCGCTCGCCGGCTGCCAGCACCCGTCGGTGGGTATGCAGACCGCGATACTTGGGCAGCAGCGCGGGATGGATATTCAGCAGGCGGCCACGGTACTGGCGCACGAAACCGTCGCTCAGGATGCGCAGGAAGCCCGCCAGCAACACCAGCCCGGGATGGTAGCGCTCGATTACGGCGCTCAATGCCATGGCGTAATCCTCGCGGGAGGTGTTTCCCGCCGCCAGCACGGCATGCACGGGAATGCCCGCGGCGGCGGCGCGGCGCAAACCGCGGGCCTCGGCGCGGCTGCTGACCACGGCAAGCACTTCAGCGGGAATCGTGCCGGCCACGCACGCCTCAATGATCGCCTGAAGATTGGTACCTTCACCGGAGATCAGCACCACCAGCGGCAGGCGCTGCGCAGTCTTGGTCTTGGTCATCACTTGGTCATCAGGCGATGACGACGCCCGCACTGCCGGTGCGCACCTCACCGATGCGCCAAGCCGGTTCGCCAGCACCGTGCAGCAGTGCGAGCGTGCGTTCCGCATCGGCGGGCGCCACGCACAGCACCATGCCGATGCCCATGTTGAAGGTGCGGAACATTTCCTGTTCCGGGATATTTCCCTGTTGCTGCAGCCAGTCGAATATCGCAGGCCGCGGCCAGGACTTTGCGCGCAGTGAAACACCGAGTCCTTCCGGAATGACACGCGGGATATTTTCCGGCAGACCGCCACCGGTGATGTGTGCCAAAGCGTGCAGCGGAATTTCCTGCATGAGCGCCAGCAGAGGTTTCACGTAAATGCGCGTGGGTGCCAGCAGCACATCAATCAGTTTGCGGCCGGCAAGTTCCTGTTGGAACGACGCACCGCTTAACGACAGTACCTTGTGAATCAGCGAATAGCCGTTGGAGTGGGGCCCGGAGGAGGCGAGACCGATGACCGTGTCGCCTTCGGATACCCGGTTGCCATCTATAATTTTTGCCTTTTCTACCACGCCCACCGCGAAACCGGCGAGATCGTAATCTTCGCCGGCGTACATGCCAGGCAATTCCGCCGTTTCGCCGCCCACCAGCGCGCAGCCGGCGAGTTCGCAGCCGCTGGCAATGCCGCCGATCACCATGGCCGCGGTATCCACGTCCAGTTTGCCGCTGGCGTAATAGTCAAGGAAGAACAGCGGTTCCGCGCCGGACACCACGATATCGTTGACGCACATGGCCACCAGATCAATGCCGATGGTGTCGTGCCGGCGCGTCTCGATGGCGAGCTTGAGTTTCGTGCCGACGCCGTCGGTGCCGGATACCAGCACCGGCTGACGATAGCCGGCCGGGATTTCCACCAGCGCGCCAAAACCGCCGATTCCACCCAGCACTTCGGTGCGCCGGGTGCGCTTAGCCGCGGGCTTGATGCGCTCCACCAGAGCATCGCCGGCGTCAATATCCACGCCGGCGTCGCGGTAGGTGAGGGGCTTTTTCGAGGTCATGGGTACCCCTGGAAGGGTGGTTTTTCAGGTATGGGGGTAAGGTAAAGTTACTCGCCGGACAGTACCTTAAGCCTGTATATTCTACACGCAGAGGCCGCGGAGCATGCCTGCCGGCCGGCATTTGCGGATCGGGAGCACTCGTGAGTACAGCGCGTACGTGGAAATGGGGTTGGTTCGCCGGTTTTTTGCTGTGCGCGAGTGGGGCGACGCACGGCGCCGTGGTCACCGGTCTGTATGAAGCCAGCGTGCCCGTGCCCGATCAATCCGTCACCGCCCGCCACGTGGCACTGCAGCAGGCATTGGCGGCGGTGTTGGTGAAGATCACCGGTGAGCGCACCGCCGGTGGTGTGCCGGCACTCGCCAGCTTGATCCAGGACCCCAGCCAGTTCCTGCAGCAATATCGTTATGAGCAGTCACCGAGTAACGGTACCAGCGCGTCCGCACCCACAGTGACCTATTACGATCTCACGCGCACCGGCGCGCCCGCCATTGCGCCCACAGGGCTGGTGCTGTGGGCGAAGTTTGACCCTGAGGTGGTCAATCACGCGGTGCGGGCGGTGCATGAGCCTGTGTGGGGGCAGGAGCGGCCGGCAACGCTGGTGTGGCTCGCCATCCAGAGCGGTGCAAACAGAAGTGTGTTGTCTTCCGCCGATACCTCCGCCATCACGCAGGCCATGACGGGTGCCGCCAGCCAACGCGGCATACCGCTGATTTTTCCGCTCATGGACCTGAGGGATCAGCAGAACATCGGGTTTGCGGATATCTGGAATGACGATATGAGCCGCATCCAACTGGCTTCGCAGCGCTACCAGCCGGATGCGGTTCTGGTGGGCAGTCTGTATTCGACCACGCCGGGGCAGTATGCCGCCCGCTGGCAGCTTGTGGTTGGCAGCAACGAGCGATCCTGGGCTACGTCGCCCGGTGATCTTGCCGGTGTGGCGGCTGACGGCATCCAGACTGCCGCGGATCATTACGCGCGCTGGTTCGCCATTCCTGCCGACGCCAGCGGCGCAAACGGCGTACCCGTGACCGTGGAAGGCATCACCAGCGTGGGAGCGTACGCGAAAGTACTGGCCTATCTGCGCGAACTCACGCCGGTAAAGACTGTGCAGGTGACGCAGGTCGCGAACGGTACGGTGTACTTCAGCGTGGACACGCGCGGCGACCCCGGCAATCTTCAGCAGGCTATCGTCCTGGGAGATGTTCTCAAGCCGGTAGTGCCGGTTGCGACCGGCGCCCCGGGCAGCGCAACCTCTGCACCACCGGCCACGACGGCCGCATTGCGTTTCCAATATGTGCCGTGAACGCGCGCCGGCTGCCGAATGCCATCAGTATTACGCGCATGGCGCTGGTGGTACCGGTTGCCTGGAGCATTGTGCATCGCGAGGATGAAACGGCATTGACCCTGATTATCATCGCGGGCTTGAGTGATGCGCTGGATGGTTTGCTTGCCACGCGGTTCGGCTGGGTGACGACGCTGGGCGCGGTGCTGGATCCCGTGGCGGACAAGATATTCATGGCTGGCAGCTTCATCGCCGCCGTATGGGTTGGGTTGATACCATTGTGGATTACCGTGATCGTGATTGCCCGTGACACCTTTATTGTGGCGGGTGCGCTGGTGTATTGCTGGCGTGTGGGCCGCTTTCAGCCGCGGCCGAGCGTGCTCAGCAAGGTGAATACCTGCCTGCAGCTCGCGCTGGTACTGGCAGTGGTGGCGCGGCATTACACCGGATATGTACCCAAAGGCATGGTGATGGCGCTGGTGGTGGCCGTGGCCATCACCACACTCACCAGTGGCATGGATTATTTCATTCGCTGGGGGCGGCGTCTGACGCACGCACCCGCAAGGAAACCGGCATGACTGTCGCTGTCACGCAGAAAACCTGGATTATCATCGGGGCAGCGATTGTCGTCGCGCTCATCTATTACCTGCAGCCCATTCTCACACCCTTCCTGGCAAGTTTCATACTTGCTTATCTTGGCAATCCGCTGGTGGACCGGCTTGAGCGCTGGAAATTGCCGCGCACCCTCGCCGTGGTGATGGTGTTGCTGGCCATGGTGCTGCTGCTGGGCCTGGTTCTGTTGCTGCTCATTCCGATGGTAGTACGCGAGTTCACGGCGCTGTTCGCACGCCTGCCCCAGGCCTGGACCTGGACCCAGACGCACGTGCTGCCGTGGCTTGCCTTGCACCTGCACGTGGATCTGCGGACTTTCGCGCCGACACAGCTCGCCGATCTGATGAAGCAGAATTTTGCTTCTGCGGACAAGCTGGCGAGCACCCTGGGCTCGGTGTCACGTTCCGGCACAGTCGTGTTCATCTTCTTCATGAACCTGTTGCTTATCCCGGTGGTCACGTTTTACCTGCTGCGCGACTGGCATCGTCTGATGGGGCATATTGAAGCGCTTTTGCCGCGGGTGGCGGCACCCACGGTTACCCAGCTCGCGCACGACTGTGACAGCGTTCTGGCTGGATTCCTGCGCGGTCAGTTGCTGGTGATGGCGTGTCTCGGAATCACCTACACCCTCGGGCTCTCGATCATCGGTCTGGATAGCGCCGTCGCCATCGGCGTGATAGCGGGGTTGCTGAGTTTCGTTCCCTATCTCGGTTTCTTTACCGGCGTCGGCCTGGCGCTGCTCTCTGCCCTGCTGCAGGGCCAGGGCTGGCTGCTGCCGGTGGAGGTGCTGGTGGTATTCGGCATCGGCGAGGCGCTGGAGAGTTTCGTATTTACCCCCAACATCATCGGTGAGCGCATCGGGTTGCACCCGGTACTGGTGATCTTTGCAATCCTGGCGGGTGGTGAACTGTTTGGTTTCACCGGCGTACTGCTGGCGCTGCCGGCGGCGGCGGCGGGTACGGTGCTGGTGCGCCATGCCCACGGCCGTTACCTGCAGAGCCGCCTTTACCAGGACACCGGGAACGACGCGCCATGACGGCGGGCAATGCAACCGGGCAGCTGCCGCTACCCATCAGCCTGGACCAGGGTGCGACCTTCGAGAATTTCTATGCGGTCTCGAACCAGGCGGGAGTGGAGGCGTTGGCGGTACTGGCGCGTCGCGGCGGCGAGCGCGCCCTGTTTTTGTGGGGTGGCGATGGCCGCGGCAAATCGCACTTGCTGCAGGCCGCCTGCCGCCTGGCGGACGTGAATAACCGCCGCGCCATCTACCTGCCCATGAGTCAGGCGGTATTGCTGGACCCGCAGGTGGTGGAAAACCTGGACAGTTATGCGCTGGTGTGCGTGGATGACGTGCAGCGGGTGGCCGGTATTGAGCCCTGGCAAGAGGCGCTGCTGACACTGTTCGATGCGCTCAGCGCGCGCGGCGGCAGTTTCGTGGCCACGGCACGTACCGCTCCCACTGCCATCAAGCGCCTGCTGCCGGACCTGGCCTCGCGGCTTGCTTGGGGACCGGTATTCCAACTGGCGCCGTTAACGGATGAGGAAAAGATCATTGCCCTCAAACAGCGCGCTTTGCGCCGTGGGTTCGAGCTGCCGAATGACGCAGCCCAGTTCCTGCTCAAGCGTCAGCAGCGCGATATGCACACCTTGTGCAGCACGCTGGATGCCTTGGATACTGCTTCGCTGGCGGCACAGCGCAAACTTACCCTGCCATTTGTGAAATCCCTGCTGGACAAGCGGGTTTAATGTACCGCGCCTTTGCTTTTCTCCCTGTGAACGGGAAGGAGAAAGGCTGGTGGGTATTACTTCTTATCTCGCCCGGCGGTAAGCACGCAGTGTGATACCGGCGCTGGTAAACAGCAGCAGGCTCAGGAGGATTTCCACTGTGCCCGCCAGGGCATTCTCGCGGCTGGTCAGGGTGACGGTAACGCCCTGGGCAAAATAGCCAAGTGATATAAAACCGCACCAGGCGAACCCGCCTTTCATGTCGCGCAACACGAAATAACCCACGATCAACAACGGCAGCAGGGCCAGCAGCAGCCAGGCAATGCGTTGCTGAATACCGGCGGAAGCGAAAAGGCCGAGCCAGAGCGATAGCCAGAGAAACAGCAGAACGATCGCGGTAAGCGTGAGACTGCGCCCGGTGAAACGAAAGCTCATTTTGATAACAATTTGTATGCCGTATCCGCCACGCGCGCACCCAACGCCTGACAGAGCCGTTTCTCCATATCGCTGAGTATGCGGTTACTGTTTACGCCGGCCACGTGGCTCGGACCGTAGGGTGTGCCGCCACCACTGGTTTCCATCAGTTCCCGTTGCGTGTACGGTACGCCCACGATCAGCATGCCGTGGTGCAAGAGCGGCAGCATCATGGACAGGAGCGTGGTTTCCTGCCCGCCGTGCAGACTGCTGGTGGAAGTGAACACGCCTGCCGGTTTGCCGGCGAGCGCACCGGACAGCCACAGGCTACCGGTGCCATCGAGGAAATACTTGAGCGGTGCCGCCATGTTGCCGAAGCGCGTGGGACTGCCGAGGATGAGTCCCGCGCATTCCTTGAGATCATCGTGGGTTGCATAGACTGGTCCGGATGGCGGAATGCTGTCAGCGACCGCCTCGGAAACGGCGGATACCGCCGGCACTGTGCGCAGGCGTGCACGCGCGGCGTTCGCACTTTCCACGCCACGGCATACCTGCCGTGCCATTTCCGCAGTGGCACCATAACGGCTGTAATAGAGCACAAGAATTTCCGTGTTCATAAGATTCGCAAAACCAGTTCAGGCGGTCTGCCGATACAAGCCTTGCCATTCGCGAACACCACAGGACGCTGGATCAGGATCGGATACAGGTGCATGGCTTCAATGAGCTGTGTGTGCGTGAGCTGCGTATCGTCCAGGTGATGTACGCGATAATCGCTCTCATTCCTGCGCATGAGTCCCCGCGGCTGCATGCGCAAAAGCGCGAGTGCATGCTCGATTTCCGTGGCCTGCGGCGGGGTTATGAGGTACTCAATAACCTCAATTTCCATGTGGCGTGATTGCAACAGCGTGAGGGTTTCCCGGGATTTCGAGCACCGCGGGTTATGCCAGATTGTGACTTTTTTCATACGCATGGCGCCCAGGTCGAAAGGCCGGGAACAGCGTCACTATAACCCAGGTGCGGGCGCTTGACGGGTGGGTGCCGCATTGTTAGCTTGACCGTGAATTTGTCTGTCATAGCCTGTTTATTCCACTTGCACAGCAAAATCTTCAAGTTATCGCGGTTCGCCGCACTTATCATCGTGCTTCCACTTGTGGCCTGCGCGGGCGCGCCTGTGCAGGAGATGAGCAATGCCCGTCAGGCGGTGGCGGCAGCCCAGCAGAACGGGGGAAGCCGTGCGGCGCCCCACGCGATGGCAGAGGCACAACGGCTGCTGCAAGCCGCCCAGGCGGCCCTGGACCGGGGGGATTACAGCGCCGCACACCGGGACGCCTTGCGTGCCCGCAGCGAGGCCATCAAGGTCCTCCGCATTGCGCAGGGACAGCAGTCTGCCGGCTTATCCCCCCCCTAGTTTTCCCCGTCTTTTCCTTATGTTAATGCTTATTGTTCGCTTGACCCGGAGCTTGCGCGGCGTTAACCTTGCCTACCAGATTTCCAGGCCCGTCAACCGGTTCGAATTCGTCCCGTGGCCAAAACAACAAGGTTGGAGATGTATACCATGATCAAGATTCCCGCCAAACAACTCGCTGTGGTGTTGCTGACCGCCGGTATCGCCGTCGGTTGTGCTACCCACAAAGTAGCACCGACGCCGCCGAAGCCCACAGGCCCGAGTGCGGCAACAACCCAGGCGATCAATGACGCTCAGGCGGTGATCAACGGTGCTCAGGCCCCGTGCACCGACACCGGCGATGCGTCGCAACTGCTCACCCAGGCACAACAGGCTGGCCAGGCCGGCGATAACGCCAAGGCCGAGCAACTTGCCGCCCAGGCCAAGCAGGATGCGGAGACCGCCATCAACAACTGCTACATGAGCCATGCCAAGGATCTGCTTGCACAGGCCCAGGGTTATACCAACCTCAACGCCGACCAGCAGAATCGCTTGAACCAGGGTCAGCAGGATATCAACAATAATCAGGGCAAGCCCGCCTATGACGTGTTGAGCGCGCTGGTTGCAGAACTGCAGGCCGCCCAATCCACCTACACGGTGGTGAAGGGCGACAGTCTGTGGCGTATCGCCGGCAGGTCCAGCGTCTACGGCAATCCCCTGGAGTGGCCGCTGATCTTCAAGGCCAACGCCGACAAGATCAAACACGCTGACTTCATCTATCCGAAGCAGGATTTCAACGTGGTCACCAACCCGCTGAAAAGCAATGTGGATTCTGCCACGTGGTATGCCCGGCATCGTGGCCCATGGAAGCATCACAAGGCTGATCGCCGTGACCGCGAGTGGCTGAACGGCACCTTGACTCCGCCGGCCTCCGCGATGCCTTCTTCGGGTACTTCCAGCATGCCAGCGGCCAGCAGCGCCGCACCCGCGCCGACCGCCTCTACGACGGCTGCTCCGAGTGCTTCGACAACACCTGCACCCAGCGCTTCAACTCAAAAAACTCCCAGTGCGGGGAACGGTGGCCGCTAAACGGCGCCAGGGTTTTATTCTCAAGGGCCCTTCGGGGCCCTTTCCTTTTGTGCGTGCATCTAACGAATGACCTGATGACTGTTTGCAGGCACTGCTTCGTCTCGGGCCGCGTGCAAGGCGTGATGTTTCGCGCCACCACAGCGCGGCGCGCCATTGAATTCAAGGTGACCGGTTATGCCAAAAATCTCCCGGACGGCCGCGTGGAAGTGCTTGTCTGTGGGGAGCCTCCGGCCGTGGAGGCACTGTGTGACTGGTTGTGGCAGGGGCCGCCAGCGGCGAAAGTCAGCGACGTGGTGATACGCGACGTGGAGTGCAAAGAGATTCCGCGGGAGTTCATTACACGCTGATTTCTGCTGCTATGGTGACGGCCAATCCCTAAATTCCGGATTTTGTCATTCCGGCGAAAGCCGTAATCCAGCTCTCGAATTCATTTTCCCCTTTCGGGGGAGAATGCGAGGATGTGGGGGTGGTCTATCTGAGCGACCTTCGGCTGCGGTCGTTTTTAAAGCGGGTTCCCGCACCCGCAGGCGGGGCACTTTCGTTTCGGCGAAAGTGCCCAAAGCCATTCCACCGAAGCGCGGGTCGCGGAAGCCGCGACTGCCCTGCGCGCTACTGGTGTAAGAACAGCGTTTTGGTTGGCGCGGACGATGCAAATCAGCCAAGATTTGAGATTGTTCAGATTCGGCCGCAACTTCAGTCCAACCTCAACCCAACCTATCACGCCAGGCTACGGCGGCGACGCGTTTTGCGACTGGCTGTAGCAGAGCCTGTTGGTCACACGGGTGCAGACGGTGGAATGCGCCGAGATTCCGCGCGAGTTCAGGACGCGGTGAGATAGGTATGATTTGAGATCGCAATCCTTGGCAGTTTACCGCAATAGGTACCCTGATAAAGCAGGGTATTGGCTGGGAGTTGTTCACGCATTAACCGTTCAATCTGATTGATAAAAGGCTTGATTTCGGATTGATTACTATTTGCGAACACGACATTTACTCTAAAATAATCACCCTCTTTTTTGACATCGGTTGCGTAACTCAGACCTATAGCTGTATAACCCCGAGCATGTGGAACTTCGTAAATAACACCGAAGACAAGCACGGGATGCCCGGGGAGGGTGGTAGTTGTGTCATAAATATCTTTGTTAAATCCGTTCTTACTCGTAAAGGCAATCAATGCCGCTTTATAGGTTGAGAGCTTCGTCGTTTGACGTTACGTGGGCACTAAACCGATTCAGTCCCATCGCCAGGTTTGGCTCAGCGCCTTGAGCACACTGTCTGAATAATCAATGCCGACGGTGGCGCCGTTGTAGCGCTGCAGTGCTTCGCGGATGTCACCGTGGGATTTCTGCAGATAGTAGTGCAGGATGGTACAGCCCAGGCGCAGGTTGGTTTGCTCGTGGAAAAGGTTGCCGTTCGGCTGGCCGCTCAGCTTGAGCCAGAAGGGCATGATCTGCATGAGTCCCTGAGCTCCGGCTTCGGATACGGCAAAGCGGTGAAAATCGCTTTCCACATTGATGATGGATAGCACCAACTCCGGCGAAACTCCGGCGCGGGTGGCTTCCGCATGAATCAATTCCAGCAACGCCAAGCGCTTGTGCGGGTCGGCGATGGTTGCTGCTAGACGGTTGGACATGGTCATGAGCCAGACTTGGGCGTCGTACTTATCCTTGAAACTGGTGTTATCGGCGGCGGCTTTCCTGACCAGCGCGATCAACTCCGCACTGGGCGGGGTGATTTTCTGGGCGATGGCGCTTGCGCCTGCCAGCAGGCTCGCGCCAAACAGCGTTGTAAAGAGTAAGCGACGCATCAAGCCCATCACGGGGAAATGGAAATGCGCACGCGCTCTTTCAGAAACGTCAGCAGCTCACGGCGTGGCACATCATGGTTGCTCGCGTCGCGGCGGCCCTTGTATTCCACAGAACCTGCGTTGAGACCTCGTTCGGAGAGCACTACCCGGTGGGGGATGCCGATAAGCTCCGCATCCGCGAACATGGGACCGGGGCGCAACGGCCGGTCATCCATGAGCACTTCATAACCGTCCTTGGTGAGTTCCTTATAGAGCGCTTCCGCTTCGCTTTGCAGTTTTTCGGACTTGTGCATATTGAGAGGCAGCAACGCGATATGGAATGGCGCGATGCTATCCGGCCAGATAATGCCGCGCTCGTCGTTGTTTTGTTCGATGGCAGCGGCCACGATGCGGGAAACACCTATGCCGTAACAGCCGGTGATCGGCGTCTGCGTGCGGCCCTGGTCATCAAGCACGCTTACGTGCATCGCTTCGGTATATTTGCGTCCGTTCTGAAAGATATGACCAACCTCGATACCGCGCACGATTCTTAGTGTGCCTTTGCCGTCCGGTGAGGGGTCGCCTTCCGCTACTTTGCGAATATCTGCAACGATATAGCCCTGCTCAAGATCACGATCGAGGTTAAATCCTCGGCAATGATACCCGGCCTCGTTGGCACCACAGACGAAATCCGACATCTTATCCACGGTCCTGTCAACGATAAGCATGAATGGTGCAAGCTCATTGATCGGAGCCGAAGCTGTTGCGGTATATAAAGTCCTGTTTCTATGCATATCTGGATATGGGTTAAGGTTAACCGGACCGATATATCCTGCGCGACACCTTAAATGCAGCTCGATCTCTTTTTCCGTAGCCAGACGATAATCACCAAAGCCCTCGATCTTTTTGAGTTTGGTTTCATTTAATTCGTGATCACCGCGCACAAGGATCAGGGCAAAGCCGCCTGAGCCAACTACTGCGATGGCCCTGACCGTGCTGGTTATTGGCACCTTGAGGTAAGCTGCAACTTCCTTGCAGGTTGTTTTACCGGGCGTATCAATTTTCGTGCATATTTCTGAGGGCTTGGGCCGTTCTCTTGCAGGCGCTAACGCTTCTGCAAGCTCGATGTTGGCGGCATAGTCGGACTGGTCGGAGAACGCGATTGCGTCCTCGCCGGACTCGGCCAGCACTTGGAACTCGTGGCTGACATCGCCGCCGATGTCGCCGCTGTCGGCGGACACAGCCCGGAAGTTCAGACCCAGACGAGTGAAGATGCGCGTGTAGGCCTGGTACATGCTGCGATAGGTTTCATCCAGGCTCGCCTGATCGAGATGGAAGGAATAGGCGTCCTTCATCAGGAACTCCCGCGCTCGCATTACCCCGAAGCGTGGGCGGATTTCATCGCGGAACTTCGTCTGGATCTGGTAGAAGGTAATCGGAAGCTGCCTGTAACTCTTGATTTCATGGCGCACAAGGTCGCAGATCACCTCCTCGTGAGTCGGACCGAAGCAATACCAGGCTTTCTTGCGGTCCTGGATGCGCAGCAGCAGATCACCGTATTTGTCCCAGCGCCCGGACTCCTCCCAAAGCTCCTTCGGCAGTACCACCGGCATCAGCATTTCCAGCGCGCCGGTGCGATTCATTTCCTCGCGTACGATGTTTGCTACCTTGTGCAGCACCCGCGTACCCAGCGGCGTCCAGGTGTAGATACCGGCCGCGAGCTTGCGAATCATCCCGGCGCGGAGCATGAGTTGGTGGCTCAGGGTATCCGCGTCAGCAGGGGTTTCCTTGACGGTAAACAGGGGGAAGCGTGAGGCGCGCATGCTGGGTAGGTGGCTTTATGTTGCAAAGGCGGTATTCTAGCGGGCATTCATGAGCCCCGTACAGTCATGGATGTAATTGCACGTGCCCGTATCCTGGTTGATTTCGGCGGTGGCTGCGGTTAGCGTGATGCAGCCACATGGGGAACCCGCAATGGCCACAATCCTGTACGACACCGGCATCAACCCTTCGCTGATCAGGGCGCGTCGTGTGACCGTACTGGGCTTTGGCACCCAGGGGCGGGCGCAGGCGATGAATTTCAGGGACTCCGGCGTGAGCGTCAGCGTGGCACTGCGGGCCGGCTCGGCGTCACGCGCGGCGGCTGAAGCAATGGAGCTGCGTACCGCCGAGCCTGAGGCGGCGGTAGCCAAGGCCGATGTGGTGGCGATGCTGATTCCCGACGAAGCGCAGCCCAGGGTATACGCGGAGGTGGTGGCGCCCGCGATGCGGAAAAACGGCATGCTGGTCTTCGCCCACGGCTACAATATTCATTACCAGCGCATCGTTCCACGCGCTGATCTCGATGTGGTGATGGTGGCGCCCAGCGGCATCGGCGAACAGGTGCGCGCGCAATACCAAGCGGAACACGGCGTGCCGGCTTTCATCGCCGTGCATCAGGATGCCACGGGCAATGCCCGTGCTCTGGCGCTGTCCTATGCCTGGGCGCAGGGCCACGGCCGCGCCGGTATCATCGAAACCAGCTTCCGCGAGGAAACCGAAACCGATCTGTTTGCCGAGCAGGCCGTGCTTTGCGGCGGTCTCACGCATCTCATTGTGGCGGCCTTCGACACGCTGGTGAATGCGGGCTACGCACCCGAAGTGGCGTATTTTTCCTGCCTGCATGAAGTGAAATTCATGGCCGACATGATCCATAAAAATGGCATTGCCGGCATGCGTGATTCCATTTCCAGCACCGCCGAATTTGGTGACTATACCCGTGGTCCGCGCGTCATCGGTGAGGCATCCCGCATCGCCATGAAGGACATGCTGAAGGAAATCCAGAGCGGACAGTTCGCGACGGAACTGGGCCACGAAATGGATGCCGGCATGCCGACCATGAAAGTGGAGCGTGTTCGGGCGCGCGCGCACTTCATCGAGACCGTGGGCAAGGCGCTGCGGGAACGCATGCGAGGCCGCGGCAGGTCGGGCTGAAGATGCATCCAGGTCGCTCAGCACGGCGCATCGTGGCATCATAGTGTCCTCTGTACAGGGGCCATGACATGCACGCACCCATGAATCCGGATCAGGATGTCGACACCGAGGTGGGTATCGACGAACAGGTGGGCGAAACCGACGAGGCTGGCATCGAAGGCCCGCGTCGCCGCGGTATTTATCTATTACCTAACCTGTTTACCACCGCGGGTCTGTTCGCCGGTTTCTATGCCATCGTTGCCGCCATGGCCGGGCATTTCCAGCCGGCGGCCATCGCCGTGTTCGTGGCCATGATCATGGATGGACTCGATGGGCGCATTGCGCGGCTCACACACACGGAAAGCGCCTTCGGCAAGGAATACGACAGCCTCTCGGACATGGTGTCCTTCGGTCTCGCGCCGGCGCTCGTCATATATGAGTGGGCGTTCAAGGATATGATCAATTTCGGTTGGGCCTGGGGCAAAATCGGCTGGCTGGGTGCGTTCTTCTACGCCATCACCGCGGCATTGCGTCTCGCACGCTTTAATGTGCGCACGGGTGTGGTGGACAAGCATTATTTCCAGGGACTGCCGAGTCCGGCGGCTGCCGGCATCGTGGCCGGCGCCGTGTGGTTTGGTGTGGACATGGATATTCCCGGCCCGGCGCTGGTTATTCCCGCCTATGTACTCACCGTGGCCGCAGGCGCACTGATGGTGAGCAGTATCGGCTATTACAGTTTCAAGGATCTTAACCTGCACAGTCGCGTGCCTTTCACCACCATGCTGTTCCTGGTTATTGGGCTCATCGTGATTTCCCTGAGTCCGCCCAAGGTACTGTTCATCGTTTTCTTCATATACGCCTGCTCCGGGCCGGCGATGGCGCTATGGCGGTTGCGGCGTCGCGTGTCCCGTCGGCATGCACACTGATTGCTTATGGATGAGCACCGCGTTCAGTACCTGAAAGACCTCGGCATTACCGCCTGGGTACGGCGTGAGTGGACGTATACCAGCCTTGCGACGGGCGCGACGGGTACACCATCCATGGACGTGAATGGTTCACGCGAAAGCGGAATTGCCGTCATGGGTTGGCCGGAATTGGAGCAGGCAGTCACAGGGTGCACCGCTTGTGGGTTGCGCGCCGGCTGTGCCCGGACGGTGTTTGGCGTGGGCGCCCGCCAGGCGGAATGGATGGTAATCGGCGAGGCGCCCGGCGCCGACGAAGACAAGCAGGGTGAGCCGTTCGTAGGGCGCGCCGGCCAACTGTTGAATTCCATGCTTGCAGCCATCGGCTTGAAACGTGAGCAAGTGTATATCGCCAACATCCTGAAGTGCCGCCCCCCCGGAAACCGCGATCCGAAACCCGAGGAAGCGGAACTGTGCCGGCCGTTTCTACAGCGGCAGATCGCGCTTATCCGACCCAAGTTGATTCTGGCTGTGGGCCGCATCGCCGCTCAGAATTTGCTCAATACGGATACGCCCATTGGCCACCTGCGGGGGCGGGTACACCAGCTAGGCAACATTCCGGTGGTGGTGACCTATCATCCCGCCTATCTCTTGCGCTCACCCGGCGAGAAGCGCAAGGCATGGACCGATTTGCAGCTTGCGCTACGCATCCTCAACGGCGGGAACGGATGAGCGCCGTTGTAGCCATCACGGAATCACCCCTGTATCGCCCCATGCAGGATGAGGATGTACCTGCGGTGATGCTCATCGAGCAACACGCCTACCGGTTTCACTGGAGCGAGGGCATCTTCCGCGAATGCCTGCGCGTGGGGTATGGCTGCTGGGTCATGGAACTCGGCGGCGACATCGGCGGTTACGGCATCCTGTCCTTGATGGTGGGCGAAGCGCATCTGCTGAATATCTGCGTGGCACCCGCATGGCAACGGCAGGGCTACGGAAAGCTGCTGCTGGAACATTTCATAGAGCTGGCGCGCGAGCGCGGCGCCCACCAAATGTTGCTGGAGGTACGGCCCAGCAACAAACCGGCGCTGCATTTGTATCATGACCGCGGGTTTGAGGACGTGGGCGTGCGTAAAAGCTATTATCCCGGCGAGCACAGCCGCGAAGACGCGCTGATATTGAACCTGCCGCTGTGAAGCGCGTTGCAAAGGCGATTCGCGGATTTTTGTAACGCGCAAACCGGAAAACACGGTTTCCGCTTTGTACGATCAGTCATTATCGCGAAAGGGTCCGGCACATTCATGGTCGCGCTGGCGGGCTGTCCTCCAACCCGCTAAAATAACGCGTTGATCAGGTAAAATAGCGTCCTTTCCCAAGATATCTGGCACCCATGTTCGACCAGGAAATCGGCCGGCGGCGCACCTTTGCCATCATCTCGCACCCGGACGCCGGCAAGACCACCCTCACCGAGAAGCTGCTGCTGTTCGGCGGCGCGATCCAGTTCGCCGGGGCCGTAAAGGGCCGTAAGGCCAAGCGTCACGCCACCTCCGACTGGATGGCGCTGGAGCAACAGCGCGGCATTTCCGTCACCTCGTCGGTGATGCAGTTCCCCTACAAGGAACGTATCGTTAACCTGCTGGACACGCCCGGCCATGGGGATTTTTCCGAGGATACCTACCGCACCCTTACCGCGGTGGACTCCGCGCTCATGGTGATTGACTGCGCCAAGGGGGTGGAGGAGCGCACGATTAAATTGATGGAAGTATGCCGTTTGCGCGACACACCCATCATGACCTTCATCAACAAACTTGACCGCGATGGCCGCGAACCCATGGTGCTGCTGGATGAAGTAGAGCGGGTGCTCGGGATCCGCTGCGCACCGGTAACCTGGCCCATCGGCATGGGGCGTGAATTGCGCGGCATCTACCATTTCACCCGGGATTGTATTTATATCTACGCAGGCGGGAAAAACGGCAGGCTCGGCGAGACGCGTATTATTGAGGGCCTGCAAAGCAGGCAAGCCGGCGAATTATTGAGGGGTGATGCCGATAGTTTCCGCGCAGAAATAACGTTGGTACGCGGTGCTTCGCACGTATTCGATGTGCAGGAGTATCTTGCAGGACACTTGACGCCGGTATTCTTCGGTTCCGCCACCAACAACTTCGGCGTGCGTGAGTTATTGGATGCTTTCGTGGAGCATGCGCCTCCACCACGTCCCCGCGCGACAACGATGCGTAGTGTGGAACCACTGGAAGAAAAGTTCACAGGTTTTGTGTTCAAGATCCAGGCCAACATGGATCCGCAGCATCATGACCGTATCGCCTTCGTACGCATGTGTTCGGGCCGCTATATGCCGGGCATGCGCGTGCAGCATGTACGCACCGGCCGCGAGATCAAGATTCCCGATGCGCTTACCTTCATGGCGGCTGAGCGTGAACGGGCGGAAGTAGCTTATGCCGGTGACATCATCGGCATGCACAACCACGGTACCATCGCCATCGGCGATACCTTCACCCAAGGCGAAGCATTGCAGTTCACCGGCATCCCAAATTTTGCACCGGAACTGTTCCGTCGCGTGATACTCAGGGATCCGCTCAAGGCCAAAGCACTCAATAAGGGACTGGCGCAGCTCTGCGAGGAGGGCGCCACGCAGTTATTCAAGCCGCTGCGCAACAATGACTTGATTCTTGGCGCTGTGGGCATGCTGCAGTTCGATGTGGTGGCTTACCGTTTGCAGAGCGAATACAGCGTGGATTGCAAGTTTGAGAGTGTTCCCGTGGCCACGGCCCGCTGGGTGGAATGCGATGATGCAAAGAGACTTGAGGAATTCAGGAACAAGGCCTTCGATAATCTGGCAGTGGATCACGCCGGCAGTCTGGTGTACGTGGCGCCGACTTCGGTGAACCTGCAACTCACCCAGGAACGCTGGCCCGAGGTGCGCTTCCGCATGACCCGCGAGCACGGCGTATTGGCAACCCGTGAGGCGTAAGGAGTGGGAGGTGTCAACTTATAGCCACCTCTGCTTGCCGATTCATTCGTAAGGTGGCATACCCATGCCGCCGTGCTTTCTTTTCAATCAGGGAATTATCGAATGCGATGCACTGCATCTCGATCCAGTCCGCAATTGATAGCCACGTTTCCGCATTCCTGCTAGCCTGTGCCGTCCTCATCCGGGAGCCACCGCATGCAACTGCCGAAGAGCCGTAAGGTGTGGAGTTGGGCCCTGTACTATTGGGGTAACCATGCTTTTGCCACTTCCGTCATGACGCTGTTCTTCCCGATTTTCTTCAAGAGTTACTGGAGTCACGGCAGCGATGTCACCGTCAGCACTTTCCGGCTCGGTATCGCCAATTCCGTGGCCAGCCTGATCGTGGCCCTATCGGCACCGGTACTGGGTGCCATCGCCGACCGCGGCAACCGCAAGAAGCAGTTTCTGATATTTTTCGCCTTCCTGGGCGCGGTCATGGTGTTCGCGTTGCGTTTCGTGGCAAAAGGCGACTGGCAATGGGCGGTACTGTTCTATGTACTGGCGTCAGTCGGTTATTTCTGGGGCAATGTGTTCGGCGATTCCATGATCATGACGGTCACCGAGAACCGCCGCTTCGACGTGACCTCGGCCATCGGCTATTCCCTGGGCTATCTCGGTGGCGGCGTGTTTCTGGTGCTGGGGGTGTTCATGAGCCTCAAACCCCACTGGTTCGGGTTGCCGGATGCGGCGGCCGCCGTGCGCTGGATCCTGGTGCTGACGGCCATATGGTGGGTGGTGTTCTCGCTGCCGCTATTGTTCTTTGTGCATGAACCACGCCGGCCATCACAGCCCGTCAGTTTGCTGGCAGCGACCCGGCAGGGATTCATCCAATTCGTGGCCACTTTCCGGCATGTACGCGCCTATAAACAGGTATTTATGTTTCTGATTGCCTACTGGGTATACATAGACGGTGTGAACACGGTCATCCAGATGGCCGTGGATTACGGCAAAGCCATCGGTTTCAGCAACACCGACCTGATACTGGCGGTACTGATGGTGCAGTTTATCGGGGTACCGGCGGCGCTTCTGTTTGGCCGTCTCGGCGAGCGCATTGGCCCCAAGCTAGCCATTTTCATCGGCCTCGCGGTATATGTATTCATAACCGTATTTGCGGCATTCATGCAGCATTCCTGGCAGTTTTTTGTTCTCGCAGGTCTGGTGGGGCTGGTGCAGGGCGGGGTGCAGTTGCTCTCCCGCTCCTACTACGCGCGCTTGGTGCCCCACGAGCGTGCCGGTGAATTCTTCGGCTTTTACAACATGTTAGGTGAGTTTGCCGCCATCATCGGCCCGTTCATGATTGGTTTCGTAAGCTATACGACCGGCAGCCCGAGGCTCTCCATACTCTCGGTGATCCTGCTGTTTGCCGTGGGCGCCGTACTGCTGGCACGGGTGGATACCCGCCGACAGGATACGGCAGGGTAGGCAGCCCGGGCACGAGACCGGGTCCGCCGGCCCCCAATACCCGCCAAACGTGGCAGAATCAGCCTACCGGCAAGGGCGATTTGCTCTTGCAAGAATGCGGGAGGGATTTATGCAGCGGTTTTCTCTCGGTTTGATTCCTTTGGTGCTGATGGCGGTACTGGCAGCCTGCAGTTCGTCGGTTTCCTCATATGCGCTCATCGGCGTGCCGGGGCAGTTCTCGTACACCGACAGCGCCAACATTCTGATAAACGGCACCCAGTGCAGCTATGTCATTTATCGCGGTAACGGTGTAACTCCTCCGGAGGTGGGGGTGCCGTGCACTCTGGTAAAGGACAAGAAGGATGCTCTGGGCAATCCTCACGCCATCATCCAGATCAGTTTCAATACCGCCAAAGGGCCGCAGATACTGTCACTCAATGCGGCCGGCACCAATAATGAAGACGCCAAGGCTGTACCGGATATCGGCATTTATATGCCGAAGAACTGGACGCTTGCAACGCCGGCGCCCAATATGACACTCACGAGCAATGCGCCTGCAAATATCTATACGAGCATGGTATTCCACATCGGCGGCGTGCGCTGCTCCCTGGATATTACTGCTGCAGCCAATAACACCCCGGTACATATGCCCTGTGGACTGACTTTCTGGAGCGATACCTCAGTATCCGTCAGCATACCCGGCGCACTGGTATCCACACAGTATTCCAACCGTTCCTGGCCGCTGAATTTTTCCAGGAACCCCCAGAGCGGGAACTGGGATCTGGTGAAGGTGCCCGCCGGTTTTCCCACCACCTACACTGTTACGAGCGTTGCCTCAGGCAGTTAAAATTCAAAACAAGAACATGACGGAGGGGCTGGCTCGTATATCAATCCCAGCCGGCAATCTCTGGGGGCGGTAATAAAAGGCCAGGCATGATGTTGTATCACTGCTGCGGCCGAAAAGCCCGAACCAGACGGTTGAATTCCCGTGTGCTGCCCATTCCGTTGTAGCGCAGTTCCACATACAACGATGTAATCGCGTGCACCGGCTCCGCCAGATGGGGGCGTGAACAGCTGACGCGTTTGGCGTAATCCAGCGGTCCCTCATGGGGCTGGCGTGCCAAGCCACACTTGGCGAGTTTGCGGCAGAAACGCCGGTAGTCGCGCACCGCGGCAGTGGGTGGCGGCGCACGATGTCGCCACAACAGCACCAGCCATACCAGCACCAGAATCCCGCCGATGAGTACCAGCAGCACCAGCGCCAGTTGCAGCCAGTTGCCGTAATCCAGGCCCACATGGGTGAAGAAGCGCTTTTGCAATTCCGGACCGTAAGCCAGTACCCACTGGTTCCAGCCGTTATTGACCGCGTCCCAGATGTTGCGCATGTTGCCGAGCCAGGGGTGCGACCTGAAGAAATAACCGGGCACTTCGCCGGCCGGCAGCGCCGCGGCCAGCCCTTCCTCCACACGCGCCGGGTCCACGGCGGCGGTGGGGTCCACACGCACCCAGCCGCGGCCCGCGAACCACACTTCCGCCCAGGCGTGGGCATCGTCCTGTCGCACGATGTAATAGCCATCCAGCGGATTGACGCTGCCGCCCTGATAACCGATTACCACATGAGCGGGAATGCCGGCGGCGCGCATCAGAAACACGAAAGCGCTGGCGTAGTGCTCGCAGAAGCCGCGATGCGTATCGAACAGGAATTTGTCAATACGGTTTGGGCCGGCGAGCACGCCGGGTTGCAGGGTGTACACGAACGGCTGTACATGAAACATGCGCAACGCATCCTGCACCACTTGTTCAGGTGAACCGGCAGTTGCCTGCCATTGCCGCGCGAGTCTGCGCGCACGCGGATCATCACCCTGTGGCAATCTGAGGTCGCGGCGCAATATCCAGCTTGGCGTGTCCGCACCATAACTGTAATTCGTGTAAGACGTGACCGCATACAACCTGCGCTCTGTGACGGGCTGTTGCGTGACCAGTGCGTAGTCGGCGGTCAGGTAGGTGTTTTTGGGAGCCCGCACCGGCAGGTCGAGGGCGTACAGAACCCGCAGGTTGTTGGGTTCGAGAGTCATTTCATAGTGCACCGATGCGCCGTGTGTGACAAGTGTTTCATTGTTGGGCCACAAGGCGTTGCCGATGCTCCAGGTCCCATCGTTGTAGTCATGCAAAACCATGGCGCGCCAATAAAGTTGTGAACGCGATGGTGCGGGGCTCAGGAATTTTACCTGGAAGGCGATGGTGTCGGACTGTGCCAGGCGGCTGATGCTGTCCGGCGACATTTGCGTGGACAAGCCGGTGATGGCGGAATTCTGCGGCAGTGTCACTCCCCACAAGGGGCCGGGTATGCGTGGAAACAGCAGAAACAATACCAGCGCGATGGGCAGGGCGGGGAGCAGCATGCGTGCCGTGGTTTTCAGGGAGGTGAGCGTTGTGCGGCTCGTGTCAGGATGCGCCACGTTAAGCAGCGCGGTAGTGGCCAGCCACACGGCCGGAATCATGTAAATCGCCAGTGGAATGCTCTGGTCATACAGAAAATTGGCGATGCCGATGAACAGTGCGATCACCAGCGCCAGAAAATAATCGCGCAAGCCCCTGGCTTCCATGAGCTTCAGGGTTGCCAGCAGGATAAGCAGCGCGGTGCCCGCTTCCGGCCCGTTGAGGGTGTGGTAAGTGGCGAACACCCCGAGGAAGGCCAGCAAGCCGAAGCCGATGCGCGTAAAGCGATTAAACAGCGGCCAGCCGCGGTAGGCGACCGCCAGCCGCCATAGTGCAACAAGTGCCGCCGCGAGGATTATCCAGGGCGCGAGATGCAGCGCATGCGGAAGGATCATTACCAGCATGGCCGCCAAGGTCCAAAGCAGCCGCGTGCGTTCCAGGTGTGCGTCGAAATCCGCCGGCCGTACCGCGTTCATGGGCTGTTGCCGTCAGACGTGCCGAACAGGGCAAGGACTTTAAGACAATGGTCGCGATGCACATCGCCGCAGCCAGCTGGAATTTCACGGCCCGGCAAGCTGAGAGCATAAGTCAGATTCTGTGCGTGGGCCGTGAGTACCCAACGGCACAACACCGACAGGCGTTCTTCCTGGCCCAATCCCGTCAATGCGTTCCAATCCAGGCGGCGGTTCTCCGCGCCGGTGCCGCTGAACTGTTTGGTGAGAAGTATCTGCGCGCGCGCCGAGGCTCGCCAAGCTATGTGCCGTGGCGAGTCGCCGGGCCGATAACTGCGCAGTCCGCTGAAATCTTCCTCGCTCTGCTCCGCGTGCCGATCACCACCTCGTCCGCCCAAGGGCGGCGGCAGGGGTGGCGCCGCCGCTGCCGGTTTTGGATAAACCAATGCGCGCAGGTCCATGTACACCCAGCTCCAGGCGCGGAACAGGGCGAAAGGGTATGTGCTTTCCACCGCCAGCCGGCGCAGTTGCAGCCAGCCGCGCGTTTCCGCCGGCAGCGGTACGGCTACGCTGCCGCGTTCGCCGGCGGCCACATCGCCGGTGACAGTCGTGTCGCTGATTTCGGCGCCCAGGGTGATGGCGATGCGTGGGCTGCGCCCCCCGTTGGTGACGTGTATGTGAAAGCGTGCCACCTCGCCGGCGAATACCGGCGGCACTTTGCCGGCGGTGATTTCCAATCCCGTGAGGTTCGCATGGCAGGCGTGCATGGCGATGAAGCTGAGTCCCGTCAGCACGAAGGTCAGCAGGAAACCCATGCTGTTGGAATAATTCATGGAGCCCAGCAGCATCACGAATACTGTGAGGCTGTAGAGCAGGCCCTGCCGGGTGGGGAGGATATAGACGCGCCGTTGTCCCAGGATGACGACGTCACCATCCGGTCCCTGACGACGACGCACCCAGTTTTGTATCCGCTGACGGAAGTAAATGCGCGCGGCCTGTAACATGGATCAGGGAATCGGTACGGCCTCAAGCAGTTCCCTGGTTACCGCCGCCGAGGAATTGCTTTCGTGCGTGGCCTTGAGGCGCAAACGATGACCCACCACGCCCGGCAGCACCGCCTGCAGGTCCTCGGGAGCGACACCGGTATGCCCCATGAGCAGCGCCCAGGCCTGGGCGGCGTGTTTCAAGGCGATGGCGGCGCGGGGTGAAAGTCCGGCCTCGAAACGCGGTGCTTCGCGGGTATAGCGCACCACTGCCTGCAGGTAATCCAGCAACGCGTCGGACACATGCAGTTTGAAGGCGGCCGCCCGCAGCGCCAGCAATTCCTGGGCATTCAATGCGGCCTGCAGGGCATGCAGCAGTTCACGCCGGTTGCGCCCCCGCAGCAGATCCCGTTCCGCCTGCTCACCGGGATAGCCCAGATCAATGCGCATCAGGAAGCGGTCCAATTGCGATTCCGGCAGCGGGAAGGTGCCCACCTGATGCATCGGGTTCTGGGTGGCGATGACGAAGAACGGCTGGGGCAGGGGGCGGGTGACGCCGTCCACCGTCACTTGCCGTTCTTCCATGGCTTCCAGAAGGGCGCTCTGGGCTTTGGGGGTGGCGCGATTTACTTCGTCGGCAAGTACCAGTTGCGCAAAGATGGGGCCCGGGTGGAAGCGGAACCCGTCGCTTTGCCGTTCGTAAATGGAGGCGCCGATGATATCTGCTGGCAGGAGATCGCTGGTGAACTGGATGCGCTGGTAGGATAGCCCCAGCAGCCGCGCCAGGGTCTGGGCGAGGGTGGTTTTGCCCACGCCGGGGATGTCTTCGATAAGCAGATGTCCGCCGCTGATAAGGCATGCCAGACTCAGACGGATCTGCACTTCCTTGCCGAGGATAATTTGGCTTGCCTCGGCGATCACCCTGCCGGCCTTCTGCACGAGGGCAGGAATCGGGAGTTCACGGATGGGGATCGGCTGATCGTTGGGCATGGGTTTCTCCTGGGTTCACCTTATGCCAAAACCCACCGGGCCGTCCATAACGGGATAAAATATGCGGAATCCGGAGGTTACCGTGAACACTGTACGCACATTTTTCCTGAGCTTGGTATTGGCGGGCTTATTGGTCGGCTGTCAGGGCCGCGACAATGTGAATACCGCTGCGATTCAATCACTCATGCGCGCGGATAACGCGTTTTCCACACTCTCGGTAAAACAGGGATTCGCCACCGCCTTCCGGCAGTATGCGGCGGCCGATGCCTTGCTATTGCCCGAGAACGGCGCGGCCCTGCGGGGCAAGACCACCATTGAGCAGAGCCTGCACGGCATACCTGCTGGCACGACACTGAGTTGGACGCCGCAGAGCGCGGATGTTTCCGGTGGACTGGGTTACACTTGGGGCATTTACGCCCTTACCGGCGCCAACACCGCCGGCCAGACGACCGTGAGCTATGGAAAATATCTTTCCATCTGGAAGAAACAATCCGGTGACTGGAAACTTGCGGTGATGATGGTCAATCAGTCGCCCGGTCCGGCGGGCAGCTGAGCCATCGCAGCAATCATGGCCATGCATGCTCCCCGCGCCGGGTACGACAGCAAGGTGTGAGACCTTGCAGCCATGGGCAGCCGGTGCCAAGCCCCAAAACCAGCCGTCCGACTGTCCCGATAATCGCGCGAATTGCATTTCGCGAACTGCTCTCAGCTCGGGGTTCTGTTTCTGCCACCAGCCGGACGCGGGCGCGGCTCGATGCCGGCGAAGCGCAGCAGTTCCCGGTGGATGCGCGCCACCCGTTCCACCTGGCCCTTGGCGGGGAAGCGCTCGTAAAAACCGTCCACGCGGAATACGCGCATCTGCTCACTCCACGGGGCGAGCCGCCGTTTCCAGCGTTCCAGGCGTCCGTCCTCAGGCGCAGCATCCCGGGGAGCGAGATCCGCGCACACCCGGATCAGTGCCTTGAGCGTCACTGAGGTGGTGATCATGTAGTTGTTGTGCCCCCAGGCCTCGCCCCAAGCGTGCTCGGCGGCCCTGAGGAAATCGCGGACCACGCGGTAGAAACGTTCCACTTCGCGCTCACCGGCGCCGCGTTTTTCGATCGTCTTCCACTCGGCGTTCACCCAGCGGTTGAGTTCGTTGAAAAGTTCCGCCTGCAGTATCCACTTCTGGCGCTGGCTGCGGCTGCCAAGCCGGTTGATGCGGTAACGCAATGGGCTGTCGCCCTCGGAGTAGAGTTTTTCGACAACTTTGGCCGCGAATTTCTTGTCGGGCGCCGCCCAGGAGACCCGCTCGTAGAGATCCACCAGATGGCTTTTGTTGATGCGTGTGGGCGTGGAGTTGATGATCACGAACATCTCAGTGGCGAAATCCTCGCTCTTGCCGTCGAAGATCACGCACGGCACGTGAATGGTGCGCGCTTCCTCAGGGCGATCCTGGTTATAGAAGTGGAGAGCCGCCAGGCGGTGCTGGCCGTCAATGATGAGGTATTTGCCTTTGGGTTCCTGCAGGTGGCCGACGTTGTCGAAGCCCTTCATCGGCTCGAACTGCAGCCGCTCGGCGGTGAACAGCAGCACTGTACCGGGAATCGGCGGCTGGCTGGCGGCGGTCTCGTAGAAATTCTTGAGGGCATTCACCTTGGCGCGCGACAATTGCCGCTGGAAGGCTTTGTCGGAGCGTTCGATGCGACCGATGAAGTCGGCGATTTCATCAGTCGCCGGCGTCGCTTCCGGGGCAATTTGTTCACCCTCGCTGTAAAAGCGACTGATGAAACGCACTTTGGCGAGCAGGTCTTCCACGGTGTAGGCCGCGAAATAGAATACCCCGTCTTTCTGTCTTACCTGGGTGGCGAGCATGGATTACTCTCCTTTGGTTGAAACCATTCATGGGCGCCGGGTGAGGCCGGCGAGTTCGGTGTAACGGCTCTCCAGTTCCGCAAGGCTGCGGCTGAGTTCCGCCGCACGTGTCTGTTCGCGTTGCACGACGGTGGCGGGCGCCTGGGCAATGAAAGCAGCATTATCGAGCTTGGCTCGCACCCGTCGCAGGTCAGTGCATAATTTGTCGCGCTGTTTGCCGAGCCGCACAAGTTCCGCCTGCACATCTATCAGGCCTTCGAATGGAATATGCAGCCGCGCATCATCAACAGTCACAGTGGCGGCGCGTGGCGGGGATTCCCCAGGCGTCAGCCTGCGGATGGATTCCAGGCGGGCGAGAAATGCCAGTTCCGGTCCGATGCGGTCGAAGAGATGCGGATCACGAATACCCTCTTCAAGGAGTATGCGGATGGCTTTTGAAGGTGGCACGTCATGTTCGCTGCGTATTTTGCGGATTTCGCCGACTGCCACTATCAAAGCCACGATATCGCCGGTGGCGATACCTGGATCGGCTTTCCGCTCAAATCCCGGGAATTGTTGCAGCGATATAGAATTCCCTTGTTTGCCGAGTTTTGGCGCAACCTGCTGCCAGAGTTCTTCGGTGATGAACGGGATAATGGGGTGCAACGCCCGGAGAAGCGTTTCCAGCACATATAGCAGAGTATGCCGGGTGGAATCCGCTTTTTTATAGTCGGAGCCATTCAGTGCAGGTTTGGACAGTTCGATGAACCAATCGCAGAAATCGTTCCAGGTAAATTCGTAAAGGTCCTGGGCCAGCAGATCGAAACGATAGTCCCGGAAGTGCTCTTCAATGTTATATACCAGAAGTTCGAGCTTGTTGACGATCCAGTGTTCGGCAGGGGTATGCAAGGGCGGATCCCTGTCTGCGGTGAATCCCTCGGTGTTCATGAGTACGTAACGCGTCGCGTTCCACAGCTTGGTACAAAAATTGCGGTAACCCTCGCAACGCTTGAGGTCGAAATTGATGGTGCGGCCGTGGGTGGCCAGCGCCGCGAAGGTGAAGCGCATGGCATCGGCGCCCACCGCCGGGATGCCCTCCGGATAATCGTGGCGGATGCGCTTGGCTATTTTTTCACGGACTTGCGGAATGAGCAGACTTTCAGTGGACTTTTTGACCAGAGCTTCCAGTTCGATGCCATCCATCAGATCCAGCGGGTCAATGGTATTGCCCTTGGACTTGGACATCTTCTGGCCTTCCGAATCCCGCACGATGGCGTTGATGTAGACCTCTTTAAACGGCACGCGCCCGGTGAAGTATTTTGTGGCCATCACCATGCGCGCTACCCAGAAGAAGATGATGTCGAAGCCGGTCACCAGCACGGAAGAGGGTAGGAAGGTGTTGAACCTTTCCCATTCAGCGGCGCGTTCTCTGGTATCTCCCGGCCAGCCGAGGGTGGAGAACGGCCAGAGGGCCGAGCTGAACCAGGTGTCCAGCACATCTTCATCCTGTGTGAGCGTGCCCACAGGCTTGACCGATCCATGTTTTACGGCGTCGGCTTTATCCTCGCCCACGAAAATATTACCAGCTTCGTCATACCAGGCGGGAATACGGTGGCCCCACCACAGCTGGCGGCTCACACACCAATCCTGGATATTCTCCAACCACTGCGTGTAAGTCATTGCCCAGTTTTCCGGCACGAATTTGATGGCACCGGTGCATACAGCATTCAACGCCGGTTCGGTGATGGCTTTGCGGCCGCCGGGGCGGCCGTCGGCCAGCATATCGCGGGTGAGATCCAGGAACCACTGATCCGTGAGCATGGGTTCGATGACGGCATCGGAGCGTTGGCTGATGGGCACGGTGAGTTTGTGTTTCCTGGTCTCCACCAGCAGGCCTTGTGCCTCCAGATCACCCACGATGCGTTTACGCGCCGCGAAGCGATCAAGCCCCTGATATTCTTCCGGTATGAGTTGTAACAGTTCAGCAAATTGCGGTACTTTGAGTGCTATTAAATCAGGTCGTTGTGTGTAACTCGGCCACCAATCGCCTCCCTCACTTGAATCTGGTGAGTGCGCAATTTTGCCGGCCGGGCTGAGAGTTTCAAGTAACCCTCTTTGATAGAGATTGTCAAAGAGCCCAGAATCAACATGATGTTCCCAAATTTTATAATCATTAAAATCGTGAGCTGGCGTAATTTTCACCGCCCCGGTGCCAAATTCCTTGTTCACGGATTCATCGGCGATAACGGGAATCTCGCGTCGCGTGAGCGGTAACTTGAGTTTCTTGCCGATGAGTTTCTTATAACGTACATCATCGGGATGCACGGCCACGGCCACGTCGCCCAGCAGGGTTTCCGGGCGCGTGGTGGCCACCACCACGCCTTCGCCGTCATCGGCAGCGGGGTAGTGGATGAACCACAGAAGGCCGTCGCGCTCCTCGTTGTTGACTTCCAGGTCGGAGATCGCCGTTTGCAGTACCGGGTCCCAGTGTACCAGCCGCTTGCCACGGTAAAGCAACCCCGCCCGGTACCATTCGATGAACACGCGCTGCACGGCGGCGGACAAGCCCGGGTCCAGAGTGAAGCGTTCCCGCGACCAGTCCAGCGACGCACCCAGCCGGCGCATCTGCCGGGTGATGACCGAACCGGATTCAGCCTTCCACTTCCATACCCGTTCTATGAATTGCTCACGTCCCAAGTCGTGGCGCGTTTTGCCCGCGGCGGCCAACTGGTTCTCGACGATTTTTTGGGTGGCGATACCGGCATGATCTGTGCCGCCCTGCCACAGCACGCGCTTGCCGCGCATGCGCTGATAGCGAATAAGGGCGTCCATGAGAGTCTGCTGGAAGGCATGACCCATGTGCAGGGTGCCGGTGACGTTGGGCGGCGGCAGGAATATGCAGTAAGGAGCGCCCGCGGTGCGCGGCGCGAACCAGCCGTTTTTTTCCCAAGTGTCGTACCAGCGCCGTTCGATGGCCTGCGGGTCGTAGGTCTTTTCCATAATTCTTATGTGTGACGATAGCGCTCACCTCGCGGACGAGGCGAGCGGGGATTATAGCAGCGGGTTTCAGACAGGACCGGGATTAGCTGCCGTGGCCGTTTTCCCTGAGTGCGGCGGCCACAATGGCGGGGATTTCGGCCCGCAGCTTCTCCCATACCTTGTCCATCAACAGGGCTTGAATTTCCAGGGAAGCATCGCGGAGCATACGGTCGGTGAGGGCAGCGATACGCTCTGTGAGCATGTCGCTGAGCATGTCCTCCTGGGGGATGGCGGCGGCCGCGGGTTTCTCCGGTGCGGAAACCGCCGCCGCAGGTTTGGGGGGCACGGGATTCCCGTCACCGGGCATCACCACGTCTTCCAGTACCGGAATATCCGGCGCCGGGGGCGTATCGAAGGGGTGGATAGGCGGCATGCGTGCGTTCAGAGTTTGTGGGTTTCCAGAGGATAGCCCCGATCCTTATAGAAGCGGAAGCGCTGCCGGCCGTGCTCTCGTATCCCGGCATCGGCGTTCACCACTTCCGCCACCCGCTCGAAGCGGCTGAAGAAGCGCGGCACCTCCGACGACAGGTTGATGAGCAGGTGGAATTCCTCCCCGGGTTCCTGGCCAAAACCGATGCACACCGGTATGCGTGTATTTTCGGCGGCGAGACCGTGAGGCAGGAAGCTGCGGTCACGGAAGGTCCACATGAGTTCATCCAGGTCCCGCGCCTCATCTTCGGAAGACAGATGAACGAAAATGCGGTGGCCCAGGCTGAAAGCTTTTTCCGTCAATTTGCAGGCGAACAGCGCACGGTCACGGGGTGCGGCGTCGGGGAGGACGTAGAAATCAACCTGGGTCACTTCCCCTCCTCACTCCCGTCGCGGGGGAGAGCAGATCATGAGTGCCTGAGCAGCTAGGCGCGATCAAGCAAGTACTGCACCAGCAAAGGCACAGGTCGGCCGGTGGCGCCCTTCTCGGTGCCGCTCTTCCAGGCGGTGCCGGCGATGTCCAGATGCGCCCAGCGCATATCTTTGGTGAACCGCGACAAATAGCACGCAGCGGTAATGGCTCCGCCCTCGCGTCCCGCCACGTTGGCGAAATCCGCGAAGTTGCTCTTCAAACCGTCCTGATAGTCTTCATACAACGGGAGTTGCCAGGCACGGTCGTCGGCTTTCTCACCGGCATTCCATAATTCCTTCACCAGACTGTCATCATTGCCGAGCAGGCCGGATACCACATTGCCCAGCGCGATTACGCAGGCACCGGTAAGCGTGGCCATGTCCACGATGGCGGCGGGTTTGAAACGCTGTGCGTAGGTGAGTGCGTCGCAGAGGACGAGCCGGCCTTCGGCATCGGTATTCAGGATTTCAACCGTCTGCCCCGACATGGTTTTCACGATATCCGCCGGTTTGACGGCATTGCCGTCCGGCAGGTTCTCCGAGCTCGGCACTACACCCACCAGATTGATTTTGAGTCCCATCTGCATCACGGTTTTGAGGGTGCCGAATACGCTGGCTGCGCCGCACATGTCAAACTTCATTTCGTCCATGGCCGCCGATGGCTTGATGGAGATGCCGCCGGAATCGAAGGTGATACCCTTGCCCACCAGCACCTGCGGTTTCACATTCCTGGCGCCGCCGCGGTATTCCATGATGATGAGTTTCGGCGGTTGGCGGCTGCCGCGTGACACGGCCAACAAGGCGCCCATGCCGAGTTTCTTCATCTGCGCCGCTTCCAGCACCGTGACTTTCAGCTTGCCGCCCTTGCCCAGCTTGTGTGCGGCGTTGGCCAGATAGGCGGGCGTGCAGATATTGGGCGGCAGGTTACCCAGGTCTTTCGCCAGCCCCACGCCGGCTGCAATAGCGGCGCCATCGCGCATGCCGCGTTCCGCCGCACGCATATCTTCGCGGTTCGCCACCAGCAGCATGAGTTTTTGCAGCGTCGGTTTGTGATTTTCCTGCTTGCTCTTGCATGCATCGAAGCGGTAGCTGGCATCTTCGGCGGCCTCCACCGCATGCCGGGCACGCTGGTAGGCATCGGTGCCACGTGCCACGAGCAAGGTGAGGGTGCTCGCCGCTTCTTTGACGCCGCTGTCATTGAGCGCACGCACCGCTTTATACGCGGACTTGCGGTAGGCGCGCAGGTTGAAATCCTTTTCCGCGCCCAGTCCTACCAGCAGCACGCGTTCGGCGACGAGACCGGGCACCTGGAACAGCAGCAGCGTCTGTCCGTTGCGGCCTTCCAGTGCGCCACCCCGGATGATTTTGGCGAGATAGCCGCCGCTGGCCCTGTCAAGAGCATTGGTAGGCGGTGCGAGTTTGCCGCCGTCGAACACACCTACCAGCAGGCAGGCACAGCGCAGCTGGGTGGGATCGCCTGTCTTTACCGAGAATTGCATGCATGCCTCCCCCCTCAGGGGTCATCAGGATTATGGGCTGGCTGGCGTATGATTAGCGCCGGTACAGGTTTCCCGTCCACGCGGCGGGAAAGAAAACGGGCGCTAGTTTAACGCATCATGCCGGGTGCTGAAATCAGCCGGGGGTGACATTGACACGTATTGTTGACCGCTACCTGGCCCGCGAGACCCTGCTCACTTGGCTGGCGGTGACCGGTGTGCTCATGCTGATCCTTATGAGCAACCGCTTCGCGCTGCTGCTGGGCGATGCGGCAGCCGGGCGGCTGCCGCGTGACACGGTGTTCGCACTGTTCGGTCTGGCCTCGGTCAATTATTTCATCGTGGTGATACCGGTGGGCTTGTTCCTGGCGGTGCTGCTGGCCCTGGGCCGGCTATACCGCGACAGCGAGATGACCACGCTCATGGCCTGCGGCGTGGGGCCGATGCAGGTGTACCGTCCCTTCATGCTGATCGCCTTGCTGCTGGCGGCAGTCTTGGCACTGTTGTCATTGCAGCTAGCCCCCTGGGCGGCACGCATGACCCACCTCATCAAGAGCACCGCCCGCCACAGTGCGCAGGTGGGGAGTTTCGAGTCCGGCAGTTTCAAGGTGGACCAGGACGGACGCGGCGTACTGTATGCGGAGCGCGTGAGCGGCGGCGGCCGCATGCTGCACGATGTGTTCCTGCAGGGTGCGGCGCGGGGTTCCCGGCGACTGGATATCGTCACCGCCGTCACCGGCGAGCGCCGTATCAATGCTGTCACGGGTGCCGGCATGTTTATCCTGAAGAATGGCTACCGCTATGAAGGTACACCCGGCGAGGCGGATTTCCGTATCGTGCAGTTCGCCGAACACGGCATCCGGATCAAACCGTCTACGCCGAGTGCAGGCGGGGGCTACGAGGTCTATCCCACCGGCGAGCTGTTGCACCTGGAAAATCCCGCTGCCCAGTCGGAACTGCAGTGGCGCCTGTCGGTTCCCATCTCGGCGCTGCTGCTCACCTTTCTTGCGGTACCGTTGGCGCGCACCGCCCCGCGCGAGGGACGCTACGGACGACTGTTCGCCGGTATTTTGGCCTACGTGATCTACTCCAACCTGGTGGGTGTGGCGCAGGTGTGGCTGCAGCGTGGTGTGACTCCTGAAAGCATCGGCATCTGGTGGGTACACGGATTGCTGCTGGCTGCGGCCCTGGTCATGCTCTGGCGGCAGTATCGGCCGCGCGGCTTGCAGATGCGCAGCGGGAGAGCGCCGACATGAGCCTGCTGGACCGCCATCTGGCACGGCAGGTGATCCAGGACACGCTGCTGGTGCTGCTGGTGCTCACCGCCATCGCCAGTCTGGTGACGTTCGTGGGCGAAATTGGCAGCGTCGGCAAGGGACATTACACGGTAGTGGATGCGGGACTGTACACGCTGCTGTATGTGCCGGGGCAGGCCTACGCGGTGTTCCCGGTGGCGGTGCTGCTGGGCACCATGCTGGGCCTCGGCGATCTTGCTGCACACAACGAGCTCATGGTGATGCGTACGGCCGGCCTGTCGGTGGCGCGCCTCGGTCTTTCCGCCATAGCCGGCGGTCTGGTGCTGCTGACGTTATGTGTGGCGTTGGGAGAGTTCATCGCGCCGCCCGCCCAGCACTATGCCGATGTACACCGCGCCGAACTCACCGGCTACGATCCCGACGCCCTGCTCGGCGGGGTCTGGGCCAAGGACGGTCCGCTGTTTGTCAACGTCAAGCAGATCGGCGCACGCAACGCTGCCCAGGGAATCTATATTTACCGGGTAAATGATGAACATCAGCTGCGTAGCGTGACGCAGGCGCAAGCCGCGGTATTCAGTCACAGTCAGTGGCGCCTGGAGGGGCTGCGCGAGACGCGGTTCGCGCCGCAGGGAGCCAGCGTGCGCAGCGTACCAAGCGGCAAATGGCGCACCTTTCTGAGTCCCGCGCTGCTCGGCCTGCTTACCGTGAATACCGACAGCCTCTCGGCCCGCGGCCTGTATGTGTACGTGCATTACCTGCAGGCCAACGGACTGAACGCAGACCGTTTCATTGCGGCGTTATGGGGACGGGTGGCGGAGCCGTTGTCGCTGCTGGCGATGATATTGCTGGCGCTGCCATTCGTATTTGGCCCGCTGCGTTCTGCCAGCACCGGCCAGAGGCTCGTGACCGGCATGCTGATCGGCATCGGCTTTTACGTATTCAACAGCATTTTTGTGGAGAGCGGCGTGGTATTTGGCCTGAATCCGGTATTCACGGCCTGGTTTCCCACGGTGCTGTTGGCCGTTATCAGCGGCGTTGCGGTGAGCCGTATCCGCTGATCATCCCCATCGGGAAGATGCAGCAGGGCACCGGCAAAGCAAGCAGCGGAGACACGGACGTGTCTCCGCTGCTTGCGTCAGTACAATCGGTGACTCTCTACTTGATTGAGCTCGCGGTTTTCAGAACCTGAGCGATACGCGCGGCATCGTGCCGGGCCGTCTTGATGTTGCCGGCGTGCAGAGCTCGCTCCGACAAGACAAGTGCCCGCTCCAGCCTGGCATGCACCGCAGGCGCATGGCCGAGATCGTGCAGCGCGCCGTTCCCCATGCCCTTGCAGGGATCGCCCGCATGTGCGTCGAATCCTTTGCCCTTCGGACCCACCAGGCAGTTGATCACGTGATGAAAATGCATAACCGCCGTGGCTGTGTTCGGTGCAACGGCAGCCATTTGCGCATGTGCCGTGGCGGTGGCGATCTCTTTATTCGCATTGCCTGCGGCGAGACTCAGGGGTGCGGCCAGTAGCATAAGAACAGCGACGGCAATGATGGACAAACTGCGTTGATTCATGGATTGTTCCTCCTGATAGACACATCGAGGTCTGCGCTCAACAGCCGCGCATGGACGGCCAGAGCGTAACCAGGCAAAATGGCGAGCCCGTATCGGTTCGGCCCAGTATTGAGTATACGCGTGAAAAGTACCCCGCGCCCCGTGATTTTTGCACCATCAGTGGTGTGCTGCACATTTTTAATGCCGCGTGACTACGCTCGCCCGGGACGGCTGATTTTCGGCAACAGCACCACGCGCGTACCCGAGAGACGGTCATGCCAGGCAAGCCGGCGCGCGTCAAATCCCGGCCAGATGAAACCCGCAATAGCCAGCACGAAGCTCGTCAGCGCAACGATGCCGCTGACGCCCAGTCCCGGCTGACCGCGGGCATTGATAAGGAACTCCAGACCCAGTACCAGCAGCAGCCAGGGAATCAGCATGCTGAGATAGCGGATCAGTGCGCGGTACCAGCCGAGCGCCGCACCATCCCCGCAGATAACCCTGAATTTCCAGGTACGCATGCCGACGGTCTGGCCGCCATGGGTCCAGAAACCGCCGAAGAATGCGTAGCCGAGGGTCAGCAGCCCCAATTGGTAGATCAGCTTCACGCCCGGACGGTGGACATAAAAGGAGTCGAAGCCCGTATTGTGGGCAAAGGACACGATGAGAAATGTCGCCAGAATGCAGATAGCCAGCATGATGAGTGCGTCATAGAACCCCGACGCCAGCCGCCGCAATAATCCGGGCGCCGTGAGTGATACGGGGTGTGCGTCCAGACGCGCGGGTTCCGGGGAATCTGGCGCACTCATGCTGGGGATATCCGCAAGATGGCGCTCCCTACCGGATTCGAACCGGTGTTTAAGCCTTGAGAGGGCTCCGTCCTAGGCCTCTAGACGAAGGGAGCTTGGGCGTAAAGGGAGTGGTATTATACGGACGCACCGGATTTGCTCAAGTTCGCCCTCAAAGAAGAAGCGACCCCCGGAACGGATCGTACGTGAGCACACAGGAATCGTCCCCCATTTCACCCAGCATCATTTCCCGCGCCGACCATAACATCTCGCGGACTCATATCTCCGAAAATGCCCTCAAGGTGCTGTACCGCCTGAAGAGTGCGGGCTACGAGTCCTATCTTGTGGGCGGCGGCGTGCGAGATTTGCTTTTGGGCCGCGAGCCCAAGGATTTCGACATTGCCACCGATGCGCGTCCAGAGGAAGTGCATAAGCTGTTCCGCAACTGCCGGCTTATCGGCCGGCGTTTCCGCCTCGCGCACGTGCATTTCAGCGACGAGATCATCGAAGTGGCCACCTTCCGTGCCACCCAGGGGCCGGTGCATGACGAGGATAACGGCGCCGATATTGCGCTCGATGGCGGCGGCCGCATCCTGCGCGACAATGTCTATGGCACTCTTGAGCAGGATGCTTTCCGCCGCGACTTCACCGTCAACGCGCTTTATTACGATATCCGCGATTTCTCACTGCGGGATTACGTGGACGGCCTCACCGACCTGCGCGCGGGTGTGTTGCGGCTCATCGGCGATCCGGAAATCCGTTATCGCGAGGACCCGGTGCGTATGCTGCGTGCGGTGCGTTTCGCGGCCAAGCTCGGTTTCCGCTTCCACCCGCATACGGAATCACCCCTCAGACGCCTGTCGCCGCTGCTGAGCGACATTCCACCGGCACGCTTGTTCGAAGAAATACTGAAACTTTTCCTGTATGGTTTCGGTCTGCAGGCTTTCGAAGGGCTGCGTCATTACGGTTTGTTCGCCCGGCTGTTTCCACGCGCCGACGCGGCCTTGGCCGCGGAGGAATTGGGTTTTCCGCTTACCTTTATCGTCAAGGCGCTTGCCAGCACCGATGCACGCGTGAGCGAGGACAAATCGGTCACTCCTGCATTCCTGTTTGCGGCGCTGTTGTGGGAGCCGGTGCGCCGGCAGGCGGCCGCTTTGGAGTTCCGGGACATGTCTCCGGGTGAGGCGCTGCGCCGTGCCGCGGACGAAATCATTGCCGAACAGATCACGCATGTGGCGCTGCCGCGCCGCTTTGCTGCGCCCATGATCGAGATCTACCAGATGCAGCCACGCTTTATGCAACGCGAGGGCAAGCGACCACTGCGGTTGCTGGCGCATCCGCGCTTCCGCGCCGCCTATGATTTCCTGGTGCTGCGTGCCGAAGCCGGTGAAGTGGACAAGGAACTGGCCGACTGGTGGACGCGGATTCAGGATGATGCTGCAGGCGAGCAACGTAGTTTGCCGGGTGCAACGCCGGTCCGGGGCCGGCGCCGGTCCCGGCGTGGACGGCGGCGGCATGAGACTTCCCAGCCGGCCTGATGCGGCGCGCGCCGGAGTTGCGGCTTATATCGGTCTCGGCAGCAATCTGGAGAGGCCCGCCGCCCAGGTGCAGCGCGCCTTCACGGAATTGAGTGCCCTGCCGGAAACGCGGCTGGTGGCGCGTTCCCGTCTTTACAGGAGCAGGCCGCTGGGCCCGCCGAATCAGCCGGACTACATCAATGCAGTGGCGGCGCTGCAAACATGGCTGCAGCCACTGAGCTTGCTGCGCGCCCTGCGCGCCATCGAGCGCCAGCACGGCCGCCGGCGGGAAACGGATCTGCATTGGGGGCCGCGCACACTGGATCTGGATATGCTTGTTTATGGTGATGCGACACTGCACACGCCAGAGCTGATCCTGCCGCATCCGGGCGTACATGAGCGCAGCTTCGTCCTGTATCCTCTCGCGGAGGTGGCACCGACGCTGGTGATTCCCGGTCATGGACCGGTGTGGCTCCTGCGTGATCGTTGCCGGTCGCCCGCCATCGAAATGTGCAAGGAAACGCCGGATGAGTGAAGCCCAGTCCCGTTACCTGGTGGTGGAAGGTCCTATCGGCGTAGGCAAGACCAGCCTTGCCCAGCGGCTTGCGGAAACCTTTGGTGGCGAGCCGTTGCTGGAGCGCGCCGCGGAGAACCCGTTCCTGGAGCGTTTCTACCGCGATCCAAAGAATGCCGCCCTGCCGACGCAATTATCTTTCCTGTTCCAGCGCGCGCGCCAGATGCAGCGGCTGCGCCAGGGGGATATTTTCACGCCCTTGCGCGTCGCCGATTTCATGCTGGAGAAGGACCGGCTGTTCGCGCAGATCAATCTCGACGATGACGAGTTCGGTCTGTATGAGCAGGTGTATCAGCATCTGACGCTGGATGCGCCCCTGCCCGACCTGGTGGTATATCTGCAGGCTCCGGTGGAGGTGCTTGTGCAGCGCGTTGTGCGTCGCGGCGTCGGTTACGAACAATTCATCCAGCGCGATTATCTGGATCGCGTCGCCAGTGCGTATGCCTATTTCTTTCATCATTACAGTCGCTCGCCGCTGCTCATCGTGAATGCCGCCGACATCAATCCAGTGGACAGCGAAGAGGATTACGAGCTGCTGGTGAAGGAAATCAGTCGCGTCAGCAGCGGGCGGCATTATTTCAACCCCACTACGCGCTAGCCCTGCGGTAAACTCTGGCATATCAGCCGGCTGAAACCTCATCTCGATATTGCGCCGGATAGGAAGCTCACATGTACACGCAACCTGAAAATCGCAACCAGACGGAAAAACTCACTCTTACGGCGCTGGCAAAAATGAAGGCGGCAGGCGGGAAGATCGCGTGCCTTACCGCCTATGACGCCAGTTTTGCCGCACTCCTGGATACGGCGGGCGTGGACTTGGTGCTGGTGGGGGATTCCCTGGGTAACGTCATCCAGGGTCACGCGACCACCGTGCCGGTGACCATGGACGACATGGTGTATCACAGCCGACTGGTGCAACGTGGGCTCAAGCGCGCGTTCTTCATGGTGGATATGCCGTTCATGAGTTATCCCACGCCGGAACTTGCTCTGGCCAATGCCGCACGGCTCATGCAGGAAGGCGGTGCGCAGATGGTGAAGCTGGAAGGCAGCGGCCATCAGGCGGAGATCGTGAGTTACCTCAACCAGAACGGCGTGCCGGTGTGCGCGCATCTGGGATTGCGTCCGCAAAACGTGCACAAGCTGGGGGGCTTCAAGGTGCAGGGGCGCGGCGAAGCCGCCGGACGGCAGATGCTGGAAGACGCGCTGCTGCTGGAGCAGGCGGGCGCGGACATCATCCTGCTGGAACTGGTTCCCAAAGCACTTGCGGCCGAGATCACCCGCAAAATCAAGGTGCCGGTCATCGGCATTGGCGCCGGTCCGAATGTGGACGGCCAGATTCTGGTGCTCTACGACATGCTGGATATCACCCCGGGCCGCCGGCCCAAGTTCGTGCGCAATTTCATGGCCGGTGCCGCCAGTCCGCGCGCCGCCGTCGAAGCCTACGTGACAGCGGTGCGGGACGGCAGTTATCCCGCTCCCGAGCACTGCTTCGATTAGCGATGGCCATACTGACCGTACACACCGTGGCGGAACTGCGTCGCCATATCCAGTGCTGGCATATCGCCGGCGAGAAAATCGCCTTGGTACCCACCATGGGTAATCTGCACGCCGGACATATCCGGCTGGTGGAACACGCCCGTGAGCGGGCGGAGCGCGTGGTGGTGAGCATATTCGTGAACCCATTGCAGTTCGGCCCCAATGAGGACTTCAAGAGTTATCCGCGCACCCTGGAGGCCGACAAGATCCAACTCATGGCATCCGGAACCGATCTGTTGTTCGCGCCGCCGGTCGAGGAAATGTATCCCGACGGAGAACAGCGGGTCACACGCGTGGAAGTTCCCGAGCTTTCCAGCATTCTGGACGGCGAATTTCGTCCCGGACATTTCGCCGGCATGGCTACGATGGTGCTCAAGCTCTTCAATATGGTCCAGCCGGACATAGCGTTATTCGGTCAGAAGGACTACCAGCAATTGGCGGTGATCCGCCGTGTGGTGCAGGATGTGTGCGTGCCGGTAAATATCATCGGCATTGCCACGGTACGTGAGAACGACGGACTCGCCATGAGTTCACGCAACCAGTACCTCACGCCGTCGGAGCGTGAGGCAGCGCCGCTGCTGTATCGCACGCTCGGCGAAGTCGTACAGGCAATGAAGCATGGCAGGCGTGATTTCCAGCGGCTTGAAGCGGAGGCGCTGCGAAAACTGCGCGTGGCCGGCATGCGGCCCGATTATGTGGCGATTCGTGTGGCGCAGACACTCTCGGCACCGGATGCGGATGCCCGGTATTTCGTGGTGCTGGCGGCTGCCTGGCTCGGCAAGGCGCGTCTCATTGACAACATCGAAGTGCAGGTTGCAGCGCGGGCGGATGCTTGAGCGTGGGCGCCGGCACGGAGTAAAATCGCCGCTGGTCACACAGACCCGGCGGAATCCCATGCAACTTACCGTGCTCAAAGCCAAGCTGCACCGTGCCTGCGTAACCCATGCGGAAGTGGATTACGAGGGTTCCTGTGCCATTGACGGCAGCCTGCTGGACGCGGCTGGCATCCTCGATTACGAGCAGATCCAAGTCTATAACGTCAGCAACGGCGAACGCTTCACTACCTACGCCATCCGCGCCGCCACCGGTTCCGGCATCATCTCCGTGAACGGCGCCGCCGCCCATCGGGCCATGCCCGGAGACCGCGTGATTATCTGTGCCTACGCGCACCTGAATGCCGCTGAAGCCATCAACCACAAGCCGCGGCTCGTCTATCTAAACGAGCACAACAAGATTACCCGCACCGCCAATGCCATCCCCGTTCAGGCTGCCTGAATCCCGGTTTTTTGAGGAGCAGGGCGGGCTGCACGGTTGACTGCGAACCCCAAAGGTTTAAGCTGAAATTCATTCCTTGAACAGCCCGGCTGTCCATGAGCGTTCCCGCGTCCCAATCCCCGTCTGCCGGCGCCGACCAGTTCCGGCACAGCGGCTACACGTTGCTGCCCGGCGTGATCAGCTCCGAAAGCGCCCGGTTCATGGCCACATATGCACTGCTGCAGCAGAATTGGCCCGGCTACTACCTGCGCGAGGAGATGTTCCGCGCCGCGCTTGGCCGGTATGCCGATGCGTTGAGCGAAAGCCTGCTGCTGGAGCTGAAGCCCGCAGTGGAGCAGGCCACCGGATTGGAGCTTTTGCCGTGCTATTCCTATCTCCGCATCTACGGCAACGGCGCGGTACTGCCCAAGCACCTGGACCGCCCCTCCTGCGAGATCAGCACTTCACTTGCTCTTGGTTTCAAGGCGGCGGCGCTGTGGCCGCTGTGTGTGGCAAGTGAGGGCCAGGATAAGCCCGTGGCGCTGGCGCCCGGCGACATGCTCGTCTACCGCGGCGCCGACGTGCCCCACTGGCGCGAACCTTTCGCGGGCGAATACTGGGTGCAGACTTTCCTGCACTACGTGGACGCCCACGGCCAGTACACGGATTTCAAGCACGACGGCCGCGAGCGCATCGGCCCTTTCGATAAGCTCACCATGCAACGGCATTTCCGGCGGCCGGCGAGCCTCGGACAATTCGACAAGGCGGCGACCGTAGGTCCGGATGCACCCTGTCCCTGCGGCAGCGGGTTACGTTTCCGCGATTGCCATGGTCAAAGCACGAAAGTCCGGTCTGATTGATAAAAAGTTTAGGGGACTTGGTGGGCTTGCAATGAAATGAAAGGTACGGCTTGCACAAAGCGGATCAATGTTCGCGAATCGGATGGCCGCCTGCCAGAACGGAAACCAGTGCTTCAGAGAGCTGTAATGGTGGCAGTCAATCATGGTTCATGCTCAAAAACAATATGCCTGGCATGCATCCTGGTTGCGTTGACGGCGACCCTATATGGATGCGAGAGGTCTGATAATGACAAGAAAAACAGAACCGAAACCAGGATCAATTCCGTCGCTAGTCTCAGGAAGTATTCCGTCGGAAAATGGTGCTTTTCCAATCAGGAGGATGATCGTCTCATTGAGGTGATCATCGAGAATTCGGGGCAATATGTTTTGTATCAATCCATCACCGGTCATAGGAATTGGGCGCGAATCCACCAAGGTGCAATTCTCTTTGGGCAGGGCAGATATACCAGTAACCGGGCAAAGTATTATTATATCCACTTGAATGGTACCGCGATAAATTTTGCCATAAACGCCGGCTCGCCTATCGAGAGGATCGTCAGACAAGGCATGCCAGTCTGGCTTTATTACGAGCCGCGGTCGGGACCCGAGATTAAATTGCAGTGGGCAAAACACAATTGCAAGGTAGGAAAGCAATGAAGCCCGGTTGCCGACGGGATGATTGTTGGACAATCGTGGATCAGAGCCGGATTTACATTACTTGCCGGGTCGTGTGCTGTTCCAGTGCCCACTGCACATGTTCCCGTACCAATTCGGAAGGATAATTTGTCCGTGATTGCATAGCGGCAATAATTTCCGGTGAAGACGGTGAATTGCCGAGTGCCACTGCAATATTCCGCAGCCAGCATTCGTAGCCGACGCGGCGGATGGCGCTGCCCGCAGTGCGTTCCAGAAATTCCGCTTCCGTCCAGTTGAACAGTTCCACCAGCGCCGCGTCGTCAAGGCCGTGGTGAGGTTTGAAGTCCTTTTCCATCGTGGGTCGGGCGAACTTGTTCCAGGGACAGAAAAGCTGGCAATCATCACAGCCGAAGATGCGGTTGCCCATGACCTTGCGGAATTCCACCGGGATAGGGCCTTTGTATTCGATAGTGAGATAGGCGATGCAGCGGCGGGCGTCGAGCTGGTAGGGGGCAACAATGGCGCCGGTGGGGCAGATATCCATGCAGGCATGACAGCTGCCGCAGTGATTTTCAGCGGGTACATCCACGGGCAGCGACAGATCGGTGTACAGCTCGCCCAGGAAGAACCAGGATCCAGCGTTCTTGTTTATCAAGTTGGTGTGCTTGCCGATCCAGCCCAGCCCGGCATTGCGCGCCAGCGCCTTTTCCAGCACCGGCGCACTGTCGGTGAAGGCGCGGTAGCCGAAGGCGCCGATTTCATCCTGAATCCGGCCGGCGAGCTTCTGCAAACGCTTGCGTAATACTTTGTGGTAATCGCGGCCGAGAGCATAACGGGCGATGTACGCGCGATCCTTTTCTTCAAGCAGGGCCTTTGCTTCTTCCGACCCATCCGGCCAGTAATCCATGCGCACGGAAATCACCCGCAGGGTGCCGGGTACCAGTTCCGCCGGACGGCTGCGGCGCGTGCCGTGGCGCGCCATGTAGCCCATCTCGCCGTGACGCTCTTGCCGGAGCCATTGCAGCAGGCGCTGCTCGTCTTTCGCCAAGTTCACATCGCTGATACCCAACTGCTGGAAGCCCAGTTCCCGGCTCCAGCCCTTGATGGCCAGCGCGAGTGCGGCAAAGTCCAGGGTGGAAATGGGTTCCGGGTGCATAAACCGTTTCGGGTGGCGTGCTGTATATAATGCCGCCATGTCGGTATTTTCCCAAGCGTTGTACAGTGCGGCCCAGTTGCGGGAACTGGATCGCCGTGCCATCGAAATTCATGGCATTTCCGCGGAGGAGCTCATGCACCGCGCCGGTGCGGCGGCGTGGCAGGCGCTGCTGAACCACTGGCCTGAGGCGCGGCATATCGTTGTGTTTGCCGGTGCCGGCAACAACGCCGGTGACGGTTATGTGCTGGCTGCGGAAGCCAGGGACGCGAAGCGGCGCGTGAGCGTGTTGAACCTGGGTGACATGGCGCACTTGTCCGCCGCCGGGGCAGCACGCGCCAAGTATCTGTCCGCGAAAGGGCATGAAGAGCCGTTCAACGGCGCGCTGCCGGCGGATGCGGATGTGATCGTGGATGCCCTGTTCGGCATTGGTGTGAGCCGTCCGCTGGAAGGTCGCTGGCGGGAAGCGGTGGAATTCATCAATCAATGCGACCGGCCGGTGCTGGCGCTGGATATTCCTTCCGGCCTGAATGCGGATACAGGCGCGGTGATGGGGGCAGCGGTGCGCGCCACTGTGACTGCGACCTTTATCGGTATGAAAGCTGGTCTCGTTACCGGCGAAGGACCGGCTTGCGCAGGCGGCATAGAGTTGGCGGCTCTGGGGGTGCCATCGCAGATTTACGCGGATACCATACCGGTGGCACGCTGTATCAGTGATGCGGAAACGCGCCTGCCACGGCGTCCGCGCTCGGCCCACAAGGGCCGGTTCGGTCACGTGCTGGTAATCGGCGGTGACCTGGGCATGGGTGGAGCGGTGCGCCTTACCGCCGAAGCCGCACTGCGCAGCGGCGCCGGGCTGGTGACCGTCGCCACGCGTCCGGCACACGTGGCGGGTTTGCTCGCCGGTTTGCCGGAAGCCATGGTGCATGGCATGGAAACCGCCGGAGACGTGGTGCCGCTCATGGCATGCGCCACGGTGATCGCCATCGGTCCGGGTCTGGGCGGGGACGACTGGGGTCGCACCTTGCTGGCGCGGGCATTGGATACACCGCTGCCGCTGGTGGTGGATGCGGATGCCCTCAATCTGCTGGCGGCGCATCCCATGGCTCGCGGCCAGTGGGTACTGACGCCCCATCCGGGTGAAGCCGGGCGCCTGCTCAAGTTGTCCACAGAGTCGGTGCAGGTGGATCGCTATCAAGCGGCCGAGCAACTAGTGGAACAGTATCGGGGCGTGGCGGTGCTCAAAGGGACCGGCAGCATTGTCGCGGCCAGCGATGAAACGCCAGCGGTCTGCATCCACGGCAACCCCGGCATGGCGGCACCAGGCATGGGTGACGCGCTGACCGGCGTGATTGCCGCGTTGATTGCCCAAGGCCTGTCTTTGCCAGATGCGGCCCGCGCCGGCGTCTGCGTGCACGCGCTCGCGGGAGACCAAGCTGCTCAAGCCGGCGAGCGGGGATTGACGGCGCGCGACCTGATCGCGGCGTTGCGCAGCGTGGTCAATGCATGAGTCGGTTTTTCACGGTAGCTGATGCCACGGCGATGGAGGCGCTGGGCGTGCAACTGGCACACGCGCTGAAAAGCGGTGCTGTGGTGTACCTCGCGGGTGAGGTGGGTGCTGGCAAGACCACCCTGGTGCGTGGCGTGCTGCGCGGTCTGGGCTTTACCGGCCGGGTGCGCAGTCCAACCTACACTCTCATGGAGGGCTATGAGTTTCCGGGCCGGCTGTTTCAGCACTTGGATTTGTACCGCATACGCGCAGCAGATGAATTGGAGTTCCTTGGGATTCGCGAGTTGGATGATCCGGAGCAATGGATATTTGTGGAATGGCCGGAACGGGGCGCGGGCGCGCTGCCGCCACCGGACCTGAAATTGAATATCCAGCTGCGGGAGCCGGGCCGGCAAGTACAGGTTGAAGCCCCCAGCGGGCGGGGCAGGAATCTGGTCGAGGCGTGGCGGGCCGGCGTCCAGGGTGCTGCCATGCCGGGGCTAGCCAATCCGGGTTGAGTCCGTTTCTCAGGCTAAGCTATAAGATACCGTTGTATCTATATAAATTCATTAATAAAAAGCCTTGAAATCCCTGAAGGATTGTGTATAACTACTGCATGTCCCCACATCTCGGTCCGGGCATGAAGCTATTGCTGGCTCTGATGATCCTCTGGCCGGTGGCGGCACTGGCTGTACCTGTGAGTGTGCAGGGGGTGCATTTCTCCTCCCGTGACGGGCATACGGCCGTGGTTTTCGATCTTTCAGGACCGGTGGAACACCGCATTTTCACCCTGAGCGACCCGAACCGCATCGTCATTGATGTGGACAACGCGCGCCTCGACACCAACCTGCCGCCGGGTCAGGGAGCGGTGAGGGATTTGCGTAGTGGTGTGCATGGCCGCGACAATCTGCGCGTGGTGCTGGATTTGAAGCAGCGTGCCACGCCACGCAGCCTGGTGCGGCAAAGTCCCGGCGGTGCGCAACTTCTGGTGTACCTGTACAGCGCGGGGCGGAATGACCAGGCGGAACGCCGTCCGGTACTTACCGCGGCCACCGCCGTGCCCCAGACCGGCCGTGACATTGTGGTGGCCATTGACGCCGGTCACGGCGGCATTGATTCCGGTGCCATCGGCCCCCATGGCGTTATGGAAAAAACCATCACGCTGCAGATTGCCCGCAAGCTCGCGGCACTGGTGGCGAGGCAACCGGGTTTCAGACCATTCCTGACCCGTAACGGAGATTACTACCTTACACTGCGCCAGCGCATTGACCGCGCCCGCGCGGCCCATGCCGATATCTTCATCTCCATTCATTGCGATGCAGCCCGCGATGGCTACGCTGACGGGGCTACGGTGTACGCATTGTCCATGCACGGCGCGTCTTCCGAGCACGCCCGCCTGCTGGCAGAGCGTGAAAACGACTCCGACCTGTTGGGCGGCGTATCCCTCGCCAACAAGAGCAGCATGCTGGCTTCGGTACTCATCGATCTGTCACAGACCGCCACCATCAGCGCCAGTCTGGATGTGGGCAACCGTGTGGCGCGGCAATTGTCCAGGCTCGGTCCCATGCACCGTTTCCACGTGCAGCAGGCCGCCTTCGTTGTGCTCAAATCGCCGGATATCCCCTCCATCCTGGTGGAGACCGACTACATCACCAATCCGCAGGAAGAGCGCCTGCTTATGAGCTCCGCCTACCAGGAAAAAATCGCCAAAGCGATCCTGGGGGGGGTGACAAATTATTTTGACCAGTATCCGCCGCCCGGCACCGAGCTGGCCATGATGAAAGCCCGTCACAAGCTGCACACCGAGGCGGTATCTGCCGCTGACCAATCTTCGGACTACGCGGTCGCCAGTCGTAGCCAGCGCGGTCAATAGCCGCGTTCTTTCTCCAGCCTCCTGCAGCCGCTAAGCTAGGCTTCCGTGAGCCTTTGTGGTGCCCCATGCCTATCCGCTGTTTACCACCCCAACTCATCAACCAGATCGCCGCCGGCGAGGTCGTGGAACGCCCGGCATCAGTGGTGAAGGAATTGCTGGAAAACAGCCTGGATGCGGACGCGACGCGCATTGATGTGGAGGTGGAGCAGGGAGGCGCGCGGCTCATCCGCGTGCGCGATGACGGCGGTGGCATTCCCAAGGATGAATTGGCGCTGGCACTGGCGCGTCATGCGACCAGCAAGATCGCCAGCCTGGACGATCTGGAACACGTCATCACGCTGGGCTTCCGCGGTGAGGCGTTGCCCAGTATCGGTGCGGTGGCACGGCTTGCCATTACCTCGCGCACCCGCGATGACGGGCATGGCTGGCGCGTCGAGGGCGACGGCCACGGCCATTACAGCGAAGCCGTGCCAGTGCCCCATCCCGCCGGTACTACGGTGGAAGTGCGCGAACTGTTCTTCAACACGCCGGCGCGGCGCAAATTTCTGAAAAGTGAGCATACGGAATTCAGCCACGTGGACACGGTGCTGCGGCGGCTGGCACTGGCGCGGCAGGATGTGGCCCTGCATGTGCGCCATAACGGTCGCGGCGTGTATGCGCTCGCCGCCGCCACGGAGCAGCGCGAGCATGAACAGCGTGTGGCGGTGCTACTGGGCAAGGAATTCGTAGCTCAGGCCCTGCACCTTACCCACGCCATGACGGGATTGATCCTGCGTGGCTGGATCGCGCGCCCCACCTTTTCGCGCAGTCAGCCGGATCTGCAGTATTTTTATGTGAATGGCCGCATGGTGCGTGACAAGCTGTTGGCCCACGCGATCAAGCTCGCCTATCACGACGTGTTGTTTCATGGCCGCCATCCGGCTTATGTACTGTACCTGGAGCTGGATGCGGCGCGCGTGGATGTGAATGCCCATCCGGCCAAGTACGAGGTGCGTTTCCGCGATGGCCGCCTGGTGCATGATTATGTGTTCCGCACCGTGGAAACGGTGTTGAAGGACACCACGCCGCATTCCCCGATCGGGCGGGCGCCCGGGATGGAGCTGCAAGCACAGCCGGCGGCCTCTTTCCCGAATCCGCACGTGCAGCAGCCGATGGCGCTGCGCGTTGCGGAAGATATGGCTGCCTATACAAGACTGCACGAGATAACACCGCAGCCCGCTCCGTCACAAACAGGTTCGCCCGCGGTACCGCCGCTGGGTTACGCGCTGGCACAGTTGCACGGCATCTACATCCTTGCCGCCGCCAGCGAGGGTCTGGTGCTGGTGGATATGCATGCAGCTCACGAACGCATCACCTATGAGCGCATGAAAGCATCACTGGGGTCGGGGCGCGTGGTGTCACAGCCGCTGCTGGTGCCGGTGGGGGTCACTGTCAGCCGCCGCGAAGCGGACAGAGGGGAAACGGTGTCGGCTGCCTTGGCGGAGATCGGCTTCAGGGTGGAACGCCGTGGTCCGGAAACCCTGGCCATTCGCGAAGTGCCGGCGCTGCTCCAGGGCGAGGACATGGCGCAATTACTGCGGGATCTGCTGGCGGATATTGCTGAACACGGCGCCAGCCGGCGCCTCGACGCCGCGTTGGAGCGCGTACTTGCCACCCGCGCCTGTCATACTTCGGTGCGTGCGCATCGCGAGCTTACGCTTGCGGAAATGAACGCGCTGCTGCGGGAGATGGAGCGCACGCCGCGTGCCGACCAGTGTAACCATGGCCGTCCGACCTGGGCGCGGCTCAGCATGGCAGAGCTTGACAAGCTGTTCCTGCGCGGCCGATGAGAGCCCCGCCGCTCGCCATCCTGCTCATGGGGGCCACTGCCTCCGGCAAGACCGCACTGGCGGTGGAGCTGGTCAGACATTTCCCTTGCGACATCGTCAGCGTGGATTCGGCGATGATCTATCGCGGCATGGATATCGGTACCGCGAAACCGGACGCGGCGATCCTGCGTATTGCGCCGCATCATCTTATTGACATACTGGATCCGGCGGAAAGTTATTCCGCCGGACGTTTCCGCGAGGATGCGCTCGCCACCATGTCCCATATCAGCGCCGCCGGACGCATTCCGTTGCTGGTGGGTGGAACCATGCTGTATTTCCGCGCGCTGCAACATGGCCTTGCCATGCTGCCTGTCGCTGATGCGCATTTGCGTGCCGAAATCAATGCCCGTGCGGCCCGGCAGGGATGGGGTGCATTGCACGCGGAACTCCGGCGCGTGGACGCGGTCTCCGCAGCGCGCATACACGTCAATGATCCGCAGCGCATACAGCGTGCGCTGGAGGTTTTTTATCTCACGGGCCGGCCTATGTCGGAACTGCATGCCGCCGGCGCGGTCAAACCGGTGTCTTATCGCTTTATCAAGCTGGCATTGGTGCCCTCAAGCCGCGCGTTGCTGCACGCACGCATTGCACAACGCTTCCAGGCCATGATGGCCGGGGGTTTTCTGCAGGAAGTGGCGCATCTGCGCAGGCGGGGCGATCTGACAACGACGCATGCATCCATGCGATCAGTGGGTTACCGTCAACTGTGGCAGCACCTGGAGGGCGTCTGCAGTCTGGAGGATGCGGTACAGCGGGGTATTGTAGCCACGCGCCGCTTTGCCAAGCGCCAGCTCACGTGGCTGCGTGCCGAGGAGGAGATACATTGGTTTACGAGCGATGCCGCGCACTTGCCGCAGACGGTACAGGCCAAGTTGGCGCCCCTCCTGGAGGGCCAGGCCTGAAGCTGCTGTGCTACAATGCCACGGCATCCATTACAAAACGGGCCACTCAATGAGCCCAGAGACAGAGATAACTAAAACGAGGAGACGAGTCATGGCCAAAGGTCAGTCCCTGCAGGAACCCTTCCTGAACACACTGCGCCGGGATAAAGTGCCGGTCTCGATTTATCTGGTTAATGGAATCAAGTTGCAGGGGCAGATCGAGTCCTTTGATCAATTTGTCATCCTGCTCAAGAACAGCGTGAGTCAGATGGTGTACAAGCACGCTATTTCCACTGTGGTGCCGAGCCGTCATGTCAATATGGCGCCCGATGAGACCGTTGGAGAGACGGGCGGCGAGAGCGCCTGACCAGCGCATGCCGGGGCGGCGCATTGTTTGAGCGTCCAAAGAGCGGTGAACGAGCCGTTCTGGTTCACCTCAACCTCGATCCCTCAACCGGCAACGAGCTGCTCCAGGAATTCAAGGAACTCACCAAAGCCGCGGGCGCGGAAGTGCTGGCGGTGGTGACCGGTAACCGGCGCGTGCCGGAATCGCATTTTTTCATCGGCGAGGGCAAGGCGGAGGAAGTGCGCACCAAGGTCTTGGAGACGCATGCCGATCTGGTGCTGATCAATCACCAACTCTCGCCCAGCCAGGAACGCAACCTGGAAAAATTCCTCAGCTGCCGGGTGCTGGATCGTACCGGTCTGATACTCGATATCTTTGCGCAACGCGCGCGCAGCTTTGAAGGCAAGCTGCAGGTGGAACTTGCCCAGCACCGCCATATCGCCACGCGTCTGGTACGCGGCTGGACGCATCTGGAACGGCAACGCGGCGGCAGTATCGGTCTGCGCGGCCCCGGCGAGACCCAGCTGGAACTGGACCGCCGCCTGATCGGCAAACGCATACAACAACTGGTAAAACGTCTGCAGCGGGTGTGCGAACAGCGCGAACAGGGCCGGCGTACGCGCCTGCGCCATAAGGTGGCTACCGTCTCAATAGTGGGTTATACCAATGCCGGCAAGTCCACCCTGTTTAACGAGCTCACCGGCGCCGAGATGTTTGCCGCAGATCAGCTGTTCGCCACCCTTGATACCACGCTGCGACGTCTCCATCTCGATGAAGGCCGCACACTGGTGCTGGCGGATACGGTGGGTTTCATCCGTCAGTTACCCCATGACTTGGTGGCGGCGTTCCGTTCCACCCTGCAGGAAACGGAGGAGGCGGAGCTGTTGATGCATGTAGTGGATGCCAGTGACCCGCAACGGGACGTATATATTGAGACCGTGAACTCGGTACTTGCGGAAATCGGTGCACAAGGCGTGCCGCAACTCGAGGTGTTCAACAAGATTGATCTGACGGGGCAGCTTCCGGCGGTGGAAAACGGTCTCGATGGCAAGCCGCGCCGTGTGTGGGTGTCGGCCATGAGCGGCGCCGGGTTGGATCTGCTGCGGCAGGCCATTGCGGAACGCTTGCGCAGCGAAACGGTGCAGGGTTGGCTGAAGCTTGCACCGGCCCAGAGCCGCGCGCGTGCAGCTTTTTTTGGTCTGGGCGCGGTGCGCGAGGAAAAAGTGGAGCAGGATGGCAGTTCCCTGTTGCAGATTGAATTGCCACGCAGCGAATATCAGCGACTGTGTCATCGTGAGGGACTGAATCCCTCGCTGCTCACGCTTTGATTGAGGTCAGCCCGTTCACTGCTGCGCTTGGCAAGACTTTGGTAGCATGCGTCGGCGCTCGCGACGTTTTTGAGGCAGCTTCACGGCAATTCGTTTAATCGGGGGTTCGCTGTCATGGTGTGGAATGAACCAGGGAAGGATAAGGATCCGTGGAATAACGCCAACCGTCCGCCTGATCTGGAGCGGATGGTGAAGAATCTGCAGCAGCGGCTCGGCGTATTGTTCGGCGGCAAGCACGGCGGCCGGCAGCATTTTCATGCAGCCGCGCTATGGTGGCTGCTGCCGGTGATTGTTGCGGCCTGGCTGATCTCGGGCTTCTACAGGGTGGCGCCCGGTAATCGCGGCGTGAATTTGGTTTTTGGCAGCTACGTAGATGTTACGCAACCTGGATTGCACTGGCACCTCCCCTGGCCCATCGGTCGTGCGGATATCGTCAGTGGCGTGCAGGGCCGCGACTATGCACACAGCTACAACAGGTTGCTGACCAGCGACGGTAATATCGTGGTGGTGGACACGCTGGTGTATTACCACATAGAGGATGTACGCGCTTACCTGTTTGATGTCGCTGCCCCCGCACGAGTGCGTATGAGTACCGATGCCGGTGCCAAGGCCCTGCTGGGAGGTTTGACGGACGCTGCGGTGCGTGCCGCCATTGCCCACAGCACCTTGGCGGACCTCCTGGGGAGCGGCCGGGACGCGGTGGAAGCACGTGCGAGTCAATCGCTGGAAATCGCTTTGCGCCCATATCATGCCGGACTGGCGGTGACGCGCCTCGTGTTTCAGCGGGTGAGCGTGCCCATGACGGTGGTTGCCGCCCACGCCGGTGTGCAAAAAGCCCGGCAGGATGCCAGCGAGGCGCAGGCAGCAGCCCGGACCTATGCCGATGATTTGCTGCCTCGGGCGCAAGCCACAGCGGCCGCAAAACTGACGGAGGCCGAGGCTTACCGTACTATGCGGGTGGGACAGGCCAGCGCAGACACCGCGCGTTTTGATGCAATCCTCGCCGCCTACCGCAAGGCGCCCGGACTCACTCGCGATGAACTCTATCTGCAGACCATGCAGGACATCCTGGGCAATGCCAATAAAGTGATTGTGGACGCCAGGAACGGCAGCGTGACCGTACAACTTGGCCAGCCGTTCGCCGGCCCGCAAGCGGTATCCGCACCCGCTGCACCGGACAAGAAAACCACCGGCATGCATCCCGTCACCCCGGCGCCCGCCGCTGCCAGCGGCAAGGAAGGCGCATGATGCCGCTGCACCGTAGCTTCATCAGTCTTATTCTCGCCATCATTGTGCTGCTGCTGGTCAGTCAGAGCGTCGGCGTGGTGCCTGAAGGCCAGACGGGCGTGCGCCTGCGCTTTGGCAGCGTGGTGGAAGCCGGTCTCAAACCCGGGTTGCATTTCAAGCTGCCCTTCATGGAACAGATCGCCGGTCTGGATGCGCAGTGGATCCCGTTGAATGGCGAGCGTGAGAACGGCGGGCGCATGAAGTTCGTGACAGCCGACGGCAAGACATTCGATGCAGGTTATGCCGCCGTATGGCGCATCAGCGATGCAGGCGTTTTCTGCCGTGCCACCGATTGCGACGAGGGCAGCGGTGCACGCCGTATCAACGATGCGCTCACTGCACTGCTGCGCCAATTGTTTGCCGCGCACACGTCCGGCGAACTGCTCACGGGCAGCGACACCGCGCTCCTGCGGGACTTGCCCGGCAGACTCAATGCGCAGATGCACGCTCTCGGCGCGGAAGTGCAGGCGGTACGTCTTACGGCGCTTACTCTCCCGCGGGATCAGCTGGATGCGGTGTATCAGCGCATGCGTGCACAACAATCGGCGCAGGCCGCGCAAATCCGTGCCCAGGGCAGCGTTTCCGCCGACGAACTCCGTGCCAAAGCGGATCAGCAGCAGGCGGTGATTCTCGCCCAGGCCGAAACCCGGGCGCAGACAATCCGTGGGCAGGCGGAAGCCGAGGCCACGGCGATTTATGCGCGCGCCTACCGACAGGATCCGGAATTCTTCCGCTTTTACCGTAGCCTGGAAGCCTACCGACGCGTCATCCGCAAGAACAACAGTATCATCGTGCTCGGTCCGGACAGTGGGTTTCTGAAATACTTTGACGGTCTCAAGCCGCCTGCCGCGGCGCACCGGTGACATGGGTGGCAGCACTGAAGCTCGGGGTGGGCGAAGCGCACCCGGATAAAAAATCCCGCGGGGTATACGCTATGCTGTGCCGCTTGCCGGGGGATTACCAGGATTGGCGGGACTGGTTGCATTCACCCCGATCCGCAAGGACTGCAAGCCAGACCTGAAACAAGTAACAGGGCATACGTTATGTGGATGGCACTACTGACGGCAATCGGGCTCATGCTGGTGATCGAGGGCATCATGCCGTTTATCAATCCGCGCAGTTTCAAGCGCACGCTGGCTACCGTGGTCCAGGCCCATGATCGCGTACTGCGGATCTCGGGCCTGGCGAGCATGATCGTGGGCGTTATTCTGCTATATCTGGCACGCGGCCTGTTCTGAGGAAATTGGGGGGTAGGTAGGCAACATGGGCAAGAATGTCATCGTCATCGGCACGCAGTGGGGCGACGAGGGCAAGGGCAAGGTGGTGGACTGGCTTACGGACCGCGTCACCGCAGTGGTGCGTTTCCAGGGCGGGCACAACGCCGGTCACACGCTCGTTATCAACGGTGAGAAGACCGTTCTCAAATTGATCCCTTCCGGGGTGTTGCGTGCCAACGTGCAATGCCTGATTGGCAACGGCGTGGTGCTGTCGCCCACGGCACTGCTGGAAGAAATCAACATGCTGGAAGCCAAGGGTGTGCCGGCGCGCGAGCGCCTGAAGATCTCGCCGGCCTGTCCGCTGATCCTGCCGTCCCATGTGGCGCTGGATAAGGCGCGCGAACAGGCCAAAGGCGCTGCCAAGATCGGCACCACCGGCCGTGGCATCGGTCCGGCCTATGAAGACAAGATCGCGCGCCGCGCGGTGCGCGTGGCGGATTTGTTTCACCGCGAGCGCTTCGCCGCCAAACTGGGCGAAGTGCTGGATTACCACAACTTCATCCTCAAGAACTATTTCCACGCCGAGCCGGTGGCCTTCCAGAAAACCCTGGAAGATTATCTGGCGCTGGTGCCGGTGCTGGAACCCATGATCGTGGATATCACGCCTTTGTTGGACGCGCTGCGCCGGCGCGGCGAAAACATGCTGTTCGAAGGCGCCCAGGGCGCGTTGCTGGACGTGGATCACGGCACGTATCCGTACGTCACCTCTTCCAACACTACCGCCGGCGGTGCGGCCACCGGCACCGGTCTGGGACCGCTGTATTTCGATCAGGTGCTGGGTATCGTCAAGGCCTACACCACGCGCGTGGGCGAGGGCCCGATGCCCACGGAATTGTTCGACGCCATGGGCGAACATCTGGCGCACCGCGGTCATGAATTCGGCTCCGTCACCGGACGGCCGCGCCGCTGCGGCTGGTTCGACGTGGTGGCGCTGAAGCGCTCGATCATCAACAACAGTGTCAGCAGTCTGTGCATCACCAAGCTGGACGTACTGGACGGCCTCGATACTATTCGTATCTGCGTGGCCTACAAGACCGCAAAGGGCGAGGTTACCGTTGCCTCCATGGGTGCGGAAAGTTTCGCGGAGTCGGAACCGGTGTATGTGGACATGCCCGGCTGGAAAACTTCCACGGTCGGACTCACGCAATACAAGGAACTGCCGGAAAACGCCCGCGCCTATCTCAAGAAGAGCGAGGAACTCATGGGCGTGCCCCTGGATATCATCTCCACCGGCCCGGATCGTGCCCAGACCATCGTGCTAAAACATCCTTTCGATTGAGCTTTAGATTGTTGGCGTGTACGGGTAATGATGCTGGTGCCCAGGAGAGGACTCGAACCTCCACGGTGTTACCCGCTAGTACCTGAAACTAGTGCGTCTACCAATTCCGCCACCTGGGCAGGGGCAGGCCAAATACAGCCGATGCGGGAGGGCGGCACTTTACCGACAGCGTCCCACTGTGTCAATGTCACGCTTTACCTAAGTTACTCATTGCATGAAGAAAAAACCAAAACCACAAAAAGCGGCGCGCCGCCCCCACGATCCCTATGCGGAACGCGAGGCGCAGAAGTACGCACGTCCCATCGCCAGTCGCGAAGCGATCCTGCATTGGCTGGAAAAAGCAGGTACACCACTGCGCTTTGAGCGGCTGGCGCAGGATCTGCATCTCCGTCATACCGATGAACTCGAGGCCCTGAGCCGGCGGCTGGCGGCCATGCTGCGGGACGGTCAACTGGTGCAGAACCGCCGCGATGAATACTGCCTGGTGAAACTCTTGCCTCTGGTGGCGGGCACGGTCATCGGTCACCGCGACGGCTTCGGTTTCCTGAAGCCCGACGAAGGCGGCGATGACGTGTTTCTGCCACCGCGCCAGATGCGCACGCTCATGCACGGCGACCGGGCGCTGGTGCGGGTGCAGGGACGGGATGCGCGCGGCCGCGCGGAAGGTTCATTGGTGGACGTGCTGGAACGCAACACCCACGAAGTGGCGGGGCGTTACGTGGAAGAGCATGGCGTGAGTTTCGTGCAGCCGGACAATTCGCGCATCGCCCACACGGTGCTGGTGCCGGCCGCGGAACGCAACGGCGCGCGTCCCGGCCAGATGGTGGTGGCGGAACTCACACAGCAACCGGACAAGCAGAGCGAACCCATCGGGCGGGTGACACGCATCCTGGGTGAGCGCCACGCGCCGGGCATGGAAGTGGAGCTGGCGGTGCACGCCCATGGACTGCCGCATGACTGGCCGTTGGATGTGCAGCGGGAAATGCGTGCCTTCGATGAATCGGTACCGGAAGCCTCAAAGCAGGGACGCCTGGATCTGCGCAACACGCCGCTGGTGACCATCGATGGCGAAGATGCCCGGGATTTCGACGATGCCGTCTATTGCGAACGCAGGGGCAATGGCTTCCGTTTGCTGGTAGCCATCGCCGATGTTTCTCATTACGTGCAGCCCGGCAGCGCGCTGGATCTGGAAGCGCGCAATCGCGGTACCTCGGTGTATTTTCCCGACCGCGTCATTCCCATGCTGCCGAAAGTGCTGTCCAACGGCCTGTGTTCCATCAATCCGGAGGTGGATCGGCTATGCATGGTATGCGACATGCGTGTGAGTGCGGAGGGCAATATCAGTCAGGCGCATTTTTATGAAGGCTTGATGCGCTCGGCCGCGCGCTTCACCTACACCAGGGTGGCGGGCATCCTGGTGGATAAGGATGAAAAACTGCGGCGCGAGTATGCACAGTTGGTGTCCCAACTTGAGAACCTGTATGGCGTTTATCATGCCTTGGCCAAAGCACGGGCAAAGCGCGGGGCCATTGATTTCGACAGTACCGAGACGCGCGTGATCTTCGGCGAGGATCGCAAGGTCGCCGCCATCAAGCCGCTGGTACGCAATGACGCGCACCGGCTCATCGAGGAGTGCATGATTGCCGCCAACGTGGAGGCAGCGCGCTTTCTGGAAAAACATCAGATTCCCGCGCTCTACCGCGTGCATGCCAGTCCGGATGCGGATGGACTCAAGGAACTGCGTATTTTTCTCGGCACCCTAGGGCTTTCCCTGGGCGGGGGTCAGAAGCCGGATGCCATGCATTACGCCCGCTTGCTGGACAAGGTGAAAGGGCGGCCGGACAAAGCGCTCATCCAGACGGTGTTGTTGCGCTCTCTGTCGCAGGCGGTGTACAGCCCGGTGAACGTCGGGCATTTTGGCCTGTCATTGAGCCACTACGCGCATTTCACTTCGCCCATCCGCCGTTATCCGGATCTGCTGGTGCACCGTGCCATCCGCCATGTGCTGCGCGGCGGCTCGGCGAAGAATTTCCAGTATTCCGTGACGCAGATGGAAAACCTGGGCAGCCACTGCTCCATGACCGAACGGCGCGCTGACGAGGCCACGCGCGACGCCATGGACTGGCTCAAGGCGGAATACATGCAGGACAAGTTGGGTGAGGAATTCGACGGTCTTATCACCGGGGTGCTGCCCTTCGGTCTGTTTGTGCAGTTGAAGGATTTGTACGTGGAGGGACTTGTCCACGTCACCTCGCTGCCCAGCGATTATTATTCCCATGATCCGGTGGGGCATCGCATGGTGGGCGAGCGTTCCGGTCGTATCTACCGTTTGACGGACCCCATCCGGGTGCGCGTGAGCAACGTCAATCTGGAAGAACACAAGATAGATTTCGAGCCGATAATTTCGGCGCAGGAGACGCGCAGCGAACGGCCGGCCACGCGGCACGCAAAGAAGCTCCGGCACAAGAAACGCTGAACATGGGCGGCGAAAACCTCGTGTATGGATTGCATGCCGTTATGGCGCTGTTTGAGCGGCAGCGGCCGGTGCAGCAACTCTGGATACAGGACAGCCGCCACGATGCGCGTCTGGAATCACTACTGGCCCAGGCTGCACAACGGGACGTATCCGTGCAGCGTGTATCACGGGAAAAACTGGATGAGCTCACCGGCAATGGCCGGCATCAGGGTGTGGTGGCGCAGGCAGACGCGGCCCGGGCGGGTGATGAAGACGATCTCAAGGCATTCGTGGGTGCGCTCAGGTCGCCGGCATTTTTGCTGGTGCTGGATGGTGTGCAGGATCCCCATAATCTCGGCGCCTGTTTGCGCAGCGCCAACGCCGCCGGCGTGCAAGCCGTTATCACGCCCAGGGACCGGGCGGTGGAGCTGACGCCTGGAGTGCGCAAGGCGGCGGCGGGTGCGGCGGAAATGACGCCGTTCTTCCAGGTGACCAACCTTGCCCGCACCTTGCGCTGGCTCAAGCAACAAAATATCTGGCTCGTGGGTCTCGCGGCTGAGGCGGATCAGCCACTCTATCAACTGGACTTGAAGGGGCCGCTGGCACTGGTGCTGGGTGCCGAGGGTTCGGGCCTGCGGCGTCTCTCCAAAGCGGAATGCGACTTTCTCGCCCATATTCCCATGGCGGGCGGCGTCGAGAGTCTCAACGTCTCCGTCGCCGCCGGTGTGGCGTTGTTTGAAGCCCTGCGGCAGCGCGGTATTTCAAAGTAATTTTTGAGCGGCCTGCGGCCGTGAATGACCTGTAGCAGGCTTCCACGCTCGCGCGACCGCACAGGGCAGTGCCGTAAGCACGGCCGCCGAGGACGCGAGCCGCGAGGGCGAATCGCGTGCAACGAGCGGGTGAACAGGAATATATACCCTGGCCAACGCATCAGGGATGATTCTGTGCCACATTCAGGCCAGCGCGGAATCCCCGGGGCGGTTTTCTTTCGTCCAACTCTTTGTCCGCACAAAGTAACGGACCCGTCGTGCGGGGACGGAACCGGAACCCGGCAATAAATTACGCGACCACAGGCCGCACAAAATACTTTCTTTTTCCCCCGGAAGGGGGTGGGCACAGGCCCCTGAATTTGCACGCCCGAACCCCTTCCGGTATGATTCGCGCCCTTCCGGCCCCGTGCCGGGAACCTTGCTCCACCGCTCAGACGGGGAGCCGGTCAGTCCATAAGGAGCCTTGAGTTGAGACACTACGAGATCGTGTTTCTGGTCCACCCTGACCAGAGTGAACAGGTGCCCGCGATGATTGAGCGTTACCGCTCAATGATCGAATCCGAGGATGGCAAGATTCACCGCATCGAGGATTGGGGCCGGCGCCAGCTCGCCTATCCCATCGCCAAGGTTCACAAGGCCCACTATGTTCTGATGAATATAGAGTGCGGTCTACCCACCCTCAACGAGCTCGTAGGCATGTTCCGCTTCAATGACGCGGTGCTGCGTCATCTGGTCATCGGCCGCGAGGTGGCGGTGACCGAGCCTTCCTTCCTCATCAAACCCAAAGAGGAGAAGGAGGATCGCGTTGAGCGTTTTGATGCCGAGGAGCGCGATGGCGATAGCGGCGACGAAGAACGCGTCGGTGACGAAGAAGTGCGCGCCGAGCCGGTGTAATCACCTGAACCGATCACGAGGACTCTGAACATGTCACGTTTTTTTCGCAAGCGTAAATTCTGCCGTTTCACGGCAGAGGATGTGGAGGAGATTGATTACAAGGACATCGGCACCCTGAAGGCCTACATCACCGAAACCGGTAAAATTGTGCCGAGCCGTATCACCGGTACCAGCTCCTTCTACCAGCGTCAGTTGGCGCTTGCCATCAAGCGCGCACGTTTCCTGGCGCTCCTGCCCTACACCGACCAGCATTGAGGCGGGAGGAACACCCATGGAAGTCATTCTGTTGCAGAAAGTCGAGAATCTCGGCAACCTGGGCGACAAGGTAAAGGTGAAGCCCGGTTATGGTCGCAACTATCTCATTCCCCAGGGCAAGGCCAAGGCGGCCACGGCGAAGAATATCGCCGAGTTCGAGAAACGCCGCACCGAGCTGGAGAAGCAGGCAACCGATACGTTCACCGCTGCCCAGGGGCGCAAGCGGGAGTTGGAAGGCAAAAGCATCACCATTGCCGCCAAGGCGGGTAATGAAGGCAAGCTGTTCGGTTCCGTGGGCACGGTGGACATCGCTGAAACCCTGACCAACTCCGGTATCAAGGTAGAACGCAAGGAAGTGCGCATGCCCCAGGGCCCGATCCGCGTGGCCGGCGAGCACAAGGTGGAAATTCACCTGCACACTGACGTGAATGTGGAGATCACGGTAACCGTGGTGGCGGAAGAATAGGTTGGAGTCAATCACCCGGTCTGCGCGCGGGGGCACTGGCCCCCGCGCGCGTTTTCAGCAACCGCGCGGTTTCTAACGAGTCAAGTTGCAAGCCAAGAGTTCCCTAACATAGAGTCTAGGCGCTCATAACTTCTTTATTCAGCCAGCATGCCGGGAGCCGTCAAAAGTCTTGATACCCACGCCGCCGCGGCGCTGGAAGCCATGCGCATACCGCCCCATTCGGTGGAAGCGGAGCAGGCGGTACTGGGCGGGCTGATGCTGGACAACGCCACCTGGGAGCAGGTGGCGGACCGCCTGCGGGAGGAGGATTTCTACCGTCAGGATCACCGGCTGATCTTCCGCGCCATCACCGAACTTACCGACAGCAGCACGCCGTTTGACGTGGTGACCCTGGCCGAATGGCTGCAGAGCCGCAACCAGCTGGAACAGGCGGGGGGGCTTGCGTATCTCGCCACGCTCGCCCGCGATACGCCTACCGCCGCCAATGTGCGCGCGTATGCCGATATCGTGCGCGAGCGCTCCGTGCTTCGGCAGCTGATTCGCGTAGGGGGTGAGCTGGCGGAAGCCGCCTTCCGCCCTGAGGGCCGTAACACCGAGGAACTGATTGATTTCGCCGAGCGCCGGGTGTTCAACATCGCCGAGCGCGGCGGGCGCTTGCAGCGCAGCTACGTGCGCATCAATGAGTTGCTATCCACCGCCGTGGACCGGCTCGACGCATTGATGCACGCCAACAATCCGGTGACGGGTCTCGCCACCGGCCTGGACAAGTTCGACGAGATGACCGCGGGCCTGCAGCCCGGCGATCTTGTGATTGTGGCTGGGAGACCCTCCATGGGCAAGACAAGTTTCGCGATGAATATCGCCGAATATTGCGCCTGTCGTCCCGAGAATCCGGTACCTACAGCCATCTTCAGTATGGAAATGTCCGGTGAACAGCTTGCGCTGCGGCTGATTTCCTCGCTGGGGCGCATCAATCAGCAGAAGGTACGCACCGGTCAGCTCGACCAGGCGGATTGGCAGCGCGTGAGTTCCGCCATCGCCATCATGTCCAAGGCACCCATGTACATTGACGATACCGGTGCGCTTACCCCCACGGAATTGCGCGCGCGTGCGCGGCGATTGAAGCGAGAACACAACCTGGGTCTCATGGTGGTGGACTATCTGCAGCTCATGTCGGTGCCGGGCACCCGCGAGAACCGTGCCACGGAGATCTCGGAGATCTGCCGCAGCCTGAAATCCCTGGCCAAGGAACTGCATATCCCTGTCATTGCCCTGTCGCAGCTCAACAGAAGCCTCGAACAGCGCCCCGACCGCCGGCCCATCATGTCGGACCTGCGCGAATCCGGCTCCATCGAGCAGGATGCGGACCTGATCGCCTTCATATACCGCGATGAAGTCTATGACAAAGACAGTCCCGATAAGGGTGTGGCGGAAATCATCATCGGCAAGCAGCGCAATGGCCCCATCGGCACTGTGAAGGCTACTTTCCTCGGTGCCTATACCCGCTTCGAGAACTATATTTCCGAGGACGCGGGAGAGTACACGTGAGCCGTGCTGCCGGCGCCATCATCAATCTTTCCGCACTGCGTCACAACCTGGAGCGGGCACGCGCGCTTGCACCCCGTGCGCGCATCATGGCGGTGGTGAAGGCCAATGCCTACGGTCACGGCATCGTGCCCGCGGTTCGAGCATTGGCTGGAGCCGACGCATTCGCCGTCGCCTGCCTCGATGAGGCGGTCGAGATTCGTCATGCGGGTCTGGCGCATCCCATCGTGTTGCTGGAAGGGGTGTTTAGTGCGCTGGAGCTGGAGGAGGCGGCCAGGATCGGCTGCGAAGTGGTGGTGCACGACGCTCACCAGCTTGCGCTCACGGAGGCGTCCCACCTGCAACATGCGCTGACTGTCTGGCTCAAGGTGGACAGCGGCATGCACCGTCTCGGTTTCCCGCCTGGCGAGGCACGCACCGCCTGGCAACGTCTCAGCGCCGCGCGCGCGGTGCGGGGGCCAGTGCGCCTCATGACCCATCTCGCCTGTGCCGATGAAACCGCCAATCCGCGCACGCAACTGCAGCTGGAAACATTCACCACGGCCCTGGCCGGCATCAATGCCGAGCGCAGTATCGCCAATTCCGCCGGCATCCTCGCCTGGCCCAACAGCCATGCTGACTGGCTGCGTCCCGGCATCCTGCTCTACGGCGTCTCGCCCTTTGCCGGTCGCAGCGGGAGAGACGAGGGTCTGCTTCCCGCTATGACCCTGTGTACCGCGCTCATTGCGGTGCAGCAGGTGAAGGAGGGTGAGGCAGTGGGCTACGGCGGCGGCTGGGTGGCACCGGAAGACATGCGCATCGGCATCGCCGCCATCGGCTATGGTGACGGTTATCCGCGGCACGCGCCCAGCGGCACGCCGGTGCTGGTAAACGGGATACGGGTGCCATTGGTCGGGCGGGTGGCCATGGACATGATTTCCCTTGATCTGCGCGGTGTGCCGCGGGCGCGCGTGCACGATCCCGTGCTGCTCTGGGGTGCGGAACTGCCGGTGGAAGAAATCGCGCGCGCCGCCGGCACCATTGCTTACGAATTGCTGTGCGGTATCACCCAGCGGGTGAAGTTCAGCGTGGTGGAGGGAAACCAAGCGCCTGCCGCGCTATCGAGCGTTCATTCCATCGGCCGTTAATCATTGGGAACGCCTGAGATAAAGCACGGCAAGTCCTGTCAGGTGTTCGGCAGAGTATAAAAGCCCATCTTCACGCCCGCCAGTTCGATTACGTCGTTGTCTCCCAGCTTGCGCGCTTCGGCACCGATTTCCCTGCCGTTCACCGTGGGGAATCCCTGGCCGCTTTCCACATGCACGATGTAGAAGCCGTCGGCGCGACGCGTGATGGCGGCCACCTGCACTCCCGGCCGGCCCAGCGTCGTGAGTGCCTTGACGAGTTCCAGCTCCTTGCCGGCGAAGCTGCCGGAGAGCACCTGCAGTTTTCCCTTGGGCAGGGTGGTTTTGGTGGTTTCCCCCACGGGGGCTATGCCGACGCCCGCCTGGGCAATGGCGCGATTGACGCTGTCCAGGCTGGGCGCGCCCGGCTGGCCCGTGGCACCCGGTTTGATGACCATGGTGCGTTCGAATTCACTCTCGCCCGCATCGCCGCGTCCGCTCAGATACTTGAGCTGGTGACGGCCGATGGTGATGACATCGCCCTCCTGCAATGCATACTTCTTGATGAGCTTGCCGTTGACGTAAGTGCCATTGGTGCTGTTGAGATCCTCCAGGAACGAATCCTTGAGGATATTGAGAATCAGGGCGTGGTGGCCGCTCACCGCCATGTTATCTATATGAATATCGTTGTCCGATAGCCGACCGATAGTGTAGCGCTCCTTCTCGAGTTCGTATTGCGCGAGTTCCTGTCCGTCCAGCGTGAGTATGAGCTTGCCCATGGGTCTGCCTCGTTAAGTATCAGTTCCTGTGGAACGCGATCGGTGCGTGCCGATACCTCATGAAAACCATTCGGTAAATCGCTCGAAGAAACCTTTTTTCTCGTTCTCAAACGACGTGATCGGCTTGACTAACACCACGGACACGTTATCGCGGCCACCGTTGTCGTTTGCCAGCTTGACGAGCTGTCTGGCTGCGGTTTCAAGGTTATCACTAAACGTGTCTATGGTTAAGTGAATATCCGCATCCGTGACCATATCATGCAGCCCGTCGGTACAGAGCAGGTATATATCACCCAGCAGCGCCACGTCCTCCTGCAAGTCCACCTGCACTGTGGGTTCTATGCCCAGAGCGCGGGTCACCAGGTTCTTGTTGAGGGAGCGGCGGGCTTCCTCCGGCGTGTAGAAACCGCGTGCCACCAGTTCCTGCAGCAGGGAATGATCCGTGGTCACCTGATCGAAGTGACCGTGGCGCAGGCGGTAAACTCGCGAGTCGCCCACATGGGCGATGGATACGCGGTTGTTGTAGAACAGGCAGGTCGCCACCGTAGTACCCATGCCTTCGCACTGCGGCTGACTTTTGGCAGTATCGTGAATGATTTCATTGGCACGCGTGATGGCGTTGCGCAGCAGCACGCTTTCATGGGAATACCCGCTATCGCTGACGCCGATGCGTTTGCGCACATCCTTGAGGCCGCTGCCGACGGATTCCTGGATGATTTCCACGGCGATTCCGCTGGCGATCTCGCCAGCCTTGTAACCGCCCATGCCATCAGCCGCCACCACCAGCCCGGTTTCCAAGTCCATGTGGATGGCATCCTCGTTATTGGGCCGGATCAGGCCCTTGTCCGTGAGCCCCACGAAATTGAGTTTGCCCTTGTAACTCATGTGTCAACAGGCTTTATTTGTTTCAGTGACCGATTTTCGCGGCACAGGCACGCACGTCATGGGCGAAATCCGCGCCACGTTGATAGCGCATATCGGGGTTTTTCTGCAAAGCTCTGTCCATGAGTGTATTGACACAGTCCGGCAGGTCGGGGCGCAGGGTGGTGGCCGGTGCATGCGCTTCGTTGGCGATCTTGAACATGAGCGTCGCCATGGACTCCGCCCGGAACGGCAGTTGCCCGGTGAGCAACTGGTAGAGGGTGACGCCCAGCGAGAACAGGTCGGAACGGCCATCCACCTTGCGGCCGGCCAGTTGTTCAGGCGACATGTAGGAAGGCGTACCCAGCACCATGCCGGTCTTGGTTTTGCTGGAGTCCGTGATGCGCGCGATGCCAAAGTCCGTGAGCTTGATGGCGCCGGTATCCTGCTCGTACATGATGTTCGCCGGCTTGATATCGCGGTGTACCACGTTCTGGGCATGGGCGTAATCCAGCGCGTCGGCCGCGCGCGCGATGATCTCCATCGCCAGAGGCGCGGGCAGCAGCGTGTTGGGCTTGGTGTGGTGGGTGAGGTCACGGCCCTTGAGGAATTCCATGGCGATGTAGGCGAGATCGTGTTCCTCGCCGGCATCGTAGATGGTGACGATATGGGGGTGATTCAGGCGGCCGGCGGTTTCCGCTTCGCGGAAGAAGCGCTGCTTCACCTCGTCAATTTCATCCGCCTCGAATTCCTGCGACAGAGCCATGGTCTTGATGGCCACCACGCGATTGATCTTGGGATCACGGCCCTGGTAGACCACGCCCATGGCGCCCTTGCCCAGTTCCTTTTCCACCTGATAGCGGCCGAGCATGGGCTTCTGCACATTGTCGCCGAGGATGAGCGTGCCATTGGCGGTGGTGCCACCGCCCAGCACCACAGTCCCCTCGATTTGCTGCGAGCGTTTGAGGCGCTGGCTCGCGTCGCGGAATTTGGGATTGTAGTCGGCCACGTATTTGTACACGGAACCGGCCTTGTTGAACTGGCGTTTGCGTTCATAGTCCAGCCCCAGGTTGTAGAGCAGGTCGGCAATGCTGTCGTCCATGACGCATTTACGGAATTTCTCGAAGGCCATGTCCAGCTGACCCTGGCCCTGGAAAGCCAGGCCCAGCATCTTGTTGCTTTCGGCGCTGTCCGCCTCGCTGCGCAGCCGCAGCTTGTCAGTCACGCGGAACATCTTCACGGTCATGAACAGGTGACCCGTGACCAGCAGCAATGCCGGCAGCATGAGTTCGATCCATACGAAGTGGCTTTCCATGAAACCGAATTCAGTCATGCACAGCGCAATCAGCAGCAGCACGCTGAAAAGTGCCGCCCAGCCGGGTTTGAGGTGCGGCATGACAAAGGCGAGGTAGGCGATGAGCAGCAGTATCGCAACAAGTGTAACGATGTGCGTCCAGGGGGGTACCGTATAGAAGTTTTGCTGCAGGATGCTGGATACCACGTTGGCGATGACCATCACCGGCGCCATATTGGCGGAAGTGGGCGTCGGAAAGCGGTCGCCGATGCCAAGTGCGGTGGCGCCGATAAGCACGATCTTGTCCTGAAATGCCGCAGGCGGGATTTTGCCGAGATACACATCCGCGTAGGAATACACCGGGAACGGTGTTTCACCGTTGCCGGCGGTGTAATAGAAGTTGTGCATGCGGAAGTGTGCGTCGGTGCCGATGAAGAGATGGCCGACCTTCACGCCCTTGCCAGGTTCCACCTGCACATCCTGGGGTTGCAGGTTCAGCGCCTTCATGGCAACCGCCAGCGCCAGCGAGGGGTAGTAGATGCCGTAATAGCGCAGCACCAGCGGTTCGGAGCGCAGCGTACCGTCCGCATCCGGCAGGTCGTCCAGGAAACCCAGCGCCGCGGCAGACTTGGCGAAGGCTGCCTCCGGCGCCAGCATGGATTTGGCGGGGTAGGGTTGATCGGCATTGTTGGGTGTATTTACCAGCGGGCCAAGCGCATTCCTGAGCAGGTAATCCGGCGTCCGGCTGGCGGGGTTGCCGAGCGGCTCGCCCAGCTTGAACAGCATGGGGATCACCACGTTACCGGCGGACTTGATGCTGGCAGCGAGCTTCGCATCCGTGTTCAGGGTCTGCTCGGCCAGCTGCATTTTGCCACGCAGCGTGAGCAGATCCTGTTTTACCTGGGGCGGTACGCTCAGGGTCGTGCTGCCAGGGGGATGGGTCGGCGCGCTGCCGCAGTTGGCGGAAGCGGCGGGCGTGCTCGTTGTCGCGGCGGGTATGGCACCGCTGGAGCCAAAGGGCGCCACGCTGCCAAGCGACGAGCAATGGTCATAGAAGTTCATCATGTCCCGGATAAATATGCCGCCCTGATCCACCTGCGGTTCGGACAGGAAAATGGTCAGGCCGACGACTTTGGCGCCGTCCTTGGACAGCATGGTAATGAGGTCGGCGTGATAATCCCGCGGCCAGGGCCAGCGGCCCAGGGCGTTGATGCTGGCGTCGTCAATGGCGATGACGGCGATGTTTTTACTGGGCGCGGCGTGGGTGAGGTTCACGCCCAGGTCGTAGGCCCCGGTTTCAAGGCGCTGAAAGACAGTGGGGAAAAGCACGTAGGCGACCAGCAGGAAGACTGCTCCGTAGACCAGCCCCGCAAACCAATCGGCGGTCCAGAAGCGCTGTTTCACCCCAATCCTCACTTATATGGTTATGTTAAGGATAGACCATAATACCTTGAATTTTCACCAAAACGGAAGCCAAAACCCCTGCCGGTTGTCGGGAATAGGCGTGCTACCATCGGCTCGTCCTGGAACGCAAAACCCCTTCATCCCGTGAACAAGATACGAACCGTGTATGTCTGCGATGCCTGCGGCGGACGGTCCCTCAAATGGGCCGGTCAGTGCCCCGATTGCGGCGCTTGGAACACCCTGGTGGAAGCCCGCGTGCCTGAAAAGCCGGCCCGCGGTTCGCAGCAGGCCTCCTCCGGAGACGCGGAAGTACGGCGGCTGGCAGAGGTGGAGGGCCAGGCGCAGCCGCGCTTGGGCACGGGTCTGGATGAAATGGACCGGGTGCTGGGCGGGGGGCTGGTGCCCGGCTCCGTCACGCTCATCGGCGGCGACCCCGGTATCGGCAAATCCACCCTGCTGCTGCAGGCGGCGGCCAGCCTGGCCGACAGCCGGCCGGTGCTCTACATCACCGGTGAAGAATCCCTGGAGCAGGTGGGTCTGCGGGCCCGGCGGCTGGGCGTGGCGGCCAGTCCCCTGCAGCTTGCCGCGGAAACCAGCGTGGAACGTATGCTGGCCACCGTGGCAAAACTCAAGCCCGCAGTGCTGGTGGTGGATTCCATCCAGACCATGTACACGGAAATCCTGCAATCGGCCCCCGGTGCAGTGGCGCAGTTGCGCGAATCCACCGGCCTTCTGGTGCGTTACGCCAAGAGCAGCGGTACGGCGGTGTTTCTGGTGGGCCATGTCACCAAGGAAGGCGCCATTGCGGGTCCGCGGGTGCTGGAACACATGGTGGATACGGTGCTGTATTTCGAGAATGACGCCGGCAGCCGCTACCGGGTCATCCGCGCGGTGAAGAACCGTTTCGGCGCCGCGAATGAACTGGGCGTGTTCGCCATGACCGAATCCGGTTTGAAGGAAGTAAAAAATCCCTCGGCGATTTTTCTCTCGCGCCATGCCACACCGGTGAGCGGCAGCGCCGTGACCGTGATCCGCGAGGGCAGCCGCCCCATGCTGGTGGAAGTGCAGGCGCTGGTGGACGAAAGCCATCTCGCCAATCCGCGCCGCGTGGCGGTGGGTCTCGATCCCAACCGTCTCTCCATGCTGCTCGCCGTGCTGCATCGCCACTGCGGCATCGCCATGTTCGACCGCGACGTGTTCGTGAACGTGGTGGGCGGCCTGCGTGTCAACGAAACCGCCGCGGATCTGCCGATCCTGCTGGCTGCCTTGTCCAGTTACCGTGACAAACCGCTACCGAATGATCTCGTCTTGTTCGGTGAAGTGGGGCTTGCCGGGGAAATCCGCCCGGTCTATAACGGCGAGGAACGGCTGCGTGAAGCCGCCAAACACGGTTTCAAGCGCGCCATCGTGCCCAAGGGTAATGCGCCGCGGAAAGGCGGTGTTGATGGTATTCAGATAACACAGGTGAGCCGGCTTCAGGAAGCGTTGGATGCGATTTGATCTTTACCTCGTCCTTCCCTGCCGAAGGCAGGGATCTATTCTGATTTGCTCCTTAATTTCTTGTCTTCTGAAACTTCAACTGCCATCGGCTGAATGCGCACGGTCTTCACCGCGCTACCCGTGGTCTGCACGATCTCCAGTGGATAGCCCGCCAGTTTAAGACTGGTGCCGGGCTGGGGGATGGTCTCCAGGTATTCCAGGATCAGACCGTTGAGGGTTTTGGGGCCGGAAGTGGGCAGTTGCCAGTGCATGGCGCGGTTGAGCGCGCGCACGTTGGCGCTGCCGTTCACCAGATAGCTGCCATCGGTATCCTGATATATATCCTTGTGCTGGGCCGCCGGGTCGCTGGTGAACTCACCCACAATTTCCTCCAGGATGTCTTCCAGCGTCACCAGCCCCTGGATGTCGCCATACTCATCCACCACCAAGCCGATACGCCGCTTGGCGGCCTGGAAATTCAGGAGCTGGCGTTGCAGTGAGGTGCCCTCCGGCACGAAATACGCATCGTGCAGGATGGCACGCAACATGGCGTGTGTGGGTTCCTGGTGCACCACCAGGTGCAGGAACTGGCGCGCATGCACGAAACCCAGGACATCATCTATGCTGCCTTCATACACGGGCAGACGAGTGTGCTGGCTGGTCCTGAGCTGCGCCATGATCTCGTCCCAGTCGGCGCTGATATCAATGCCCACGATCTCGTTGCGCGGCACCATGATGTCTTCCACGCTGATCTTTTCCAGGTCGAGGATGCTGAGCAGCATGTGCTGATGACGCTTGGGGATGAGCGCACCGGCTTCCATCACGACGCTGCGCAGTTCTTCACGGCTCATGGAACGCGGATCGGGAGAATGATTGCGCACGCCGAACGCCAAAAGTACGGAGTTGGCGAGCAGGTTCACCACCCACACGATGGGATAGAGGATCCGCAGCAGGGGCGTCAACACGAATGCCGCGGGGAAGGCGAGTGTTTCTGGATGCAGGGCCGCCAGGGTCTTGGGTGCCAGGTCGCCGAAGATCAGCAGCAGCAGCGCAATCAGAATGGTGGCTACCAGCACCGCACTGTCACCGCCGATGCGTAAGGCGATCAGGGTCGCCAGCGCCGTAGCAAAGGCATTGGCGAGGGTATTGCCCAATAACACGATACCGATCAGGCGATCCGGGCGTTGCAGCAGGCGGTCCGCGAGCATCGCGCCACGATGGCCTGCGCGGGCCAGATGCCGCAGCCGATAGCGATTGAGGGAAATAAGTCCGGTCTCGGAACCGGAAAAGAACGAGGAGAGGATCAGCAGGATGATCAGCGCGACGATGAGTGCCCAAAGCGGAATATTTTCCAAAATCGAATCACCTCGCTCAGGACATGAGATTCCAATGCCGGCCCAGGATGAGCTCCAGTACCAGTTTGCTGCCGAAGTAGGCGAGCATCAGCACCACGAAACCGCCGATCGTCCAGCGGATAGCGGTGCGCCCGCGCCAGCCGAACTTCCAGCGCCCCCACAGAAGAATTGCAAATACCAGCCAGGCCAGCAACGAAAGTACGGTCTTGTGAACCAGATGCTGTTCAAAGATGTGCTTCACAAAAATCAGGCCGGTGAACAACGCCAGCGTCAGCAGGATAAAACCCGTGGTAATGAGCTGGAAAAGAAAGCGTTCCATGATTTGCAGCGGGGGCAGCGCGCTCCATACGCCGCTGGGTACACGTCGCCGCAGGCGGCGTTCCTGTACGGCGATCAATATCGCCTGCAGCGCGGCGACGGCGAGCAGACTGTAGGCCATGAGGGACATGATGATGTGCGCGTCCAGCGGCCAGTCGGTTTCGATGACCCAGAGCTTGTCGCTGGGCAGCAGTTCCGCCAGCAGGATACTGATGCCTGCTGGCGGGAACAGCACCGCACCCAGATTCTCGAAATGAGGTTTGAAGAAGCTGACGAGCGCGATCAGCGCCACCATCCAGCCCACCAGCGAAGCGGTATTGAAGAAGCCCAGGTCCATGCCACGCAGGGTAAAAATCAGCGAGTACAGCAAGATGGTGTGCAGCAACACCGCAGCCACGGCAGTGCTGCCGGCGAAACCCATGCGTTCGCGGAGGAAGACCGGTCCGCTCTTGAAGAACGCCAGCAGCAACGCCATGGCGGCAAGGCAGTACAGAACCAGGTCAAGAATGGCCAAACCCGTGAAGCGCATCACATTCCTGCTTGATGGGAAGGGGATAATACGGTTCCATCATCGCACAGGCACAGCCGCCGGGTGAAGTCGCCTGTGTTAGGCTTGGCGCGGTACGGTGCACGAGGCGAGCCGCATGCGAGTACAGGTGCTGGGCTGCAGCGGTGGCATTGGAGCGGAACTCCGTACCACCTCACTGCGCATTGATGACGATATTCTTATCGACACGGGTACCGGCATAGGCGATCTGCCATTGGCCGAGATACGCCGCATCGAGCATGTATTCCTCACCCATTCCCATCTGGACCATACCGCCGGCCTGCCGCTGCTCCTGGATACGGTTTTCGATATGCGCAATCGGCCCATCGCAGTGCACGGCCGCGAGGAAACTCTCGCGGCGCTCCGTCAGCACATTTTCAACTGGGTCATGTGGCCGGATTTCGCCGAGCTACCGAGCCCCGCGGCACCGGCACTCCGCTACGAGCCGATGTGGCCGGGCAGCCGCATAAACATCACTGACCGCAGTATTCACATGATTGAGGTCCGGCATACGGTGCCGGCGGTGGGCTATTGCGTTGAAAGTCACGGCAGGATGTTCGCCTTCAGCGGCGACACCACCACCAACGATCTTTTCTGGGAGGTCCTCAATGAATGTCCGCGGGTGGATGTACTGATGGTGGAAACGGCCTTTGCCGATTACAATGAAAAGTTGGCTGAACTGTCCTGCCACTACTGCCCGCGGACGCTGGCGCTGGATATGAAGAAATTGCGCCATGACCCGGAAATCTACATCACGCACCTCAAGCCCGGTTCCGAAGAGCTGATTTTCTCGGAAGTACGGAAGGCACTGCCTGAGCGCCGTGTACATCGGCTCAGGGGCGGCGAGATTTTTGAATTATAATCGCGTCGTACACTTTGCCGGCGTAAATCCATGTTTGAAGCTTTAAGCGACCGTCTTGCGCGCACGCTTGCCGTATTGCGCGGTAGCGGCCGGCTCACGGAAAGCAACATCCGCGATGCCGTGCGTGACGTACGCATGGCATTGTTGGAAGCCGACGTGGCGTTGCCGGTGGTGAAAGCCTTCACCGAACAGGTGCGCGCGCGGGCCCTGGGTGCGGAAATACTCAAGAGCCTCACGCCGGGACAGGTATTCATCAAGATCGTGCATGACGAACTGCTGGCTGTCATGGGCAGCGACGATGCACCGCTCAATCTCAGCACGCGTCCGCCGGCGGTGATATTGCTTACCGGCCTGCAGGGCGCCGGCAAGACCACGACCGCGGCGAAGCTGGCACGTTATCTGCACGAACGCCTCGACAAGAAAGTAGCGTTGGTAAGCGCCGATGTGTATCGCCCCGCTGCGCGCGAACAACTGCAGAAGCTTGCCGGCGAGATCGGTGTGGAATATTTTTCTCTGGCAGGCGATGCGCCCGTGCAGATTGCGCAAGCAGCACTCGAAGACGCACGCAAGCATTTCTTTGACGTGCTCATCGTGGATACCGCCGGCCGTCTGCACGTGGATGAGGAAATGATGCGGGAGGCGCAGCACATTCACGCGGCGGTCTCCCCGGTCGAAACCCTGTTTGTGGTCGATGCCATGGCCGGACAGGATGCCGCCAATGCAGCGGCGGCCTTCGGCAAGGTCTTGCCGCTTACCGGCGTCGTGCTCACCAAGGCGGATGGTGACGCGCGCGGCGGCGCGGCACTGTCGGTGAAACATGTCACCGGCTCCCCCATCAAGTTCCTGGGTATGGGCGAAAAGACCACGGCCCTGGAACTGTTCCATCCCGACCGGCTGGTTTCGCGCATTCTCGGTATGGGGGATGTGCTGTCGCTGGTGGAAGAAGCCCGGCAGAACGTGGATCACGATAAGGCTGAAAAGCTTGCCCATAAGATCAAGAAAGGCAAGGGCTTTGATCTGGAGGATTTTCGCGATCAACTGCAGCAGATGCAGGCCATGGGAGGCCTGTCGGCCATGCTGGATAAGCTTCCCGGCGCCGGCCGGATTCCTCAACAGGCCAAGGCGCAGTTCAACGACCGGGATGTCCGTTGCCAGATCGCCATCATCAATTCCATGACGCCGAAGGAACGGCGACGGCCGGAGATACTCAACGGCTCGCGGCGGCGGCGCATTGCTCTGGGTTCCGGCACCCAGGTACAGGAAGTGAACCGCCTGCTGAAACAGTTCGAGCAGCTCTCCCGGGTCATGAAGCAGATGGCCGGAGGCGGCATGGTACGTATGATGCGCGGACTGAAAGGGCGATTACCGCCGGGTTTCGGATCCGGGTGAATTCCCGCTGGGGGGTGCGGGAGGCAATCCTTTGCGGCGCGCCATCCGCCCCGGTATTCCTGCGATGGTGCCCGGCCGCCCGATATGCCCTGACCTGTAGTTACCAATGTAGGCCTCATCCGCCCCAGTCCCCTTCACTTTTGGCCAAAATCCCGTAAAATGCGCAGTCCACTTTCACGGCCGGTTGCCCGGTCGGGCCCGGATTCGCATTCAGAGGGTATTGAATTCCATGGTGACCATTCGTTTAACGCGCGGTGGCGCCAAAAAGCGCCCCTTCTATCACGTGGTCGTGACCGACAGCCGTTCCGCCCGCGACGGCCGCTATATTGAGCGCCTCGGCTTTTTCAATCCCATGGCGGTGAGCCATGAGGAAACGCTGCGTCTGGATGCCGAGCGCGTCAAGTACTGGATTTCCAAGGGCGCCCAGCCGTCGGATCGTGTTGCCTATCTTATCAAGGAGCACAAGGTCGCCGTTTGACTCCGGCGCCTGTCCGCGCCATGGCTGAGCGAGAATCGCGGCGCGTTGTCCTCGGCAAGATTGCGGGTTTGTTCGGCGTGAAGGGCTGGATGAAGCTGCTCTCCTGGACCGAGCCGCGGGGAAAGATCGTGCAATACCGTCCCTGGCTGCTGGAACTCGGCGGCGAGTGGCGGGAGTGGCAGGTGGCGGAAGGCCGCGTCCACGGCAAAGGCGTGATCGCACGGCTGGAAAGCGTCACCGACCGCGACCAGGCGGCGGCTCTGGTGGGCGCCGCCATTGCAGTGCGCCGCGAGCAACTGCCGGCGACCCGGCCCGGTGAATATTACTGGGCCGATCTCGTGGGATTGGAAGTGAGGCTCGCCGACGGTCGCCTGCTTGGCAGCGTAAAGAGTCTCTTGGCTACCGGCGCCAACGACGTGCTGGTGGTGCAGGGCGAGCGTGAACGGTTGATCCCCTTCGTTCACGGCCAGGTCATCAAGGATGTGGATCTCGACGCGCAAGTGATTTGCGTGGATTGGGATGCGGATTTTTAGGGTGGGCGTCATGCGTATTGAAGTGGTGACGCTCTTTCCGGAGATGGTGGACACGCTGCTGGCGTTCGGCGTTACCGGGCGTGCCGTGGAACGCGGACTGCTCAAGGTCAGGAGCTGGAATCCGCGGGCGTATGCCACCGACAAGCGCCGCAGCGTGGATGATCGCCCGTTCGGCGGCGGTCCGGGCATGGTGATGAAAGTGGAGCCCCTGCGCGCGGCGATTGCGGCGGCGCGGGGAGCGGCGGGTGCCGGGACACACGTAATTTATCTGAGTCCGCAGGGCAAGCGGCTTGAACAGCAAGGTGTGCAGCGTCTTGCAACACGGGAAGCGCTGGCGCTGGTGGCCGGACGTTACGAAGGCATTGATGAGCGCGTCATCGAGGCCGAGGTGGATGAGGAAATCTCCATCGGCGATTACGTGCTTTCCGGCGGCGAGCTGCCGGCGCTGGTGCTGATTGATGCGCTGGCAAGACTGATTCCAGGTGCGCTGGGCGACGAGGATTCCGCGGCGCAGGATTCATTCATGCACGGCCTGCTGGATTATCCGCACTACACGCGGCCGGAGGAAATAGACGGCAAGCGTGTGCCGGAGGTGTTGATGTGCGGTGATCACGCGGCCATCCGCCGCTGGCGCCGGAAGCAGTCCCTGGGACGTACCTGGCTGCGCCGCCCTGAGCTGTTGGAAAAACTGGAATTGAGTGTGGATGAACGCATGCTGCTGCATGAGTTCATCAGCGAACACGGAAAAACATGATGACCCGAATTGTGCAAAGGTGAAACGGCCATGAACAAGATAATCGAACAGATTGAGAAGGAACAGCTGAAAAAGATCCCTGAATTTGCCCCGGGTGACACAGTGGCGGTGCAGGTGAGGGTAAAGGACGGTGAGCGTGAACGTTTGCAGGCCTTTGAAGGCATGGTCATCGCCAAGAGCAACCGCGGCCTGAATTCCTCTTTCACGGTGCGCAAGGTATCTCACGGCGAAGGGGTGGAGCGCACCTTCCAGACCCACAGCCCCACCATCGGCGCCATCGAGATCAAGCGCAAGGGTGACGTACGCCGCGCCAAGCTTTATTACCTGCGTGACCTGGCCGGCAAGGCTGCGCGTATCCGCGAGAAAGTCTGAGCACAGAGCGTTGCGGCTGCTGATACAATGACGGGCGCCGCTGGCACCCGTCATCTTTCATATAGGTCCTGTACCCATGCGCGTTCCCATACGGCGCATCCCGATTGTTCTTTGCGCCTGGCTGTTGGTGATGGCAGCGCCGGTGCATGCGGCGCGACCACAGAATCAGGTAACGTCCGGGAAATCCCAGCCGGCATCCCCGCAAGCGGCGGCACCCACGCAGCCGCCAGCCGCCGCACAAACGGCATCGCAACTCACATTCAGTATCACGCCGACGCTGCAGGACATCGGCGCGCTGGTTTCGGCGGGCGCACCCAGTCTGGCCCTGCAGTTCCTTGACCGCGACCAGCCGGATTTCAGCCGGGATGCGGTGAGCTGGATGGCCTGGGAACGGGAACGCATCTATCTCTACCAGTCCACCCACGCCTGGCAAGCCATCATTGCGCGGGTGCGGCAGCTGCCGGCCGGTATCGGCCCCGATTTTCGCGAATGGGAGGAAATGCAGGTGGCGGCAGCCTGGTTGCAGTTGGGCCGCGGCCATGAAGCCCGCCGGATTCTGCGTACGCTCATCTGGAGCCGGAAATCACCGCCCGATGCGCAAACCCTGAGCCGGCTACGGCAGCTGGTAATCCAAAGCTATCTCAAAGACCGGCGTCTGGATGACGCGCAGACGGCGGTGATCCGCTATCGCCAGGATTATCCCGGGGACATTGGCCGCTGGCCGCTGCTGGAAGCACGCCTGTTCCTGCGCACCCGGCAGCCACGGGCGGCGCTGGATGCCCTGCGCGGCAGCAGCGGTGCGGATGCAGACATGCTGGCGTTGCTGGCCGCATTGCGTGCGGGCACTATTCCGGCGGCGAAAGTGATGGGGAAAGCCGTCGCCATCGGCACCAACAACAAGCTGCCAGCAGCGGAACGCGTGCATGCCTGGTTCATTGCAGCACAAGCCGCCATCCTGCTCGAAAATCCGGTAGCACGCATCCAGGCGCTGCAGAACGGCCTTGGCTTGCAACCGGGGTTGCTGGAGCAGGATGCGGTATTCGCCATCACGCCCGGCATGCTGTGGAATGCTTACATAAGTTACGGCGAGGACCTGGGCAACCGGCTGCAACTCATTGTAGGTGACGAGCAATCCTGGTTTCTGGCAGCGTCCAACCGTTTTTATTCCAGTCCGGTGCGTGCCTGCGCACTGTTCAGTGTCGTGGCCTTCAACGCACACACTGCGCAGCAGCGGGATGTTGCCCACTGGCAATTTGCCACGTTGGTGCAGAAGCAGAAATATGGTGACGTGGTACTGCGCCACTTGTATCTGGATTCCAGCCGTTTCAAGACAGTGAGCGGCATTCCGCCGGATGTGCGCTACATTCTGGTAAACGACGTACTCAATATTCCTGACATTCCGCTGGCCTCGAAACTCATGCAAGGCCTGGATCAGCCTCCGCCGGACACCAACCCGGCGGCGTGGCAACTGCAACGCGCGCGGGTGTTCATCCTGGGCGGTAACCCGGATGCGGGCATCAAGGCCCTGCGGCAATTGTTCGAGAGCGGTATCCAGGTGGATCCCGGTGATGTGCTGCCGGTACTGTTTGATCTGCAAACTATCGGCCGCAACCGGGATGCCATCCCGTTCTTCAAGGCCTTGTTGCAGGACAATCTGACAGCGGCTCAGGCGCGCCAGATGTTCTACTGGATTGCGGATTCCTACAAGGCCCTGGGTGATTACACCGAGGCCGCAGCGCTGTATCTGCGTTCCGCCACATTGCTGGATCCCTATGCCATGGATCAATGGGCGCAGAGTGCGCGCTATCAGGCGGCGCAGATGCTCGTCAAGGCCGGCTACATTGATGATGCGCGCAACCTCTACCGGGGCCTGCTGAATGCCACCAGTGACCCGAGCCAGCAGGCGATGCTGCGTCATGATCTGCAACAGCTGATGCTCATGCCGGACAAACCTGCGGCAAGCGGGTCGCGGCAGTGATATCGTGGACAGGCGGCGTTAGCTTGGCAAGACCGGGCGGTGCCTGCACCGGAAATAATGCACGTTGCGGCAAATGCGCCCATGTTTGAACGCAATGACCTGAACTATCTGGAAGAAGCCTTGAGGATACTCGATCAGGGTTTCCGTGATCTGCCGGAGCTCAATATGCAGGTACAGTCACCGCGCGCACGCGCGGTGCTCAACGAAACCGCAAACAGGCTGCAGGATAATTTCCCCTATCCCCATCCGCTGTATGCGGGACAAATGCTGAAGCCGCCCCATCCGGTGGCCCGGCTCGCCTACATGCTGGCGCTGTATCTCAACCCCAACAATCACGCCCTCGACGGCGGCCGCGCCAGCTCCGCCATGGAGAAGGAAGCCGTGGCGAACATCGCGCGCATGTTCGGTTTTGAAAGACACCTGGGCCATCTCTGTGCCAGCGGTACTATTGCCAACCTGGAAGCCTTATGGGTCGCGCGGCATGCACGTCACCGGGGTCGGGTACTCGCCTCCAGCCAGGCCCATTACACCCACGCACGTATGTGCGAAGTGCTGCAACTGCCGTTCCAGGGCTTGGCGGTGGATGCGATGGGCCGTATGGATATCAATGTGCTCGAAGATGCATTGAAGCGTGAATCCGTAAGCACCGTGGTGGCGACCCTCGGCACTACCGCCCTCGGCGCCGTGGACCCACTGCATGAAATCCTGAAACTGCGTGAGCGTTACGGGTTCCGCGTACATGTGGACGCCGCCTACGGCGGTTACTTCACCCTGGTGGAGACGCTGGATGCCAACGCGCGTGACGCCTTCGCGGCGATAGGGCAGGCCGATTCCATCGTGGTGGACCCGCACAAGCACGGCCTGCAACCCTACGGCTGTGGCTGCATACTGTTGCGCGATGCGGCGGAGGGCCGCTTCTACCAACACGACTCGCCCTATACCTATTTCACATCTGCGGAACGGCATCTCGGTGAAATCAGCCTGGAATGCTCGCGTCCCGGTGCAGCGGCGGTAGCCCTCTGGGCTACCCAGCAGCTGCTGCCCATGGTGCGCGGCGGGGAATTCGCCCGGGGGCTCGCGGACTCACATCAGGCGGCATGGACATTGCATCAGCATGTATCAGAGGAGCGGCGCTATCTTGCCGGGCCGGCGCCGGAACTGGATATCGTGGTGTGGACATTGGCGGCGCGGGGCCGGGCGGAAGCCGGCCGTCGCGCACAGGCGGTCTTTGATGCCGCCGCGCAACGCCAACTGCACCTGGCGCTGCTGCGCGTGCCCGGTGAGCTGACGGCGGCCTGGTGGCCTGCGTTGGAGTGCGACGCTGAAAGCGTCACCGCCCTGCGTTCCTGCCTGATGAAGGCGGAGCACAAGGACTGGCTGCCGCGGATTACTGCGATTCTGGATGATGCCGCTAACGAAGCTGCTGGCGCATAATAGACCGCAGTTGGTTTGTTATGGAATAGTCGGCCCGGTACGGGCAGGCATCACAGATAGAGGCAGGGTTTGTCTTCAAGACGGCCACCTCCGGACTCCCCGACCCGCAATCGGGGATTTTTAATTCACACACTTGAGTGGAACCCCGCATGCGCGACAAGAACTTCCTGGTACAAATCTTTGGCGGCACCTGGCATGTGTATGATTTTTTCTGTCGCCTGGTGATTGACCTGTTCATCACCTTCGTGGTGATTGTCATTCTCGTTGCCGTATTCGTTTCACACAAACCCGCCGTGCCGTCCCCGGCGGCATTGGTGGTGAACTTGCGTGGCGACCTGGTGGATCAGTACTCAGGCGACCCCGCGCAACGGGCCGTGGCCAAGCTGCTCGGCCAGAAGGTGACACCGCAGACGCGCCTGCGCGACGTGATCGCCGCCATCGAGCATGCCCGCAAGGACGACCGCATCAAGGCGCTGGTGCTGGAGACCGATGAACTGGAAGGCGGCGGTTTTCTGGGCGGTGCCGGCCTGAGCAACCTGCAGGACATCGGCCGCGCCATCCGCGACTTCCGCAAGAGCGGCAAACCGGTGTTCGCGCTGGGCGATTCCTATGACCAGAGCCAGTATTACCTTGCCTCCATGGCGAATACCGTTTTCATTCATCCCCAGGGCCAGGTGTTCCTGCATGGGTATGGTCTCTACCAGCCCTATTTCAAAAATGCCCTCGACAAGCTCGGCGTGGAAGTCCACGTGTTCCGCGTCGGCAAGTACAAATCCGCGGTCGAGCCCTTTATCCGCAATGACATGTCGCCGGATGCACGCCGGGATTGGAGCGGCGTGCTCGATTCGTTGTGGGGCAGTTATCGGAGGGATGTGCGCAAGGCACGGGACCTCAAGCCCGGGGTGCTTACGGGCTATGTGGATGACATCGGTCCCGATCTCGCGGCGGTCGGCGGCAACGCCGCGGAGCTGGCATTGAAGACCGGGCTGGTGGATAAAATCGCCGACGACGATCAAATGCAGGCGGCAGTGGAGAAAGTGGTGGGCCGGTCCGGCCACAGCTTCCGCCAGATCGGTTTCGAACAGTATCTGCACGCCGTGGATGGCGAATCCGCCGGCAGCGACGGCGCCAACGCCGTCGGCGTGGTGGTGGCCCAGGGCGACATCGTGGACGGCAACGCACCTCCCGGCGCCATCGGCGGGGATTCCACCGCGCGGCTCATCGCACAGGCGCGCTACGATGCCCACGTCAAGGCGCTGGTGCTGCGCGTCAACAGCCCCGGCGGCAGCGCCTTCGCTTCCGACCTGATCCTGCGTCAGATCGAGCTCACGCGCGAGGCGGGCAAGCCGGTGGTGGTTTCCATGGGCGATGTCGCCGCTTCCGGCGGCTACTGGATTTCCATGGCGGGCGACGAAATCTACGCCAATCCCACCACCATCACCGGCTCCATCGGCATCTTCGGCCTGTTCCCCACCTTCCAGAAGACGCTCGCCAAGATCGGCGTGCATACCGACGGGGTGGGCAGCACGCCGCTATCCGGCGCGTTCAACCCGCTGCTGCCCATGTCTCCGGCGATGCAGCAGGCGTTCCAGCTCACCGTCAACTACGGCTACCAGCAGTTCATCACCAAGGTGGCCAAGTTCCGCCACCTGCCGGTGGCGCAGGTGAACGCGATCGGCCAGGGTTATGTGTGGCCGGCGAGCGAGGCGCGCAAGATCGGCCTGGTGGACAAATTCGGCGGTCTGCAGGATGCGATCGCCGCCGCCGCCAGACTCGCCAAGCTTGGGCCGCATTACGGCGTGCAGTACCTCGAGAAACCCCTGAGCCTCACGGACCGCTTGCTCATCGAAATGGCCAATAACGGCAATTCCAGTCTGGCTTCCAGCCTGTTGCCGCAAACCAATCTGTACGCCACGCCGTGGTACAACGAGATGAAGGGACTGGCGGACACTCTCAATACCTTCACCGATCCGCGGGGTATCTACGCCTTCTGCTTTTGCAATGTCCGGTAACATGCGTCGCGCCGGCAGGGTGGTGAGATGATTGACCTGTGGGCACCCCATGCGGGCCTGTCCCTGGAGGCGGCCATGATGACCGCGTTCCTGCTGGGCATCGTTCACGGTATCACGCCCGACGAGCACACCTGGCCCATCACATTCAGCTATGCCGTGGGGAGCTACTCCACCCGCAAGGGCCTGCTGGCGGGCCTGATCTTCTCACTGGCGTTCACTGTGCAGCGCGCACTGGCCAGTGAACTTGCCTATCTGGCGCTGGATCACTGGTTCACCGCCAGCGCGGCGCTGAATTACGTGGTGTACATCGTGGTGGGCGTGGTCATGTGGCTGGCCGGCCGTCACATGCTCGGCGGGCATATCTGGCATTTATGGACACCGCACAGCGCCGGTCGCAGCGACGGATGTGTGTTGCGCGCACCGCGCTTGTGGATGCCGGCCGTACACGGCCTGATCGCCGGATTCGGCTTCGGCGCCTTCGCACTGATCCTGTATACGGTACTGTCCCCAGCCATGCCCAGTGCCGCCTGGGGCTGGGTGCCCGGCGCCCTGTTTGGTTTGGGCACTACCGTGGTGCAGGCCGCCGTGGGGGCGCTGTTTGGCTGGTTTACGCTGCGCCTGGGACTGCCGGCGACGGCCATCCGTGAAGTGGCGCTGACCACGGCGGGACGCACCCTGGGATGGGGCGGGCTGGTATTCATCGCCGGCGGGCTGTTCGGATTGGTGGCGCCGGGCTGGGCTGATTTCGAAGTAGCCACCGGCTTGCGCGTGCACAATCTGGCCCACTTGAATCTGGGTTTCCTGCTGGTCATGGTGGTGGTACTGCTGATCGGCGTGATCACGCTGGTGCAGCAGGTCAGGCACTGGCGTCTGCGTGCAGATATCTCCAGGTGAGGCAGTGCAGGCCGGATGAGTTGGTGCCGCCGGATCACTGTTTGCGTCCTGTGCAACCCCGGCGCAGGGGACATCTTCACGGCTGATCTCAAGCGCACTTGACGCATGCCTACGGCAGTTCATGCTCGCGCCATCACCGTTTCCGCGAGCGTGCGGCACGCCTCGAAGTTGGTGCGCCGCAAACTTGCTGGATGCAAGTCACAAGTCACCCGCCGCCGGTTTGCGTGACGGCGTGCTGGTTCACGGTCTGGCTGGCGGCCCCGGGGTTTTACGCGGCATCTGTCCCACCAGAATCCGGCCCACCATGCCGGCGGCGAAGTGGCCGGGCTGGTGACAGGCGTATTCCACCCGCATGGGCCGGTCCGGGAAGGTCCAGATAATCGAACGGGTCTTTCCGGGCGGCAGGGTGATGCCGTTGGGATCGTGCATCGGCATATCCGGCATCTTCTGCATTTCCAATTCGTGTTCCCGCTGTTCCCTGGCATCGCCGATGACGAATTCGTGCACCAGCTTGCCGCGGTTGGTGACCACGAAGCGCACGGTTTCGCCGGGCTTCACATGCACCTCTGCGGGTTCGAAGCGCATGCTGTCCAGCGCACGGATGCGCAGGGTCGCGCGCACCTCACTCGCTTTCCCCGGCGCGCCGAAGTCAAACATCGCGGGGGCTGCGGCGGCGGGTGACGCCGCGCTTGTGGCGGCGGACGCCGTGCCTGCATCCGGCACGGACAGGGAAGACGACGTGCCGCCCATGGACATGGTGCCGCCGAAAGCGGGGATGGCGCTCATGGCCGCCGGCGGCATACCGTGCAACAGGACCGAGGCGGCCACCAGCACGCCCACACCGAGCAGACTCTCCGCTTTCACCGCGTGGGTGCAGGCACGCAGCCGCTGGGCGGTGGTGACTGCATCCGCTGTGGCGGGTGCCGCCGGTTTGCGCAGGGTCCAGGCGATCCAGCGGGGCAAAGGCCGCACCCGCCCCGCCGCCTGCTGCAGGCGCGGCAGCTTGAAGTAACGGTTATGGGCGCCGATCAGGATCAATATGGCTACCAGCGAGAGTTTCACCAGCAGCGTGCGGCCGTAGGAAGTGGTGACAAAGACGGGCCAGGCGCCGAGTTGCTTCCACGCGGTATAGATGCCGGTGACGAGAATCAGCGCCAGCGCCAGGCCCGCCAGGGTGGAAAGCCGCTGGAAGATGTCCGCGGCGAGCACCGGGTGATCCGGATGGTGACGGCGCAGCCGCGGAAAGATGACCAGCGTCATGCCGAACAGGCTGCCGATCCACAGACCCGCGGCCATGAGATGCAGCCAGTCCACCCACACCGCAAAGGTGAAGTCGCCGTGGTCAGCCGGATGCCCGGTCTCGCTGCGGGTGAAGGCGATGATGGCGGCGGCCGCGAACATCACCCAGCCCAGGGCCCGGGTATTGCGGTAACGCCGGCCGCCGATCCAGGCAATCCACAATAACAACAGCAGCGGCGGCCGTACCCACCAAACACGGCCGTAATGCGTGCCGGAAAGCACCATCGGTACCACGCCGGGCAAGGCCGACAACGGTCCGCCGCTCATCTCCAGGCTTCTGGACAGCAGGATCAGCACGCTGCTCAGGGTGAGCAGCGCGAGCGATACGCCGAACATGCGCCACAGCGGCCGGTGGAAGGCTTCGGCGGCTTCGTGCGGCACCACCCACAGTCCGCAGGCGAGCACGCCGAGCGTCAGCACGGTGGCGAAAACATCAATGGCGGTGAACGTGATGTAGAGCGGATGCATGGTGCGTCTCCGTTATTTGACTGTGAAATACCAGCGCCCTTCGGTGTGATGGCCATCGCGGGCAATCACGCTCCAGTACACGGCGTACAGACCGGGAGGCAGCGGTTGGAGTTGGGTCACCAGCAGCGCGGTCTGGCCGGAAGGAATGGCACCCTTGCCGATGCTCACCTGGTTGCCGTTTGAATCCTTGACGATGAGCGTCGAGAACAACGGTTCAATATCGGCATTGAACCAGATCTTCACTTGTTTGGGAGCGGGACTCACGCTGGCGCCCACGTGCGGTGAGGAGTTGTCCGGGAAGGCGTGCGCCGAGACCGCGGCGGCGGTCCCGCAGGCGAGCACGAACAGCCCGGCTGCAAGGAGGCGGCGTGCGAATTGGGTTTTCATGATGATGTTCCTGATTGACCTCAGTTGAAAATGGGTGCGCCGAGGCTGTGGGGGTAGAGATCGTCGAAGTAGAAATCCACTCCGAAGAGGACTCCCACACGGTTGCCGCTGGCCCGGTTGGTCGGCACCTGCAGTTCCACGCCCCACTGGAAGTAATGACCGATCCAGATCACTCCCGGATCAATGTAGCCGGTGGTGCGTGCCGTGCAGGCCGCGTCCAGACAGGTCTGCATGGGGATCTCGACGATCGGTATCATGTTGTTGAACGGCGCCTTGATGCCCACGTATTTCACGAAGTTTTGCAGATAAGGGATGCTGTACTGGAACGAGAGCGCCCAGTTGAACGTCCGCGGCGCCGCCGAATTCGTCGGGAAACTCTCCGAGACTGCGCCCGTCAGGGCGAAGGGTTGCAGGTAGCGCAGCTTGTACGGCAGGAAGCCGAACCCCTGACCAAAGGCAAACTCCGGCGTGTAGGTGGAATACGGCGTGCCGATGGTGCGGCTGCCGGTGCCACCGAGGGTGTCGGCGAGCTGCAACATGCCGATGGATTCGTCGGTGTCATTCTTGTAGAGCTGGTAGGCGGCCGCCACGGTGAAATTGTCCCAGCCGCTCTGGCTGGGGCCGATCTGCGGCACCAGTTGCTGGTAATTCCCGCTGACCACCAGGCCGAACTTCTTGGTGAGGAGCTGGGCATAGGCCATCGAGAAAGTATCCTGTACACCGTTACCGGTATGGATGGAACTGAAATTCAGAGGCAGTTCCGCGGCGACGCCGGGATCATCGAAGCTGAGCGTCGCGGGAAACAGGCGCATGCCGACAATGGCGTGCGCCTCGGCGGCGGCCGGCAGGAGTGCGGCCACGGTGAACAGCATCACGCCCCAGCCGCGCGCTCCGGAGGATTTCACACGGCGGTGCACAGCACAATATTTCCCGGTTGCGGTCAGAGCCGATGTGCCGGCGGCATAGTCCGGAGTCAACGCTTGCCGGTTTGCAGTCATACAATTCCAGACTTTCATTCACCTGCTCCCTGCGTGCCGAGCATGAATGTGGCACGCAAATATCATGGGTTCGGGTATGCGCACAGCGCGTTGCCGGGCGGTATATGGGCCGCGTCCGGAATGCGGAGTGTGACAACGAAGCGCGTGTCACCGGAGGAACTCCGGTGCGTTGCGCGTGGAGTTAGCGGGCGGGCGGGGCGCGGGACTGGGGTTTGACCGCGAAACGGTGCGGCGGGAGAGAAGTCTGGTGCGGTGAGAAGCTCAGGAAATACCCGATGCCGACGCTGGGCAACGGATTGAATGTGGGGGTCAGGATATCGAGGGCGCCGTGGGCGATGACATGGCAGACGGGGCACAGCAGTTCGCCGGCCTGACTGCGGTGCTGATGGTTGGCGTCCAGGGAGTACAACCCGATAGCGCACAACAATGCAAACAGCGCCAGCCAGCGGAACCAGGGCCGGTGCCGCAGGCGCGTCAACATGCCGCCGCCCGCAGCCGGGTGATCACGGCTGACGGGTAGAACCCAGGGGGCGGCTGATTGCATGCGTCGGTGCCGGGCAAATGGATGCACAAGGATGTTAGCACGAAGGGACCGCGATGCTGCCGGCAAGTTCCCGCCGGGCGCCGTTCCGCAAGCGTTTTTATCAGGACCAGTCCAGCACTACTTTCCCGGACTGCCCGGAACGCATCACGTCAAAGCCCTGCTGAAAATCGTTGATAGGGAAGTGGTGCGTGAGCACCGGCGTGAGGTCGAGGCCGCTCTGCAGCATGGCGGCCATCTTGTACCAGGTCTCGAACATCTCGCGGCCGTAGATGCCCTTGAGGATGAGACCCTTGAAGATCACCTGGTTCCAGTCAATGGCGGTTTCACCCGGCGGCAGGCCGAGCAACGCAATGCTGCCGCCGTGGCGCATGCCGGCAAGCATCTGGCGGAAGGCCTGCGGGTTGCCGGACATCTCCAGGCCCACGTCGAAACCCTCCGTCATCCTTAGCTCCTTCATCGTATCTTCGAGTTTGTCCTTCTGTACATTCACGGCGCGCGTGGCACCCATTTTTGTCGCCAGTCCCAGGCGGTAAGCGTTCACGTCGGTGATGACCACGTGGCGCGCCCCCACGTGCCTGGCGATGGCCACGGCCATGACGCCGATGGGACCGGCGCCGGTGATGAGCACGTCCTCACCCGCGAGATCGAAGGACAGCGCCGTGTGGGTGGCGTTGCCGAACGGATCCAGGAATGCGGCGATGTCGTCGCTGATGGCGTCCGGCAGCGGGAAGGCATTCATGGCGGGGATGGCGAGATATTCGGCGAAGCAGCCCGGGCGGTTCACGCCCACCCCCACGGTGTTGGCGCACAGGTGCCGCCGTCCCGCGCGGCAATTGCGGCAGTGGCCGCAGGTGATGTGGCCTTCGCCGGAGACGCGCTGGCCGATTTTGAAGCCCTGCGCTTCGCTGCCGATCTCCGCCACCACCCCCACGAATTCGTGACCCACGGTCATGGGCACGGGAATGGTTTTCTGTGCCCACTCGTCCCAGTTATAGATGTGGATGTCGGTGCCGCAGATGGCGGTCTTTTTTATTTTTATCAACAGATCATTGGGGCCGATTTTGGGCTTGGGCATATCCTGCAACCAGATACCTTCAGCCGCCTTAGCTTTGACCAGTGCTTTCATGTAACGGACCTCGAAGTGGTTTATGCGGCGGTTCCGGGACGCGGTAATTCCTGTTGTAGGAGCGCCGCGCGACCCTTGGAAGCCCCGTAGGGTGGGATCATCGCGGTGGAGACCACCGCTCCCACAAATTAATTCAATGAATCACGCCTAATTTCTTGCCGACTTTCGCGAAAGCTGCGATGGCCTTGTCCAGATGTTGTTTTTCATGTGCCGTGGATACTTGCACGCGGATGCGGGCCTTGCCTTGCGGCACCACCGGGAAGGAGAAACCGATCACGTAGATGCCTTCCTGCAGCAGTTCATCCGCCATGGTTCTGGCGAGCTTCGCGTCGCCCAGCATCACCGGGATGATGGGATGGTCGGCGCCGGCGAGCGTGAAGCCGAGCTGCTGCATACTGGCGCGGAAATAGGCGCTGTTGTCGTGCAGCTTGCGGCGCAGGACGTCACCGTTTTCCAGCAGGTCCAGCACCTTGATGGAGGTGGCGGCGATGACCGGTGCCAGCGTGTTGGAGAAGAGATACGGCCGGGAGCGTTGCCGCAACCACTCGATGATCTCCCTGCGGCCGGAAGTGTAGCCGCCGGAGGCGCCGCCCAATGCCTTGCCGAGCGTGCCGGTGAGGATATCCACCCGGCCCAGAACGCCGCGATGCTCCTGGCTGCCGCGGCCTTTTTCCCCCATGAAACCCACCGCGTGGGAATCATCCACCATCACCAGTGCATCATATTTGTCAGCCAGGTCGCAGATGCCCTTGAGGTTGGCGATGATGCCGTCCATGGAGAACACTCCATCGGTGGCGATGAGTTTGAAGCGGCAACCGGCGGCCTCCTTGAGCCGGGCTTCGAGATCCGCCATGTCGTTGTTGTTGTAGCGCAGGCGCCTGGCTTTGCACAGGCGCACGCCGTCAATGATGGAGGCGTGATTGAGGGTGTCGCTGATGACCGCGTCCTGCTCGTCCAGCAGCGTCTCGAACAGACCGCCGTTGGCGTCGAAGCAGGAAGAATACAAAATGGTGTCGTCGGTACCGAGAAACTGGGAAAGACGTGCTTCCAGTTCCTTGTGTACCGTCTGGGTGCCGCAGATGAAGCGCACCGAAGACAGGCCGAAACCGTATTTCGGCAGCGCTTCCTGCGCTGCTCTTACCAGCGCCGGATGGTTGGCGAGGCCCAGGTAGTTGTTGGCGCAAAAATTGATGACTTCCTCTCCGCCGGTAATGCGGATCGCCGCCTGCTGGGGCGTGGCGATAACCCGTTCGGCCTTGTACAGGCCCTGTTCGTGCAGACCGGCAATCTGTTTTTTGAGGTGTTCGAGAAAGGCCTGGGTCACGCGGGCTCCGGGGGCGGGGAAAAGGCGGCAGATTATACCAGTGACAGTTTTGGCGGGCGCCCACCCGGCTGCGGCAACGGCGATAATGCAGCGGACATTCGAAGGACGTCCTTATGGAGCAGACGGCACGCGTGCGGCTGGACAAATGGCTGTGGGCCGCGCGATTTTTCAAGACGCGTACGCTGGCGGCCGCCGCCGTCGCGGGCGGCAAGGTGCATGTGAATGGCGCGCGTGTGAAGCCCGCCCACGAGGTACGCATCGGCGACCGGCTGGAAATCACCCGCGATGCCGAGCGTTACCAGATCGTGGTGCGTGGGCTGTCTGCAAAACGCGGCGCCGCCGGCGCCGCGCAACAGCTTTATGAGGAAACCGTGGCCAGCCAGGAGACCCGGGCGCGGCATGCGGAGCTGCGCAAGCTCGCGGCCCTGGCGAGTCCCGCGCCCGCCAAACGCCCCGACAAGAAATCCCGCCGGCTCATCCATCGCTTCAAGCAGGGCCTGTGAGCACCCGGCTGCCCGGGAGCCAGCCAGGGAAAAATGTTTCATATTGACCTCGTAAAATATAAATTTACTTATATAATACAATAAGTTATATAAACATTATTGTTTCATGTATTGTTTCAGCATGGCTGAATCGCTGGACATAATGACTTTACTTGCCCGCCGGGGCGTCATGCCGGCAGGCGAGTTGTTGCGGACCCTGGATACCAGCCGGCCCACCCTTTCGCGACTGGTCAAGGGGCTGAAAGGGGAGGTGGTACGCATCGGCCGACGGCGCGGCGCGCGCTATGGAGTCTATCGCCGAATACCGGGCATACCGTCACAGTTGCCGGTGTATCGGGTAAACCAGGCGGGGCTGGTTGAACGTGTCGCCAGCCTGCACCTTCTGGCAGGCGGCGGCTGGCACTGGCTGGAGCAGGCGCAAAGCACAGGCGATGTATTCGAAGGGCTGCCGCCGGTGGTTGCAGACATGGCGCCCCAGGGCTATCTCGGCCGGCGCTTTGCGGATATCCATGCTGAGCTTGGCGTGCCGCGCCGTTTGCAGGACTGGAATGACGATCACCGTCTCATGGCCGTGGCGCGGCGCGGCGAGGATTGCGCGGGCGATTTGATTATCGGCGAAGAATCCCTGGACCGTTTCTCGGCGCAAGCGCGCGCGCCGGTGGCTCGCGAAGACTATCCGCGTCTGGCGCGCGCCGCCGCCGCGGGTGCGGCCGGTTCTTCCGCCGGCGGCGAACAGGCCAAGTTCACCGCCTGGACCGGTGTCCGCCACGTCATCGTGAAATTCACCCTCGGCGACGACAATCCCACCGATCAGCGCTGGCGCGACCTGCTGGCGTGTGAATCGCTGGCCCTTGAGGTATTGCAGGTGCACGGCATTCCCGCCGTTGTCTCGCGCATCGTGGATGTCGGTACTCAGCGGTTTCTGGAGGTGGAACGTTTCGACCGTGTGGAGGCGCGCGGACGGCGCAGTGTGTTCACCGCCGGCCCGCTGGATGACAGCCTGTATGGTCAACGTGACAACTGGCCGGCACTGGCCGGTCGTCTGGCACGGGATGGCTTGCTGACGGCGGAGGATGCGCGCCGTATCCTTTTACTGGAAGCCTTCGGCGAACTCATCGGCAACAGCGACCGGCATTTCGGCAATCTCGCCTTTTTTTCGGATGGCCTGCGTCGTGAACCCCGGTTGGAACTGGCTCCGGCCTACGACATGCTGCCCATGGCGTTCGCGCCTCAAAATGGTATCGTGCCGGACGTACCCACCGCCCGCGTGCGCCCGCGTGCGCAGGTTTTGGAGGTATGGCCGGAAGCCGCGGCGCTCGCGGCTGAATTCTGGCAACGCGTGGCCGGGGATGAACGCATCAGCCCGGTCTTCCGCAAGCTGGCCGCGCGGCCGCCTGACTGAAGAGCCGCAGCATTGCAGCACCAGCGGAAAACAGTTGTCTTCGGTGGCATGACATAGTCTCCAAAACAAGGAACCGCGGGTTCATGGTCCAATCCCAACCGCTCTCGCCCAACGAAATCCGTGACCGCGCGCTGCGCTTCGCCCGTGAGTGGGAAAGCGAACGGCGCGAGAAGGCGGAAGCCCAGACTTTCTGGAACGAATTCTTCAACGTCTTCGGCATCAGCCGGCGGCGGGTGGCGTCCTTTGAAGAGCCGGTAAAACACCTGCGCCAGCGCCTGGAAACCGGCGATTTGTCCGCGAAGGGCGGCAAGGGCGGTCATGCCGGATTCATTGATCTTTTCTGGAAAGGCACGCTCATCGCGGAACACAAATCTGCGGGCAAGGACCTGGATACCGCCTACCAGCAGGCACTCGATTATTTCCCCGGTCTGCAAGAGCGCGACCTGCCGCGCTATGTGATTGTTTCGGATTTCGCGCGCATCCGCCTTTACGACCTGGAAGCGGACACCAAAAGCGAATTCCCGCTCCAGGACCTGCACAAGAAAATCGGCCTGTTCGGTTTCATCTCCGGTTACACCACTCAGCGCATCCAGGAGCAGGATCCGGTCAACATCAAGGCCGCGGAGAAAATGGGCCGGCTCCACGACCAGCTCAAAGCCGGCGGCTATGCCGGTCATGAGCTGGAAGTAATGCTGGTGCGGCTGTTGTTCTGCCTGTTCGCGGAAGACACCACCATCTTCGACCAGAAGGGCATGTTCCGCGAGTGGATCGAGACCTGCACCCGCGAGGATGGCAGTGATTTCGGCTCGCAGCTCGAACTGCTGTTCCAGGTGCTGAATACGCCGGAGAACAAACGCCAGAAGAATCTGGACGAACGTTTCGCAGCCTTCCCGTATGTGAACGGCAGGCTGTTCGAGGAACGGCTGAATGTGGCGGCCTTCACCTCCGGCATGCGTACGGCATTGCTGGATGCGTGCGTACTGGACTGGGGCCGCATCAGCCCGGCCATCTTCGGCGCGCTGTTCCAGAGCGTCATGGATGACAAGGCGCGGCGCAATCTCGGTGCCCACTACACCAGCGAGAAAAACATCCTCAAGGTGGTGAAATCCCTGTTTCTGGACGAGTTGCGGGCGGAATTCGAGAAAGCCCGTAACAACCGCAATCGCTTATTCGAGTTCCACAAGAAACTGGCGGCATTAAGGTTTCTCGACCCCGCCTGCGGCTGCGGAAACTTCCTGGTGATCGCCTACCGGGAGTTGCGCCTGTTGGAGCTGGATATCCTGCGCGCCGCGCTTGCTATGGAGCGCGAGACCGGGCAATTACATATTGATGTATTTCAGCTCATCAACGTCAACGTGGACCAGTTCTACGGCATCGAGATCGAGGAATTCCCGGCGCAGATCGCCCAGGTGGCCCTGTGGCTCATGGATCACCAGATGAACATGCGGGTGTCGGAGGAATTCGGTTTTTATTACCGCCGCCTGCCTTTAACTCATGCTGCCACTATCCGCTGTGCTAACGCATTGCGGATTGACTGGAACGAAGTGATTCCAGCCGAGCGGGTGGACTATATCCTTGGCAATCCACCGTTTGTGGGCGCCAAATACATGGCTGACGACCAGCGTGCCGACATGGAAAGCGTTTGCGGTGATATTCCCTCTTACGGTTTACTGGATTACGTGACCGCTTGGTACGTGAAAGCAGTTCAGTATTTGAAGGGCGACAACCGGACCGAGGACTTGCTTTCCGGCCTGAGCGGTGCGGTCGCGCAAAAAGACCGTGTGAAAATCGCCTTCGTGTCCACCAATTCCATCACCCAGGGCGAACAAGTGGCGGTGTTGTGGGGCTGGTTGCTGGGGCGGGGCGTGAAAATCCATTTTGCCCACCGCACCTTTCAGTGGAGCAACGAAGCCCGCGGCATGGCGGCGGTGCATTGCGTCATCATCGGCTTCGCGTTGTTTGATGCATCATCTAAAGTTCTTTTTGATTATCCCGATATCAAAGGTCATCCGCACGAAACCAGCGCGGTCAACATCAATCCGTATCTGGTGGATGCTGCGGATGTGCTTATCGGCCGCCGTGACTTGCCCATGTGTCAGGTGCCGGAAATGGGTATCGGCAATAAGCCCATTGATGGCGGCCATTACTTGTTCACCGATGAAGAAAAAACAGAGTTCGTGAAGCGTGAACCGAAAGCAGGGCCTTATTTCCGCCAGTGGCTGGGAGCAGACGAGTTCCTCTATGACTACCATCGTTGGGTGCTGTGGCTGGGTGATTGTCCACCCCAGATATTGCGGGACATGCCTTTGGTTATGGAGCGCGTGGAAGCGGTGCGTAAATTCCGTCTTGCGAGTAAAAGTGCACCCACGCGCAAGATTGCCGAACGACCGACACGTTTTCATGTTGAAAATATGCCGAAGGAAGGCTATCTAGTTATTCCGAAAGTGAGTGGTGAACGCCGCGTATATATACCTGTTGGATTCATACCTTCTATCGTCATTTGCAGCGACTTATTACAGTTGATTCCTGACGCTAGCAATTTTCACTTTGGTGTCCTGTCTTCCGCCATGCACATGGCCTGGGTCCGATATGTTGCTGGACGTTTGGAAAGTCGCTATCGCTATTCCAATCAGATCGTCTACAATAATTTTCCCTGGCCGCAGGATGTGGGTGATAAACAGAAAGCGGCGGTGGAAAAAGCCGCACAAGGCGTGCTGGATGCGCGCCAGCAGTTTCCGAATGCCTCGCTGGCCGATCTCTACGATCCCGTGTCCATGCCACCCGCGCTGCGCGAAGCGCATACGGCGCTGGATCGTGCGGTGGATGCGGCCTACGGCAAGAAAAGTTTCAATTCCGACGCCGAGCGCGTCGCCTTCCTGTTCGATCTCTACCAGAAATACACCACGTTGCTACCGGCAGTCGAGAAGTCAAAACGCACCCGTCGCCGTTGAACGGCAATCCCGTAGGTCTGGTTAGTGCAGCGTAACCCGATGAAACAAACATTGAGATCGTCGTGGCGGCGACGTATATAATTCATAGGGCGATTAGCCCCTACTGGACAGAAGCGATTTGATGGGCTAGTTTGAATCCCAAGAAATGGAGAGAGTCTGTATCTCACAAAGTAAACTTTTTGGTGACTGACAAGCGGCAAAGTCAGTAGGAAATATTTGCCGCTCTACGTCGCGGGGTTCCAGTTCCGATACAACAACCGGGAGAACGCGGACATATTTAGGATCACTATAAGGGGATGCTAATGATAAGGAAATACTGGCCACATGCATTGATAGCATTAATTCTTCTACTTGGAATTGTCGGGGTCTTGCAGTCATCTACAAATTTTAGATATTGCATAAATAATCAAGGACAATATCCAGCTCCCCAATACAAAAACAATCAAGCGACCGCTGTCCTCGTTCCCGCTTCGTCTAATGGCGGCGTTGTTCTGTCTTGTATTGGTGGATTTGCCAATGAAAACGGCGCAGGTATTACCGCGCTGGCCACAGTGTTGCTTATGTTCATTACTGCTGGATTGGCTTGGATTAGTCGACAGCAATACATCACTACTCGCGCTCAATTGCGGGCTTATTTATTGCCAGTCAGTGTTGGCATTTTTGATGGGACTACGGTCATTCCACCTATGGCGGCCTTCGCGGGTTTCCCCTTAACCCACTTGATGATGAGGAATAGCGGACAGACTCCTGCATACAATGTAGTCAGTCATATTGAAATAGCCCTTATTCCCGTAACTGATGAAGATAGGCTGCTGGTCATACCCTCTCTCCAACCTGATATTGAATTCTCTGTAGGCGCGGGAGCGGAAATTCCGCGTACTTGGAAATATGGTCGTGCATTGACCCCTGCTGAAATCACAGGGATTAGTGTCAATCCTCCCACGCATGCTATCTATATCTATGGACGATGTGAATATAAAGATACTTTCCGTCAGCGCCACTTTAGCGATTTCCGCTATTTCTATAGCGGATCTTGGCCACCAGCGCCCGGCGTACTGCTGAATGTTTGCAAGAAAGGGAATAACAGCAATTAGAAGCCACCAATGAGCAGAATCGGTCTGTCTTTATACAGGCTAAATCCTTGATGTGCTCTCTGTTAAGTAGAGGATAATCGTCATTCATAGCATTTCATACCGAATGAGGTGGTTATGGCCGGTGCCTTGAAGAAAACCATCTCTCTGCCGCCCGATCTTGCCCGCGAAGCGGAGCAGCAGGCCGAAGCCGAGGGCAAGACCCTGAGCGCGGTGATCCAGGACGCACTGCGCGCCGCGCGTGCCGCAAGGCTCAAGGGCGAACTCAAAACCTTGCAGGGATACTGGCAGCGCAAGGCGCGCGAAAAAGGCATCCTCAGTCAGCGCAATCTTGAACGTTACCTGGGCCGGTGAAGGCCGTTTGCGAAACCAACATCGCTGTTCCAGTATCGGGTGGATATTGGGACATTCGCGCGGACAGGTGAAGTCTCCGCCCGCGTCATCAGCGGCATTGACAGGCATTGTATCGTGTATATACTTCACGTATATACATTGGAAGTCAGATCATGAGCACCGCGCGCATCTTCAAATCCGGCAACAGCCAGGCCGTGCGGCTGCCCAAGGAGTTCCGCTTCCGCGCCAAGGAGGTGGAGATCTTCCGGCGCGGCGAGGAAGTGGTGCTGCGGGAAAAGCTGCCGCGGTTAAGCGAGTTGCTGAGCACGATACCACCGCTGCCCGGGGATTTCGGCAGTGACCTGGATGATCCGCCGCCGGATGAGGTGGAGCCGTTCTAGTGGTTGCCTGCCGATATTTGCTGGATACGGACATCTGCATTTATGCGGTGGCACGGCGCGCGCCGACAGTGCTTGCGCGTTTCGACGCGCTCAAGCCGGGTGAGGCCGCGCTGTCGGTTATTGTTTTCGGCGAGCTTTGCACCGGAGCGGCTAAAAGCAGCTATCCGCAAGTCGCCTGGAAGAATCTCGCGGCATTGATCAGCGTTGCCGGGGTCAAGCCTCTGCCGGCGGAGGCGGCGCGCCGTTATGGCGAGCTGCGGGCCGCGCTGGAGCGCAAGGGCACGCCGTTTGGCGCCAATGATCTATGGATTGCAGCGCATGCCTTGGCCGAGGGTTTGACGCTGGTCACCCACAACGAGCGTGAATTCCGCCGGGTTCCGAAATTGAAAATCGAGAACTGGGCCGCCTGACATGCTACGCGCAGTGCTGGAACTCCGGGTGCAATTGCAATACCTCGAACCGCCAATCTGGCGATGTCTGCGCATACGCTCCGCTGCCACGCTGGCGGACTTGCACGACGCCATCCAGGGCGCCATGGGCTGGAGCGATTCGCATCTGCACGAATTTTTCATCGGTGGACGCCGCTACGGTCCACTCCATGAGGATGCGCCGGAAGAATTGATTGATGAGACCAAGGTCACGCTGCAAGCGCTCAAACTGGCAAAAGGCGCGAGGTTTTTGTACAGCTATGACTTCGGCGACAACTGGGAACACGATATCCAGGTGGAGAAAATCGAGACCTTGGCCGCCGAGTTGCTGCGTCCGCTATGCTTCGACGGCGCGCGCGCCTGTCCCCCGGAGGATTGCGGCGGTCCGCCGGGTTATCAGGAACTGCTGGACGCACTGGCCGATCCCCGCCATCCGCGGCATCGCGAGCTGCGCCGCTGGCTGGGCAAAGACTGGGACGCGGAGCGGTTTGATCTGGAAGCAGCCAATCGCGCGCTGCGTTCGCGGCCAGCGGGAAAGTGACCGGCATGCCGCGCCCCGTTACTCCCCTCATCGCCGTGGACATCATCATCGAGCTGAGCGATCGGCCGGGGCGGCCCATCGTGCTCATCGAGCGACGCAATCCACCCCACGGCTGGGCGCTGCCAGGCGGCTTCGTGGATCTGGGCGAGACGCTGGAACACGCCGCCGTGCGGGAGGCCGGGGAAGAAACCGGCCTTGCAATCTGCCTCAAGGCACTGCTGGGCTGTTATTCCGATCCGCAGCGCGATACCCGCGGTCACACCGTGAGCGCAGTGTATGTGGCCGAAGCGCGGGGCGAGCCCCGGGCCGGCGACGATGCGGCGCACCTCGGGACATTCGATCCGCTGGCACCGCCGCCGCTGACCTTTGACCACGCGCTGATCCTGTCCGACTACCGGCGCTTCCGCGAGACCGGTCTGGTCGCGCCCCTGCATAGATGAAAACCCGGTAAGAATCCGGCGTGTACAGGCCGCGATGGTACCTGAGCGTATATAATCTGCCGCTTTGAAAATACGGCCCGTCGGGTGTTCCCGGCCGGTCCGGGGGCACCTCATGGTCCTGTCCGCGCGCATGAAAATCCTGCTGGTGGCGATACTGTTCGCC
>JAKAXB010000028.1 GCA_021816765.1 Natronospirales bacterium | reverse complement strand
CTGCTTTCATCTTCCAGCACCACACCTTCCGACTCCGCCAGATAGGTCAGAAACGCGAGAATATCCTGTGGTGCAAGTTCGTAACGGGAACGCAGCACCCATTCCGTCTCCAGCATGACGGTTTTCGGGATCAGAACGATGTTGGTTTCCAGCAGCTTGAGCGCCGCGGCTTTCTGCTTCGGGTGATCGCCAACGGCGATGCGCACCACCAGGCTGGTATCGAACGCAATCATGTGTTGCGATCCCATTCGACCGGCGCAAAGGCTTCCTTATCGCTGAGTTTTTTGACGGTATGCTTGAAGCCGGCCCAATCGTTCAGCCGATGGCCTTTGCGGCGCACCGCTTCGAGCACGATCCGCTGACCGGAGGCAGTAACGGTGAATTCCGTGCCTGCCGCCACGCGCAGACGGTCCCGGATTGTCTTGGGAATTACAAGCTGGCCTTTGCTGGTAAGCCGGGTGGTTTCCATGTCCGTTCCCTCAAGTAAGACAGGGTAAGACTACACCGCTCCCGGCAGCCCGACAAGGGGCTCACATGTTCCTTCTGTACTCTCCACCGACCTCATATAGGGCGTGGGAGATCTGCCCCAGGGAGTTGTACTTCACCGCCTCCATGAGCGCGGCGAAGATGTTCTTGCGGTCGCGGGCGGTCTGCTGCAGGTGCTTGAGGCTTTTCGGGCCGCGGGCATTGCGCGCGGCGCGATAATTCTCCACGTTCCCGATCTGCTGGCGCTTCTCGTCCTCCGTGGAGCGGATCAACTCGATCTTGGTGACGATGTCGCCGGCATGTTCCCGCGGCAGGAAGGTGTTCACGCCCACCAGCGGCAGTGAGCCGTCGTGCTTTTTCTGCTCGTAATACAGCGACTCTTCCTGGATCTTGCTGCGCTGGTACATGGTGTCCATGGCGCCCAGCACGCCGCCGCGCTCGGAAATCGCCTCGAATTCCCGGTACACCGCTTCTTCTACCAAGTCCGTCAATTGCTCGACGATGAAGCTGCCCTGCCAGGGGTTCTCGTTGAAGTTCAGCCCCAGCTCGCGGTTGATGATGAGCTGGATGGCCACGGCGCGGCGCACGCTCTCCTCGGTGGGCGTGGTGATGGCCTCGTCATAGGCATTGGTGTGCAACGAGTTGCAGTTGTCGAAGAGCGCATAGAGCGCCTGCAAGGTGGTGCGGATGTCGTTGAACTGGATTTCCTGGGCGTGCAGCGAGCGCCCGGAAGTCTGGATGTGGTACTTGAGCATCTGGCTGCGAAGCGAAGCGCCGTAGCGCTCGTGCATGGCCCGCGCCCAGATACGCCGCGCCACCCGGCCGATGACGCTGTATTCCGGGTCCATGCCGTTGCTGAAAAAGAATGAAAGATTGGGCGCAAAGTCGTCAATCTTCATGCCGCGCGCCAGGTAATACTCGACGATGGTGAAACCGTTGCTGAGCGTGAAGGCAAGCTGGCTGATGGGATTCGCACCGGCCTCGGCGATGTGATAACCGGAGATGGACACCGAATAGAAATTGCGGACCTTGTGCTCCACGAAATACTGCTGGATGTCGCCCATCATGCGCAGGGCGAATTCCGTGCTGAAGATGCAGGTGTTCTGCGCCTGATCCTCTTTCAGAATATCCGCCTGCACCGTGCCGCGCACCACGGAGAGCGTCTCGGCGCGGATCTTCTCGTAGGTGTCGCGCTCCACCACCTCGTCGCCGGTGACGCCCAGCAATCCGAGCCCCAGGCCGTCGTTGCCGTCCGGCAGCGCGCCGGCATATTGCGGCCGTGGACGGTCTTTATAGATGTCCGCGATCTTCTTTTCCGCAGCCTTCCAGCGCCGCTCATCGGCGCGCAGGTATTTTTCCACCTGCTGGTCCACGGAGGTGTTCATGAACATGGCAAGGATCATGGGCGCCGGGCCGTTGATGGTCATGGACACGGAGGTCTTGGGATCGCACAGGTCGAAACCCGAGTACAGCTTCTTCATGTCGTCCAGGGTGGCGATGGACACGCCGGAGTTGCCCACCTTTCCGTAGATGTCCGGACGCGTGGCCGGGTCTTCGCCGTAGAGCGTGACCGAGTCGAAAGCCGTCGAAAGGCGCGCCGAATCCTGGCCGTGGGAGAGGTAATGGAAGCGGTGGTTGGTGCGCTCCGGCGTACCCTCGCCGGCGAACATGCGTGTGGGGTCTTCGCCGGTGCGGCGGTAGGGATACACACCGGCGGTATAGGGATAGGCGCCCGGCAGGTTCTCACGCATGAAAAAGCGCAGCAGATCTCCCCAGCTTTTATAAGCGGGCGGCGCGATCTTGGGGATTTTCTGGTGGCTCAGGGATTCGGTGTAATTGTCACCGGTCACCGCCTTGCCGCGTACTTCGTAGGTGTAGTGCTCGTCGGTGATGGCCTGGAGGCGCGCCGGCCATTCGCGCAGCAGGTGCAGGGCTTCGGAGGACAGCGACTTGACCGCGTCCTGGTAGCGCTGGCGGAGTATCAGGAGAGAGTGAGGGGTGAGGGGTGAGGCGTGAGGCGTCCCCGAAGAGGAAGGGGTGAGGCGTGAGACGCCGGAGGACACCAGCAAATCGTCAGACTCATAAAGCGCCAGCGGTTTTGGCAAGCGTGGATCCTGAAGATCGCGCAGTACTGCGTAGTAATGCTGCGCACGGCCCGCGGCCTCCGCCTGCTGTTCGATGTCGCTGTTGATGCCGCGCCCTTGTTCGGCGATCTCGGCGAGATAGCGCGCGCGCGCGCCGGGGATCAGCACCGTGGCGCGGGGCTCCTTGATGGAAATATCCATCCGGGGCTTCCAATCACAGCGGGGTAATTCGCCAATCGCGACTGAAGCCGCCTCCACCCCCTCAAGATGCAGCTTCTCCCGCAGCAGGCGGCACAGGTTCACAAACATCCAAGTGACGCCCGGGTCGTTGAACTGGCTGGCGATGGTGGGATGCACCGGCACCTGTTCGTCCGGCAGCTTGAAGGCGGTGCGGTTGCGTTTCCACTGCTTCTTCACGTCACGCAACGCATCGTCGGCGCCGCGGCGGTCGAACTTGTTGAGCACCACCAGTTCCGCGTAGTCCAGCATGTCAATTTTTTCGAGCTGGATCGGTGCGCCGAACTCCGGCGTCATCACGTAAGTGGAAAAATCCACCAGATCCACGATCTCGGAATCGCTCTGGCCGATACCGGCGGTCTCCACGAGAATCAGATCGTAGCCCTGACCGCGCAGGAAGCCAATGCAGTCGTGCAGCATCCCGCTGGTGGCCGCATGGGCGCGGCGCGTGGCCATGGAGCGCATGAACACATGCTTGCTGCGCAGAGCGTTCATGCGGATGCGGTCGCCCAGTAGCGCGCCGCCGGTGCGCCGGCGCGTGGGGTCCACCGCCAGCACCGCGATGCGCATCTGCGGGAAGCTGTGCAGGAAGCGCAGTAGCAGTTCATCCACCACCGAAGACTTGCCGGCGCCGCCGGTGCCGGTGACGCCGATCACGGGGGTTTTCTTGCCCGCCAGTTCCCATTCCTTGCGCAACCGTGCGAGTTCGGGATCGCTGAGCACGCCCGCTTCAATGGCGGTGAGCATGCGGCCCACGGAGATCTCGTCGTCGGGCGAAACCTTCGCGGGCTTCTGTGGTTCCAGGCGGTGCCTGGCGGTGCGCGCCACCACGTCCTCGATCATGTGGGCGAGGCCCATGTGCATGCCGTCGTTGGGGTGGTAGATGCGCTCCACGCCGTATTGCTGGAGTTCGGCGATTTCCTCCGGGGTGATGGTGCCGCCGCCGCCGCCGAACACGCGGATGTGGGCGGCACCGCGCGCGCGCAGCATGTCCACCATGTAGCGGAAATACTCCATGTGGCCGCCCTGGTAGGAGCTAATGGCGATGCCGTCGGCATCCTCCTGCAGCGCCGCACGCACCACGTCCTCCACCGCGCGGTTATGGCCCAGGTGGATCACCTCCGCACCCTGACTCTGGATGATGCGGCGCATGATGTTGATGGCCGCGTCGTGGCCGTCGAACAGACTCGCCGCCGTCACGAAACGTAGCGGCAGTTTCATCGGATGCAGCAGCTTGGCCTCGCGGGGCCTGGGGGCGGTGCTCATGGATGCCTCGAAGATTTCAACCGTCGGGTCATTATAGCGGCCAGTCCACCGGCAAACTGCCTCGGACGCGGGCTTCACGCTATAATGGCGCGCTGCAAGGACGCAATGATTACAATATCGCCTCGAATCAAACGGGCCCCGGCCACGCGCCGCCGGCCCTTGCAGCGGGGCCCGAAAAACCCCGGCGGTCAGGTACCCGGCAGCAATATCTCAGCCTCAGCCGCCTGATTCGCCACGCATTCGTCATTCCCTATTTTAGGAGGATATATGGACCTGTTCGCCACCCTCGACGTGATGGGACACGAAGAAGTCGTGTTTTTTCATCACAAAGACTCGGGGCTCAAGGCCATTGTGGCTATCCACAACACTACCCTCGGCCCCGCCCTGGGGGGCTTGCGCATGTGGCCGTACCGGAATGAACAGGAAGCTCTGACCGATGTGTTGCGCCTGTCGCGCGGCATGACCTACAAGGCGGCGGTGTCGGGCCTGAATCTCGGCGGCGGTAAAGCGGTGCTGATCGGCGATCCCAGCCAGAAATCCGAAGAAATGTTCCGCTCCCTCGGCCGCTTCATCCAGTCCCTGGGCGGCCGCTACATCACCGCCGAGGACGTGAACACCAACGTCCAGGATATGGACTACATATTCCAGGAAACCGACTATGTGACCGGCGTGCATCCGGTGCATGGCGGCTCCGACGATCCCTCGCCCTTCACCGCCATGGGCGTGATCCAGGGCATCAAGGCCTGCCTCAACAGGAAATACGGACACACCGATCTCGGCAAGTCCAGCTACGCGGTGCAGGGCCTGGGCCACGTGGGTTACCACGTGGTGAAGCATCTGCGCGATGCCGGCGCCAAGGTGTTTGTCACCGACATGCAGAAAGAGCGCGTTGCGCAGTGCGCGGTGCTCGGCGCCGAAGCCGTGAGCATGGATGACATATATGAGGTAAACGCCAGGGTGTACGTACCCTGCGCGCTGGGCGCCAGCGTGAACGAAAAAACCATTCCGCAATTCAAGTTCGAGATCGTGGCGGGCGCCGCCAACAATCAGCTCGCCACCGATGCCTGTGGCGACGAGTTGCACAGGAAAGGCATCCTGTACGCACCGGATTACGCCATCAACGCCGGCGGCTTGATGAACGTATCCATCGAACTGCAGGGCTACGACCGCGAACGCGCCAACCGCATGGTCACCGGCATTTACGACATCATGGGCAACATCTTCCGCCTGGCCGAGCGCGAGAAGATACCCACCTACCAGGCGGCCGACCGCCTCGCGGAAGCGCGCATCGCTGCCATCGGCAAGGTGAAGCTGCCCACGGTGCGCCAGTCCTATGACCGTTTTTTCGCCGCTCGCCGAACCGGCCGCTGAAAGCCGGTTGTGGGAACGGCGGCATCCGCCGCGATGGCAAATACATCGCGGCCGGGATGGCCGCTGCTACAGTAATGAGGAACTTGCTTGAGCAACATCAATACACACCTCAACGAGGAACTGGACCTGCTGCGCGATACGGTACGGCGTTTCGCCGAAGCGGAAATCGCGCCGCGCGCCCGGGAAATTGACCAGCAGGCCGAATTCCCCGCCGACCTGTGGAAGAAACTCGGTGCGCTCGGTCTGCTGGGCATCACCATTCCGGCCGAATACGGCGGCGCAGGCCTCTCCTACCTCGCCCACGTGGTGGCCATGGAGGAAATCTCCCGCGCCTCGGCCTCCGTGGGCCTGTCCTATGCGGCACACTCCAATCTCTGCCTCAACAACCTGTTCTACCACGCCAACGAAGCACAGCGCAGAAAATACGTGCCGAAATTGTGCGGCGGCGAGTGGGTGGGCGCGCTGGCCATGTCCGAGCCGGGCGCCGGCTCCGACGTGGTGGGCTCCATGAGCTGCCGCGCCGAGAAGAAAGGCGGCAAGTGGATCGCCAACGGCAGCAAGATGTGGATCACCAACGGCCCGGACGCCGACGTGCTGGTGGTGTACCTGCGCACCGCCGGCAAGGAAGCCAATTCCAGGTGCATCACTGCCTTCATCGTCGAGAATGGCATGAAGGGTTTTCACACCGCGCAGAAGCTGGACAAACTCGGCATGCGCGGCTCCCACACCTGCGAGCTGGTATTCGAGGACTGCGGGATTCCTGAGGAGAACGTGCTCGGCCAGGTGAATGAGGGCGTTTATATATTGATGCGCGGCCTGGATTCCGAGCGCCTGGTGCTGTCCGCCGGCCCCATCGGCATCATGCAGGCGGCGCTGGACGTGGTGCTGCCCTACGTGCGCGAACGCCGGCAGTTCGGCAAGCCCATCGGCGAATTCGAGATGATGCAGGCCAAGCTCGCGGACATGTTCGTGGCGCTGCAGACTTCACGCGCCTTCACCTACCGCACCTGCGAGCGCTTCGACCGCGGCGAGGATCCGCGCGAGGACGCGGCCGCCTGCCTGCTGTTCGCCTCGGAGAACGCGGTACGGGTGGCGCTGGAAGCCATTCAGAGCCTCGGCGCCAACGGCTACATCAATGAGTATCCCACCGGCCGCCTGCTGCGCGATGCCAAACTCTACGACATCGGCGCCGGCACCAACGAAATACGGCGGATGCTGATCGGACGGGAATTGTTCAACGCTCAATAAGTTGGTACTGCGTCCTGCGTGCTGAGTGCTGCGGTAAAAGTCATATCTCGATATTCACGCGGTACGCAGCACCCAGCACACAGTACCTTCTAATACGGAGAGTTGTTTCATGCTGCAAGATCCCATCGTCATTGTTTCCGCCCGCCGCACCGCCATCGGCTCCTTCCAGGGCCAGTTCGCGCCCATGAGTGCGCCGCAACTGGGTGCCGCCGCCGCGAAAGCCGCAATTTCCGATTCGGGCATGAAACCGGAAGAGATCAGCGAAGTCATCATGGGCTGCGTGCTGCCGGCGGGTCTCGGTCAGGCGCCGGCGCGGCAGGCATCGCTCACCGCCGGTATTCCGAAGTCTGTGGGCTGTACCACCATCAATAAAGTCTGCGGCTCCGGCATGAAGGCGGTGATGATGGCCCACGATCTCATCGCCGCCGGTTCCGCCGACATTGTTATCGCGGGCGGTATGGAATCCATGACCAACGCACCCTATCTCATCCCCGGCGCGCGTGCCGGCCTGCGCATGGGTCATCAGCAGATTCTCGATCACATGTTCTTCGACGGTCTGCAAAACCCCTACGACGGCCAGATGATGGGCGTGTTCGGCGAGCTATGCGCGGAGAAATTCCATTTCAGCCGCGAGCAGCAGGATGCTTTTGCCATCGAATCGGTGAAACGCGCCCAACATGCAGTGAAGAACGGTATTTTCAAGGCGGAGATTGCAACCGTAACGGTGAGGGATCGCAAGGGCGAACGCGTGGTGGATACGGACGAGGAACCGGGCCGCTGCGACATCAGCAAAATTCCGGGCCTGAAGCCCGCCTTCAAGAAAGACGGCGGCACGGTGACGGCGGCCAGTTCCTCCTCCATCTCCGACGGCGCCGCGGCATTGCTGCTGATGCGCGAAAGCGAAGCGAAAAAACGTGGTTTGAAACCCCTCGCCCGCATCATCGGCCACGCCGGCTTCGCCCAGGAACCCGCCTGGTTCACCACCGCCCCGGTGGGTGCGATGGACAAGCTGCAGAAGAAACTCGGCTGGTCCGAAAAAGACGTGGACCTCTACGAAATCAACGAAGCCTTCGCCGTGGTGGCCATGGCCGCCATGCACGAACTCAAACTGCCCCACGCCAAGGTGAACGTCAACGGCGGCGCCTGCGCCCTGGGGCACCCCATCGGGGCGAGCGGCGCGCGCCTCATCGTCACGCTGTTACACGCCCTCAAGGCGCGCCACCTCAAACGCGGCATCGCGTCGCTCTGCATCGGCGGCGGCGAAGCCACGGCTATTGCGGTGGAAATGCCATGAGTTCATTCTGAGGTTACCTTGGGTAGGAAAACCGGTTGTAACAGGATCGGGTTTCCCAGTTGAAGTGATTCAGGAGTCATCCGCGGTACGCCAGCCCGCGGTTGTCGCCTTGATGCTGATGTCAGCGGAGGGTTTGAGCATGTCCTTTAAGCCGATTTTCATCAGTTGCTGCTGCTTCTTGCCCCTGTTGCTTGGTTGTACTGCTGATAACGCCATGGACAACGGCGATTCCGGCAACAGCATGCTGGTGATCGGGGCACAACTGAACGCCATGAACCCCGTCGGAGACGTTTACAACAGGCGTTACGTGGTGAGCGCAGTATCCGTGAAGAACCTGGCTAGCGGCCGGGTTTACAACATGGCTTTGGATTCCAGCCATGCGGTTGCCCAGCTCCCGGCGGGAACCTATTGTCTCAATAGCCTGCGCCCGGAAAACAGCTCGCCGCTCGTGTATTGCGGCAAGCCCTTCTTCACGCTTGCGCCTCATAAAATCGTGGTTGCCGGCTATTTCGTTTTCGCAATCGATTATTCAGATCATAACTACACCTTGAGCGACGCGCTTATCGATAAGCAGGCTCTCTTCAACCAACTGTCGAAGACGGAACTCAAGTCGCTGGAAAACTTCGACGGCGAAAAGGATTAGGCGCGGCGGCCCAATACCGGTGTTCGCGGCGCGCACCATAACCAAACGGCCGCACGGCAATACAGCAAGGCGCGGGCAATACAATTGCCATCCGGAGGGCTAAAATACGCCACTCGGGCGATGCCCGGGCCCATATTTTCCTGAAGCCATCCAATAACAAGGCTTGCTCATGCCGACCCTGAAATCCACGCTGGATAAAACCACCCGGGAGTTCGCTGCCAACCACTCCCACATGGAAAAGCTGGTGGCGGACCTGCGCGCGCAGCAGGTACGGGCCGCGCTCGGCGGTGACGAAAAAGCCCGCAAGAAACATACCGACCGCGGCAAACTGCTGCCGCGTGAGCGCATCGAAGCGCTGCTGGACCGCGGCTCGCCTTTTCTCGAACTCTCGCCGCTGGCCGCCTTCGGCCTGTACGACGGCGACGCGCCGGCCGCCGGACTCATCACCGGCATCGGCCGCGTGCACGGCCGCGAAGTGATGGTAGTGGCCAATGACGCCACGGTGAAGGGCGGCACCTATTATCCCGTCACCGTCAAGAAACACCTGCGGGCGCAAGAAATCGCGCTGGAGAACCGCCTGCCCTGCATTTATCTGGTGGATTCCGGCGGCGCTTTCCTGCCGCTGCAGGATGAAGTGTTTCCCGACCGGGAGCACTTCGGCCGCATCTTCTACAACCAGGCGCGGCTCTCCCGCGAACGCATCCCGCAAATCGCCGTGGTCATGGGTTCCTGCACCGCCGGCGGCGCCTACGTGCCGGCCATGTGCGACGAAGCCGTCATCGTGCGCAACCAGGGCACGATTTTTCTCGGCGGACCACCGCTGGTGAGGGCCGCTACCGGCGAAGTGGTGGATGCGGAAACGCTCGGCGGCGGCGAAGTACACAGCAAGGTTTCCGGCGTGACCGACCATCTGGCCGACAACGATGCCCACGCGCTGACCATCGCCCGCGAGATCGTCGCGCATCTGAATTACCGGCGCCCCGCCTGGCTGGCGAAACGCGAGCCTGTCGAGCCGCACTACGCGGCCGATGAAATCTACGGCATCGTCCCCCAGGACACGCGTCATCCCTACGACGTGCATGAAATCATCGCGCGCCTGGTGGACGGTTCCGAATTTCAGGAATTCAAGACGCTTTACGGCAAAACGCTGGTGTGCGGTTTTGCGCACCTTTACGGATATCCGGTGGGCATCCTCGCCAACAACGGCATCCTGTTCTCGGAATCCGCGCTCAAGGGCGCGCATTTCATCGAACTCTGCGAGCAGCGCCGCATCCCGCTGGTGTTCCTGCAGAACATCACCGGCTTCATGGTGGGTAAGAAATACGAACACGGCGGTATCGCCAAGGACGGCGCCAAGATGGTGACCGCCGTGGCCTGCGCCACGGTACCCAAGTTCACCGTCATCATCGGCGGCAGTTTCGGCGCCGGCAATTACGCCATGTGCGGTCGCGCCTACGGCGCACGCTTCCTGTGGATGTGGCCCAATGCGCGCATCTCGGTCATGGGCGGCGAACAGGCGGCCTCGGTGCTCGCCACCATAAAACGCGAAGGCATCGAAGCCAAGGGCGGCAAATGGAGCAAAGATGAGGAAGAAGCCTTCAAGGCACCGCTGCGCGAGCAGTACGAAAGACAGGGCCATCCCTATTACGCCACGGCACGTCTCTGGGACGACGGCATCATTGATCCGGCGGACACGCGCCGCGTGCTGGGTCTGGCGCTTGCCACCGCTGAAAACGCACCGCCGGAGACGGGTGGACGCTTCGGCGTCTTCAGGATGTGAACCAAGCTGGAGCGGCGACATTCGCTGCGACCGAAATCCGTCGCGGTGTATGACACCGCTCCACAATACGAGAGATAAATAATGACTGACAGCGCGCTTTTGCAAACAGATTCTCGCGGCGTTGCCACTCTCACGCTCAACCGTTCCGAGAAGCACAACGCCTTCGACGATGCCATCATTGCCGAGCTGACGCAGAAGCTGATTCAGCTCAACAACGACAAGAACGTGCGCATCGTGATCCTCACCGGCGCGGGCAAATCCTTCTCCGCCGGCGCGGATATCCACTGGATGCGCACCATGGCGAAGTTCGGCGAGGCGGAGAACATCGAAGACGCCCTCAAGCTTGCCGAACTCATGGACACGCTCAACGCGCTGCGCAAGCCCAGCATTGTGCGGGTGAACGGTCCCGCCTTCGGCGGCGGCGTGGGGCTGGTGGCCTGCTGCGACATCGCCATCGCCTCCGAGAACGCCCGCTTCGCTCTCACCGAGGTGCGCCTCGGCCTTGTTCCCGCCGTCATCTCGCCCTACGTCATCGCCGCCATCGGCGCACACCGGGCGCGGCGCTACTTCCTCACGGCCGACGCCATCGGCGCGTTGGAAGCCAAACATATCGGCCTGGTGCATGCGGTGGTGCCCCACGAGAAACTGGACGAAGCGGTGGCGGATGAGGTGGATCTGCTGCTGAAGGGCGGTCCCAGGGCCCTCGCCGCCTGCAAGGAACTCATCGCCGGCCACGCAGTTGCGGGCGTGAGCGCACAGCGTTCGCTCAAACTCAGGACCGCGCAGCTCATCGCGCAGTTGCGCGTGTCGGAGGAAGGACAGGAAGGACTCAGCGCTTTCCTGGAAAAGCGTCCGCCAAAATGGAGCAAATGATACCGGTCGGAATGCCGGGAGCGAACTCCGATAAAATCCAGGATTCGAGTGAAGCACACGTTCTTTAGATACCCCTAGTATGAGCCGAGCACTGGACTGAGCAAGGGTGAGCCGCATTGCGGCGAACGCCCGGCCAGGGGCGAGAAACAAAGTTTCGAGCGGGCGTACAAGGAAGTACGCCCCGGGCCACAAGCGATGCAGGAATGTGCGTCGTCTCCGACGGTCCGCTCTCCGGGGGAATGGTTTTGGTGACTTTCGCCGAAACAAAAGTCACCTGTTGCGCGGGTGCGGAAGCCCGCAGAACTCCTTATTGATTGTCGTTTTAAATATGTTCAAAAAAATCCTCATCGCCAACCGCGGCGAAATCGCCTGCCGCATCAGGCGCACCTGCAATCGCCTCGGCATCACCACTGTGGCGGTGTATTCCGACGCGGACCGCCACGCCCTGCACGTGCAGACGGCGGACGAAGCCGTGTATATCGGCCCGGCGAAAGCCGCCGAGTCCTATCTCAACATGGAGCGTATTCTCGCGGCGGCGCAGCAGACGGGCGCAGACGCCGTTCACCCGGGTTACGGGTTTCTCTCGGAGAACAGCGAATTCGCCCGACGCTGCAAACGGGCCGGCGTTGTCTTCATCGGCCCTTCGCCAGAAAGCATGGATGCCATGGCTTCCAAGAGTGCCGCCAAAGCATTGATGGAAAAGTCCGGCGTGCCGGTGGTGCCGGGCTACCATAGCGACGATCAGAGTCTCAGAACACTTGAAGCCGAAGCCAAACGAATCGGTTTCCCACTCATGATCAAGGCCACGGCCGGCGGCGGCGGCAAGGGCATGCGCGTGGTGCGCGCGGCCCAGGAATTCCAGGATGCGCTGGCAGGCGCCAAGCGCGAGGCCAAGAACGCTTTCGCCGACGACTGCGTGCTGCTGGAAAAATATATCCCGCAGCCCCGGCATATCGAATTCCAGGTGTTCGGCGACCGTCACGGCAACGTGGTGCATCTGTTCGAGCGCGAGTGCTCACTGCAGCGACGTTTCCAGAAAGTCGTCGAGGAAACCCCTTCCCCGTTCCTGGACGAACGCACCCGCCAGAACATGGGCGACGCCGCGGTGGCGGCGGCAAAAGCCGTGAACTACGTCAACGCCGGTACCATCGAGTTCATCGTGGGGGCCGACAAGTCCTTTCATTTCATGGAAATGAATACCCGACTGCAGGTGGAACATCCCATCACCGAGGAAACTACCGGACTGGATCTGGTGGAATGGCAGTTGCGCGTGGCCGCCGGCGGAAAGCTGCCGCTCAGCCAGAATCAAATCAGGCAGCACGCCCACGCCATCGAAGTGCGCCTGTACGCGGAGAACGTGGAGAAAGGGTTCCTGCCGGTGACCGGACGCATCGAGACGATCCATCTGCCGCAGGGCGAAGGTACGCGTGTGGATACCGGCGTGCGGGATGGCGACGAGATCAGCATCCACTACGATCCCATGATCGCCAAAATCACAGTGAGCGGTAAAGACCGCGCCGAAGCCGTGAAGCGTTTGCAACAGGCGCTGGCGGAGACGGCGGTGTTCGGCCTCACCACCAATCTGCCGTTGCTGCGCGGCATTGCAAAACATTCTGATTTCGCCACCGGCCGGTTCGACACCGGTTTCATCGAACGTGCGCTCAAGGATCTCCTGGCACGTCCGCGTTTGTCAGCACCGGCCATCGCGGCGGCGGTTGCGGATGAACTCTCGGCTTTGGATCGCGCCACCACAGGCACTCCCTGGACTGCCGACGGCTGGCATCTCAGCGGCCAACATGGCCTGCGCTTCCTTGCCAGAGAACATGATGGCAGCGAACATGTGCTGCATGTCACTGGCAACACCCGCGCCTTCACTCTTACTCTGGGCGGCATGGCCCACGAAGTGAGCGCCGAGCATCTCGGCGGCACCGCATGGACAGTCGCCTTGGAAGGCAAAGTCCATGTGGTGGAAGTTTTACACCATGGTGCTGAGATGCAGGTTGCGTTTGATACGCAGACCTATGACTTCGGTCTCACCAGTCCCTACGCACCCGGAGCCGGGCGCGTGGCGGACGAAGCCACCCATCCCGTCAGCCCCATGCCGGGACGGGTGGTGGCAGTGCACGTCAAGCCCGGTGATAAAGTGGAGCCCGGCCAGCCACTGCTGGTGCTGGAGGGCATGAAGATGGAATATACCGTCAAGGCGGCAGTGGCAGGCAGCATCCAGGAACTTTTCTGCGCCGAAAGCGACATGGTGGAAGCGGAAGCGCCGCTGGTGGACATCAAGCCGGATAAAGATTGATGGATAAACTTCCCAAGTTCGTGAAAATCGTTGAGGTCGGTCCGCGGGATGGCCTGCAGAACGAAAAGAATATCGTGCCTGCGACGGTGAAAATCGAATTTATCAACCGCCTGTCACGGACGGGACTCAAGACCATCGAGGCCACCAGTTTCGTGAGCCCAAAATGGATTCCGCAGCTCGCGGACGCCCAGGAAGTATATACGGGCATCGAAAAGAAACCCCGCGTCGCCTATCCGGTGCTGGTGCCCAACGAGAAGGGCATGCAGCGGGCACTGGATGCGGGAGCCAGGGAAGTCTCGATCTTTACGGCAGCCTCGGAAACCTTCAATCAAAAGAACAGCAACTGCTCCATCGCCGGATCCATCGAACGCTTCAAGCCGGTGGTGGCGCTGGCCACAAAACACGATATCCGCGTGCGCGGTTACATTTCCACCGCCATTGGCTGCCCGTATGAAGGCCCCATCGCGCCGGAAGCGGTGGCGCGCGTGGCGAAGGAACTTGCGAATCTTGGCTGCTACGAAATCTCCCTGGGCGACACCATTGGTGTGGGCACGCCGGTCAAAGCCCAGCGCATGCTGGCCGCCGTTGCCGCGGAAGTGCCGATGCAAAAACTGGCGGTACATTTCCACGACACCTACGGCCAGGCGCTGGCCAATATCCACGCCTGCCTGGAGCTGGGCGTTGCCGTGGTGGACAGCTCCACCTCCGGTCTGGGCGGCTGTCCCTACGCCAAGGGCGCTACCGGCAACGTGGCCACGGAAGATGTGCTGTTCATGCTCACTGGCATGGACATTGAAACCGGCATGGACATGGACAAGTTACTGGAAGCCGGCAACTTTATCAGCAACGCGCTGGCTCGCCGCCCGGAAAGCAAATTGGGCCGCGTCCCGGTGGATAGCCGCCGGAATCCCTAATCAGGCGCCCAGACTAGCTTGGTATACTGCGTTTTCGCGGGGTTCTTGCTTGATCACAATCCGTTTGCCCGTAAGAGTCGAAAAACGTCTTGTCGCCCTCGCAAAAAAGGCAGGGCGCACCAAGATCGCTATTGCGTGCGAAGCGATCCTGGAATACATCGAAGACTTGGAAGATTGTCACGCTGCCGAGAGATGCATACGCCGCATCCATTTGGGAAAAGAAAAGACCTACACTTTGGAAGAAGTGGAAAATCATCTCGGGTTAAAGGATTGAATGTCGGCCAAACACTGATGCAAAGGAAAAACGTCCGTAAATGAATAAAAAAATCCACGTCGGTATCCTGTTCGGCGGCAAGTCCGCGGAGCACGAGATTTCGCTGCTCTCAGCAAAGAACGTCATTGATGCATTGGACAAAACCAAATACGAACCGGTACTGATCGGCATAGACAAAAGCGGCCGCTGGCTCATGAACAAGCCGTCGGAATTCCTGCTCAACAGCACGAACCCGAAACTCATTGCTCTCAACAAAACCAACAGCGAGAACGTGGCGCTTACGCCCCAGAGCGAGGGCCGGCTCATGAGCCTCAACAGCGGCTATCTGGATAAAACCGTGGATGTGGTGTTCCCCATCCTGCACGGTCCTTTCGGCGAGGACGGCACCATCCAGGGCCTGCTCAAGCTCGCGGGCGTGCCGTTTGTGGGCGCCGGCGTGCTGGGTTCGGCCGTGGGCATGGACAAGGATGTGATGAAGCGCCTGCTGCGCGACGCGGGGATTCCGATTCCGGGTTTCCTCAGCTTCGCCAGCAATCGCCCGCCTAAGTTCAAAGACGTGAGTCGCGAACTGGGATTACCATTATTCGTGAAGCCCGCCAATCTCGGTTCCTCGGTAGGCATCAGCAAGGCGAAAGACGAGACGGGTTTCAGCAAAGCCGTAGGCGATGCCTTCCGCTACGACACCAAGATTCTGGTGGAGGAAGCCGTCCAGGGCCGCGAGATCGAGTGTGCGGTATTGGGCAACGACGACCCCCAGGCATCGGTGCCGGGTGAAATCATCCCCACCCGCGAGTTCTACGATTACGACGCGAAATACGTGGACGAAAACGGTGCACGACTCGAAGCACCGGCGAAGCTGAACGCGGATACCGTCAGGCGCGTACAGGAGCTCGCCATCCGCACCTTCCAAGCGCTCAACTGTGAAGGCATGGGCCGTGTGGATTTCTTTCTGAAAACCGACGGTACGCTGCTGGTGAACGAAATCAATACCATCCCCGGCTTCACCAAAATCAGCATGTACCCTCGGCTCTGGGCTTTGTCCGGCATCTCCTATACGGAGCTCATTGACCGGCTGATCCAGCTCGCCATCGAGCGCTTTGCGCATGAACAAAAGCTGAGAACATCACATGACTCCTGATTCCCGCGATTTTTTGTCTGAAACCAGCCTACTTTTACTGGGGTTGGTAGCACTAATCGGGCTGTTGAGCTTCAATACCTATGCCGCTACACCCGATTTCAATGCCGGTTTTAAGAATTTGCCGTCACTCGTACATTTATATCGTTACCAAGGTAAACCTAAATCAATATTCGGCATTTTCATCGCTTTGCCACGGTTATATGTGTTTGACAACAAGGGTCATGAAATATTGGAGCAGTCTGGCGCACATGACAACCTCAAAAAAACCCTTGATAAAACATTTTCGGAACGGACTCCAATAAAAGACAGTAAGCCGCTTGGTAAATGGATGAATAAGCTGGCATTAATGCCTGACACTCAGGCCTACAAGCCAGGCGATGCGCGATTTACCATCCTTGAATACTGGGCATCATGGTGCGAATACTGCTTTCAAGAACGGGATCAGTTGTTAGCCTATTTCCGCCAACACCCGACCATGGCGGTCAATTGGATCACAGTTGATGCTGACTAGAAGTAATACACCCCTTCAGTGCACATAACGGAAACTAACCTAACTGTTGATTAGTGGTTACCAGAATGACAAAGCTTGTTTTGCTCCGCCACGGTATGAGCCAGTGGAACAAGGAAAACCGCTTCACCGGCTGGACCGACGTGGACCTGGCGCCGGAAGGCATCGGGGAAGCCCGTGAAGCCGCCCGGTTGCTCAGACACGAGGGCTACACGTTCGACGTCGCATTCACCTCGGTGCTGAAGCGCGCCATCCGCACCCTGTGGCTGGTGCAGGAGGAACTGGACCTGATGTGGATCCCCGTGCAAAAGGATTGGCGTCTCAACGAGCGCCACTACGGTGCGCTGCAAGGCCTCAACAAACTGGACACCGCGCAGCGGTATGGCGAGGATCAGGTGAAAATCTGGCGCCGCAGCTACGACGTGCGACCGCTGGCGCTTGCCGAAAACGATGCGCGCCATCCCAAACACGATCCCCGCTACAGCAGTTTGAAAGCAAAGGAACTGCCTGCCACCGAGAGTCTCAAGGATACGGTGGCGCGCTTCGTGCCCTACTACGAATCGGAGATCCTGCCCGCCATGAAGCGCGGCAAGCGCATTATCATCGTGGCCCACGGCAATTCCCTGCGGGCACTGGTGAAACATCTGGACAAGGTGAGCGATGCGGATATCGTAGCGCTCAATATCCCCACCGGCATTCCGCTGGTGTACGAATTCGATGAAGATTTCACGCCGTTGCGTCACTATTATCTCAGCGACGCGGCCAAAGCCAATGCGGCGGCCAGTGCCGTCGCCAATCAAGGCAAACGGAAATAGTTCATTTTGTGGGAGAATCTGCGTGTGATTCTCAAGCCATTCCCGGTGGGAGCGGTGGTCCCCACCGCGATTCTGTGAAAACCATCGCGGCGAGGCAGATTTTTGCTCCTGCAAAATCTGTATTTCCGCCATCCCTGGCGGTCATCGTCGCTCCCATGAATGGAACAGGCGATATACTCCGGCTTCAAACAGAGGAATGAGCGCAACATGAACTTCGAAAAAATCAACGCCATCGTTTCCGGCGGGGTTTCCGGCCTGGGACTCGCCACCTGCGAACGGATCGTGAAGGTCGGCGGCAAAGTCGCCATGCTGGATGTCAATGAACAGCAAGGTCAGGAAGTTGTAAAGAAACTTGGCAGCAACGCACTGTTCATCAAAACCGACGTTTCATCGGAACAGAGCGTAAATGCCGCTGTGGAAAAGACCAAGACTGCCTTCGGCAACCTGCAACTGGCGGTGAACTGCGCCGGCATCCTGGGCGCGGGCCGCACCCTCGGCAAGGAAGGCCCCATGGCCACGGATTTCTTCGCCAAAGTCATCCAGGTGAATCTTATCGGCAGCTTTAATCTCATCAAGGCCGCGGCCAATGTGATGCAGCACAATGCGCCCAACGCCGAAGGCGAGCGCGGCGTGATCGTCAATACCGCCTCGGTGGCCGCTTTCGAAGGCCAGATTGGCCAGGCGGCCTACTCCGCCTCCAAGGGTGGCGTGGCGGGCATGACGCTCCCCATCGCGCGGGAATTCGCGCGCTTCGGCATCCGCGTCATGACCATCGCGCCCGGCATTTTCTGGACACCCATGATGGCGGGCATGTCGGAGGAAGTGCAGAAATCCCTGGGCGCACAGGTGCCCTTCCCCTCGCGCCTCGGCAAACCCGAGGAATACGCGCAACTGGTGCAGCAGATCTGCGAGAGCGTGATGCTCAATGGCACCACCATCCGCCTGGACGGCGCCATCCGCATGCAACCGAAATAGGAAGTGAGGCGTGAGGGGTAAGGAGTGAGGCGGTAAAATAAGCCGAGCCCACGGCAGCCCCCGTTGTCGGCGGCCGGCTATTCCAAGAAACAGTTAACCAACTCCCCTCACCCCCATCGGGGGAGAGGCCGGATGAGGGGCAAGATTTCAGTGGAAATCCAGCGGGATGTAATGCAATACGACGCGGTGATCGTAGGCGCCGGCCCCGCCGGCCTTGCCGCTGCCATCCGCCTGAAGCAGCTCAAGCCCGATACCCGCGTGTGCGTGCTGGAAAAGGGTTCCACAGTGGGCGCACACATTCTCTCCGGCTGCGTCATGGAGCCGGCGCCCCTGGATGAGCTGCTGCCCGACTGGCGCAAGACGCCGCCCAGCATCTGCGTGCCGGCGGCGAAAGACGAGTTCGTGCTATTGACCAAAACCGGCCGTATCCGCCTGCCCACGCCGCCGCAGATGCACAACCACGGTAATTTCATCGTCTCCCTGGGCAGTCTGTGCGCCTGGCTTGCGCAACAGGCGGAAGCCCTGGGCGTGGAGGTATTCCCCGGCTTCCCTGCCGCCGCGCCGCTCATCGAAAATGGCAAAGTGACCGGTGTACGCTGCGGCGACATGGGCCTGAACAAAGACGGCACGCCGGGATCCAATTTCGCCGCCGGCGCGGATATTCACGCGGGCGTCACGGTGCTGGCGGAAGGCTGCCGCGGCAGCGTCAGCAAGCAACTCATAAAGCAATTCAAGCTGGATGCGGAGTGCTCGCCGCAAACCTATGGCATCGGTTTCAAGGAACTCTGGCAGGTGCCGGCAGGCCGGGCAAAGCCCGGATACATCCAGCACAGCATCGGCTGGCCGCTGGACTCGAAGACCTACGGCGGCAGTTTCCTCTATCACCTGGACCAGGACCGGGTGTACGTGGGCTTCGTAGCCGGACTCGATTACGAAGACCCGGAGTTCAAACCCTTCGAGGCCTTCCAGCAGTTCAAGCATCACCCGAGCGTCAAGCCGCTGCTGGAAGGCGGCGAAACCCTCTCCGCCGGCAGCCGCGCGCTCATCGAGGGCGGCCTGCAATCCCTGCCGAAGCTGGAAATGCCCGGTGCGCTGCTGGTGGGTGACGCGGCAGGTACCCTCAACGTGCCCAAGATCAAGGGCGTGCACATGGC
>JAKAXB010000045.1 GCA_021816765.1 Natronospirales bacterium | reverse complement strand
TGCCGATGGCGCCGATCTCCCAGTCGTTCTGACTGCTTCCGCCGCCTTCCCAGGCATGTTCGTAGGCCAGGCGCCAGTAGGGAGCGAGACCCGAGATGACATTGGAAGAGGCGCTGGTGTAAGGCTGGGCGACCCCCACCTGGCTGGAACGGTACAGACTGACCTCGCCGTACATCGAATTGTTCATCCACACATAGGCGCCCAGCCCCGCCACCTGCTGGTTAAAGGCGGATACGAGCACGGGTGTGGCGAAGGGGGTATTGGCGGACGCGGAGCTCAGGAAGGGAAAGCCCCAGTCCGGGGTACTGTTCCAGACGTCCTGCACGCTGGGGTCGTTGTTGGCGGTCAGCCCCCAGACGACACTGTTGTCGCCCCAGTTGGCATCGCGGGCATACCGGATATCGGTGTTATCCATGCTGAAGTGGTCCGAATCCGAGGTGTAGGTGATCTGCGCAAAGGCACCCATGTGCTCGGCGATGGCCCCCGCATAAAAAAAACTCAATTGCTGCGGGAATGCCACGCTGCTGTTCTGCGAGCCCGGCTGGGTTGACCTGGTGACCGTGTCCGACAGCAGCATCATGGCCGACAACGGCGGAAACTTGTCTATGTTGAGTTTAGCGCTGCCGCCATGCAGCTTGTTCGGTCCGAGCACGTAACCGTGCAGCTTGAAGTACCGGCCGAAGGCGGTGAGTTGCGGTGGCACCGTATGGCAGGCGGCGCAGGACATGCCCGTCTGCCTGGCAAAGCTCGGCACCGCCTGCGCCGGCGAGGACCACAGGGGCACGGTCGCAATGGCAACGGGAACGATAACCAGTCGGACAAGACGCTTGAAGTACATACCCAACCCTCCCCATAAATCCAGACGTCAGACACAGGCGCGGTCCGCGCATAATTTACGCGCGAAAGCATAAACCACCCCGGCCGGGTCACCATGATATAGATCAACTGCCCGGCTCGGAACCCGCCCCTTCGCAGGCAAGTCTGACGGGGGGCGGGGCCGTCCGAGCGTAACCCTTGACCCAGATCAGTTCCCGCCGCAGCGTTCCGGTGTAGCGTGCCGGAAGACAATCTTGGGCAAACCCTCGTGGATACATCCGTTCATTTCAATGCCGAGCTGCTCCGCCGCTACGACCTGCGTGGGCCGCGCTACACTTCTTACCCAACGGCGGCGCAATTTCTTGATGGCTTCAATCCCATGGAGTATGCGGAGGCGGCACGCCACAGCAATGATGATCCCATCCCCGCTCCGCTGTCCCTGTATCTGCATATCCCCTTCTGCCAGAGCCCCTGTTATTACTGCGCCTGCACCCGCGTCATCACCCATAATCACGCCAAGGCGCAAGCCTATCTGTCCCGCCTGTACCGCGAGATCGAACTGCAGGCGGCATTGTTCGACCGCGACCGCACTGTGCGGCAGTTACATCTGGGAGGCGGCACACCGACCTTCCTGACGCTCACTGAACTGCAGGAACTCATGGACGTACTGGACCGGTTTTTCACGCTGTCACGCAACCCGCGACGGGAATTCGGCGTCGAGGTGGACCCGCGCACGGTGACCCCGGAAACCATACAAGGGCTCGCGGAACTCGGTTTTAACCGCATCAGTCTGGGTGTTCAGGATTTCAACCCGAAGGTGCAGCAGGCCGTCAACCGCATCCAGTCGCAGGAACATACGCTAAGCCTCATCAGTGCGGCGCGCAGCGCCAGTTTCACATCCATCAACGTGGATCTCATCTATGGGCTACCCTGCCAGACACTGGAAACGTTCAGCGAGACTCTGGACACGGTTATTGCGGTCCGGCCCGATCGCCTCGCCATCTACAACTATGCGCACATGCCGCAGTTGTTCAAGGCGCAGCGGCTGATTGTCGAGAGCACCTTGCCCGATGCCGATACCAAGCTGCGCCTGCTTGGCCTCACGATCGAAAAGCTGACGGCTGCGGGCTATGAATATATCGGCATGGATCACTTCGCCCTGCCCTCCGACCCGCTGGTGGACGCCCTGCACCGAGGCACGTTGCAACGTAATTTCCAGGGTTACTCCACCGGTGCGGAATGCGACATGGTGGGCCTGGGCATGAGCGCCATTGGTTTTATACGCGATAACTACAGTCAGAATGCCAAAAGCCTGCAGGAATACTCCGATGCGCTGGATAGCGGCCAATTGGCGATTCGCCGGGGCTTGGTCATGAATGAGGACGACCGTCTGCGTCGTGCCCTGTTGCAGCAGCTCACCTGCCAGGGGCGGGTATCCTTCCCGTTATATGAAAAGCATTTCAGCATCAATTTCCAGGAATACTTCGCCGACGAACTGCGGGCACTGGACCCCCTCGCCGCCGATGGCTTGGTGAGGATGGGATATGAAGGCTTCGAGCTGACGCCCGTGGGCCGCCTGCTGATGCGCGCCGTAGCCATGGTCTTTGATGTCTACCTGCGGAAACCGCGGGTCCAGCCGGCACGGTTTTCAAAGGTCATATAACTCAGGGCTGGCAAAATACACGCCACACCGGCGGCCGGCATTATCCGCGGTGGTCAATTGTCATCGCATCACAGCGTAGGGTAGTGTAGTGTCCGACATCCCAGGAAGCGCCGTCATGGCCCAGTCGGCAGCAGAAGCCCGTCTCGATTTGCAGCGCCTGCGCAAGGTCTGCAGCAGTTGTTCTCTTGCGGAATTGTGCCTGCCCATGGGTTTGAGCCCCCAGGACCTACAGCGCCTTGACTCCATCGTCCAGCCCACCGGCCCCCTGCACGCGGGTACACACCTGTACCGGGTGGATACGCCGTTCCATGCCCTTTACGCGGTCCGTTCGGGCTATCTCAAGACCTATATCGTGGATGAGACCGGCCGCGAACAGGTGCTCGGCTTCCACCTGCCGGGGGAACTGGTCGGCCTCGACGCCATCTATCCGAACCGCCACCAGTGCAATGCGATGGCCCTGGATACGGTGACGGTCTGCGTCTTGCAATATGCGGATATTGCCGCGCTCGCCCTGCAGGTGCCGAGCCTGCAGAAACAGATGTTCCGGCTGATGAGCAAGGACATCGTCAGCTCCCATGCCCTGGCCGGTGACTTCACCGCCGAGGAACGCCTCGCCGCTTTCCTCATGAGCCTGTCCCGCCGCCTGCAGTTGCGCGGCTATTCCGCCGCGGAGTTCATCCTGGCCATGACGCGGCGCGACATCGCCAATTACCTGCGGCTCGCCACCGAGACCGTGAGTCGTGTATTCGCCAAATTTCAGGAGGATGGCCTCATTGAAGTCGAGCGCCGCGATGTGCGCATCCTTGATCTGGAAAGATTGGACTCTCTGTGCTGCAGTGTGCCAAAAATCTAGGTCGCCAATCCCACCCGCCCCCGTCCACCGTTCCTATTCCTGTCCGGCTTTGCTGGTGCAGGCCTCAGCAGAAAACTCCGCTCAATTCTTGAGATAACGCGCCAGGAAGGCGTCCAATTGCCGCCAGGCATCCTGCGCATCATGCGCATCGTAGGCGGTAGAGTCGGGATCATCAAATGCCGCTTTTGCATGCGGATAAATATGGATCACCACGCGCGCGCTGGCGAGCCCCGCCGCCCATTGAAACTTGTCCACCACCGCCTGGGGTACAAACGGATCACGTCCGCCAAAAAATGCCAATATGGGCATGCGCAGCGGCGCGAGTTGCGAGGGTTCCGTATAGGGTGCCGCATAAAATACAGCCATGGCATCAAAAGCCTGCGGCAAGTCGCTGGCGATTCTGAATGCCCACTGGCCGCCGACAGACCAGCCGATAACACCGAGACGTTTGACATTTTGTGTCACATTCATGTAGGCCACTGCCTGTTCGAGATTGGATAACAAGGCACCGGGATTCTGGTTGGCGATATCCATGAGACGTGCGGCGATCTGCGGATCCCGGGTGGTATGGCCATTGTAGAGATCCACTGCCAGCACCACATACCCCCGACGCGCCAGCTGCACGGCCAAGTCGCGCATGTGCTGGTTCAGTCCCCACCACATATGAATAAGAATGATGCCCGGCTGCGCTCCCCGGGTATCGGCGGGTTGGCTGAGATACCCATGCACGGGCTGCCCCCTGATCAAGGCGTACTGCACCTGTCCGCTCTTGATGGCCGAAAGCGGCAGCAGCCTCACCGGCGAACCTGCCCTGGCTACGGGTGAAAGTGTCATTCCAAACACTACGCACAGCAGCAAAGCCCGGACAATTCCGCACCTGCGTTGCATAAAACACATCCTGAAATAGCCGATGGAATTCGCAAGTCGTGTCATAACGTGTCCTGATTCTAGACATCATGGCCGCGCGTGAGATAGAGAGTGGCCCGTCTCCCGAATCGTGGGTTGCACCCGAGCGGGAGCCGAGCCACCTTGCCAAGGGGGAACCATTGGCAAACCGAAGAGGAGACAGGCCATG
>JAKAXB010000007.1:46885-145086 GCA_021816765.1 Natronospirales bacterium | reverse complement strand
CTTAAACATGACGGACGCGTGTGGGCCGAAGGCAAACCGAATGAAGGCGCTGCCTTTTTCTTTTCACTGCCAAACAAGGATCTGCCGACATGAGCGAATACCAGCATATCGAAATCCTCTATGCCGAAGATAATCCGGCAGATGCGGAACTCACTCTCCGCACTCTCAAGGCGAAACACATCGCCAACAACATCGTGTGGGTCAAGGATGGTGCCGAGGCGCTGGACTTCCTCCACTGCCGCGAAGCCTACGCCGGCCGCACCAACGGCATGCCGAAACTGATCCTGCTGGACCTGAAGATGCCCAGGATGGACGGCATAGACGTGCTCAAGGCACTCAAATCGGACGAGCGCATGAAGACCATTCCCGTGGTCATCATGACATCCTCTCACGAGGAAAACGACTTGGTGCGCAGCTATCAGCTCGGGGTAAACAGTTATGTGGTGAAGCCCATGGACTTCGACAAATTCGCTGACATGGTGGAGGAAATCGGCCTCTACTGGATGATCAGCAACAAGACCCCGGGATGAGAATGGTTTCGGCAATGCTTGGGCAGAAGAACGACCCCCTCAGGATCCTGATCGTGGAGGATCTGCCGGCGGACGCGGAGCTCGCGATACGGGCCATCGCCACCACCGGCGCCGCCGTGCGCTCCATACGCGTGGATAACGCAGAGGATCTGCGCCGGCAACTGCGCGATCTGAAACCCCACGTGGTCCTTTCAGATTTTTCCATGCCGGGGATGACGGGATTGGACGCGCTGCGCATCGTGCGGGAACAGTGCCCGGACATCCCCTTCATTTTCGTTTCCGGTACCATCGGCGAGGAGCGCGCCATTGACGCCATCAAGGACGGTGCCACCGATTACGTGCTCAAGGAGCACTTGGCACGCTTGCCGGCGGTGGTAGAACGAGCCCTCAAGGAAACCCAGGAACGGCATGCGCGGCGGGCGGCGGAACGCGAATTGCATGAGACCCGCGAACGCCTGGAAAGCATCCTGACCTCGTTGCACGATGCGGTGTGGTCCGTGGCGGTACCGGGCGAGCATTCTCTGTTTGCGAACCAGGCCATGGAACAGATTTACGGGCGCTCTGCCTCCGAGTTCATAAAAAATCCCAACCTGTGGCGCGAAGTGATTCACCCGGACGATCAGGAGCGGGTGGCCGAGGCCTGGAAAACGGTGTACGCACAAGGAACATTCAACTCGGAATACCGCATCCTGCGCCCGGACGGTACCGTGGTCTGGGTGCGGGACTGGGCACGGGCCCACCGCGCCGAGCACGGCGACATCACCCGCATTGACGGCATCACCAGCGATATCACCCCGCGCAAGCAGCAGGAACAACATATCCTGCGGCTCAGCCGCATCCACGCGGTGCTGAGCGGTATCAACGCTATCATCGTGCGTACCCATGACCGGAATAATCTGCTGACAGAATGCTGCCGCGTGCTCACGGAAACGGGCGGCTTCCGTCTCGCCTGCATCGGCATCCTCAATATCGAGGACAATCGGTTTGTGCCCGTGAGTTGGGCGGGAACGGGGGACGATTACCTGCGCATGCGTTTCGGCACACCCCGGCACAGTACTCGGCACCAGGCGGCCTGGGACGTGGTGCTTAAAAACAAGGCCTACTTCTGCAACGATATCCAGGGCGACGGGCAGATGCCGATGAGGGAGGAGGCCCTGAGCCGCGGCTTTTTGTCCTTCGCGGTGCTCCCCATCACGGTCGAAGACGATGTCATGGCGGCGCTGCTGTTATATGCCGGAGAACGCGGTTCCTTCAGCGACGAAGAAGCGCAACTGCTGCGCGAGCTTGCCGCCGATATCGGCTATGCGCTGGAGCACATCGAGAAGTCCATCCAGCTTGAGTATCTGGCCAACAATGATGCGCTCACCGGGCTTCTCAACCGCGCGGCTCTTTGCAAGCGCCTGCACGAATACCTGGGGATCGCCGTCCAGGAACGCCGCCTGCTGCCGCTCGTGACCATCAACCTGGAACGCTTCAGCCAGATCAACGAGTCGCTCGGCCGGCACGCCGGTGACGCCGTGCTGCAGGAAGTGGCGCGGCGCCTGCGCGACAAGGTCGAGGATATTCTGGGCATCGCGCGCATCGGCGCCGATCAATTCGCCATTGTGGCGTCGCTCATTGATGAGCCGCAGTTCGCGGCGCGTCTGGTGGAAAACCAGGTGCTCGCAGCCCTTTCCGAGCCGATGACGCTGCAGGACACCACATTGCATATCTCGGCCCGGGCGGGTATCGCGCTGGCGCCGGCGGATGGACGGGATGCCGATACCCTGCTCGTCAACGCCGACGCGGCGATGCGCCGGGCGGGTGAGGAAGGCGGCCGCTATCTGTTCTACGACCGCTCCATGAACGCCAGCGTGGCGCACAAACTCGCTCTGGAAAACCGATTGCGCAACGCCGTCAGAGAAAAACAATTCCTGCTCTATTACCAGCCGAAGGTGGCTGCGGATACGGGCAAAGTCACCGGTGCAGAGGGGCTGATCCGCTGGCGCACTGCCGACGGTCAGCTCGTCAGCCCGGGGGAATTCATCCCACTGCTGGAAGAGACCGGACTCATCATTGATGTGGGGAAATGGGTGATGGAACAAGCCCTGCGGGACATGGCGACCCTGCGGTCGCAGGGTTTCAGCAGCCTGCGCATCGCCGTCAATGTCTCGATCCTGCAATTGCGGCAGGCGGATTTCATCGAAACGGTGCGTGAACGGGTGGCGCATCATGCTGACCTGAAGGAACTGCTCGACCTGGAAATCACCGAAAGCATGATCATGGACAAGGCGGACGAGGCCGTCGCCAAGCTGCGCGCCATCCGCGCCATGGGGGTCAATATCGCGATTGACGACTTCGGAACCGGCTATTCTTCGTTGAGCCTGCTGTCACGCCTGCCGATCACCACGCTCAAGATTGACCGCTCCTTCATTGTAAACATGGCAAACAGCGCCGAGGACATGGCGGTGGTCTCCACCATCATCACCCTGGCGCATGCTCTCAACATGCGGGTGGTGGCGGAAGGCGTGGATTCCGAGGAGCAACTGAAGCTGCTGCGCCTGCTCAAATGCGATGAAATACAGGGCTACCTGTTCAGCCCGCCGGTGCCGTTCGAGCAACTGGGCAGCCTGCTTGGCGAGGGGCGCTGAGCAAACGTTATACCCGCCCCATGCAAGCGGCTGGCGCCCCTCCCGATGCTTTCAATCCATGCGCACGCATTTGCACGTGCACGGCGCCGGGGCCTGAATCCTATTTGTGCCGCTCACCGGATGCCCCCGGCTTCCACGGCCGGCCCAGCCGGCGTTCAATGTACTCGCGGATGAGCTTGCGCAGCATTTGCGACGGGGTAACGTCCTCTTCGGCGCAAAGCCGTTCGAAGACGGCTTTCTTCTCGGGATCCACCAGAATCGTCAACCGGGCGGTACGGTTTTCCATCGCCATGGTATGTGTGCTCCATTTGCATTATCTGTTCCTAGAATGATAACCTAACACACGTATGTCAAGCTGTGAGACCGGGATGCACTTGCGCAGGACGGATGGGGAAACCCATCGCGAAGCGACATCACAGCGGACCGGCTCCGCCAGTCCGGCTTGATCCGTTACAGAGTGACTCGGCGCCATGGCGGACTCCACCTCCCTGCTCTATGCCACCCTGCTGGTGCCGGTAGCGTGGCTGGCAATCGGGTTGCTGGGGCTGGTGCGAGGACGGAGCGTTCTGTGGGTGGGGCGGATACTGTTCCCCCTGGGCACGCTTGCCGGTCTTACGCTCGGTTTCACGGCGCTCGCCGGCCTCGGCGCGCCCACGGAGAGCCTGACGCTGCCTCTCGGTCTGGCGCAGTTCGCCTTCCACATCCGCCTGGACGCCCTGGCGTGGTTTTTCCTGCTGCTCATCGGCTTCACCTCGGCAGGTATCGGCGTCTTTTCCGCCGGCTATTTCCGCGCCGGAGAAGGCACCGCGCCGGGATTGCTGTGCCTGCAATACCACGTTTTCCTGGCCAGTATGGCCGTGGTCGTCATGGCCGACGATGCCTACCTGTTCCTGGTGGCCTGGGAAACCATGGCGCTGTCATCCTACTTTCTGGTCACCACACAGCATCGCTTGCCGGAAATCCGCCGTGCGGGCTTTATTTACCTGCTGATCGCACACCTGGGCGCCATCGGCATTCTGTTGTGCTTTGGTGTGATGCAGGGCGGCAACTGGCAATTCACCTTCGAAGCCATGCGCGCGGCACAGCTCACTCCCGTCTGGGCGAGCGCCGCATTCTTCCTGGCGTTGTTCGGGTTCGGTGCCAAGGCGGGGCTGGTGCCCCTGCACGTATGGCTGCCCGAAGCCCATCCCGCCGCGCCCTCGCCGGTTTCCGCGCTCATGAGCGGTGTGATGCTGGAAATCGCCATCTACGGGGTGCTGCGCGTCACCTTTGATTTGCTGCACGTGCAACTGTGGTGGTGGGGTCTGGTAACGCTCGGGCTGGGTCTGTTCACGGCATTATTCGGTGTGGTGTTCGCCGCCGTGCAGACCGACATGAAGCGTCTGCTGGCGTATTCCTCCATCGAGAACATCGGCATCATTTTCCTGGGTGTCGGCCTGACCGTCATTTTCCACGCATTCCACATGCCATTACTCGCGGCGCTGGCCCTGGCAGCCACGCTGTATCACTGCCTCAATCATGCGTTCTCCAAAAGCCTGCTGTTCCTCAGTACCGGCTCGGTGCTGCATGCCACCAGGGAACGCAGTCTTGGCAAGTTGGGCGGCCTGATTCACCGCATGCCGTGGGTGGCGTGGCTGGCGCTGGTGGGCACACTCGCCATCGCCGGTCTGCCGCCCTTGAACGGCTTCGTTTCGGAGTGGCTGCTGCTGCAGGCCTTCCTCTTCACACCGGATTTGCCGCACAGCTACGTCAACATGCTCCTGCCCATGGGAGCCGCGGCGCTGGCACTGGTGGCCGCTCTCGCCGCCTACGTGATGGTCAAGTTCTACGGTGTGATTTTTCTGGGTCAGCCGCGCGAGAGCAGCCTGCGCGAAGCACAGGACTGCGGGCGCCTGGAGCGGATTGGTTTATTGTGGCTGGCAGCGGGATGTGTGCTGCTCGGCATCTTCCCCGTTCCGCTGCTGGCTCTGCTGAATAACGTCAGCCGAGGGCTGCTGGGGGCATCGCTCGGCACTCAATTACAGCACTGGTGGCTGCTCGCGCCCATCGCACCCGAGCGGGCTGCATATAGTCCGGCGGTGTTCCTGTTGAGCACCGTGGTGCTGGTAGCCGCGGTGGTACTCGGCGTGCGCCGGTTCTACCACGGCAGGGTCCGCAAAGCGGCCCCCTGGGGATGCGGTTTTCCGCTGCTGACGCCGCGCATGCAGGACACGGCCGAGGGTTTCGGTCAGCCGATCCGCCAGATTTTCGAGCCGTTCTTCCGCATGCAGCGTGCACTGCCTTCACCATTCGATACCTCTCCCCATTACCGCGTGCAGGTGGAAGATCATTTCTGGTACGCGCTGTACGCGCCCATCGCCGGCCTGGTACGGCGCATTTCCAGTCTGGCGGGCGCGGTCCAGCAGGGCCGCATTTCCGTGTACCTGCTCTACAGCTTCCTCACCCTCGTCGCCTTGTTGGCCTTCGCGCTGTGAACATCGTGACGCTCATTACGCAGCTTACCGAGGTCATCCTCGCGGTAGTGGCGGCTCCGTTACTCATGGGTTGGGTCAATCAATGCCGGGCCTGGCTGCAGAACCGGCGCGGTCCGGGTGTGCTGCAACCCTACCGACAGATACGCAAGCTATTTCACAAGGACGCGGTAATTGCCGCACAGGCCTCGCCGCTTTTCCGGCTCGTACCTTACGTGCAGTTCGCCTCCATGTGCCTGGCCGCGGCCATCATCCCTTCCCTGTGGACCGGCCTGCCGTTCGCGGTCGCGGCCGACACCATCGCACTCGTGGGCCTGTTCGCCACGGCGCGGGTGTTTCTGGCGCTCGCGGCCATGGACATCGGCACGGCCTTCGGTTCCATGGGGGCGCGCCGCGAAATGCTGGTAGGGTTTCTCGCTGAACCGGCCCTGCTGATGGTGTTCTTCACCGCCTCGCTGATCTCCCACAGCACCTCGCTGCCTACCATCGTCGAGACACTCGCGCAGGGCCGTCTTGCGATTTACCCGAGTCTCGCCTTCGCCGGTGTCGCATTTCTGATGGTGCTGCTGGCGGAAAACGCCCGCATCCCGGTGGATAACCCCGCCACCCACCTGGAACTCACCATGATCCACGAGGCCACGGTGCTGGAATACTCGGCACGGCATCTCGCACTCATAGAATGGTCCGTAGCGCTCAAGCTCTTCAACTACACCTGCATCGGTCTGGCCCTGTTCTTCCCCTGGGGGCTGGCGACAGGCGCGCATAGTCTCCGGGATTTGCTGCTGGCCATACCGATTACCGGCCTCAAACTCCTGGTCGCCGGCTTCGGCCTCGCCCTGATCGAAAGCCTGAACGCGAAAATGCGCATTTTCCGCGCCCCCGAGTTTTTGGCGAGCGCGTTTCTACTGGCAGTGCTGGGACTGCTGGTGCACCTGCTGCTGGGAAGCTGAAGTTATGCCGACCCTCGCGTTTTCCTCGCAACTGATCAATCTGTGCGCCGCGCTGCTGTTGTTACTGTCCTTTGCCATGCTGGCACAACGGCGCGTGCTAACCCTCGTGGATCTGTTCGCCATGCAGGGGGGCACGCTGTTCGTCTCCATCATCGTGGTGGCGTGGAGCACCGGCCAGCCGCATCTCTACTATTCCGCGGCCCTGACGCTGATCCTCAAGGTGATCCTGCTGCCGCTGATCCTGCATCACCTGATTCGCCGCCTGGGCGCTCAATGGGAGAGCGAAACGCTGCTGAATACACCCATCACCATGCTGGCGGGACTGCTGCTGGTGATCTTCGCCTTCACGCTGGCGCAGCCGATCTCACAGCTCGCCAACACCGTCACGCGCGGCACCCTCGGCATCGCGCTCGCCGTCGTGATGCTGGCTTTCCTCATGATGATTACGCGGCGCAAGGCGGTGACCCAGGTCATCGGCTTCCTGGCCATGGAAAACGGGCTGTTCTTCGCGGCCACCAGCGCCACCTACGGCATGCCCATGGTGGTGGAACTCGGCGTGGCCCTGGATGTGCTCGTGAGCATGGTGATCCTCGGCATCTTTTTCTTCCACATTCGCGAGCAGTTCGACAGTCTCGATCTGCACAACATGGAATCGCTCAAAGAGGACTGACATGGAACTTCTCCTGCTTCTCGGTCTTCCGCTGCTCGGCAGCCTGCTGCTGGCACTGATCGGCCGGCGCGAATGGGCGCCTGAGGCGAACGTGCTGATGAGCGCAGGCACCTTCGCGGCCGGTGTATGGCTCACCGCACACGTAATCGCGCACGGACCGATGCTGGTATGGCATGAACAATTCTTCATTGATCCGTTCAACGTCTTCCTGGTGATCTTGACCTCTTTTATCGGGCTCACGACCTCGCTGTTTTCGCGCCCTTACCTGCGCACCGAGGAGCATCACGGGCGACTCAACCGCCGCCAACTGCGCCTCTACCACAGCATGTTCCAGCTGTTTATGTTCACCATGCTGTTGGCGCTCACCACCAATAACATGGGCATCCTGTGGGTGGCCATGGAAGCGGCCACCCTCACCACCGTACTGCTGGTGTCGCTGTACCGCACGCCGGCAAGCATCGAAGCGGCGTGGAAGTATTTCATCCTCTGCGGTGTCGGTCTCGCCCAGGCATTATTCGGCACGATACTTTTATATTTCGCGGCGGAAAAGGTGCTCGGCAACGCGGGCTCCACAGCGCTGCTGTGGACCCATCTGAACGAGGTCAAAGGCCAACTGGAACCGACGGTGCTGTCACTCGCCTTCGTATTCATGCTGGTGGGTTACGGCACCAAGGTGGGCCTCGCACCGCTGCATAACTGGCTGCCGGACGCCCATGCCGAGGGTCCGACCCCGGTATCCGCAGTGCTCTCGGGTCTGCTGCTCAACGTGGCCCTGTACGCGGTGGTACGCTGCAAGGTGCTGGTGGAAGGTTCGGTGCGCTCGGATCTGGCCGGGAACCTGATGATGGGTTTCGGCCTGCTGTCGCTGCTGCTGGCCGCGTTCCTGCTGTGGCGCCAGAAAGATATCAAACGGCTGTTTGCCTATTCCTCCATCGAACACATGGGCCTCGCCACTTTCGCCTTCGGCATGGGTGGGCCGGTGGCGAACTTCGCCGCCCTGTTGCACATGACGGTGCACTCCCTCACCAAATCCTCCCTGTTCTTCACGGTAGGCCACGCCACCCAGAAGGCGGGTACCCAGGTCATGGACAAAATCCGCGGCCTCATCACCAGCAACCCGACGGTGGGCTGGGGGCTGATGCTCGGTACGCTCGCGATCCTGGGAATGCCGCCGTTCGGCGTGTTCACCAGTGAGTTCCTGATCCTCATCACCGCCATGCGCGAGCATCCCTGGGCCACCCCGATCCTGCTGCTCGGCCTCGGGGTCGCCTTCGGTGCAATCTTCTCGCGCGTGCAGGCCATGGTCTTCGGTGAAACCAGTCTGCCGCGCCTGCCTCATCCGCCGGCCCTGGTGCCGGTGTTCGCGCAACTCGCCCTGGTGCTGATGCTCGGCCTGTACATCCCACCCCACCTCGCGGACTGGTACCGCGAGGCGGCGCGTTTGATTGGATAGTCGCCCATGGACTGCATGCCATTCGCACTGGACCTCGAGACCCTGCCGGGTGCGGTTCCCGTGCGGCGTGCGGTGGTGAGCAGCGATAAGCTGCGCAGTGTGTGTACGGCGGTACACGAGTCCGGCGGCTTGCTGCACGCCCTGTGGGGGTGCGATGAACGCGACCGGAAAGGCGGATACCTGCTGCGCGTCGCGCTGCAAGACGCTGCGGGTTTGCTCCTGCTGGAACTCCCGATGAACGCGGCGCAACCCTGCTTTCCCACTCTCGCGGATATCTTCCCGGCCGCGGAGCGCATGCAGCGCGCGGTCTATGACCTCCTCGGACTGCGCGCGCAGGAGGGTGATACGCGTCCCTGGTTGCGGCATGCAAGCTGGCCTGCCGACTGCTTTCCACTGCGACGAGATTACGACGATCGTGGGATCCGGGCCGCGCAGAACGAGAGTTACCGGTTTGTGCGAGTTACGGGAGACGGGGTACACGAAATCGCAGTGGGTCCGGTGCATGCCGGCACCATCGAACCCGGCCACTTCCGTTTCTCCGTCGTCGGTGAAAAGGTGTTGCGACTGGAAGAGCGCCTGGGGTATACGCACAAGGGCATCGAAAAGCGCTTTGAAACCCAGCCGCTCATGCAGGGGCAGCGGCTCGCGGCGCGCGTCTCGGGCGACTCCGCCGTGGCCTTCTCCTGGGCCTATTGCATGGCACTCGAAGGACTCTGCGGAATCACGCCGCCGCCCCGCGCTCTGTGGCTGCGGGCTTTGTGCCTGGAACGGGAGCGCATCGCCAACCATCTGGGCGACCTGGGGGCGCTCGGCAACGACGCAGGCTTCGCGGTGGGTCTCGCCCAATTCTCCCGTCTCAAGGAAGATCTGCTGCGCGCCAACCAGCGCGCCTTCGGTACGCGTTACCTGATGGATGCCCTTGCGCCCGGAGGAATCCGCTGCAATCTCGATGAAGCAAACCGCCGTGACTTGCTCGCAACCGTGCCGCCCCTGGTTGCGGAAATCAGCACGCTGCATGAAATCTATGACGATCACGCCGGCCTCCAGGACCGTTTCACCGGCACTGGTCGCGTGGAGCCCGCGCTTGCCAGAAAACTCGGGCTCATCGGTCTCGCGGGACGCGCGAGCGGCCAATCTTGGGATATACGCTGCGACCACGCCTACGCGCCTTACGACAAGCTCGCGGTGCGCATGCAGGGCCGGCTCCAGGGCGACGTGGCCGCCCGGGTGGCGGTGCGGTTTGAGGAAACTTTGGAATCGCTGCGCTTGTGTCAGATGCTGCTCGAAAATCTGCCCGGCGGAGAGCTTCAACTATCTCTGCCGCCGCCCGCGAAACGGCTGGGTATCGGCTGGATCGAAGGCTGGCGCGGCCCGGTGCTGATTGCCCTGGAACCCGGCGAAGACGGGCTGATCCGCCGCTGCCATCCCCACGACCCCTCCTGGCAGAACTGGCCGGTGATAGAACACGCGGTGATGGGAAACATCGTGGCGGATTTCCCGCTGATCAATAAATCTTTCAACCTGTCCTACAGCGGACAGGATCTGTGACGGGGACACACCCATGCTGCGCACCCTGAAGCAAATCACCCGCATCGGCATCATCTCCGAGCCCGTGCCATTGACCGCCGCGGAACGGGGCGAGCGGGATGCACTGCAGCAAAAGATTCGCCGCATCTACGGCCGCGCCTTGTGCATCCGCCACGTGGACGCCGGTTCCTGCAACGGCTGCGAACTGGAAATCCACGCCCTCAACAATCCCTACTACAATCTCGAAGGCCTGGGTATCAAATTCGTGGCCAGTCCGCGTCACGCCGATTTGCTGCTGGTGACCGGCCCGGTGTCGCGACACATGCAGGACGCTCTGCGACGCACCTACGAGGCCACGCCGGAACCGAAATGGGTCATCGCCCTGGGCGACTGCGGCTGCAACGGCGGTCTTTTCGGCTGCAGCTACGCGAGTGCCGGCGCCGTGGCCGATGTCATCCCCGTGGATGTGACGGTGCCGGGTTGTCCGCCCACACCCGGCGCGATCCTGAGCGGCATTCTCGCCGTGCTCGACAAGCCGCGCCCCTGACCGGATCAGGCGGGCGCTAAACTGCAGTTTTGAGATCGCGGCTGGAAGCCGCTCCTAATCCTGTACAAGCGGCCCCCTACCCGACATCCTGTGTTTCATTCTGTTAAACGCTCTCCAAGTGACAGAGCCTCGTAAACAGGCCAATTCCCAACGTGCCGTTGGTGCCGGGTTCTTCTTATCGGACTTGTGCCAGCAGCCGCTGCATGAGTTGCTGCGCCTGGGCAAGATAGCCCGTGCCGAACAGATTCAGATGATTGAGCACGTGGTAGAGGTTGTAGAGATCGCGGCGGGTGCGGTGCCCCGAATCGCGGGGCCAATGCGCATCGTAGGCGGAATAGAACTCCGGGGAAAAACCGCCGAACAATTCCGTCATGGCCAGGTCCGCCTCGCGGTCACCGTAATACACCGCCGGGTCGAAGATCACGGGCTCGCCCGTGTCCAATACACCCCAGTTGCCACTCCACAGATCGCCGTGCAGCAGCGAGGGTTGCGGTGTGTAGCCGGCAAAAAACGCCGGCAGCCTTTCCATGAGTTCCGTGCCCTGGTCCTGCAAGGCACCGCGGTAGCCATTCTCCGCCGCGAGCCGCAACTGGAATCCGAGCCGGTATTCGCGGAAGAATCCCGTCCAGTCATCGGCAGGCGTGTTGAACTGTGGTGTGGCGCCGATTAAATTGTGCCGCCGCCAGCCGAAGCGTTCGCCGCCACCTTGGTGCTGCCGAGCGAGTGCTTCCCCCATGCGGGCGGCGGCATGTTGTGTTTTCCGGCCCAACAACAACCATTCCATCACCAGGAATGCTTCGCCGCCTTCCTCACCTGTTCCAAGCACTTTCGGTACGCGCGCCGCATGGCAATCAGCCAACGCCCTGAGGCCATCCGCTTCGGCGTTAAACATGCCCAGAGCATCGGCTTGCGTCTTCACGAACCAGATCCCAGCGGCGGTCTGCACACGCCAGGTGGCGCCGCCGATGCCGCAGCCGAGCGCACGGCATTGGAAAGCCCCGCCGGGGACCACGCCGAGCATTTGCCAAAGCCGCGTCGAAATCTCCGGCCGCACGTTCATCCCCAACATCCCGCTTGACCGCCCCGGGCAACCGTACTATATCTGTCGGCATAAAATCCCGCCCAGGGAGGTGGCACGTGACAACAGCGGGGAAAACCATGCTGAGGGTAGCCTTGGCGGGCGTGTTGTGGGCAATGTCTTCCGCTGCCACCGCGGGCCTGAATTACAGTCGGGCCTGAATTACAGTTGGGTGGAGGGCGGCTATCTCAGAATAACCCCCGATCACGGTGCCAAGGTGGCCGGTGGCTTCGCTGACGGTTCCGTTGCCATCACTCCGCATCTGCAGTTGTATGCGGCCTATTACTACGCCACGCAGTACAACCTGCAATCCTGCTATTCATCGCCGTACGCTTCCGGTTGTGACACGCTCACCAGTAGCGGGCACAATTACCGCTTGGGTTTCGGCTGGCATACCGGCCTTGCGGACCACACCGACCTGCTCGCGAATCTCTACTACGCCCACAACGCCTACCACAATGCCAGGATTTCGACCCAGACGATCAATTATTGTCCACCGGGCCTGCTGTGCCCCATCCCCATTTCCAACCCGTTTACATTCAGTACCACATCCGACAGTACCGGCGACGGTTATCAACTCAGCTTTGGATTGCGCACAGCCCCGGTGCCGGCGCTCGAGTTCCAGGGTTTGTTGGGCCACCAGCGGGTAAGCAACAGCGGCTCGTCCAACTTTGCCGATGTCGGCATCGTCCTCGATATGGCCAGGCATTGGGCATTTACCCTCGACTGGGCGCATTACTTCATACCGCAGAACCAGTTCCGCCTCGGACTCCGCTACTACTTCTAAGAGACATGCCGCGTAAAAACAAAACCCCGCGCATGCGGGGCTCGGCGGTCGAGACGGGCCTTGGTGTCAGGCGAGCATCTGCGAGATGCGCTTGTGCAGCGGGCTGCTGCGCGGGAAATGCGCCAGCAGGAATTCCATCTGGTCGGCCAGGATACGCCGGCCCTTGAGGAAGATGTACTCGGCGTAATTGGGCGTGAAAGGCACCGCCAGAAGCTGCATGCCGGATTCCTCCGGCGTGCGTCCGGCCTTGTGGTTGTTGCAACGTTTGCAGGCCGCCACCACGTTATTCCAGTTGTCGGTGCCGCCCCGGCTCAGCGGGGTTACATGCTCGCGCGACAGTTCGCTGCTTGAAAAGCGGTTGCCACAGTACATGCACAGGTGAGCGTCGCGCTTGAACAGGGTGTGATTGTTGAGCGGCGGCACGTAATGTTCGCGCGCCTTGGCCAGAGCATGATTGTTGCCGTACGTGGCGATGATGGAATTGACCTCGACCACGCTCTGCCGCCCGGTCCTGGCGGAAATACCGCCGTGCAGGCAATACAACAGGATGCCGCAGCCGTAGGCCACCTGTTCGAGGTAATACAGCCTGACGGCGTCCTCGTAACCGATCCACTCGATCGGCATGCCGGCTGTATCGGTGCGCAATACTTCTTGTGAGAGGTCGTACACGGAGGTATCCACATCGCCTCTAAGCGGCGCATGTTATTGCAGAAATCACCTTAAAAAGCAACGCTAACCCGTTCCGATGGCATATCGTACTCCGTCCCGGGTGGCAAAAATCGGGGTCGGCGTTTACACTTCCTGCGGTCACGAAATTCCGCCGGACCGCGCCGGACGCCGCGCGGCGACTGACCAGGCTGCTGGAAAAGCAGCCTGGCAGGCGGGACAGGGAGGTCCCGCTCGTGAATCAAGCTCACCAGAGCCTGATTCATCGGGAGCGAATCCGGACATGTGCCGGATTCGCGACGCTGAAGAAAGGCAGGAAAGCCCTTTTTCAGCATCCTGTTAAGCCACATACCGAGAACAACATGGCCATCAAACTCTTCGTCCCCCGGGAACAGGCCGCCGGCGAACGCCGGGTGGCCCTTTCGCCGCCCGTTGCCGCCAAACTCAAGACCCTGGGCGCCGAACTCCTCATCGAAACCGGCGCCGGCACCACTGCCGGCTTTCCGGATCACCTGTTTGCGGATGCGCATTTCGTCAGCGCCGCGGAGGGTGCCGCCCAGGCGGATGTCGTATTCAAGGTGCAAGCGCCCTTGCCGGCAACCATCGCGCGCATGCGCGCTGGTTCCGTGCTGGTGTGCTTCCTGAGCACGCACCGCAACGTGGATGGGGTCAAGGCCCTGCGCGACCGGAAAGTGACCAGTTTCGCCATGGAGTTGGTGCCGCGTATCTCCCGCGCCCAGGCCATGGACGCACTGTCCTCCCAGGCCGCGGCGGCAGGCTACAAAACCGCGCTCATCGCGGCGGAGAAATTAGGCCGCTTCTTCCCCATGCTCACCACCGCCGCCGGCACCATCCGCCCCGCCAAGGTACTGGTCATCGGCGCAGGCGTGGCGGGACTGCAGGCCATCGCCACCGCGCGGCGGCTCGGCGCCATGGTGGAAGGCTATGACGTGCGCGCCGCGGCGCGCGAACAGGTGGAATCCCTGGGCGCGAAATTCGTGGATACGGGAGTATCCGCCGAGGGCGCCGGCGGTTACGCGCGCGAACTCACCGCGGAAGAAAAACAAAAGCAACAAGAGGTGCTGGCCAAACACGTGTCACAGGCGGATGTGGTCATCACGACCGCGGCGATACCGGGCCGGGCCGCGCCGCGCATTATTACGCAAGCCATGGTGGAGAGCATGAAAGCCGGCAGCGTGATCGTGGACCTGGCCGCGGAATCCGGCGGTAATTGCGAGCTCACCCGACCCGGCGAGGACGCGACGCATGGCCATGTGCTGATCTCGGGTCCGCTGAATCTGCCGAGCATGCTGGCGGAGCACGCCAGCGACATGTACGCACGCAACCTGCTTAATTTTTTCACCCCGCTGGTGAAAGACGGGCAGCTCGCCATTGACTGGAACGACGAGGTGTATGCCAAGAGCGCAATCACCCATGACGGCGTCATCAAACATGAGCCGACACGGAAATTGGTGGAAGGTGAGGCGTGAGGCGTGAGGCGTGAGGCGTGAGGCGTGAGGCGTGAGGCGTGAGGCGTGAGGCGTGAGGCGTGAGGCGTGAGGCGTACAAAGTATGGTTGGGAAGATTCCCATGTCAAGGTTCTCTCGATGATTCTGACTCCTCACTCCTAACCCCTCACTCCTCGCCGTTATGCGGTCGTCAATATTGAACCAACGTCAGAGGTGCTGACCATGATCAACGGATTCATAGCCCTGTATATATTCATGCTGGCCGCCTTCACCGGCTACGAGGTGATCTCGCGCGTGCCGGTGATCCTGCACACGCCGCTCATGTCCGGCTCCAACTTCGTGCATGGCATTGTGCTGGTGGGAGCCATGGTGGCGCTGGGTAATGCTGACAACCCGGCAGAGCAGATCATCGGTTTCATCGGTGTGCTGCTGGCGACGGGCAATGTCGTCGGTGGTTATGTTTCCACCGAGCGCATGCTGGAAATGTTCAAGTCGAGCCAGGACAGGAAAAAAGGCGCGCGCGCATGAATACGCTGCTATCACTGTCCGTGATGGATGACCTGATCCAGGCGGCGTATTTCATCGCCGCATTGTTATTCATCATCGGCCTGAAGCGCATGAGCTCACCCAAAGGGGCGCGCGGCGGCATCGTCTGGGCCGGCATCGGCATGCTGATCGCCGGCCTCATCACCTTCCTCTGGCCGGGGATGCACAATTACATCCTCATCCTCGTCGCCATCTTCGTGGGTGGTGTGCTGGCGTGGTGGAGCGGACGACGCGTACCCATGACCGCCATGCCGCAGATGGTGGCGCTCTACAACGGCATGGGCGGCGGCGCCGCGGCGGCCATCGCCGCCCAGGAACTGATCCGCGGCCGGACTTTCGGCATGGCGCCGGTCATACTCGCGGTGATCGGCGCGATCATCGGCGCCGTGTCCTTCAGCGGCAGCCTCATCGCCTTCGCCAAGCTGCAAGGGCTTATCAAGAAATCCCTGCGCTACCGCGGACAGCAGATCGTCAACGCTCTGGTACTGTGCATCACCCTGGCACTGGGCATCTGCATCATCGTGTTGCAGGGTGCCGCACCGATGTACGTGGTCATCCCGTTCTTCGCCCTGGCGCTTTTGTTCGGCATCCTGGTCACCCTGCCCATCGGCGGTGCCGATATGCCGGTGGTGATTTCCCTCTATAACGCCTGCACCGGTCTTGCCGTGGCCTTCGAGGGCTTCGTGCTGGGCAATGCCGCCATGATCATCGCCGGCATGGTGGTAGGCGCCGCCGGCACGCTGCTCACCCAGTTGATGGCCAAGGCCATGAACCGCTCCATCACCAATGTGCTGTTCAGCAACTTCGGCGAAACCGCCAGCGGCGGGGACGGGAACGTGAGCGGCAGCCTCAAGCCCATTGAGGCGGCGGATGCGGGCGTGATGATGGCCTATGCCAACAAGGTCATCATCGTGCCGGGCTACGGCATGGCCGTGGCCCAGGCGCAGCACAAGGTATGGGAACTGACGCAGCTCCTGCAAAACCGCGGTGTCACGGTGAAATTCGCCATCCATCCGGTGGCGGGCCGCATGCCGGGCCACATGAACGTTTTGCTGGCGGAAGCCGGCGTGCCCTATGACCTCATCTCGGATCTGGACGAGATCAACCCTGAATTTCCCACTGCCGACGTGACACTCATCATCGGCGCCAACGACGTGGTGAATCCCGACGCGCGCAACAAAAAGGACAGCCCCATCTACGGCATGCCGATCCTCAATGCCGACAAGGCAAAAAATGTCATCGTCATCAAACGCGGACAGGGTCGCGGCTTCTCCGGCATCGAGAACGCGCTCTTTTATATGGACAATACCCGCATGTTCTACGGCGACGGCCAGGAAGCGGTGACGCGCCTGATTCAGGGCATCAAATCGCTGGAATAAAGTTCTGTTGCTGTAATCATGTCAGGAACAATCCCTTGCCAAGCAAGGGATTTGTGTTCCGATCGTAACGCCTTATCCCGGCGGATGCCGCAGCCGCATGCGTAGCCGCTGGCGGAATTGCTCCCGCTGCTCCGGCGACATGCGCCTCCAGCGTTCTCGCAACGCACGCTGCCTGTCCGGCGGCAACTGGCGGAACCTGTGGAACTCCTCGCGGATACGTTGTTGCTCCGCCGGCGGCAGTTTCCGGAAGGCCTCGAAACGCCTGCGGATCTGTGCACGCTCCGCGGGGGAAAGACGGCGCCAATGTTGCAGGCGCAGGCGTGCGCGCTCACGCTGTTGCGGCGTCATCCGCGCCCAGCGATCCGCACCGCGCTGCAGCCGCAACTGGCGCTGCGGCGGCAGGCTGGCCCATTTTCCCTTCAGTCGCGCCAGGATCTGTTGCTGCGGCGGGGTCAGGCTGGCCCAGGGAATCGGCGCCGGATTGCCGGATGGATCGGCAAGAACCACGGTACTGGCGGCTGCCAGCATCAGGCCTGCGAGCAGCGTTATGCACGTTCGTCTCATGCGCCAGGCCCTCTCTCGTCAGAATAATTTCCCGGTGGCGGCGTCTTGCCGGGCAATGGCTTGCCTTCGCGGCGTGCTTTCTCTGCGGCAAGCTTGCCCGGATCAATGCGCGCAAAGGTCATGGGGTCCACCGACCGGCCATCGGACGTCTGCCAGGTGCCGATGAATTCCAGTAGTGCCGTATCCACCTTGGGAGGTGGCGGTGACACGGGCCGGTTGTCGGCGGCGAACACGGGCAAGACCAACAACGGGACTACCATGACCAGCCACGCGGGCTTAGCCATTGTTGTTCCCCCGGGTGTCGCCCTGCGGCACATTCTGCTGCTGTTGCTGCCGGGTTCCCAGCCAGCGATAGAAATCCATGTCGGCGTACATGTCCAGGTTGTCGCTGGACAACACGATGGCCATGTCCGCATTATTGTTGTCGGCGGTGAACGGCGCCGCCGGCTGCGAGGCCGGATTCGACCAGATCAAGCCGCCCACCGCCGCCACGAACAGGATGGCCACGGCACCGGCGGGCAACGCCCAGGGATGCACGCGCCAGAAAGACCGGCGGCGCTCCGTTTCCGCCACGGCGCGCTCCCGGCCTTCGCGCAGCCGCGCCAAGACGCGCGCGTGCAGGCCGATTGTGCTGTCGTTGAAGACCGCGTGCGCCTTGTGAAGCAAGGCTGTTTCAGAATCGTTGTTCATGCCCAGTGTTCTCCCAAAGTTTCCCGCAGGCTGTGCACCGCCCGCGAGAGATGGGTCTTGACGCTGCCCTCCGAGCAGCCCATAGCTTTAGCCGTATCTGCCACGTCCAACCCTTCCAATATACGCAGCACAAAGGCTTCCCGTTGACGCGCTGGCAGGCATTCCAGGGCGGTTTCCAGGGCTTGTATGGCTTCCCCCTGGGCCAGTTGCTCGGAGGGATCCCGGCCTGCCGGGTCCGCGGCCGCCTCGATCGGGTCGGGCGGATCATCCTCCGCGCCCCGCTGGCCGCCAAAAAAACTCATGACGCGGTTGCGCACCGCGCGACGCCGCTGGCAGTCGCGGATGCGGCTCTGCAAGATACAGTAGAACAGCGGCGGCCATTCGGCTTGCGGACGCTGGGCATAACGCCTGGCGAGCTGCAGCATGGTTTCCTGGACGGCGTCGAGCGCATCCTCCGGGCTGCGCAGCGCCATCTGGGCGATGCGGAACGCACGCCGTTCCACGCCGGCGAGAAAAGCGTTCAATTGGGCTGCGTTGTCCAGACTGACCCCCGGCGACTGTAAAGCAGCAAGCGCCACGGCTGCACCGCCGGCATCAGAGGTTATCATGCTCTCCCACACCGGGCGTGAACGCTGCCGCGGAAACGCTCCCCCGGTCCACCGACAAGCCGCGATATCCGCCGGCAAACCACGCAGTCACTTTACGATGCATATGGTCATCAGCGGCGGGCAAAAATCACCCATACCGGGAACCCCGCACCCGGCATACGGAGTCGGCGTCATTCCTGACAAGACATCCACAAACTTATCCACAGTAATTGTGGATAAGAGCGGCGCGTCGTCATGACCTCTGCACCGCGTTACCTGCGCGTGGCGGTGCCCTCGCCGCTTTACCGGCACTTCGATTACCTGCCGCCGGCCGATGTGGATGCCGCGACATTGCGCCCCGGCATGCGCGTGTGCGTGCCATTCGGCAAGCGCGATGTGATCGGCATGCTGCTGGAAACCGCAGCGCACACGGACATCCCGGCGACCAAACTGAAGCGTGTACGGCGCGTGCTGGATGAAACCGCGCTCCTCCCGGAGGACATGCTGGCGCTGGCGCGCTGGGCAGCGGAATACTACCGCCATCCCATCGGCGAGGTCATACGGGCACTGCTGCCGGTGGCGCTGCGCCGGGGCAAAACGGCCGGACCGCCGGGCGAGGCCGTGTGGAAACTCACGCAGCCAGGTGCAATGGCAGATACCATCGCGCTCAAGCGCGCACCACAGCAGCGCGCGCTCTGGCAGTTGCTCAAACAATACTCCCACGGCCTCGATGCCTCGGCTCTCGATGCCCAGAACGACAACTGGGCTGCACCCATGCGCGCACTCGCGAAACGCGGCTGGGTGATAAAAATTTTCCGTGCCCCCGGGTGTGCCCGCAATGCCTCCGGCATCACGCCGGTCGCGCTCAATGCGGCACAACACACTGCGGTGGAAAAGATCCGCGCAACGCTGGGAAACTTTCAGGCGTTCCTGCTGGACGGCATCACCGGCAGCGGCAAAACCGAGGTATATCTCGATGTCATCGCCGGCGTGGTGCAAGGCGGTCTGCAGGCACTGGTGCTGGTACCGGAGATCGGTCTCACACCGCAACTGCTCGCGCGTTTCCGCGCACGCTTCGATCGGGTGGCCGCATTCCACTCGGGCCTGAGCGAAGGCGAGCGGCTGGCCGCCTGGCTGGCGGCCCGCGACGGCCAGGCGCCGGTGGTGATCGGTACGCGCTCGGCGGTGTTCGTGCCGCTCAAACACCCCGGCGTGATCGTGGTGGACGAGGAACACGACACCTCCTTCAAGCAGCAGGACGGTTTCCGCTATTCGGCGCGGGATCTTGCCGTGGTACGCGCGCAACACCATGCCATCCCCGTGATACTCGGCTCCGCCACGCCATCACTGGAATCACTGCACAATGTTTCCCAGCATCGTTATGTGCATCTCACCTTGCCCGAACGGGCCGGCAGCGCCTGCCATCCGCTCATGCGGCTGCTGGACATTCGCGGCCGGCCACTGGATGAAGGTCTGTCGGATCTGCTGTTGCACGCCATCCAGCGGCATCTGCATGCGCATGGCCAGGTGCTGCTGTTCCTCAACCGCCGCGGCTATGCACCCACGCTCATGTGCCACAGCTGCGGCCAAGTGGTGCAATGCAGCCGCTGCGATGCACGCATGACGTTGCACGGCAACCGCCGCTTGCAATGCCACCATTGTGGCGCGGAACGACCGCCACCCGGGTGCTGCACACAGTGCGGCAGCACAGACTTCGGTGCCTTCGGTCAGGGCACCGAGCGCGTCGAACAAGCCCTCGCGCGCCTGTTCCCGGAGGCGGACGTGGTACGCATTGACCGCGACAGCACGCGTCGCAAGGGCAGCATGGAAGCGCTCTTCGAGGGGGTGCGCCGCGGTAAACACCGGATACTGATAGGCACACAAATGCTGGCCAAGGGCCATGATTTTCCCAACGTGACGCTGGCGGGCATTCTCGATGCCGACCAGGGTTTGTTCGGCGCGGACTTCCGCGCCAGCGAGCGCATGGCACAACTCATCATCCAGGTGGCGGGCCGCGCCGGCCGCGCCGAGCGGCCCGGCGAGGTGCTGATCCAGACCCACCATCCGCAGCATCCGCTGCTCATCCACCTGGTGCGCCAGGGCTATGCAAGCTTTGCCACGGCGCTGCTGGCGGAACGCCGGCTGGCCGGACTGCCGCCTTTTGCCGCCATGGCGCTGCTGCGCGCCGAAGCCCCTGCCGGTGCAGCACCCCGCGCCTTTCTTGCGGCGGCGCGTGACCGGCTCGCCCCCGCCTGCGGCAGGCAGGTCCAGCTCCTGGGTCCGGTGGCGGCGCCCATGGAACGTCGCGCCGGCCGCTACCGTGCGCAATTGCTGCTGCTGGCCACGCAGCGGGCACTGTTGCAACAGGCACTGGCCACCACGTTGCCGGCATTGGACGCGCTCAGGGAAGCGCGCCGTGTGCGCTGGTCGCTGGACATTGACCCGGCGGAAATGTACTGAAAACCCGCGCGGCTGCTTTCACGCGCAGCATGCAGACGGTAGAATTCAGCCCCTGTTTTTACCCCGGCCGGCAGGAATTTCACCTTGAAACAGCCGCTCGAACGTATCCTGCGCGCCACCCTCACAAGCCTCGCCGGTGATCTGTTCCCAAAGGACGCCCTGCCCGGCGGAGCGTTGCTGGAACGCACCCGAGACCGCACCCACGGTGACTTTGCCACCAATGTTGCGCTGGCGCTCGCCAAACACGCTGGCAGGAACCCGCGCGAACTTGCCGCACAGATCGTGCCGGCACTGCCCGGGTGCGAACTGGTTTCCAGGGTTGAGATCGCCGGCCCCGGTTTCATCAATTTCTTTCTCGCGCCGTCCGCGTATCACATGGAACTCAAGAACCTGCTCGCGGCGGGTGAGCACTACGCTCGCAGCGAGACCGGGGGTAACGCGCGCGTGATGGTGGAATTCGTATCCGCCAATCCCACCGGGCCGCTGCACGTGGGCCACGGCCGCGGCGCCGCCGTGGGTGACTGTTTGTGCCGCCTGCTGCACGCCACCGGCTGGCAAGTGACCCGCGAGTTTTACTACAACGACGCCGGCCAGCAGATAGACAACCTGGCGCTGTCGGTGCAGGCACGCTGCCGGGGCCTGGAACCGGACCATCCGGGCTGGCCCAAGGACGGCTATCGTGGCGAATATATCAAGGATGTGGCGCGCGCCTACCTGGCGCGGGAAACCGTATGCGCCGACGGCAAAGCGGTAACCGCCGACGCCGACAGCGATGATCTCGACGCCATCCGCCGTTTCGCAGTGGCCTGTCTGCGCCATGAACAGGACCTGGACCTGCGCGCCTTCGGCGTCGAGTTCGATACCTATTACCTGGAGTCCTCGCTGTACACGGATCACAAAGTGGAAGAAACCGTCAAAGCCCTGATAGAGCGCGGCCATACGTACGAACAGGATGGCGCACTGTGGCTCAAAACCACCGACTTCGGCGATGACAAGGATCGCGTGATGCGCAAGTCGGACGGTAGCTACACCTATTTCCTGCCGGACGTGGCCTATCACGTGAGCAAGTGGCAGCGCGGTTTCACCCGTGCGATCAACGAGCAGGGCGCCGATCACCACTCCACCATCACCCGCGTGCGTGCCGGCCTGCAGGCTCTGGAGATGGGCATCCCCGGAGGTTGGCCTGAATATGTGCTGCATCAGATGGTGACGGTGATGCGCGGCGGTACGGAGGTGAAAATTTCCAAGCGCGCCGGCAGTTACGTGACCTTGCACGATCTCATTGATGAGGTCGGGCGCGATGCCACACGCTATTTCCTGGTGGCGCGCAAGGCCGACTCCCAGCTCGCCTTCGACATTGACCTGGCACGCGCACAGACCAATGACAATCCGGTGTATTACATCCAGTATGCCCATGCACGCATTGCCAGTGTATTCCGGCAACTGGCGGAGAAAGGCTACGCATGGGATGCCGGCAACGGCAAGACCCACCTTGCGCGGCTCACGCAAAGTCACGAGGAAGCGCTGCTGGTGAGCCTGTCGCGTTTCCCGGAGATGGTGGAAATAGCGGCGCACAACCTGGAACCGCACCTCATAGCCCAATATCTGCGCGACCTGGCCAACGATTTTCATACCTATTACGACGCCCATACCTTCATCACAGAGGATGCGGCGCTGCGCGACGCACGCCTTACGCTCATCGCCGCCACACAACAGGTGCTGAAGAACGGGCTTACACTATTGGGCGTCTCGGCGCCCGAAAGCATGTGATGATGTGCTTGAAGATCAGGATTTTTGCCTCGTCATGAAACAAAGGGGTATTTTTCTTTAATGGCGAAGGACTACAAACACACGCCGCGTCCAAAGGACAAGCCACGCAAAAAAGCCGACGGCTTCCCCGGCTGGGGCTGGTTCATGATCGGCGTGATCATGACGGCGGTGATCATCCAGGGTGCACCGCGGGTGTGGAGGAAACTGGAGCAGCGCATTCATCCCGCCGCAAGCCAAGCGGCGAAAGCCCCGGCGAAACCGCACGTGACCGCCGCTCCTGCGATCGCCACGGCGGCGGAACCGCATTTCGATTTCTACAAGCTGCTGCCGTCTTTTCAGGTGGTCATCCCGAGCCAGGACAAGGAAGTGCGCTCCGGCGATGTTCCGGGACCGGTGAAGCAGCCGGGCACCTATTTTTTGCAGGTCGGTTCCTTCCAGAACTACACCGAGGCAGACCGACTCAAGGCTAACCTGGCGCTGCTGGGTGTCGAATCCAGCATCCAGCAGGTGAAAGTGAACAACGGCAGCACCTGGAACCGGGTGCGCATCGGCCCCATCAAGAATCTGGAGCAATTGAATGCCATGCGTGCGAAACTCGCGCAGAACCACATCGAGCCGCTGGTCATCCGCATCAATTGATTACGACACGGTTATCCCCGCGAAAGCCGGGGTCCACTGCTCTGTCCGGGCGGCACACCTGCACACAACCCGCTATTCATGAAGAAAAAGATGGGTTCAATCTTGTTACGCTCAGTCACCGCACGATTTGCAGGCTGAGGGCCCCGTATCCGGCACTGCCGGATACGGAGGCTCGCCGTCCTGGTATCGCCCGCCGCTGCGGCCTCGTCCCCGCCCCTTTGGCGTGTACGCCTCCGCCTCCCGAAGGTGACGTGCTGTTATTTATAGCAAATATAAACATAAGCCCGGATGCCGGGGCAAGCACCGCTACCGGGAAACAGGACCGGACAAACAACGGCGGCGGGTTTCAGCCGGGATCGGGGCGGTCAGCACGGCGCAGAAGTTTCTCAGTCCGCAGCAGGACCGAGATAGCCCCCAGCTCCATGAGCGAGCCGAGGAAGTCCCCCGTGACCATGGCAAAGAAAGCCGGGTAAACCGTGCGCTGAGTATCTATTCCCTGATTCGGTATGAGTCAGCTTTCTTGATCATCCGTACTCAGCTGGCGAAAATCAATGCCGAGCGAATTGAGCTTGCGATAAAGATGTGTGCGTTCCATGCCCACGCGCTCCGCCAGCTTGCCTACCTTGCCGCCACACAATTGCAGCTGCTGTTCCAGATAGGCGCGCTCGAATTGCTCGCGGGCCTCGCGCAATGGCATGGCCAGGATATCCTGCTTGACCAGCGGTTCGCCGACGCTATAAGGCGCAAGCGCGCTTTCCACTTCATCCAGGGACACTTCGCTGTCGTCGCCCAGCACCAGAAAACGCTGCACCAGATTCCTGAGTTCCTGAAGATTGCCAGGCCAGGGATAATTGCGCAGGCGGTTCTGAGCCGCCACGCTGAAGCGCCGGTATTTGAGGTTGTCGCTGTCTGCGAGCGCATCCGTGTAATAACGCAGCAGTTCCGGCACATCCTCGTGGTAAGCCCTGAGCGGTGGCACGCGTACTGCCACGCCTTCCAGGCGTGCATACAGATCGCGACGGAAGCGGCCGTCAGCTATAAAGTTCTCGATTTCAGGCAACGCCGAGGAAATCACGCGCACGTCAACGGTTTCCGGTGCATGTCCGCCGACACGCGTAAAACGCCCCCGATCCAGCACACTCAACAGCAGTTGCTGCACTTCAGGGCGCATATCGGTGAGTTCATTCAAGAACAGGCTGCCGTCGCGTGCCGCGTCGAACCAGCCCGGCTCGATACGCCCATCCTGCTCGCATCCGAAGAGCCGTATTTCCGCCTCGCTCGGATGCAGGCCCGCGAGTACCACATTGATGAACGGGCCCGCAGCGCGTGGACTCAGTGCGTGGATATGGCGGGCAATACTCTCCCGGCCGGTGCCGGCCTCCCCCACCAGCAAGACTGACGCCTCGTGGGGCGCCATCCGCCGGCACTGGTCGCGCAACGCCTGCATGGGGCGGCTTTTGCCCAGAGGCTCAAGCGGCGACAGCGAACCGAGTACCGCGTGCTGGCCGCGCGTCTGGTGTCCCACTTCGATGGCATGCGCCACGGTGCGCAATAATTTGGCGAGCGACAGAGGCTTCTCCACGAAATCCAGCGCACCGAGCTTGGTGGCCTCTATGGCGGTCTCGACGGTGCCATGGCCTGACATCATCACCACCGGGAACGAGAGTGGCCCTCCCCGGCTCCACTCCTTGAGCAGGCTGATGCCGTCCGTGTCCGGCATCCAGATATCCAGCAGCACCAGATCCGGTTCGTGCCTGGAACGCGCCGCGCGCGCTTCCGCCGCATTGCCGGCCACAAGCACTTCATAACCTTCCTCGGTGAGGATTTCCTGGACCATACCGCGGATATCCGCCTCATCGTCCACCACAAGAATCTGCGAGGTTCGCATGCTGTCTCCCTCCTAAACGCCGGAGTACCGCTGTATACCGCGGAGCAGCGCGGTGGTGCGCGCGTCCTCGGTAACCGGCAAGCGGATGATGAGTTGCGCCCCGCCCCCGGGGCTATTTTGCGCACGAATGCTGCCACCATGTTCTTCGGCAAGCTTTTTCACGATGGCGAGGCCGAGTCCGGTGCCTTTGGGCTTGCTGGTCACATAGGGTTCGAAAGCTTTCCCGAGAATTTCCGTATCGAAACCGGGACCATTGTCCTCCACCACGATTTCCGCCATCTCCTCGCCGCGGCGCCGATAGTGATGGGTGGCGATCTGCACCTGCGCGTTCTTGCGCCCTTCCAGCGCCTCCTGGGAATTCTTGAGGAGGTTGTGCAGCATCTGCCGCACACGGCCGGAATCCGCGTGCACCGGCGGCAGATTTTCATCCAGCTTGAGCTGTATTTCCATGCCGATCTCACGTGTACGATAGAGTTCCGCCACTTCCCGCACCAGCGCATTTAAATCCAGTGGCGCGAATTCCAGCGTGGGTGAGCGCGCGTATTCGCTGAAGGCATTGACCATGGATTTCATGGCTTCCACCTGCTGCACAATGGTGTGAGTGGCACGATCCAGCACGTCCGCATCCTCACCCTTGAGTCTGCCGAGGTATTTGCGGCGTACACGCTCGGCGGCCAGCTGGATGGGTGTGAGCGGATTCTTGATTTCATGTGCCAAGCGACGCGCCACTTCGCCCCAGGCGGCATCGCGCTGCGCCTTGATAAGCGCGGTGAGATCATCAAATACGATCACGTGTCCCGGCGGGGCTTCGCCTGTGCCCGGCAGGGTGGTGCAGCTTACTATGAGCATGCGCCGGCCGGTGGTGTCATGCAGCACCATTTCCTCGCGCCACTCCGTTTCCTGCGCCTTGAGTTGCACACGACAGGCGCCCACAAACTGGCCAAACAGCGAATCATCGCCGGCAACCGGCACCAGGGACTGACCTACATGACGCTGCAGATCTGTGCCGAGGATCTCATCGGCGGCGGGGTTGGCCGTCTTGAGCACCAGATTGGCGTCCACTGAAATCACCCCCGAAGACAGGCGGGTCAGCACCGCACCCAGATAACTGCGTTCCGCTTCAACCTGAGCGCGGCTCTTGCGTGCCGCTTCCTGGGCCACCGCGAGGCGCTGGGTCATTTCATTAAATGATGACACCAAATGGCCCACTTCATCGCGCGATGGCATGGGCAGACGCGTACTGAAATCGCCGCGCGCCACCGCGCGCGTGCCTTCCACCAGGTTCTGGATCGGTTCCACCAGCTTGCGCGCCGCCACGAACGCGATCCATACCGCCATGAGTACCGACAGCAGCAGCACCAGCGACAGGGTCAACATGAAGCTGTATTTAAGCGGCCGGCGCAGCACCGTAAGCTCGCGATAATGGGAATAGGCCGCCTGCACCCGGTCGGCGAGCCCGCTCTGCTGGTCGGCCACGGGGTAGATAGCCTGCAGGATCTCCGGCCGCCACCACAATCCGCCCATGGTTACCGGCACCAGCGCGCGGATGTGCAAGCCGTTATCACCCACCGGATCCAGGCCCACATAAGCGCTGCCGCTGCGTACCTGCATCAGCATCTGCTGCCCCGGCAGGTCCGGAATCAGCGCGCCGGATTGTGCGGCACTGGTGGCGATGATATGTCCGTCCATGCCGCTCAACAGGGTCAATTCAGTGGCACCATTTTGGCGACGCAGGATATCCATCTCCATCGCCGCATCCCCCGGACTGCTGACCGTCAGGGCCGTGGCCATATGTTGTGTGCGTGCCAGCAGCTCCCGCACGCGCAACTGCAGTGCCGTGCGCGACAGTTCAATCGCATCGCCCAGCGCCCGCTCCACACGCACGTCAAACCAGGAATCAATGCCGCGGCTGATGAACTGGATGGAAAAATAGTACACCAATACCACCGGTACAATGGCGAGCGCGACGAACATGGTCACCAGCCGCGTGGTAAGCCGGGAACCGGTGACATTGTGTTGATACTGCCGTATCAGCCTGAACAAATTGAAACCGATGACGATGAGCAGTACCACCACGGCAATGGCGTTCAGCAGCAGCAATCCCACATGCAGGCGATCGAAATCCGTGGAATTCTGGGTGCTCTTGGAAAGCAGAATGAGCGACACCAGCATGACGATCATGCCGGCAGCGATCACGATTGGCATGGCGTAACGTCTCATGAGGCGAGCACCCAGGCGTACCAGTCACTGGACAGATCCCAGCCCCTGAACAGCGAAGCAATGAGTTTCAGCGGGCCGGGGAAATCCTTTATGTCCAGCACCGCACGCATGCGGATCATGTAGCGCGTGTGCGGCTCCAGCAGGCTTGCATCAATTACCGGCAAGTCGTTTACCTCTCCCAGAGTGGTGATGGCATCGCGATAGCTGGCAAAGCTTTGCTGCTCGCCACTGTTCAGGTTTTTTATGGTAAATCGACGGGTAAGGGGATGATAACTGATCTGGTAACGCTCCGTGAGTTCCGCCACGGTCTTGTCCCAGATGAAGCGCCGGTGCTTGATGACCTCGATCTGCCATTCCACCGTGAGCGGCACGCCGTTCTCCAGCGCGTTAAGCGCATCCTCGCTCATGTTGAGGTTCACGTCGGCATCCAGGTAATAGACGCCATTCAGGAGCTCCGTATAAGCGGTGCGGATCACGAAACCGCCCTGGTCATTATCGGCGCGCGCCGCCGGCGCGAAACAGCCGATGACCAGGGCGCAGGCCAGCAGCGCCGCCGCAAATCGGCGTACAGCAGGAGCAAAGATGGGGCTGCGAATCATGCGTCCGGGGGCCCGTCAGATTTTTTCCATACAAGCATAATAGAATCCGTCCATGCCGCCCGCTCCAGTGAGTATCTGCCGGCCGGGGCCGGCGCCGACGCCCCATGCAGTACAGATCTCCGCCGGCTGCGCCTCGACATGCTGCGTGAGGAAGGCCTCCATCTGGCGGGCATTTTCCGCGCTGAAGACCGAACAGGTGGCGTACAGCAGCTTACCGCCGCGGGCCAGAAGCGGCCAGAGTGCCGCCAGCAGCCGCGCCTGCAGCGTCACCGCCGCCGAGACCTGCTGCGGGCTGCGGTGTGACTTTATGTCGGGATGGCGGCGGATCACGCCGCTGGCGCTGCAGGGCGCATCCAGCAGAATGCGCTCGAAGGGACGGCCGTCCCACCACGTATCAGGCCGGGTGGCATCGGCCACAATCACCCGGGCGAGCAATCCCAGACGCCGCAGATTCTCGTGAATTTTCCCCGTGCGTTCGGCATCGCTGTCGATGGCCAGCACTTCACCGGCATCGGGGCAGCATTCCAGCAGATGACAGGTTTTGCCGCCCGGTGCCGCACAGGCATCCAGCACGCGCATGCCGGCCTCCACACCCAGCAGCTCCGCAGCCAATTGTGCCGCCTCGTCCTGCACGGAAAATTTTCCGGCGGCAAATCCAGGCAGCATTCCCACATTCAGCGGCTGCGCGAGCACGATAGCATCCGCCGAAAAATCGCCTGGCTGCGCCACCATGCCCGCTGCGGTGAATTCCCCCAGCACATCGGCACGTGTGGTGGCGCGGCGATTGACCCGCAGACTGAACGGCGGCCGGGAATTGTTGGCATGCAGAATCGCCTGCCAATCGTGCGGCCAGTCGGCACGGATGCGTTGCATGAGCCACCGCGGGTGGGCATACAGCGCCTCCTCATTGCCGGACAGTTCCGCCTGCAGCCGGACCTGTTCACGCTGGAAGCGGCGCAGCACCGCATTCACCAGCTTCACCGCCCATTCCTTGCGGAGATAGCGGCAGGCTTCCGCGGTTTCCTGCACGGCCGCATGGGCCGGTACGCGCATTTCCGCAAGCTGGTAGAAACCCATGAGCAACAAGACATGGATATCGCAATCGCGGGCCTTGAGCGGTTGTTGCAGCAGCTTGGAAAGCCAGAACTCAAGCCGCGGCCGGAATCGCAGGGTACCGTAACAAAATTCCTGCACCAGAGCCGCATCGCGGGCCGAGGGCATGGACGGTACCCGCTGCCTCAATGCGGTGCTCAGATGGACGCCATCCTGCAACACGCTGGTCAGCACCTGCGCCGCCAACGCACGCGGCGGGGCAGTTGCCATCAGCCGAAACGTCTGCCCGCGAGGACGCGGGCGTTATTGAAATCCGCGGCTGACATGACGCGACCCCCTGCCGGTTGCAGTTCGTCAATGTGCAATACGCCATTGCCGGTAGCCACATCAATCCCCTCACGGTCCGCGCTAATCACCGTGCCGGGAACGGCGGCAACGGCTGTGGAAATGGCACGCGCATGCCAGATGCGCAGCACCTCCCCCTGCCAGCGGGTGTACGCCACCGGCCAGAGATTGTAGGCGCGCACCCGCCGGGCAAGCACCATGGCTGACAGTGTCCAGTCTAGTTCCGCTTCCTCGCGGGCAAGTTTAGCGGCGTAAGTAGCCTGCATGTCGTCCTGTGGCATACGCCGTACGTCGGGTAACTGCGCCAGCACTTCCAACATGGCGTCTGCTCCTGACAGCGCAAGCCTGTCGTACAATGTCTGCGCCGTATCGGCATCATGAATTTTTGTGCGGCGTACCGCCAGCATGTCGCCGGTATCCAGGCCCCTGCCCATCTGCATGATGGTGACGCCGGTTTCCGCATCACCGGCGAGGATGGCGCGCTGGATGGGCGCGGCACCGCGCCAGCGCGGCAGCAGCGACGCATGAATATTCAAACAACCGTGACGGGGGATGCCGAGCACAGCGGACGGCAGCAACAAACCATACGCCGCCACCACCATGGCATCGGGGGCAGCGGCTTTGATTTCCGCCTGTGCCTGCGCGGATTTGAGGGTACCCGGTTGATACACCGGCAAGCAGAGTTCCAATGCACGCTGTTTCACCGCTGAAGTGGACAGTTTGCGCCCGCGGCCGGCGGGGCGATCAGGCTGCGTCCACACGCCGACGATGTCATGACGCGCCTTCACCAGCGCATCCAGCGCCGGCAGGGCGAAGTCGGGGGTACCGGCAAAGGCAATGCGCACGGGTGCCTCTTAAGAAGTCGGGGATCTTGCTCTGCAGCACTGTAGAAGTGGCCGGGCATGCGCAGTGTACACGGCCAGTATAGGCAGACAAGCCGGAATCAGGCACCCGTAGCAGAGGTGCGAAACGCATGCAAGGAAGGACATTCTCAATTCCACCAGCGGTTACAAACAGCAGTTTTCAGAAGCGTTCATAACCACGTCGCCTGAGCAGCCCGCAAGAAAACACTGTTGTTGACCGTGGGGAAAAGGGTCAAATGGCCGGCGCTGCTGCACCGCTGCGTTCGTGTTCTTCGCGCTGCTCTCTTTCCAGTTTCTTGCGGATGCGCCGGCGTTTGAGTTCCGAAAGGTAGTCCACGAACAACTTGCCGTCGAGATGATCGATCTCATGCTGGATGCACACCGCCAGCAGGCCATCGGCATCGAATTCCACACGCTTGCCGTCGCGATCAAGCGCCCGCACGCGGATGTGTTCGGCACGTTCCACTTCCTCGAACACTCCCGGCACCGACAAACAGCCCTCCTGCATCTTCTCCTTGCCGTCGCGGACGAGGATTTCCGGATTGACAAAGGCGCGCGACTCGTCGTTGTTCTCGGAGACGTCCACCACGATGACCCGCTGATCCACCCCCACTTGGGTGGCGGCCAAACCGATGCCCGGCGCCGCATACATGGTTTCCAGCATGTCGGCGATGAGCCGGCGGGTTTCGACGCTCACGGCCGCTATGGGCTTGGCTTGGATGCGCAGGCGGGGGTCGGGGTAATGCAGGACGGTCAGCAGGGCCATGGTTCTACCCGGGTGGCGGCAGACCCCCGTCTTTCAAGGGGGGCCGGTTCATTCCTCATGCACTTTTGCACAAAATGCTGCTAAAGTTATGATGCGAGTTAAAAAGTTGCCCGGCACTTCCGCTGGTTTTGCAAGCCCGCCGCTCCCGCGAGAAGGGCCTTGGGAAACGTAAGGGTGTGTCAGGCGGAGTCCGTGGGAGATTGCACGATGAACGATTATAGCGCGCCCCGCTGCTTCGCAGCCCTGTGTCTGGCAGCTCTGCTTGCTGCCTGCGCCAGTGCCCCGAAAAAACCGCAACCCAGCCCGGCTGCGCCGCCACCTCCGACACCCGCCCCACAAGCACAGCCGGCCCCGCCGCCGCTCCCCGCCCCTGTCATGCAACCGCAGGCGCCGCTCACCTATGTGGTGAAGTCAGGCGATACCCTGTGGGGCATCGCCTCCCTCTACCTGCGGGACCCATGGCGCTGGCCGGATATCTGGTACGCCAACCCCTCCATCAGGAACCCGCATCTCATCTATCCCGGCGACGTACTGAAACTGGGTTATGTGAACGGCCGTCCGGCCCTCAGCGTGATACGTCATGGCCAGGTGGTAAACGAAGCGGCATCGTCACCCCGGCTGCCGGTAGAGGTGCTCAAACCTGAAATACGCTACCAGCCCCTCAACGAGGCCATCCCGGCGATTCCGTTGAATTCCATCCGCCAGTTCCTCTCCGCCACACGCGTGGTGAGCAAGGATGAACTCAAGGACTCCGGTTATCTGCTGCGCTCACTGGACGGCCGGCCGCTCATGGCTGCCGGTGGCGCAGCCTACGCGCGCGGTCTCAAGCCTTCCGAGGGCAGCCGCTACAACCTGTACCGCCTGGGGGGCAAGTACGTGGACCCGAAAACCGGCGATATACTCGGTTACCAAGCCACGTACATCGGAGACGGCGTGGTGGTTCGCTGGGGCGATCCCCAGAAAGTGGTACTCACCACCACCGCTCAGGAAGCCATGGCCGGTGATCGCTTCTTGCCGGTGGTTACCCGGCGGCTCAACCCCAATTTCATGCCACACGCCCCTGCGAAACCGGTAAAGGCCGACATCATCGCGGTACTGGGCGGCATGTCGCAAATCGGCCAATACCAAGTGGTGGTGCTGGACCGCGGCAGTGATGCCGGCCTCGATCCCGGCACGGTGCTCGCCATTTACCGTCACGGCTCCGAAATCAGCGACCCATACGCCTTCGACGACATGAGCAGTTCGGTGAGACTGCCTGAAGAACGTGCAGGCACGCTGATGGTGTTCCGCACTTTCCAGAAGGTAAGCTACGCCCTGGTGATGCAAGCAAAGCGTGAAATCCACATACTGGACGTGGTCAGGAATCCCTAGCAGTCTGTTGAAAAACATCCTGCCACCCGGGATAGGGATACCAGAATTTTTCAATCAGTTATTCTGATTGATAAATGCAAGAAACCGGAAACTGTATTTTGGGTTTTCGATTTGGAAAAGCGCCGGGATGGCCTTTTCAAGACCCGATAGATACCCCAGAGGGGGATCAGGACATAGACGCACAGGAAGCGACTTGCTGGCTGGCCCTGGTCCGCGCCCCTGGCCTCGGACCCGCTGGTTTTTCCGCCCTGCTGGCCCGCTGCGGCACGGTGGCAGGAATTTTCCGCGCCGCGCCGCGGGACTTGGGCGCGGCGGATATTGCCCCAGAGACCCGCGCATGGCTGGGAAATCCCGACTGGACATTGGTGGAAAAGGACCTACGCTGGCTGGAAAGCGCCAGCGTGCAATTGCTGGCCCGCACTGATTCACGTTATCCCACGCTGCTCACACAGATCGCCGACCCGCCCATCGCCCTGTTCCTGCGCGGTGATGCATCGCTGCTTTCCGCCCCGCAACTTGCCATCGTTGGCAGCCGCAATCCCAGCGGTGAGGGACGATGCAACGCCGGGGATTTCGCCGCTTATCTCGCCCGCTGCGGCCTGACTATCACTTCCGGCATGGCGCTCGGCATTGACGCCGCCAGCCACCGTGGTGCTCTCGGGGCGGACGGTACCACGCTGGCGGTGTGGGGCACCGGCCTCGACAAAACTTATCCGCCCAGCCACCGCGAGCTGGCGGAGGAAATCGCCGCCAAGGGTCTCTTGGTGTCGGAATTCCCACCGGGTACACCGCCGCTACCGCACAATTTTCCGCGGCGCAATCGCCTCATCAGCGGCCTCAGCGTGGGTACGCTGGTGGTGGAAGCAGCTCAGTCCAGCGGCTCGCTCATCACCGCACGGCTTGCCAGCGAGCAGGGACGCGAGGTGTTCGCCATTCCCGGCTCCATCCACAATCCGCTGGCACGCGGTTGTCACCGCCTGATTCGCGAGGGCGCCAAACTGGTGGAATCCGCCGGCGATATCCTTGAGGAACTGGCACCGCTGCTGAAGCTCGAAGCAGCAGTTACCGACGCAACGCATAATGCATCTGTATCCGCCACCGAGCCGGTGGACCCCGAATACCGGCTGCTCTTGAATTCGCTGGACTATGCACCCACTTCGGTGGATGCACTCGTGGAGCGTACTGGATTGACGCCCGACGTGGTTTCCTCCATGCTGCTGATGCTCGAGCTTCAAGGTCAGGTGGAAGCGGCGTCGGGCGGACGTTATTCCCGGGTGAACAAGAGGCCAACGTCATGATGAAAGAAAATGTGCTTGACGTTCTCATGTACCTATTCGAAAACTACCTGGATGATGATGAGGAAGAAACTGAAACCGATCGTGAGTCTTTGACTGTGGAACTGGAAGAAGCGGGCTTTCCCAAAACCGAAATCAACAAGGCGTTCGACTGGCTGGAAAATCTGGCGCGGAATCCGCCGGAAACCGAACCGGTGCTCAACCGTCATGACGGTTTCCGTGTGTACGCCGAGCAGGAATTGACGCATCTCACCACCGAGTGTCGTGGTTTCCTGCAGTATCTTGAAGGCATCGGCATTCTCGAACCAGCACAGCGTGAAGTAGTGATCGAGCGCATTATGGCCCTGGACAGCAGCGAGATTGACCTTGAACAGGTGAAATGGATCATTCTCATGGTATTGTTCAACCGCCCCGGCCAGGAAGACGCCTATTCGCGCATGGAAGACCTGGTATTTGACGATTCACTCGGCGTGATGCATTGATTGCAATTTGCCTTGAGACCCGCCAAAACACAGCGCCCAGCGGGTTTGGTTCTCGTCGCGAACGCCCGATAAAAAACCTCGGGGTTGCTGCCGCGATACCGTTTGTAGTATTGCTGTATATATTATGAGTGAAAATCTCGTCATCGTTGAATCCCCCGCAAAAGCCAAAACCATCAAGAAGTACCTCGGCAAGGGCTTCGAGGTGCTGGCTTCCTATGGCCATGTGCGCGACCTTGTCCCCAAGGAGGGCGCGGTGGATACCGAGCACGACTTCACCATGAAATACGCGCTCATTGAGCGCAATGAAAAGCATGTGGATGCCATCGCCAAAGCTCTCAAGAAGGCGGGTGCGCTGTATCTCGCCACCGACCCGGACCGCGAGGGCGAAGCCATCTCCTGGCACCTCCACGAAATCCTCAAGGACCGCGGTGCTCTCAAGGACAAGGAAGTACACCGCGTCGTGTTCCATGAGATCACCGAGCGCGCCATCAATGACGCTGTGGCGCATCCGCGGCCGTTGTCCACCGAACTGGTAAACGCCCAACAGGCACGTCGTGCGCTTGATTACCTGGTGGGTTTCAACCTGTCGCCGCTGTTGTGGAAAAAAATCCGTCGCGGCCTCTCGGCCGGCCGCGTGCAATCCCCGGCATTGCGTCTGATCGTGGAGCGCGAGGAGGAAATCGAGAAATTCAAGAGCGAGGAATACTGGAGCATCGCGGCGGATGTCGAGAAAGATACGCAACCCTTCAGCGCGCGGCTCCTGGAATACCAGGGCACGAAAGTCGAGCAGTTCAGCTTCCGCGACGAGCAGACTACACGTGCCGCGGAACAGGTCCTGCTCAAGTCCGCCAACGGCAAGCTCACGGTTGCCGCGGTGGAAAAGAAGCAGCGCAAGCGCAACCCCGCCGCACCCTTCACCACTTCCACTCTGCAGCAGGAGGCCTCGCGCAAGCTCGGTTTCGGCGCGCAGCGCACCATGCGCACGGCCCAGCAGCTCTATGAAGGCATAGACCTTACCGGTGAAGGCCCGGTGGGCCTGATCTCCTACATGCGCACCGATTCCGTGAACCTGGCCGCCGAAGCGGTGACCGAGATCCGCGAAGTCATCGCCAAACGCTACGGCGAGGACCACTTGCCGGAATCGCCGCGGATGTACAAGACCAAGGCCAAGAATGCCCAGGAAGCCCACGAGGCCATCCGCCCCACTTCCGCGGCACGTGCACCGGAGGAAATTCACGGCAGGCTTACCGAGGAACAGCGCAAGCTATACGAACTCATCTGGAAGCGCACCATCGCCTGCCAGATGGAGCAGGCCGTGTTCGATACCGTCACCGCCGACCTGGATGCCGGTGAGCACAACACCTTCCGCGCCACCGGCTCGGTGCTGGTGGTACCGGGCTTCATGGCGGTGTACCAGGAAGGCCGCGATGACAACGGTGAAGATGAGGAAGAGCGCCTGTTGCCGCCGTTGAAGCCGGGCGAGACCATCACGCTCAAGGGCATCCAGTGCGATCAGCATTTCACCGAACCGCCGCCGCGCTATTCGGAAGCGAGTCTCGTCAAGGCGCTGGAGGAATACGGTATCGGCCGGCCTTCGACCTACGCCACCATCATCTCCACGCTGCAGCAGCGCGAGTACGTGGAAATGGATCGCAAACGTTTCAAGCCCACCGATGTGGGTCGTGTAGTAAGCAAGTTCCTGACACAGCATTTCACCCAGTACGTGGACTACGACTTTACCGCGAAGATGGAGGACGAACTGGATGCGGTCTCCCGCGGCGAGAAGGAATGGGTGCCGGTGATGCATGAGTTCTGGGATCCGTTCAAGAAGCTCGTGGACCACAAGGAGGAGAACGTGTCACGCAAGGATGTGACTACGGAAAAGATGGATGAAAAATGTCCCAAGTGCGGCAAGCCGCTGTCCATCCGCCTGGGGCGACGCGGCCGTTTCATCGGCTGCACCGGCTACCCGGACTGTGACTACACCCGCAACCTGGATGAGACCGCGGAGCAAGCCAGTCAGCCGGAGAAAGTGGCAGGCCGGCAGTGCCCGCAATGCAGCTCGGATCTCATCATCCGCCGCGGCCGTTACGGCAAGTTCATCGGCTGCTCGAGTTATCCCAAATGCAAGTACATCGAGCCGCTGGAGAAACCCCAGGATATGGGCGTGGCGTGCCCCGAATGCCATCAGGGGACATTCCTCAAGCGCAAGTCGCGTTACGGCAAGATTTTCTATTCCTGCTCGCGTTATCCGGACTGCAAGTACGCCATCTGGAATCCGCCCATCGCCACACCCTGCCCCAAGTGCGCCTGGCCTATCCTGACGATCAAGACCACCAAGCGCAAAGGCACCGAGCGCGTGTGTCCGCGCAAGGAGTGCGGTTTTGCCGAACCGGCACCGGAACTGGCGTCTGTTGCCGAGACGGAAGCGGCCGTCTCCTGAAGCGTCATGCCTGAACTCCGCTGGCCGTTGCGCCGCGCCCGTGAAGTGGTGTGGGGCGGCGGCGTCATCGCCTACCCCACGGAAGCGGTGTACGGCCTCGGTTGCGATCCGCTGGAACGCGACGCGGCAGCGCGTATCCTTGCCATCAAAGAACGTGATGCCGCCAAAGGTTTCATCCTCATCGCCGCACACATGGAACAACTGCTGCCGTTCCTGGCGCCGCTCGATAAGATCGCGCACGAGAAACTGCGGGCCAGTTGGCCCGGACCCGTTACCTGGGTGGTACCGGCGGCGCATGACATCCCCCTCTGGCTGAGCGGCGGCCGCGATACGCTCGCGGTGCGCATCACCGCCCACCCGGTGGCACGCGCCCTGTGCGAGATCACCGGCATGGCTTTGGTATCTACCAGTGCCAACCGCAGCGGCCACGCGTCCGCGCGTTCCGCCTTGCAGGTGAAAATCCGTCTCGGCAAGGAAGTGGACTTTGTAGTACCAGGTGCGGTCGGGCCGCAGTGCCGGCCCACGGAAATCCGCGATGTCCTCACCGACGCCGTGCTGCGGGCCGGATAAACCCCATGCAGCACGCAGATACCCGGGTCGTTGAAACCTACCTGCGCTCACTGCAGGACAGGATCACCACAGCACTCGAAACGCTGGACGGTAACGGCCGTTTCCAGCGCGATGCATGGACACGCGCGGAAGGCGGCGGCGGTGAAAGCCGCATATTGCATCACGGCGAGCTGTTCGAACAGGCCGGCATCAATTTTTCCCGGGTGTACGGCAAGGCCCTGCCGCCCTCCGCCGCCGCACAACGGCCGGATCTGGCGGGCCGCACTTGGCAGGCATTGGGTGTGTCGCTGGTGCTGCATCCCTGGAACCCCTACGTGCCCACCGCCCACATGAATGGGCGCTTCTTTGCCGCAGCAAAGGAAAATACGCCGATGGTGTGGTGGTTCGGCGGCGGTTTTGACCTCACGCCCTATTACGGCTTCGAGGAGGACGCCCGCCATTGGCAGCGCACGGCCAAAGCCGCCTGCGAACCGTTCGGCGCCGACGTCTATGCGCGTTACAAACAATGGTGCGACGAGTACTTTTTCATTCGCCATCGTCACGAGCCGCGCGGTATCGGCGGCTTGTTCTTCGACGACCTCAATGAATGGGGATTTGAGCGCTGCTTTGCCTTTCTGAAAAGTGTGGGCGATCATTTTCTGCCGGCTTACACACCCATCGTGGAGCGGCGCCGTGAGATGAAGTACGCTGAACGCCAGCGCCGGTTCCAGTTGTACCGCCGCGGGCGCTATGTGGAATTCAACCTGATCTACGACCGCGGCACGCTGTTCGGTCTGCAGTCCGGCGGCCGCAGTGAATCCATCCTCATGTCACTGCCGCCCATGGTGCGCTGGGAATACAATTGGCAGCCGGAACCGGGTTCACCGGAAGCGGAATTTTATGAAAAATTTCTCAGCCCCAGGGACTGGATTTGAGAAAGTGAGGAGTGAGAAGTGAGGCGTAAAGAATCAAAGTTGCCGCCGTTCCATCTGGCGTTTCCGGTGCAGGATCTGGAGGAAGCGCGGTGCTTCTACGCCGGGGTGCTGGGCTGCCCCACCGGCCGCGAATCGGACCGCTGGATTGATTTTGATTTCTTCGGTCATCAGATCGTGGCACACCTGGCGGCGCCGGAAACTGTCGCAGCCACCAACCCGGTGGACGGCGAGGACGTGCCGGTACGCCACTTCGGCGTGATCCTGGAATGGGACCAGTGGCATATCCTCGCCGACAAGCTGAAAACCGTAGGCGTCAAATTCATCATCGAACCCGGCATCCGTTTCCAGGGGCAGGTGGGCGAACAAGCGACGATGTTCTTCAAGGATCCCAGCGGCAATGCGCTGGAGTTCAAGGCATTCCATGATTCCAATGGCATCTTCCGTCGTGATGACAATCCCGCTGACTCATGATCGCTCATCCGAAACAGGCGCGCTGTCCAGGAAACCAGTCAACGGGGCGTCCGCCCGGATGAAACGCTGGCTGATACCGCCCGCACGGATTTGCGCCTTCGCGGGTTGCATGCTGTTGGCCGCCACCGTTCATGCGAACGGGAAACCACTTCCATTCCCGGAATTACGAGATCTTGCCGCGTGCAACTGCCAGGTAAGCGCACTGGTAGTGAACCTGGGAAACAATTCCCGGCTGGTGGCACTGCATCCCGGCATGCGGCTCATTCCCGCCTCGCTCTCCAAACTTTACGTCGCCGCAGCCGTGCTCCGGCATTACGGTGCCCAATACCGTTTCACCACACGTCTGCTCGCTGACGGCACGCTGCACGACGGCCGGCTCGAAGGCGATCTGGTGTTCCTTCCCGGAGGGGACCCGGGTCTTACCAACGCAGAACTCTGGCAGCTTGCGAATACAGCGCATGCAGCGGGCTTACGCGAGGTGACCGGCGGCCTGGTGGTGAACATCAGCCGCTTCGGCAAACTCGCCTGCGAATTGCCGGACCGATGCGCCGCACTGGCGCGCAGTACCGACGCCTACAATGCCCCCCTATCCGCCGCCGCGGTTAATTACGGCACTGTGGAAGTAATCGTCTTGCCTGGCGCACACGTCGGTGCCACGGCACGGGTCGCGCTCGCGCCGTTCGCGGTACCGATGCTGCAACTTGACGCCCAAGTCAGCACCTCCGCCGCAAATCGCACGCCGCAGCTTGAGGTGGAACGCGTCACGGTGAATGGTGAAGATCGAGTGATAGTGCGCGGCACGGTACCGCTGGATAGCGGGCCGCAAAGAATATACCGCGCCGTATCCGATCCGGATCGTTATGCCGGACAGCTGCTACGCGCATTTCTGCAGCAGGCCGGCATCGTCATGGCGGGTCACATTACAGTAAGCTCGGATGCGGCGCGGGGCGCGCCGCTGGCCATGATCCAGGGACGCACGCTCGCTGAGCTCGTACATGGCATGCTGCTCTACAGCAACAATTTCATCGCCGACATGCTGGCATTGGATCTGTCCGCCGATACCGGTCAAATGCGCCCATTCACGCTTGCCCAGGCGGGTGCGCTCCTCGCCCGCAGCGGCGGAGCGGGGCACGGCATGCTAGGCGGCGATGCTCCGCCGCAACTGCTGAGCGGCAGCGGATTGAGCACTGGCAGCCGGGTTTCTGCGGAGGATCTCGTGAACCTGCTGGCACAAATGTATCGGGATGATGGTGATTTCCCGGCGTTTCTGGGCGCGCTCACGGTACCGGCGCATACACCGGTACAAATGTTGCAAGGCGGTGATGACCGCTGGATGACGCAGATCGCCGTGAAGACCGGCTCGCTCGACCAACCGGTATCCGTGCTGGGCGTGGCGGGTTATCTGCGTTTTGACAACGGCCAGTGGGGAGCCTTCGCAGTGATCGCAAACGGCAGTCCGAACCACCCCGTGTTCAGCGATAACGCGGTACTGCGCGCCATCCGCGCCGATCTGAGCCGGCTGTTCGGCAGCTGAGTGGAATTACAACGTATTCAACGCAAAAACAGGCTGTAGGTGAGCACGGACGCAACGAAAAGGGTGAATAGTGTGTATTTCCAGTTACGCTCGGCCAGCGCAAAGAAAAACACGGAGGCCACCACACGGATAAAGGGGGTGAGCAACAGCGCGGCAATGCCCAGGTTCACGAATATCCGCGGCCCGAAGGAAGCACCACCCAGCAACGTGCGGAAATCGGCGGTCACAAACTGGAAGAGATTCATGCCACTGATGAGATAGTTGAGGGTGAAGTGCCCGCTAATGATCTTTTGCCATACCAGACCGACAATGAGCAAAGTCACGCTTGCCAGCACGCCGGCAAGCAGCAGATAGCCGATCAGCAACTCCATCACATGTTCTTGCTGCGGGATTTGCTGTCCGGCGTCCGCTCCGGGTGGTACGGTGTTTGCCGGTTGCGTCGGTTTGTCCTGCGAACCTGTCATCAGATCACCTTGAATCCGCGCAGCAGCATTTCGACGCCGACGATGAGCAGCACCACGAGAAAAAAGCGCCGTACATGAGTGTTGGTCAGACGCTTGAGCAAACGCGTACCCATGAAGGCCCCGGCCACCACGCCGAGAATCACCGGCGCAGCGATGCCCGGATCAATCAGGCCGGCGACCAGATAAATGCTGGTGCCGGCAAGTGCGGTGACGCCTATGATGAGATTACTGGTGGTAGTGGAAACCTTGGCCGGCAATCCCATGGCGAGATCCAGGATGAGCACCTTGAGGGCGCCGGCGCCGATGCCGAGCAATCCGGCGATGAAACCCGCACCGAACATCATCGGACCGCCCACATAGGAAAGCCGGCCGCGGTACTGAATGGTCTCGCCGGCGGCGTGATCGTAGTAGTTGCCATGGAGCTCCAGCCAACGGCTCATGCCATCCTGCCGGTGCAGGTAGCCCTTATCGTGGGGACGCAGGAACAGGGTGGCTGCGGAGAACAGCAGCACCACGCCGAAGGCGATGAACAAACCCTGGTCCCCGGACGCCAGCGTGACGGTGGCGCCGACGATGGCGCCAAGAATGGTGAACATCTCCAGAAACATGCCGACCTTGAGATTGGTCACGCCGTCGCGCACATACGCCGAAGCCGCCCCGCTGGAGGTGGCGATGACCGAGACGATGCTGATGGCGATGGCATGTTTGATATCAAGGCCGAGGAGCGTCAGTGCGGGTATCAGCACCACCCCGCCGCCCATGCCGCTCATGGCGCCGATGAAGCCGGCCAGAATCGAGATTACGAACAACAGTTCGGGAGAGAGCAGGTGCATGGGATCGGTTGGGGCGCGCGGTAATCGGCCTGCGTTGTTTGCCTGAACATCAGGAAATTCGTGCTGGAAGCCGCCTGCCGGTACAGGGCGGGTTTGGAAGCCGCGCATTATACACCGGCCAATGTCGCGACCAAGTCCTCAGCGGCGATGACGAAAACATCCGGTGAGGTGGTCATTTACCATGCCGGTGGCTTGCATAAAAGCGTAGCAGATAGTGCTACCCACGAACTTGAAGTCGTGTTTCTTCAAATCCTTGCTCATGGCGTCAGAGATAACGGTATGGTTCGGCACCTGGCTCATATCAAGCCAGCGGTTACGCAGCGGCTTTCCTCCCACGAAACGCCAGATGTAGTTGTCAAAACCGCCAAATTCCTGTTGCAGTCTGATGAAAGCGCGGGCGTTGGTGACGGCCGCCTCGATCTTCAAGCGGTTGCGCACGATGCCGGGGTTCTTGAGCAGCCGCTCCCGGTCGCGGGCGGTGAAACGCGCCACCTTGCCTGGATCGAATCCCGCGAACGCTTTCCGATAATGCTGGCGCTTGTGCAGAATGGTGGACCAGCTTAATCCCGCCTGAGCGCCCTCCAGGATCAGAAACTCGAATAGCCGCCGCTCGTCATGCACCGGTATGCCCCATTCCTCGTCATGATAGGCCAGGTACACGGGATCGTCCGGTGAAGCCCACGGACAGCGTTGCAACCGTTGCTTCACCCGCGCCATGTGTTCAATGCCGGCCATTGATCGCCGGGCCGGGCGCTGCGGTACCAGCACTCCAATTCCGGGGCGCGTGCATGGCCTTCCGGTGGCGCCCAGAAAGCGAAGTCCCGCTCCGCCGTGGGTACGTAGGGCCCGGCTTTCACCTCCAGCACCACCGTGGAGGAGGCGAGCGTCGCCACCGCATGCCAAGTGCCGGCGGAATTCTCCAGGCCACAGGTATTGCCGCCCGCCGAGAGCACGGTGTGGGTCAGCACCTTGCCGTGGTCGTCAAAAGTAAGCACCAGCATCTCGCCACTGATGATAAGCAGCAGTTCCCACTTGTCAGGATGCCGGTGCGGGCGCACGTAAGTACCGGGTTCCATGACCATGCACACGCGCTGGATGTCGTCCTCATGGGAAGCATGTAAGTTGTAATGGGTACGCAGACGCGGTGCGACGCACGCGACCGCATGCAGTCCGGCAATGAGATCGCGGTTGATGAGTTTCATACTGGAGAAGCAGCAAGTGGCGGGGGCGGGTCATTATAAATGCCCGGCCGCCATACGGTGTTCGGGGGAGCAGGCTTCAGGTGAAACACCCGCTGCACCCGGGGATGTGCTTTTCAGGTGGTCCACTGCACCATGGACATGATGTGGTGCTCCATGCCGTGCATGGGCATGGCGGCGCTGGCGACGATGGCGATACTGCCAATGCCCATGGGCTCGATCATGCAATGGAATCCCTGCTTGTCCATCTGCATGGGCTTGTCCACATGAATGTGCGGCAGGAGCAGCAGCGTGACCGCGCCGTGTGGCGTCATCATCACCAGCTGTGCCCCCATTTGACCGCGCAGATAAAAGGTATCCGCGTAGGTAATCGGCCCCATATTGCCCTGCAGCTTCGCGCCCACGCGTTGCAGAACCGCGCTTACATACGCATCACTCATGGGTGTAGCACCGGCCAGCAGCGCCTGGGGCCGCTGCACGACGCGCTGCACCACCGCCTCGGCGAGCGGCATATTGCCCTCACGCACGCGCATCTGCCAAACACCGACGCCCAAACCGATGGCAAGCACCATACCGGCGGCCGTGGCAAGCCACGCATAGCGGCGTTGCGGCAGCAGATACCTGAAAGAGGTGTGGAACACGATGCGCGCCTCCAGACCTTCCGGCACTTCCACCGCGAGGGCGTGTTCAAGACGCGCATCCAGCGCCAGCATCTCTTTAAGGAACGCGGCGCAGGCGGCGCACGTTTGGCAGTGCTCCAGAATCGCCGGGTCGCGGCGCTGCGGTTCGGCGCCGAGGATGCGGCGTACTTCGAGACAGGTGGTGCTGGCATTCATGCGACATCCTCGCTTATCTGCGCGGCACCGCCACCCAGCAGTTCACGCAACTGGTTACGGGCGCGGAACAGGCGCGTCAACACCGCGCCCTGGGTCAGATTCAATAATTCTGCGATCTCCTGTGTGGTACAGCCCATGAGTACCTGCAGCACCAGGGGTTCGCGGTATTCAGGTTCGAGCTTGTGCATGGCGCGGCGCACATCCTGTACATCCGTATCGGCGCCACCCACGCTGGCATGCGGGTCTGCCAGCGGCAGATCATGGATGTCCACCGTTTCCCTGCGCTTGGAGAGCTCGCGGACGAATTCATGGCGCAGGATGGTGATCAGCCACTGGCGCGCCGCTGCTTCCTCACGCAATGAGTCCAGCGAGCGCCAGGCGCGCAACAGGGTTTCCTGCACCAGATCCTCGGCCAGGGTGTGATCGCGGCACAACCACCAGGCGTAGCGGTACAGCCCCGGCACCAGCGCGCGGGCGAGGATTTCGAAGCGATGTTGGCGGACAGCCATGTGCCTTAAGACCCGCGCGGACAGGAGTTTGTTACACGCATCCGATCAAATCGGCGGCGCAAGGCCGTCAGTATAATCCTGCCTGCCACACACACCGCGGCTGCCCCCTTGACTGGCCCGACCCGTGGATTTGCCTTACCCTAGTGCGGACTTTCCCGCGGTCCAGCGTTCCGAGGAGCTTCCTGTGAGCCATCAGCCCCGCTTTCCGGGTAGTTTCCCGTTCCTGCGCATGCGCCGCATGCGCCGCGATGACTTCTCCCGCCGCCTCATGCGCGAGACGCGCCTCGGCAGCGACGACCTCATCTATCCGATGTTCGTGTGCGAAGGCAAAGGCCAGCGGCAGGCAGTGACCGCCATGCCAGGCATCGCGCGGCTGAGCATTGATGAGTTGCTTAAAGAAGCGGCGGAACTGGTGCAACTGCGCGTGCCGGCGGTGGCGCTGTTTCCGGTGATACCGGCGGAAAAAAAATCCCTGGATGCCGCCGAAGCTCATAATCCCGATGCCCTGGTGCAGAAGTCGGTGCGCGCCCTCAAGCAGGAGTTTCCCGCGCTCGGCGTGATCACCGATGTGGCGCTGGACCCGTTCACCCCCCACGGCCAGGACGGCATCGTTGATGCAAACGGCTACGTATTAAACGATGAGAGTGTGGATGTGCTGGTACGCCAGGCGCTATCCCATGCGGAAGCGGGTGCCGACATCGTGGCGCCATCCGACATGATGGACGGCCGCATCGGCGTCATCCGTGAAGCGCTGGAAAAGCGCGGTTTCGTGCACACGCGCATCCTCGCCTACTCCGCCAAATACGCGTCCAGCTTCTACAACCCGTTCCGCGCAGCGCTGGGCTCCGCCGCCAGTCTCGGCCGGAGCGGCAAATACAGCTACCAGATGGATCCCGCCAACAGCGATGAAGCACTGCGGGAAGTGGCGTTGGATCTCGCCGAAGGCGCCGACATGGTGATGGTGAAGCCGGGCCTGCCCTACCTCGACATCGTGCGCCGCGTGAAGGACCGGTTCGGTGCGCCCACCTTCGTTTACCAGGTAAGCGGCGAGTATGCGATGCTCATGGCAGCCATCCACAATGGCTGGCTGGAAGAGCGCGCCGCGGTGCTGGAGACCCTTACCGCCATTAAACGCGCCGGTGCCGATGCCATCCTCACCTACTTCGCCAAACAGGCGGCCCGCTGGCTGCGGAAACATGACTGAAAAGTTTTCTGGCAGCCGTTTCCGATAGCATGCGGGGATTGTCGCAGTTCATGAAACCGGCCGTACCCGCCCGCCAGCTGAACTTCCAAGGGGCCCGGATATGCACCACGTCTCCGACCGCTACGCCATCATCGGCTATCCCGTGAGCCACAGCCGTTCGCCGGAGATCCATGCCGAGTTCGCGCGCCTCACCGGCGAGCCGGTGCATTACGCGCGCATCGAGGCGGCGCCCGGCACTTTCGCCGCGGCACTCAGGCAATTCATCGCCTCCGGCGGCAAGGGATTGAATGTAACGCTGCCCTTCAAGGAAGAAGCCTTCGCCCTCTGCCATGTGCATGCGCCGCGGGCCAGGAAAGCCCGCGTCGTGAATACCCTGTATATGCGCGCGGACGGTACCCTTGCCGGCGATAATACCGATGGCACAGGGTTGATGCGTGATCTCACCCACAACCAGCATGTGCGTATCCAGGGTGCACGCGTTCTGCTCCTGGGTGCCGGCGGTGCCGCACGCGGCGTGCTGCCGGCGCTGCTCGCCGAAAAGCCGCTGTGGGTACACATTGCCAACCGTACGGCGGAGCGGGCGCATAAATTGGCCGGGCGCCACGCCCGCAACCAGCGCATCACGGGCGGCGGCTTCGATTCCCTGGGCACGAACAGCTTCGACCTGGTGATTAACGCCACGTCCGCAAGTCTCGCCGGCGAACTGCAGCCATTACCCCACGACTGCCTCAATCCCGGCGCGGTGTGCTACGACCTGACCTATGCCGATCGGCCCACGGTGTTCATGCACTGGGCCGTGCTTGAAGGCGCGGGGCTGGTGCTGGATGGCTGGGGGATGCTGGTGGAGCAGGCGGCGGAGTCGTTCTATGTGTGGCGCGGCGTACGGCCGCCTACCGACACTTTGCTGGCACTGCGATCGCGCTAGTTTTTGCTGCGGCAACGAGTCCGTTGTGCGCGGCCATGTCACTGTCCTTTCAGGGTATCGAGTTTGGCCGAGGCGGTGGTCAGGTTAAGGTTCTTCATCACCGTGTCGACGTAGGCACCCGCCTGTGCACCAAAATCCATGTGGTAACTGTGCTCGTACATGTCCAGCGCCAAGATGGGCGTGGCCCCGGCCAAGTTATGCGTGTGGTCAGCGGCCCAAGTATTGAGAAGTTTTCCATCGTGCGGGTTCCAGCACAGCAGCACCCAGCCGGAACCGCCAGCCAATGCTTTGCCCATCGCGGTGAATTGGGCGGCCCATTTATCAAGCCCACCGAAGTCTTGGTCCACTTGAGCCCTGAAGGCGGTGCCGGGCTCGCTCGCGCCGAGGCTTTCAAAATACACCTCATGCAGCACCACCGAATTCATGGCGATCAGTTCCTCGCGTTTCAGGCCATTCACCGTAAACACCGGCGCAGCAGTCCAATCCAGTTCCGCGAGCTTCTTCTCGATAGCATTGAGACGCCTCACCGCACCGCCATAGTTATTCTCCCAATGCGATGTCACGAGCCCTTCCGACAATCCATGCAATGATTTTGGATCAAATAGCGACGATTTAAGAGTATGCGAACCAGGTTCATTGGCATTGATCATAACCGTCACTTACCGCCAGTGGAGCCAGTGATCTGATAACGCATGATTTTCAGGACGGGTTTGCCATGAAAATCTTCGATGGGAAGATAAACCAATCCCGTCGCCGGATCGACCGCAATGGAATGGGCATCATCACCGACATATCCCTGCCCAAGCTTGCGTAATCCATCCCGGGTGATATGAAACACCGACACCACTCCGCTCTCGCTCGCAACATACAATCGCTTTCTCGGCAGGTCCATGGCCAAGACATCGGGCTCACGTCCGACCCTATGGACTTCAGTCACCTGCATGTTGCTAAGATTCATAGCCAGCAGCCGCGCATTGTGATCACAGGCGATAAAAGCGAAGCGCTGACTGGGATAGAGCAGCAATCCATGATTATGCTCACAAACCATCGGCAGCGGAATCTGCTCCGTAATCCGGTCCGTTTGTGGATTGATTGCGTCCAGCCGACGTCGGGACTGCACGTTGACAAAGATAGTGCCCGACACCGGATCATAGGCGCTCATTCCGGCCGAACCGCCCAGCGGGATGGTAGCGATGCGGCGGTTCGTTTGGGTGTCAATTACGGTTTCCGTTCCCCCGAATTCATCGGATACATACAGCCGATGCAGCGCCGGCACATAGGCACTGCCGTCGGGGAACATGCCGGCCGGTACGCGCGCGATCAGCTTGAGGGTCTTGGCATCCAGAACCGCAATCTGTCCCTCCCCCAGTGCTCGCCGCAGCCAAGTGCCGGTCACACTGACATACACCCTGTTGATAGAAGGCACCGCGGTGATGCCCGTATCACCCGGGAACCCCTTGAGGTTGGCCATCACTCTATCCGTATTGGTATCGAAGACCAGCACCGTACCATCCCCCATATGGGAGATGAAAAGGCGTCCGAGAGGAACGTCCTGAGTCTGATAGTCGAACCGCGTGGGGCGGCCCGGCAGTGGAATCTGCAACCGGGTAACCAGTGGCAGGGCCGGAGTACCGGCCATGGCCCACGGCGTGGCCAGAACCAACGTCAACAGTGCGAACCAATAACGTTTCATGGGTGGTAACGGATACCGGATCTCCGACCGAGTGCTGGCTGTGGACGGGCGCCACCGGAATTCAGTGCATCGCGGGCGGCCAGCCATGAGTTTCATCCTGCAGGGATCGGCACCAGGCATAGAGGGCGTCATAGCACACCATTCCGTGCTGCAGCATCGTGTGATCATCCGGAAAAATATGCGACAGGCCGAGTGACAGGGCCAAGAGGCCGGACGCCTGGGAAGCCAGCCCCAGCCGCCCGGTATCGGCCCCGCGCACGATCACGGCAAGTTCCCGCAGCGCGGGTTCCTGCAGGCCGTACTTTTTCAGAAAGGCATCGAAGCTGCAGAACTCTCCCGCATGAGACAACTCCACACCGGGAATGTCATAGGGAACCGCATTTTGTGCCGCCGCCACGCTCAATACCCGAACCGCAGGCACATAGAGAAACTCCGGTGCCTGATCAATGAACCGGGCGATCAGCCATGGACAGGCGATCCTGTCGATCTTGGGGCGTTCGCGTGTCACCCATTTCATTGCATATTCCCCGGGGCGGGTGCACCCGGCACTCACTTGTCAATGGCGGTTTGCGGTTTACTGAATCTCAACTCAAGCGCCATGCGCCGGCAGCACGACCAATTCGCCGGACATCCACGGTCTGTGGTAGTCGCAATGAAAGGGAAATTCCCCCGCCTTGTCAGCGTAAAAGGTCACGTTCACCGTGCTCAGGCGCGGCAGCGTGCGGCTGATGCCGTAGGCCGGCAAGGTAAAAGTGTGTAAATCATGGGCCCCCGCCTGCAGGTTCCGGAAGGTCAATGTGACCTCATCGCCCTGACGCACGATAATGGTGGCGGGGGCGAAACCGTAGGCATCACCGAACTTTTTCCAAGCCGGCACGGCGCCATTCTTTTTTGAGGCCCATACCACGGTCTGGACGTAGATATGCACCCGTGGAGCGGACCTGTGGGCTATCGCCGTCCCCGCGTAAGCCGGCAAAGAACCGGAAAATGCCAAACCCGCCACGGCGGCGCCAAGAACTCCGCTGGCAATCAAGTGACGGGGATGCAAAAACATTCTGGAATGCTCCCAAAGCGTGTGCATCGAGAGTTTTTGGGTCTGTGTATTGTGATACATAACATTATCTCCTCACTTTTAGTTAATCAGGCACAATATTCCGGCGTCCTTTCCCTCATCTGCAGCGGAGCGGCATATCCATTCTCAAACCCGATGGGTACCCGCTCGTTCCCATGGTGGGATTTCATTACCGCGATGTCCTCCTCATGCACGAGGGGCGGGCTGGTCTTCGGAGTACGCGGTATAAAGGTAATCCAGTGTCTTGCTGATCTCCGCGAGTAACTCATCGTCATCTACGGCTTGGGCCCGCGCCCCGGCCATGATGGCCGCGAAGCCCGCGGCCTCGGGGACGGGCACGCCCCCCACATCCAGGTAATGCACCATGCCACTGAGCCGCGCGATCACCGGATCGTTTTCGAGCCCGAAACTGAACGCCAGGACTTCGAAGGTGACGCGCGTACCCACGTGGCTGAATTCGGCCCCATCGAAGTCGAACCCGATGACATTCTCTGGCCGCCGGGTGACATCCTGGAGCCAGAGGAAGCATCCCTGCGGATCAATAAAACGGCGGATCAGCCAGGCGGACGCGACGCGATCAATCCAGAGATGAGCCCTCGTCGCCCAGGTCTTGCCCTGGTAATCCGTTGGCGCGTGCCGGCGCAGCGCTCCCGGTGCGGCATGCGGTTCATCCGGTGAGAAACGTGCATTGAGAGCGGCCTCGGCATCCGCCAAGGCCTGCTCGACTTGGGCCTGGGAAGGACCGGGGAAAAAATCCGTCTCCATCACCGCGGCAAACTCGCGGCGCAGCACGGCAATGGCGCGGCGTGCCTCCACTTCCGATGCCGAGACCAATTCGCGTTTGAAGGCGTCCAGCCCGTGAAGAAGGTCGGCATACTCCGACGTGCGGTCAAAGAAACGCTTCAGATCCCCGCCCTGCTCCCTATCATCCAGGGGATGGTATTCGGCGACGTAGGCTGTTCCCCCAGCGGCCTCAATCTCCTGTACCTGCTCTCGGAAAACGGTCTCGCTCTGCAGCGTTCGGGGCAGAAGGTATACCCCATCGCGCAACGCAGCGGCGCCGGAAGCCTTGAGTGCACGCCATACCCGCACGCGGGCGGCCGTGTTTTGGCCGGGCAGGCTGGTAATCAGGGTCAGCCAAGCGCTTGTATCTTTCATGTAACTAATGATACATATATGTAATGATTAATTCAATTCTTTGGAACCCCAAGGCAGACGTGCATGCCTACCCGCACTGATCCCAGCCTCGACGGACTCCAGGGCAGGGTAACCCTGTGGCAAATGTCTCGCTATTTCCTGCGGTTGGGGGCATTGGGATTCGGCGGTCCCGTGGTTTTGGCCCAGCACATGCGGGGGGATCTGGTGGAGGAACGCGGCTGGCTCACGGAGACCGAATATGAAGACGGTCTGGCGCTCGCCACCGCCTGTCCCGGTCCCCTGGCTTATCAATTGGGGGTTTATTGCGGCTATATCCGCTTCCGGATCCGCGGTGCGCTGGCGGTTGCCGCGGCGTTTGCTCTCGCGCCCTTCCTCATCGTGACGGCCGCCGCCGCGCTGTATATGCGCTTCGCCGGCGCCTGGGAGGTCAAAGCCATCTTTTACGGGGTGGCACCGGTGATCGTCGCACTCATCTTGAAGGCCTGCTGGCAACTGGGCCGCAAAACCCTCAAGAACCGGCGGCTCGCCTGGCTGTTCGCCGTGGTTGCAGCGGTCATCACCCTCGCCTTCAAACAGGAGCTCATCAGCCTGTTCGTGATTGCGGGCCTGCTGGGCTGTCTGGTATTTGCCGGTCCCCGCCCTCCGCTCCCAAGCACATCGTCCGGGACTACGCCGTCAACCCGTGTGGGTTGGCTGGCCCTGCCGGGTGCCTGGCTGAGCAGTACCACCGGAAAATTATTCGTGTTTTTCTTCAAGACCGGATTTCTGGTGTTTGGCAGCGGTCTGGTCATCGCCCCGTTTCTCAAGGTCTACGTCGTGGATCAATACCACTGGCTGACGAATCGTCAATTCATTGACGCCGTGGCCATCGGCATGATCACGCCCGGCCCCGTGGTCATCACCGCCACGTTTGTCGGCTATGTGCTCAACGGCTTCCAAGGCGGCCTGGCCGCAACGGTGGGGATGTTCGCACCGTCGGTGCTGTTGACGATCGTGGCCGCACCGCTGCTGAAGCGCTACCGTACCAACCGCTGTCTGCAGGGATTTCTGCAAGGGATTATTTCCGCCGTGGTGGGTGTGCTGTTTGGCACCGGCATTTTAATTGCCACCGCCGCCATCGGGGATGTACTGACAGGTGTTATTGCCATGACCAGCATGGCGGTAATTCTCAAATGGCCCAAGCTGCCCGAAGTCAGCATTGTGACCGTGGGAGCCCTGCTGGGATTGGCCGGGTATTACTGGCTGCACCCGACATGGCTCTGAACGATTGCAATGGTCGCGGATGAAAACAAGCAGGGGCCAGGTGATGAAAAATAAAACGGAAACGCGTGATTTTCTCGACATCACGGGCGGGTGGCTGCACCAGTTGCGCGGCTGGATTGACGCGCGTTTCCCCATGAGCAAGTTCTGGAACGAGCAGGTGGCCCAGTACTACGCCCCCAAGAACTTCAACTTCTGGTATTTCTTCGGTTCCCTCGCGTTGCTGATCCTGGTCAACCAGGTGGTCACGGGCATCTTCCTTACCATGAACTACCAGCCCTCAGCCACGGAGGCGTTTGCCTCAGTGCAGTACATCATGCGCGATGTGAACTGGGGTTGGTTGATCCGCTACATGCATGTTGTCGGCGCCTCCCTGTTCTTCGTGGTGGTGTACCTGCACATGTTCCGCGGGGTGATCTACGGCTCCTACAAGAAGCCACGGGAACTGCTGTGGATTTTCGGGATGCTGATTTATGTGGCACTCATGGCCGAAGCCTTTACAGGCTACCTGCTGCCCTGGGGACAGATGTCCTACTGGGGGGCCCAAGTGATCATTTCACTGTTCGGCGTCATTCCCGGCATCGGTCACGGACTGGAGCAGTGGATCCGCGGCGACTATGCGGTCTCCGGCATCACCCTCAACCGTTTCTTCGCACTGCACATCGTGGCGGTGCCGCTGGTACTCATCGGCTTGGTGGTGTTCCACCTGATTGCGCTGCATGAAGTGGGTTCCAACAATCCGGATGGGGTGGAGATCAAGAAACACAAGGACGCCAACGGCATTCCGCTGGACGGCATCCCGTTCCATCCGTACTACACCATCAAGGACATCGTCGGGGTGACCGTGTTTCTGGCGATCTTTGCGGCCATCATCTTTTTCTCGCCCGGTCTGCATGGCCTGTTCCTGGAGCCAGCAAATTCCGTGCCGGCAAATGGGATGCACACGCCGTCAGATATCCGTCCACTGTGGTACTTCGGGCCGTTCTTCGCCATCCTGCGCTCCATCCCGAACAAAAGCTTGGGAGTGACCTCGTTGGCGCTGTCCATCCTCTTGCCGTTTTTGTTACCCTGGATAGATCGTAATCCCGTTAAATCGTTGCGTTACCGTGGTCTCGCCTACCGCGGCCTGGTGATATGCTTCGGCCTGAGCTTCATTGCTTTGGGTTACATCGGCATGCAACCGGCCAGTCCGTTTTGGGCGGAGATCGGCCAGCGCATCGCAGAGTTATATTTTTTGTTTTTTGTAATCTCGTGGATATACTCCCGGCCGCGTTCCCGCAGATATCTTGCAATGGCCTTCAGTGTAATCATGGCGATCATCAGTCTCTCGGATAAACTCACGTGGGTTCCCGGTGAGGCCACCCTCAAGCTGGCGAGCTGGCTCCTGCCGGGAACCTATTGTTTCATTTTCCTATTGTTGCCGGCGGCTTTTCCCGTGCTGAATGAGCCCAAGCCGGTCCCAAACAGAGTGACGTTCAAATGAAAAAGAAACTTGCTGCCCTTCCGTTGCATCCGCTGCCGGTTGCCATTCACGCACCGGACGACAACCGCATGCCGTTGAACAGCGCTGGTCCCGGTAATCGGCCTGCGTTATGGTCTGTGCTGTTGCTGGTCCTGGGTATGGGCATGATGGTCCCCGTCTGGGCCAAGGGCTCGCTGTCGGGCATCTCCGATCCGTGCGCGGGGCCTGATGCGCTCCTTGACCTGCTGGATCGCCCCACCGTGGGAGACAGTGCCTGTGTGGTGAAACCCGGTTATGCGGTCCTGGAGACCGGATGGGCCCGGTACACGCTCTTGGGCCAGAGCGGACATGCATTGGGATACCCGCAAGGGGAACTGCGGTTCGGCCTGCCTGACCAGAATGAATTCGTCTTTCTTCCTCCCAACATCAACCGTCAGGTGACACCCATGCCCGGCGGAGGCAGTCAGACCATCACGGGGGGAAGTGCTTCGGTCGTGGGGATCAAGCACGAATTTGGCTACAACGCTCGCTGGATCTGGGCGGGTGAGACTCTCTTTACACTCCCCTCCGGCAGCCCCACTTATGGCTCAGCCGCCACGGGTTATGCGGTCAATGGCATCGTCGGCTACAGCCTCACTTCCTCGGTCGCCTTGACCCTGATGCTCGGGGTGACGCACTTGGCCCTGCCCACCAACCTGCAAGGAGGCGCGTACTACTGGAGCGTGAATCCGGACCTGGTGCTCACCTGGGAAACCACCCAGAACTTCCAGTTTTATCTGGAGGCCTATGGACAGAATCACACGGGCCCGGGACAGGGCGCGGGGTACGACGCCGATGGGGGCGTCCAATATCTCATCACTCCCCGTTTTGAGGTGGATGCGGAGATCGGCCAACGGATCTCGGGTAACTTGGGCGGCTGGTCACATTATTTTGGCGTGGGTGCGGGATTTCTTTTTTGATTGATTCAGAAAGCTTTTTATGTGCGTGATCGCTGCCACACTACGGGCGTCCAGCGTTGCTGGCGGCGGGAGACGCGCGCGGCGGCGGTTTCAAGGCCATAGTCCATCGGCTGGGGCGCGACCGTCAGTCGCGCGCGTTCCGCAAGCACGTTGACGTTCAGTGTCCCGTAAAGCGCACCGTCTGCTTCCAGGGTCGCCGCCACATACACGCCGCAACGGCTGCAGATCAGAAAATCCGTGATGCCGGAACCGAAACGGTAGCGCGTCAGCATCCGCGGATCCAGGACATGGACAGCGAGCTTTCCCGAGGGATCGGCGGCGGTCACCGCCCCGTGTGCGCGGCAAAAGGCGCATTGGCAGGCGCGCAGCGGCAGCTGCCCGGGCAGCTGCGCCGTTTCAAAGGTGATTTGAATATTGCTGCAATGACACTGGCCCTTGAGAATCACGCTCAATTCCTCACCGGCATCCGGCTCAGGGACGAGTTCAGCAGCACGCAGCACGCCGCCGGTGGTTGCAGGACCGGCAACAATGTAGCGCCCGGATACGGCCAGGGAGTCGCGTAAAAATACGGCGTGTCATATACATCCAGCGGCATGCATACCTCAAAACAGCGGGAGAATCAGGCCCATGATGCAGAAACCGATGAGGTAGTAACCGGCGTTGATGAGAAAAAGTTTCACGCTCTTGCGCTCGAACAGCGTATTCATGCCCGCAACCGCTGTCGCCAGCACGCCGCCCAGAAATCCCACTGCCAAGCCGTGGCGCCAGTTGTGGCCCGGTAGCCAATTCGCCAGGATGCAGGCCAGGATCGCCGCGCTCACCAGCAAAAGCATCAGGAGTACGCCGGAGAAACGCAGCATGCTCTTGGGAGTGGGCTTGTGTTCGGTGATGCCGGTTTCCCGCGACCAGGCTTGGGCGAACAGCATGGGTGAATACCAGATACCGCCGAGGATGAACATGACCACGGCGGCAACCATGATTCCGATGATCTGCATGCTCACGTGCGTCTCCTGCATGGCCGCAATGGATGGCGGCGGACTCAAATATACCGGTTTGGACCGCCCTCGGCAGCCGCAGGGAGCAGGTGACGGCGCGCTGTGACTATGGCAGGCTGCGCCACCATGTCAGACAGCAGCCCGATTCAGAAAAGCACATTGCCCCGCAAGCTCGGTCTTTGGACCGGCATGGCGGTGGTGGTGGGCGTCATCATCGGCAGCGGCATTTTCCGCGTGCCTTCGCCCATCGCCGCGGTCACCGGCAACATCACTGGCATCGCGCTGGTGTGGGTGCTGGGTGGCCTGGTGGCCCTGTTCGGCGCGCTGTCGGTGGCGGAACTGGCGGCCATGTACCCCGAGGCGGGCGGGCCCTATGTTTACTTGCGGGAAGCCTATGGCAAACCGCTGGCCTTCCTGTTCGGCTGGATGTGGTTGCTGACCACGCCCATTTCCTGGGCGGCGCAAAGCCTGATCTTTGCCGAGTACCTGGGCTTTTTTGTGCCCCTGTCGGCCAGCGTGATCCATCTCATCGCCGCCGCCCTGATCGTGCTGGTAAGCGCCGCCAATTATCGCTCGGTGAAGCTCGGCGCCGTGATCCAGAACCTTTCCACCGGCGCCAAGGTGCTGGCCATCATGGGATTGAGCGCAGCGATTTTTATCCTGGCGCCGGGCGGTGCTCATAACCCGTTACACACGGAATCCCTGGGCGCAGCCAACTGGCCGGGCATCGGCATCGGGCTGGTGGCGGCCCTCTGGGCGTACGACGGTTGGGAGAATCTCACCGCCCTCTCCGGTGAGGTGCGCAACCCGCAACGCAATCTGCCCCTGGCCCTCATCGGCGGCACTCTCGTGGTGCTGGTGGTATATATCCTGATCAACGCCGCCTATCTGCGGGCTCTACCCCTTCCGGCCCTGGCCGCGTCCACATCCGTGGCCGCGGATTCCGCCACGGTGGTACTGGGACACGCGGGCGCCTCGCTGGTGGCCGCGCTGGTGATGCTCTCGGTGTTCGGTACCCTGAACGGCAGCATCCTCTCGAGTCCGCGGGTGTTCTACGCCATGGCGGAGGACGGCCTGTTTTTCCGCACCGTCGGCCGAGTGCACCCGCGTTACGAGACACCCTACATCGCCATCGCCTTCATCGTGGTGATCGCCGTCATCTACGTGCTGATGCGAGATTTCATGCAACTGGCGGTAGCGTATGTGCTCGGCATCTGGCCGTTCCTGGCATTGGCGGTCATCGGCCTGTTCATTCTGAGAAAGCGCCGGCCGGATTTCCCCCGGCCTTACCGCGCATGGGGTTATCCGCTCATCCCCGCGCTGTTCGTGCTGGCCACTTTCGTAGTGGTGGGCAATTCCCTTTACCACCAGCCGGTCTCCACCGGCGCCAGCATTCTCATCACGCTGCTGGGTGTGCCGCTGTATTTCATCTGGCTGTTCTACCAGCGGCATTCGCTGGGTCGCGTCCGCCGGACGGGAAATCCAGGCTGATGCCGATGCGGACCTGATTTGCGCCAGGTAAAAATCCGTCGCCGCGTCGTTTACCGGCCGACTGCCGCAACCGGCCGATTCTCTCCGGTGTCCTCGAACGCAAAGCGGAAACTGCCGGGATCAACGGGCTGGTCAGCCAGCACCCGGAACACGCAGCGGCCAGCCCCGTCCTGGAAGCGTTTTTCGCGCACCACGCGCACGCCCAGTAGCCGTGTCAGGGTGGAAACCGTGACGCTGCACAGGCGCGGACGACGCATGGCGAGATTGAGGTATGGGCAATTGCGTTCCACCAGCAGGTAACCGCGCCGATCCCGCTTCACGGAAGTGAACGGATCACCGTCAAAATAGATACCCTTCAGCAGGCGGATGCGTTCGGCGAGCGGCTTGCCGGCGAGCTTGGTCTCCCATCGGGCGACCTGCTGGTCGGTGAGTGCGGTGAGCAGTTTAACCAGCGCTTCCTCACCGAATTGCTCGGCTACCGTGTCCACCAGGGTCAGAGACAGCGTGTCGTAATGCTTCGGAAAAAGATGGTCGGCAGCGGGTGTCAGGGAAAAAGCCACTGCCGGCCGGCCGGTGCGGGAGGTTCCGGACCGGAGGGCGCGTGCCACCCAACCTTCCTCTTCCAGCAGTTGCAACTGCTGACGCGCGGCCTCACGCGTGCCGTCAAGACGTTTCGCCACTTCGCCCGCCGTCATGGCGCCGTTTTGCTTGAGCAATTGCAGGATCGCGCTGCGGGTACCGGGCAGCGCGCCAATGCTTCCCGCGGGAAGGGACGTTTCACCTGCCAGCATGGGTATCACGCTGTCCCACGCCAAAATCGTACACCAGCTTGCCTCCGGCGTAAGCTCCCGAAAACATCAGCGCCAGTCCGGCCAGCGACAATGCCAAGCCCGAGGCGATCAGTGGGACGGATGGAAACATGCTCGGAGAGTGCAGCAGCAAATCGCCGATGAACACGCACCATGCGCTGCCCATGAGCAGCAGGTGGCGTTGGGCGGTACGTTGCGCCGGGTGCGTGGCGGGCAGCGCCAACAGATCAAACAGGCCCGCACCCATGGCGAGCAACGCCATGCCCGCACCGATCGCAAGCAGCCAGAAGGCGCATCGCCACCAGAACGGATTCCGCAGCATGAGAGACAGCACGTCCAGCAGCGGCACCGCAATCCATGCGGCAATCGGGAAATGTACCAGCGCCGGATGCAGCGGATGCCCGCCGATACGCAAGCCGTTCATGTGGCGATGCCCATGGCCATTCCGCTCAGGCCACGACCGTCTGATAGAGAGCGGTGAGCAGCGTGAGAAAGCCGATGACCGCCACCAGTGCATGAATCACAATCACCGCCCGCGGATGCCGCTGCTTGCGGACATGGAAGCTGAGCAGATAAAACCCGCCCAGTGCGGCCACCAGGAGCACGGCGAGGGCGATCCTCTCGGTATTGCCCCCCACTCCCAGAAGTGCAGCGACGATCAACAGCACCAGCCCGGTGGCCCCCAGCAGGCCATGCAGGGCCGCGAGGGGTACCGGGATTGCGGCGCCTGTGAAGCTCTTTACGGCCATGACCAAGCCCCCAAGAGCCCCCAGGGCAAACAGGATTGCAGCGATAATGAGCAGCATGCTTGATCTCCCGATATTAAAGCAAGTAATATCTTGCTAATTAACTATAGCAAAATTTGACGCGCAGTCAATACCCGATGAGGGCCCCGCCGCGCGGACTGCCGCCGCCTGACTATACTGAGCAGGGATCAGGTGGCGGTCTTGCCGATTCTCCCAGCGCTGTGCGTACATCTTAGGCAACTGAAATGATCAAGGTACTCATAGCTGATGATGAACCGCTCGCCCGCAAGCGCATACGGGACCTGATGAGGCACGAGCGGGATCTGCTGCTCGCTGGAGAGAGCAATGACGGCATGGATGCGCTTGCCAAGGTGAAACAACTGGCTCCGGACCTGGTTTTCCTGGACATCAAAATGCCGGGATTGTCCGGGCTCCAGCTCAGCCGCTTGCTGCCGGCAGATCAACCGCCGTACATCATCTTCACCACGGCGTATGGCGAGCACGCGCTGGAAGCTTTTGCGGTGGATGCGGTGGACTATCTTTTAAAACCTTTCGACAAAGAGCGTTTCCGACAGGCGCTCGACAAGATTAGAACCCGGCTCGCGCACAATGCTCCTGTGACCACTGCGTCCGGTAGCCTCCACCAGGCTATGCCTTTCACGCCACCCGCGCCCATACCCTCTCTTGCACCCCGTGCCAGCGGACGAATCACCGTCAAGGACGGCAGCCGGCTCAAATTCCTCAATCTGGAGGACATCACCTACATGGAGTCGGAGGGCGATTATCTGCACATCTACACCGCCAGTGGGCAGCGCGCGATGATCCGCGAACGGGTTCGTCACATGGCGCAGCGGCTGGAGGGCTGGACATTTGTGCGCATCAACCGCTCGGTAATTCTCAATCTGGACTATGTGAAGGAAATGAAGCCCAGACAGCGCGGTGACTATGAATTCCTGTTGCGCACCGGCGAGCGTTTTGCCTCCGGCATAACCTATCGCAGCACGGTCCGCCAACTGCTCACCGACATCACCGAACCCGGCTAGATTCCCCCGCCTGCGCCGACCCCTGCTGATCCGGTCGAGCGCCTGATCCCATGCTGCCCCGCTACCTGATACCTTGCCCAGTGATACATCCGGGCGGATTTACCGCGCAATTCATCGCGCGGTTGATCGCATTCTCCGCAAGCACGCGCTTGTCTGCAATACAGATGCTTCAATTACAGCGGTCGCTGCCTGCGCGAGCCGCGAGGCATGGCTGCGGCGGGTGTGGGTAAATGGATCTGAACCACGCTTGAGTCCGGCATCCCCATATTTCTACGCGTGCCGCCGGTGGTGAACTCCATCAAGCCTGGAGCGGTCAAAATTCCCGGCGCAGATTTAGGGTGGAGACCGCCGGCCGGAAGCTCTCGGGTGGCAGGGACCAGTCAGCCGCGTTGGGCGATGATATGGAAGCGGACTGTAACCGTATCGGCCACCCGCAAACCGCCGCCCAGGATGCTGAACGGCTTGATGCCAAAATCGGTTTGACGGAATTTAAACGTGCCGGTGGCAGTCAAGCGATCGCCGCATTCGTTGAGCGCAATGGGCACAGTCAGCTGGCGTTGCGTACCGCGCAACTCGATGCGTACTGTGACCTCCGGCCCCCACTCGGGTCCGACGAGCCGTACCGAGCGCACGCGGATGTCCGGGTAACGCACCGCGTCGAGCATTGTCGATCCGAGCATGTGTTTTACAGTTCCGGCAATCGCTGCGGCCGAGGGTTGCGTGGCAAACTCAGCACCTTCCACCGCCCGGTCCGCCGGCTCATCCACGCGGAAATCGGCTACGGGCAGGGTCAAGGCAAAACCGGAGAGATCGAAATTGTGGTTGAGATAGATATCACCCTGGACGCTGCCGGCGCGTATTACATGATTGTGACCGAAGGACGCCAGCGGTCCCGCGCGATACACCAGAAAGCGCACATCCGACAGGTCGGAGAGGATGACATAGTGGGTGACGCCCGCCGTCACGAGGGGTACAAGCGCAGGCGGGGCCGAAACACTGGTGCGGGGCGGGGCCACCACGCCTGCACAGCCCGCCAGGGCCGCGAGCAATGCCCCAAGCGTTACCTGGTGGAACACGCTTTCGCACAGAGCCATGATTTTTGGTAGCTTCATGTTGTTAATCTCCAGGAATGGCAGCGGGTGGTGGCGGGGTTCAGGTGCACGCAGCATGCGACTCAATGGCGAAATGGCGAAAGAGCTGACTCCCATGGACCGTTCGACCGAACATTTTATTCCGCTCAGGAACACACCCGAATGCTACGGGATTGTGGCACAAACGCTGCACTGGCTGATTGCAGCGCTGGTGATCGTGCAGTTCGTGCTCGGTGTGAAAGCGGCTGGTCTGCCGCTCAGCTTGGAGCGGCTGATCCTGTTGGCCCGCCACAAATCCCTCGGGCTGACCCTCTTCGCCCTGGTCATCCTGCGGTTGGCGTGGCGGATTTACTCGCCACCTCCGCCGCAGCCATCGCAGGCACCGCTCCGGACGGCGGCGCAGCTGTCCCACGGTCTGCTATACGCGTTGCTGCTGGCCATGCCGATTATCGGATGGCTGCTGTCCTCCGCTTCCAGCCTGACGGTGAGCTGGTTCGGACTGTTTTCTCTGCCGAATTTGGTGACACCGGACCGGCGGCTGGCGCATTGGATGCTGTTGACTCACCAGACCATGGCTTGGCTGCTGCTCGCGGTGATTATCCTTCACATCGGCGCGGCATTCTGGCATCACTTCATCCTCAAGGACAATGTGCTGACGCGCATGCTGCCATTCACGCGCCGCGGCCGGCGCAGCGGGCGTCCGTCGTGAACCGTGGCGCATGGATAGCCGCCGGAGCTTTGCTCTGCGTGACGGGTGCACCGCGCGCCGGGGCAGACTGCTGGGTGCTGGTGCCGCAGGCGAGCAAGATCGTGTTCACCGGCACACAAGCCGGGGCGCCAGTGCACGGTACTTTCAGTGATTATGCCGGTCGGGTGTGCATTGATACCGGCCACGCCACCGGCAGCCGCTTCCGCGTGAGCGTGCGCACCGCCTCGGTGGACACGCAATTGCCTGAGCTGGATAAGGCCCTGCGCGGCCCGGATTTTCTCAACAGTGCCCGCTGGCCGCAGGCAGTGTTCGACAGCGAATCGGTTAAATTCCTGGGGCCGGGGCGTTATCAGGTGACCGGCAAACTGACGCTGCGCGACGTGACCCGCGAAATCAGCGTGCCGATCAAGCTCACGCTTGCGACGGGCGGCGACGCACGACTTCAAGGCCGATGGAGTTTTGAACGCCTCGACTACCATATCGGTCTCGGCCAGTGGGCCGATACCGGCTGGGTGGGCAACCGGGTGGAGGTAACGTTTTCCATTGCGCTCAAGCCAGTGGCGGGAAAGTGACCAACCCGGGGTGATTGCGGCTGTTATTCATCCGTTCGAGGCGAACGCGGCGATCTCACCACGTTCACAGCATTCCACATTGTGTGGTTGTCCAACCGAAGGAGGTTCATCATGAAACGGTTCTTGCTTATTGTGACACTGATCTGCGCAGCCTGTGCGCTGCCCGTCTTCGCCAGCCTGGCGGTCGGCGCCAAGGCGCCGCTGTTCACCGCCGAGGCGTCGCTGGGCGGCAAAGTGTACAGTTTCTCACTGGCCAGAGCGCTCAGGAAAGGCCCGGTAGTGCTGTACTTCTATCCGGCGGCGTTCACCAAGGGCTGCACCATCGAAGCGCATGATTTTGCTGAGGCTATCGGCAAGTACAAGGCGCTGGGGGCCACGGTCATCGGCGTATCGCATGATTCCATCGGCACCCTGAAAAAGTTCTCGGTGAGCGAGTGCCGCAGCAAGTTCCCGGTGGCCGCCGACACGAATCAGAAAATCATGAAGGCCTATGACGCGGTCCTGCCCATGAACACCCAATATGCCAACCGCACCTCCTATGTGATTGTCCCCGGCGGCACCATTATTTATACCTATACCAACCTCAACCCTGACCGGCACGTGGCCAACACCCTTGCCGCACTGAGGCGCTGGGAGGCGCAACACAAACGCTAGGACATTGCCGGCTTTCCGGTGAACGCGGCGGGTCCGTCCCGCCGCGCCCCGGCCGTCCTGTGTCCGGCCGAACGCCTGATCGCATGCCGCTCTGCCATCCAACACCTTATCAGGCGGTACATCCAGGCGGCTTTCCCGCGCTGTTCATCGCACCATTGATCGCATTCTCCGCAAGCGCATGTTGATCTTGAAGCATAGATGCTTTAATTACAGCGGTCGCTCCATGGGATCCGTGAGCGAGCCGGGCTGTCCTGATAACGGACTAAAAGGTGGCCCGGCACAAACATGGTTTATGGCATCCGCTTCCAAAGCGGATAACCCGCGGGATCGCACTCGTCAGAGGTAGCCGTCATGATTCAACACATCACACATCGCACCGGCGCGGTGCTCGCATCCGCATTGATGCTTTTGTTGTCCGGCTGCGGCGGGTATGGCAGCAGTTACACCCCCCCCGTGACCGGTGGAGGTCTAGTCATCACCATCTCTCCCGCAACCGCCACCATTGTGGTCAACGGCACCCAGCAATACACCGCGGTCGCCAATAATGGCACGACCTACACCTACACCTGGGCCTCGTCGAACCCCAGCGTGGCGACTATCAACAGCGCGGGGCTCGCCACGGGCGTGATGGCCGGCACCACTCTGATCACAGCCTCGGTGACCCTCAACGGCGGCATCTATAGCATGCCGACCACCGTCACCAGCAACAAGGCCACTCTGACGGTCTCGGCAGTGGGTGCAGCCATGGGCACGGCGGCTGTCGGCAGGGCCTTGAATAATGCCTTGGTGAGCCTGAAAGACACACAGGGTCACCTCGCGACCGCGATGACCGATCGCAACGGCCGCTATCTGATCGAGACCAGCGGGCTGACACCGCCTTTCCTGTTGAAAGCAGTGGACAATCAGGGCCGTACGCTGTTCAGCTTCGGTACCGGCGCCGGGGTGATCAACATAGACCCTTTCACCGATGTCATGGCGAGGATCTGGTACCAGGTCCAGGGTACAACGGTGGAGGCTGCGTTCGCGAATCCGGCCGCACATCCGGCACCCGCGGCCGCGGCGGCCGCCATGCTGAACCGTTCACTGGTAGGTTTCCTGACCGACTCTCTCGTCAGCCAGGGGCTGGACCCGGTGAAATTCAGCCTGATCTCCACACCCTTTACTGCCGACCACACCGGACTCGACCGTATTCTCGACAACAGCACCGTGGCTTTTTCCAAAAACGGCATTCTGCTGCACGAGGCACTCTCGGACAGCGAAACGGAAATCCGCTTTGCGGGATCAAAAGGCACGATCGTTTTCAACACCGTGAATCACCTGGGTAGCGAACCCGAACTCAAGAGCACGACACTGGTGCTGCCTGTCGCACGCTGAACGCTATGGCGGCGATCCGTCCTTCGACGGATAACCGACGTGCTCTTGAATACACGAGCTCCGCCACCGGTGGGCGGCGCGGTGCCGCCCTGCGCGGCATGCTGGTGCTGGCAACCGCCGTGCTGCTGGCGCCGCCGAGATACGGGACCAGCCTCTACCAGCCCCACCAGCTGCATGTCAGCCGGGTGGGCGATAGCTATCGCGTGCGGGCCGATGCGTACCTCAACGCAACACCGGCGGAGGTATACGCCGTGCTGGGAGACTTCGGGCACTGGACCAGAATCAATCCCAGTATCCGCACAAGCCGCGTGCTGAAGACACTGGCTTCCGGCAGTACACTGATTTATACAAAAACGCGTCTGTGCGTAGCATTTTTCTGCCACACCCTGCGTCAGGTGCAGGAAATCACCGAGCCGGATCCGCGGGACATCGTGGCGGTAACCCTGCCCGGACAGAGCAACGTCAAGCATGGATCGAGTTCCTGGCATCTCAAGCCTCAAGACGGCGGCACCCGACTGATCTGGGACGCGACTATCGAACCTGGTTTCTGGGTCCCGCCGTGGATCGGTCCCCGGATAATCAAGGACGAGTTGCGCCGGCAGTGTCGGGATACCTTGGCGGGCATTGAACGCCTGGTGCAGGAGCGCAGACTTGCCGCACCCGGTCCTGCACCCTGAGCAATTCCGCAGCGCTACCGCCCGAAAAGCGGCGCAGCTTGATTGGCGATATCATCAAGCGGTCGCGGCCGTCCGCTCACAGTGCCCCCGGAACCCCGGCTGAATTGCTGCCAAAAACCGTGAACACCCTTTCCTCCGACAGTACTGACGCCGTCAACCAGCCGGCCCCACTGCCTGTTTCCCCACCCGCCGGTTCGGCATGGGTCACGCTCCTTCAAAAGCCCGCTTCCCGGATCTGGCGGCGACTGCTTATCGTGCTGGTTGTGAGCATTCCGCTGTGGATTTATGCGACTACCTGGGACATCCTGGTGATGTTGCTCGGCAACGCGAGCGGGGGGAAAGGTATCAGCTTCGACGACATTGGGCAGCGCATTCTGACGCGCGGCTTGCTGTTTCCCCTGCTCGTAGGCGTGTATTTCATCGCCGTCAGCATCCCCTTGCGGCGGCGCCGGACAGGCCGGTTCATCCTCAAACAGATAGCTCTGGCGCTGGTATTTTCATCGCTGGCGCGCCCCGCCCTGGTCGTCTCCTACTACCTGGCAAACCGCACTTTCGCCGCGGCACATACGCTAAACCAAGTTATCGGCTACATCGGTCCCTGGCAGATCTGGCTCGCCACCACGATTCAGTATTCCATTGTGTACCTGTTGGGGCTGGTGCTGATATTCGCCATCCATGCATTCCTGCGCTTCAAGTCGGAACAACTCAAAGCGGTCCAGCTGCGCTCCAAGTGGCTGGAAGCGCGGCTCGGCACGCTGCGTGGCCAGCTCAATCCGCATTTCTTCTTCAATGCGCTCAACACCGTTGTGGCGCTGATCCACGAGGACCCGGACCGCGCGGAGAAACTGCTCACCGAGCTCGGCACACTGCTGCGCCGCAGCCTCGCCGACGGCCACCATGAGTTCACCACCGTCAGGGAGGAGGTGCGGTTCGTAGAACGCTACCTGGCAGTGATGAAATCACGTTACGAGGACCGATTGAGCGTCAACCTGAAACTGGACGCGCGGGCGCTGGACTGCAGCATCCCGACTTTCCTGCTGGTACCGCTGGTGGAAAACGCCATCAAGCATGGAGTGGACAAGGTGCCGGGTAGAGACACGGTGGAAATCTCGGGACATCATGCCGGGGAATTTATCACCTTCACGCTAATGAACACCGCACCTGCCAACAGCACCGATGCCGCCGAGCCGGGCGGCGGCTTGGGTCTCAGGAACACTCGCCGCCGGCTGTTCGCCATCTACGGCAGCCACTATCGTCTGGAATCCGGACCCGGCGCACACGGCCGCTGGGTCACTTCGGTAGCCATTCCCACCCGCGCGAGGCCGGCCGTGGCCGCGGCGGATCCGCTCTGAACCGCGGCGATCCCTGCTAACATCGCCTCACCCCGCCGCGTGCTTGGAAGATCTCGCGTGAACGGCAGTCTGCTGCATTGCAATCCACTGACAGCATCCACTCTACGTTCTCCGTCCAGATAACGCATCGGCTGCACCGCACTTCACCACACTGCTTATCACCGGCGGCCACCGGCAGATACACGACCGCACACTGGCGCTCGGTTACAGCGCGGGTACCGCGAACGCGGCGGTCTTCGAAGCGCTGTTCGTGAAAGCGAAATACGTCGGCGCCCGCTGCCTGTCGTATTTCCTGTCCACCCCGGTCGAGCTGCCACGCAGTGAGCGCGGCGCGGCCCCGCGCGCGGTTACCGCGCGCATCTATCCAGGACAAGACGCCGGCGGAGTCAATAGGTATTCGGGCGGACTCAGCCGGGCGTTTATACTGGAATGGCCGGCTGCAGCAGGAGAGACAGGGTATGGACGGGAGCAGGCACCAGGAAGCGCTTTGCAGGCGCGGGCTTGTCGCAGGTATCACGCTGTTGCTCGCGGCCTGCGGCAGCAGCAGCGTCACCCCCGACCCTCCCGTGGGCAGCACTCCGCCGCCGAGCGTGGGCAGCGTCAACGTGCTCACCTACCACAACGACAACGCACGCACCGGTGCCAACCTGCAGGAAACGGTACTCACACCCGCCAACGTCAATGCCGCCGATTTCGGCCGGATCAATTTTTTCCCGGTGGACGGCAAGGTGGACGCCCAGCCGCTGTACGTCTCGGCGCTCGGCATCAACGGTACAACCCGCAACGTGCTGTATGTCGCCACCGAGCACGACAGCATGTACGCCTTCGACGCCGACTCGGGTGCGGTGCTGTGGCGGGTGTCGCTGCTCGGCGCGGGCGAAACCCCGAGCGACAACCGCGGCTGCGGCCAGGTGACGCCGGAAATCGGCATCACCGCCACGCCGGTGATTGATCCCACCGCCGGCCCCCATGGCACGCTCTTCGTAGTGGCCATGTCCAACGACGGCGCCGGCAATTATTACCAGCGTCTGCACGCGCTCGACCTCGCCACCGGTGCCGAGCGGCCGGGTAGTCCGGTGACGGTACAGGCGAGTTATCCCGGCACGGGCGACGACAGCGTCAAGGGCCGGGTGATCTTCGCCCCGGCGCAGTACAAGGAACGGCCCGGGCTGCTGCTGCTCAATGGCGTGGTCTATACCTTCTGGTCCTCGCACTGCGACCACCGGCCTTACACCGGCTGGATCATCGGCTACAACGAATCCACGCTCACCCGCAGCCGGGTGCTCGACATCACACCCAACGGCAGCGAAGGTTCCATCTGGGCCTCAGGCGCCGGCCCGGCGGCCGACAACGTCGGCAACATTTATTTTCTCGCCGGTAACGGTACCTTTGATACCACGCTCGATGCCAACGGCTTCCCCATCCACCATGACTACGGCAACGCGTTCCTCAAAATTTCGACCGCCAACCATAGGCTCACGGTGGCGGACTATTTCACCATGGACAACACCGTGGCGGAATCCAGCGCCGACGAGGATTTTGGTTCCGGCGGGGTGCTGGTGCTGCCGGATTTCACCGATGCGCATGGTCAGGTACGCCGTCTGGCGGTGGGCGCCGGCAAGGACCGGAATATCTATGTGGTGAACCGGGACAACATGGGAAAATTCAGCCCCACTGCCAACCACATCTGGCAGGAACTGCCCCAAGGCCTCGGTGGTCCGGAATTCGGCATGTCAGCCTACTTCAACGGCACGCTGTACTACGGCGCCGCAGACGACGTGATCCGCGCTTTCAGCATCCGCCAGGCGAAACTCTCCGCCACACCGGTATCGGAAACTACCAACCGATTCCCCTATCCGGGTGCCACACCCAGCCTCTCCGCCGACGGCAGCAGCAACGCTATCCTCTGGGCCGTGGACAACAGCAACCCGGCGGTGCTGTATGCCTACGACGCCGGCAATCTCGCCCATGAACTCTACGACAGTAATCAGGTTGGCAGCCGTGACCGGTTCGGCCCGGGCAACAAATTCATTACCCCCACCATAGCCAACGGCAAAGTCTTCGTGGGAACAACGGATGGCGTGGCGGTATTCGGCCTGTTGCACTAGTCAGCCCGGCCACAACCCGGTTTGTTCTTTCATTTTGTACTGAAATCACTCCAACTGTGGATGGACCGGCGGATAATCTGCCCTGTCCGGAGCTTTGACACCCCGGCTCACCCACATTGAGGGAGAAATCAAAATGAAACCTGAAGTCTTCTGGCTCGCGATCACCGCCATGATGACGGGATTGTTCTTTGTTCCTTACGTGCTCGACCGCATGACAGTGCGCGGCCTTATGGGCACCCTGGCGAACCCGAACGCTGCCGACAAACCGCAGCATGAGTGGGCACAACGCGCGCAACGCGCACATGCCAACGCGGTGGAAAATCTGGTGGTGTTCGCCGCACTGGTGGCCGCCGCGCAGTTCGCCGGCGTGAGCAATCACCTCACGGTACTGGGCTGCGCACTGTACTTCTGGGCGCGACTCGCCCATTACATCATCTACACCCTCGGCATTCCCGGACTGCGCACCCTCGCCTTCACGGTTGGCGTGGTGGGGGAACTGCTCATCGCCATCGCCCTGTTGCAGGCGATGTAATCCGGTTCCCTCGGCGGCGCTTCCGCGCCGCCGAGGGTGCGTCTGCTCGTCAGAACGCGCCGGTGGGCCCGGGGAATACCACCGGTGACTCGAAACCGTCCTTCGAGATACTCGCCACGCCGAAGAAATAATTGTCTATGCTGATGTCCCGAAGCTCGTGCCGGGTGACATCGCCCACGTATTCGGAATGGGTCCAGAGCGGCGCGGTGGTGTCGCGCCAGTACACGCGGTAGCCGGTCGCATCTGCGACTGGTTTCCAACTTACCGTGGTATTGGGCGTGACCGCGCCCGCGATCCCCACCCCCGAGGGCGGAGCCGGTGCCCAGGCGAGGGACGCGAGCGTAATGGCGTCGAGCGCGGTGATCTTGCGGGCGTAGGTGAAGTCCACGCCCGAGAGCAAGTCGCCGTGCTGCACGCCGTCAATCATCTTGACGTCGTTGTGCTGGCGGGTGAAGTTCTCGTGAGCCTCGGTGACCCGTACCGCCGGATACCCCAGCGCGTCAAACTCCATCTGGTCGCCGCCGCGGCCGAAGCGGTCGTCGCGGTACATGAGCATGACCTTCAGATTCGGCACGTACTGCTGGCACAACACCGCCATGTAACGCGCCACCTGGCGGGCGGGCGAGTCCACCTCACCGCCGTGGTAGTACAGATACTTGATCTCCGCAGGCGTGACGTTGGGGCTGATGCCTTCGGAAAACACCCGTACCTGAATATTGTCCACCACGCCGTCGGAACCCTGGCTGTTGCCGATCATGTCGTTGTTGATGTCGGCTTCCACATTCCAGCCGTGGGCTTTCGCGTACCGGGCGATGATCTTGCCGCCGTACAGCCCCTGCTCCTCGCCGGAATCGGCGGAGTACACGATGGTGGCATTGAATTTGTACTTGGACAGCACCCGCGCGGTCTCAATGATGGCGGTAACTCCGGAACCGTCGTCATCGGCGCCGGGGGCATTGGAAGTGGAATTCATGATGTTCGCCACCCGCGAATCCAGGTGCGCGGTCATGACGATATAGCGGTTGGGGTCGGTCGTACCCTTCTGGATAGCCACCACATCCATGACTTCCGTGGGTTTGGGGATTCCCGGGCCGGCGACCACTTGGGACGGCGTAATCACCTCGAGACAGCCGCCGCAGCCGCGGGAGATCTCCTCGAACTGGACCTTCACCCAGCGGCGCGCAGCGCCGATGCCGCGGGTCGGCGAGGTGGTGATGGACAGCGTGTGGCGCGTGCCGAAATCCACCAGACGCGTGTCAATGGCACGCAGTTCATCGGTGTGGATCGCACCGACGATCTCCCGCAGCACCGGATGCTCCTGGGGTGGGACAGTGACCGGCTGTGCCCAAGCGGCGGCCGGCAACAAGGCGAAAAGCAGGTAAAGACAGCGTTTCATGGCAACCTCCAAAGTTCAGTGTGAGGCGGATTGGCAGACCACATGGGCTTGGCTCCAGCGGGAGCAGGAGCTTCTTGATCCTGGAAACTACGCCACTGTTAGGGTATAGGGGATTCGTCGGGAAACGGGACTCTCTCCCAGCGCCAGCGCAAGCTGCCGCATACCTTGCTGCCATAACCTTGACAAACGGTTTCCATGTGTTATAGTGGAGTATATCACTAACTAGGAAATACCCTCATGCGGCCCCGCCACCTTGTCCTGCTCAGCGTATCCCTGCTGGTCCTCGGGACCCTGCTCCAGCCGGCCTGGGCCACCGCAACGGTCGTTCGGACCACCCTCACCCAGAGTCCCGCCGTACCTGCCGGCAGCCGGGTACGCGTGGAAAACCTCGCTGGTCATATGACCGTCATTCCGGGGAGCCAGTTCCAGGTCACCGCCACGGTGGTGGCGGGCGGCAAGGATCAGGCCGCTGCAGAGGCGCTTGCCAAACGCGTGAAACTTTCCGTATCCAGCGAGGAGGGTCAGGTAAGCGTGCATGTGGACTACCCCGTGGACCGGTACGACACCTACAGCTACGTCCCGCACAACGCTGAAAACAAGGAACACAGCGGCAACAATCTCTGCATCCTGTTCTTCTGCTTCAGCGGCGGCGAAACCGATCTGCGCTACCAGGGCGAGCGCGTCCGGGTGTACGGCGGTAACCGCGGGGTGCCGCTGCACGTGAACGTGGCCGTAACCCTGCCGGCCGGCACCGCCGGGGAATTCACCAACTATGTGGGCCTGGTGAGCGCCGAGGGCCTGCACAGCGATGTGAAACTGGCGGGCGCCAGTGGCGATTTGTACGCCGGACATATCCAGGGCGCGGTGAGCGCCAAAACCGGCAGCGGTGACGTGCGCATCAGCAGCCTCACGGGTTCGCTTTCTGCCAGCACCGGCTCCGGGGATGTACGTATCGGAAAGAGCAGCGGCGACCTCAAGGTGTCCACCGGCTCGGGCGATGTGATACTCAATCAGGCCCAACACGGTCGGGCAAGGATTGATACCGGCTCGGGCGATGTGAACGCCGCCGAGGTGGTACTGGCACTCGAGGTCTCGACCGGCTCCGGCGACGTGGTGGTGAACAATCTCACCGGCAGCGGCGATTTTTCCACCGGCTCAGGTGACATCAGCATCAAAAAGGCGGCGACTTCCCAGCTTAAAGCCGGCACCGGCAGCGGTGACATTACCGTCCATGCGCTGACCGCCGCCGGCACCGTGAATCTCGGCACCGGCAGCGGTGAGATCAGCGTGCGGGGTGACCTGGGCGGCGTCACGCGCCTGGTGGCCAAAACCGGCAGCGGCGACATCGTGATCCATACCACTGCCGTGCCTTCGCTGCACATCGTCGCCGATTCCGATTCGGGTGAAGTGCACGTAAACCTGCCCGATATGCGGAACATCACCGTCAAGCGGGGCTATCTGCGCGCGGACGTGAATGGTGCCAAGGGCAGCGCGAACCTTGAGACCGGCAGCGGCGACATCAGCGTGTCACAAAAATAATCGCAAGGGCCATTGCCATGAAAATCCGCCATCTGTCGCTTGCGCTTCCGGCCCTCACCCTGCTGCTGGCCGGCTGCAATGTCAACAAGAACATCACGGTCCCGGCCCACGCGCACTGGTCGAGTGGCAGCAGCACGATCAACGGCGAAATCAGCGTCGGCACCGGCGCTGTGGTGGACGGCAGTCTGCGCACCATCAACGGCCGCATCAACGTGGCCACGGGCGCTCAAACCGGCAGTCTCACCGGCATCAACGGTAATATCACGCTCGCCGAAGGCGTGCACGCCGGCGATCTGAAAGCCGTCAACGGCGACCTGGTGCTGGGCAAAGATACGCTCACCGACAATCTGGCTACGGTGAACGGCGATATCCACGCCGCCGGCGGCGCACACATCGGCGGCACCGTGCGTGACGTGAACGGCGACATCGCGCTCTGCGGTGCGCAGGTGGACGGTAATCTGAGTTTCTACCATGGCACGGTGCTGCTCACGGACGATACCGTTGTGCAGGGAAACGTGACCGCCAAGAAACCCAACGCTACCGAACCGAGCAACCATGAGCCTCGCCTGATCGTGGGCCCGCACACCAGGGTAAACGGCACCATTACCTTCGAACGCCCCGGCAAACTCTACGTGAGCGACAGCGCCGTGATCCATGGCGTCACCGGTGTGACGGCTGTGAAATTCCCCGGTGTGGCGCCTGCCGGCGTGCGCATACCCACCTGCCCGCCCAACTGATCGCCCGGGAGTCCACCATGCTGCCAATCCCGCCGCACTGCACTTCGCCGCCCTAAGCACGCCGCTGCCCGCACGCGCCTGAACCCGCGGCCTGTTTCCCAATCTAATTCGTCCCTACCGAGGAACGTCATGTTCAGCCTCAACCGACCCGCTTTGTCCGCACTATCTGCCGCACTGCTGGCTGCCGGTGCATTGCAGGCCGCGCCGTCGCCACCGGCGCTACCCGCAGTCAAGGCAGGCATCCTGACCGGCCACATCGTTCTGGACGGCGATCTCAACGCGCCCGCCTGGCGCCACGCGCCGGTCATCACCCTCACCCAGCAGAACCCGCATCCCGGCGCGCCCACGCCCTTCACCACCACGGTGCGTATCCTGCGCGGCCAACGGCACCTCTATTTCGGCATCGTCTGCACCGACCCGGACCCCGCGAAAATCGCAGTGCACACCCTGCAGCGCGACGGTGACCAGTCCCATGACGATAACGTCATGATCGTGCTCGACACCTTCCATCAGCACAAACTCGCCTACGTGTTCCAGGTGAATGCCGGCGGCGCCATGGCCGATGGCCTGATTTCCCCCGGCTACGCCAATCCCAACAGCAACAGTCCGGTGGACTACAGCTGGAACGGTTACTGGGAGGCGGCGGTCAGGCGCAGCGCCAGCGGCTGGAGCGCCGAGATCGCCATCAATACCCGGAGCCTGCAGTTCAACAACCGCAACGCGGTTTGGGGCCTGAACGTCAGCCGCTACGTGCCCCGCAAGCAGCTCACCCTGACCTGGTCCGGCATCAACTTGAACGCCAACCCCACCAATCTGCAGTGGGAGGGCACGCTGGCGGGGATGCGGGGACTGAGCCAGGGCGGTGGCCTCGAATTTGATCCCTACGCGGTCACGGAATACAGCGACGCGAAACACGGCACCGCGAGCTGGACCGGTTTCGATCTCAAGTACAACTTCACCCCGGAACTCGCGGGCCGGTTCACCTACCACACGGACTTCTCGGAAGCCCAGGCCAACTCGCTGCAGGTGAACGCCTCACCCTACCCGCAGTCCATCCCGGAAACCCGTGCCTTCTTCCTGGACGGCGCCAATATCTTTACCTTCGGTCACAATCTCGGCCAGAACTTCATTCCGTTCTATTCGCGCAGCATTGGTCTGGTGAACGGCGAGACCGTGCCGCTGGATGAGGGCGTGAAACTGCTGGGTCACACGGACGGCTGGACGCTGGGCCTGCTGGATACGCAAATGGCGGGAACCAGCGTATCGAATGCCACCAATCTGTTTGCCGGCCGGGCGTCCTACAATATCAACAGCCAGTGGCGCGTGGGCACACTCGTGACCCAAGGCGATCCCACCGGCCAGGGCAGCAACACCCTCACCGCCTTCGACAGCACCTGGAGCACCTCCACCTTCCGTGGCGACAAGAACCTGAACCTTTCCGCCTGGGATGCGCGCTCTTCCGGCAACACCCTGCCTTCCGGCACACCCAATGGCTACGGCTTCGATCTGGAATACCCCAATGATCTCTGGTACGCGGATTTAAACTACAACTTCTACGGTGATGCCCTGGATCCCGCACTCGGCTTCATCCAGCGCCCGGGCACCAAGCAGACCTCAACGGATATCACCTATCAGCCGCGTCCCGGCGCGAACAGTGATCTTTCCTGGGTGCGGCAGTTCTTTTTCAACGCCAACTGGTATTACGTCACCGGTCTCGACAATCGCGTCCAGAGTGACGACTGGTCATTCAACCCGCTGCAATTCACCACCCAGACCGGCTGGCAGTGGAACACCCAGATCAGCGCGAATCATGAAGTGCTGGCCGCGCCATACGCGATCGTTCCGGGCGTAACCATCCCGGCGGGCAGCTATCACTTCATCACCAGCCATATCAACATGAATTCGCCCAGCTCGAATCCGCTGGTTTTTGGATTCAGTGGTGAAGCCGGAAATCTCTACAACGGTCACTACCATGACTTTTTCCCGAACGTATCCTGGGCCGCGCCCGGCGGCCATTTCACCACGAGCCTTGTGTCGGGAGTCATCTGGATTTACACCCCGCAGGGCAACGGCATTGTGCGCGTGTCGGAACTCAATCTCGGCTACTCCTTTACGCCGAATCTCACCCTCTCCACCCTCACGCAGTACAACAATATCAGCCGCAATGTCTCGGAGAACGCGATCCTGCAATGGATCATCCAGCCAAATCGCATCTTCTATCTGGTGTGGAACCACGGTCTGACGCTCAACCCCAACCTGCTGCAGGGTCAGCAAATCATTACCGGCAATACCGTGATCGCAAAACTGGTGTGGGGAATGTATTAATGCAGCCGTGCCCGCAGCCGGAAGTGAGGAGTCGCTAGGTATTATTTGCCCAGAGATGGATGTGCTTGAGGGGCGTGCCGGTATTGAACAACACCACCGTCTCATCGCCTTTGAGCCAGCCGGTATCCAGCAGCTTGACCTGCGCGGCGAGGCAGGCGGCACCTTCCGGCCCCGGAAAGATACCGCTGCCTGCCGCCATGACACGGGCATATTCGACCATCTCACTGTCGCTCACCGCCACGGCGGTGCCGTGGCTTTCCCGCAGCACCTGGAGCATGAGGAAATCGCCTACGGCGGAAGGCACGCGCAGACCATCGGCGATGGTTTTTGCACCCTGCCACGCTTCCGCATGATCGGCGCCGTCATGGAAGGCCTTGACGATGGGTGCGCAGCCTTCCGCTTGCACACTCACCATACGCGGCCGTTTCCCGTCAATCAGCCCAAGCTGCTGCATTTCCTCGAAGGCCTTCCACATGCCGATGAGCCCCGTGCCGCCGCCGGTGGGATAGATTATGACGTCCGGCAGTTTCCAGTGCAGTTGCTCGGCAAGCTCATATCCCATGGTCTTCTTGCCTTCGATGCGGTATGGTTCTTTGAGGGTGCTCACATCGAACCAGCCGTAACGCTGTACGCCTTCACGCACTTTCCTTGCACAATCGGTGATGAGTCCGTCCACCCGTTCCACCCGCGCAGCGTAGGCGCGTGCTTCGGTCGCAAAGGCCGGCGGCGCATCCTGCGGAATGAACACCTGGGCCTGGAGGCCGGCGGCGGCGCAGTAGGCGGCCATGGCGCTGCCGGCATTGCCGGCGCTGGGGATAGCGATACTCTGTGCACCCAACTCGAAGGCGCGGCTTACCGCCATGCACAAGCCGCGCGCTTTGAAACTGCCGGTGGGATTACAGGATTCATCCTTTATCCAGGTTTCGACGCAGCCCAGACGCGCGCCCAAACGCGCCTTTAGCAGCGGCGTCCAGCCTTCACCCAGGGCCAGTTGAAAGAGGTCATTCCGCAGAGGCAGCATTTCCGCGTAACGCCACAGATCTGCACGCCGCGCTTTAAACGACTCGCGGGTGAACGTGTGCGCCGCTTGCACCGTGTCATAACGCGCCAGAAGCGGCTTGCCGCAGGCGGGGCACAAACCAATCAATTGCTCGGATGCATGGCATTTGCCACAGGCGCTGCATTCAAGATGGATCAGGCAGGACGATGTCTGCATAAGCAACCTCACCAAGCCGGACATGATCGGCGTGAGACGGAATCAGTGTACCATGTGACTGCGAACACACTTACACTGCCATGCATGTCTGCAACTATCCGCTTCATTCTCGATTTTGACAGCACCCTGGTACGCGTGGAGACCCTCGAAATCCTCGCTGAACTCGTACCGGAGGGTGCAAGCATGCATGAGCGCATTAAAACTCTTACGGACGCCGCCATGGCCGGCCGCATGGATTTCCGCACCGCCCTGGCGGAACGTCTGAAAATACTGCACATACACCGCGATTTTCTGCCACCGCTCATCGAGCGTCTGCAGCATGAAATCACACCCTCTTTCCTGCGCAACCGCAGCTTCCTGACTGCGCATGCCGACCGGGTTTACGTGGTGACCAGCGGTTTCCGTGAAGTGGTGACCCCCGTGGTGCAAATGCTGGGCCTCAGAGCCGGGCATGTGCACGCCAACACACTCAGTTTCGATGCGCACGGTTACGTGAGCGGCTGCGACTGGAGCAATCCTCTGTCCGCTGACGGCGGCAAGGCAAAAACGGTTGCCGCACTCAAGCTGCCCGGCGAAGTCGTGGTGGTGGGTGACGGCTGGAGCGATTACCAGATTTTCCAGGCCGGCGCCGCCCAGCGCTTCTATGCCTTCACTGAATGCGTGTGTCGCGAAGAGGTAGTCAGGCAGGCGCAGCGCGCAGCGCCCAGTTTCGACGAGGTGCTGTACGACTGCGGTTTTCACGCCGCGGTGTCCTATCCAAAAAACCGTCTCAAGGTGCTGCTGCTGGAGAACATCCATGCGGACGCCGCCGCGGCTTTCGAGAAGGAAGGTTACGCGGTGGAAACGCTGGCCGGCAGTCTGGATGAAAGTGCGCTGGCGGAACGCATCGCCGACACGGCCATTCTCGGTATCCGCTCCAAGACCCGGCTGACGCAAAAGGTGCTGGCCTCCGCAAAGCGGCTCCTCACCGTGGGCGCCTTTTGTATCGGCACCAACCAGATTGATCTGCGTGCCTGCGAATCCCGCGGCATCGCCGTGTTCAACGCGCCCTTCAGCAACACCCGTTCGGTGGTCGAACTGGCCCTCGCCGAGATCATCCTACTGATGCGCAACATCCCCGAGAAGATGCGGCTCATGGACCGGGGCGTGTGGGACAAATCAGCAAACAACAGCCACGAAGTGCGCGGCAAGCGTCTAGGCATCATCGGCTACGGCAACATCGGCATGCAGCTCTCGGTGCTGGCGGAATCGCTGGGCATGGAGGTGTGTTTCCACGACGTGGCGGAAAAACTCGCGCTGGGCAGGGCGCAGAAATGCGCTTCGCTGAATGCACTGCTGGACATCTCGGATGCGGTTACGGTGCATGTGGACGGCCGCAAGGAAAACACCAATCTTATCGGCCCGCCCGAATTCGCGCGCATGCGGCCGGGTGCCGTGTTCCTGAACCTGAGCCGCGGCCATGTGGTGGACCTGAAGGCGCTGTATGAGCAGCTCGCATGCGGCCGGCTGCGCGGGGCGGTGGTGGATGTGTTTCCCGAGGAACCCCACGCCAACGGCGAACCATTCGATCACCCGCTGCGCAAGCTGCCGCATGCCCTGCTCACACCGCATATCGGCGGCAGCACGCTGGAAGCCCAACAGGACATCGGCCGTTTCGTCAGCAGCCGCATCATGGATTACATCAATACCGGCAGCACCGAGAACAGCGTCAATTTTCCGGCGCTGCGCCTGCCGCCGCAGGCGGACGCCCATCGCCTGATTCACGTGCACGAGAACGTGCCCGGCATTCTGGCGCACATCAACCAGGCGCTGGCCGCCCACGGCGCCAATATCCTCGGCCAGTACCTCAAGACCAGTGAGCGCATCGGCTATGTCATCACCGACGTGAACAAGGGCTATTCCGAGGCGGTGATTGCGTCTATCCGGCAGATACCGCACACCTTGCGTTTCCGCATATTGTACTGAGCCGGTGCTTTCTGCGTGGAAGCGGGTTTACTATTGCACGCAGTGATTGCGTTGCCTGGAAAAAAATTCATGGAAACAGATCAGCAGACCCACGCCACCTCGGGTGTCAGATTCCCTCCACCCTTCTACTACCTCATCGGGCTCATGCTCGGATTCGGAATCCAGTGGCTTCTGCCCGTACAACTCGTGACAACGACGTACCGGCCGCTGCTTTCTATAGCCGGAGCGGCGGCGATTTTGCTGGGACTTTCATTGGGCGCCTGGGCAGTGATTACCTTCCGTCACGCCGGCACCAGCCCCAATCCCCATAAACCCACTACCGCGTTCACCACCGCGGGCCCTTACCGTTTCACGCGCAATCCCATGTATCTCGGGCTGACTCTGGTGAGTTTCGGCATCAGTCTTTTGGGCAATGCCCTCTGGCCCCTGCTGGCAGTGCCCGTCGTCGTCCTGCTTGTGGATCGCAGCGTCATAACCAGGGAAGAACACTATCTGGAGAAGAAATTCGGCGCCGATTATCTGGGCTACAAGCAGCGCACGCGCCGGTGGTTCGGATGAGAAGCTGTCGCACACCACTGCCAATCAAGAAATGCTGCTCAGTCACGCCGCATCGTTCCTGATGAAACCTGTGAGTCAAGTTCCCCCCAAAGCGTCAGAAAAATTCTTCAGAAAAAGGGCTTATAAAATCAGCCCTTGTTATCTCATCTTTTCTCGGCGGCACCAGATTCGCCGCCGACGGTGGAATGCAGGAATCTTTGCCGCGAAGCGCTTTTCCACGATGCCGGCGGCTGCGTGATTGATTCTCAGAACGAATTTATCCGCCGTATCGCCCGGTCTCGCATCTATACGTCCGACAGGCGATAGCCCACCCCGGTCTCCGTGAGCAGATAGCGCGGCCGGGCCGGGTCCTTTTCCAGCTTGTGACGCAGTTGTGCCATATAGATGCGGACGTAATGGCTGTCTTCACCATGGGACGGTCCCCAGACTTCTTTCAACAGTTGCCGGTGGGTCACGACCTTGCCCGCATAACGGATCAGCACGGTGAGCAACCGGTATTCGATGGGCGTCAGGTGCACTTCCCGCCCGTCAACCACTACCCGACGGCGCTGCAAATCAACCTTGAGTTCATCAAGCGCAAACTCCCCGCTATTGCCGTTCGCACCGATGCTCGCATGCCGCAGGGCGACACGGATGCGCGCCAGCAGTTCGCCCACACCGAAGGGCTTGGTGAGGTAGTCGTCCGCTCCGGCGTCCAGTGTGGCGATCTTGGACGACTCCAGACTGCGCGCCGAGAGCGCGATTACTGGGATCGGACTCCACTCGCGCAGCCGCTGCACCACGGCGACGCCATCCATGTCCGGCAGCCCGAGATCGAGAACCACCAGGTCGGGTTTGCGCGTGGCCGCCTCGATCAGACCCTGCGCGCCGTTCGCCGCCTCGAACACCTCGAAACCCCGGGATACGAGCGCCGTGCGCACAAACCGCCGGATTTGCACATCGTCTTCGATAATCAGGATACGGACAGGCGTGTCATTCATCGCGTTCGCGCTCGATGGCGGGCGGCGCCTCGGCGGCCGGCAGGGTGAACTGGAAGCTCGCCCCGCCGCCGGGGCGATTCTCCGCCCATATTCTGCCGCCGTGGGCCTCGATGATGGCGCGACAGATGGTCAGCCCCAGGCCCACGCCGCCCTGCCCACCCTCCGCCTGCGCGCGGTAAAACTTCTGGAACACGCGTCCCTCGGCGCCCGCCGGCAGTCCCGGACCACGGTCCGCCACCTCCACTGCCACCGAGGTGTCCACGATGGCCGCGCCGATCTCGATGGACGTACCGGGCAGGGTGTATTTCACGGCATTTTCCAGCAGATTCGCCAACACCTGTTCGATCAGTCCGCCATCCATGGAAAGCCACGGCAACTCGGCGGGCAGCCGTACCGCCACCGGGTGCTGTCGCAGCCGTTCACGCAATCGCGTCAGCACGCCGCCCACTACCTCCTCCAGCGGATACCACTGCCGGTTGAGCCTGACCGTACCCGATTCCAGCCGCGCCATGTCCAGCACGTTGTTGACGAGCTCGTTCATGCGCTGCGCACCCTCCAGTATGTCCCGGCTCAACTCGCGGCGTGCGGCGGCATCGAGATGGACGCCCTCCTCCAACAGGCTGCTGCCGGCGCCGATGATGGCGGCGAGCGGCGTGCGCAGATCATGGGAAATGGCACTCAACAACGAATTGCGCAGTCGCTCGGTCTCCATCTCTACCTGCGCCGCAGCCGCGCGCCGTGAGAGTTCCGCACGCTCCAGTGCCAGCGCTACCTGGCTGGCAAAGGTTTCCAGCAGGCGCCGTTGCTCCGGCAAGAGTATGCGGCGCAACTCCCGCGGCGACACGGCGAGCACGCCGAGTACCCCCGCGGTACCTTGCAACGGCAGATACACGGCATCGCTGCCCGGCAGGGTATCGGTGCCTCGACCCGCCAGCTGCGCATGGTCGTGTACCCACTGCGCCACGCCCAAGTCCGCATGCTGCAGGGAGTGCGCCGCGGGTATGCCTTTGGGATAACGGATGCGTCCGTCCTCGCCAGCCTGCAACACCACCGCGTGGGCGTCGAATACTTCGGCGATATGCCGTATGGCGACTTGCAACAGGTTGTCCTCACCGCGCGTGCTGGCGAGTTCACGGCTCATGGCATAGAGTGCCGCGGTACGCCGTTCACGGTGCGCAGCCACGCGCGCCTGCAGGCGCACGCTCACCGTGAGGCTGCTGATTACCAATCCCACGATCAGCATCACGAAAAAGGTCACCATATACTGGGTGTCCGACACGGCAAAGGTAAATACCGGCGGAACGAAGAAAAAATCGAAGGCCAGCACCCCCAGCACCGCGGCCAGCACCGAGGGGCCGCGCCCGTAGCGCACCGCCACCACCACCACGCCCAGCAGGTACACCATGATCAGGTTGGAAAGTGCGAAATGCCGCGCCATGAAGGCTGCGACCACGGTGCAGAGCGTGACGACTGCAAAACCGGAGAGGTAACCGCGCGCGCGGCGTTTATTGCTGGGCAACCTGCCGATGTCCCGTTCAAGGCCTGGATACCGGCCTGGCTGCGACGCAGCGGCATCCGTGCTGACGATATTCACGTCTATGGCACCGCTGCCGGCGACGATGGCGTCCACCACCGAACCGAACAGCCAGCGCTGCCAGCCGCGGCGGCGCGGTTTGCCCATCACGATCTTGGTGACGTTACGCGCATGGGCGTAGCTCAACACGTCGGCGCTGAAATGCTTCTCGCCGGCCAGGGTCACGGTCTCGGCACCGAGTGTTTCCGCAAGCCGCAGCGTGCGCGCCACCACCTCACGCCGGCTTTCCGGCAGGCGCAGCATGTCCGGTGTCTCGATATACACCGCCACCCATTCGGCGCGCAGCGAGTCGGCCATGCGCTTGCCGACGCGGATGAGCTTCTCGCTCTCCGCGCCGGAGGATATGCACACCATGACGCGCTCCCGCACCGGCCACACCGCTTCTATGGCGTGATCCTGCCGGTAATCCCGCATCTGCACGTCCACCCGGTCGGCGGTGCGCCGCAGGGCCAATTCGCGCAGTGCGATGAGGTTGCCTTTGCGGAAGAAGTTGTGGATGGCGCGCTCGGCCTGATGCGGCAGATAGATCTTGCCCTCCTTCAGCCGCTGCAACAGTTCATCGGGGGGCAAATCCACCAGCTCCACTTCGTCGGACTGCTCGAAGAACGTATCGGGCACGGTTTCCCATACGCGGATGCCGGTGATCTGTGTGACCACGTCGTTGAGGCTTTCAATATGCTGGATGTTGAGCGTGGAATAAACGTCAATGCCCGCGACCAGCAGCTCCTTCACATCCTGCCAGCGCTTCGCATGTCGTGAACCCGGCGCGTTGGTGTGCGCCAGCTCGTCCACCAGGATCAACTGCGGGTGGCGCGCCAGCGCCGTGTCCAGATCGAACTCCCCGAGCTTCGCCCCGCGGTATTCGACGATTCGCTGCGGCAACACCTCCAGACCCTCAAGCAGGCTCGCCGTCTCGGCGCGACCGTGGGTTTCCACCACGCCTACCTGCACGTCGCAGCCCTGCTTTTGCAGCGCACGTCCTGCCTGCAGCATGGCGTAGGTCTTGCCGACGCCTGCTGCTGCGCCGAAGAATATCTTGAAGCGGCCATGGTGGGCCTTCGCCTCGCGTTGTTCAACGCGGGCGAGCAGCGCATCCGGATTGGGCCGGGATTCGTTCATGGCGAGTGCCCGTATGTGATGCGGGTATTAGAACATAACTCCGGTTTCAACCAGTGCGCGTATCTGATCGCGGTTGTTGCCGGCGGGGCCGAATACCATCCCAGACGCATAGTGAGTGACCCGCACATACGAGATCTCGGCACGCGCAAACAACCCGCCTGCCTGCCACGTGGGCGTCAGCGTAAATGTCCAGGCGCGACTGCCGGGGCCGTAGCCAAGCAGATTGTTATTGGCGCTGCCATTGTCCGCGCCGGAGCTGGTGATGTATTCGAAGCGTGCGCCCAAGCTGAAAGTCCTGGTGAAGCTGTAATCAGCCAGCACGGCCGCACCGAACGAATCATTCGCATGGGCGTACCCCAGTTGCGTGGATGCAGGAGAAACAATGTATTGCAGATAGGGTGAAACTATCCAGGATGCGGAACGGTAGGTGTAAATCAGATTATAGGTCCGGCCGTTATTCAAGGCTTCCGGATTGGCGGTTGAACCATAAGGTGTGTGTCCCAGGTTGTCATAAAAAAATACGCTAAGCGTATTTTCGGTGTTTGCCGCATAAGCCAGGGATCCGCTTACTGTGTTGTAACGGTTGGAATAATATCCATCGGTCCATGCCAGAGAAGCATGGAAGGAACCCGCTGCGTAATTTAATTGCACGCCGCGCGTGACGGCGTTTTCGAGATTCCAGAGCAGGCCGCGTTCAATATTGAAATTCATCCATGTCCAGGTGGTTTCGGCCCCCATCAGAGTGGGGAGTTTGCCGACCTCAATGGAGAAATCACCCGTCGGTACAAACTTTAGATAAGCTTCCGGCACGGGGCCGTAAAAGTTTTTCCCGATGTCTGCTGTGGGTGAGGCAGGAACTCCCAAGGTCGGGAAATTGTAGGCCCCGGCTTGCAGAAAAAACTGAACCGGGCCGGTGCTCTTTTGCATGATGAGTTGAGCATTGGTGATGTCGAAGCGGTTGCTTGCATCGAGAGCCGTGGGATTGTTTTGCCAGGTGCCCAGGCCGCTGATGATCCCCTGAGCCTGCAGCGGTCCCAGCGGACCCGCGTCGAATGGCAGCAGCGCGGGCAGCCTCAGGGGATCCGCTGCGGCATTCCTGGCGCCCGGGAGCACCGGCGCCAGGATTGCCGCCGCCAGCAGAAACACCAGCCGGGGTGCCCGCGCTCTGTCGGAAGATAAGCGCATTACTGTTGCCCGGGAGCGTCCAATGCCAGATTGAGCTCGAGCACGTTCACCCGGGGCTCGCCGAGAAATCCAAGCTGCCGCAGTGTGGTGTAACGCGCCACAAGTGCGCGTACCCGCTGTTCGCTCAGATGTCGCAGGCGCGCGATGCGCGGAACCTGGTAAAGGGCCGCCGCCGGGCTGATATCCGGATCGAGCCCGCTCCCGGAAGCCGTCACCAGGTCCACCGGTATGGGCGCATGTTGTGAGGGATCCGCCGCGTGCAATGCCGCGATGCGTGCTTTCACCTGCTGCAGAAGCACCGGATTCGTGGGGCCCAGGTTGGAGCCGCCGGAGGCCAGGGAATTATCCGGGAATGGCGTAGTGGCCGAGGGCCGGCTCCAGAAATACTGTGGACTGCTGAACGGCTGGCCGATCAGTGCCGAGCCGATCACCTGACCGTGCTGCCGGATCAGACTGCCATTCGCCTGCCTGGGGAACACTGCCTGGGCGATCCCCGTCACGGCCAACGGATACAGCACGCCGGTGATGACGGTGAATACCAGCAGCATGAGTAGCGAGATACGCAGATGAGCAAGCATGGCGGACACCTCAGGCAAGATGCAGTGCAACCAGCAGCAGGTCTATGAGTTTGATGCCGATGAAAGGCACGATGATGCCGCCGACACCGTAAATCCACAGATTCCTGCGCAACACCGCGGCAGCGCCGATGGGCCGATAGCGTACTCCCCTGAGCGCCAGCGGTATGAGCGCCACGATAATGAGCGCGTTGAAGATCACCGCCGACAGAATGGCGCTCTGCGGCGTGGCGAGGTGCATGATATTGAGCGCGCCCAGGGACGGGTAGGTGCTGACGAATGCCGCCGGGATGATGGCGAAATACTTGGCCACGTCATTGGCAATGCTGAAAGTGGTGAGCGCGCCGCGGGTCATAAGCAGCTGTTTGCCGGTCTCCACTATCTCGATGAGTTTGGTGGGATTGGAATCCAGATCCACCATGTTGCCGGCTTCCTTGGCCGCCTGGGTGCCGGTGTTCATGGCCACCGCCACGTCCGCCTGAGCGAGCGCCGGCGCGTCGTTGGTGCCGTCGCCGGTCATGGCGACCAGTTTGCCTTCCGCCTGATGCTCGCGGATAAGTTTGAGCTTCGCTTCCGGCGTGGCTTCGGCGAGAAAATCATCCACGCCCGCCTCAGCGGCGATGGCGGCAGCTGTCAGGCGGTTATCGCCGGTAATCATTACGGTCTTGATGCCCATGCGGCGCAGTTGCGCAAACCGCTCCTTGATGCCACCCTTGACGATATCCTTCAACTCGATGACGCCCAGGACCCTGGTGCCTTCGGCGACCACCAGTGGCGTGCTTCCGCGGCGCGCGATACCGTCCACCTGCATGGCCACGGCCGGCGGGAAGCGGCCGCCCAGTGTCTCCACGTGACGGCGGATGGCGTCCGCAGCACCCTTGCGGATCATGCGCGTCGTCATGTCCACGCCGCTCATGCGCGTTCTGGCGCTGAAATGCACAAAGCTCGCACCGAGCGCATGGATGTCCCGCTCGCGCAGGCCGAAATGCTGCTTGGCCAGCACCACAATGCTGCGGCCCTCGGGTGTTTCATCCGCCAGCGAAGCGAGTTGTGCGGCATCCGCCAGTTCCCGTTCTGTGACGCCCGGCGCCGGCACAAACACAGCCGCCTGCCGGTTACCGAGGGTGATGGTGCCCGTCTTATCCAGCAGCAGCACGTCCACATCGCCGGCAGCTTCCACCGCGCGGCCGGAGGTGGCAATGACGTTGGCCTGGAGCATGCGGCCCATGCCGGCGATGCCGATGGCCGAGAGCAACGCGCCGATGGTGGTGGGGATAAGGCACACCAGCAGCGCCACCAGTACAGTGATGCGCACCGGACGGCCTACATGTGCAACCGCGACGCTATATAAGGAGTAAGGCAGCAGCGTAGCGGTGGCCAGCAGGAAAATGATGGTCATGGCCACCAGCAGGATGGTGAGCGCGATCTCGTTGGGAGTTTTCTGACGTGTGGCGCCCTCTACCATCCCGATCATGCGGTCCAGGAAGGTTTCCCCCGGATTGGCGGTAATGCGCACCACCAGCCAGTCCGACAACACCCGCGTGCCACCGGTAACCGAGCTGAAATCACCGCCCGCCTCGCGGATTACCGGGGCGCTTTCACCGGTGATGGCGCTCTCGTCCACCGAGGCCACGCCTTCGACCACTTCACCGTCACCCGGAACGAAGTCTCCGGCTTCTACCAGCACGGCGTCGCCCTTGCGCAAGGATGCGGCCGATACCGGCAGGAATGCGGGATTCGCCGGCGTGTAGGTTTCCGATTCCAGCTTCTTTGCGGTGATATCGCGCCGGCTGCGGCGCAGCGCCGCCGCCTGGGCGCGGTTGCGGCTCTCGCTCAGGGCCTCGGCAAAGTTGGCGAACAGCACCGTGAACCACAGCCACAGCGTGACGCCGAGAATAAATGGCGCTTGTACTGCACCATGACCGGTCAGCGCGTGCACCAAAAGCACGCTGGTAAGGATGCTGCCGACATAGACAACGAACATCACCGGATTACGCATCTGCTCCAGGGGGTTGAGTTTCCTGAACGCTGCCACCGCGGCCTCCAGCACCATCTTGCGTTCGAACAGGAACCCTGTAACGGCTCGCGTGCTCATGAATTCTCCACGGTCAATGGATACCCGACATGGCAAGCTGTTCGGCGATGGGGCCGAGTGCCAGCGCTGGAATGTATGTCAAAGCGCTCACCAGCAACACCGTGCCCACCAGCAGTGCGATAAACAGCGGTGTGTGCGTGGGCAGGGTGCCGAGTCCCGCCGCTACGCGCTTTTGGGCGGCCAGCGACCCCGCGAGCGCCAGCGTAGCCACTGCCGGCCAGAAGCGGCCGATCTGCATGACGATGCCGAGTGCGATGTTGTAGAACGGCGAGCCGGCGTCAAGCCCCGCAAAGGCGCTGCCGTTATTGTTGGCTGCGGAGGAAAAGGCATACAGGATCTCGCTGAATCCGTGGGCGCCCGGATTGAGAGTCCCCGCCCTGCCGGCGGCGGTCATCACCGCCACGGCCGTGCCCACCAGCACCAGGAGCGGTGTGATAAGAATGATGAGCGACACCGTCTTCATCTCATAGGATTCGATTTTCTTGCCGAGATATTCCGGCGTGCGCCCCACCATGAGACCGGCAATGAACACCGCCAGCATGGCGAACGCCAGCATGGTGTACAGGCCGGAGCCCACGCCGCCGAACACCATCTCGCCGAGCTGGATAAGCCACAACGGCATGAGACCGCCGAGCGGCGTATAGGAATCCAGCATGGAATTCACCGCACCGCAGGAAGTGGCAGTCGTGATCGTGTCGAACAGAGTAGAGTCCACGATACCGAAACGCGTTTCCTTGCCTTCCATGTTACCGCCCGCCTGCAGGGCGGAAGCGGTCTGGTCAACGCCCAGCTTCCCAAACGCCGGATTGCCGTGCTGCTCCGCGTACAACGCCGCGCCGAGGAATGCCACAAACAGCACGGTCATGGCGATGAAAATGGCCCATCCCTGGCGGCGGTCACCCGCCATTTCACCAAACGTGAAACACAGCGCCGCAGGCAGCAGCAGCACCGCGAGCATCTCCAGAAAGTTCGACAACGGTGTGGGGTTCTCGAACGGGTGGGCGGAATTGGCATTGAAAAATCCGCCGCCGTTCGTGCCAAGCTCCTTGATGGCCTCCTGCGAGGCTACCGGACCCATGGGCAGGAGCTGATTCTTCTGCAGCACCATCCGGTTTACAGGGTCACCGGCGGCATTCATCAACGGATTGCCCTGTGCATTCATCAGCGGTTGCTGATAGGTCACGGGATCATGCAGCGGCACGGACTGATAGGGCTTGAAGTTCTGAATGACGCCCTGACCCACCAACACCACGGCCAGGAGCAAAGACAGCGGCAGCAGAATATAGAGCGTGCTGCGGGTGAGGTCCGCCCAGAAATTGCCCAGGGTCGCAGCCGTGTGCCGCGCAAAGCCGCGGATGAGCGCCACAGCAACGCACAGACCAGTGGCGGCGGACAGGAAATTCTGCACCGCGAGCCCCGTCATCTGCGTGAGGTAGCTCATGGTGGTCTCACCGGAATAGCCTTGCCAGTTGGTGTTGGTAACGAAGCTGGTGGCGGTGTTGAACGCCGAGTCCGCGCCCACGGCGCCGAATTGTTGAGGATTGAGCGGCAGATATCCCTGCAGGCGTTGTATGGCATACAACAGCAGCACACCCAGGAAATTGAATACCAGCATGGCCATGGCGTACTCGGTCCAGCGCATTTCGTGCTCCGAGCTGACACCGCCCAGCCGGTAAATAAGCCGTTCGAGCGGTGCGCCCAGCCGGTTCAGCCACGCATTCTTGCCTTCATATATGCGCGCCATATACCAGCCCATGGGTTTTGCCAGGGCCAGCACCAGCAGCAGAAAGACGCCGACCTGCAGATAGCCGTTTGCGGTCATGTGAAGCGCTCCGGCCACAGCAATGCGATACACAGATACGCGAACAGTCCAACCGCCAGCAGCAGGGCGAGAAGATACAGCCAGTTCACGACGCGGCTCCCAGCTTTTCAAGGCCGGGGATCAGCGCGGCGGTGACGGCAAACAGCAGGCACACCAGTGCAATGCACAACAGATCCACGGCTCAGCCCCGTAATACGGATGATTGACTGAATACTTTAGACGTTGCGGTGTAAAGACCGTGAAAAATTGTGCCGGGCGGATGTAAAAAACTTGTAAATGGACATGGCGCAGTCCACGGCCGTTTATGGCATTGCCAATTTTACAGTAACTGATTTTCTGTGGTTTTATATATATCCTGCTCGCTCACCAATACCAGATTCGCAGCAGCGCATAATGGAATGTAGGAATCCTTGCCACATACGCGCTTCTTGAGGATCGCCGGCCCTGCATGTTCGTCAATGGCCGTGAATATCTCTTCTGAAATACCGCCGGTCTGTCGGCCTTCGTCCACCACCAGCACCTTACCGCATTCTTTCGCGTGTTTGGCGATGAGTTCCGCATTCAACGGTTTTAGCCAACGCAAATCCAGCACGCGGTTTTTTTGCCGGTCTGCGTCTCGAGTTTTTGCGCCACCCGCAGGGACAGGGGTACGCCGTTGCCGAAGGTGACGATGAACAAATCCCTGGCATTCGGGTTATAGATGCGGCCTTCACCCAATGAGACAGCACGCTCCGGCGTCGGATAGTCGAACAGCCAGCCGTTGTCCTTGGGTTCATACAGGTCCTTGGTCATGTAAAGTGCGATGGGTTCCAGGAACGCCACCACACGGCTGTCCACTTTCGCAAGCGCCGCGCAGGTGCGCAGCATCATGGCGGCGTCATCGCCGCGGGAAGGACAAGCCACCATGATGCCCTAGCCGTTCAGCAAAGGTGTTGAAAACAGGACCGCGGCGGACAGGAACCCCGCGCCCAGCTTGGGTCCGCGCTGGATTTCAGCCCCCGATGATTTATTTTCCGCAAAAAGGCCCACAAAGCCTTGCTGCCTACGGGTTTGGACCAATCCATCAACACTGTAACGGAACGGCTAGCCACGATGCCGGGGATGTCCCGGACGGCTCATTTAAAACGCATCCACGCCGGTAATTTCCTTGCCGATCACCAGTTGATGCACCGTCTCGGTGCCTTCATAGGTGATGACGGACTCAAGATTGAGTGCATGGCGGATGGGGCAGAATTCGGTGGTGATGCCGGCGCCGCCCAAAAGATCGCGTGCGTCGCGGGCGATGTTGATGGCCATGCGCACGTTGTTCCACTTGGCCAGCGACACCTGCGCGGGTTGCATCTCGCCTTGATCTTTGAGACGGCCCAGCCGCAGTGAAAGCAACTGCGCCAGCGTAATCTGGCGCGCCATTTCCGCGAGACGCAGTTGCACCGCCTGGTTGTGATTCAGCGGCCGGTTGAAGAGCTCGCGGGTCTGGGTGTAGCCCAGCACATCCTTCAGGCACGCTTGCGCCGCACCGATGACGCCCCAGCTGATACCGTAGCGTGCCTGCGTCAGGCAGGACAATGGCCCCTTCAGTCCTTTGACCTTGGGTAACACGTTGGCTTCCGGCACGTGCACGTTATCGAAGTACAGCGCGGAAGTGACGGAGGCGCGTAACGACATCTTGTGATGCACTTCCGGGGTGTCGAAGCCCTGCATGCCCTGCTCCACCAGAAAGCCGTGAACGCCATCGTCGGTATTGGCCCACACCACCGCCACGTCGGCGATGCTGCCGTTGGTGATCCACATCTTGGCGCCGTTCAGCACCCAATCGCTGCCCTTCTTTTTGGCCACGGTTTTCATGTTGGACGGATCGGAACCACCGTGAGGTTCGGTCAGACCGAAGCAGCCGATGGCGTCGCCCCTGGCCATGGCCGGCAGCCAGCGCTGTTTCTGTTCCTCGGAGCCATAAGTGAAAATCGGATACATCACCAGGCTTGACTGCACCGATACGAGGCTGCGCAAACCGGAATCGCCACGCTCCAGTTCCTGGCAGATGAGCCCGTAGGCGACGCCGTTCAGTCCCGCGCAGCCGTAACCCTGGATGGAACTCCCCAGCAGGCCCAGGGACGCAATCTCGGGAATCAGCTCTTTGGGGAAGCGCGCTTGCTCGAAGCATTCGCCGATGATAGGCAGCACCTTGCCATCCACGAAGCGCGCGACACTGTCCTGCACCATCTGCTCGTCTTCGGTCAGCAGGCCGCGAACGTCGTAGAGGTCGAGGGAATTGAGGGATTTCACGGGATTCTCCGCGCCGCGCGCACCGACACGCACGCGGGCAATGGACGCTATGTTCTGCGAGATTTGCGGCCGGGTCCGCACTCAGGGACGCTTATGATACCCGAAGGCAGCGACTGCTTAGGGTGCAGCCGCCGCCTTTTCCAGCGCGGCGCGCACTTCCGGCGCATAGTCGAAGGCATCGGAAAAAATGCGCGCGGGATCGGCGCCTTTCAGCAGCAGGGACTGGCGCGCGCCACGCACCATGGGCGGCGGGCCAGCGAGATAAATGTCGCATTTCGAAAACTCTGCGTAATCCGCCAGCACGGCTTCATGCACACGCCCGCGGCGGCCGGTCCACTGATCTTCGGGCTGTGGTTCGGAAAGCACTGGCACAAAGCGGAAATCCGCCTGTTCCCTGGCCCACTGTTCCGCTTGCGACTGTTCGTACAAATCGGCCTGGCTGCGTGCACCCCAGTACAGGGTGACGGGGCGCTTGGTATTATTTTCAAAAAGATGGCGCAGCATGGCCTTGCAGGGTGCATAACCGGTGCCGCCGGCCACCATCAAGATTGGGCGTATCGAATTTTCCTGCAGAAAAAAACTGCCCAGCGGCCCCTGGATTTCCAGCAGCGCGCCCAGCTGCATGCGACGGAACACCTCTTCTGAAAAGCGTCCGCCCGGCACCAGCCCCACGTGGATCTCCAGGTGCGCACTGTCATGAGGCGGATTGGCCAGCGAAAAACTGCGGCGCTGCCCGCCCGGCAACAGCACATCAATATATTGCCCCGGCAAAAACTTCAGCGCTTCAACCGGCGGCAGCCGCAGATGCAACGCCATCACATCGTGGGCGAGCCGTTCGAGCCGCGCCACCCGGCAGGGCAGGGTTCTGACCCTGAGACCGGTGATGGTGGTGATCTCCTGTGCCTCAATGATGAGATCACTGCGCGGCACCACGCGGCACAGCAGCGCCTCGCCGCGGCTCAGGTCCGGCGCCGCGAGCCCGGGCGGCGGGCCATCGGGATACGCGACCTCGCCCGCCACCACCCGCGCCCGGCACTGGGCGCAACTGCCGCCGTGGCAGCCGTAAGGCAGGTGGATTCCCTGGCGCAGTGCCGCGGCGAGCACGGTTTCATGTTCTGCGACTTCGAATGTTGTGCCGCCGGGTACAAGCTTCACTGTCACCGGCATGAATCTGTTCCAAACAACACTATTTAATCAGTGGGGCGCAATTCGCACGCGCTTTTCCGCTCAAGTACTTGTCATCCACATTAGTAGAGCACCCCCAGCTGAAAGTGCCATCCGCATTCGCATAGTGCATCATGTAAACCGACTTGCCGCTTAGCTGGCGTGGCCGGCCGTAGATGAGATGAATGCCACCATCCTGCTCGATGCCGATGGACTGGATAATGCCGCCCGGCGACGGCGGTGGTAACCGGATATCTTCGTCTTTAGTCGGCCATTTACCGTTGGCCTTTTGGTACGCGATCACTTCGCTTTCCAGCACAGAAATGCTTTGGAAGCTTGCGGCTACCTGTGTGCGCACCGCATGATCCTGGTACAGAGGAGTGAAAATGGCAGTGGTGCAACCCACGACGATGAGTGCCGGATAGGCGAGTACTCCTGCAATCACCCAGCCGGTGTTGGGCGGCGGTGGCTGACCGAAGCGATTCACGGAGTTTGTACCCGGACGGAAAATCAAGACCAGCACCAGAATCAGATCTGCGATGGGAACCAGGATTAGAAGCGCCCACCAGCCACTGGCGTCCATGTCATGCAGGCGGCGAACCGTGAAGAGAGTGCCCATTACCCACGCAACCGCATAACAGCCATACGCGATCGCCTTTCCCAGCAAAGGCATCCCCTTCAACGTCAGCGCAACCCCAAAAATCAGCGGCAAGACCATCAGCAGACCAAGCCCGATGCTATAGGCCAGATAACGCAGCCTGCCAATGCGTTCATTCACCGCGAAAAAATGTGCCGGCTCCACTACAGATTCGTCATCAACCGTATCCATAATGCCTCCCAGAGTGTATTGCGGGCGTGCCGGGCGGTCCAAAACGCACTGGATGCTGCCACGAAACGGTCATGCTAACAAGTGCTCTGCGTCGGCCGTTTGCCAGCGCGAATCCAGTTCCACATAATGCCGACCCGGACTTCCGCGTCATTCATGTTCAAGGTAGTAGCATGCTCACGCTGATCGGCGTTCTTATCGTCATCGTAGGCTTCGCATTGCGGGTGAATCCACTGCTGGTAGTGACGGTGGCGGGCATCGCTACCGGGGTTGCGGGCGGCCTGAATCCGGTCGCGATCGTCAGCGACTTCGGCCGCGCGTTCACCGAGAACCGTTACGTGGGGCTGGTGTGGCTGACGTTGCCGGTGATCGGTCTGCTGGAGCGCAGCGGCCTCAAGGAACGCGCCCAGGAACTCATCAGTCGCATCCAATCCGCCACCACCGGCCGCGTGCTGCTGCTGTATCTCGCCATCCGCCAGCTCACCGCCAGTATCGGACTGACGTCCCTTGGTGGCCAGGCGCAGATGGTGCGGCCGCTGATCGCACCCATGGCGGAAGCCGCGGCGGAAGCGCGCTTCGGTGAACTGCCGGATAAAACCCGCTATCTGATCCTGGCCCATGCCGCAGCGGTGGACAACGTGGGTGTGTTCTTCGGTGAGGACATATTTATCGCCATGGGCTCGGTGCTGCTCATCAAGGGTTTCCTGGATGGGAACGGCATCCACCTGACGCCGCTGCACATCGCCTTGTGGGCCATTCCCACCGCCATCGCGGTATTCATCATCCACGGTGCGCGCCTGTTGCTATTGGATCGCCGCTTGAGCAAACAATTCAAGGATCGCAAAACATGATCCGGCTGGAATTCATCTACGCACTCGGCGGTCTGCTGTTCTTAACGGTGGCCATGCTCGAGTTTCTCGACCGCGCCAACCCCAAACGCTACCGCAAAACCGCATTCTGGGGCATCTATGGCATCACCTTCCTGTTCGGATCGGTGCTGCCACCTTTTGCAACCGGCTGTCTGGTGATCCTGATGGTGTTGGTGACCGGTTGGAAAGACCTGGGTGCCAGCAAAGTGAAAACCACGACGGAAGCGGAGCGGCGCCAGAGCGCCGCGCGCCTGCGGGATAAACTTTTCATCCCGGCGCTGTGTATTCCGTTGGTGACTTTCCTCGGCACCCTGCTGCTGCCGAAGATCACGATTAACGGCCAGGCATTGGCGGCGGCCAAAGACGCCACCCTGGTCTCGCTGGGTCTGTCGGTGATTGTGGCGCTGGTTGCGGCGCTGTGGCTGTTCCGCCAGCGCTTCGTCACCTCGTTGCATGAAGGCCGCCGGCTTTTGACGGCGGTGGGTACGGTGGCGGTGCTGCCGCAGCTGCTGGCAGCCCTGGGTGCGCTATTCGCCGCCGCCGGCGTGGGGCAAGTGGTCTCGGAAGGAGTCACGCACTTCATCCCCGCGGACGCCACCTTCCTGGTGATCGTGGCCTTCACCGTGGGCATGGCGTTGTTCACCATGATCATGGGCAATGCTTTTGCCGCATTTCCGGTGATGGTGGCGGGCATCGGCCTGCCGCTCATCGTGCACAAACTCGGCGGCGATCCCGCCATCATGGCGGCGCTGGGCATGCTCTCCGGTTACTGCGGCACGCTTATGACGCCCATGGCCGCAAACTTCAACATTGTGCCGGCGGCGCTGCTGGAACTGCCGGACAAGAACGGCGTGGTCAAGGTGCAGATCCCCACCGGGCTGATTCTGCTGGCGGTCAATACGCTGCTGATGTACTTCCTGGTGTTCCGCTTCTGATGCGCCGCTTAGCAACAGTGATCGCTGCTGCCGGCTTGCTGTTTCGGCGGACAGGGCACCGAACCGTAAGATACAGAACACGCAGCAGTCACCGGGCTTGGGTTTAAGCAGCGTGTGACAGTGCGGACATTCATAAAAAACTGGCAGGCATCGGTGGGCATGCGTTCTTTACTGGCCTGGCCGCAGTGGGGACAGGTCAATACGGAGGTGAAAGTAACCGGCGGCTTCGTTCACAAGCAGCAGCTCAAAGCGGAAGTCGCTTGAAATACAAACCACCGGCATCAAGCCATGACAGTCAACCGCGCAGCAGGTGCAGGCTGGTCCAGCCGACATACAGGCCGAAACCGGCAAGCACCACGACGCTGACATAGGCCACCCACACGATGGCGGATACCGCCCGTTTCCCCACCCAGCAGAAAACATAAGTAAAGCACACGGCGTACAGGCTGCCGGTAACGAAGAACGCCGCGATCCCAGGCCAACCCCAGACGGTGTAAAGCAGCGTGCCGTTGGCCAGCCACCAGGCCAGCGAAAACGGGCTGGTAAGCACCGTAAAAAACCCGATTTTCCACGAGCCGGGGGCGGTGCTTCCGTGCATGCCGGCACGCGCACCGCGCCAGGTGCTCCAAGCCATCCACAACAGCAGCAGCGCGCCGGCAAGACCCAGCATACCCACCACGTGCGGGCGGTGGTTGAGAAAGGTCACTGCGCCGATAATGGCGAGCGCGAGCCATATCACATCGCCGCTAATGGCGCCGCAGGCGGTCATGAGCGATTCCTTCACGCGCCCGCGCATGGAAGCGTTTGCCATGATGGCGATGACCGGCCCCGGCGGCGCGGCGATACCGATGGCCAGCAGCGCACCGGACAACACTGCATGCCAGACGGAAATTTGCGCGATGTGGGTCATACCTGTTCCGCAATGCAGACGGAGCGATACTCGCCGCGATTCTTCGCCCACGGACCATCGGAGCCGGGTCGGCCGCTCCCACAGATTACCCCGCCTGCACGGGTATTACGCAGGCTGAGCTATCCACCCCACCCACGCCCGCAGGAAACAACGAGCGGGGAACGATCAGAAACTGTGTGAGATGCTCACGTACGGGAAACGTCCCGGTATCGGGTAGAGCGTGGTATCGAAGCTGTCGGCCATGGAATGGCCGATGGGCGGTTGCTTGTCGAACACGTTGAGCACCCCGAAGCGGAGGGTGGTATGGCTGCCCGGCAGCGTGTACTGCACCTGCACATCATGCCAGGTGGTGGCCCCCAGTTTGTTGGTGGACAATGCATTGTTCCGGTAGTCCGGGTTGCTGCACAGGCCGAGATTGGTGAAGCTTTGGGGCGTACCGTCCAGGCCGTCACTGCAGGATTCGGTGAGGTCGCTCAGATAATGCACGCGCCAGGTCACCTGCCAGGCGCCGTAGTGCCAACCGGCATCAAACTCGGAACGGAACCCGGGATAACCGCCGACGGGGTTGCCGGTCTCGGTGCCCGCGAGTTGGGTCACGATGGGCGCGGCCGGGTTGGCGAGGTTGGGCTGGATCTGGGTGAAGTATTTCACCCAGGTGGTGAGCCACTGGAATTCGATGCGACCGCGGTCGGCGGTGTCCAGGATGTAATGCGCGCCGAAGTCCATGCCCGCGGTACGCAGCGTGCCGATGTTCACCTCGCTGTCGTTGAGGCCGGTGATCGCTCCCGATGCATTGCGATTGACGAAGCCGCACAGGTTGGAAACCCCACTCAGATAGCAGCCGTTGAGAATGCTCTGCGGGCTCAACTGGCTGATGGCGTTGTTGACCTGGATATTGAAGTAGTCCACCGAGAGCCGGAGAGGCAGCGCATTCCAGGGCGTGAAGTCGCCGCCTACGGTACGTGAAGTGGAAGTTTCAGGCTTGAGGGCGGGGTTACCGCCGGTGACCGTGGTGATGTCCGGGTTCACCTGAGTGTAGCTCGTCGGTACGCCCGCAGCGGCGCAGTTCGCGGCTACCACACCGCCGGTGCGGGTGTAATTGCTGCACGGATCGGTGAGGCTGTTGGTACCGGTAAGACTGCCGCTGTAGAGATCGTTCATGGCCGGCGCGCGGAAATCCCGCGACCAGCTGGCTCGCAGCAGCACCGCCGGATTCACCTGCCAGTGCAGCGCCGCCAGGTTGCTGTTCACGGAGCCGAAGTTGCTGTAGCGGTCGCGGCGCGCGGCGGCGTCGAGTCCGAGACCGGCGGTGAACGGAATTTTCATGTACAGGCCGAACGCGCTGTCCTGGAAGGCGCCGGAGGTGGGCGCGCTTGCGCCCACGCTGCTCTCGCCGGCTGCGGCCAGCGGATCCGGCGTGCTGCTGCCGTCCTGGGAAAAGTGCTCGTAAACCACCTGCGCGTGCAGCGGCCCGGCCGGCAGTTGCAGCAGGTCGGTGCCGAGGTGTGCAGTGACATCCCGCAGACTGTTGGCGGAGGTGTTCTGCGAGGTGTAGGTAATGTAATTCAACATCGCCGGCGTGATGGTGCCGCCCTGGTACTGACCGCCGAAGAGATTGAGCGGCACGCAGGCCGGATGCACGCTACCCGGACCGCACTGCGAGACCGGACCCAGGGCATTAGCCACGTTGTTCAGGTTGTACACCGGCCCCTGCTGGTTGGTCTTGCCGAAGCGGCTGTAAATACCGTCCACCGACCAGTCAAACACCCGCTCTGCCCAGGCAAAACGGCCGTCAACACCCGCATTGAAGTAGCTGGTCTGCTCGTCCTCGGTGAAGTGATTCGGACCGGCTTCCACCGGCTGGCGTGCCAGCAGCAACAGGTTGGGGTTGGCGCCGGTGGCACTGAGATCGAAACCGAAGGGGTTGTAGGGATTGCCGGCCGAGACACTGATGGCGTTGGGCGTCTGCGCGCCGATGCTGAGTTCCGAGGGACCCACTTGCTGCGCCGAGCGGCTGTCGTTGTAGAAACCTGTGTAATGCAGACGGATGTTGTCGCTGAGCAGGCGCTCACCCTGCACGTAGAGCGCGCTGCGCTTGGCGGGTGTCAGCAGATAATTGTAGGGCGCGTAGTTGAACAGATCCGTGGCGGGATTGAAGGACGTGAAATCCGCGGGACTCGTGCCTGGCGTGCCGTTAATCACGGTCAGGTCTTCGAGCTGGCCGGTGTTGGGATTGATGAACTCGAAACGCCCCTGGGGTGTCACGGAACTGCCGCGGGTGATGCCGGTGCCGTAGCGCGGCACGGCGGAAATGGCGCGGTCGGCACCCGGCACCGAACGCTGGTCGTAGTAGGAAGCATTGAAGATGAGGCTGCCGTGGTCACTGGTATGTCCGTCGGTGTAGCTGTAAGCGGAAGTCTGGCCGTCGCGTGCTCCGCCTTCCACATACTCGCCGAAGTAGGCGCTGGCCTGACTGCCGTTGAAATTCCTGCGGGTGATGATATTCACCACCCCGGCGATGGCACCGGAGCCATACTGCGCCGAGTCGCCGGACTTGAGAATTTCGATGCGCTCCACGATGGCGAGCGGAATGGTGTTGAGGTCCACATCACCGCCGAGCGTCGGCGTCCAGCGCCGACCGTTCACCAGCACCAGTACCCGCGTGCTGCCCAGATTGCGCAGGTTGATGTTGGTCTCACCGTTGGCGCCGAAGTTCTGTGCGGTGTTGGCCGCAGAACCCATGCTGGTAAGCTGCTGCAGAAAATCGCCGAGGGAGGTGGCGCCGCTCGCCTCAAGCTGCTGCTGGCTGATTACCTGGATGGGCACCGCCGGCAGGGGTTCGTGGCGTTTGACGGGAGGCAACGGCTTGCCGGAGACGCTGATCTTGCCAAGCGTGATCGGCTGATCGGCGGCGGAAGTACCCGCCTGCGCCGCCGGCATCAGGGTCGCGGCCAGGGCGACCTGAACTGCAAGCGTCAGCAGAGGCCTGTGGGAAATAAGCCGCATGGCTGGTCTTCCTGATGTACCGGAGCCGGACGGGATGCGCAGCACGGTAATCGAGCGTTAAACGAAAGACAAGCCGGCACGCGGAAAATTCCGCTGCCGGTGAACATTAGTTCCCACATTCCCGCCAATGCGGAGGCAGGCCGGAATGGTGACGTGATCTGTTTGCCGTTATTCAGGTTGACGGCGAGTCAGGAGGTAGCCGGTTTCGGTCAGCAGCCATTTCAGTGGCCCTGCCTGCTTTCGATTTCCTGCGTATAAATCATGGCCTCATCCTGTCACCAGACAGCCTTAGTTCGCCACCATAAAGTTTGAAAAATCCTTCTGCTGGTTGCAAACGTAACCAAATGGAAACCGCAAGACGCTGACCGGCACTCTGCATGGACAATAGCCGCTGTTTTGAAGCATGCGTGAAATTCAGGTGGACGTAGATACTCATGCTCTTGTACGCATCATGATGAGCGCGCAGCTTACCCTGGATATGCTGAAAACTCTTCACGCCTTCATCGGTGAGCTTGAAGAGCAACCAATGCATACCATCGTCAGCCGGGTGCAGCCTTGGATCAACGACCCCTCCATCCGCAACGCGCTGTAAGGGCATCGCCAGCTTTTCCGTGCCGCCATGTTTAAGGGTGAGACTGATAGAGAGTGTAGTTACGTTATCCTTCAGATCAAGATCGGCCGGCAATTGGACTGCCGTGCGAATATAGGTAGGTTCGAGCTTCGTGAAGTCCGCCGGCCCGAAGTTCCGCATCCGCCACATCGTGGCGAGAGGAATACCGGCACAGCCGGCCAACATGCCGGTAAGCAGCAATACGTTCACACAACACTGTACCGACCTCGCGACTTTGCCCCTTGAACAGATGTTGAGCCGGTGATCAGAGCCGATTGCGGTTCGCGAAATCGCACTGTAAAAAAATACCGGCATGAACTGACTCCTGTCGCTTCATTCGCAACGTTATCCGCATGAGTCACGCTGTCGTACAACAAACTCCACAACCCGCGGATTCAGGTGAATATTACTCCACATTCCCGCCAATGCGGAGGCAGGCCGGAATGGTGACGTGATCTGTTTGCCGTTATTCAGGTTGACGGCGAGTCAACAAAGAGAATCGCCGCGGGTTCATCCGGTCAGGCAGTGGCCGGCTTCG
>JAKAXB010000007.1:0-46785 GCA_021816765.1 Natronospirales bacterium | reverse complement strand
CCACATTCCCGCCAATGCGGAGGCAGGCCGGAATGGTGACGTGATCTGTTTGCCGTTATTCAGGTTGACGGCGAGTCAACAAAGAGAATCGCCGCGGGTTCATCCGGTCAGGCAGTGGCCGGCTTCGGTGCCGCGAGCGGCGACGCGCGTTCGCGAAATGCTCTCATGGCATCCGGCACGGCCGCGACGACCAGCTCGTCACCCACCTGCAGCACCGTACCCCCGCCCGGCACAATCTGGTGATCGCTGCGCAAAATGGTGATGATCAGGAAATCCTGTATGCCGAGACTGCGGATCTCCGCGCCAGCAAGCGGGGAACCAGCTTCAAGACGTGCGCGAAAAAGACGTTCCCGCGTGCCGCCAAACGGAATGCCACTTTCCGCGCTGGCCTGGTCCGCGAGCTGGGAAGCGAGAATGTCTTCATCCAGTTTCACTTCGCGCCGGCGCAGCAAGTCAGCGGCCGCCTTGTAATACAGCTCACGATGTACCGGACTGTCGGTCGGCGCCACCACCTGGGCTTCATACAGCGTCGGATATCTTGCATGCCGGGTCAGACTGAACTGTGCCAGATAACTCAGCGCCACAGCCAGCATGGTCGGCATGATCAGATGGTAGCCTCCGGTCATTTCGGTAACCATCACCAGGGTGGCAATGGGTACGCGCGCGGCACCGGCGAAAACCGCCGCCATGCCCACCACCGCCATGCCGGTGGAACTTACGCTGCCCGCTCCCAGAAAATGCAGCAGCACTGCCAGCGCGGCACCCAGCATGGTGCCGATGTACAGGCTCGGAGCGAACACGCCGCCCGATCCACCGGAACCGATGGTGAGGGAAAGCGTTATGATCTTGAACAGCGCCAGCAGCAGCAATAACCACAGCGCCATGCCGGCTCCACCCTGCAGTGCGAGCTGCATATAGCCATAACCCCCGCCCAGTATCCCGGGCAGGAATATGCCGATGCCGCCGACCAGCAGGCCGCCGATGGCGGGCTTGAAATGGTTCGGAATATGCATGCGATGGAACACGTCACGCGCGCCGTAAAAGACCGCCGGCAGCAGTGCCGCCACCACACCGGAAACGATCCCCAATGCGCCGTACCAGACGAGGTCAACGGGCGAACCGAATTTCTCCGACGGCAAAATAAAAAGCGGCGACCAGCCTTCGATGGCGCCGGTGACGGCGTACGCCACGGCGGCGGCGATGACGCAGTAAAGCAGAGCCGCGCCCTCGAAGGCCATGCCGGAATACAGGATTTCGACGGCAAAAATCGCCGTGCCGAGCGGGCTTTTGAAAATCGCCGACAAGCCCGCGGCCATGCCCATGAGTAGCAGGTAACGGCGTTCGTCCTCCGGCAGGCGCAGCAGACGCCCCAGGAGCGAGCCCACGCCGGCGGCGATCTGCGCGGTCGGCCCTTCCCGGCCGGCGGAACCGCCCGAACCGATGGTAATGGCGCTGGCCAGGGTCTTTACCACCGGAACCCGCGCCCGGATCAGGCCCTTGGTCTGGTGGAATGCCTTCACCACCGCATCGGTACCGTGGCCCTCCGCCTCGGGCGCGAAGGTATAAACCAGAATCCCGGCCAGGAGTCCGCCGCTCGTGGTAGCCAGCGGAATCCACCAGTTCAGATGCACAGCCGGCATCCGTTTCAGGCCCACCGCCGCCTTGACAGTAAGAAAGTGGCTGCCCGTGATCGGGGTGTATATAAGTACCTCGCCCAGATGCAGCAGCCAGAGAAACAGCTGGGCGCCGAATCCACCCACCAGACCGAGTATCACGCTCAGAAGTACGAGGCGCGCCGTCTTGTCGAGTCGCAGCAGCCAGTGCATTGGGGAGATTTATTGTTCAGGAATCCAAGTGCATCATTATACGATATGCGTGCGGGACTGAAATACCTGCGCGCAGAGGATCCCAGAAGACGGCCTTCCCTGAACGGCTGACCGCCATGACATGGCTGCGGGCCGAGGACATCTCTGCAGCCGTAGTTTATGCTGTCACCCCATCGTCGCTTGTATCCGTGAACAAATTGATGACCCGGCCGATAAAACAGCAACCTTGACCTTGATTCATGCGTTAGCGGACATTTCCCAGGAGCAATTCCCATGAACAGAATTTATGCAATAGCGGTATTCACCTGTCTCGCGCTTGCCGCAGCCATGGCCAGTGCCGCCCCCGTCACAGCTGGACTCGACAAGATCGCGGTGTACACCGGCACCTGGAAAACCGCAACGGAGCATTTCGCCACGCCCTTCAGCAAGGCCGGCATGGAAACCGCGATGCTGCGCAATCACTGCTGGCGCAGCGCCGGTTTCTACGCCTGCGACCAGTTCGTAAACGGTGAATCCAGGGCACTGATCGTCTTCGTTTACGATGCGAAGCATGACCTCTACCACAGCTATGCCATTCCCGCCGAAAGCGGCCGGGTCTTCGCCGGCACACTGATCATCAAAGGCAACCGCTGGACCTATCCCAACGAATATACGAACCATGGAAAGACGGTTTATTTCCGCACGGTGAATGTGTTCAATGGGCCGGGCAGCATTGAATTCCGGCAGGAGTTCTCAGAGGACAGGGCGCATTGGACGCTGATGGCGAAAGGACATGAAACAAAAATCCGTCAGCCGCACCATAAGAAATGAATCGGCTATCTTTCAGGAATTCGGCGCTGTGCGGCGTCTCTCCCGGGCTACACTTGTAACCGCATACGCCCAACCGGGCCATGTAGATTTCCGGGAGTGAGCCCATGAAAGATACGCGCGTCACCGTTCTGGCCGCCATCTTCTGCGGCGGATTCATCGCCGGTACCCTGGACATCGGCGCCGCTTCCCTGATCAACTGGCTCAGCCCCGTCATAATCCTGCACGCCATCGCCAGCGGGCTGCTGGGGAAAGCAGCTTTTCATAACGGCGCGCGGGCCGCATTGCTGGGATTGGGACTGCAATGGACCATGGCACTCGTGATCGCGGCAGTCTATGCCTTGGCGGCACTGCGGCTGCCCGTGCTTACGCAGCGCTGGATGGCAGGCGGAGTGGTTTATGGGTGCGTAATTTTTCTGGTCATGAATTACGTGGTGGTGCCGCTCTCCGCGGCGCCGTTTTCACCGCACTTCCACATCCTGAAAATCCTTGAAAACCTGGCGGCCATGATTGTTTTCGGGCTGATCGTGGCCTTCTGTGCGCAGCATTTCCACCTCAGCGCGGCGGCCAGCGAACAAACCCGAGTGACGAAAGACAACGAAACCTGAGGAGGCAGGCGACAGCCTGCTGCCCGTTCGGTAAGCGGATACCCGCTGATCCAATTTGCGCAAAATATGACATTCAATGGCTGGGGGCATTGAATATTCCCGGCTTGTAGTGGCTCGCCGTTCAACCTCTTTCTGGGTGAGTGTGCGACCGGCGTCCGCATCCGCCAGACCACGCTTGATCTTCTCCAGCACGTACAGACCGTACTGCATATCCTCCAGCGTGCTGTCTTCCGGCAGGTGTTTGAGTATGATTTCAACTTCCTCTTTCAAAGCGCCCATGTTTCATTCTCCAACGACGGCCCTAGGGATCCCAGCCCTGATAACCATCATCTTCTTTCGTTGGATATCCATCCGTGATTTTCATATCACTCCCTTAGAATTCGTCTCTAACATTCACGGCTGACTGCGCCTGCCCTCCAGCCATTTCACCAGCGGCTCCCACTGCTCCTGATCCGGCCAGGAGAGGTATTCCGGCAGTTCGTGGATGCCGAGGCCGCGTGCATACGCACGAATGTAGTTCTGGGTGTCGCGCAGGCGTGCGATCACCGGTACTTTGAGAGTATCGAGGAATTTTTCCAGCTCATCATAAATCAGCAGATTTTCGCGCACCCGGTTGGCCACCACCGCCACTTTCACTTCCTTGCGTTCCACCTTGCCCACGTCCAGCAGTTCCTGCACAAATTTGCTGGCGGCGTTGATATCAATGGGTGACGGCAGCACCGGCACCACGATGGTCTCGGCATGACGTACCATCTGCGTGAGCTCGGTACCATGGGAGCGGGCGGGCGAATCCACGATGAGGAAATCGCTGTTGCGGTCCAGGTGCCGCAGACCCTCGTTGTGCGCATCCACAGCGTGGATCTTGTCGCGCTCGGGCGGCCGCTTCGCCAGCCAGTCCAGGCTGGAGCCCTGTGGATCAAAATCCGCGAGACTCACCACTGCGTCCCAGTTGCTGGCGAAGTAACCCGCAATGTTGGTGGCAAGCGTGGATTTACCACAACCGCCCTTTGCATTTATCACCATGATCGTGCGCATGCAGCCTCCTCGAAACAGATCCTTCCCCGTGGTTGGTATTCAAGCCCCTTTAGGCCTGCCATGAGTATAGACGCCGGCGCTCGGCTGCCAAAGCGGACAACGGGTTTTTGACTTCCTCCTCCGGTCGCGAAATCATGCCGCCCGGCACAGGGCGGGGACAGACTGCGGATGAATGGCCCGGCAGACAATGAAGCAAACAACGGCTGGCACTGGGATCGCTATTGGCAGGCGGACCGGCTGTCGGCGTGCCTGGCGGACACGGCCACCGGTAATTACGCCCAGGCCATCCGCACCGGCTGGGCGGCTTTTTTCGAGCCGTTCCCGGACGGCGCACGGTTGCTGGACATCGGCACCGGCAACGGCGCCGTGCCCCTGATCGCCCGGGAAACTGCGGTGCAGGCCGGCCGCCGTTTTGAGATTCACGGTGTGGACCGGGCGGATATTGACCCCGCGCGTTTCGTGCATGCCACCCCCGGGGCGCTGGCTGACATCCATTTTCACGGCCGTACATCCGCCGAATCCCTGCCTTTCCCGGACCGGCATTTTGACGGCCTCACCGGTCAATACGCGCTGGAATACACCGATCCGGCCTCTTCCGTGCGCGAGCTCGCACGGGTGGCCAAGCCCGGCGCGCGGCTGCGCTTCGTGCTGCACGCCGAGGGCGCAACCCCGGTCGCGGGCGCCGCCCGGGGCCTTGCCGAGATCGCCTTCCTGACAGAGGAACTGCGGATTCTGGACAAGGCACGCGTGCTGATGCGCGCGGCCTTCGCTTTCGAGCAGGCGAACGCCTTTGATACACGGCTTGAAGACGAAGCACGCAAAGCGCGTGAGCAATATCTGGCGGCAGCACGCGCGGCGGATGCACGCTATCCCGGTGCCGGATCCAAGGCCCTGTTCTCCGAAATCCTGGACGGCGTACGTGCGGCCTGGGATCACCGCCGGAACTTCACGCTGGACTATATCCTCACGGGCCTGGACCGGATCGATCAGGAAACCCGCGCGCATGCGGCGCGTCTTGAGGACATGCGCCGCGCGGCGCTCAGCCGCGAAGAGCTTGCCGCGCTTGCCACGCTCTTGCGTGAGAAAGGATTCGGCGGAGTGCGCACCGGCGAGTTGCGCGCGCCGGAGGATGCACGCCTCCTCGGTTGGGAGTTGCAGGCAGCGCTAACCTAACCCCAATGATTCCCACAGCGCATCCACGCGCCGCTTTACCTCATCGCTCATGGCAACGGGCCGGCCCCATTGGCGCCGGGTTTCACCCGGCCATTTATTGGTGGCGTCGAAGCCGATCTTGGAGCCGAGCCCCGATACCGGCGAGGCGAAGTCAAGATAATCAATGGGTGTATTCTCGACGATGGTGCAGTCCCGCTCCGGATCCATGCGTGTGGTCACCGCCCAGATGACGTCTTTCCAGTCGCGCACGTTCACATCGTCGTCGGTAACGATGATGAACTTGGTGTACATGAACTGGCGCAGGAAACTCCAGATGCCGAACATCACGCGTTTGGCGTGACCCGGATACTGTTTCCTCATGCTCACGCAGGCGATGCGGTAGGAGCAGCCCTCGGGCGGCAGGTAGAAGTCGGTGATCTCCGGAAACTGTTTCTGCAGGATGGGCACGAACACTTCGTTGAGTGCCACGCCCAGCACTGCGGGTTCGTCCGGCGGCCGGCCGGTGTAGGTGGAGTGGTAGATCGGATCGTCCCGGTGGGTGATGTGGGTGACGATGAACACCGGAAAGCTTTCCACTTCGTTGTAATAACCGGTGTGGTCCCCGAACGGACCTTCCGCTGCCGTCTCGCCGGGCAGGATGTGGCCTTCCAGCACGATCTCGGCGCTGGCGGGCACCATCAGGTCATTGGATATGCATTTCACCACTTCGGTGCGTGCGCCGCGCAGCAATCCCGCGAAGGAATATTCGGATAGATTATCCGGCACCGGTGTGACCGCACCCAGGATAGTGGCGGGATCGGCCCCCAGGGCCACCGCCACCGGGAACGGTTCGCCCGGATGGTCCTGCTGCCAGTCGCGGAAATCCAGGGCGCCGCCGCGGTGCGCCAGCCAGCGCATGATGAGTTTGTTCCTGCCGATTACCTGCTGGCGGTAGATGCCGAGATTCTGCCGCGGTTTGCGTGTTCCTCTGGTGACCGTGAGTCCCCAGGTGATGAGCGGCCCTGCATCGCCGGGCCAGCAGGTCTGGATGGGGAATTTTTTCAAATCCACATCTTCGCCTTCAAGATGGTTCTGCTGACAGGCCGCCGCGCCGACCTTCTTCGGCGGCATCCTGAACACCTGCTTGAATACACCCAGTTTTCCCCAGGCATCCTTCAGGCCTTGCGGCGGCTCCGGCTCCCGCAGCGTGGCGAGCAGTTGCCCCACTTCGCGCAAGGCTTCCACCGATTCCCGGCCCATGCCCAGTGCTACGCGCCGCGGCGTGCCGAACAGGTTGCCCAGCACCGGGATCGCATGGCCTTTGGGGTTCTCAAACAGCAGCGCCGGTCCGCCCTGCTTGAGGGTGCGGTCGCAAATCTCAGTCATCTCCAGACGTGGGTCCACGGCGACGCTTATGCGTTTCAGCTCGCCCCGGGCTTCAAGCTGGGAGAGAAAATCGCGCAGGTCTTTATATTTCATGGTGGCAACGGCCCGGTATTGGCTGGCCCGTCAATATATATGATATGCGGCTCCGCCTCAGGGCGCGATACGGCACAATCGGCCGTGCAGGCTGCCCGCGGAAACCCGCTTGTCTATATATAATGATCGCCGCCAGCCCAACGGCCTGAAAACATGAGCTTTGCCAATCCCTCATCCGACGCCATCCGTGCACTGCTCGAGAAAACCCGCCGTATCGCGGTGGTGGGCCTCTCGCCCAACCCTGACCGGCCGAGCCATGGCGTGGCGCAAGCCTTGCAAGGCTTCGGCTACAAGATCATTCCGGTGCGGCCGGCGGTGGACGAAGTACTGGGTGAAAAAGCCTACCCGGATCTGAGACATCTGCCGGGGCCGGTGGACTTGGTGGATGTGTTCCGCGCACCGGAATTCGTGGAAGCGATTGTGGACGACTGCATCGCGCTCAAACTGTCCGCCCTGTGGCTGCAGGAAGGCGTGGTGAACGAAGCAGCGGCGAACCGCGCCCGCCAGGCGGGAATTTTCGTGGTCATGGACCGCTGCATTTATAAGGAATACCGGCGCCTGATACCAGGACCGGCATTGACATAAGCACATGCCCGGCAAGCCGGGGAGGTATCCATGTACATGCATGACATGATGGCGGGAGCCATGGTGGGAGCACTGTTCAGTTACGCAATGCTGGCCATTTTCTCCATCTGGCTCATCCCCACGATTTTTTACCTGATCAGCATGCAGGGCGCCCTGCAGAGTGTTTCGCCAAAAAACCGCATGCTTACCCCCGGGCTGGTATGGCTGAACCTGATCCCGTTGTTCGGCCTTATCTGGAATTTCTTCATCGTCACACACGTATCCGGCTCGCTGAAACGTGAGTTCACCGAACGCGGCATTCAGGATGTGGGCGACTGCGGTCAGGGCATCGGTATCGCCATGAGCATTCTTGCGGTTCTGATACTGGTTCCGGTACTGGGCTGGTGGCTTGCCTCCATCGCCACGCTGGTACTGTGGATCATTTATTGGGTGAAAATCGTCGAACTCAAGAACCGGCTGCTGGCCGCGCAACCCTGACAGGGTACAAATTGTGAAAGTCGCATTCACAAAAATGCAGGGTCTCGGTAACGATTTCATGGTGATTGATGCCAGGGAGCAGCCGCTGGTGCTGGATGCCGGGCTCATCCAAACACTGGCCGACCGGCGCGTAGGCGTGGGTTTCGACCAACTGCTGGTCATTGACAGGCCCAAAGACGGGGTCAATGCCGCGCGCTTCCGCATCTACAATGCCGATGGCGGCGAAGTGGAGCAGTGCGGCAACGGCGCCCGTTGCGTGAGCCGCTTTCTGGTGGAAAACGGCCGGGTGAAAGGGCGGACCTTCACGCTGGAAACCGTGGGCGGCGAGTTGCGTGCGGATGTGGAAGATGTGAACAACGTGCGCGTGGATATGGGCGTTCCCATCCTCGAACCCGCGCGTATCCCTTTCACGGCGCGCGAACGTGCCTTGACCTATGAGTTGGAAGTGGACGGCCGCAACTACGAAATCGGCGCCGTTTCCATGGGTAACCCCCATGCCATTCTGGATGTGCCGGACGTGGATATCGCTCCGCTGGCCGAACTCGGACCCAAGATCGAGCGCCACCCGCGTTTCCCCAGACGTACCAACGTGGGTTTCGCCCAGTGGCTGGATCGCACGCATATGCGTCTGCGTGTATTCGAGCGCGGCACCGGCGAAACGCTCGCCTGCGGCACCGGTGCCTGCGCGGCGGTGACCTGGGGACGGCTCGCCGGCTGGCTGGATGAGACGGTGGACGTGATCCTGCGCGGCGGCCATCTCATGATAAGCTGGCAGGGCGAGGGGAAACCTGTGTGGATGAGCGGCCCGGCGAACCGGGTGTATGACGGAACCATCAACCTATGAGCATTGAGCGCAAAACCGGCGTCCGCGACATCGCGGATATCGAACGGACGGTCACGGATTATCTCATCACCCATCCGGATTTCTTCGAAGCCCATACCGACATCCTCACCAAACTCAAGGTGCCGCATCCCAGCGGCCAGGCAATATCGCTCATCGAACGCCAGGTGGAGGTGCTGCGTCAGCAGTACCGCCAGATGGAGCGCAAGCTGGTGGACATGATCGAAGTGGCGCGTGCCAACGATGCGCTCATCGAACGCATTCACCGCCTTGCCGTGGCGCTGCTGGAAGGACAGGCGCTGGCGGAACGCCTGTATTCGGTACAGGAGGAGCTGCGCAACCGCTTCGGTGCCGATGAGGTTAGCCTGTTCCTCATCACTGACCGGTCCGCGAACCCCGACGCCGGCCCGGCACGCTGGATCAAACACGAGGATGCTGGTTTCGAGCAGTTCCGCGAATTCATGAGGGCCGGCAAGCCTTATGTAGGCCGGTTGCGCGCGCCGCAACTGGAATTCCTGTTCGGCGAACAGGCGGAGCGCATCGCGTCCATCGCGCTGATGCCGCTGGGCGATCACGGCCGGTTCGGCATCCTCGCCGTGGGCAGCCATGAGGCGGACCGTTTCGGTCCGACGCTCGGCACCGCCTTTCTCATGCGCATCGGCGAACTTGTGGCGGCGGCCATCCAGCCGCTGTTGCCGGGATGACTGCGGCACTCGCTGATTGGATTGACCGTTTCATCGGACATCTTGCCCACGAGCGTCGTCTCTCACCCCTCACGGCGGCGAGTTACCGCCACGATCTCGACACCTTCCGGCAATACTGCGAACAGCAGGGCGTCGCCGATTGGAATGCCATAGACATCCACCATGTGCGCGCCTTTGTGAGCGCGCGTCACCGCCAGGGACTTTCGTCGCACAGCCTGCAACGCCTGCTCGCCGCCGTGCGTACTTTCTACAATTACCTGCTGCGCGAGGGCGCGGCACGCAATAATCCCGCCAACGGCGTGCATGCCCCCAAGGCACCGCGGCACCTGCCGGTAACCCTGGATGCCGATCAGATGGCGCAGTTGCTGGAAATCCGCGGCGATGCACCCGCAACCGTGCGCGATCGCGCGATCATGGAACTGCTTTACTCCTCCGGCTTGCGGCTTGCGGAACTGATTTCACTCGAGCTGCACGATGTGGACCTGCACGATGCCACCGTGCGCATCACCGGCAAGGGCAGTAAGACACGCATCGTGCCGGTGGGCCGGCAGGCACTGGCCGCGTTGGCGGACTGGCGCAAGCTACGCGTGCAACTGGCGAAGCCGGAGGACACGGCGCTGTTCGTGGGTCCGCGCGGCGGAAGGCTCTCACCGCGCAGCGTACAGGCGCGGCTCAAGCGCTGGGGCATCTCCCAGGGCGTACAGCAGGGCATCCATCCGCACCTGTTCCGCCATTCGTTCGCCAGTCATCTGCTGGAATCCAGCGGTGATCTGCGTGCCGTACAGGAACTCCTGGGCCACGCCAACATCAGCACCACCCAGGTTTATACTCATCTTGATTTCCAGCACCTCGCCCGCATATACGATCAGGCGCATCCCCGTGCCCGGAAGCGCGGTGGAAATCGTTGATTGCAGTGACTCATGAGGCGATGACGCTTGCGAGGGGTAAGGGGTAAGGGGTGAGGTGTAAGATATTGGCAACTGGATTTCCCGCGCCTTACTTCTTACGCCTCACTTCCTCACCGGTAACAGTATTGGACAAACATATTGGCGCTTGAACCCAGATACGTTTTCCAGGACCCACCACATGGACCAATTCCACGGCACTACCATCCTATCCGTCCGCCGCAACGGCACGGTGGCCATGGGCGGCGACGGCCAAGTGTCGCTCAGCAACACGGTGATGAAGAGCAACGCCCGCAAGGTGCGTCGCCTTTTCGAAGGCCAGGTACTGGCGGGTTTCGCCGGCGGCACAGCAGATGCTTTCACCCTGTTCGAGCGCTTCGAGGACAAGCTCAGCAAACACAGCGGCAACCTGACGCGCGCCGCGGTGGAGCTCGCCAAGGATTGGCGCACCGACCGCATGCTGCGCCGTCTGGAAGCGCTGATGTGCGTCGCTGACAAGACCGCATCGTTCATCGTCTCCGGCAATGGCGACGTGATCGAACCGGAAAATGGACTCATGGCGATCGGTTCCGGCGGTCCGTTCGCCCAGGCCGCCGCGCGCGCACTGCTGGACAATACCGATCTCGATGCGCGCAACATCACCGAGCGCGCACTGAACATTGCGGCTGACATCTGCATCTACACCAACCGCAATCTGACGATTGAAGTCCTTTAACCTGATCCTCAAGGAAAATATGCCATGTACAGCAAAATTGTAATTGCCCTGATTGTGGTGGGCGCCTTGCTCGTGGTCGCGCCCATGCTGCTGCACGCCTATGACGTCCACCAGCAATCCAATTTTCTGCGTGCGGTTTCCAGCTTCCATGACCAAGGGCAATCCACCATGAGCCTGGTGTCGGAGATCGTGGGTGCGCTGCTGATCCTGGCGGGAATCGGTCTGGCTTTGCGTGGCAATAAGTCCTCCTGATTCAGGCAACCGTCGCCTTCAATAGCGACAAACCATTGCTTGAATATCGTCCAAGGAAATTCCATGTCGGAAATGACTCCCAGAGAAATAGTCCAGGAGCTCGACAAGCACATCGTCGGCCAGACAGCGGCAAAACGCGCCGTCGCCATTGCTTTGCGTAACCGCTGGCGACGCATGCAGGTTGAGCCGAAACTGCGCAATGAGATCACTCCCAAAAACATCCTCATGATCGGCCCCACTGGGGTCGGAAAAACCGAGATCGCGCGCCGGCTCGCGCGGCTCGCCAACGCGCCATTTATCAAGGTGGAAGCCACCAAGTTCACCGAAGTGGGTTATGTCGGCAAGGACGTGGACAGCATCATCCGCGATCTGGTGGATGCGGCGGTGAAGATGGAGCGCGAACGCGCCAAACAGCGGGTGCAGACCCGCGCCGAGGAAGCCGCGGAGGAACGCATCCTGGACGCCCTGCTGCCGCGCAAACATGGCGTGGGCTTCGCCAACGAGCCACCGCCGCCGGACCACTCCGACACCCGCCAGAAATTCCGCAAGATGTTGCGCCAGGGCGAACTGGAGGATCGCGAAATCGAGGTGGATCTGGCCATGACCAACATGGGTGTGGAGATCATGGCGCCGCCGGGCATGGAAGAAATGACCCAGCAGTTGCAGGGCCTGTTCCAGAACATGGGCGGCAACCGCACGCGCACGCGCAAGCTGAAGATCAAGGAGGTGCGCAAGCTGCTGGAGGATGAGGAAGCGGCCAAGATGGTCAATGACGACGATCTCAGGCTGGCCGCGCTCGGGAACGTGGAACAGAACGGCATCGTCTTCATTGATGAGATAGACAAGGTGGCACGGCGCGGCGAGATGCATGGTGCGGACGTGTCCCGCGAGGGCGTGCAGCGGGATCTGCTGCCGCTGGTGGAGGGCACTACGGTCACCACCAAATACGGCACCGTGAAAACCGACCACGTGCTGTTCATCGCCTCCGGTGCGTTCCAGATGTCGAAGCCTTCCGACCTGATCCCGGAGTTACAGGGCCGGCTACCCATCCGCGTGGAACTATCTGCCCTGGTCACCGGGGATTTCGTGCGCATCCTCACGGAACCGGATGCCTCCCTCACCCGCCAGTACATGGCGCTGCTGGAGACGGAAGGCCTCAAGGTGGAATTCAGCCAGGACGGCGTGCGCCGCATCGCGGAAGTGGCCTTCGAGGTCAACGAACGCACCGAGAACATCGGCGCCCGCCGCCTGCACACGGTCATGGAGCGACTGTTTGAAAGCATCTCCTTTGAAGCCGCCGACAAGAATGGCAAGAAAGTAGTGATTGACGCCGCTTACGTGGACAAGCAGGTAGGCGAACTGGTGAAAAACGAGGATTTGAGCCGGTATATTCTATGACACCCAGTTCACTTGAGGGCAATGTATCTTCTGTGAATGGTTCGTTGCCCCGTCCTACGGAAATCCACCTGCGGAAATCCGCTTGTGTACTCAGCGTTGCATTCGATAGCGGCGAGAAGTTCGAGCTGCCGTTCGAATACCTGCGGGTGTTCTCACCCTCGGCCGAGGTCAAAGGCCATGGCACGGAAATCCTGCAAACCGGCAAGGAGAATGTAAAAGTCATCGGTGTGGAACCGATAGGCAACTATGCCGTCTGTCTCAAGTTCGATGACGGCCACGATACCGGCCTGTATTCCTGGTCGGTGCTCCATGACCTGGGCAGGAATCAGCAGGAAAACTGGGATCGCTATCTGAAACGCCTCAAAGAGGCCGGCTATCAGCGCAAATCATCCTGAAGCCGTTCCCACCCGCGCGGGAGCGGCTGCTAGAATGCAGTTCCCGGACCCGTCAAACGCAGCCATGTCCGACAACGAACAAAAGACCCATTTCGGCTTCCAGGAAGTGACCGCCGCCGAGAAGGCGCGGCGGGTGGGCGGCGTATTCAGTTCCGTCGCCGATCGCTACGATCTCATGAACGACCTCATGTCGTTCGGCATTCATCGGCTGTGGAAGCGTTTTACCCTGAGCCAGACGGGATTGAAACCCGGACAGTCGGCGCTGGATGTGGCCGGCGGCACCGGCGATCTCACCCGCGGCCTGGCACAACAGGTGGGTGGGAACGGATGCGTGATACTCGCGGATATCAACGCCGCGATGCTCGAGAACGGCCGCTGCAAACTGGTGGATGCGGGTGTGGCCGGCAACGTGGAATATGTGCAGGCCGACGCGGAGAAGCTGCCGTTCACAGGAAACCATTTTCACTGCATCACCATCGGTTTCGGGCTGCGCAATGTGACCCGCAAGGAAACCGCGCTCGCCAGCCTGTACCGCGTGCTCAAGCCGGGCGGCCGGTTGCTGGTGCTGGAATTCTCCAAACCCGCTCTTCCCGGACTGCAGCGGATTTACGATATGTATTCCTTCAAGGTATTGCCGCGGCTGGGGAAATGGGTGGCCAAGGATGAAGCCAGCTATCGTTATCTGGCCGAATCCATCCGCGTGCATCCCGACCAGGGAACGCTCAGGCAGATGATGCAAGCAGCGGGCTTCGAACGTTGCAGCTACTTCAACCTGAGCGGCGGCATCGTGGCCCTGCACCGGGGTTACAAGTTTTGAACGCCCTGTCTCTTACCTCCCTGCTCGCACCTGCAATGGAGTTCGCGCTCAACAATACGCTCTCCAGTTCCAGTGCCGCACAGAGCGATCTCAGGCAACTGGAAGGCAAGGTCATCGTTCTGGAGCTCAAGGAATTTCCACTCAAGCTGTACTTCCTGCCGCAGGACGGCAGGCTCAAGGTACGCGGCGAATATCACGGCCAAACGGACATGATGGTGCGTGCACCGAGCGCCTCGCTACTGGAAGCGGCATTAAAGCGCGGCGACATGCCGCCGCGCGGTATTGAACTGAACGGCGACGCGGAAACCGCACAAACCTTTTCGCGGCTGCTGAAACAGGCGGATCTGGATTGGGAAGAATTGCTGTCGCACTATGTGGGTGACATCGCCTCACACCAGATAGGCAATCTGGCGCGTGGTCTTGCACGCTGGGGCAGGGACGCGATGCAGCGCCTCGGCCAGGATATCGCTGAATATCTGCAATACGAGAGCCAAACTCTGCCGCCGCGGCACGAGGTGGAAGCCTTCCTCGCAGGCGTGGACCACCTGAAAAGCGACGTGGATCGCCTGGCCGCACGCTTGCAGCGCCTGGCTGGAAAGGCAAGACCCGCGTGATCACGCCGCGCCAGACACTGCGCCTCGCACGCATCAATTTCGTGCTGGCGCGTCACGGCCTCGACGAGATCGTGCTGGCGGCGCACATCTTCCGTCCGATTCGTTTCCTGATCTATTTCTCCCCCTTTTACTGGCTGCGGCGCCGCGATGCGCCACGCGGTGAGCGCGTACGCCTCGCGCTGGAGGATCTCGGCCCGATCTTCGTGAAACTCGGCCAGATGCTGTCCACGCGCCGTGACCTGCTGCCCCACGACATCGCCGACGAGCTGGCGAAGCTCCAGGACCGAGTGCCGCCGTTCCCGGGACGGGAAGCACGTGAGGTGGTCGAGAGGACGCTGGGCAAACCGGTCGGGGAACTCTTCCAGGAATTCAGCGAAGTGCCGCTTGCTTCCGCCTCCATCGCCCAGGTACACGCGGCGCGCCTCAAGGACGGCCACGAAGTGGTGGTAAAGGTGCTGCGTCCGGGGGTGCAGCGCATCATTCGCAGCGACCTGGACCTGCTGTATTTGATCGCCGGACTCGCGGAGCGTTACTGGCGTGATGCCCGCCGGCTACGGCCGCGTGAAGTGGTGAGCGAATACGAAAGGACCATCCTCGATGAACTGGACCTGATGCGCGAAGCGGCCAATGCCGCGCAATTGCGCCGCAATTTCGAGGACTCGATGCTGCTGTATGTGCCCGAGGTGCATTGGCCGCTTACGCGCCACAACGTCATGGTCATGGAGCGCATCCGCGGTGTACCCGTCAGCGACATCGCCACCCTCACGGCACACGGTACCGATATGCAGAAGCTGGCGGAGAACGGTGTGGAAATATTTTTCACGCAGGTTTTCAAGCACAACTTCTTCCATGCCGATATGCATCCCGGCAATATTTTCGTGAACGTGGACGACCCGAAGGATCCGCACTACGTGGCCGTGGATTTCGGCATCGTCGGTACCCTGACGCCGCGCGATCAGCAATATCTCGCGGAGAACTTTCTGGCTTTTTTCAACCGTGATTACCGGCGTGTGGCCGTGCTGCACGTGAAATCGGGGTGGGTGCCGGCGGACACGCGCGTGAACGAATTTGAGTCCGCCATCCGCACCGTGTGCGAACCGATTTTCAACCGCCCTCTCAAGGACATTTCCTTCGGCCAGCTGCTGGTGCGCCTGTTCCAGACGGCGCGGCGTTTCAACATGGAAGTGCAGCCGCAACTGGTGCTCCTGCAAAAAACCCTGCTCAACATCGAGGGCCTGGGCCGCGAGCTGTATCCCGACCTGGATTTGTGGAAAACCGCCAAGCCGTTACTGGAAGACTGGGTGCGCGAGCAGATGGGCCTCAAGACAACGTTCAAGCGATTGCGCGCGGGCCTGCCTGCGATGCGTGAGTTACTCCTGGAAACGCCGGGACGTATCAACACCATCCTGCAACAACTGTCGGAAGGCAAATTGCAGGTGGGCATGGAAAGCGACGAGCTCAAACACCTGCGCGAGGCTCTACGTCAGCGCATCCGGCATCTCTACCACGCTGCGGCGGGCGGTGCGCTCATAGTCAGCGGTGCGCTGTTGCTCGGCATCGGCCACGTACCTGACTGGTTCGCGGTACTGACGGCGGCGGCGGGCGGTGCGATCCTGGTGTGGGGACGCCTCAGAAGTTGAGGCGGCGGGGTGGCATTTCCATGCCGCCATTTTTTGTGGCAACCGGAGATGGCTGATCCGGGCAAAATCTCCGGAAACACAACGAACGGTGTCAGACGCCTGAGGTGCATGACACAGGCCCGCACCGCGTACCCCAGACGACACCGATATGGGGTACCAGCAGCCGGCAGTGGAATCTACTGTCCCATATTGTCCGCCGGACAAAAAACAGGGCTCCGAAGAGCCCTGCGGAAGTTTCAAACGATTCCAAGCTCAATGTTGCAGGTTATCCGTGTTCCTGATGAACCGCGCCACGTTGTCGTGCAGATGCTTGAGCGCCGGTACATGCACGTACACCATGTGGCCGGAATTGTAATATTCCATGTGGATGTGGTTCTGCAGCTCCCTGGGAATCTGCAAGTGGTTCATGGTGTAGACGGTGGCATAAAACGGTGTGGCCAGATCGAAATAGCCGCTGTTCACCAGCACCTGCAAGTCAGGGTCGTATTTCATGGCCTGTGAAAGATCCACGGCCACGTTCAGCGAACCCGGCCAGGCTTGCCCGGTGGTGGGGTTCTTATGCGTCCAGTCCCATTTGTGGTAAGTCTCCGGAATATAGCGCCGGTTACGGCCGAACTTGAGGATATTGTGCGTGTAATCGTTGAACGCGGACACGTAGGCGGAACTGATGGCGGCCGCCTGCGGATCGTAATACGCCACCTCGCTCAGGGGGTCCATGCTCGGCCCCGTGAAACGCGCGTCCAGACGGCCGGTGGTCATATCCCGGTTGCTCAAAAGCTGATGTTCGAATTCGCTCGCGGTGACGCGCAAGTCGGCCTTCTCGATGTAGGTCGTGCTTAAGCCCGTGTACTCGTGCAGTTTATTCGCCACATTCGTGAACTCACTTTGACTCAGCGCATTACCCTCATCCAGAGCCTGTGCGTATCCGGTCATGGCGAACTGTTCCACCTGCCGCAGAAACGGTTGCAGTTCAGCCGGCGGGTTGGGCAGTGCATGGTGATACCAGGCCACCGCCGCGTAGGACGGCAGGAACAGTTCAAAGGGCAGATCATTGCCGGCGTTGAAACTCGCGGTCCTGAAATCCAGAATGGATGACAGCAGAATGACGCCGTTCATATCCATGTCGTCATGCCGTTCCAGATAATTCACCAGCGCCGCGGAACGCGGTGTGCCGTAGCTTTCACCAAACAGGTACTTGGGGGAATTCCAGCGGCCATTTTCGCTCAGATAACGACTGATGAACTGCGCGAAGGATTTCACGTCGGCGTCCACGCCGTAAAAATCCTTGGGTACGCCGGCGCCGCCCTGGTCCTTGCCGATGATGCGGCTGTAACCCGTGCCCATGGCGTCAATGAACACTTCATCGCTGACATCCAGCAGGCTGTAATCATTATTCACCAACCCATACGGGGCTGCCGGTGTTTGCGTGTGATCGGCGGTCACCACCCGGCGGGGTCCAAAGGCGCCCATATGCAACCACACCGTGGAAGAACCCGGGCCGCCGTTATAGAAGAAAGTGACAGGCCGCCGGCTTTTGTTCTTCACACCGCGCCTGGTGTAAGCCACATAGAACATGCTGCCGGTGGACTGGCCCTTGCCATTCTTGAGGATGAGAGTGCCGGCCGTGGCCGTGTAATCAATGCGGTGGCCTTCCACCGTCACGCTGCCGTGGGTCACGGATTTTTCTTCCTTGGGCGGCGAGGTGTTGCTGGCGCTGCTTCTGGCCGGCATTTTGTCGGCGGCCAGTGCGGACAGGCCGTAAACCGTCAGGAACATCATGAATAAAAGACCAGGATACTTCTTCACGTTATCACCTCCGTCTGAAAAGGCCTGATGCCGGCGAGCCCCGCGGGCTTGCGACACCAGGTCCGGGATGGGAATACGTTCGTATTCCCCGGTGGATAGCTGCGGATACGCCAGGTTCAACGCCGCAATGTGTTAATTCCCTGCCAGCAACCGCGCGCTCAAAGTACGCTCCCCCGCCACATCAATGGCGGTCCATGCCATCCCCAGGGCGCCGTCCCACAGGGCCTGGTCCGCCGCGGTGCTGACGCAGTGGGCGGCGAACTCCGGTTGGTGGTTCACGGCCGGCAGGGAATCAATGCCGATCATGGGATGGATGGAAGGCAGGGCCTTGGAAACATTGCCCATGTCGGTGGAGGCGCTGAAGCGCCCGGCCGTGGAACCGGGACCGGGGAATTGCCGGCCCAGCGCTTCGGCGTTGCGGCGGTACAGTTCCGCCAGGTCCGCATCGTGCAGCATCTCCGTGTATGGCTTGTCGCCGCCGCGGATTTCCAGCTTGGAACCGGTGGCGAGAGCACCGGCTTCGAAGCAATGGCGCACCTTCACGCGCAACTCTTCCAGCTCGTTCAGTGTTTCGCCGCGGATGATGTAGCGTGCTGCGGTATACGCGGGAACGATATTGGGCGCGTCGCCGCCATGGGTGCAGATGCCGTGAATGCGGTCGCCGGCGCGTATGTGCTGGCGCAGCAAGCCGATGGCGGTCTGCGCCAGTGTCAGCGCATCGGCGGCGTTGATGCCGAGTTCCGGAAATGCCGAGGCATGCGCCGCCTTGCCGGTGTAGTGCACGTCGAACATGGAAGCGGCGATGATCCTGGGCTGCACAAAATCCATGGGCGCGGGGTGCACCATCATCGCCGCATGGATACCGGCAAAGGCACCGCGCTCCAGCAGGAGAATCTTGCCGGAAGCGTTGCCCACCTCCTCGGCGGGTGTGCCGATAACAGTTACGGTAAGCCCGACATCGTCCGCCACTTTGGCGGCGGCCATGGCCGCGCCCGCCGCCATGGCGGCAATGAGATTGTGACCGCAGGCATGACCGACGCCCGGCAGGCTGTCGTACTCCGCCATGATGCCGATGTTGAGCGGGCCGCTGCCGGCCCTGGCCATGAACGCGGTGGGCAAATCACAGACGCCCGTCTCAACGGAAAACCCCGCATCGCTCAGCAACCCGGTCAGCCAGTTGCAGGCTTGCCGTTCCTCGAAACCCAGTTCCGGATGGGCGTGGATACGATGGCTCAAAGCCACCAGTGATTCACGCGCCTGCTTCAAGCGCTCGCGCGCGGCATTCTTGGCGTCCAAGGTTCACCCCCTGATCCTCACCGGGCAGATGATAATCCTCCCGCCCTGGAATGCAAAACAGGGAATTTACCGGGGGAAAATCGTCTTAATCAGGATAAAACGCTTCCTTCCGGATGGGCATGCGCGATCGGCGTAAACTACGGTGATGAACTGGATAACAATATGAGCATGGTTTCTCCGACAAGCAAGCACTCACCTGCTCATCAACGCTGGACACTGGATGATATTCCCTGGCACGCCATCCGCCGCGCCGAGGTAGCGGACCAGGAGCTGCTTTTTTATCTCGTTACCACCGCCTCGTTCATCGAAACCGCCACCGACACGTATGCGCGCAATCTCATCAAGTACTACTCCGGTGATGAGGAAGTCACCACGTGGCTGGAACAACACTGGCAGCACGAAGAATTGCAGCACGGCCGGGCACTCAAACGCTATGTACAGGCGGCCTGGCCGACGTTTGATTGGGATGAGATTTACCGGGGATTTTTCGCGGAATTCTCCGCCCACTGCGAGGTGGAGGCACTGGAACCCACACGCTGTCTGGAAATGGCTTCACGCTGCATCGTGGAGATGGGTACCTCGGGTTATTACACCGCTCTCGGCCGCTTCAGCCCGGATGCGGTATTGCGCCTGCTTGCCAAATGCATCCGCGAGGATGAAGTGCGGCATTACAAGTATTTCTTCCGCTATTTCCTGCTTTACCGTGAGCGTGAGAATACCAGTCGCGCGCAGGTATTCAAGGCGGTGTGGCGCCGCCTGAGAATGATAGATGGCGACGATAGTCGCATCGCCCTGAAACACGCTTACGCCATCCGCCATCCCGGAGAGCCTTTTGATAATCGCCTGTACCGCAAGATACAGAAACGTGCGCGTTACCTGTTGGGTGCCTATTTCCCCCACGAGATGGGCGTCAAGATGGTACTCAAACCCCTGCATCCGGGTCCGCGGGTGCAGCGCCTTGTCCAGTCGGTCATTACGGCTCTGTCGCGCTATCTGCTGTGGGGCGAGTGGCGCGGTATTCTCAATATTCGCAGCGGGGCGTGCGCCGGTTTTTACCCGCGCCTGCGTGCTTGCATATTGAATCAATGGACCAGGTTCGCGCACTGAGTAAACCCGTACCCAGGATGCGCTGCGCATCAGGCTCCCGGTTTCCCTGGTGCCGCTGGCAAGGGATAGATGGATTGCGGCCACGGGATCGGGTGCCGCTGCTGTAACTTCACGATGGCAGCCAACGGCACAAGCTCGACATGCCGGGCAGCGAGCCCGGGAAGCTCCGCCTCCAGCACGCTCAGGGTCGCCGGTCGGGGATGACCGATGGCGATGGCGAATCCCTTGTCACGAGCGATGTCCAGCAGCCGGTTGAACTGGAACCCGACCGCCTGGGGTGTATTCACGTCATCCAGAAACACGTCGCGGCGCGCCGCCGGCACGTGGTTCTCCAGTGCGATCTGGTAGGCGATGCTGTCCGTGGTGGTGTAACTATCTATAAAGAAGAGATGCCCGATGTGATGCAGTGTCTGCATGATCCAGGCGAGATCGCCGGGGTGCATGCTGATGAGGCTGCCTTCATGGTTGTTGACGCCCACCAGGTAGGGAATGGACGCCACATCGCCGCGCACCGTGTCCTGGATCTGCCGTCTGGTCATGTGCAGCGTGATACCGCCTGGGCCAAGGGGCGCGTCATCAATGGCCTGCATGGGCAGATGCAGCAACACTTCCTTGCCGCGCGCATGGGCAAGGTCCGCAATGCGCACCGAAAAAGGCGTATGCGGCAGGATGGCGCAGGCCACCGGGCCCGGCAAATCCACTGCGCGCCGGTCCTCCACCAGGGTATTGCCCAAATCATCAATGATGATGGCGATGACGGGATGCGCCGACGCGGCATGCGGTGCAAAGCCGCACAGCGCGAGCAGCACGGACAACAGCGCTGCAGCTGTCCGCCTGCGTTGCCGCCACGCGCTGCGCGGTATCATCCCGACCCGCCGTCATTTGCCAGACTCAGGCCCTTGAGAACATTCAGGGCTTCATAAAGCTGAAAATCCTGCAACGCCAATTGATCGCCGGCCTTGACATCGGACGGTGCTTCCGGTGTGGGCGCGGTGTTACCGAGATGGCCTTCCAGATTGGCTTCCCTGAGAGTTGCGCCGGCTGTATTCGACGCGCTTACGTTGAAAGCCGGCACCACGATATCCGGCTTGATGCCTTCCGCCTGGATGGAATGCCCCGAAGGCGTGTAATACAAAGAGGTGGTGAGCTTGATGGCGGCACCCTCCGGCAGCGGAATCACGGTCTGCACCGATCCCTTGCCGAAAGTCTGGGTGCCCAGGATGAGCGCGCGGTGATTGTCCTTGAGTGCACCGGCGGTGATTTCCGCCGCCGAAGCGGTACCGCCGTTTACCAGCACCACCATGGGCGCACCGGCGAGTATGTCACCCGGCGTCGCGCGGCGCACAAAATTGGAATCCGGCGCACGGCCTTTCGCGGAGACGATGATGCCGCTGTTCAGGAACGCATCGGACACATCCACCGCCGCGTCCACCAGGCCGCCGGGATTATTGCGCAAGTCCAACACCAGGCCCTTGAGTGCGCCGTGGTTCTCTTTGACCAGGGTTTTCACCGCCTTCACCACCCCGCTGCCCGTATCCTCGCTGAACTGGCTGATGCGCACGTACCCGTAACCTGGCTCCAGCAGGCGGCTGCGCACACTGGCCACATGGACTTCAGAGCGTGTGAGCCTGAAATCCAGCGGCTTGTCCACACCGTGGCGCAGAATGGTCAGCATCACGCTGGTACCGGGTGCCCCGCGCATGAGCGCCACCGCGGCATCCAGGCTCATGCCGTCAAGAGCGGTGCCGTTGACACGCACGATGATATCGCCGGCCTGAATACCGGCCCGGGCGGCTGGGGTGTCATCTATCGGGGAAATCACCACTACGGCGCCGTTCTGCTGCGTGACTTCGAGCCCCAGGCCGCCGAACTGCCCCGTGGTCAGGGTCTGCATTTGCAGGTAATCCGCCTTGTCCAGAAAAGCGGAATGGGGGTCCAAGCCCGCAAGCATTCCGCCAATGGCGTTGTCTATAAGCGTCTTGTCGCTTACCGGACGCACGTAGTCTTCCTTGACAAGCTGCATCACATCCGCCAGCAGCCGTACTTGCTGCCAGGGCAACCGGGATTGCGGCGGCGTAGCGGGAGCCGGGGTTGCAGCGGCGAAAACGGGCGCCGGCACGGCGAGAGCGATTCCCAGTACGAGACCGATCACCCTTACGACAGACTTGCGGAACATGATGGACATGGGAAATATTCTCCGGTTGCGAACAGTCTGCTGAAATGCACAATCAAGATAACACAGCGACGTGGCGCTTAACCGCGTGGCAGATGACCGCGACACCATTCGCGCGGATTGAGCGCCACGTTGCGATGGCGGATTTCAAAATACAGCGCCGGCTTGTTCTGGCCGCCGCTGTCTCCCAGGGTGGCGATGGTCTCGCCGGCCTGCACCCAGTCTCCCACGTGCACGTACACGCTCTGGTTGTGTGCATAGATGCTCATGTACCCGTCACCGTGGTCAATGATCACCAGCAGGCCGAAATACGGCAGCCAGTCTGCAAATATCACGCGTCCATAGAACACGGCGCGTACCGGCGTGCCCTGCGGCGCGGCGATGAGATCGCCCTGGGCATGCAGGCGGCCGTCCGCCAGCGGTTCACCGAAGTACTGGATCACCCGGCCCATTACCGGCCAGGGCAGACGCCCGCGTAACCTGGCGAAGTGATGGTGTTTTGCCAGACCCGCTGGGATATCCGACAACGCCCGCTGCAGACTCGCCAGCAGATCCTCAATGGAACGCGCATTGCGTTGCATGCGCACGAGCTTCTCGCCGCGGTTGTGGATTTTGGCGTTGAGTTTTGCGAGCAATTGCCTGCGTGCAGCGCGCGTCCGCTGCAGGCTGGCGAGCGCCCGGGCACGCTGATCGTGCAGGTTGGTAAGCCTGTTCACCTGCTGCTCGACCTGCGCGTTGATTCTGGCGAGGGCATCGAGTTCGTTGCGCACCGCCCGAATACGCGCGGCCCGCGCCTTGTTGAAATAGTCGTAATAGGTCAACAACCGGCTGATGGTGGCGGGGTCCTGGGCGTCCAACAGCAACTGCAGTTGCGAATCCCGGCCTTGCATGTAGGCGGCACGGATCTGTTTCGCCAGCGCCGCCTTCTGCGCATCCAGCGCCGCTTGCTTCTGCATCTGCCGGCGGTGCAACGCATCCAATTTTGTTTGCGCCCGGGTAACCGAACGATCCAGGTCGTGCAAACTCTCGGCCAGTTGTGCGATCTCCCACTCATTCTTGCGCAACTGCAACTGCAGCTTGCTGCGCCGCTGAACGTCGCGATCCATATTCGCCTGTACTTCGGCGATGCGTACGCGCAGCAGCTTGAGTTCCGCCTGTTTGGCCGCTGCGGTGTCAGTGGCGGCATGGAGCGCACCGCCCAGCAACAGGAATGTGCACAGCATCGCGACAATGCGCGCGCGCGTCATGGGTTGCAGCGGGGCATGCTGCGCCGCGTCCGGTGATGGATAAGGCGGGGGGCCTGCCTGAAGCGGGCGGTCATGGCTGGTTTCCGGCACGGGATACGCGGCCATTCTAGGGGATTTCCCCGGCCTCTCAAAGACTTGCGTAGCAAGCTGATATACTACGCACCCCTTAACATGTGATTCTGTGCTTAAATCCATGCCGCGCCTGCTTGAATTCACCCATCACCATCCCTATCTCATTGCTGCCGCCGCCGCCATCATTTTGCTCATCATCGGTGATGAGTTGCTGCGGCGTCTGCGCAAGTACCAGGAGATCGCGCCGGCACAAGGCGTGCTCCTTATAAACAAGGGGGCCGCGGTGCTGGACATCCGGTCAGCCAAGGAATTCGGCGACGGCCATGTGATCGGTGCGCGCAATATTCCCGTAGCGGAGCTCGGCGGCCGTGTAACGGAATTGGATAAATTCAAGGAACAGCCGCTGATCATTTATTGCGATAGCGGACAGACGAGTCACGGTGCAGCCGGCATGCTGATCAAGCATGGTTTCAGGAATGTGCATACGCTGAAAGGTGGTATCCGGGCCTGGCGGAGCGAGCGCTTCCCGCTTGAGCGGGATTAACAGCCGTTGAAAAGCAGCCTGCAGCGAGTTGAAAAAGGCCATGAATGGTCTTTTTCAACAAACTGTTAGATTTGCGAGGAGCCAAAACATGAAGCCTGTCATCGTCTACAGCACGCGTGTGTGCCCGTATTGCATGCGCGCCAAGGCGTTGTTGCAATCCAAGCAGGTACCCTACACCGAGTTTCTCGTGGATGTGGATCCCGCCAAACGCGAGGAAATGGAACAGAAAAGCAACCGGCGCAGCGTGCCGCAGATTTTCATCGGCGAACGCCACGTGGGCGGTTGCGACGAGCTTTATGCTCTCAACCGCAAGGGTGAGCTGGACACGCTGCTCACCGGCTAAATTCACTCAATGTCTCAAGGAACCATCATGGCTGACACTCCCGAATCCACACCTGTCACCCCGGGCAACGGCCAGGCCGGCGGCAAGCAGGTGCTGCTGCAACGCATTTATATCAGGGACTGCTCCTTTGAATCGCCGCGCGCACCGGCGGTGTTCGCTTCACAGTTCAACCCCGAGGTGAAGGTGAATATGCGCAGCGACGTCAACAAACTCGGGGATGACAATTTCGAGGTGGTGCTCACCATCACGATTGAGGCACAGTCTGAAAGCCGCAGCGTTTTCCTGGTGGAAATCCATCAGGCGGGTTTGTTTACCGTCAGCGGTTTCACGGAAGCGGAATTGGGCGCGGTGCTTGGCAGCTATTGTCCCAACATCCTGTTCCCCTACGCGCGGGAGGCGGTGGCGGACCTGGTACAGAAGGGCGGCATGCCGGCGCTGCTGTTGCAGCCGGTGAATTTCGACGCCATCTACATGCAGAGTCTCAGTCCGGCCGCGGACGGCGCGGTGCAGGCCTGAGTCTTTCACCCGGCTGTGGCCATCCCGGCTCCCATCGGTATTCTCGGCGCCGGCTCCTGGGGGACGGCGCTTGCCATCCTGTTTGCGCGCAACGGTCGCGGCGTGCGGTTGTGGTCGGTGGATGCAAAGGAACTCGCCGCGCTCCTGGACAAACGTGAGAACCGCCAATACCTGCCGGGAGTACGCTTCCCCGAGCAGCTTGCCATCGAGCCGAAACTGAAAGAACTCGTCGCCGCTGTCAGTGACGTGCTGGTGGTGGTGCCGAGCCACGGTTTTCGCGCCACCTTGCAACAGCTCGCCGCGTGTGCGCCCGGGAACCTGCGTCTCGTCTGGGCCACCAAAGGCTTCGAACATGACAGCGGCAAACTGCTGCACCAGGTGGCGCGCGAAGTTCTGGGCGAGCAGGTGCCGCTGGCGGTGATTTCCGGTCCCACCTTCGCGCGCGAAGTGGCGGCGGGCCTGCCCACGGCCGTGACCGTGGCATCCACACATGCGGATTTCGCACGCGATTTGGCGCAAAGCCTGCGCAGCCCGGGCTTCCGCGCCTACACTTCCAGCGACATGATCGGCGTGGAAACGGGTGGCGCGGTAAAGAACATCATCGCCATCGGCTGCGGTATCAGTGATGGTCTGAAATTCGGTGCCAATGCGCGCGCCGCACTTATTACCCGCGGCCTGGTGGAAATCACGCGTCTCGGCTTGGCCCTCGGTGCCCGTGCCGAAACTTTCCAGGGACTCACCGGCCTGGGCGATCTGGTGCTCACCTGCACCGACGACCAGTCGCGCAACCGGCGCCTGGGTCTCGCCCTTGCCGCCGGCCGCGACGTGAAAAGCATCGAGCGTGACATCGGCCAGGTCGTGGAGGGAGTGTACGCCGCCGAGGCGGTGCATACGCTGGCGCACCGGCTCAAGGTGGACATGCCCATCACCGAGCAGATCTACCGCATCCTCTATGCAGAGCTGAGCCCGCGCACCGCGGTGGAAACCCTCATGACGCGCAACCTCAAGGCAGAATAGTCCTGCGCGCGTGAGTGTGTGACCGTGCACCCCCCGCTGTGCCCGAACGCTTCAATTGCCTGCTGCAAATCCAAGCTGCCGCCAGGCTTCGTACACGATCACCGCCACGGCGTTGGAAAGGTTGAGGCTGCGATTGCCGGATTGCATCGGGATACGCAGTACCCGCTCCGGCGGCAGACTGTCCAGCAGCGCTTGCGGCAGGCCGCGGGTCTCGGGGCCGAACAGGAACCCGTCGCCGGGCTGGAACTGCGCATCCGTATAGCGATGCCGGCCGCGGGTGGAAACAGCGAATACGCGCGACGGTGCCGCCTCTTTTATAAAGGCATCGAAGTCGGTGTGCTCGCACACCCACGCCATGTCACGATAATCAAGTCCGGCGCGTTTCACCCGGGCTTCGGTAATCTCGAATCCCAGCGGATGGATGAGATGCAGCCGGGCACCCGCATTGGCGCACAGGCGTATGATATTGCCGGTATTCGGCGGGATTTCCGGCTGATAGAGGACCACATGTAACATGCTTGAACATTTATCCCTTTGCGGAAACGGGACACCCCGCATCCTAACCTGCTCCCGTCACGGGGAGTAAGGAAAGCAAACACGGGATACTGGATGGGGGGACCGGAGCATGACCGAACACACGCTTCCCGACTCGCTGAAAACCACCTTCTGCGGCCTGGAATTCAGCTCGCCGCTGGTGCTGCTGTCGGGCTGCGCCGGCTTCGGCGAGGAATATACGCGTGTGGCCGGCTTTTCCAACCGCGACGTGGGTGCAGTGTGCCTCAAGGGCACTACTCTCAAAGCCCGCCTCGGCAATAAACCGCACCGTATCTTCGAAACGCCTGCGGGCATGCTCAACGCCATCGGTCTGCAGAACCCCGGCGTGGACCACGTGGTGAAGCACATCCTGCCGGCGCTCGACTTTTCCGAAACGCGTTTCATCGCCAATGTGTCCGGCTCCACGCTGGAGGAGTACGTGGAGGTCACGCGACGTTTCGACGACTCCCCCATCGACGCCATTGAGATCAACATTTCCTGTCCCAATGTGAGGGAGGGCGGCGTGGCCTTCGGTAACAGCCCGGAAATGTCGGCGCGGGTGGTGGCGGCCTGCCGCAAGGTGACCCAAAAACCCCTCATCACCAAGCTCTCCCCCAATCAGACGGATATCGCCGAGAATGCGCGCCGCTGCCTCGAGGCCGGCAGCGACGCGTTCGCGGCCATCAATACCCTCACGGGCATGGCCATTGACGTGGAAACCCGCAAACCCGTCATCGGCAACATGCAGGGCGGCCTGTCCGGTCCGGCCATCAAACCCATGGCGCTCCTCAAGGTGCTGCAGGTTTATCAGGTGGCCCGGTCCCACCAGGTGCCCATCATCGGACAGGGCGGCATCACCACCGCCCGCGATGCCCTGGAATTCCTCGTGGCCGGGGCCAGCGCTGTAGGTGTCGGCACCGCGCTCTTCTACGATCCTCTCGTCTGCCGCAAAATCAACGCCGGCATCGCCGACTTTCTCGCCCGCCAGCGCATCCAGCGGGTGGGGGATTTGGTGGGCACACTGGATACGGATACGCTGCCGCTGACATTGTGTGCGGCGGGATGAGTACGCACGCCGACACGCCCGTTGCGTGGCGGGTGCGCTTGCACACTTGAGTTGAAGACGGGCATCAAACGGTTTACTTGTTACATATTCTTGGCTATCCTGCGTGCCATCAGCCTAACGATCAGAGCGGGCTTGCAGCTGTGCTCCACAACTGGGCCGCCACCGCCAGTACCGGCCAGGGAGGAATCCGTGTACTGTGCTGACAGGAGGAATTGCTCTGCTGCCATTCTTCAAGCCACGCATTAGAACCGAAGGGCTGACCGGCGTCAGCCTCGAAGCCGGCGGCGTCGCCATCGCCCGAATCGTACGGGACCGATCCCATCGCCCGCTGCTCGAATGTCTGCACTTCGCCGCTGTCAAACGGGACGAGGAACCGGCCCGCATCCTGCGCAACCATATCGAAAGCCTGAAGCTCGAACACACGATCTGCAGCACAGTGATGGGCTCGCAGGAATACCAGCTGCTGCTGCTGGAAGCACCGGACGTACCTCCCGCCGAACTCAAGGCCGCCGTCCGCTGGCGCATCAAGGACCTCATCGGCTTCCATATAGATGATGCGGTCATTGATGTCTTCGAAATCCCCGGTCAATACCGTGCCGGGCAGTCGCACATGATGTATGCGGTGGTGGCGCGTTCCAAGATCGTCCAGGAGCGCGTCAACCTCATCGAGAATTCCGCTACCCAGCTTGAGATCATTGATATACCGGAGATGTGCCTGCGCAACGTGACCGCCCTCACCGAAGAGGATGTGCAGGGCGTGGCGCTGCTGTATCTCGCCCGCAGGTACGGCTGCGTGATTTTCACCCGTCAGCACACGCTGTATCTCGCCCGCAAACTGGATATCGGATCCGATGCTCTCGCCGACGCCGGTGCGGACGGACAGGGAACCGCCGCACTGGATAACCTGTTACTGGAGATACAGCGCTCACTGGATTACTACGACAGCCATTTCTCACAGCCGCCAATCTCCGCACTGCTGCTGGCGCCCAGCGAAGCCCCGTTGCCCCGCCTGCAACCTTATCTTGCGCAGAATCTTTCCGTAGCCGTCAAAAAACTGGAGCTTGCCCATCTGCTGCGGGGCCCGGACACCGCCGACGAGGCCACCCAGGCCCGCTGTCTGCATGCACTGGGGGCGGCGTTACGCATGGAGACCGTGGCGCTGTGAACCAGCAGATCAACCTCTACCAGCCGATCTTCCGTAAACAGCCGAAGATTTTTTCCGCCGTCACCGTGCTGCAGATGACGGGCATATTCGTGCTGGCGCTGCTGCTTATCTATATATACAGCCTGTGGCAAAACGCCATGCTCAGCCGCCAAACCACCCAGCTCAACCAGCAGTTGCAGACGGACACCGCGCGCCTGGCGCAGTTGGAGAAAGTGCTGCCGTCGCATGCCGTGAACCCCGCCCTGCAGGCGGCTCTCAAGTCCGCGATGGCGCAACACCATCTCAAGCAGCAAGCGCTGGCGGCCCTTTCGAAACGCACGTACGGCGTCACCAGCGGTTTCTCGGGCCAGCTTATGGGTCTCGCCCGTCAGCACCTCAGCGGCCTGTGGTTGACCGAGATCCGGCTGGCGCGCGGCGGTGCGGACTTCGAAATGGGCGGGGAGACAGTGGACCCGCGTCTGCTGCCCGAGTATCTGCAGAGACTGGCCAGGGTGCCTGTCTTCAGAGGCACCGAGTTCGGGATGCTGCACATCGAGCGCCCGAAGAAAGCCCGCCGGGCGCTGCGCTTCCGCATCAGCACCGCCCTCAACGGAAGCTCCGCACAGGAATCCGCGCATGCAAGCTCGCATTAAGCAACAGCTGGCACGCGTGGATGAGCTGAGCCTGCGGGAGCGCGTGATCCTCTTCGTCGGTATCCTGGTGGCGCTGTTCGTGGCGTGGGATGTGGTGCTCATGAGCCCCACGACATTGCACGAAAAAAGTGTGCAGCAACGCATAGATAATCTGCACTCCCAGATCGCCACACTCAACCAATCCATCAGTCAGCTGGTCGCTTCCCGCAGCAGCAATCCCAACGCGGAGTTGCGCGTCAAACTGGAAACCGTACAGGCGGACAGCGCCAGACTGGACGCGCAACTGAGCAGCGCCACCGCGGGTCTGGTACCTCCCAATCAGATGGTAAATCTGCTGGAACAGGTGCTGGCGCGACAGCACGGGCTGCGCCTCGTCAGCGTGGAGAATGAACCGCCTCAGCCGCTGTTGAAGATTACCGACGGGACGGGTGCGCAGACCGCGGAGAGCGGCAGCCTGTATGAACACGGCCTGCAAATCGTATTCCAGGGGAACTACGCTGATATCATGGCATACCTGCAAGCGTTGGAACACATGAAATGGCACTTCTATTGGGACGCGCTAGATTTGCAGGTGAAAAAATACCCCATCAGTCAGGTCACCATCCGGGTGCACACCCTGAGCCTGCACAAAGGTTACATCGGTGTTTAGGCGCCGCACAGCCGGGTCATTTGCGACCGTGCTGCTGACACTGGCGGCGATGGCCGGGCATGCCGGTCCGCTTCCGGACCCGACCCGGCCCGACTATCTGAACCATGCCGCCCGGGCGGCGGCCGTGGCACCCGGCTGGCAGGTGACTTCCATCATCATCTCGCCCAGCCGGCGCCTCGCGAGCATCAATGGCCGGACGGTGAAGCCCGGCGACCGTGTGGATGGGGCCACGGTGCTGCAAATCATGCCCTACGCGGTGAAACTCGAAAACAAACATGGCATATTCACCGCCTATCTGCTGGCGGGAGACATAAAACGGCCGCTTACGGGCCCGCATGGGACCTGAGACATGATGCACAGCAAATCCATCCTGATCCTTGTGAGCGCAGCGGCGCTGGTGGCGGCTTGCGCGCATACCCCCACCCTGAATGCAACGCACACGAGCATGCGCGCGGGCAGCAAGATGGAGCACACGCCGCCACCCGCGCCACCGGCGGCGGTGAGCAATGCGCTGCTGCCCACGGTAGGTCCGAAACTGCCCACAAATGAAACTGCGAATGCGGACGAGCATTTCGATGTGGCGGTACAGAACGCCGCGGCACACGATTTCTTCATGAGTCTGGTGAAGGACACTCCCTACAACATGGTGGTGAATCCCGCGGTTACCGGCAGCATTTCGCTCACCCTCAAGAACGTCACCGTGCCCGAGGTCATGGAAACGGTGCGTGACGTTTACGGTTATGAATACCAGCGCCGCGGCGATACTTTCATGGTGCTGCCCGCCAGCATGCGCACGCGGATATTCCAGGTGAATTACCTGGATTTCATTCGCAAGGGCAAGTCCATCACCCGCGTCACTTCCGGCGAGACCACCCAGAACCAGAGCAGCTCCTACGGCGGCGGTTATGGCGGCTACGGCGGATCCATGCCCTCCGCCACCGGCAACAACACGGAGCAGCAGTCCACCGGCAGCGAAGTCACCACCAAGACGGATTCGAACTTCTGGAAGGACCTGCAAACCACCTTGAGCGGCATCATCGGCCCGGGCGGCGGCCGCAAAGTGGTGGTGGATCCGGATTCCGGCGTCGTCGTGGTGCGCGCCATGCCCGCCGAATTGCGCGATGTGCGGCAGTACCTGAGCGCGGTGCAGAACAGCGTCTCGCGCGAGGTGGTGCTGGAAGCCCGCATCATCGAGGTGGACCTCAACCACAACTTCCAGTCGGGCATCAACTGGGGGGCCCTGGGCCAGCCGGGCAACGGCAAAACCGTCTTTATCGGCAACATCGGTGGCCAGAACCTGTTCGGCAATACGGCGGGTTCGGCCAACGGCCAGGGCCTCTCGGATCTGAAGGGTTTGCCATTGACCCTTACTCCGGGTAACGCCGTAACCAGCTACCCGAGCTCGGCTTTCGGCGGCACCTTTGCCGCCGCTTTGAATCTGGGTGACTTCAACGGCTTCATCGAACTGCTGGATACCCAAGGCAACGTGCATGTGCTGTCAAGTCCGCGCGTGGCCACGCTCAACAACCAGAAAGCGATTATCAAGGTCGGTTCCGACCAATTCTTCGTCACCGGTCTCCTCAGCAATACCCTGGGTGGGGGCTTATCCGGCGCCGCCACCAGTCAGAACATCGTGCTGCAGCCCTTCTTCTCCGGCATCGCTTTGGACGTAACCCCGGAGATCGACGCCAACGGCTTCGTGACTCTTCACATCCACCCCACGGTCAGCCAGGTGACCAGTCAGCTGACAAACATCACCTTCTCCGGTCAGCCTACCAGCGTGCCGCTGGCTTTCAGCCAGGTGCGCGAGTCGGACAGCGTGGTACGCGCCAAGAGCGGCCAGATCGTGGTCATCGGCGGATTGATGAAAACCCAGATCCAGGATGTGGTAAACAAAACCCCGTTCCTGAGCGGCATTCCGCTGCTCGGGGACTTGTTCACCCAGGTTCACAAAGTGCGCGTGAAAAGCGAACTGGTGATTCTGCTGAAGCCGGTGGTGATAGAGAACGGACGCGGCTGGTCGGCACTCACAAAGCAACAGCTCCACCGCATACACTCGCTGGAGAACGGTGGAAATCCGTAACGGATGCGCCTGGCGGATGCAGCATGTACCTGCGACACTTCGGTTTTCGTGAGTATCCATTTTCGCTCACGCCGGATACGAGCTTCTTCTACGGTTACACCAGCCATCAGGAAGCACTCAACGTCCTCCTGGTAGCACTGCGCAGCGGCGAGGGCTTTATCAAGGTTACCGGCGAGGTGGGTCTCGGCAAGACCCTGCTGTGCCGCAAGTTGCTTGATTCCCTGGGCGACGGTTTCGTAACCGCATTTCTGCCCAATCCGCATCTGTCTCCGGGTTCCATGCGCCTCGTGCTCGCCGAAGAGCTTGGGGCCGAAGTACCGAACCGCGCCACCCAGGAAGACATGTTACGTGCCATCACCCGGCGCTTGCTGGAACTCGCGGGCGCGGGCAAGCAGGTGGTCGTGTGTCTTGATGAGGTCCAGGCCATGCCGAATTACACGCTGGAGGCGGTGCGCCTGCTTACCAATCTGGAAACGGAAAAGTTCAAACTGCTGCAGGTGGTCATGTTCGGCCAGCCGGAACTGGACACGCGTCTCAAAGGGATGCATTTGCGGCAGTTGCAACAACGCATTACGTTCTCCTACCGGCTTGCACCGCTGGACAAACAGGCCGTGGCTGAATATGTACGCCACCGCCTGCGTGTAGCCGGCTATCACGGCGGTCCGTTGTTCAATGAGCGCGCGCTGGGGGCCGTGTACCGCGGCAGTGGGGGCATTCCGCGACTGGTGAATATCCTGTGCCACAAGGCGCTGCTGGCGGCCTTCGGTCCCGGCGATGATTGCATCACGCTGCGGCACGTACGCCGCGCAGTGGCGGATACGGAAGGGGCACGGCGGCTCACGCCGCGCTTTCTGCACCCGCTGATCTATGCGGCGGTGATCGGAGCAGTGGGCCTGGTGGCGGGAATGATGTATTGGCTGGGGACGTGGCGATGAGTCTCATCAACCAGATGCTGCGTGACCTGGAAGAGCGCCAACGTCGTGAACAAGCGCCGCTTGCCCAGGTACGCGCGGTGGCCCGAGTGCCGCACCGGGGGCGTTACCTGCTCAGCATCGGGCTTGGCTTGCTGCTCCTGATTGCGGGCTTTGCGGGCTATTCTCTGTGGCAGCCGAAAAGCCTGCCGGCGGTGCGGCGGGCGGCAGTCCCCCCGCAACCGGTCGCGGTTGCAGCCGGAGCACCGCTGCATCGCAGCCTGCGCGACTCCACCGCTTCGGCACTACCCGGCGCAGCGGTGACATCCCTGCCGAAAGCGCGCGCCCTCCCCCTGCCCGCCCCTCCTGTCGCGTTGGCCAATGCCCACCCGGCAGGCTCACCACCCCCCACACGCCTGCTGGACGCGCGGCTGCGGCAGCACGGCACCCGCCAGGGTTTGCGCTTTGATTTCAACCACCCGGTACACTGGAAACTGCGGGAGTTTCCCGCCAGCCACCGCATCAGTCTGTCCGTCAGTCATGTGGACCGCCTGTCCGCGGTGCTCCGCACCCTGCCGCTGCCGCCGGCAGTGACGGGTATAAAGTACGCACTCACCCCGGAGCACCGCTTGCTGCTGGTGTTCAGCGTGCAGCCGGGTACGCGCGCGTACCTAGAACCGGTCAACAGCAACAAACAACTGGAAATCGTTTTCGCACCTGCCGAAGCGCCGCCCGCCCCTGCGCCCGCTGCAAACAGTCGCGTCACCAAATCGCGGGCACGGATCGTGCCTGCGGTGCGCTCGATACACGCGTACAACCGCGGGATTCAGGCACTGCAGCAGGGACGCATCCATGCAGCGGAAGGATTTTTCCGCAGCGCCCTGAACAGTAATCCGCACAATGGCGCGGCCCGCGAAGCGCTGGCGGAACTTTATGCGCGCACCGGGCTCGAGTCCGAGGCCGGGACCCTGCTCAGCACCGGCCTCGCCCTGCACGGTGAAAACCAGTCGGCATTCGCCAAACTCTATGCCAGTCTGCTGGCGCGGCAGGGTGCCACTTCCCAGGCCATCCGCATGCTGCGCGCCCATGAACCACGCATGCAGACGGATCCCGAATACTATGCCCTGCTGGCGGGTCTGCTGCAGCATAGCGGCGACTACCCGGCGGCGGCCGACTTATACCGTCGGCTGGTGGCGCTGGATCCCGCGCAGGGGGTATGGTGGGCCGGGTTGGGCATCTCGCTTGAACAGATCGGCAAGCCTGATGCCGCCCTGCATGCCTACCTGCGTGCACGTGCCGTCGGCGGCTTGAGTGACGCCGTAGCCCAATACGTGCAAAATCGCATCCATGCCTTGAAACACTGAGTGACGCCGGGAGTTCCACGTGGCCACTGCAGCACCCCGTAAACAGAAAATCCGCATCGGCGATCTGCTGGTGCAGAACAAGATCATCTCCGAAGGGCAGCTCGAAGCCGCCCTGGCGGAACAGAAAAAGAGCGGCCGGAAACTGGGACGCGTGCTGGTGGATCTGGGACTCATCGAGGAAACGCAACTGCTTACCTTCCTGTCGCGGCAGCTGAACACACCCCTGATTGATCTCAAGCACTTCAAGTTCAGCCCGGACACCATGCGGCTGCTGCCGGAAACCTATGCCCGGCGCTATCGGGCCATCGTGCTGAATTCGGGAGCAACTGATGTGCTGGTGGGGATGGCCGATCCGACCGACATCTTCGGCTATGACGAGATCACGCGCATCCTGCAGCGTCCTCTGCGCCTCGCGCTGGTGCGCGAGGCGGATCTGCTGCGTGCCATAGACATCGTTTACCGTCACACCGAGGAAATATCCTCGCTGGCCGAAGAACTCGGTGAGGAACTGGCGGCCGGTGACTACGACCTGGCGCAATTGGTGGCCGAGGAGAGCAGCGTGGATGCGCCGGTCGCCAAACTGCTGCAATCCATGTTCGAGGACGCGGTGCAGGTGAATGCCTCGGATATCCACATCGAGCCGGATGAGAAGGTGCTGCGCATCCGCCAGCGCATTGACGGCGTGCTGCATGAGCACATCATCGAGGGCCGCCGCGTGGCGGGTGCATTGGTGACGCGCCTCAAACTCATGTCCGGACTGGATATCTCCGAGAAACGCATGCCCCAGGACGGCCGTTTCAGCATCCACGTCAAGGACCGCACGGTGGACGTACGCGTAGCCACCATGCCGATCCAATTCGGCGAGTCCGTGGTGCTGCGTCTGCTGGATCAGTCCACGAATCTGCTGTCACTGGAAAACCTCGGTATGCCGGAGGAGATGCGCGTGCGCTTCGCGCACCTGATTCAGCTTCCCTACGGCATGATCCTGGCCACCGGCCCCACCGGCAGCGGCAAGACCACCACCCTGTATGCGGCGCTCAATTTCATCAACAAATCTGACATCAAGATCATCTCCGTCGAGGATCCCATCGAGTACCACCTGTCCCGCATCAATCAGGTGCAGGTCAACCCGCGCATCGGACTCGACTTCAGCCGGGTATTGCGCAATGCCCTGCGCCAGGACCCGGATGTAATTATGGTGGGCGAGATCCGTGACCACGAAACCGCCGAGATCACGCTGCGCGCCGCCATGACCGGTCACCTGGTGCTGTCCACCGTGCACACCAATGACGCCGTCACCACCGTGAGCCGGCTGCTGGACATGGGCGCCGAAGGGTATCTCATCGCCGCGGGCCTGCGTGCCGTGGTGGCGCAACGCCTGGTGCGCCGCATCTGTGATGCGTGCACCGTGCCGGCACATGTGAATGCCAACCAGCAGGCCTGGCTCAACTCGGTGCCCCAGGCGGGACGCATTGATTCCACCCAGTTTCGCCAGGGGCGCGGCTGCACCTACTGCAACGGCACCGGCTATCGCGGCCGCATCGGTGTCTATGAACTGCTGGAACTGGATGAGGGACTGACCGATGCACTACGGCGCAGTGACAGCGCGGAATTCGCGCAGCGTGCGCGCCACAAGCGGGATTTCCGCCCGTTCGTGCTGTGCGCACTCGAATATGCCACAGCCGGCGTCACCACGGTGGAAGAAACCATGCGCATCTCCAGCGGCATCGAAAAATACACGGAAGATGTCCCTGAACCGGCCGCGCCCGCCGGCTCCCTTTCCACATCGCGGGAGTAAGGCAGAATGGCGACCTTTCGTTACCGTGGACGCAGCAGCCGGGGCGAGCTGATCCTGGGCGAGCTGGATGCGGACACCGCCGACGTGGTGGCCACGCAACTCTTCAACAGCGGCATCACGCCGATAGACATCGGCCTGAAGCCGCCAGAACGCCAGACCCTGGGCAGCCTGTGGCGGCATCTCACCGGCAACAAACCCCGTCTCGATGATCTGATCCTGTTCGCACGCCAGATGTATGCGCTGGTCAAGGCGGGTGTGCCGCTGGTGCGCGGCCTCACCAGCCTGGAGCAGTCCAGTCACAACGAGACGCTGCGTACCGCCCTGCGGGATATCGTGGACAATCTCGAATCCGGACGGGACCTGGCGGGCTCCCTGGCCCGCCACCCCAATGTGTTCTCGCCGCTGTTCGTGAGCGTGGTGCGTGTCGGTGAAAATTCCGGCAACCTGGAGGAGGCCTTCCTGCGCATCTTCAATTATCTCAGTCTCGAGAAAGACATCCGCACACGCATCAAGACCGCCTTCCGTTATCCGATCTTCGTGGTCACGGCCATCGTGGTGGCGATCACCATCATCACGCTGTTCGTGGTGCCGCGTTTCGTGGCTTTCTTCAAGTCGGTGCGCATGCGCCTGCCGTGGCCGACGCGCCTCATCATGGGCGTTTCGGATTTCGCACAGCATTACTGGTGGCTGGTGCTCCTGGTCAGCGTCGTGTCGTTGTTCTTCCTGCGACGCTACATCCGCACCGAGCGGGGACGCTACCGCTGGGACGGTTTCAAGTTGCGCGTCCCGGTCGTCGGCAGCATCATCATGCAGGCGACGCTGGCGCGTTTCGCGCGCGCCTTCGCTTTGTGCTACCGCTCGGGCGTGCCTCTGGTGCAGGCATTGACGCTGGTGGCGAGAGCGGTCGGCAACGAGTATGTGGCGGAACGCGTGCTGCAGATGCGCACCGGCGTGGAACGCGGCGAGAGCCTGACGCGCACCTCCCGCGCCGTGGGCGTGTTCACGCCGCTGGTGATCCAGATGATCTCCGTGGGTGAGGAGACCGGCAATGTGGCCGAGATGCTGGATGAGACCGGCGGTTTTTATGAACGCGAGGTGGATTACGAGCTGCAGACCCTGAGCACCAATATCGAGCCCGTGCTGCTGGTGATCATGGGCGCGATGGTTCTGATCCTCGCCCTGGGCGTGTTCCTGCCCATGTGGAACCTGGCGGCCAACGCTTCACACCTCTGAGCATGAGCGACGCAACCTCAGATCCTCCTTCTTCCCAACGGGGATTCAGCCTGCTCGAACTCACCATCGTGGTGGGTATTATCGCGGTGCTGTTCGCCGTGGCGCTCGACCGCTTCCTCGCCCTGCGGGTACAGGCGGAGCGGGTCAGCCTGATGCAGATGGAGGGTACGCTGGAAAGCGCGCTCGGCATCCAGCTCGCCGCCTACATCGCCCGCGGCGACATGGCCGACGTCGCCAGGATGCGCGGCATGAATCCCATGGACCTGCTGATGCAACCGCCCAGCAACTATGTGGGCGCCCTGGACCACCCGGATCCCGCCAGTATCAGGGGCGGATATTGGTATTTTGACACCCGCACCCGCATCCTGGTTTACCGGGTCCACAGCAGCGGCTATTTCCACGACGCGCTGGGCAAACCCGCCCGCGCCGAATACCGCATCCAGCTCCTGTACAGCGGTGCAAAGAAAGACGGCCGTTACGATCCACACCGGGATGAACTCTACGGCGTGCGTCTCGTCAACCTGGCGCCTTATCAATGGAGCAACTCGCCGCCCAGGAGTGCCTGGTTCCTGAACTGGTGAGGATCGCTGCACAGGCACCGGACCCGTGCTCTGCTATGCTCCGTCCGCCATGAACGCGCACCTGCTGGTGGAAGCCATTGCGGAGGCGTCCCTCGGGACGCTGTTCACCGCCTTGCTGCTGGGCGCCCTGTTCGGCCTGGTGACGGGCCTGTGGCTGCTCTGCGCCCCGGCAAGTTTCTTCCGCCTCACGGCCGGCTGGAACCGCTGGTTTTCCCTGCGTCCCTGGCTGCGCTTTCTGGAGGTGCCGCGCTACTGGGAAAGCGTTTTCTACCGCAACCATCGCCTCTCCGGAACCCTGCTGCTGCTGGCGGCCGGCGGGGTGTTCGCTTATTTCTGGATCCTGTATGACCGGGCACGCGTGCTGCGACAGCTCGACCTGACGAGCGGCGGTGTCTGGGCGCTGGACGGCGCGGTCTTCCTGTTGCGCGGGGCGAGTCTCGTCATCGCCGCCGTGGGACTGCTGGTGCTGCTGCGCCCGAGTCTGCTGAAGACGCCGGAGAGCCACGCCAACCGCTGGGTGTCCACGCGCCGCTGGCTGCGGCCCCTGGAAATCAACCGCCCCTTGACTGACCGGCTCGCCCAGCGCCGACCGCGCCTGGCGGGCTTCATCATCACCGCGTTGAGTCTCTATGCGCTGGTGGGTTTGACCCTGATGGCCCTGCATTGGTTGGGCAAGGCTTGAACTCACCGGTAAAAGCACATTCCGCATTGCTTCACCCTGGATAATTGGTCATAATTTGCCCCGTCGGCTTGGGGACTTCATCCATAGGATTTGGGCCTGCCGTTGCGGCGGTGGGATAGCCGGCAACTATGGGCTGCGGCCCTCAACTAAATCGGAGTTTTTATGCGCAAGCAACACGGTTTTACTCTTATCGAACTGGTGGTGGTCATCGCCATCCTGGGCATCCTGGCGGCCTTCGCCCTGCCCCGCTTCCTCAACCTCACGTCCCAGGCCCGTGCGGCGGCTATTGGTGGCGTGGCTGGCAGCGTCAACACCGCCTCGGCCCTGGCCCATGCGGGCTGGCTGGTGAAAGGCGGCAGCGGCACCACCGTGACCCTGGACGGCCAGAGCGTCGCCCTGACCTTCGGTTATCCCACGCTCACCGGTATTCGTAACGCCATCCAGCTTAGCGCACCGGCAACCTACGCTTCCGGTACCGGCGTGTTCACTGTGAGCAGCAATAGCAATTGCCAAGTGACCTATACGGCGGCGACCTCGGCCATCAGTCCGGCGACCGTGACTTCCGTCACCACGGGCTGCTAACCGGTACCAGACAGGGGCGCGCAAGCGCCCCTGGTTTTTCGGCCGCGCGCCCGTTTGCAGCCATCGCGCTGCACGCAGAGCACGCTGAGGGACGTCCCATGAAAACCAGCAAGGGTTTCACGCTCATCGAGCTCGTCATCGTCATCGCGATTCTCGCGATCCTCGCGGCGTTCGCGCTGCCGCGCTTCGTGAACCTCACGGTACAAGCCCGCCAGGCCACCCTGCAAGCGGTGGTGGGGGCCCTCAACAGCGCCTCCGCCATCACCCACGCCGCCTGCATCGCCACGGTGGGCAACGGCACCACGGCGGCGTGTACGGATACCACCGCCAACATCCAGCTGGACGGCGCCCTGGTAAGTCTGCTGCATGAATATCCCGACGGCACCGCGAGCGGCATCGGTAACGCGTTACAAGACAATTTCGTCGCCACCGGATCAACCGGCGTGACCAGCAGCGTGAATGTCACCTATGCAACCAGCGCCGGCGGCATGACCACTTTCCAGGTGGACGGACTCAGTGACTGCGAAGTGCAGTACACGCCGCCCACCGCTATCGGACTCGCGCCTGTCATTGCGGTGCCTACGAGCGCTAACCCCTGCAGTTGACGGGATTTGACGGCACGCGTCGGCTGCCGCTGGCGCCGCCCAATCCACCGCGCGGCATCATGGATCGCCAGACGACGGTTGAGCGGTTTTCCCCTGCGGGCCGGACCTTGAGCGCCGGTTCACACGGCCGGAGTTGGACAATGTGCTCGCGCGCTCTGCCACCCTCAGTCCGCCATGCTTCGCGGGTTTCCACGGCCCGGCGCGCACCGCCAACCCGGACGGCATCACCGATCTGTCAATAGCGCAATCGGAATGACGCGCCCCGGAAAGCGCATATGCACATCGCTTATCCATTCGTCACGAGGAACGGCATCGGCCTGGCGGCGCAAGGCAATTTCAACAACCGCCCCGCCATCCGCATCCATTCCCGCCGCGGTTCCGCTCACTGCATTTCCGTGCCCGTCCTCTTGCAGCGTACTGTCAGCTACCGCGGGTATCCGCGCGCAGACCACGTCTTTGCAGATTACCGTCCTGGGCTGTCGGTAAACGGGATGAGCGGGCGAAAATAGCTGCTGAACGGGCGGCTTGCGTGTTCCGGAAATATGCTAAAACACCGATTATGGAACCCCTTAATAGCCACTGTCGCACCCGTTTCAGGCCACTGAAAAACAGCCTGCCAGAACCGTGGCTACCTCGCATGCCGCATTGCTCATCCTGTACTCCTCACCCCTCACCTTCTTCTGGTTTCACCCTGGTGGAGCTCATCGTCATCCTCGCCATCGTCGCCATCCTGGCCGTGTATGTGAGTGCGCGCTTTTTCTCCGTCGGCCAGTACCAGGCGCGCAGCTACTTCGATACGGTGGTAGCGGCCACCCGTTACGCCCAGAAAGTCGCGCTCGCCAGCGGCTGCCCGGCGCAGGTGTCCTTCCGCAGCAACAATTACAGCCTCGCCCAGCAAACGCCCCCCTGTACTCCCAGTCCGTGCAGCGTGTCCGGCGCGTACTCCCCCGTCACACAAGCGGCGGCGGGTGTATCTGCCAGCGGCGCGGCACCGAATGGCGTGACACTCACCTCCGGCCAGTTCTGTTTCGATGGCAACGGGCTGGTGAGCGACCCGTCCCTCGGCACCACCGCCTTCACGGTGGCGGGCGGCGGTTTCAGCCGCAGCTTCACGCTCAATGTGCCCAGCGGCTACGTGGCTACGCCATGAGACGGCATACATCACAGCGTGGTATCGGCCCGCACGCGCTGTGCGGCTTCACCCTGGTGGAACTGGTGGTGAGCATCGCCGTGATCGCCATCGCCGCTGGCGGCATCCTCCTGGGGATCGCCTACACCACCCGTCACAGCGCCGATCCCGTGATGGAGCAGCAAAGCATCAACATCGCCGAAGCCTATCTCGACGAGATCGAGGCGCAATCCTACTTCGCGCTGCCCAATCCCGCGGGCCGGCAGAACTACAACGACATCTGCGACTACAACGGCCTCAGCCAACCGCCCACCGACCAGACGGGTGCGGCCGTGCCGGGTGTCACCAATTACAACGTGGCGGTGTCGGTGACCCCGTGCCCGACTTCCACCACCAGCACGCCGTATGCACCCGCCACCATCAGCGTCAGCGTGACGCCGCCGGCCGGGCCGGCTATCACAATATCGGTTTTGCGGGCCAACTACTGATGCGCGCCGTGTGCCTGACAGAATTGACGATGGTCAGCGGGCCTAAAGTGGCGGCTACCTCGCATTCCTCATCCCTCACGCCTCATCCCTCACCCGTTTCCGGTTTCACGCTGGTGGAGCTCATCATCGTCATCGTCATCACCGGCATCCTCGCCATCGTGGCGGCTGCTCTCATCCGCGGGCCGGTGGAAGGCTACTTCGCCCAGGCCAACCGCGCGGACTTGGTGGATATGGCTCAGCAGGCCCTGAACGAAATGGCCACGGATATCCGCGGCGCCCTGCCCAACAGCGTGCGCGTATCCGGCAGCAATGCATTGGAACTGATCCACGTGGTGGACGGCGCCCGCTACCGCAGCGGCCCTGCGCCGCGGGTCAGCGGAGACACCCATTCGCCCCAATACTATTACCTGCAGTTCAACACTGCCGACGCGGACTTCAATCTGCTCGGCACCTTCACCCAGCTCGGTGCCTCGCGCCCGGTGACACTCAGCAACGACTATCTTGTGATTTATAATCTCGGCATCAGCGGCAGCGGCGGTACCTGCGGCACCAGCTCCGGCGGCGCCAATGCCTACGACGCCAGCTGCGTGATCACGCCCCCGGGCACCAGCATCACGGTGAGCACCAGCAGCCCCTCCTTTCCCAACGAGGACCACATCCATCTGAGCAGCGGCTTCAAGTTCGCTTACCCTTCGCCCGATGACCGCATTTATCTCGTGGACACGCCGGTTTCCTATATCTGCAGCGGCGGCAGCCTCATCCGTTACTGGAACTACGCGCTTTCCAGCACGCAGCCGGTGCCTCCCACCGGGGCGACGTCCGGACTGGTGGTGGACCATCTTTCGGCCTGCCGTTTCACCTACACCCCCGGCACGGCGCAGCGCAACGGTCTCGCCACACTGGAACTGACGGTCACGCGCCACGGCGAAAGCGTCACCCTCGTGGAGCAGGTCCATGTGGACAATGCGCCCTGAGGAACCGAACATGCCGCACCCCCGGACCCATGCCGGCTTCTCCCTGGTGATGGCACTGTTCCTCATCGTGATACTGGCGTTGCTGGGAACCGTGATTGTGATGCTGGCCGGCGTGCAACGGCAGAGTGTGAATCTGTCGTTGCTGGAAACCCGCGGTTACTACGCGGCGCGCAGCGGCATCGAGTGGGGCACCTGGCAGGCGGTGGACGGCGGCGGCGCTTGCAACACCGGCGGCAGTCCGCTGACGCTCAACGGGTTTTCCGTGGCAGTGAGCTGCACCTCGGGAACCCATGCGGAATCCGGCAAAACCTATACGGTGTATGTACTGAACTCCACCGCCAGCTTCAGCAGCTACGGCCAGCCGGACTACGTCTCGCGCACCATCCAGGCCACACTGGTCGTGCCTTAAGCGGGTATGAGTATGCAACAAACCAGTACTTTGCTGACTCGGATAACGAGGACTCGCCGGGGATGTCCGCATCCATGGCGACAATTCGCGCGCCTGGCGGTGATGGTTTTGCTGCTGACCACCAGCATGCCGGCGCTTGCCGCCTGCGGCAATGGTTTGCTCGCCCAGTACTGGAACTATGGTGGGCCATTCCCGCCCACGGGTTTTCCGGCTTCCCCCGCTGTCCTGACGCGCGTGGACTCCACCATCAACCTGTCCACGCCGGGTCAAGCTTGGGGAGCGACCAGCAGCGGCACCAGTAACAACGCTGTGTCGCCGGGGCCGGGTATCGGCGGAACGGATTTCATGGCGAAATGGACCGGCAGCGTGCAGGCGTCTCAGACCGGAGACTACACTTTCTACATCAACGTGGATGACGGCGGTCGCCTGCTGCTCAACTCCAGTCCCGCGAGCAGTTGCACCAGCCCGGGCAGCGGACTGACGGAAATCATCGGCGTGGTGGGCTCGCCGTACTGGCTGAGCACGCAAAACGGTGTCTTTCCGCCCCAGCCGCCAAGCGGCACGTGCACCGTCAACGATTGCGCCTGGACGCCCGAACCCGCCGCCATCTATGCCACTGCCACCACGATTCATCTCACCGCCGGTCAGTACTACAACATCGAGATGGACTATTTTCAGGCGCCGGGGTATGACATCGCGCAACTCGGCTGGTCCTGCGCCGACTGTGCGTCCCCCATCCCGATACAGGTGATTCCGCAGTCCCAGCTTTCCACGACGGTACCGGCTCCGCAACTCACGGGAATTTCCATCGCACCCTGCGCCCCCAGCTATGTGCTGGTGAATTTCAATCTTGCGATGGATCCCGTGACCAGCCAAAATGCGGCGAATTACAGCCTGAGCGGGCCTGGCGCCCCCGCGGTACAGTCGGCGACCCTGGTGAACCCGACCACGGTGAGAGTGGTTTTTGCAGGCACGATGACAGGGGGCCAAAGCTACACCCTCAGTGTGTCGAATGTGCAAAGTACCCTGGGTACCACCATCAGTCCCAATCCCAGCAGCGCGTCATTTACAGCGGTCAGCGGCAATTGGATACAGAGTCCCAAAAATGCCGAGGGCAATGTCGGCGGCTTGCTCGGTACCTACTACGATCAGAATAACCAGCCTGGCGCATATTTCACGGGTAATACCGCCACGGAAGTGGATGGCGCCATTGATTTCGACAATTCCGGGAACAATTTCTGTCTCGCCGGTGCGCCCAGCAATTGCGCCAACGGAGTGCCGACGCCGGTGGGCGGACCGGATAATTTCAGCGTGATCTGGTCGGGTGCCATCAAGGTCAACACGGCGGGTACGTACACTTTCTATATCACGGTGGATGACGGCGGCCGCCTGTTCATTGACGGCCAGCAGATCATCGCCGTGGGCGGCGGCCCCAACTGCCCGGTGGGTTCGAGTGATTGTGCCTGGATACTGCAAGGCGCGACCGGCAACCCGGACAACAGTTCGGGCATTCCGGACTGGAAAAGCAATCCCATCACGCTCTCAGCCGGCTATCACACCATCATGTTCCAATATTTCCAGGGACCGGGAAGCACGACCGCCGTGCTGCAATGGAACGGTCCCGACAGCGGCAATGCACCGGCCCTGATTCCCTCAAACCAGCTTTATTATTGCGGAACAGGCGTAATCAGCAGCTTTGTGGTGAGCGCACCGGCCAACGGAGATCCCTGTAGCCCGATGCCGGTAACCATCACGGCGCTGGACGGTAACGGTAATGTACTCACCAGCTACACCGGCACCCCCACGATCGTCACGTCCACCGATAACAGCACGGGTACCACGGCATGGGGACCGGGCTCGCCCGCACCCAACGGCGTACTCACCACCCCCTTGAACGGCGATCCGGCCGCCGCCGCTTACCAGTACGCCACCACCGACCTGGGTGTCGTCAACCTTACGTTCAACGACGGCGGTGCGGATTCAGGCGCGAGCATTCAAATTCTGGTGACTGATTACACGACGGGCGCGAGCGGCACTTCGGGCGCCATCACCTATCCCGCAGGCGACTACTTTTCCATCACTCCGTACCTGAACTCGCTCACCAGCGATCCCGTGAACACGGTGGTTGCCGGGAAACCCTACGATTTCCAGGCGACACTCATGAACCGCAACTGCAGCGGCCCGATCATCAATTACGGCGGCAAGAACGGTAATCCCAGGACGTTACAGGCGTCCATCACCCCCGATCCTGCCAATCCCGGGGGCAATACCCCGGCCTATCCGCCTGCCATCGTTGATATGAGCGGCAAATATCCTCCGTCCGGTCCCCTGCCGACGGCGCCGGCAACGACGCCGGTAACACTATATTTTGGCGGCAAGAGCGGTGGCAACCCGCCTCCACCGGGCTCGGCCTATTTCACCCTGAATACTACCGACGTGGGCAAATACAACATCAATCTTGCGGATAACCGGTATGGTCCTTGCAAGCGACAGGCCTGCACCGGTTCCTCTGCCGTGCTCACCGTGCGTCCCTTTGCCCTGGTGATGACCAACATCAAAAACGCGGGCGGAACCGCGAATCCGGGCAACAACACGCCCACGGGAGCGGTGTTCACCGGTGCGGGGCAGAATTTCTCGGCCACGGTGACGGGCGTGCTGTGGCAGTCCGCCGACGACAGCAACAACGACGGCGTGCCGGACGACTACACCAAGCTCGCCGCCACGCCCGTCACGCCGAGTTACGCCTGGACCACCTCGCTCGCCCCCTGCCCCAATACGACCCAAATGGGCGCTTCGGGTCCTTATTGCGCGTTCACTCCTGCGCCCCCGGCCGGCAAACTCGGCACGCTCGCCAACGGCTCGGTACCGCAGAGCGCCTTTTCAGGCGGCAGCGGCACGGCCACAACGCTGCAATACAGCGATGTGGGTAGCTTCATGTTGAGCGCCGCTGCCGGCAACTTTCTCAATTCTCCGGGCGTGAATGCTGTCGGTTACAGCGGTGTCATCGGACGTTTCATCCCGGATCATTTCGACATCACGGGATTCCTGGACGGCTGCAACATCATGCCGGGAGTGGATTTCACCTATTCCGGCCAGCCGTTTGCTCTGCTGCAGGTCACGGCGCGCAATGCGCAGGGAAATACTACCGTCAATTACTCCAGTGCCACCGGCTACGCGAAAACGGTTACGATCGTGGACACTTCGGGTGCGGCGGGCAGCTTCACCGCCGGCACGATACCGGCCTCGGCATTCACGTCTCCCGGTATCGGCAGTTCCAGTACGATCACCTATCAGTTCACCGCCAAGGAAACCGCACCGGTCACTCTGCAATTGGCTGCCACGGACCCGGACGTAGGCACGCCGCCACCCGCTTCCAGCGGCCGGCAATCTGCCCCAGTGGAATCCGGCCGCGTACACCTGCTGGGGGCGGTGGGCTCGGAGCTCCTCGATCTGCCGCTGCCGCTGTACCTCGAGGCCTTCCAGGGCCCCGACAGCGGCTGGCAGGTGAACGCGCACGACACCTGCACCA
>JAKAXB010000027.1 GCA_021816765.1 Natronospirales bacterium | reverse complement strand
AAGCCATAGCTGCGGTAAACCCTTAACTTAGGGTATGCTTAAAAGCGGCTTGAGCCGGATGCGGGGTAACTCGCATGTCCGGTTCTTAGGGGGGAGGGAAGCCGCAAGGCTTCTCTCCTACCCGATTTGTAAAGCGCATTCTGAGCTGTTAGGTTGAACGTCCATGTCCCCCGTTGGGGGGCGGGGTGGGGGGAGGAATCATGAGCAAGAAGCTGGCGTTTGTCATGGCCTTGGCGTCGGCTTTGTTGCCGCTTGCGGCAAACGCGCTTGGTCTCGGTGAGATTAAGCTCAATTCCGCACTGAATCAGACGCTCAGCGCAGATATTCCCATCGTGGGCGCGGCTCCCGGTGAGATCAGCAGTCTGCACGTCAAAGTGGCGAGCGCAAAGCAGTTCCAGCAGGAGGGCATCCCCATGCCCAACGTGCTCAGCCACCTGCAATTCCAGGTAGTGCAGGGCCCTGATGGCAGCGCAACCGTGCATATCACCAGCACCAAACCGGTGCGCGAACCATTCCTGGATTTTCTGGTGAATGCCACCTGGGATAACGGCGAGCTCATTCGTGAGTACACGGTTTTTCTGAACCCGCCGAATTTCGAAATTGCTACCCAGGCGGCGCCGGCTCCAGCACCCGTTGCGATGCAACCTGCGGCCGCTGCGCCTGTGAGCGCACCCGCCACCCCGACGCCGGCTCCTGTTGTGCCCGCTCCCATGGCAACTGCGCCTGAACAACCCAGCCAGCCGGCGGCTCCGGTGGCGGCGCCGACGGTTGCTGCAAGTACTTCCCCCTTGGGCGGCAACTACGGCCCCATCCGGCGCGGCGAGACGCTTTCGGAGATCGCCCTGCGCATGCGCCCTCAGGGTGTCACGCTCAATCAGATGATGATCGCCATTTACCGCGCCAATCCCGAAGTCTTCATGCACAACATCAATTTGATGATGGCCGGGTTTGTGCTGCGCGTTCCCACCATGGCCGATATCCAGTCGGTAGCGGTGGCGAAAGCCAATGCCGAGGTACGCACACAGATTGAAGCATGGCGCGCAAAGCGGGGGAGTCTGGCGACCAGGCAGAAAGTATCTTCCACAGCAGCAGCGCAACCGTCGCTGCAACTGGTGGCGCCGTCATCGGCAGCCCGGACCGCCCTGAATCAAGTGCCGGGCGTAGGCAAAGGCGGTACAGGCACTACTGGCAATATCGGCAAGGCAGGCAAGAGCGGCAGCGTGGCAGCGTCCGCAACCACGTCATCGAGCGCACTGATCGCCGTGCAGAGCAACAGCCTGGCTGCAGTGCAAGGCCAGGCCGGCAAACAAGCCGAACAAGCGGCTGCTGCGAAGACCGCACCGCTTGCTCCCGAAAAACGGCCGGTTACCACGCCGTTACCCGAGACGGAAACCGCGCCGTCCCAGTCCTCATCGTCAGGCGGTCTGCTGGCTTCGCTGATGAATCCCTACGTGATCATTCCGGTTATCATCGTAATTCTGCTGCTTATTATTGGCGCCCTCATCAAGCGCCGCCGCCGCGCCGCTTCCACCACCAGCAAGCCCACCAAGATCAGGAAGCAAGCGGCGGAAAGTGACAACTGGACAAAAGAAGAAAAGGCAGGCCTTAAGGATGTAACTGCCACCACCGCCACGCGCGGCAAGCCCGGTGTGGTTGCCGACCCATCAGCCAGCGTAGCCGCAGCCGCCAAGGGCGCTGCGGCGTTCGGCATGACTACTACCCTCAAGCTGGATGAAGCCGACCCTGTGGCGGAAGCCGACTTTCACATGGCCTACGGGCTCTACGATCAGGCGGTGGATGTGCTCAAAAAAGCGCTGCGCCAGGATCCGGGCCGACGCGATCTCAAGGTGAAACTGCTGGAAGTGTATTTCACCGCCGGTGACCGTTCCAATTTCGTGGAAGCCGCACGCGGTCTGCGTCAGGAAATGGGCACGGTACCCGACAAGGATTGGGAAAATATCGCCATCATGGGCCGTCAGGTGGCCGCCGACGAAGCACTTTTCTCCGGTGATGGCGTCGCTGCTGCCGGTTCCAGCGTGGATATTCCCCTGGACAGTGGCGGTACCGATACGGCGGTGCATACCGACATGGATCCCCTGGCAGGGGCATTTGACGGCATACGGTCGGTAACTGCGCCTGCGGTTTCCGGGGCTTCCGCACCGGCTGACGAGCATGTGCTGGACTTTTCCTTGCCGGACATTGAACCTGCACCGGCCAAGGGCAATTCGGCGCCTCAAGCGGCTTCGGCTGGCGGCCTCGAATTCGATTTGGATAACCTGACTATGGAACCCACGCCCGCTGCCAGAAAGCCGGCTGCGAAGACGGGAGTATCCACCGTCACGGCGGAGTTCGGTACGGATTCCCAGGTGGAGTTCGACAAAGCCCTCAAGGAGTTGTCGGACTTCGTCAATACCAACGTACCGCCCCAGGAAGAAGCCACCAAGAGCGGCGCCGCCATGCATGCGGCCCTGTCGCTGGCCGCAGATGCCGATGTTGGCGGCACCAGCCTGGGCACAGGTACCGGTGCCGGCGAGGAGACCACGGGTCTCAACGAAGTGGGCACCAAGCTGGATCTCGCGCGTGCCTATATTGATATGGGTGATGCGGAAGGCGCCAAGCATATCCTCGATGAAGTGATCGAGGAGGGCGATGCCCAGCAAAAACAGGAAGCCCAGAAACTCATGCAGCATCTCGCCTGATCAGGCCAAGCAACCCCGCCGCATGGGCGGGGTCTTTTGCGTGTATTCATGTTGTTGCTGATTGTTACCGGCAGCTTGCCGTGACCCGGTACACCCGCGTTTTATTCTATTGTCGTCCTCTACACCCGATTTGGGAATCCGATGGCACGCTTGGCACTTGGCATCGAGTATGACGGTACGGCTTTCATGGGCTGGCAACGCCAGCCGCATGCGGGCCGGACCGTACAGGGTTGTATCGAAGCGGCCATCACGAAGGTGGCCAACCATTCCGTCGAGGCCACCTGCGCCGGACGTACGGATGCGGGCGTGCATGCCACCGGTCAGGTGGTGCACTTTGACACGCATGCGCAGCGCAGTGCGCGCGGTTGGCTGCTGGGACTCAATTCCAATCTGCCGGCGGATGTCGCCGTGCACTGGGTCAGGGAAGCACCCGAAGAGTTTCATGCACGCTATCATGCGCTGGCGCGCCAGTATCGCTACACCATTATCAACCGGTTCACGCGCCCCGCCGTAGGACGTGCACAGATAACATGGGTGCACCGCCCTCTGGATGCGATGCGCATGCAAACAGCCGCACGACATCTTCTGGGCGAGCATGATTTCTCCGCTTTTCGTGCGGTGGAATGCCAAGCCCGTTCACCAGTGCGCATCGTGCACCGGATTGATGTGCGCCGCGAAATGGAATGCGTGTTCATTGACGTGGTCGCTAACGGTTTTCTGCATCACATGGTGCGCAACATCGTGGGTGTGTTGATTGCCATCGGCGAGGGAAGGCAGGACAGCGACTGGTCGCAGCGGGTACTGGCCGGCCGGGATCGCACTCTGGGTGGCGTCACCGCAGCGCCGGAAGGCTTGTGCTTTGTGGCGGTATGGTATCCACCGGTTTACGGCATTCCTGTCCCGGAAGGCGCACTGTTCAACGGACTTTCTGTTAACCTTTAACCCCCTTGTCGGCGGGTAATATCAGGTGCGCGTACGGATCAAAATTTGCGGCATGACGCGCACGGAAGATATTCAGGCGGCGGCACACCTGGGTGTGGACGCCGTGGGATTGGTGTTTTATGCGGAAAGCGCGCGTTATATATCGGTGGAGCAGGCCCGGACTCTCGCAGACGCCGCACCGGCGTTCGTCACGGTCACGGGATTGTTCCTGAATCCCGCGCGCGCAGACGTCCAACGCGTGCTGGACAGCGTGCGTATGGATCTGCTGCAGTTTCATGGCGAGGAAGCGCCGGTATTCTGCCGTGCATTCGGGCGTCCCTACCTCAAGGCGGTACCCATGAGCGGCCAGGCGGATATAAATGAATATGCGCGGAAGTATGCCGATGCGGCTGCGTTGCTGCTGGACAGTCATGCCGCGGGCCAAAAAGGCGGCACGGGCATGAGCTTTGACTGGTCCGGCGTACCGCAATCGACCCGCCCGCCGGTGATTCTCGCCGGCGGTCTGCGCGCGGATAACGTGGCGGCCGCTATCCGCATGGTGCGCCCATATGGTGTGGATGTATCCAGCGGCGTCGAGCGTGCACCGGGTATCAAGGATGCCGCCAAGATGGCCGAGTTTGTACGCGAGGTGAACCGTGTCACGGCCGCTTGAGAAAAACCAATCGTTCAGGGAATCCCTGCGCCATCTGCCGGACCGGGATGGGCATTTCGGCCCGTACGGCGGGCGTTTTGTGGCTGAAACCCTCATGGGTCCGGTGGAAGAACTGCACGCGGCTTACGAGCGTTACCGCCGTGATGCGGATTTCCAGGCGGAGTTGAAACACGATCTCAGGGATTTCGTCGGTCGGCCGTCCCCGCTGTACCTGGCGGAACGCCTGAGCAGCCAGTGCAAGGGTGCGCGCATTTATCTCAAGCGTGAAGATCTCAACCACACCGGCGCGCATAAGATCAATAACGCGCTCGGCCAGGCATTGCTGGCGAAACGCATGGGCAAGACACGCCTCATCGCCGAAACCGGCGCGGGACAGCATGGTGTTGCCACGGCAACCGTCGCCGCGCGTTTCGGTTTCGAGTGCGTGGTCTACATGGGCGCGGAGGATATGCAGCGCCAAGCCATCAATGTCTACCGCATGCGGCTGCTGGGTGCGAGGGTGGTGCCGGTCACATCGGGGTCGCGCACGCTCAAGGATGCGCTCAATGAAGCCATGCGCGACTGGGTGACGCATGTGGACAACACTTTCTATATTATCGGCACCGTGGCTGGGCCCCATCCGTATCCCATGATGGTGCGGGATTTCCATGTGTGCATCGGTGAGGAAACACGCGGCCAGATTCTTTCCGCAGAAGGTCGGTTACCCAGTGCGCTCATCGCCTGTGTAGGCGGCGGTTCCAATGCCATCGGCCTGTTCCACGCGTTTCTTGACGATCCCGTAAAGCTCTATGGTGTGGAGGCGGGCGGCGCGGGTTTGCATACCGGCAAGCATGCCGCCTCATTGAGCGGTGGCCGGCCGGGGGTGCTGCATGGCAACCGTACCTATCTGCTTGAGGATGACGCAGGCCAGATCCGCGAAACGCATTCCATTTCCGCCGGCTTGGATTATCCCGGCGTCGGCCCGGAACACGCCTGGCTCAAGGATATCGGCCGCGTGATTTACGACACAATAACGGACACAGAAGCGGTGCAGGCTTTCCATGCGCTCACCCGCAGTGAAGGCATCATGCCGGCGCTGGAATCCAGTCATGCGCTTGCTTATGCCATGCAACTGGCTCCAGCGATGCAGCGTGACGACATCATCATCGTCAATCTGTCCGGCCGGGGCGACAAGGATATTCAAACGGTGGCGACGCGCGAAGGCATCGAGTTATGAGCCGGCTTGCAGGGGTATTCTCGGCGCTGAAGCGTAACCGGCGGACGGCACTGGTGCCCTATATCACTGCGGGAGATCCGCATAAAGGCGCTACCGTGCCGTTCATGCACACACTGGTGGAAGCGGGTGCCGACGTGCTGGAGCTGGGTGTGCCATTTTCCGATCCCACCGCGGATGGTCCCGTGATCCAACAGGCTTGTGAGCGCGCGCTCAAACACGGCACGACACTCGGCGATGTGCTCGGCATGGTGAAGGAATTCCGCAGCAGAGATGCGCGCACGCCCGTGGTACTCATGGGCTACCTGAATCCCCTGGAAGCCTTTGGCATAGGAAGATTCGCCGAGGAGGTCGCAATGGCGGGCGTGGATGGCATACTCACGGTGGACATGCCACCGGAGGAAGCGGAAGCGCTTGCGGGGCTGCTGCGTGCGAAAGGTCTCGACTGCATCTTTCTGCTGGCACCCACCACCACTGCCGCGCGACTCAGGCGCATCTGCGAAGCCGCCTCGGGATTCGTTTATTATGTGTCCCTCAAGGGCGTGACCGGTGCTGCCAGCCTGGATGTGCAGGCTGTGCGAGAGCGGTTCACTGCCATCCGCCGCGAAACCAGGCTGCCGGTGGGCGTCGGCTTCGGCGTGCGCGATGCGGGCTCGGCGGCGCAGCTGGCCGGCTTTTCGGATGCGGTGATCGTGGGTAGCGCCATCGTCAGCCGTATCGCCGAGCACCGCGGTGAGCTGGCGGATACGCTGGCAAACGTGCGGGAATTTGTGCACAGCTTGCGGCTGGCCATGGATGCGGTTTAGGGTGGTACTTGAGGCATGGCATTGGCGACATTCATAACTGGACGCAGGTATCCATGAACTGGTTCAAGAAGATCGTTCCCTCGCGCATCAATACCGAGGTCCGTACCAGCCGGCGCAGCATTCCGGAAGGTCTGTGGACCAAGTGCGAGGAGTGCAATTCCGTACTTTATCGCGCCGAGGTGGAGCGCAATCTGTATGTCTGCCCCAAATGCGGTCACCACATGCGCCTTACGGCACGCCAGCGCCTCGACACTTTTCTGGATGCTGGTTCCGGTGCGGAAATCGGCGCCGGCGTGGAACCGGTGGACATCCTGCGCTTTCGTGACAGCAAGAAATACAAGGATCGCCTGCTCCTCGCCCAGAAGAGCACCGGCGAGAAAGATGCGCTGGTAGCCATGAAAGGCCGTCTCAAGGGCATGCGCGTTGTGGCCTGTGCCTTCGAGTTCAAGTTCATGGGCGGTTCCATGGGCGCGGTGGTGGGCGAACGCTTCATGCGCGCGGTGGACGCGGCAATGGAAGATAACGCGCCGCTGGTGTGCTTTTCCGCAAGCGGCGGCGCACGCATGCAGGAAGCCCTGATTTCGCTCATGCAGATGGCCAAGACCAGCGCCGCGCTGGCACACCTTTCCCGCAAGGGCATTCCCTTCATCTCGGTGATGACCGATCCCACCACCGGCGGCGTATCCGCAAGCCTCGCCATGCTGGGCGACGTGAACGTGGCCGAGCCCAAGGCGCTCATCGGTTTCGCCGGTCCACGCGTAATCGAACAGACCGTGCGCGAGACCCTGCCGGAGGGTTTCCAGCGCAGCGAATTCCTGCTGGAACATGGCACAGTGGATATGATCGTGGATCGCCGCGAAATGCGCGATCGGCTGGCGGCACTTATCGCCATACTGTCGCGCCAGCCGGTGCCCAAAGAGAGTGAGGCATGAGGCGCCGAAGGCGGGATTCTTTTTCTGGGTTGCTATTTTTCTTGTCTTCACCCTGCACTCCCTCGTGCCTCACTGATTACGACACATAGCAGCGAATTCGACGCAAGTATCACCGTATGCGCTTTAAGACACTCCCCGAATGGCTCGCGTGGCAGGAGCAGCTGCACCCCAATGCCATTGATCTGGGTCTGGATCGCGTGCGGCGCGTGCTCAAATCCATGGCGCTCGAACCACCGCCGTTCCGTGTGCTCACGGTGGGTGGCACCAATGGCAAGGGTTCCTGCGTGGCCTTTCTTGATGCCATGCTGCGCGCCGCCGGATACCATGTGGGCGCTTACACCTCACCGCATTTGCTGCGTTACAACGAACGAGTATGCATCAACGGTATGCAAGCATCGGATGCGGAGTTGTGCACGGCCTTTGAGAGTGTGGATGCAGTGCGCGGTGACTTGAGCCTCACCTATTTCGAATTTGGCACCCTGGCGGCCTTGCAAATCTTCCGCCGGCACAAGATTGACGTAGCGGTGCTGGAAGTGGGTATGGGCGGACGGCTGGATGCGGTAAACGTCTTGGATGCGGAAGGCGCGCTGGTGGCTTCCGTGGATATCGACCACCAGGAATGGCTGGGCCATGACCGTGACAGCATCGGTTATGAGAAGGCAGGCATTTTCCGCGCACAGCGACCGGCCATCTGCGGTGACCGTGCGCCGCCGCCGCGTCTGCTGGAAACCGCGCGGCGGTTGGGGACCGAGCTCCAGGTACTGGGACGGGATTTCGACTGGCGGGCGTCAAAACACCATTGGCGCTGGTGGGGAAAGCACGGCCCCCTTGAACAGTTGCCGCCGCCGGCATTGCCGGGGCAGACCCAGTACGACAACGCCGCCAGTGTGATCGCCTTGTTGGAGGCGGTACAGCCGGCCATCGCGGTCAGCGGGGACGCACTGCGGGAAGGTCTGCAGAGGGCGCGCCTCGCGGCACGGTTCGAGCGCATGCCCGGTGACGTGGACGTGGTATTTGATGTGGCCCATAATCCGGCCGCCGCCGCTGTGCTGGCGCGGAATCTGGTGGCGGTTCCCGTACGCGGCAGGACATGGGCTGTCCTGGGCATGTTTCGCGACAAGGCGGCGGAAGAGGTGGCGCAGAGGGTGGCGCCGCAGGTTGACGGCTGGTTTATGGGCGGTTTGGGCGGACCCCGCGGTCAAACCGCTGCCGAACTGGCAAAACGTATCCACACCGCGTTACCCACGGTAATGTCGGCTGAATACCCCACGGTGGCCGATGCCTATCACGCCGCCTGCGCAGTGGCGGAAACGGGTGACCGTATCGTGGTATTCGGTTCCTTCCAGACCGTCGGCAGCATATTGCGTCTTGCGCGGGAATCCGGTACCAATTGAATCTGAAACGGCGCGCCCGCGCCCGTATGGAGACCAGGAAATGGAAATTGGGCTCAAAGAGCGTCTGATCGGCGCGGTGGTGCTGGTGATTCTGGCGGTAATCATCATTCCCTGGGTGCTGAAGGGGGGCACCGCGCCTACTGCCACGGTTACCAGGCAGATTGCCCTGCCCGCCGCCACGTCCACGTTGCCGCAGACCTATCGTATGGATCTGAATCATCCGGCGGCGCCTGCACAGCCTCTGGCAAGCCCCGCCACCGCATCTGTACTCCCGCCTGCGATAACCCAGGCGGCAGCCGGTGGTGCGGCACCGGCAGCCAATCCACCCGCGAATCCCGCGGGTGTCCAGGCTACCGCGCCGGTGCGCAAATCCGTTCAGCGGCCGGCAGCATCCGCTGTTGCCTTCGGAAAATGGGTGGTGCAGGCGGGCAGCTATGGCAATGAAAGCAACGCGCGCAGCGTGCAACATAAGCTTGCAGCCCGCGGGTATCACGTCTATATCAGCCATTTTCGCACGGCGGGGCGTACCTATTACCGCGTACGCGTGGGTCCCTATGCGGACCGTGCGGCGGCGGAACGGATCCTCCCGGAAATAGCGCGTGTCTACGGTGGGCGTGCCGAGGTGGTGCCGAATTCCTGAGGCGTGACGGGCGGCCGCCAGCGTCGTCTGTTAAAATAGCGCTCCGTGGTTTCGAGGCGGCGCGCCACAGCGTGCCAGGGCGCTCATGACCTGGGTCGATTACCTCATCCTTGCCATCATCATTGTGTCGGCCCTCATCAGCCTGCTGCGCGGTTTTCTGCGCGAGGTGGTATCGCTGCTGACCTGGATCGTGGGCTTCTGGGTGGCGCTGCGTTTCGCCCGGCAAGTGGGCGATATCTTCGGGTTTATCCACAACCCCTCGGTGCGCGTCATCATCGGTTTCGTGCTCCTGTTTGTGGTTATCCTGATCGTCGGCGCCGTAATCAATTTCTTTATCGGCAAGATGGTGGAAAAAACCGGCGTGGGAGCGACTGACCGGGCGCTGGGCATGATTTTTGGCTTGATACGCGGCGTGGTGGTGGTGGTCGTGCTGGTACTCATAGCGCAATTCACGGTGCTCCCGCAGGAACGCTGGTGGAACGAATCGCGACTCATCCCCTACGCGGAATCGGTCTCCAGCTGGATGCGTCATGCGTTGCCTAGGCGGGTGGCACAGGAAATGCTGTATGGGGCGCGCATGGCGGCGGATCCGGGTCGCAAGTGAACTCATGAGGTGATATATGTGCGGGATCGTCGGAGTCGTCGGACACGCTGACGTCAATCAGATTCTGTATGACGCCATGATCGTGCTGCAGCACCGCGGCCAGGACGCGGCGGGCATCATGACCTGCGATCACGATCGTCTGTACCTGCGCAAGAGCAATGGTCTGGTGCGTGATGTGTTCCATCAGCGCCACATGCTGCGTCTGCGCGGCAGCATGGGGGTGGGCCATGTGCGCTATCCCACCGCCGGTTGCGCCAATTCCGCGGAGGCCCAGCCGTTCTACACTAATTCCCCCTATGGCATTGCGCTCGGCCACAACGGGAATCTGACCAATGCCCATGCTCTCAAGGACATGTTATTCCGCGAGGACCGGCGTCATCTCAACACCGAGTCCGACTCCGAGATTCTTCTCAATGTATTCGCCCATGAACTGCAACGTACCGGCGGGCTGGAGGTGGATGAGCGCGACATTTTCAAGGCCGTCAGCGCGGTGCATCGGCGCTGCCGCGGTGGTTACGCCAACGTCGCCATGATTGCGGGTTACGGTATGGTCGGTTTTCGGGATCCCTTCGGTATCCGTCCGCTGGTATTCGGCCGCCGCATCACCGACACCGGCACGGAATACATGATCGCATCCGAGAGCGTGGCACTGGATGTGTGCGGGTTCGAGCTGGTACGCGATGTGGCGCCGGGCGAAGCGGTGGTCATGGATCGCAGTGGTGATCTGCATACGCAGCAGTGTGCGGAAAAGCCGGTGTATTCACCCTGTATTTTCGAGCATGTCTATTTTGCACGTCCTGATTCCATCATGGACGATATCTCGGTGTACAAGGCACGCATGCGCATGGGTGACAAGCTGGCGGAAAAAATCCAGCGGGACTGGTCAAGTCATGATATAGACGTGATAATTCCGATTCCCGACACCAGCCGCACCAGTGCGCTGCAGCTTGCCAATGTGCTGGGCGTGAAGTACCGCGAAGGTTTCATCAAAAACCGTTATATTGGCCGTACTTTCATCATGCCGGGCCAGAAACTGCGCAGCCAATCGGTGCACCAGAAGCTCAATGCCATTGACCTGGAATTCAGCGGCAAGAACGTACTGTTGGTGGATGACTCCATTGTGCGTGGTACCACCTCGCAGCAAATCATCCAGATGGCCCGCGATGCTGGCGCGCACAAGGTGTATTTTGCTTCTGCGGCTCCGCCGGTGCGGTTCCCCAACGTGTATGGTATAGATATGCCAACTACCCGGGAGTTGATTGCCCACGACAGGAGCGAGGAGCAGGTAGCCGAGTTCATCGGCGCAGATAAATTGATTTACCAGGATCTGGACGACTTGATCGACGCGGTACGACGTGGCAACCCAAAGATCCAGCGTTTCGATACCTCGGTATTCTCCGGTGAGTACATCACCGGCGATGTCACCTTTGATTACCTTGCCACACTGGCGCGGGAGCGTTCCGATGAAGCCAAGCAGAAGCGCCTGCGCGATGACCGGCAGATCATCGAAATGTACAATGTATCTTGAGCCGCTCGTCCGGTTCTGAGGTGGGTTCGCAGCCACGCCAACTCCTGCTGAAACTGCTGCAGCAGGGACTGGCGGCTGTGAATGGCCGCAGCTGCGTGCATGCGGTGCTGCGGCAGGTTTCTCTTCCACACGGACTGTATCTGGTTGCCATCGGCAAGGCGGCCGATGCCATGGCGGCGGGTGCCCTTGATGCGGTCGGCGGCCAGTTACATGCAGGCCTGGTCATCACCCGTTACGGGCATCAGGACACCGCGGTATATCGCGACCCGCGCATCGTGTCGCTGGAAGCCGGTCATCCGCTGCCGGACGAACAGAGCCTTGCCGCCGGCAACGCGCTGCGGCTGTTTCTGGCCAACGCGCCGGCTAACGCCCATTTTCTGTTCCTGATTTCTGGCGGTGCTTCGAGTCTGGCAGAAGTGCCGGCTGAAGGCATTTCACTCGCCAATCTGCGCACACTCAATCGCTGGCTGCTGGCCAGCGGCTTGCCCATTGATGCGGTAAACCGCATACGCTCCGCCTTCTCCCGCATCAAGGGTGGCCGGTTGCTGCGTGATCTTGGCGGCCGCCGCGCCGAGTTGCTGCTCATCTCCGACGTGCCTGGCGATGTGCCTGCCCACATCGGTTCCGGCCTGTTATTGCCGCCCGATCACGGATTACTGCCGGAGCTGCCTGCCCAGTTTGCCGGCCTGCCGCGACAGCCGCCGCCGGAGACAGACAACAGCCGCGTTAGCGTGCGTACGCTCGCCACCAACCGCCAGGCAATGGAAGCGGTGATGACTGCCGTCTTGGCCGATGGTCTACGTGCCTACGTGCATGACAGTTTGCCGGCTTCTGATGCGCTGGTGTGCGGTGAGTGCATTGCGGAATTTCTGCCGAGCGCGGAGCCGGGGGTGCATATCTGGGGCGGTGAAACCCTGGTGAAATTGCCCGCCCATCCGGGACGCGGGGGCCGCAATCAGATGCTGGCATTAGCCGTTGCGCGGCGCATTTCGACGCATGAGGGAATTTATCTTCTGGCGGCGGGCACCGATGGCACCGACGGCAATTCCAGTGATGCAGGCGCGCTGGTGGATGGCAATACCGTGACCCGTGGTGAAGATGCCGGTCTGGACGCACAGGACTGCCTCGCGCGTGCGGATGCCGGCACATTCCTGGACGCCAGCGGCGATCTTGTGTACACCGGTCCTACCGGCACCAACGTCATGGATCTGGTTATTGCCTGCAAGGAATGATTTTCTTCACCCCTTTTTCTCTCATGAGAAGGGGCGGGGCAGCGGAGCCGGAAAAGATGAGGGCATGCAAATAATGGACGAATTCCGCGACAGCAACAGCCTGCTGGCCTGTCCCACACCGGAAAAGTGGATTGAAACCGCACTTCGGAACCAGGACGTCCTGCTCATTGATCACGCCAACTGCGAGAAAAAGGCGGCGGCCACCGCCATGAGCCTCATGTTCCAGTACGGCGAACGTCATCCCGAGCTGTGGGAAATCCTGTCTCGTCTTGCCCGCGAGGAACTCGGGCATTTCGAGCAGGTGATGCGCTTGATGAAAAAGCGCGACATCCGCTACAGGCCGCTCAGTGCCGCGCGCTACGCTGGTGGTTTGCGCAAACATCTGCGCAAGCATGAACCGGAACGATTGGTGGATTTATTGGTGATCGGCGCATTCATCGAAGCGCGCTCCTGCGAGCGCTTCCGGGCATTGGCGCCTCATCTTGATGCGGAACTGGCGGATTTCTATGCCGGGCTTGCCGCAGCGGAGTCGCGGCATTTCGCGGGCTATCTCAGACTTGCCAGGTACACCGGTGCCGGCGAGTTGGCAGCCAGAATTCACGTTTTTGCAACGGTCGAGGCAGACCTCATCTCCGGCACGGACAGCGATTTCCGGTTCCACAGTGGCGTGGTGTTTTGAGACGAACTTCAGGAGGGGGGCAGCGTCTCGATCAGGGCTGCGTGCCGGTTGACCCGCAAAATACTTCCCTGTTCGTACCAGTCCCCCAGCACAATCCGCGTGGCTTCCAGTCCATTGCAGCGGAATTTATGTACTGCCGGCCGGTGTGTGTGGCCGTGGATCAGCCGCGTGACACCATGCGCCACTATCGCACGCTCCACTGCTTGCTGGTTTACGTCCATGATGTATTCTGGCTTGGATGCTGTGCGTGTTTTGCTTGTGGCCCGAGCCTGGGCGGAAAACGCGCCACGCTGCGCCAGCGGCCTGGCCAAAAAACTTTTTTGCCAGGCAGGATCCCGCACCATATTGCGGAATTCTTGGTATTCCACGTCGTCCGTACACAGCGTGTCGCCGTGCATGAGCAGTGTGGGAGTAGCGTAGAGATTTACCGGCGTCGGGTCGGGTAGCAGGGTGCAGCCGGTTTGCCGGGCAAAACCTTCGCCGATGAGGAAGTCACGATTACCGTGCATGAAGAACACCGGCACGCCGCTGTCGGTGAGCGCCCTGACGCCCGATAGGACGCGGGCGTGGTGGGGATCGGGATCGTCATCGCCGATCCAGGTCTCGAAGAAATCGCCGAGAATGTACAGCGCTTCCGCTGTGTGCGCCTCTTTTCTCAGGAAATCCAGCAACAGTTCCGTGATCTGGGGACGTGATGGATGCAGATGCAGGTCGGAAATGAAAAGGGTGGTCATGGTGGCTATTTAATCGGGGGATTGTTTGAGCACAAATGCCTTGGTTATGATCACCGGCGTCAGTGGCGCGTCCCGGTTAAAGGGACCCACTTTGCCGGTGGGCACCGCAGCAATCTTTTGCACCACGGCCATTCCCTGAATTACCTCACCGAATACCGCGTAGCCCCAGCGGCCGGGCTGCGGATCCAGCTTGTGGTTGTCCGCCAGGTTGATGTAGAACTGGGCGGTGGCGGAATGCGGATAATCATCCCGCGCCATGGCGATGGTGCCGCGCAGATTGCTCAGGCCGTTGCCGGATTCGTTGGGGATGGGAGCGGCGGTTTTTTTCTCCACATAATCGCTGCTGAAACCACCGCCCTGGATGACGAAGCCGGGGATCACGCGGTGAAAGATCGTGCCGTTGTAGAAGCCCGTATCCACGTAGTGCAGGAAATTGGCCACCGTCAACGGCGCCCGCCGCCGGTCGAGCTGCACCACGAAATTTCCCAGGCTGGTCTCAAAAATCACATCCGGATAAGGATCCGGTGACTGCGCGGGCCGCACGGGCATCTGACTGCATGCGATAAGCAGGGCAAGGATAAACAGACTGGCGAGAAACTTTTGCATGCTGGATCCTGCAACGTGACCGCCATGATAAGGGGCTGGCCGGAAAATTGGCAATTTCACGGACTTAAGCCGCTTTTAGCCTGATAAAATGCCGCCATGATCATGCGTACCCGATTCGCTCCGAGCCCCACCGGTCGCCTGCACGTGGGCAATGCCCGCACCGCGCTGTTCAGTGCGCTGCTGGCTGCGCACGCGGGCGGTACCCTGATTCTGCGCATCGAGGATACGGACGCGGAGCGTTCTCGGCAGGAATTCGAGAGCGGGCTGATGGAGGATCTCGCTTGGCTGAATATCCATTGGCAGGAGGGACCGGACAAGGGAGGGGATAAAGGGCCGTACCGCCAGTCCGAGCGCACGCCTGTCTATGCCGAATGCATTAATAAGCTCGCGGCGCGCAAGCTGGTGTACCCTTGCTTCTGTACGCCGCTGGAGCTGGATCTCGCCCGCAAGGCACAGCTCGCCGCCGGCAAACCACCGCGGTATGCCGGTACCTGTGCGCATCTCGGCACCGCCGAAATCGAGGCACGCAGTGCCAGGGGCTTGAAACCGGCACTGCGGTTCCGCGTTCCCGAAGCCGGCGTGACCGGGTTCGAGGACCTGGTGAGGGGACGACAGGCATTCGCGCATCGGGATATCGGCGACTTCGTCATCCGTCGCGGCGACAGCAGCCCGGCGTTCTTTTTCAGCAACGCCGTGGACGACGCGCTCATGGGTGTAACCCACGTGTTGCGTGGTGAGGATCATCTGGCCAATACACCACGACAGTTACTAATACTCAAAGCGCTCGGTCTACCTGTACCGCAGTATGGGCATTTATCCCTCATTGTCGGTGAGAGTGGGGCGCCGTTGTCCAAGCGTGAGGGTGGCGGCAGCGTTCAGGAGCTGCGTGAAGACGGAATATTTCCGGAAGCGCTGCTGAATTATCTGGCGCGTTTGGGCCATAGGTACGCTAGCAACGAGTTCATGAGCTTTCCCGGGCTGGTGCAGGCATTTGATACTGCGCATATCGGCCATTCACCCGCCCATTACGATCATCAGCAGTTGGAGCATTGGCAGCACACCGCGATCCGCAGCGTAGAACCTGCGCGGCTGTGGCGATGGCTTACGGATGCACACCCGGATATGAATGCATTGGTGCCTGACGACAAACGCACCGTCTTCCTCGATGTGGTACGGGACAACGTGACCCGACCCGCTGAAGGATTGTTATGGGCGCGTACCGTGTTCACCGATCATTTCGAGCCCGATGAGCCTTCTCTGGCTGTGCTCAGAGCTGTCGGACAGGCGTTTTTCGACAGGATGCTGGTTTGCTTCAAGAAAGAACCGATGGAATTCCGGACATTTGCAAAAGCCGTGGGTGCCGTGACCGGACTGTCCGGCAAGAGCTTGTTTATGCCTCTGCGTGCGGCCCTGACAGGCCGCGTACACGGTCCCGAGATGGACCGGCTGTGGCAGTTGATGTCACCGGAACGGATCAAGCGACGAATGCATCTGGCCAGAGACCTCTGCAAGACCTGAGTACGGAACATGCTGAAAATCCACAATTCTCTCAGCCGTCAGAAAGAAACTTTCCAACCCATCCAGGCGGGGCGGGTGCGCATGTATGTGTGTGGCCTCACGGTGTACGACTACTGCCACATCGGCCACGCCCGCATGCTGGTGGTATTTGACATGGTGGCTCGCTGGCTGCGGGTGAACGGTTATAAATTGACCTACGTGCGCAATATCACCGATATAGACGACAAGATTATCCGCCGTGCCGGCGAGAAAGGCGAGCCTGTCGAAACCCTGACTTCACGTTTCATTGCCGCCATGCATGAAGACGCAGCAGCTCTGCACGTGCTGCCCCCGGATGTGGAACCGCGCGCCACCCAATCCATCGCAGCCATTGTGCGCATGGTGGAGACGCTGGTGAAAAGGGACTACGCCTACCAGGGTACCAACGGTGACGTATATTATGCCGTCAACCGCTTCAGGGACTATGGCCGGCTGTCCGGCAAGAAACCGGAGGAGTTGCGCGCCGGTGCCCGCGTGGAGGTGGACGAGGCCAAGCGCGATCCGCTGGATTTCGTGCTATGGAAAACCACCAAGCCCGGCGAACCTTCGTGGCCTTCGCCCTGGGGTCCGGGCCGGCCCGGCTGGCATATCGAATGCTCCGCCATGTCCACCGCGGCGCTGGGCAACCACTTCGATATCCACGGCGGCGGCATGGACCTGCAGTTTCCGCACCATGAGAACGAGATTGCCCAGTCGGAGGCCGCCAGCGGCGAGCCTTTCGTGAACGTGTGGATGCACAACGGCTTCGTCAACATTGACGATGAGAAGATGTCCAAGTCCCTGGGAAATTTCTTCACTGTGCGCAAGGTGCTGAAGCAATACCAGCCAGAAGTGGTGCGCTACTTTATCCTCAACAGTCATTACCGCAGTCCGCTGAATTATTCGGGCCAGTCGTTGGAGCAGGCGCGGGCGGGATTGGGACGCTTGTATATCGCCTTGCGCAATATCCCTCCGGCGATAGCGCCAAAAGACGCCGAATATTGCGTGCGTTTCACGCAGGCAATGGATGATGACTTCAACACGCCGGTTGCTATCAGCGTGTTGTTCGATCTGGCCCGCGAGATCAACACCTTGAGAAATTCAAAACCGGAAGAGGCGGCTGCGCTGGCGACACTGCTCAAGGAACTGGGCGGTATGCTCGGTATATTGCAGGATAATCCGAACGATTATCTGCAATGGACTACCGTGTCTCTCAGTGGCCATTCAATTCAGTCGCAGTCCGGTGCAGGCCACTTGACAGTGACTGGCGCGCTCTCAGAGGTTGATATTGATGCATTAATAGAAAAAAGAAATGTCGCACGACGTGAGAAAAACTGGAAAGAAGCAGACAGGTTGCGGATGGAGCTGGATGCGGCAGGAATAATTATCGAAGATAGTGCGAGTGGGACAACCTGGCGGCGTTCATCAAGAGGCGTGGTGTGAGGAGATAAGTTTTGGAAAGCATCTTGATACGGTAGAAAGTGTCACAAAACTTTTGCCTCCTCACTCCTTTTTGTCATGCTGTTCCGCAGCGGTGAGCGTGTTGGCGAGCAGCATGGTGACGGTCATGGGCCCCACGCCGCCCGGCACTGGAGTGATCAGCGCCGCCCGCTCTCGTGCCGCTGCGAAGTCCACGTCTCCCGTCAGCCTGCCGTCTGCCAGACGATTCATGCCCACGTCAATAACCGTTGCACCTGACTTGATCCAATTCCCGGGGATGAGACCGGGTTTGCCGACCGCGACCACAAGAATATCCGCCTCACGCACGTATTCTTGCAGATTCGCCGTGAACCGGTGGCACACTGTGACGGTGGCGCCCATGAGCAGCAATTCCAACGCCATGGGCCGGCCTACGATGTTGGAGGCACCCACCACCACCGCGTGCCGCCCAAGGAATTTCTCGCCGTATTTTTCCAGCATTTTGATGATGCCGTAGGGCGTACACGGACGGAGCAGGGGGATGCGTTGCGCCAGCCGGCCCACGTTGTAGGGATGAAAACCATCCACATCTTTATCGGGCCGTATGCGCTCGATGATGGTCTCGCTGTTTATATGTGCCGGCAGCGGTAATTGGACCAGAATGCCATGGATACCGGGATCCGCGTTCAGTTCGTCAATGAGTTGCAGGAGCCTAGCTTCGGAGGTGCCTGCCGGCAGGTCGAAGGCGCGGGAGATAAAACCCGTCTCCTTGCAGGCGTGACGCTTGTTGCGCACGTAAATTTCGGACGCAGGGTCCGTGCCAACGAGCACTACGGCAAGCCCGGGTACGCGCAGATTCTGCTTGATGCGGGTAGCCACGTGACGTTTGATGTCGTCACGGATTTCATTAGCCAGGGCTTTGCCGTCGATGATCTGGGCTGGCATAGTGGTTATCGTGAAACGATGGCGCGGCATTGTCGCATGCGTTCGTCCGTGGCTCCAACCGCGTCCCGGCAAATTGACTGGTGTGCGGGCGCACCGTATCATTCCCGGCCCTGTGTGCGCCGCGGCGGGAAACCCCGCGGGCCGTGCGGCGCGGGGCATAGCGCAGTCTGGTAGCGCACCTGCTTTGGGGTGAGCCTTGGGTGGGGCGAACGCCGGATACAGGATGTACACGGCTGGGTTACTAGGCGAGGCAGGGAGCCGAGCCAGTAACAGACTGCGAGCAAAGCAGGCAGAGTGTGATGATGGTTTGGTACCGCGGGGCATAGCGCAGTCTGGTAGCGCACCTGCTTTGGGAGCAGGGGGTCGGGGGTTCAAATCCCTCTGCCCCGACCAAATCCGGTTTCCGCCTGTGGCGGTAGCCATGAGATTGGGTACGATAACTGCGCCCGTAGCTCAGATGGGTGAGCCGGGAAAAGCGAAACATTGCTTCGTACCGGCGAGCGCCCAGCCAGGGAAGGCTGGGCTGGCGGGCACACCAGGAAAGGTTATTTATCGCCGATGGCAAGTGATGAATTTGCGCCTGTAGCTCAGCTGGACAGAGCACCGGCCTTCTAAGCCGGCGGTCGCAGGTTCGAGTCCTGCCAGGCGCGCCAGGTGAATGCCGGGCAGGCGGCGCCGTATTTGACCGGCATGACTGCAATGGTGGGCGTAGCTCAGTTGGTAGAGCCCCGGATTGTGATTCCGGTTGTCGTGGGTTCGAGTCCCATCGTCCACCCCATTTCCTCAAATGGGCCGTTAGCTCAGTTGGGCGAGGCCGGGGTCTTTGCCGGAATGCCAGTGGCATTCCGGCCGGCCGAGCGCCCGGACAGGAAGTCCGGGCGGGAGCATAGCGAAGCATGGGATTATCGCCAGGGATGGCGGAGACCAGTCTGCAATTTGGGCCGTTAGCTCAGTTGGTAGAGCTGCTGACTCTTAATCAGTAGGTCGCAGGTTCGAATCCTGCACGGCCCACCACCGGATTCTTTTCCACTGCCATCCAAGGTGCAGTGATTGACGCTATTGGTGCACATTATCCAGACTGCGTGTGCCGCCAGAAGACCATGGACCCGCCTAGCAGGGCAAACGGGCGGATATCTGCCAGGATGGCGCCGGCATGTGCCTCTATGCCTTCATGAAATACCCCTATCGGAGATCGGTGAACTGCTGCCCGTGGCCGATGTCGGATTCAAGACATGCAAACTCATTCGGGGAGTCTGGACATCTAGCCAAGCAGAAGCCTCCCGGGGGGTGCATGTTATCCTCACAGAGGGGGAGCGTGCCCGCCGGAGGGATGGGGTTGCCAGTGAAACCCGTGCAGTAGGGACCGGAGTTCCCGGGGTACAGAAACACGCAAAGAATTGCTTCTGTGACGGGATGAACAATGAAGAGTGACTATCACCAGATTCCAAAGGTTAGCGCCCCGATGTCGGCACTCGCTGCCGTGGTACACAGTGCATCGACGATCATTCATGCACCCTCAGAGGGTGAAATGTTCCGTGATATCTGCGAGGCCATCACCGCCGACAAAAGATATGTCCTGGCTTGGATCGGCTGGGCAAGAGATGACGATTACAGGAGCGTTGATATACTCGCCTCAGCAGGCATGGCTCAGTCCTATCTCGATGATCTCAAAATATCCTGGCGGGATGATCTAGACATGGGCCAGGCCCCATCCGCTATAGCGATTCGCACCCAAACGACTCAAGTATGCAACGATGCGCGAATACACACCGAGTTTAAGAGTTTTCATGAACATATTTTGCGCTACGGAATTCATTCCGTTATCGCCGTGCCTTTAAATGCCAACAGCCATTCGATTGGCGTGCTTGTCATTTATTCAACGCAGAAGAATGCCTTCAGGGAAGGTGAGGTCTTCATATTCGACATACTGGCGGAGAACATATGCTTCGGCATCAAAAGCCGGCGCGAAAGCGAGATATTCCATCAGGTATTCGAAGATACGATCAGTGCCTTGGCTACCGCTCTGGAAAAGCGTGACCCATACACGGCAGGCCACGAACGGCGTGTTACTGATCTCGCCATTACCCTTGGAAAGGAAATGGGACTTGAGGCCGTACGCCTTGCCGGACTCCGGCTCGCCAGCATGGTGCATGACATTGGCAAGATACAGATACCAATAGAAATCCTCATCAAACCGGGGCGGTTGACCACCACGGAATTCGATCTGATCAAAGCGCATTCGGTGGCCGGCTACGAAATATTGAAGGACATCAAATTTCCCTGGCCAATCGCAGAGATCGTCCGGCAACATCATGAAATGCTGGATGGGTCAGGATATCCACAAGGGCTGAAGGGTGAGGCTATCCTGAAAGAGGCGCGCATCCTTACCGTCGCTGATATCGTTGAAGCCATGTCTTCCCATAGACCCTACCGACCCGCCCTGGGCGTGGAGCGCGCTCTTGAGGAGGTCACTCGGCTGCGAGGCAGCAAACTCGACGTGGAAACTGTCGATACCTGCCTGCGCTTGTTTCACGAACGACAATACGAATTTCCGAAGCCGTAAAACACCGCCACGCAGGCTTGGCGGCATTCGCCAAGGTGAAATGAATTTGGCGGACTTCCGCAGGCGTTATGCGTTCGGCGAACGTGTCATCGCGCTGGTAGTAAGGCAAACGGCTATTGCCGTACAGTGTGTAGAACCTATCTCAAAATCGTTTTAGCAGGATGAGAATGGCCGCCAGCTGGACGAAGCCCAGGAAGTTTGCGGAGTAGTATTCCCAGCGCACTAGGAGTCGACGTTGCCATTGCAGCCACGCAAAG
>JAKAXB010000026.1:2796-22266 GCA_021816765.1 Natronospirales bacterium | reverse complement strand
CTTACCTCAAGACCTTCGAGCCCGGCCGGATTGACGGCGCGGAGGAGCGCAGCATCGAGATCAAGGTCGGCGGCAACCCCCACGCGCTCACTGTCATGATCGCCGAGAAAACGCCTGACCTCATTCGTCAGTCATCAGAGACAGGAAAATAATCATGAAAACCCTCGGCCTCATCGGCGGCATGAGCTGGGAATCCACCGCCCACTACTACGCGTGCATCAACCGGTTGGTGGCCGGGCGCCTGGGCGGCCTGCATTCCGCTCGGCTGCTGCTTTACAGCGTGGAGTTCCACGAGCTGCAGGCGCTGCAGCATGCGGACGACTGGACCGGCGCGGCGCGTCTGCTGGTGGATGCGGCCCGGCGTCTGGAACGGGCCGGTGCCGAGGCGCTGGTGATCTGCGCCAACACCATGCATATCGTTGCGCCGGAAATCGAACAGACGGTGCCCTTGCCGCTGATCCACATCGCCGATGCCGCGGCGACCGCGGTCAAACAGCAGGGCTTGCGCACAGTGGCGCTGTTGGGCACCCGTTTTACCATGGACCAGCCCTTTTATCGTGAACGGCTGGAGCGTCGGCACGCTCTGCGCGTGCTGCTCCCGGATGAACCGGAACGGCAGGCGATCCACCACATCATTTTCGAGGAACTGTGCAGAGGCGAGGTACGGCCGGCTTCGCGGGAGATATTTTGCAGGGTGATCGCGCGTCTCGCGGCGGCGGGCGCGCAAGGCGCGATTTTGGGCTGTACCGAGTTCACGCTGTTCGGCGCCGGTGCGGAGGCGGGCATTCCGCTGTTCGATACCACCGAGATTCATGCACGCGCGGCGGTGGACTGGACCCTGGGCGCCGGCGTCTGATCGGGCGGGTGATCTTCCCCGCGCCGGCGGGGTTGTCGGAGGGCAGCCGTGAGGAGGGATTTCCGCGCGGGGCGGGAAGCCAGCGCAGAAAATTACGGTATGCGGATTTTTCCACCGCCCGGAATGCCGCCCGCTCCGGCGGCACCGCCCAGGCCTGCACCGCTGCCGGGGAGAACGATGGAGGAGGCGGCTTCACGACGCATCTCTTCCAGGCGTTTCATGGTCTGTTCGATGGCGGCCCTGGCGCCGTCGCCGAACTTTTCCGCCGCTTCCCTGAGCGATTTCGCCTCGATCTCGAAACTGATGGGCAGGGTGCCCACGGGCGTGAGAATCTGGGTCTGACCCACAAACACGACCGGCCGCGTCATATCGGGACCGCCGTCGCGGGTCACGGGCGTAAGCCGCTGGATGGTGCCGACGCTGCGGTCGGTGAACATTTCTTCCTGGTACAGATGCTCGGCATCCATGCGAACGTCGAGTTCTTTTTCGCTGGCCATGGTGGTGTGACTCTCGATCAGCTTGCGGTGAAGCTGAATCGTACCAGAGTCATGCGGTGCGTTGCGCGCTTTCAACCGGCCGCGGGCGCCATGCCCATGCGCCGCAGCCAGCGGTAATGGGATGCCACGGCTTTCCGGAACGTCGGGTTTTCCGTGTATCGCACCCCGAATTCGCGGCAGGTGGCTTCCACCAGCCTGGATATGGCGGGGTAATTCACGTGGCAGATGCGGGGGAACAGGTGGTGTTCGATCTGGAAGTTCAGGCCGCCCAGGAGCCAGGCGGCCGCGCGGCTGTGCCGGGCGAAATCCAGGCTGGATTCCACCTGGTGTACCGCCCAGGGCCTTGCGATGAATCCGGTGCCTGTTTCCGGCAGCGGAAACTCCGTCCCCTCCACGCAGTGCGCCAACTGGAACACCACGCTCAGCACCACTCCCACTACCGCCGTGGTCACGCCGTAGAACACCGCCACCACCCACAACGGGTGGAATAGCAGGGGGATGCCGAATGCCAGGGCGAGGAAGGTCAGTTTACCGATGATGAAGAGCGCCAGTTCCCAGCCCCGCGGGCGCGGGAAGCGGTTTTCTCCCATGCGTCCGCTGATGAGATCGCGGAAATCGTCGTAGAAATGCCATTTGATGGCCATGACCCCATACAGCGGCCACAGGTACCAGTGCTGCCAGCGGTGAAACGTGCGACGCTTGCTGTGGGGATCCAGCCGGCCGAAAACACCGAGATCTATATCGGTGTCGTGCCCGCTGATGTTCACATACATGTGGTGGAACACCACGTGCTTCCAGCGCCATAGGTAGGAGCTGCCGCCCACCATATCCAGCGTCATGGCCGTGAGCTTGTTGACCCAGGCATGATTCGAGTAGGCCTTGTGGGAACCGTCGTGCTCGATGTTGAAACCGATCAGCGCCGCGGCCAGTCCCAGCAGGATCGCCAGCGGCACCGCCTGCCACCAGGTTGTGGCTGCGAGCACCAGCAGCAGATACAACGCGGTGAAGCCGGCGAGGATGATGGCGGTCTTCAGGTACATCTGCGGGCAGTCGCGCTGGCGCTGTCCGCTGCGGCGAAAGAACTCCTCCACCCGCCGCCGCAGCTCAACCTGGAACCGGTTATCGTCGCCGAATCGCAGCTTTGCATCGGTTTCCGGGGTTTGCATGGGCGGGTCCACAAAACGTTCCTGAATCACTTGCTGGTGTCGCGGCATCACATCTTTACTCTTGACGCGTGCAACCAGCGTAACAGATGCCCGACGGCAGTGCCCTGATTCAGCGTATTAAATTCAAAGTGGTGCGAAAGCCACTGAGTTGAAGGACAAGCCGGCAGAGCTTCACGTACAATCCGGCCTGTGCGGAAACGCGTGAATCCGCGGGAGAGGGACTGCATGGCAAAGATTGCGGTGCTGGGTGCCGGCATGGTGGGCGGTGTGATCGCGCAGGATTTGGCGCGGAAACAACACGTTACCTCGGTGGATATCAGCGCGACAGCGCTGGCGCGGCTGGCGGAAAAAGGCATACATACGCACAGGCTGGACAGCGGCGACGTTGGGGCGCTCACGGCATTTGTGCGGCCGTTTGATCTGGTGGTGTGTGCGGTGCCCGGATTCATGGGCTACCGCACGTTGAAGACGCTCATCGAAGCCGGCAAGAACGTGGCGGATATTTCGTTTTTCCCCGAAGACGCACTGGAGCTGGATGCGCTGGCGAAACACAAGGGCGTCACCGCGCTGGTGGATATCGGCGTGGCCCCGGGCATGGACAACCTCATTCTCGGCTACCACGATGCGCACATGAAAGTGACGCGCTTCGAGTGCCTGGTGGGCGGACTGCCGAAACACCCCAGGCCGCCGTTCCTGTACAAGGCGCCGTTCTCACCCATTGATGTCATTGAGGAGTACACGCGCCCCGCGCGCCTGCAGCGCGGCGGCAGACTGGTGACCTTGCCGGCGCTCACGGAGCGGGAGATGGTCGAGTTTGAAGGTGTCGGCCGGCTCGAAGCCTTCAATACCGATGGCCTGCGTTCGCTGCTCAAGACCATGGCGCACATCCCGGACATGACGGAGAAGACGCTGCGCTACCCGGGCCACGTGGCGCTTATCGAAGCATTGCAACAGGCGGGTTTCTTCAGCGACCAGCCGCTGGACATCGGCGGCATCCAGGTGCGGCCGCTGGATGTGGCGGCGAAGCTGCTGATAGATCAGTGGAAGCTTGCGCCGGGTGAAGCGGAGCTCACCGTCATGCGCGTGACCGTGGAGGGAGAGGAGGATGGCAAGCACCTGCGCCATGTCTGGGAAGTACATGACGAATACGATGCCGCGACCGGGTTCTCTTCCATGGCACGTACCACCGGCTTCACCTGTGCGGCCGCCGCCAACCTGCTGCGGGAGGGCAGGTTCCGCGAGCCGGGCGTGCATCCACCGGAGCGCGTCGGTCGGCATGACAGCTGTTTCACCTTCATTCGCGATTACCTGGCCGCGCGTCAGGTGAACTATCGGCATGTCACGCGGACGCCGTGAGCCATCCCTTGCCTTGAACTCCGCCCCGCGACGCGGATGCGGGCAGTGATGGCTGCCGAACACCCGCGCGCGGGATTCCGACGCATGCATCGGGGGTATATTCGGGCGTAGAATACGCCCCCTTTTCATGCGTCTGGATTAAGCTATGGATACCGAGGTTCCCGCATTATTTGATGAGGCCGCGCGCCAGGCAGTGGAGCTGGCCAACAATTTCGCGGACGCGCATCCGGAGGCGGATATATGGGATATCGCCGACGGCATGCTGGCCGGCGCGGTGCATTTCTGGCTCTACTCGCGCCAGCCCTGCGACGATCCCATGTGTGAGGACTGCGCACCGGTTTCCACCGCGGAGCTGCGCCAGACGGCGCTCAAGCAGCTGATCCGGCAGTTCTCGGAAGAAAGCGACTACTACCATACGCCGATGGATTCCAACGCCGCCTGGGCGTGACACGACCCTTCACCCCGCTTCTTCTCACAAAGATGGCCGGTGCTTTCGTCTGCTGGAAATGCGGTGCATCCCTGACGGATGTGCCCATGCCGCTGTCGCGGATTTCCGAGTGTTTGACCTGTCGTGCGGAACTGCATGTGTGCCGCCTGTGCAGGTTCTTCGATGCGCGTAAAGCGGAGAGCTGTCGCGAGGAGCGCGCTGATCCGCCACAGGACAAGCAGCGCGCCAATTTCTGCGAGTATTTCCAGCTGCGGCCGGATGCGTATCAGGCGAAAGATGACACGCCGGCGAATCAGGCAAGGGAAGAACTGGGAAAACTGTTCGGGCCGAAGCGCTGATTGCACGTCACGGCAGCGACAAATTCGGCTATGCGGATTTCAGTGCCGAAACTGAATCTTGAGTCCAGGGCACCCTGATGGAACCCGCAGATGAAAACTGTGTGCTATACAAGCCCAGCGTGGCCTCTGAATGACACGGATTTCCCCTCTTTCGATACAGGGCAACTTGGTGTGCCAGGCGGTCTTTACAAACCCGGCAGCATGGCCTAACGTTTTGTAGCCGTAGGATTCGAGCATAATCACAGTCAGGCAAGGAGAACACTCATGTGTAAAAGCCGCCTCGGCCCCGCCATCCGCATCAGCCCGATATTCCTTTATTTGTTTCTGTTCGTGACGCTGCCCTTGCAGGCGGCGGGTAAGGGACCGGAGCATAAACCGGCACCGGCCGTGAGTATGAACCTTGGCGCGATCCACGTGGAGGGCGAGAGACAGATCATCGAGACGCTGCAGGCCATCAAGATTGCGCTGAATCGGCCGTTTTCCCCTGGCCGCGCACACGAAAACGACGTGGTGTGCCGCATACATAAGGCCATGGGCCGAGCGGTGGAGTACCTGGATTGCGCCACCAACCGCTATTACACGGCCCGACGGGAGATCACGCAGACCGCTATGATGGTAGCAGAGTCAGGTGTCCCTGAAGGTGCCAAGGGTGCTTGCGATAGCAGCGCCTGCTACGACTATGTGTTTACAACCCTTAGCGCAGGACTTTCCCGTATCCGGGGGCATCAACTGCACGTACAGGTGAATGCGGGCGCCCTCAAGGCCCTGCTGGCCAAGGTTCCCTACCCCGCACCCGAGGTTGCGCCTGCCACGCCGGCCCCGGCCGCCGGTACTCACCACTGACCTACTTTCACCCCGTCAAGGACGACAGGAATGGTCAAGGCGGGTACTGAAAGTCGAATTGCGACTCGCCGCCATAATTATCCTCGGCACTTTGGTAGGTGATCATGGTGGAAGGAACCCTACTCACTGTGTTGAGCAATGAGGGCGTGTTCCTGCGAGGGATGCCCTTCACTAGACGCAGGGATCTGCTTCGTGAGTGCTGCGCTGACGCAAGTCCGCCTGCGTTGTCTGAGCGAGCAATCGAAGTCTTCCACCGCTGGCGGGACCGGGCGGCCGATACCGGAGACAGACGCCACGAAAGAAACGGTGACCTGGGAACGTACTACCCCGTTTGCGCAGGTTTGCGATCCGCTGATCACTCCGGTTCTTATCAAGTGCGAGTTTTCCATTCAGGTCAACCGCTTGTTGCAAGTCCGGAGATCACCGACTTCTCCGTTGCTAATGGGACCGGAGCTCAGGGATGAAAAAAACAACCAATCCCAAAGCCGCCCAGGCAGCAACCGAAAACCAGAACGAAAAGGGGCTGTTATCACGCGAGGCAGGCCATATACTCAAACGAATGCTCCCGGTCATGATGCCGTAGCCCGCGTAACAAAGCGCCATAATTCCCAGTATCCTGAAAAGTCCGGCATCCGAAGTCATGTATTCACACCTCCAGAGCGTTCGTCATCCATGCGAGACCAAGTTCAAGGCAGTGCCAGTTTAATCCAGGTATCAGCGTAATTCGACAATGACGGGAGTATGGTCAGAAGAGCGTTCCCCGCGGTTCCTTGTCACCGCATTCCGCCGTTATCCGTTCGACGAGTGCCGGCGATAACAGGGTGGGGTCTATGTGTGCCCCGGCGGCCCCTGAAGTCGCTCAGCCATGGCCACTGGTCCTGATGCCTGAAAGCAAACGGTCACGACTGTCCGCTTCTGGGGTTCTTTGGGGATGCAAAGCCGAAAGTGAATTCTGGCGTTTCTTCAGTCAGTGGGCGTATTGCCGCGCCCATTGCAGGAACCGGGTCAGCGGCAAGGCGCCGGATATGCGGCCGACTTCGCTGCCGTTGCGGAACACGATCAGGGTGGGGATGCTGCGGATGCCCAATTTCGCGGCGGTCTGCGGATTCGCATCGGTATCCAGCCTGGCCAGAAGGAAATCCGGTTCCAGTGTCTGCACCGCCTGTTCGAAGACCGGCGCAAACATTTTGCAGGGACCGCACCATTCCGCCCAGCAATCCACGATGACAGGCAGGTCTGTCCCCGCAATGACCGCCGCAAAATTGCCGTCGCCAAGCTGTGCGGGGTGGCCGGAAAAAAGCGGCATACCGCACTGACCGCATTTCGGTCCGTGGTTACGTTTGTCGGCGGGAACGCGATTCTTGACGCCGCATTGCGAGCAGGTTATGTGCAGGATGTCAGGCATGGAGACCTCCGCCGGGTGCTTGCCCGACATGGAGGCGGGATTGGACATTTCAAGCGGGTTGAGCGGATGTCTCCGGCCGGGCCGCTAGTCCGCATAGTGGATCACGCGTATGCGGTAGCGCACCCGGCCCGCGGGTGTCGCCACTTCCACTGCGTCATGCAGGGTTTTCTTGAGCATCGCTTGGGCCAGGGGTGAGTCAATGCTGATGCAATGCTTCCCGGGATCCAGTTCATCGGCGCCCACGATGCGGTAAGTCGTCTGCGTGCCGGCGGTGTCTTCCACGGTCACCTGCGCACCAAAAAACACCCGTGCCTTATCCGCGGGCAGATCGGAAATCACATGCAGGACCGGCAGGCGCTTCTGCAGGTAACCGATACGTTGATCTATTTCCCGCAGTTCCTTCTTTCTATATATGTACTCGGCGTTCTCCGAGCGATCGCCTTCCGCGGCGGCGGCGGTCAGCGCCCGGGTCACGTCCGCGCGCCGTTGCCACAGGTTCTTGAGCTCATCCTCCAGCAACCGGTAACCCTCCGCGGTGATGTAGGGTGAGGAATCGGGAGAGGGGGGTCGCCAACGGCCCATGGTTCGGTATGCCGAAATTGGATGTGGACGATTATAGTGACTGCGGCGGCACTGGCGATTCCGGGGTGACGGACGGCGGGCACAGCGCACATACTGAAGCGGCGTTCCGGTGACCGCAGGCAGGATAACCAGCGCTCTGCCGGACAGGCGGCTCGCTGACCGGGCCCCCATATAGCTTGCGGGTAAAGCGCCTCAGGTGACGATGTACTGCCGCAGCGATTCCGCTTCCTGGGTTTTCTCCTGCAGCATAGCCTTCACCAAGTCACCGATGGAGACGACGCCCACGAATTCGCCGTTGCGCAATACCGGCATGTGACGGAAACGCTTGCGGGTCATGATGCCGAGCACTTCATCCACGCGCGCGTCGGGGCCCGCGGTTTCCACGTTACGCGTCATGATTTCGGATACGCTCATTTTGCCAAGCGTGACACCGTGTTCGGCGTAGCGTCGCAGAATGTCGCGTTCCGTCAGGATGCCCGCAATCGTCCCCTTGGGACCGATGATCACGATCGCCCCAACGTGATTGTCGCACATGGTTTTGACGGCGGCGGTGATAGTGACGTCCTTGCCGGTGGTCACCGTATGCCAACCCTTGGTGTTCAGTACGTCCGAGAGATACATGGTTTTGTCCTCCCTCTGTCCTGCCCAAAGCATAGTCCAATCCGCCTGTTCTTTCATGAGTAACCGGCCCGGGGCGCCTGCTTACCGACCGCTGTCCCCCGGGTTTCGGCGTTCTGCATGTCCGTCCCTGCGCTGCAGCCACCAGGAGACCAGACCGAGCCACAGCAGGATCAGCACGATGGTCAGTTTCTCCATGAAACCCGGCGCCGGGATGTGGGCGAGGGCGTACACCCACAGCACGATGAATTCAAATAGCGCCAGTTCCATGGCGGCGCGGAAGCGCGGCTGCCAGGCCGGGTCGTGCCGGAAACGCCAAGACTGGATCAGCATGGCGACACTGGTGGCGATGAAAGCGAGTGCCGCCGCCAGGATATGGATGGTGCCGTGCATTGTCAGACGGCTGTTGATATCCGTGGGCGAAAGGGCCGTGACCACCACACCCGTCGCACCCAGAATGAAGGACACCAGGGTCGCAGCCGTGCGTGCCCCCGGGGCACTGCCTGCATAACAGCCGATGGCGAGCAGCACGATGGCGGCCGCGAGAATGTAGAAGGCGATATGCAGCCAGCCGTTGTAAGGGCCGAGCAGGTAAAAGCTCAGCGGCGTGCCCATGAAGCTGTAATCGGGGCGCAGCAACTGCAACACGGCGGACACCGCGAAGAAGAACAGCACACCCAGCAGGGAGAAGCGGCCTAACCAGCAACAATACCGCGGGGGCGTGTATTTTGCGCACATGCCTTTATGATAATGGCTTATGGCCTTCAGTTATTATCATCGCCTGAGCGCGAAGAACAAGCGCATCTATCTTGCCAGCGACCGGATCGAGGCCATCACCTTGCCCGATCCCGCGCCGCTGCAGCCCATGGCGGCAAAACTTGCCGGCGCATTGCAGACGGACAAGCGGGCAGTGGTGGAATCCGTATGCAATCAACTCGCCACAGGCATACTGCGGCAGCTCCAGACACCGCCGGCGCAGATTAAAGTCATGGCCGCGAGGCCTGCCAATGATTACGGCGAGCTGCATGGTTTTTATGAAGGGGTGGAGGGCAGGCTCAAGCTGGCCAGGATCACCTTATGGATGCGTACCGCGCAGAAGAAACAGGTGGTGGCATTCCGCAGTTTCCTGCGCACTTTCCTGCACGAGCTTTGCCACCACCTGGATTACGAATACCTGAAGCTGGAGGATTCCTTCCACACGGAAGGGTTCTACAAGCGCGAGTCGAGCCTGTTCCACCAGCTCGTGATCGGGGATACGCGGACCCGGGTCAAATAGGCGCGGGCGGATTCTGCATGCACCAGCGCTCCTGCAGGGGGCTGCCGCCGGGGACGCTGCGGTTTCTCACGCGGATGTCCGGTTACGGGAATTTCCCGCGGGACTCCCGCTCCCTGTAAAATACCGCCTGTGGGGTGCCAAGACCCCGGTTTTCCATCCGTTTTCCAGGAGTTTGCACGTGGCCAGCTATACCGCCCCCCTGCGGGACATGCAGTTTGTATTGAACGAGCTCGCGGACCTCGCGAGTGTGGTCCGGCTTCCCGGTTACGGGGATGCCACACCCGAAGTGGTGGAGACGGTGCTGGATGCGGCCGGCAAGTTCGCCGCGGATGTGCTCGCACCGCTCAATACCGCCGGCGACAGGGAAGGCGCGAAGTTCGGCAAGGACGGAGTGGTGACGACGCCCGGAGGCTTCAAGGATGCGTACACGCGTTACGTGGCGGATGGCTGGAACGCGCTGGCGCTGCCGCCGGAATACGGCGGGCAGGGGCTGCCGCAACTGGTTTCCGCGCCGGTGCAGGAAATGTGGCAGGCGGCGAATATGTCCCATGCGCTCTGTTCCCTGCTCACGCAAGGTGCCGTGGAAGCGCTCATGCTGAAAGGTTCCGACGAACTCAAAAAGCGTTTTTTGTCCAAGATGGTGGCCGGCGAGTGGACCGGTACCATGAATCTCTCCGAGCCGCAGGCGGGTTCCGATCTGGCGGCGGTGCGTTGCCGCGCGGAACGCCTGGGCGATCATTACAAACTTGCCGGCCAGAAGATATTTATCACCTACGGCGAGCACGATTGGACCGATAACATCATTCACATGGTGCTGGCACGCACCGCGGATGCCCCCGAAGGGGTAAAGGGCATTTCCATGTTTCTGGTGCCCAAGTTTCTGGTGAACGCGGACGGCTCGCTGGGCAAGCGCAATGATGTGCATTGTGTATCCATTGAACACAAACTCGGCATCCACGCCAGTCCCACGGCGGTGATGTCCTACGGTGACCAGGGCGGGGCGGTCGGCTACCTCATCGGCGAGGAGAACCACGGACTCGAATACATGTTCATCATGATGAATCTGGCGCGTTTCAGCGTGGGCCTGCAGGGCTTGGGAATAGCCGAGCGCGCCTGGCAGCAGGCGCGAGCCTATGCCAGGGAGCGTGTGCAGGGCGCCGACGTCGGCGAGCGTCACGGCAAACCGGTGCCCATCATCCGTCATCCGGATGTGCGGCGCATGCTCATGAGCATGAAGGCGCGCATCGAAGCCATGCGCGCGGTGGCCTATGTCACAGCCGCGGGTCTGGACCAGGCCATGCGCAATGCGGATGAAAAGATACGCGCCCAAGCGCAGTCCTTCGTGGATTTCATGATCCCGGTGGTGAAGGGCTGGTGCACGGAAAACGCCATTGACATCACCTCCATCGGCGTCCAGGTGCATGGCGGCATGGGTTATATTGAGGAGACCGGCGCCGCGCAGTATTTCCGCGATGCGCGCATCAGCACCATCTATGAGGGCACCACCGGCATCCAGGCGAAGGACCTGGTGGGCCGCAAGATCGCCCGCGACCAGGGCGCAACCGCCCAGGCGCTCATCGCCTTGATGCGTGCCCTGGATGGGGAGCTGTCCAAGGCAAAGGATGAGAATCTGCAGGCCATCCGCGCGCGACTCACCGCCGGTATCAACGCGCTGGAAGGAGCGGTGCACTGGCTGGTGGACAATTACGCTGAGAACGTAAAAGCGGCTGCGGCCGGCTCGGTGCCGTTCCTGAAACTCGCCGGCATCGTTACGGGCGGCTGGCAAATGGCGCGTGCCGCGCTCATCGCGCAGCGCAAGCTCCAGACGGACACGGGCGATACGCCTTTCTACAGGGCCAAGATCGGCACGGCGCGCTACTACGCGGATTATGAACTCACCCAGGCATCAGGACTCAAGGAAGCCATCGTCGCGGGTGCCGCGGGCGTGCTGGCGCTTCCCGAGGAGCAGTTCTGAGGGCTGAGTGAAAACGCGGTGAATATCGCCTCCCGCCCAATAGAGCCCACCGCAAAAGACATTGACATATCGAAAAAAGCCGATATAATCATTCGCCATGGAACAGGTGGAAGTCTTCAAAGCGCTGGCCAACGAATCGCGGCTCAAGATCCTGCAGTGGATGAAGGATCCGGACCGGCACTTTGGGCCGTGCCCGACGGGCGGCAGCCGCGGGCGCAAGGTGTGCGTCGGCGAGATCCAGGCCAAGCTGGGACTCTCCCAGTCCACTGCCTCCCAGTATCTGGCGACCCTGGAACAGGCGGGGTTGGTGGTGGCGAAGCGGCAGGGTCAATGGACCTTCTATGAGCGCAACGAGGAGGCGCTCAGGGAACTCGGCAAATTTCTGAAGGAAGAGATTTAAGCGACCGCATGCAAAATACAGGCGATGGAAGCGTTACCCCGCGAGGGGATTTTTTCGGATTTCATATATCGAGTAATTCAAATATATGAAAACCACTGAATAATCGAGAGGAGCGAATAACCATGCACACACAACCCTTGCTGACACCGGTGAAATTCGGCCGCCATGAACTCCCGAACCGCGTGGTCATGGCGCCCATGACGCGTTCACGCGCCTACAACCGCGACCAGGCGCCCACGGAACTGCATGCGGAGTACTACGCCCAGCGTGCCTCCGCCGGACTCATCATCACCGAAGGCAGCCAGATTTCACCCCAGGGTGTGGGTTACGTCCACACTCCCGGCATCCATTCGGAAGCGCAGATCAAAGGCTGGAAGAAGGTCAGCGACGCGGTACACGCCAGGAACGGCCGTATCTTCATCCAGTTGTGGCATGTGGGCCGGGTATCGCATCCGGATTTTCATAATGGCGCGTTGCCGGTGGCGCCGTCCGCCATCAACCCCGACACCCAATCGTTCACGCCGCAGGGACTCAAGGACACCGTCACGCCGCGCGCGCTGGACACCCGCGAAGTGCGGCAAGTGGTGCAGGACTACGTGCAGGCGGCACGGAATGCCATGCAGGCGGGCTTCGACGGCGTGGAAATCCACGGTGCCAACGGTTACCTCATCGAACAGTTCCTGCGCGACGCCAGCAACATGCGCAACGACGAGTACGGCGGCAGCGTGCCCAACCGCGCGCGGTTTTTGTTTGATATCGTGGACGGCATTGTGGACAGCATCGGCGCAGATCGCGTGGGCGTCCGCCTGTCGCCCGCCAATACCTGGAACGTGTCGGCGGATTCCGATACCCGGGCCTTGTACGATTTCGTCATCGGCGCGCTATCGAGTTACGAACTGGCCTATCTGCATCTGCGTGAAGGGCAGGGAGACCTGTCAGCCATACCCAATATGGTGACCCGCGTGACGGAGCACTATCGCACGGTATATCGCGGTACGCTCATCACCAACACCGGTTACGACCGCGACAAGGGCGATGCGGTTATCGCGAATGGCCACGCGGATCTGGTGGCCTACGGCGCCCTGTTCATTGCCAATCCGGACCTGGTGGAGCGCTTCCGCGTCAATGCGCCGCTGGCGCGGGCGGACCAGAACACCTTCTACCAGGGCGGCGCCCAGGGCTATGTGGATTACCCCACGTTGCAGGCCGAAGCGGCCTGACGGTTATTTCACTCACTCACAAGGAGACCATGCCATGAAATTTTATTATTCCCCCGGTGCCTGTTCCCTGGCGCCGCACATTGTGCTGCGCGAACTCGGCCTGCCGTTTGAGGCGGTGCAGGTGGATCTCAAGACCCACAAGCTCGCCGGTGGCGCGGACTACTACCAGATCAACCCCAAGGGCTATGTGCCGGCGTTGCAACTGGATGACGGTTCGCTGTTCACCGAGGATGCCGCCATTCTGCAGTATCTGGCTGACCGTAAACCAGAAGCCGGCCTGCTGGCCGCGTCCGGCAGCATGGAGCGTTATCGCACCATCGAATGGCTGACTTTTATCAGCAGCGAGCTGCACAAGGGTTTCAGTCCGTTATTCAACGCCGACATGCCGGAGGCGGGCAGGAAGATTTTCCTGGACAAGCTGAAGAACCGCTTTGCGCTGCTGGACAAGCATCTGGCCAGTCATGAGTTCCTCATGGGCAAAAAGTTCACGGTGGCGGACGCCTACGCATTCACCATTCTCAACTGGAAGAATTTTCTGAATGTGGACCTGAGTCCGTGGAAAAACATCGAGGCTTACATGAATCGCGTGGCCGCGCGTCCCAAGGTGCGCGAGACCATGCACGCCGAGAAACTGACGGCCTGATATTTCGTTCCATGGTTTCCGCCGGGTGACCGGAGCTGCGAGAGTATGACTTTCGAATCCAGTACAGGAGAACAGGAAATGAAAACCAGAATTGCCATCATCATCGGAAGCACGCGTCCGGGCCGCAATGCGGAGCCCGTGGCCAAATGGGTTTACGAAATCGCCAGGCGGCGCAACGATGCCGGCTTCGAGCTGGTGGATATCCAGGATTACAACCTGCCGCATCTGGATGAGCCTATTCCACCCTCGCTGGGCCAGTACGGCAAGCCGCATACCAAGGCTTGGGCGGAGAAAATCACCGCCTTTGACGCCTTTGTATTCGTGACGCCCGAGTACAACCACAGCACCTCGGGCGCCCTGAAGAACGCCATTGACTATCTGTACCGCGAATGGAACAACAAGGCGGCCGGTTTCGTGAGCTACGGCAGCGCCGGCGGCGCCCGCGCCGTGGAGCATCTGCGGCTGATCATGGCCGAGTTGCAAGTGGCGACGGTACGGGCCCAGGTGATGTTGTCGTTGTTCACAGATTTTGAAAATTTCAGGGTATTCAAGCCCGCAGCGCATCACGAAGCGGAGGTCAATGCGATGCTCGATCAACTGGTGGCCTGGGGCCGGGCCTTGAAGACGGTGCGCACGCAGTAGTCGTAGGCAGGACAGGCGCGAATCCCCGGCGCTCAGGGGCGGTGGTAGGCCGGCAGTGCGGGAATCAAGCGGGCATCCACATCTGACAGCACGGAATCGGACACCGCGGGCTCTGACGCCAAGACGTCCAGATCGAGAATTCGGCTGAGGGCAATGCTCCAGTCTGGTTTAGTGACCGATGCCGAGCGCTTTCAGGGTCTCGGGATCCGGCATGCCGGTGACCTTAAGTCCCTGTGCCTTCTGAAAGGCACGGATGGCATCAATGGTTTTCTTGCCGCAGATGCCGTCCGTCTGAAGGTGGGCGCCGTGGCTGATGAGCGCTTCCTGCACGTGCTTGACCCAGGTCTTGTTCATCATCATTTTCATCATGTTGTTTTTCATTCCACCCGCCGTGCCCGACGTCCCGCTTATGGCGCTCGGCTGTGTGGCGGCGACCGCTGGCGGCAGCGCCAGTGCCGTCCCAAGCAGTACGCTCAAGAGCAGAGCGGGAAAGGGTGCGAAACGTTTATAGAGAGATTGCATATAGATACCCTCCATTGTTTGACAGTTGCTGTTCTCACACTGAGTCAAAACCGGTTGCAATCCAATCCCGCGCCCCGATCAATGCGCGTACAAAAGGAGGCCGGCGGAACTGAGTCAGATTCACACGGCACAACAGATACCTTTCACTACTTCTTTGGCATTCTGGTACAGCGCAAACACCAGGATGACGGTGGCCACGGTAAAGAACAGCCATTCATGGGTGGCAAGGAATCCCTGTACGGCTCCGCCCGCGCCACCTGCGAGTGCAGGAAGGAAGCCGGCGAGAAAGCTGAACAGGATCGGCAGGATCGGAGAACAGCAAAGCAAGGGCGTGACCAGGCTGATAATCAGTCCGCCGGCTGCCGTGCCGGCACCGCCGCGGGCCTTGTACCCGCGCCGCAGCAGATACACCGTCATGGGCATGAGCACGCCCAAGAGGCCTGCCATGAGCAGCGACCACCCGATGAGCTCAGGCGTCACGAATGCAAGTGCCTTGAATCCAATCACGCCGCCGGTAAAGGTGGCGGGCAGGGTCATCAGATAAATAACAAGGAACACCACAAAGCTCACGATGCCGATGATCCAGGAGGCACGTGACGAAAACACTTCGCGGGCAGCGGGTAACAGATTCTTCATGGGAAAGGCCTCATTACAGCAATGGCACGGCTATCTTCTCTAAGGCTTGGCCACACTTGGTCCGTAACCGACACCGTACAAGCCTGGGACTCGCGCTCGACTTCAATCGCTGGGACACGCAGGCCTCTTCCGGATCGGGGATCAGGAGAATGTTCTCGGACACAGCATCACTTCCGCGCAAACGTGAGGATCTCGTTCATGCTGGCAGACGGTGCGCTGCCGACGGTCACAATCTTGCCATCCGCGCCGATAAGATAATAAATATCGGGATACGACTTCGCGTTATACACTGCTGCCAACTCACGCGTGGCATTGCCAATGGTCCAATTGGGCGCACCTTTCACGGCCCTGGCGTATTGGTTCAACAACTCCTGCATGGACGGGCCGGGGTAGCCGCCGTTCCGGTAGTTCTCCAGCACAATCAGGCGCACGTTACCGGCCGCGAGGGCTTGCTGTTCCTGGGCGAGAGCCCCGAGACCCGCCTGGCAACTGGGGCACCAGGTGGAAAAAAGCCACAGCATGACCTTCTGGCCGTGATAGGCCGTTAGTGACAGGCTTTTATGCTGGCTTGTGAATGTGGCGGTGGGTGCCACAGCCCCGGCTTTGGGATTGGCGTGTGCGAAAACGGGTATCAGCATTGCCAGGCATAAACTAAACCAGAGCATAAATTTGGATAAACGGTGCCGAATGGTCATGAGCGTGCTCCATGTGTCAAGAACGGTTTCTAGCGATCACTTGGCGACAAATCTTCGAAATAATCTGCAATCGGTGTGCATCCTAAAGCCTTCACCTATGTGTAAGGTCAAGGGGGCCTGAGGGGGTGCCTGATAGCAGGAAATTTGCTGCCTGGAACCCGAAAGTGCGCAGTGGGAGGTTTACCAAAGCAAGGTTGGGTCTTCAAACGGAACGTTGCGGGTTCCTGTGAGGCGGTGCGGGGACAGTTTTCGGATGCTCCAGCGCGTCGAGAATCGGACACGCACCCTGCGTACCGCCCGCCTCGCACTGCACTACCAATTTCTGCAGGGCTCGTTTGAAGCGGTTCAATTGCCGGATCTTGGCATCCACATCAGCGATCTTGTGCACCGCGTGTTGCTGGATATTCCTGCAGGTGCGTCCGGTACCGACGCGCAGCGCCAGCAGTTCAGCGATTTCGTGAAGAGAAAATCCCAGCTCTTTGGCCTCCTGGATAAACCGGAGCCGCTGGACGTCAGCGTCGCCATACATGCGGTAACCCGAAACGCGCCGCGGCGGCGGCGGCAAAAGTCCCTTGCGCTCGTAGAACCGCACCGTGGTGACCCGGACACCGGCTGCTTGGGCCAGCTTTCCGATGGATAGCGTCTGCGGCATGCCGAACCTCTCCTTAAGAAATGAATGTACAGACCTTGTCCAATATCATGAGATTTAGGATGGCGGCAGGCGCGCTACAACCGGTCTGGATCGGCTGAGCACCGGACTCTCGCTGCGCAACTTCAACCGGCCGCCAAGGGCTTGACTCTTCACCTAGGTACAGGGTCTACGCTGTCAATCATTCCGGCCGCGCCGGACTGGATAATTACCGAACACGGAGACACGAGGATGGCACAGAACACTACTCTGCGCATCACCGGCATGACTTGCGACCACTGCGCGCGCACGATTGAAAAAGCCTTAAATGCACTGCCCGGGGTCAGGGCCCGGGTCTCCTTTCCTGACGCTCAAGCGAAGGTTGAGCTTCGCGAGGCACTGCCTGTCGAACGCCTGCTCAAAGCAGTGAAGGCAAAAGGCTATGGGGCGGAATCCCTAGACCCCGAGACCATTCCACCCGCGCGCACGGGCGGGGAAGCGGGCCTGCGGGTGGGCATCATCGGCAGCGGCTCGGCGGCCTTTGCCTGCGCTTTACGCGCCGCCAACGAGGGTGCACAAGTGACCCTGATCGAACAGGGCACGCTGGGTGGTACCTGTGTCAACGTCGGCTGCGTACCGTCAAAAATCCTTATCCGCGCGGCGCACGTGGCGCACCAGATGCAGCACCATCCCTTTGACGGCATCGGCAAGGCGGCTCCGATCCCGGAACGCCGGCGTCTCGTGGCCCAGCAACAGGCGCGCGTGGACGAACTGCGGCAGGCAAAGTATCAGCACAACCTGGATGACAACCCCAACATCAACCTCCTTCAGGGCGAGGCGCGTTTCACGACCCCGACCACCCTGACAGTGAAACGTCCCGACGGTTCCGAGACGCGCGTGCAGGCGGATCGTGTGTTGATCGCCACGGGGGCTTCACCGGCTGTGCCATCCATTCCCGGTCTGCGGGACAGCCCCTACTGGACCTCGACCGAAGCGCTGGTGGCAGAGGACCTCCCCGAACACCTCATCGTACTCGGCGGCTCGGTGGTCGGTCTCGAACTCGCCCAAGCCTTCTTGCGGCTCGGCTCCAAGGTCACCGTCATTGAACTACTGCCCCGGCTGCTGCCGCGTGAAGACGAGGCCCTCGGCGCGGAGCTAGCGACATTTCTTGAGGGAGAAGGCTTGCGCATTCTCACCGGGATCACGACCCAATCCGTCCATCATTCCGGCAGCCAGTTCGGTGTGGATATCGGCAGCGAGCTCATCATCGGCGACCGGCTGCTGGTAGCCACGGGCCGCCGGCCCCATACCTCCGGCCTGGGGCTCGAAGCTGTCGGCGTGAAAACCGAGCGCAACGGCGCAATCATCGTGGATGATCATCTGCGCACCTCGGTTGAACACGTGTATGCCGCGGGCGACTGCACCCGTCACCCGCAGTTCGTGTATGTGGCGGCAGCCGGGGGTACGCGCGCGGCCATCAACATGCTGGGCGGCGACGCCGTGCTCGATCTGTCGGCCATGCCGGCGGTGGTGTTTACCGATCCGCAGGTGGCGACGGTGGGCTTGACCGAAGCGGCGGCCCGGGAACAGGGCTTTGCTGCCGACAGCCGCACACTGACCTTGGATAACGTGCCGCGGGCGCTCGCCAATTTCGAGACCCAGGGCTTCATCAAGCTGGTGGCGGAGACCACGGGCGGCCGGCTGCTCGGGGCGCAGATTCTGGCTCCCGAAGCCGGTGAGATCATCGAGATCGCCGCACTCGCCATCCGCCAGCACATGACGGTGCAGCAGCTCGCCGACACCCTGTTCCCCTATCTGGTCATGGCCGAGGGGCTCAAGCTCTGTGCCCAGACCTTCAGCATGGACGTGACCAAACTCTCCTGCTGCGCGGGCTGACAACATGAAAGCAGAGGAAGGCTATAGCACCTCGGTCGCCGCCGCCAAAGCCGGCGTGAGCGTCCATCAGCTGCGCATCTACGTGCAGCTCGGTCTGGTTGCGCCGTGCAAGATGACGAGTGGTGGTCGCGGACAGTACAACCTGGCTTGTGTGGAACGGCTCCGGCTGATTCATGCCGCCGTGCAATCTGGCCTGTTGCTGGGCGAACTGAAAGGTTTCTTTCAGGCGCTGGATAAAGGCAGTTGCCGGGCGTTGCAGCAGCAGCAGGCAACGCTCATTGCCCGTCTGGCCGCGCGCCGCCGAACGGCGCAGACCTGCCAAGCTCTTCTTAACCGTCTGGTGGATCGGGAAGCGGTAAAACACCCTCTGGAGGAAGCTCCGTGAATGCGGGCCTACCGTTGTATCCTGCCGGCAGTCCACTGTTGCTGGATACTCCTGAATCAGGCTCAGAAATGCGGTTTGAGCCGTCAGCGCCGGCGACATCCGTTATGACCGATTTCAGCGTCCACGCGGCCCTCGCTGTGTCCTCCTCGCGTCTTATTGATGAGGCGCTCAGCGACATGCAACAAGCAGGCGTGCGGGCGCTGTTCGTCACAGACGGACTGGATCAGGTGACGGGGTTCATTACGTCCTACGATATTCAAGGGGAGCGGCCAATCCGCTTCTTGCAAGGTACCGATTGTCTGCAGGAACGCTGCGCGCACAGCGACATCCTGGTCGGGGACATCATGACTCCACTGCACGCTCTGCGTGTTCTCGACATTCATGATGTTCTGCACGCGTCCGTCCACGATGTAGCCGAAACATTCAAGATCACAGCCCTTACG
>JAKAXB010000026.1:0-2696 GCA_021816765.1 Natronospirales bacterium | reverse complement strand
TATTGGTCGGGATCCGGAAATCTGGTAGACCCTGTGCTGGCAAGCATGAGCATCCCCGGGTTATTTTCACCTGTGGTGATCGGCGGCCGTCAGTACGTAGACGGAGCCATCGCCAACAACGTGCCGCTGGACCGGACCCTTGCCCAGGGTGCCCGTACCGCCTTGTTTGCCCTGTGCACATGCTGCACGCCAGCCGCCATGCCGGTTTCCGGCCTCGTCCATGTGCTGACACGCAGCTTCATGGCAGCGCTCAACGTGAAATACCAAAGTGATGTGAGGCACTATCAGAGCCAGCTTGACCTTCACGTCATTGAACCGCGTTATGGACGGGAAGTGGGGCTACTCGACTTTACCCACACCCGTGAACTCATCACGGCCGGGCATCGTGAAACTATGGAATATTTCTCGACACTGGAATTCGACCTGAACGCCGAAGTCGAACGGTCTCCGGCATGCAGGAACATTGCGAGCTACTGCGTAAAGCAGGGATGAAGCATGCCCACTATTGAGCAGACCGAAAAAACCCTGGGACGGCGCTTGCGCACGGGTCTATTCACCCTGCTTGCGATCATCAGTTGTCCCTGTCATATACCCATACTGCTGGTGGTTCTGTCCGGTACCTCACTCGGATTGCTGTTGGCGGCACATACAGTGCTGGCGGTGACCCTGCTGTCCGCAATCTTTATTGCGTCACTTGTGGTGCTATTCCGGATGCTGCGTACAAGAAGCCAGGCACCGTAGCTTTGTTTTGTTTATATAGTACGTATCGCATGCAGTAGCAGCTGAGCAGATGCGCCACGCAGTCGCGTGACCACAACCCGCTGATGCGCGGTGCTGTAACTCTTACCGGTTTGCTGCCAGCCGCCGTGTTGCAATTCCTCGGGGATCAGGGACTCAAGGTAATCGCAGTAGCGGTCCAGATAATTGCGCCATCCTGAGGCGCATCACTGCCGACGCTGACGCGGGGGGCGATCATGACAGCTCCTCGCAGAGTGAAATGGCCGGGAGAGCCTACCCAAAGCGCACCGGGCAGTTTTTGATGCAGATCAAATGGATGGCGTTCAGCCCGCGGCAAGCCGGTCCGGGGGTGCTACCAGGGAATTTTGCGGCGATCGCGCCAGAAAAAACCACTTTCAATCGCTTCCGGCGCGGTAGCGAGCCAGACGATGGTTTCCACGCCCTGCTCGACGGAACGGGTCGCGCTCAAGCCGCCCATGGCGGTTCTCACCCAGCCGGGGCAGACGGAATTCACGCCGATATGGCGCGGCGCCAGTTCATTTGCAAATATGCGTGTGACGGCGTTGAGTGCGGTCTTGGAGAGGCGATAGCCCAGGTGGCCGCCGCCCATGTCAGCGAGTGCGCCCATGCCGGAGGATACATTGATGATGCGCGCGCCCTCGCCGAACAGCGGCGCCAGTGCCTGGATGAGACGCACCGCCCCCAGGGTATTGGTGTTGAAGTGCTGCATCAGCGTGAGGGGCGATACCGTGAGCGGGTCGGATGATCCGGCGCCCGGTTCGCGCGCGGATTCGGTGAGAATCCCGGCATTGTTCACCAGCACATCCACGCGACCGTGTTTCTCGCGAATGTGGCGCGCCAGCGCCAGGGCATCTTCGCTGGCGGTCACGTCCAGCTTGCGCAGCTCCGCCGTCAAATTTTCCGCCTGCAGGCGCTTGAACGCGTCCGCCCCGGACTGCAAGTTGCGGGCGGTGAGGATGACGTGAAATCCGCGTTGTGCAAGCTGACGCGCAGTCTCGAAACCGAGGCCGCGGTTGGCGCCCGTGACCACGGCGATTTTTTGATCGGCCATGCCGATTCTCCTGGTGGGTTCGCTGCACTGGAAATAAAAGGCAGTATGATACGGTCCCGGTAGGAACGTAAATCCCGCGTCTATTCATCTGGGTTTGTTATATGTTCGGCCATTCCAGGAAAATCAGCGTGATATCCGCGGCGCAAACCCTGCCGGGGCGCAATGTCGCGATGCCGGTGGCGGAGCGGCATCACGTCAACGGTCATCCGCTCAAACCACCGTTTCCCGCCGGCATGCAGGAGGCGGTGTTCGGACTGGGCTGTTTCTGGGGTGCGGAGCGCAAATTCTGGCTGTTGCCCGGCGTGTACGTGACCGCCGCGGGTTACGCCGGCGGTTACACGCCCCATCCCACCTATGAAGAAGTGTGCACGGGCCGCACCGGCCATGCGGAAGTGGTGCGCGTGATATTCGATCCCGCAGTGATGAGCTACGGGAATTTGCTGCAAACATTCTGGGAGGCGCACGACCCGACACAAGGGATGCGTCAGGGTAACGACGTGGGAACCCAGTACCGCTCCTGTATCTTTACCCATGGCGAAACTCAGCAGCGCGCCGCCGGGGAATCCCTGCAACGCTATCAACAGGCGCTGCGTGCAGCGGGCTATCCACCTGTCACCACCGAAATCCATCCGGCACCGGAATTTTACTATGCCGAGGATTACCACCAGCAATATCTCGCCAAAAACCCCAGCGGCTACTGCGGTCTCGGCGGCACCGGCGTGACGTGTGCGGGCGCATGATCCGGTAGCCCCGTCATTTTGACCCGGTGCGCGACAAGCCTCGCCGTTCAGGGCGGGGAAGGATAGCGCGGACGACCCTGGGAAGTCCCAGACGTGGGACGGCGTAGCCGCCCTTGGGTTTCAGTGCGGTGTCTGTTGTTGCTCGA
>JAKAXB010000025.1 GCA_021816765.1 Natronospirales bacterium | reverse complement strand
AATCGCCATGAAAATCAAAACCAGCGGCATTGCGCTGGCACTTGCTGCCACCGTCATGCTTTCCGGATGCGCCAACGTGGGACCCAATCCCTATGGCGGCCAGACCTACACCAGCTCGGGCACCCGTAACATGCAACAGGTGTATTTCGGAACCGTGGTAGGACTTGCCGCCGCGCGCATCGTCCCGGGCCAGAATGAGCAGTTCCTGTCCACCGGCATCGGTGCAGTGGCGGGTGGCATCGCGGGCAGCGCGGCGGGCGGCGGCAAGGGACAGGAACTGACCACCCTTGCCGGCGCGGTGCTGGGTGGGCTGGCGGGTAATGCGGTGGGCAAGACGGCGGGCACCGCCCAGGGCGTCACCATCACCGTCCGACTCGAGGACGGGCGCACCGTGGCCATCACCCAGGGTGTGGACCCCAATGTGCTGTTCAAGGTCGGACAGAAGGTGGAGGTTCTGGAAGAACCAGGCGGCCCTGCACGGGTCGTGCCGGCTGCCGGCGGCTGAGCGGTGCAACCGTGAGGCGTGCAAAAGTATGACAGCGCTTTATTCCGAGTCAAGGTACTTTAATATTCTTTTCTTAATTCCTTACTCCCAACCCCTTACGACGCCTCATTTCTAACCAGCGTCCGCCTGCTTCTCCGGGGTTGCGTCGGTGAACGCTTTCAGCGTCAGGCAATGATCGTGGATGCGCCTGATGGCCGGAAACGGGGCAAGATCAATCTCAAAACGTTTGGCATTGAACACCTGCGGCACCAGACAGATATCGGCGAGTGTCGGCTGATCGCCGTGGCAGAATTTGCCCGTACGGGAATTGCCCGCGAGGAGTTTTTCCAGCGCCGTGAAACCTTCCACCACCCAGTGCCGGTACCAGGTGTTGCGGGCGGTTTCATCTGCGTGCAGCTCGCGCTCCAGGTATTTTAGGAGCCGGCTGTTGTTTAGCGGATGGATATCGCAAGCCACCACCTGTGCCAGCGCGCGCACGCGCGCGCGACCCAGCGGATCTTTCGGCAGCAGCGGCGGTTGCGGATGGGTTTCTTCCAGATATTCGATTATGGCGAGGGATTGAGTCAGTACCTGGCCGTGGTCCACCAGCGCCGGCACCAATCCCTGCGGATTGACGGCCAGATATCCCGGCTTGTGCTGCTGTCCGCCGTCTTTCACCAGGTGTACGTAGCGATAATCCGCCTTCGCGCCTTTCAGATTGAGGGCGATACGCACGCGATAGGCGGCTGAAGATCGAAAGTAAGTATAAAGTTCCATTGCCTTATTCTGCCCTTCTTAACGCCTCACACCTTACTCCTCACTTGTATTTCTCCACCGTCTGCTCAATAGCACCAAAGATTGAAGCGCCGCTCTTGTCGAACATCTCAATGCGCACCCGGTCGCCGAACTTCATGAACTGCGTTGTGGCCTTGCCGTTCTTGATGATCTCCAGCACACGCTTCTCGGCGAGACAGGACGAGCCTTTGGATTCATCCTGGTTGGCGACGGTACCGGAACCGACGATGCTGCCCGCCGCCAGCGGCCGGGTTTTGGCCGCATGGGCGATGAGCTGCGCAAAGCTGAACTGCATGTCCACGCCCGCATCGGGCTCGCCGAACAGCCTGCTGTTCAAATGCGTGATGAGCGGCAGGTGCAGCTTGCCGTCTCGCCAGGCATCACCCAACTCGTCCGGCGTCACCGCGACAGGTGAGAGGGCCGAACGAGGCTTACCCTGCAGGAAGCCGAAGCCCTTGGCCAGCTCGTCGGGAATCAGATTGCGCAGGGAAACGTCGTTGATGAGCAGCACCAGCTTGATGTGCCTCGCCGCCTCCTCGGACGTTACGCCCATGGGCACGTCGTCCACCACCACACCCACTTCGGATTCGAAATCTATACCCCAGGCTTCGTCCGCCATGCGGATGGGTTCCGTGGGCGCCAGGAATCCGTCGCTCACCGCCTGATACATCAGCGGATCGGTCTTGAAGCTCGCCGGCATCTCGGCGCCGCGGGCCTTGCGCACCCGTTCCACGTGGGCGAGGTAGGCGCTGCCGTCCACGAACTGCGGCGCGCGCGGCAAAGCCGCAGCCAGCTCGCTCACATTCAACTCAAAGGTATTGGTAACCCTGCCATTTTCCAGTGTCTCGGATAATTCCTTCATATGTTGCTGATAGACGGCCACATCCACCACCCGTTGCTGCACTTTCATATCTGCCGACATGTTATTAATGCGTTCAGCGGCCCAGTCACTGACGTTGATTGAGCCATAGACAAGTTTTAGCTTGCGCTCCACGAGAGACCAGTTTTCGACGGCCTTCAGCAAGCTACCGGCAATGCCCGGCACCTCGACCGCATGCTGTAATTTCTTGTCCACCACAATCAAAGTGCCGTCACGGCCGTTCTTTAAACTGGCAAACTTCATTCTGATTTGCTCCAAATATAATGACGACCGATGCACATTTAATTAGGTGCTGCGTCCTGGGTACTGCGTGCTGCGCGAAAGAATCCCCACCTCTGTTACGCAGCACCTAGCACGCAGAACGCAGCACTACTTCTTGTATGGATCAAAATGTTTCTTGATCCCCAGCCAACATTGGTAGTAATCCGCCTGTAATTCCTTGGCTTCCAGCGCCTGCTTCGTCGGCCGGATCACGGCGCGGGTCTCGAACATGAAGGCCATGGTGTCGGTGACGTGCTGCGGTTGCTTGGTATCCGCCACCACCGCCTTCTCGTAGCTGGCCGCATCCGGGCCGTGACCGCTCATGCAGTTGTGCAGCGAGGCGCCGCCCGGCACGAAGCCGCCACCCTTGCCGCCTTCCTTGGCGTCGTACACGCCGGTGATGAGGCCCATGAATTCCGAGGCCACGTTGCGGTGGAACCAGGGCGGACGGAAGGTGTGCTCCGCTACCAGCCAGCGGGGCGGGAAAATCACGAAATCCAGGTTGGCGGTGCCGGGCGTGTCGCTCTGGGAAGTCAGCACCGTGAAAATTGAAGGATCCGGGTGGTCGTAACTGATGGAACCGAGGGTATTGAAACGGGTGAGATTGTATTTGCAGGGCGCGTGGTTGCCGTGCCAGGCCACCACGTCCAGGGGCGAATGATCCAGTACCGCCGACCAGAGCCGCCCCTGGAATTTGTTGATGAGTTCAAACTCGCCCTCCACATCCTCGTAAGCCGCCACCGGATAGAGGAAATCCCGCGCGTTGGCGAGACTGTTGGAACCGATGGGCCCCAGTTCCGGCAGACGCAGCGGCGCGCCGAAATTCTCGGCCACATAGCCGCGCGCTGCTTCCTCCAGCAGTTCCACGCGGAAGCGGATGCCCCGGGGGATCACCGCGATTTCGAGCGGTGCAACTTCGAGTACTCCCAGCTCCGTGGCCAGGCGCAGCCGGCCCTGCTGCGGCACGATCAGCAGTTCGCCATCGGCATCGTAGAAAACCCTGCCTTGCATGGAGCGGTTGGCAACATACATATGGACGCCGATACCGCTCTGGGTCGCCGCACTGCCGTTGCCCGCGATAGTGAACAGCCCGTCCACAAAGTCCGTGGGCTTTTGGGGCAACGGAAACGGATTCCAGCGCAACTGATTGGGCGTGGCCGGCTGTTCGTCGAAACGATTGTGAAAACGGCCTTCCGGCAGCAGCTTGAAGGGTTTGTGTACCGCGGAGGGACGGATGCGGTACAGCCAGCTGCGGCGGTTGGCGTGGCGCGGCGCGGTAAATGCCGTGCCCGAGAGCTGCTCGGCGTAGAGACCGTAGGCCGCGCGCTGCGGTGAGTTCTGCCCCATCGGCAGCGCGCCCGGCAGCGCCTCGGTGGCATGTTCATTGCCGAAACCGGACCGATAACCCGGCGCCGGCGCCGCCACCCGTGTCATGTGGGGTTCAAGCGTGTTCAGCTCCCGGTTCATTCCCCGCTCCTGCCGTTGCGGCCGCGTGTGCTGCACTGCCTCTGCATTTTCCCCTCACGCACGCGGTTCAGGCGCCTGCCGTGCGACCCGCCGATTTGCAAATTTCGTGAACACATAGGCACACAACCACGGCGCGAACGGGAAAACCACGAACGACTCGAAGTCCCCCACCGGGCTGTGCAGATCGCGTCGCATCATGGCGTCCCAAGCGGTAACCGCCCGCCCGCCGGTGAGGGAGAGGTACAGATCGGAGCGCTGCAGAATGGCGAAGACCAGCAGTACTGCGGCCATGAACAGCGCGCACCAGAGCATCCGCGGGTGGCACAATCGCGCCAGCACGGCGGTTGCCAATGCCCCCGAAATCAGCAGCAGCAACAGCCAGCCGCCGAAATCCCACAGCGCGTGCGTCATTTGTGGATGGTCCGGCCACACGATACCGACGGCGACGCCGAGCCGGGTGACTTCCGGCGCCACGTTGTTGAGCAGCGCCACCGTCACCCCATAAACCGCAAACGCCAGCAGCGTGCCGCCGGCAAACCGAAACAAACCATGCGCCGATCCCGGAACCTGATTCATGTGGAATGCGCTCCGATGTTTTTTACAACCAGCTGCTGATACAGTGTAAAAAGGTACCCTGTCACAACCGCCGGGGCCGCAATAAACAGGATGCCCTCCGGCAATATCACCGGCCACCATTGCAGCTGTACGGCCACCCAGAAGTACGGCACTGATCCGGAAAGAATCATCGCCACGCTCTTGACTGCCGGCCAGGATCGTTTCACGGGCAGCCGACCGTTCAAATAACGCCGCGCTTCATCTGGTCCCGCTCGATGGCCAGGAACAGTGCGCGGAAATTGCCTTCGCCGAAACCCTCGTTGCCCTTGCGCTGGATAACCTCGAAGAAGATCGGGCCGATGCAGTTCTGGGTGAATATCTGCAGCAACTGCTTGCTGGGATTTTCCCGGTCGGCGTCAATCAATATCCTGTTCCTGCGCATGCGCAGCAGGTCTTCACCGTGATTCGGCACGCGCTCATCCACCATCTCGTAGTAGGCATCCGGCGTGTCCAGAAATTCCACGTTGTTGCGCTGCATGGCCTCGACGGTGTCATAGATGTTGTCGGTAAACAACGCGATGTGCTGGATGCCCTCGCCGTGGTACTGGCGCAGAAATTCGGCGATCTGCGACTTGTCGTCGGCGGATTCGTTCAGCGGGATGCGCACCTTGCCGTCGGGGCTGGCCATGGCGCGGGAAAACAACCCGGTCTTTATGCCCTTGATGTCGAAATAGCGGATTTCGTGGAAATTGAACAGGCGCTCGTAGTAACCCGCCCAGGTGTTCATCTCGCCCTGGTACACGTTGTGGGTGAGATGGTCTATGTAAGTGAGCCCGACCCCCCTGGGATACCGGTCCACACCCGGCAGATACGCGTATTCCTTCGCATACACGTCGCCCTGTTCATATCCGTCAGCCATGTAGAGGATGCTGCCGCCGATGCCCTCGATCATGGGGATATCGAGCGCCGCAGTCTCCGGCTTGTGGGTGATCTTTTTTGCGCCCTTGTCCAGCACCCTGGCGAAAGCCTGCTTGGCATCCTTCACACGCACCGCGAAGCCCACGGCACAGGGGCCGTGTCTTTGGGTGAAATCGGCGGCAAAACCGCCGGGTTCCTCGTTCACCAGGAAATTGATGCCGTTCTGACGGTACAGGGTGATGTTTTTCCTGCGGTGTCTCGCGACCGCGGTAAAACCCATGTTCCTGAACAGGGTGTGCAGGAGCTTCGGGTCCGGAGCGGCGTACTCCACAAACTCGAAGCCATCGGTTCCCATGGGGTTGTCATAGATTTGGGTCATCGCTGCACCTCTGCAAACCTTTAATCCGCGGCCCGGTCCAGTGGCCAGAAGATCCGGTAATTCATTATAGCGCCCGGCCCGCACGCAGCCTAAAGCGGGTCAAGTCCCTGCCTGGAAATACCGATCTCCGTACGCACATCAATCAGCTCCGGGAAGAAGGTGAGCTCCAGGGCCTGCTTGAGAAAGTTCACGCCGGAGGAGCCGCCGGTGCCTTTCTTGTGGCCGATGATGCGCTCCACGGTCTTCATGTGACGGAAGCGCCAGAGCTGGAAGTATTCCTCCACATCCACCAGCTTCTCGCACATCTCGTAGGCGTCCCACCATTGCCGGGTACTTTCATAGATGGTCTTGAACACGGCGGTGACTCCGGCATGGCGCTCATAGGGCTGGGACCAGTCCCGCTCCAGGCGTTCCTTTGGAACCGGCAGGCCGCGGCGGGCGAGGTAACGCAGAAATTCGTCATACAGGCTCGGCCGGTTCAGCAGCCCGCTCAGTTCCCGATGGACGGCCGCATCGTGGCGGAACACCTCCACCAGCTCCGTCGCCTTGTTGCCCAGCATGAACTCCATGGCCCGGTACTGGGGTGACTGGAAGCCGGACGCGGTGCCCAGCACCTCGCGGAACTCGGCGTACTCAGTGGGTGTCAGGGTCTCCAGTACCGCCCACTGGTTGAACAACTGCATCTGGATCTGCTTGATGCGCGAGAGAATCTTGAAGCAGGGCTCCAGCTGGTCCTGTTGCACGTGGCGGATGGCGGCGGCGAGCTCATGCAGCACCAGCTTGATCCACAATTCCGAAGTCTGGTGCTGGATGATGAACAGCATCTCGTCGTGGTGCGGCGGAGCGCTCAGGGGCTGTTGGGCGGACAGCAGCCGGTCGAGACACAGATAGCCCGCGTAGGTCAGCCGGCCCTTGAGGTCCGTGTGGATACCCTGCTCCAGCTCACGTTTGTTGGCGGTCATGGGGCTGCCCTTTGCATGAGGTGTGTGCGGGCATTTTAGCCGAGAAGACACCCGCGGCCGGGCGGACACCTCGAGACGGAAGCCCCGAGGGGTCATGTATAATTGCGGACCCCGCCGCAAGCGGGGGCCCAGAACGGCCGCATTCCGACTGAATCAGCCCGACCTTATGCCGCCCGGAACGAGGCTTCCGGGACGCGCACGCGAGGAGGATGCAATTTGAAGACCGTCGCCAGTTTCAAGATCCAGTACAGCCAGTACCTGGATGCCGAAGGCAAGCTCACCCAAAAGAAACTCCCGGGGTTCGCCGAGAACCGCGACGAGCTCCTCAAGATGTACCGCATGATGTCGTTCGTGCGGGTGTTCGACACCAAGGCCATCGCCCTGCAGCGCACCGGGCAACTGGGCACCTACGCTTCCTGTCTCGGTCATGAAGCCACCCATGTGGGCATCGGTGCCGCCATGAAGCCCGAGGACGTTTTTTTTCCCATGTACCGCGAGTACGGCACGCAGTTCTGGCGCGGCGTGAAACCCCGCGAGGTGCTCCTGTTTTGGGGCGGCGACGAGCGCGGCAACAACTTCTCCGGCCCCCAACACGATTTTGCCTGGGCGGTACCCATCGCCACCCAATGTCATCACGCCGCCGGCGCGGCCATGGCTTTCAAACTGCGCAAGGAAAAACGTGCCGCCGTGAGCGTAATCGGCGACGGCGGCACTTCGCAAGGTGATTTCTACGAATCCCTGAATGTCGCCGGCGCCTGGCGGCTGCCGGCGGTGTTCGTGGTCTCCAACAACCAGTGGGCCATCTCCGTGCCGCTCTCCGCCCAGACCGCCTGCGAGACGCTGGCGCAGAAGGCCATCGCCGCCGGCATTGAAGGCATCCAGGTGGACGGCAACGACATTATCGCCGTGCGCGATATCATGGAATACAGTCTCGACAAGGCGCGTTCCGGCAAGGGGCCGACGCTGGTGGAAGCCCTTACCTACCGCATCAGCGATCACACCACCGCCGACGACGCCAGCCGCTACCGCAGCAAGGAAGAAGTGGAAGAGGCGAAGAGGAAGGAACCGCTGATCCGCATCCGCAAGTACCTCACAGACATCGGCGCCTGGGATCAGAAGAAGGAAGACAAACTGCTGGCGGAATGCACTCAGCAGGTGGATGCGGAAGTGGAGCTCTACCGGGGCTCCGGCAAACCGCCGGTGGAAACCATGTTCGACCACATGTTTGCCAACCTGCCGGAGGGCCTGATCGCACAGCGTAAGGCTGCTGCCGAGGAGGGCCGGCAACATGGCTAAGGTGACGATGGTGGAAGCCATCACCCTGGCGATGGCCTACGAACTGGAACACGATCCCTCCGTGGTGGTGCTGGGCGAGGACGTGGGCGTGAACGGCGGGGTATTCCGGGCCACCGCCGGCCTGCAACAGCGCTTCGGCAAGGAGCGCGTCATGGACACGCCGCTGGCGGAGGCGCTCATCGCCGGCATGTCCATCGGCATGGCGGCCCAGGGCATGAAACCGGTGGCGGAAATCCAGTTCTCCGGCTTCATCTACCCCACTGTGGACCAGATGATCAACCACGCGGGACGGCTGCGCACCCGCACCCGCGGCCGCCTGCACGTGCCCATGGTATTGCGCGCCCCGTCCGGCGGCGGCATCCACGCGCCGGAGCATCATTCCGAAAGCAACGAGGCGCTGTTCGCCCACATGCCCGGCATCCGCACGCTGATGCCTTCCTCGCCCGCACGCGCCTACGGCCTCTTGCTCGCCGCCATCCGCGATCCGGACCCGGTGGTGTTCCTGGAGCCCACGCGTCTGTACCGCCTCAACAAGCAGGAGGTGGAGGACAACGGTGAGGCGCTGCCGCTGGATACCTGTTTTGTGCTGCGTGAGGGTGAGGACGTGACGCTGGTGTCCTGGGGCGCCATGCTTCACGAGACCCTGCAAGCTGCGGCGAAGCTCGCCGAAGAAGGCGCGAGCTGCGAAGTGATTGATCTCGCCAGCGTGAGTCCCATTGATTTCGAGACCATCCTCGAATCAGTGGAAAAAACCGGGCGGCTGGCCATCATCCATGAAGCGCCGAAGAACTGCGGCGTGGGTGCGGAAATCGCCGCCACGGTTGCCGAGAAAGCCATCTATTCGTTGAAAGCGCCCATCGAGCGCGTCACCGGTTATGACATCCCCATGCCGCTGTTCAAGCTGGAACACGACTACATACCCGGCATGGAGCGCGTCATCCAGGGCATCCGCAAGGTGTTGGAGGCATAAGCCATGAAGACATTCAACCTCCCGGATCTGGGCGAAGGCCTGCAGGAAGCAGAAATCGTCAACTGGCACGTACAGCAAGGCGAGGTGGTCAAGGTGGATCAACCGCTCGTGTCGGTGGAAACCGCCAAGGCGGTGGTGGACGTGCCCTCGCCGTGGGCCGGGAAAATCCTCAAGCTGCACGGCCAGGCCGGCGACATCATCCCCACCCACGCGCCACTGGCGGAATTTGATCTTGACGGTGAAGCAGCCGACGCAGCACCGGCCAAACCAGCTGCACCCCAGCCCATCGAAGCCAAACGCGAAGTGGTGGCCGAGGACAGCGGCACGGTGGTGGGCAGCATGCCCACCGGCAACGATGTGGTGGCGGAAACCGCCATTATCCGCAAGAAACAAAACCAAGGTCCGGTGCACGTGAAGGCCCTGCCTTCGGTGCGCATTTTGGCGAAACAGCTCGGCGTGGATCTCACGAACTGCGAGGCCAACGGCAAAAACGGCACCGTCACCGCCGATGACGTGCGTCGTCTTGCCGGCGTCGAGGATACAACCGCAGCCCGTGCACCAGCACCGGCCGCGCGCGGGGATGCACCGCTGCCGCGTGCCGCCATCAAGTACGGCGTGGCGGAGCCGCTGCGCGGGCCGCGCCGTGCCATGCACGCCAGCATGACGCGCGCACGCAATGAGGTCATGGAGTGCACGCTGTTCGACGATGCCGACATCCACAACTGGCTGCCGGGCCAGGACGTCAGTGTGCGCCTCATCCGCGCCATCGTCGCCGGCTGCCGTGCTGAACCGGAACTCAACGCCTGGTATGACGGCGAGAAACTGCAGCGTACCCTCCACGAGCGCGTGGACCTGGCCATGGCGGTGGATACCCCGGATGGACTCATCGTGCCGGTGCTGCGCGACGTGGGCCGCAAGAACCCCCAGCAGTTGCGCGCTGATCTCAGCCGCATCAAGGAAGCCACCCGCAGCCGCAGTGTCGCACCGGCGGACATGAAAGATGCAACCATCACGCTCTCCAACTTCGGCATGATGGCGGGCCGCTATGCCACCCCGGTGGTGGTACCTCCACAGGTGGCCATCCTCGGCACCGGCGGCCTGCGCTACGATGTCATGCCGGTCATGGGCGGCATCGAGGTGCACAAACGCATCCCCCTGTCCATCACCTTCGACCATCGCTGCATCACCGGCGGCACCGCCTGCCGCTGGCTGGCGGCGGTCATCGCCGACCTGCAGAAAGCGCAATAGCCTGTTCCGGCACGATCTGTGCTCCATGCAACGGCAGCTCAGGCTGTCGTTTCTTTTGCAACGCCCGTTCCGGTGAGGCAAGCGCAGATGAAAAAGCGTTAAAATACGCGCAATTAACTCACACCTTCCGCAGGGCCATGGCCGCCATGCCGCAACACAAATCCAATCCCAAAAACAGGCATCTCGACAAAGTCATCACGCTCGCCAAGAAACAAGACACTTCCCCGATATTTGAAAAGTTCGTCCGGCAGTATTACGACGACATCGCCGAGGAAGATCTGTTGGAACATACGCCACAGAACCTTTACGGCGCCGCGCGCAGCCACTGGGAATTCGGCCTGGAACGACCCGCCGGCGAGATCAAGGTGCGCGTATTCAATCCCGATGCCAGGAAGGATGGCTGGAAGGGTCCTCACACCATCATTGAGATGGTGAACGGTGACATGCCGTTCCTGGTGGATTCCACCATCATGACGCTGACCCGTAACGGTATCGGCGTGCATCTCACCGTGCATCCCATCCTGTATCTCGCCCGCGATCAACAGGGTGTCATCACACGCCTGGACGCCGCCGATGAACAGCATCAAACCGGCCTGGTGGAATCCTGGATGCATATCGAGGTGGACCATCAGAGCGATACGGGATTACTCGAGAAACTGGCAAATGAGCTGCAGTCGGCCCTGCGCGACGTGCGCGCCACGGTGAATGACTGGCATACGATGCGCGACAAGGTGGGCGAGGTCTGCGCGGCCGTGGACAGGTACCGCGCCTTTCTCGGTGACGCGGTAGTAAATGAGGGCCAGCGTTTCCTCGAGTGGCTGGCCAATAACCATTTTGCTTTCCTGGGCTTTCGCGAATACGACCTGGTGGAAGAAAAGGGCGAGGATGTGCTCAAAATCGTCGCCGACTCCGGACTCGGCATCCTGCGCGACACGTACGCGAAAGTCTCTTCCAGTTTCCTGGTGCTGCCCAAAGATGTGCGTAAGCGCGCCCATACCCGGGAATTCATGATCATCACCAAGGCCAACTCCGTCGCCACGGTGCATCGCCCGGGCTATCTCGACTACGTGGGTGTGAAACGCTACGACAAAGAAGGTAATGTCAACGGTGAATGGCGTTTCCTCGGCCTGTTCACCTCCACCGCCTACAGTCGCAGCCCGCGCGAGATCCCCGTGCTGCGGGAGAAAGTGGCGGAAGTCATGCGCCGCTCGGAACTGCCCTCCAACAGCCACGACCTCAAGGCGCTGCTGCACATCCTGGAAACCTTCCCCCGCGACGAACTGTTTCAAGCCACCACCGATGAGTTGTTTGAAGCCACCATAGGCGTGGTGCAACTGCAGGAACGCCAACGAGTAAAACTCTTTATCCGTCGCGACAGCTTTGGCCGCTTCTTCTCCTGCCTGGTGTACCTGCCGCGGGACCGCTACAACAGCCAGGTACGCGCCAAAATCCAGAAAATTCTGTTCAATGCGCTCAACGGCATAAGTGTGGAACACGATGTGCACCTGTCCGAATCGGCGCTGGCGCGCATCCACATCATCGTACGTACCACACCCTGGAAACTGCCCAAGTACGACCATACCGCCCTGGAACAGGAGATCACCCGGGCGGTGCGTTCTTGGCAGGATGAGCTCCGCGAGGCGTTGATTGAGAAGTTTGGCGAGGAACGGGGTCTCAAGCTGTTCGGCCGCTATGGCAGCCAATTCCCCGCTGCCTATCAGGATGAAATCAAGGCCAAAGCGGCGGTCTTCGATATCGAGCAGATTGATGCGCTCAACGGCGAAGAGAGTCTGCGCATCACGCTGTACAAACCCAAGAGCGCGCCAAGTGGATACCTGCGCTTCAAGACCTTCCACCGCGAGCAGCCCATACCCATTTCTGACGCGCTGCCGATGCTGGAAAACATGGGAGTGCGGGTCATCAGCGAGCGTCCCTACGAACTGGCGCTGCCGGATGAAAGCATCATCTGGGTGCAGGATTTTGAGTTGATTCACTCGGGCGAACTGGGTGTGGATGATGTCAAGGAAAACTTCCAGGAACAGTTCGCGCGCGTGTGGCGCGGCGAGGCTGAGAACGACGGCTTCAACCGTCTGGTGCTTTCCGCCGGCCTCAACTGGCGACAGGCCATGCTGCTACGCGCCTACTGCAAGTACCTGCTGCAGACCAGCCTGTCTTTCAGTCCGGCCTACATGGAACGCAGCCTCACCGGCAACCCGCAGATTGCGACGCTGCTGGTGAAATATTTCGAGGCGCGTCATGACCCGAAAGGTTCCAAGGAACGCGACGCGCTGACCGCGCGTTACACGACGGAAATAGACAAGGCACTGGAATCGGTCTCCAGTCTCGATGAGGATCGTATTCTGAGGAGCTTCCTGAATGTGGTGCGCGCCACGTTGCGCACGAATTATTTCCAGACGATCGGACGGGGGGAATACAAAGCGTACCTGTCATTCAAATTCGACCCGTCCCAGCTGCCGGAATTGCCATTGCCGCGCCCCATGTATGAAATCTGGGTGTATTCGCCGCGCGTCGAGGCGGTACATTTGCGCGGCGGCAAGGTGGCACGCGGCGGCATACGCTGGTCCGACCGGCGCGAGGATTTCCGTACCGAGGTTCTGGGTCTGATGAAGGCACAGCAGGTGAAGAACACGGTGATCGTGCCGGTGGGTTCCAAGGGTGGCTTCTATGTGAAACAGCCGCCGCGCAGCGAGAACCGTGAGGAACTCATGCAGGAAGTGGTGTATTGCTACCAGACCTTCATGCGCGGACTGCTGGATCTCACCGACAACATCCGTGACGGCAAGATCGTCCCGCCCGTGCAGGTGGTACGCCACGATGATGACGATCCGTATCTGGTGGTGGCCGCGGACAAGGGTACGGCCACGTTCTCCGATATCGCCAACGGCATTTCCCGGGAATACAGCTTCTGGCTGGGCGATGCCTTTGCCTCCGGCGGCTCCGCCGGTTACGATCACAAGAAAATGGGCATCACCGCCAAGGGCGCGTGGGAATCCGTCAAACGTCATTTCCGGGAAATGGGCACCGACACCCAGACTACGGATTTCACCGTGGCGGGTATCGGTGACCTGTCCGGTGACGTGTTCGGCAACGGCATGCTGTTATCGCGTCATATCCGGCTGGTCGCCGCCTTTGACCACCGTCACATCTTTCTGGATCCGAATCCCGATGTGGAAACAAGCTTCAAGGAGCGTGAGCGGTTGTTCGCCCTGCCGCGCTCCAGCTGGGCGGACTACAACACGGCGTTGATTTCCCCGGGCGGCGGGGTGTTCCCGCGCTCCGCCAAACTCATCAAAATCAGCGCTGAGGTTCGTCAGGTGCTTGCCATTGATGCCCATCAGCTCGCACCCCAGGAACTGATGCGCGCCATTCTCAAGGCGCCGGTGGACCTGTTCTGGAACGGCGGCATCGGCACCTACGTAAAATCCAGCCGTGAAAGCAACAACGAGGTGGGCGACCGCAACAATGACGCGCTGCGCGTCAATGGCCGCGACCTGCGTTGCAAGGTGGTGGGCGAAGGCGGCAACCTGGGTTTCACCCAACTGGGTCGTGTGGAGTACGCGCTCAACGGCGGCCGGCTCAATACCGATTTCATTGATAACTCGGCGGGCGTGGACACTTCCGACCACGAGGTCAACATCAAGATCCTCCTCAACATGGCTGTCAGCGAGCAGCGTCTTACGGAAGCACGGCGCAATATACAGTTGGCGGAGATGACCGATGAGGTGGGTACGCTGGTGCTGCGCGACAACTACATGCAGGCCCAGGCCCTGTCCATCGCCGAATCCCAGGCATGGGCACGCATCAACGAGCACGCCTACATGATGCGTACGCTGGAACGCAGTGGCCTGCTCAATCGCGCCATTGAGTTCCTGCCATCCGATGAAGAACTCAAGGAGCGCCGTACCGCCAACCACGGCCTGACGCGGCCCGAGCTGTCCGTGCTGCTGGCCTACAGCAAGATAGCCATCTACAACGCGCTGCTGGCTTCGGATGTGGCCGAGGATCCTTATCTGGCCAACGAACTGGAAAATTATTTCCCCACACCGCTACGCAAAAAGTACCACGAGTTCATGCCGCGGCACCGGCTGCGTCGCGAGATCATTGCCACGGCCATCACCAACAGCATGGTGAACCGCATGGGTCCCACGTTCGCGCACCGCACGCAGGAAGAAAGCGGCGCGGATGCCTCGGCAGTGGCACGCGCTTACACCATCGCCCGCGAGAGTTTCGACATGGTGAGCATCTGGTCGGCGATTGAGGCTCTGGATAACCAGGTTCCGGCCAACGTGCAGCTATCCATGGCGGTACAGGCATCGCGTTTATTGAAGCACGCCACCCGCTGGCTGCTGGACCATCTGCCCGGCCGGCTCGACATCGCCGCCACGGTGCCATTGTATCGTCCGGGGATCGAGATCCTCATCACGCACATGGCCGCGGTGCTGAGCGAAAGCCAGCTGCAAACCTACCACAGCATGATGCAGCAATACCGCGATGTGGGCGTACCGGAAACGCTCACCCAGCGCATCGCCGCACTGTCGCCTCTGTACGCCGCGCTGGATATGGTGGACGTGGCCCGGGAGACCAAACTGCCGGTGGACGCGGTGGCGCGCATCTACTTCCACATCGGCAAGGAACTGGATATCGACTGGCTGCGCGGCCAGATCGAGACGCTCGCCGTCGAGGGTCATTGGCAGGCGGTAGCACGTGCCACGCTGCGTGAGGACCTTTATACCCAGCAACGTCGACTCACGGCCCAGGCGCTTGCCAAAACCGACGATGCGCGTGCCACCATGCAACATCTGAATGCCTGGCTCTCCGAACACGCCTCGCGCATCCAGCATGTGCAGCGGCTACTGGGCGAAATGAAAACTGCGAACATTGCCGATTTCCCGAGCCTGTCGGTCGCCATGCAGGAAGTCCGTAAACTTGCACGTATCGGCGCTGGCTGATGCGTGAGCCAGGCGTCAGCACTGTCCGACCCAGACGCAATGGAAGCTCCTGAAAACACCACCGCCTACAAGCAGACGCTGCGTACGCTCTCGGACCGCATCGTCGTGGCGCAGAAACCCATTCGTATCCTCGACCACATCAAGTGGGATAACGGTATCCAGGAAGAGTTCTTCAGGAACGCCGCCCGCGAACTGCCGAAAATTGACCACGCCTATTATGAGAGCCGTCCGCTGGGTTTCGACGCCGCCGGTAAGTGCCACGAGTTCCAGATGATCGAACGCGACATCGCCTGCAAGCTCGGCCAGTACAACCCGCTGGGCACCATCATGCGGCGCATGTGCCGGGAATACATCCAAGTGGTGCGTATGCTGGAAGCACGCGGTACGCCGGAATTCGCCGTTATCTCCCGGGAACTCTATGGTTCCGCCGGCGATGCCTTCCACGAAGGTGGCCCCACGCTGGCCGATCTGGGCAAGTTGCTGGGTGACGCCATTGCCAACATCGCCCAAAGCGAATTGTTGAAGCCCGCGGAAAAAACCATCTCTGGCGAGGATGCAGTCAAAATACTGCAGAAGCGCATCAATCAGGCTTTCAGGGAATCTGAGGGCACCATGCGCGTGATCCTCTCGGACGGCATCCTGGCGGATGCGGCCGCCGGTGCTGACTACATCAAGATCCGCAAGGACGCGAAATTCAACGACCGCGATCTGCGCGTACTGGAGGTGCACGAGGGCTGGGTGCATCTCGGTACCACCCTCAATGGCGGTACCCAACCCGTATGTACATTCCTGAGCAAAGGCCCGCCTTCCTCCACCATCACCCAGGAGGGGCTGGCGATCCTCATGGAGATCATCACCTTTGCGTCCTATCCGAGCCGCCTCAAACGGCTTGCAAACCGCATTCGTGCGGTGCACACCGCCGAACAGGGCGGGAATTTCCTCGATGTATACCGCTTCTTTCTGGAGCAGAACCTCGGCGAGGAAGAAAGTTTCGCCAATGCTTCACGCATTTTCCGCGGCAGCACGCCCACCGGCCAGCCCTTCACCAAAGACCTGTCCTACAACAAGGGCTTTATCATGATCTACAACTATGTCCGCCTGGCGGTACGCAAAGGCATGCTGAATCGCATCCCACTCCTGTTTTGCGGCAAGACCACCCTGGAGGATGTGCGCACGCTGGCGCAGTTTGTGGACGAGGGCATCATCGTACCGCCGCGCTTTCTGCCGCCGCAGCTCGCAGACCTGAACGGCATCACCGCGTGGATGTGCTATTCCAATTTCCTCAACAAACTCGATCTGGCGCAGATTCAGGACGACTACGCCGCGATTCTTTGAGCGGCTGCGCCGCCACTATTCAAGGCAGCGGAGTTTTACCCCCTATTGATATCCTGGAGTCTGCACGGCTACGGCACCGTTTCCTGCATCACTTGCAGCCCGGTTGAGGCATGCATCACCGCCATGCCATCCCGGGGGCGTGTCCACGGCATGGCCGGGTAACTGCTTGCCGCTGGCAGACCCATTATCCGGGCCGGGCGGCCCCCGGGCGTTGCGAGCGCACCACGCTCGACACCCAGCTGCATGTGGGAGGGCTGGTGGCCCGGTCAGGCTGGCTGCCATACAAGGCTGGCGTCCATGGGGCGCGCGGGCATCGTGCCATTCCCCCCATCATGGCAGGCAGCCGGAAACCGCCTCTGCAGCCTTTCCGGCTTGTCTGGGGTCTTCCGGCCCCGGGGAACCAAGGCGCGCGGTGGGCTGCCACTTGGTGATAACGAAATATGCCCCTACAATTAGCCGCTCGACTCAATACAAAGAGGTTCTCATGAAGACTACATTGCGTTTCATCTCGATTTCTCTCCTACTCGGCCTGGCCGGCGCGCTCACCGCTGCCTGGGGTGCCGAGTCGGTCATCAATCTGATCAACCATGGCGAAAGCATCCAAAACAAGGTGAAGTCAACCAAGGCCGCACTGGATGCCGCTACTCAAAATAACAATTCACTGGCGGGTCAGGGTAAAAAGATAACCGCGCAACAACAACAACTGCAGAGCGCCATTGCTGCGTACAAACAGCAGGTGGCGGATGTGAAAACGGAAACCGCCAACTACAAATCAACTTGCGAAGGCAAGCAGCTCAACCAGACGCAATATAAGTCCTGCAAGGCAATGAATGCGAAGATCAACACGGACATTGCCGCGGTGAATACGGCGTTACCAAAGCTGAACAAGCAGCAGGATGATCTCAACGCACGCGCTGTCAAGTACAACCATGATATTCAGGTTGCGCCTGGGCAGATACGTGTTGCGGATACCAACTATCGCAATGCCCTTTCCCTGCAGGAGAGCTGGCTGGATCAGGCGCGCAATCTGGTCGCCTCACCGGCATTCCAACCCTACGCCAAAAAGGCCGGTTGCCCGAACGTCATGCAGCCACCCACAACCATGGGTGCATTGCTCAAGATGAGCGATGAAATCCTGGTGTGTCTCAAGAAGGTGGTGGGCACAAATTAAAATTCCCGGGTTTCGTTCCTAACCCATGCAAACGCCCGGTTCTCACCGGGCGTTTGCTTTTGTACCGTCACCGCCCAAGGCAGGCTATAACTTGATCGGCGTCAAACCCTGCCGCATGAGTTGCCCGTTCAGCGCGGGAAGCTCGTTGGCTTGAAGCCGTTGCCACTCAGCCAGCGCCACTCCGGCGTAATGCGCATAGAGCCGGAAGGCCTGGTAATAAGATGCCGGCGGCGCGCGGTCGCCGTCATTGACTTGCATGGCCAGCGACGTGAGCTCGCCATTGATGGTAGCCAGGTTTTGATGGGGTCCGGCCTTGCTGCGCAGTTGCACCACTTTCTTGTCCAGGCCGGTGATGGCCGATAACAGGCTCTGCCGGGCCGCCTTGCCGGTGAGCTGGTGTTCAAGCACCCGTAATTCCTGATGCAGCCGGCCGAGACTCTGATAGCCGAGGGCGGTGGCATCCATGGCCTTGCCGATCTGCATGGCCAGATCCAGTTGCTTCTCCAGCGCTCCGGGTACGGCTTTGACGCGCGGATCCAGTTTCACGCTGAGAGGTTCACTGTAGCTGTGTCCATCCACCGTCAGCTTGACCGTGTAATTTCCCGGCAGCACCATCGGACCTCGCGGGGTCACGGGTGTGCCCTCACCGTAGATGGCCGCGATGGAGTAGTGGTAGCGAATGGCCCGCGGCCGCGGATAGCGCAGATCCCAGACAAAACGGTGCGCACCGGGTGTTGCCGCCAGCGGCTTTGCCGGCGACAGCCAGCCGCTGGCGAAATACCGCTGTGTATTGAGTGTCGGCGTCATGGCATCGCTCGCATATTCACGTACCAGCACACCCTTGGCATCATAGATAGCCAGCATTACGGGGCCGCGGGTGTTCCTGCCGAGCCAGTAATCAAGCACCGCGCCGGCAGGCGGATTCCGGGCAGCGGGAATTTCGGGCGGCAGCGGTGTGTCCTTGTTGTCATTGTTGCGCACACGCACCGCTCTTGCCGGCCTGAACAGGTATGCCGTTGAATCGAGAATCGCGGCACTTGCCTGTCGCAGGGAACTCACGTCATCCAGCACCCACAGACCCCGTCCCTGGGTGGCAATCACCAGGTCGTTGCCATGCACAGTCATATCCCGCACCCGCGCAGTGGGCAGGTTCAACTGCAACGGCTGCCAGTCACCGCCGTCATTGAAAGACACGTACACGCCTGCGTTGGTGCCGGCATATAGCAGACGGGGCTGCTCGGGATCCTGGCGCACCACGTACACGTACTGCCCTGCCGGGATGCCGGCGGTAATCCGCGTCCAACTGCGGCCGTAATCATGGGTGCGGTAAATATAGGCACTGCGGTTATCCAGGCGATGCGCATCCACCGCTGCATAGGCCGTGGCGGGATCTGTGGCCGACGCATCCACACTGTTGACACGGCCCCATAGCGGCAGGCCCTGTGGTGTCACGTTCTGCCAGTGTCTGCCGCCATCACGGGTCAATTGAATCAGGCCGTCATCAGTGCCGATCCAGATTTCATTTTTTTTGAGCGGCGACGGTGCGATGCTGAAGATCACGCCATAACCGCAGGCTTTGGCTTCCTCCAGCGTGATGTTATCGCTCTCGCAGTGGGCTGCGTGCCATGCATCTGTACCGCTCAGATCGGGACTGATGATGTTCCAGTGCATGCCTTCATCGGTGGTTTTGAACAGCACCTGGGAACCGAGATACAGCGTGTGCGCCACGTGCGGCTGCGCCACCAGCGGATAGAACCAGGAGTAACGGTATTTCACCGTGGTGGGTCGCCTGCCGTAACTCGATACCGGCCAGGCGGAAATGTCCTGCACCAGCCCCGTGCGGGCATCGAAGCGCGATACGTGGCCGCCGAGGCCCCCCACGTACACAATATTGGGGTCGCCGTTATCGGGAATCACAAAGCTGCGCTCGTCGCCGCCCACCGGATGCCAGTCGCGGGAAGTGATCTCGCCGAAATCACTGCGGCTTTGGGTCTCCACCGTGCCGCTGTCCTGCTGGCCGCTGTAGATACGGTAGGGAAAGCGGTTATCCGTGACCACATGATAAAACTGGCCGGTAGGCTGGTTGTACCAGCTGGACCAGGTTTTGCCACCATCCACGCTGACAGTTGTACCCTGATCGCTGGCAAGGATCATGTAATGGTCATTGTCGGGATTGATCCACATGAAGTGGTAATCATCACCGCCCGGTGCGCCTTTGAACCAGGTGAAGGTCCTGCCGCCGTCGGTGGAGCGCGCCACCGAGCGGTTCATGACGTAAAGGATGTCGGGATTTTTCGGATCCACGGTAATGCGGTCAAAATACCAGTTGGCAAGGTGGTTGCCGCCCATCTTTTTCCAGCGGGCCCCGCCGTCGTCGGAACGGTACAGCCCGCTGTCCGCTTGTTTCGGCGACTGGATGATGGCGTACACGCGCTGATCATTGGTGCCCGGCGCCACCGCGAGGCCTATGCGCCCCAGCGGCCCCGCAGGCAGACCATGACCGGTGAGGTGCGTCCAGGTTTTGCCTTCATCGGTGGATTTCCAGATGCCGCTGCCGGTACCGGCCAGCGGCAGGTAATAAGCCAGCCACGGCCAGGCGCGCGCCTCCCACATGGCGGCAAAGATCACGTTGGGATGGGCGTCATCGGCGGCCAGATCCACCGCGCCGGTATCGTCGGAAACGTACAGCTCTTTCAGCCAGTGCTTGCCACCATCGGTGGTGCGGAATACCCCGCGTTCGGCATTGGGACCGTAAAGATGGCCGAGCGCCGCCACCAGCACAATGTTCGGGTTATGCGGATCCACCCAGATGCGGCCGATATGACGGCTGTCCTTGAGCCCGATGTGCGTCCAGGTTTTGCCGGCGTCATCGGAGCGGTACATACCGTCACCGCCCACGATGTCGTAGCGTGGCGCCACCTGCCCGGTGCCAGCATAGAGGATGTTCGGATTGGAGGGCGCAATGGCCAGCGCGCCGATGGATATGGAACCCTGCTGCTGAAACAGCGGCTGCCAGGTAAGACCGGCGTCGATGGTTTTCCACACCCCGCCATCGGCACCGCCGAAATAAAACACGTCGGGCTCGCTGGGAATGCCCGCCACCATGGTGGACCAGCCGCCGCGGAACGGCCCCACCTGCCGCCAATGAAGCTGGGAGTACAGGGGGGCAAGCGAGGTGGCCCCGAAAACGGGTACGCCCGCCAATACCGCTATCAACATCCCTGCCGCAAGCAAGCGCGAAACAACGCAAAATGGGATACGCAGCATGAAGTTCTCCTCTTGGAAAATCGGTTACTCGCCTTTGAAATAGCACCCACAGCGGCTCAGGTTTTCATCTTACCGGCTTTTTTGACAAGGGAGCCGTAGCGGCGTTGCAGGTGATTGCGGGTTTTTTGCCTGCCAGGCTGCTGCAAAAGCAGCCTGGCAGACGGGACAGGGATGTCCCGCTCGTGCATCAAGCTCGCCGGAGCTTGATGCATCGGGAGCGGGTCCAAGTGCGGGGCACAAGCCCCCCGGACGCCCGCGCAGGGATCCACAAGCCGGACTTCCAGCAAGGCAGGGGTCACGCGGGAAGCGCGCCGGACTCGCGACGTGGAAACAAGGCAGGAAAACCCTTCTTCCGCGTTCTGCTAAACGTGCCCCAGGCAATATCTTCCCGGAACTTGCTGTCCTGCGCGTCCATCGGACCCGGTTCGCGCTCCGGCGGTTACCGGGCTCTCTGCCGACACCCGCCAGTCGGCGTTACAAGGTTGACGGCCCCCGCGCCGGCGGCCAAACGTCACATGCGCCGATGTAGCCAGCGTGGCCGGGACCGGCCGCTGAAGCCGGCCCTTCACGACGCGCGGTTAACTGCCTCTCTGCTGTATCCCTTTGAGGAACTGCCGGTGGCACTTGATCTACATCATAGCGGGCGGGACTCCAACCCGGCACCATGCCGGTCAATTCATGCTCAACGGGAAAGACCGGCGTGTCCCAAAAAAGCATTCATCCCAACGCGACGCAAGACGGCGATGACGATCCGGGGTTCCTGAATCCCTGCTTCCTCGGCTCCAGCGGTGAAAACAGCGAGGTGTTTGAGCGCGTGTTGCTTGAACTGCTGCGTGACCATGTGTACTGGCGGCGCAACTTCCACCCCGAGGATCCGCCGCCGATACCGATGCTGGCCATGCACGAATCAGGTTATATGGATTTTGTGGACCGCATGCGCACGGAGCTCAATACGCTCACTGCGGCCCTCAAGCGCTCGGTGCCATTCTTCAATCCCCGTTACCTGGGCCATATGGTGTCGGATACGCTGCTGCCGGGACTGTTGGCACAGCTCATCACCACCCTCTACAACCCCAACAATGTCTCCCCGGAAGCCGCGCCCGTTACACTCGATCTCGAGCTGCAGGTGGCCGCACAACTGGCCCGCATGCTCGGCTTCAACACCGATCCCGGAAGTACTCCCTGTGCCTGGGGGCATCTCACCTCCGGCGGCACGCTGGCCAACTACGAGAGCCTGGTCAACCTGCGCGCGCTGCGCTGTTATCCGCTGGCTCTCAAGGACGCGTTGCTCAGCACGCGCCAGCCGCTGCCGCTCAATATGCCCGGCGGGCAACTGTTGCAGGAACTGGACGACTGGGCCCTGCTCAATCTCCCGCTGGCTGAAATCCTGGCGCTGCCACAACGTCTCGCAGCCGCCCTGCGGGTACAGGCCACCCCCGCCGAAGTGCATGCCTTTCGGCAGGCACTTGCGGAAGCGCGCGTCGAGACTACCGGTCTCGTGGCCTTTGCGGAGTGTCATCCGGCTTGCGCCGAGATGGTGGTGCTCGCGCCGGTGACAGCCCATTATTCCTGGCGTAAGGCGGCCCGGGTACTGGGCCTGGGCGCCGGACAGTTGCTGCCGATACCAGTGGACAGTCACATGCGGCTGTCGGTGGCGGCGTTGACACAGCGCCTTGAGGAGTGCGTCCGCAAAAAGATCCCCGTGCTCGCGGTTATCGCCGTACTCGGTACCACCGAATTCGGAACTATTGATCCTCTGCATGACATCGTGGCGCTGCGCGAGCGCTTCCGGACGCGTGGACTGGAATTTGCGTTGCACGTGGATGCCGCCTGGGGCGGCTATCTCGCCAGCATCTTCCGTGAAGCCGACGGCAGTTTGGCGTCCCACGAAGCAGTACGCGCCGGCTTCAGATATTTCCCCTCCGCTCCCGTGTACGCGAGTTTCGCCGCCCTGAAACAGGCTGATTCTGTCACCGTGGATCCACACAAGCTCGGCTACCTGCCTTACGGCATCGGCGGCATCGTGTGGCGGGACAGCCGCATCACGGATTTTCTCGGCGAGAAGGCGCCGTATGTGTTCAATCAGGCCGACGAGATTTCGCCGGCCAATCAGTATGCACATCTCGGCCAGTTCATCCTGGAAGGGTCGAAGCCGGGTGCCGCGGCAGCGGCTGCCTGGGTCACCCACAGGGTACTGCCCCTGGACCGTGCGCATCTCGGCCGGCTGCAACGTCACACCATCCGTGCCAGCGAATATTTCCATGACCGCCTGCCGCAACTGGCGCAACGTCTTGCAGGCCGCGCCCGACTCATGGTGCCGTTCGAGCCGGATACCAACCTGCTATGCCTCGCGATCAATCCGCAGGGTAACCGTTCATTGGCGGCGCTGAATCGCTTCGGGCAGCGGCTCTATGCCCACCTCGGTATTGACCGCACGCAACCGGTGCAATTGCGGGAATTCTTCAGCTCGCGCACCAGCGTAGGCCGCGACATGCTCGGTGCGGAAGATCTCTCGCGGGTGTTTGCCGCTCTCGGCATCGATCCAGGCACGTTCGTTACGCTGGTTGAAGATCAGGAGATACAGGCGGACAGCTTGTTCCTGCTGCGTCACACCCTGATGAATCCCTGGCTGCTTAAAGACGTGGTGGGCAGGAATCATCTGGACCGGTATTGTGACTATCTGGAGAAACTGATCTTGGCGGAACTGGATTCGGGGTCCTGGCTTGTGCCGGATAATGGCAAGCCCTGATCTGCCGCTTCATGCAGCAGATAATCGTAAAGATAGCGGTAGCGTTCAGTCACTTGTTTACCAAACAGGGGGTCTTCAATACTTGAAGACTTATTGCGTACTTCTTTCCAATCCTTCTGTTTGAGGACTCTGAGCGCCCGTGGAAACAGCACCCTCTCCTCAGTCTCCACATGCTCAGCCTGGGTTTTCAGGTACAGCCTTCCAAGCTCCAGTAGTCTTGAACACAACTCCCGCTTGCCGGCCTGTACTTCAAGCACGAGATTGATGAGCCGGTCTTCAAGCACATAAATCTCCTCATGTTGCCGGCGCATCCGATCCACCTCTTGCTTGACTGACGCGTCGGCAGCAAGCAGTTTCCCGAAAATAAAATCCTCCTTGGGATGATGCACAATACTGGGAAACTTGCGCATATAGTAAAGGGCATTGGTCAGCAGCACGAAGTCCGGCATGCCCTGCCGTTCCAATAGATCGAGCTGCAGACGCACCAGGATCAGTATGCGCCGCATGTTGGCATGTTCGTGATGCAACTTATCGATGACATTGGCAGCCATACATTTCCCCGGGTAATAGTCGCGCCGCCGGACTCAGGAGGTGCGATGCGATAGCCTCATCAATCTTTGCGCCCTTGCTATGACGAAAGATACCGCGTACCGGCACGTCCTGCGTCTGACACCCCGGCGCTCACCAGAGAACCCACGCCGCCAGATAAAGCGTATTGTTGT
>JAKAXB010000006.1 GCA_021816765.1 Natronospirales bacterium | reverse complement strand
CTTTGCGTGGCTGCAATGGCAACGTCGACTCCTAGTGCGCTGGGAATACTACTCCGCAAACTTCCTGGGCTTCGTCCAGCTGGCGGCCATTCTCATCCTGCTAAAACGATTTTGAGATAGGTTCTACTTTTTCCACCTTCGCCATGGAGAGTTTGCTCCTGCTGGAGGATGGCGAAACAAGCTACGCCATCATTTATCTGCTGCTTTCCGTCTTTCTTGGCTTGTTTGCGGCGCTGCTCGGTGCCTATATAGCGCGTAACTTATGAGGTGAAGGACAATGGACAAGGAAATGCTCCTGGTGCGCATTTATCTCAGCGAGGCTGACCAGGGCAAAAAGCATAATTTGCTGGACGAGATCATGGAGGTCTTGCATGATCGGCACTGCGTGCACGGCGTGACTGTATTTCGGGGTATCGCCGGTTTTGGCGCCAAGGGCACGGTGCACTCTGCGGATCTCCTGCGCCTCACGCAGAAACTGCCTCTGGTGGTGGAGTTCTTCGACGAGGGGCCCATGGTACGCTCGGCATTGCAATCACTTGACGGCATGATCCCTTCAGGGCATGTGATTTCCTGGCCGGTAACCTGCCATCTGTCGGCATGACGCGGATTTTATTTGTGACACCTGGTGCTGTATGTGGTGATGAGATGCCGGGTCTCTGTATTTCACTTTGGGGTTCTGGCCGCTGCTCTCCACAAGCTGCGGTATCGCCCGTGAAATGTATCGCTCCATGTATTTTTGTCTGTACTGGCTATGACAATCGGCGGGGTCCTGATGGCTGAGCGAGTAGCTTCTGGCATGCATCACAACACCGCGCGCGGCGGTGCGTTGCGCTTTGTCATCAGCATCGGCATCGTCAGCCTGTTCGCCGACTTTACTTATGAGGGCGGCCGCAGCATCGTCGGCTCCTATCTGGCGGTGCTCGGTGCAGGGCCGATTTTTGTCGGCATGGTGGCGGGTCTCGGTGAATTTCTGGGCTATGCGGTGCGCCTGGCTTCGGGACGCTTCGTGGACCGTCATCGCGGTCATTGGCGGGTAATGGGTGTGGGTTACACACTGAACATGCTGGCGGTGCCGGCGCTGGCCTTGGCCACCGTGCCGTGGTTAGCGGGCGTGCTGGTATTTCTGGAACGCATCGGCAAGGGCATCCGCAATCCCGCCAAGGACGCTCTTCTGTCACGCGCGGGACGCGAACTGGGCCACGGCTACGCCTTCGGCCTGCATGAGTTTCTTGACCAACTGGGTGCGGTAGCCGGCCCGCTGGTGGTGGCCGCAGCGGTTGCCTTTTCAGGCTACCGCCTGGGTTTTGCCGTGTTGATCGTGCCGGCGTTATTGGCGCTGTTTTTTCTCCGGCGCGCGCGCGGCATCCAGCCGGATGCGGCGCCGGTGGAGAAAGGACACGCGCGGGCGAAGTTTGACGCGCGTTACTACCGTTACCTGGCGTTTTCGGTAGTCACCATCCTCGGCTTCTCCCATTTCATTCTCGTGGCCTTTCATCTGCAAATCACCCATCGCCTGTCCCCGCCGCTCATTCCGGTGCTGTTCGCCGTGGCCATGGCGACGGACGCCGTGGCCGCGCTGGTGGTGGGGCGGTTTTTCGATCGCTATGGATTGAAGGTGCTGTACGCGCTGCCTTTGCTTACCTTGCCGACGTTGCCGCTGCTGTTTCTGGCGGTGCATCCTGTGTGGATATGGATTGGCTCGGGCTTGTGGGGTGCGGCCCTGGGTGTGCAGGAGAGTACGGTGCGTGCCGGGGTCGCCACGCTGACGCCGGAAGCGAGACGTGGAACCGCCTACGGATTGTTTGACACGGTGTTCGGTGTATCGTGGTTTGTGGGCAGCGTGATGATGGGAGCCCTGTACGCACTCGGACCCGGCTGGCTGGTTGCGGTGGCGGTCATGCTGCAGCTTGCCGCTCTGCCCTTGCTTGCCACCATCAACCACGGCCCTGCGCGCGCATGAGCGGGCTGAACGCCAGCCAGCAGCGCTATGTCATGGCCGTATTCGCGGAGGTCAGCAGGCATCTGGACAGCATCGAGGCTCTGGTGGAGGGGAAACCCGCGGCACTGATGCAGCCAGTGGCGGATCTGTCACAAACCGAATGCGAGCAGTTGCGGAGCTTCCTTGCTGAGATACGTCAGGCGTTGCTGAAGACGTTTGCAGCGCTGAATCTGCCGCGTCCGGATACCGAGGTATCCGCCAAGTGGAGCGTGCATACACACCTCGAGTTCGCGGACGTGGAATTCCAGGAACTCACCGCGTCCAAGTTGCGTGGTTACGGTGCACTGGATGAGCATGCCTACGCCGCCTTATTGCAGGCTGTCAAAGCCCTGCGCGCAGATTTGCAGAAGATGCTGGGCAGACGCTGAGCCGGTGTGCCCGGCGCGACACTATCCTGGGTCGGTTGCTACACGCTTCAGCCGGGCCACAACCCCACCACCAGCACCACCAACAGACTGGCCAGCACGTAAGCTGCATAGGTGTTAACACGACCGCGGTGCATGCGGCGCAGCAGTGCCGCGATCCACAGTACCGTGTGTGTCACCGGTCGTAAGGTCAGTCGGTCCACGATGTGGAACTCCGTGGTCTCGCGCCGGATGACAGTACGGAAGTGTTCTCCGACGGTTTCCGTGGCGTCGTCGCTGACGATGGGACGCAGGATGGTATGGAACAATACCCGTACCGGCGCCGAGAAGCCCGTTGCCGTGTAGGTGGTGCGCGGCGAGAAATGCCGGATGCCGCCCGCCCACACGGATCGTCGCTGCAGTTGCCGGCCGCTGGTCAAGCCGCGGAAGACGACGTACACGATCAGGAACAGCACGGCCAGCACCGGCAGTGTATAGCCTGTGGACATGGCGAATACCACCGGATTGCGCGTGCCGCCGGGGTGCAGCACCACGAGTCCACGGCCGGGCAGCAGGGTCTGCCCCACCTGCGCTCCGATGGCATGGAACTGCTGGATGAAGCCCACTGGCAGTCCATGTGGGTGCGCGGCATTCGCGCCGAAAAAGGCGGGCACCAGGCTATCCACGGCATGGGCGTGCACCAGCGGTGCCGTCACTTCATCCAGAGCGGGTATCACATAAGTCGGCAGCACGCCGAGTGCGAGGCAGAGGGTCGCCAGTGCCGCCATGGGAATGCGGGCCGCGTGCGGCGCTTCGCCGGCCTGAGAGGCCGCTTTGGAGCGGGCCATACCCAGGAAGCTCATGGCGAACAGCATCACGAAACACGTGATGGCGAGGCCGGCGGTAAGCGCGAGCAGCGCACCGGACAGGGCAAAGCCGACCCTGACGGCCACGGAGGTGAGTTCCGCCGCGCGCAGCATGGTTTGCAGGGTCAGCCATTCGCTCACGAAACCGTTGAACGGCGGCAAGGCGCAGATGGCCATGATGCCGCCGAGGAAGAACAGCGTGGTCCAGGGCATGCGGCGGATGAGTCCGCCCAGGCGATTCATTTCGTGTGTACCAGTGCCCGCATCCACCGCACCCGCGCCAATAAACAACAGGGTCTTGTACACGGAGTGGTTAATCATGTGGTAAAGCGCCACGATGAGCGCCATGCCGGCGAGCACGGGGTGATTAAGGCTTGCGAATACCAGGCTCGCGCCGAAGGCGGCGATGACGATACCCATGTTCTCGATGGAGCTGTGTGCCAGCGCGCGTTTCATATCATTTTGTGTGGTGGCGTACAGGATGCCGATAAGCGCGCTTACGCTGCCGGTGATGAGTGCAACAAGACCGAAAGCAGTCTGATTCGTTGGCAGCAGTTCCATGTTTACCAGCATGATGGCGTAGATGCCCAGATTAAGCGTGGCCCCGGACAGTACCGGCGAGACGCTGCGTGGCGCGGCGGCGTGTGCGTCCGGCAGCCACAGGTTCACAGGCACAATGCCCGCCTTGACGCCGAAGCCGTAGAACGTGAGCAGGAAAATCACCCAGCGCGCACCCTCGCTGAGGACACCGCTGCCGGCGCGCAATCCCGCGAAATCCAGGTGGCCGGTGAGCGCCGCAAAAAGCAGCAATCCAATAATCGCCGCCACCGAGCCCAGCTCGCTTAATGCCAAGGTCAGATAGGCGGCACGCTGGCTTGCGGGGCGGCTGTGCTCGAATAACACCAGGCCATACACCAGCAGCGACATGATCTCCCAGGCAATCAGGAAGGAAAGCACATCATCGGCGCTAAACACCACCACCATGCTGAGATACAAGAGCTGGTACAACACCAGGAACAGGCGGCGGCTGGCGGCACGCGCGTACTGCGCGCTGTCGTGCGCGGCAAACGGCAGGCTGGCGGCGAATACCACCGCCGTCACCATCAGGAACAGTGCAGAGAACGGCATGAGCCGCAATTGCATCCTGCCCAGGGATGGGAACTGCCAAAGCGGTTGCAATGTGGCTGTGTCGGTGAGAAAAGTCGCAACGCCCGTCATGAGCAGCGCCGTGGATTCCAGCAGGGCGAGCAGGATAAAGGTCCGGCGTTGTGTGGCACCGTTCAGGAATACCGCAGCCGCCACGTTAAGTGCGCCGAGTATGAGGAATACGTGCAACCACGCAACGGCATTCATGTTTCTGTCTCCGCTACGCGCATCGTCAGCAGGGAAGGCATGGTGCGTTCCACCGCCAGCAGCAGGCCGTGCAGGATGGCGAGCGGCGGCGGCGGACAACCCGGCACCAGCACATCCACGGGAATCACCTGCGCCACACCGCCGGCTGAGATAAAGCTCGGGCCAAACACCCCGCCCGACAGCGCGCAGACACCCATGGCCACGACGCGTTTGGGTTCGGGCATGGCCGCGTAGGTCTTTTGCAGCGGTATGCGCATGGCATCGGTTACCGGGCCGGCCACCAGCAGGATGTCCGCGTCACGCGGCGTGGGGGTGATGAAAAATCCCAGCCTGTGAATGTTGTAATACGGATTATTGAGCTGGCGCGCCTCACTCATGCAGGCGCCGCAGGCGCCCGCGTCCAGGAAGCGGATATGCAGTGAATGGCCGAAGATGTCCCTGAAACGGTGTCCCGCACGCTCAGCTTGTGCGCCGAGTGCACCCCAATCGTAGTCCTGTGACCAGTCCATTACCGCGCTGCCGGTGTCGCGCCGGCAGCGCGAGCAATGCACGCAATGGCGGTAGTCCACATCCACACCGCGCTGGTGTCTGACGAGGGCGCCCGTGGGGCAGCGCATTGCCAGGACCGTTGCCACCTGCGCATCGAACCGTGTGGCGCGTGGGCGGCCCGGCGAGACGCCGGGTGCCGCATCCGTTTTTGCGGGGTAGGGCGTGGTGCGGATACCGGTTTTTAGACCTGTGTAGAACCAGTTAAACATGCGTGTCCTCCCGCTAGCGATCGCACTCGGCGTTGGACAGGCCGAAAGTGGCAAGCACGATGGGGAAGTCCTGGAAGGAGAAATGCTCCACCGCCACACGGAACGCGTGCCAATTGCGGAAGGATGGGGTGGACACCCGATAGCGCTGCACCCGTCCCGCTGCATCGAGCCGCAGCCAGTGGAAAGTGGCACCGAGCGGGGCTTCCACGAAACCCAACGCCGCGCCCGCCCGCGGTATGACCTCTGCGGAGACCGGTCCATGGGGTACGTCGTCCAGGAGCCGCTCAATGATTGCCATCGACTGGGCCGCTTCCCGAAACAGTATGCGCAGGCGCGCGTAACCATCGCCCTGCGTTTCTGTCGGCACCTCAAAATTCACCTGCTCGTAGGCGCCGTAGCGGAACAGCTTGCGCAGATCCGCTGTACTCCCCGAGGCGCGCGCCACTGGCCCCACAAGACCGAATGCCTTCACCACCTCGGCGCGGATCAGGCCCACGTCCTCCAGGCGGTCGAGGAAGCTGCTGGAGTAGCGCAGACCGGTGTGCAACTCTTCAAGGCGCGTATGGAGGGCGTGCACGCGTTCGCGCAACAGGCCGAGACGCTGCTCGTCGGGGGCAAGAGTGAGGCCCCCGGGTTTGAGCACACCGAACAGGTAGCGGTGGCCGCAGACCTGCGCGGTCAGACGCAGGAAATCCTCCTCAATGATTGCACCCTGGGCTTGCGCCACCGCAAGACCGGTGGATGCGCAGATGCCGGTGATGACTGACACGTGATGGCGCAGGCGTTCCAGCTCCGCAAATGCGCTCCGCAGTACCCGCGCGCGTGGCGGCACCTCGGTTTCGCAGAGGCTCTCCATGGCGCGGCAGAATGCGAAGCCGTGGGCAAAGGCGCTGCTGCCGGAGAGGCGTTCGGCGAGCAGCAATGCATGGTCAGCGGTTTTCCCCTCGGCAATCTTTTCCACGCCGCGGTATTTGTAAAAGAAGCGCGGCAATACGCGCAGCATGTCCTCACCCGTAGTCTCGATCACGAAGTGGGCAGATTCCGCGAAGTCGGAATACACGGGGCCGATGGGCATGATGAAGGCACCGGGTGCTTCCACGATGGTGGGCGGCTGCCACACGGTTTTCTGCTGGTGGTATGCAAACGGTGCGTGCGCATCGAACTGCTTGCGCATGGGATTCACGCCCTCTGGCCAGTTCTCGTGCAGTACGAATTCACCGAGCTTGGGATGGCCCTCGAAGCGCAGACCAAACAGATCCTCCGCCTCGCGCTCGTGCCAGTCGGCGGCATGTATGGTATCGCCGATGGACATCACTGAAGTTTGTGCAAGCGGCTGCTGTAGTTCCACGTAGGCCCAGCCATGGCATGCCGGATCGTAAAACACGTAGGTCAGATGCCAGGTGTCATCAAGTTCCTCTGTCACCAGCGTGGCGAAGTGATACTCCGCCTCGCCGAATAGCCACAGACAGACCGGACGAATGGTGGTGGGCGTGACCATGAGGTGCGCGATGTGCATGGTATGGTCGGTGCGCACGCTCACCTCCGGCCAGCGTGCGGGGCAGATGCGGTGCAATTCCTGCCAGGCGGCGGAGGGGCGTTGCATGACAGCGGCCACGACCATGCTCCGTCAATGTCCCAGAGTCGCCGCCGCCGCCCGGAACAGTGCGGCGAGTGGCCCGGGGAGATAGAGGCCGAGGATGAGCATGGGAATTGCCGCAATCACGAGTGCCGCAAGACATGGTCTGGGTATCGCATGGGCAGGTACGTCCTCCGCGCGGCCGAATACGATGCGGTTGATGTGGAAGGTGAGGGCGCAGAACGCCACCGCCACGAACAGCGCGAGCAAGGCGATGCTCAGATACTGGCCATCAGCCAGCCCGGCACGGAAGATGGAAAATTCGCTGATGAACACCACGAAAGGCGGTGCGCCGGCGATGGCAAGCCCTCCCAGGAACAGGGCCGTACCGGCGAGCGGTGCGCGGTGGATCAATCCATGCACGGCACCCACCTCCTGCGTGCCGGTGGCCACCAGCGTGGTGCCGGCGGCAAAAAAGCAGAATGACTTGGTCAGTGCGTGGGCGGTGAGCTGGTACATGGCGGCAAGGTGTGCCGGCATGCCCCCGAGACCCACCGCCACCATGATAATGCCCATGTGCTCCACGGTGGAAAACGCGAACATGCGCTTGTAGTCGCGGATATGCAGCAGCAGGAACGCCGCCGCGCCGACGGAGACGAGGCCGATGGCAATGAACCACGGCCGTGGATCCGCCACCAATGGCGCCGCCTGCAGCACCGGAAACAGACGCAGGATGACGAACAGCGCAGTACTGGTCTCGACACCCGAAAGCAGCGCACACACTGGCGATGGCGCCTGACTGTGGGCGTCCGGCAGCCAGGTATGCAGCGGCACCAGGCCGACCTTGGTGCCAAAGCCCACCAGTATCAGCAGGAAGCCGGTCCACAGCAAAGTCTTCGGCATGTGCGGTGCACCGGTCACGAGCCCTGCCCAGGTGAACGGTACGTCACCGGCGACGCGCGTGCCCCAGTAAAGGATCAATATGCCGAGCAGACCCAGGATAGCGCCCATGCTGGTGAGTACCACGTATTTCCAGGCCGCTTCCAGCGATGCGGGTGTGTCCTCATAGGCCACCAGGAATGCCGACATGAGCGTGGTCATTTCCACCGCAATCCACACCAGCGCCACGTGAGAGATTACCGGCACCGCTACCATGGACAGGATGAACAGATGGTAGAGCGTGTAATACAGACGTACCTTGCCGGTGCGAGTTGCGCCAATACGGCGTTCGACGATATAGCCCCAGGAGAAGATGGCAGTGGTGAAGCCCAGAAAGGTCACCAGCAACAACAGCAGCGCGCCGAAGGCATCGATGCTGAGACTCTGGTTCCATTCATGCAGTGCCCCCGCGTGTGACACGTGCGCGACGATGGCGAGCGCGAGAGCCAATAAAATGGCATTGGTCAGCACCGTGACCAGCGCCGGCCAGCGGCCGCGGTGGCCGATAGGCAACAGCACCAGCAACGCGGCGAGAAGCGGGAGGATGAGTACGGCGGCGAGCATCGTTTCAGTCCTCCCGCAGGGTAGCGAGTTCGCTCACCACCGTGGAACCGGTACGCTTGTGAATGCGCCGTATCAGCAAACCGATTATCAGAGACATCACCGGTACATCAATGGCTGCAGAGATTTCCGCGATCACCGGCAGGTGCGGCACTATGGAGATACTGGCGAAGAACACGCCGTTTTCCATGACGAGCAAACCTATGAGCTGGGCCATGGCTTCCCGGCGCACCGTCACGGTGAAGGCGCCAAGCACAAGGCCCGCCAGCCCGATGGGCAGGTTGATGTTGGTGAATGGCTGACCCACGGCGGTTACCATGGGCGTGGCTACGAAGTAGCTGAACAGGACCAGCGCGGCGGAGATGAGCAGGGCAAGTGGGATATTGAGCACCTGATCTATCTCGCGCTGAGCGTAGATCTCGCTACCAAGGCTGAGCTTGAGTACCCAGGGGATAGCGACGACCTTGGTGACAAAGGTGATGACTGCAACAGCCACCAAGTCACCGGAGGAGAGTTTGACGCCAATAAGCAAGGCGGCCGCTACCAGCAACAGCGCCTGTATCATGAACAGGCGCAGGCAGGCCAGCATCTGGCGGGTACTGACGATGCCGATGGCAGTGAGCAGGAAGAAACCACCGCAAAAGGCATCCAGGGGTTCGGTGAACAGGCTGATCATGGCGTGCTTCAACTTCCCATGAGCCGCGTCACCATCGCCAGCAGGCATATCACGAAGGCCGCGCTCAGGAATTCACTGATGCGGAACAGGCGTAGCTTCGCCAGCGAGGATTCGATGACCACCAGTACCAGGAGGAAAATCAGGGTCTTGAACAGCACCAGCGGGATGGCCAGCAGCACCGCAACAAGGGTGTGCTCCGCGGCCAGGCCCCAGGGGGTGACTAGCACGTTGCACAATACGCAGGTGAGCACCATAAATTTCATGCAACCGGCCCACTTGATGAGTGCTGCGCCACGCCCGGAATATTCCAGGTACTTGGATTTTCCGATCATGGCCAGCTCGAACTGGCCGGAGGGGTTGTCCACCGGGATACGCGACTCGTCGGCAAGGATCAGCATGAGGAACGCCAGTATGACCAGAATATGCACTGGCTCGAAGAAGCCACCCGGGACGGCGGTCCAGCTCGTTTGTACGATATAGGGAATGGTGGAGCCTGCCGTGAACGATACGGTGAAGAACACCATCATGAACACCGGCTCGGCAAGAAAGCCCACCATACGGGTACGGCTGGCTCCCATGGCGCCGTAGGGATTGGCCGCATCCACCGCTGCCAGCGCCATGAAAAAGCCACCAAGGGCCAGCAGGAAACCCGCCGCCAGCATGTCACCCATGAAGGCGAAGAACAGGGGATAGCGGGTGAGCACCGGGATGAGCAGCGTTACGAATATGGGCATGACGAAGGCCACATAGGGTGCCACGCGGAAGATCCACGAGCTTTCCTCCGACACGATCTCGTCTTTCTGCAGCAGCTTCCACAAGTCGCGGTACACCTGGAAAATATTGGGTCCGCGCTTGGATTGCACGTTTTCCTCCATGCGATGCAGCACGCCCTCGACGAGTGGCGCAAGGCCCACCACCACCGCCACCTGAATGAGGTTAAACAGGATGCTCTGCCACATGGCGGCATCTCCAAGGGGGTAAAGCTGGTAGTGACGGTGGAATGTACGCGTGAGGCGCTACGCAGGGTGTTGGACGCCCAGCGTAGTGTCTGTCGCAACACGATCGAAACGAGGAAGGAGAAGACAGCGTGTCGTTATTGGTATGGCCGCAGTTCACCGTCACAGTACCCCGCAGAGTTCTGAGTTCTACGTCCAGTATGGCAAGCCGCCAAGGCTTGTCTGCTTTCGGTAGGAGTCATCAGCTCCACGAGCGGCGAGGTGAACTCCATCACCCGCGCGAGAAATAACCGGGGTTAACGGTTATTCCCGCGCGCCTGCGTTGTGCTGCATGAGCAGTTCGCAGTTCTAGGGTAAATCTAGCACAAATTCCGCCTTTTACCATACCCTGTATTTTGAGTTCAGAGTAATGTTGAGAAGCTCGTTACCCATCAGGTACAGTCCACAAGCAGCCCCTGGTTTTCGGGGGTTGGAGTCCCGGATCCCATGAGACCATTCCTTGCGATCTTTGAAGAACCGCTGCAAAACCTATTCCTTGGATTTTTCAGAGTCGAAGACCTTGAAATAAAATCGTGGTTTTCTGCATTTTTCAAGTGCGCAAACGCTTGAAAATGGCGGCACGTCCCTGTATCGCGGGAAGCGCAGAATAAATCAGACTTTCCTTGGGTTTTGGAGGAGACAGTCAGGTGTTCTCTGTATTTTTGTCGGCGAGCGGTCCGAGTAATTGCTTGCGGACGGATTAATAAAGATGCAAATTGAATTCTGTCCCTACTGTTTCATGCAGCTTGAACGGCAGGTGGAAGTGTGTCCGGGATGCGGGGAAAATATCAGTCAATTCAAGGTATTTGCTTCATTCGATCAACGACTGATCCTTGCGCTGCGTCATCCGGTGGATGACGTGCGCATGCGGGTCATTTTTGCCATACGAAAAAGGGGTGTAGTGACTGCTATTGATTCCCTGCTGACTTGTGCTTTTAATCAGCCGGCGGATATCGTCCAGAATCTGGAGATAATAGCAACGCTCAAGTCATTTCCACCGAGCGTCACCCGGGATGCCGCGCTTGCACGGCTGGTGATGAGTCATCCTTCGGAACTCGTGCGGAAAGCGGCCAGGTAAGGTGTGGGTTTGGCAGACTGTCTTGACAGGCCAATCAGTAGAGGCGAATTCTTTTCGTATGTCACAAGCAGCCAATAAGCCGCAGGAAATCACGAAATGCTGGGTTAACGGTATAGTCAGTGTTGTGGTTGATGTGTTTGACCGCGGGCTGCAGTATGGCGATGGTTTGTTCGAGGTTATGGCGGTCAAGGATGGCCGCATTTTGCTTGAGGAATATCATCTGCAGAACCTTGCCGACGGCTGCGAAAAACTTTTTATTCCGCAGGTACCGGTAAAGTTGCTGAGGAGGGAACTGCAGAGCGCCGCTGAAGGTCAGGCGCGGGGCGTCCTCAAGCTGATACTTACCCGCGGCAGCGGCGACCGGGGGTACCGGCCTTCACCCCATGCGCAGGCGACCCGCATACTGTCACGCCACGCGTGGCCAACGTATTTTTCCGGGTGGGAAGATCGCGGCATCCGCGTGCGTATCTGCGATACTCACCTTGGACATAACCGCCGGCTGGCGGGCCTGAAACATCTCAACCGGCTTGAGCAGGTGCTGGCGCAGTGCGAATGGGGCGAGCAGGACAATATCCAGGAAGGCCTCATGCTGGATAACGAGGGGTCCGTGATCGGCGGCACCATGACCAATGTGTTTGCCTGGCTCTCCCATGGAGTCCTGGCGACACCCAGCCTGCGTCTCGCCGGCGTGGCGGGTGTACTGCGCCGCTATATCCTGGAACGCGCCGAACAGGATGGCTTGCAGACACGCATCGCCTCTTTGTCATTGGCAGAACTCATGCAGGCCAGGGAAATCTTTGTATGCAATTCGATTATCGGTGTATGGCCGGTGGTCGCTATAGGGCATTGGAAGTACGCCGTCGGTTCAGTAACACGCGGTGTACAGATTTGGGCAAACGAGCGCAGCTAAACCAGGAATTCGGGGCGGTTGGATTTTCTGATGAAACAGGAACATCTTGCCCATGATGCACCTATACCGGCGGTCAGAATTGTTGCCGGGCGGGGACGACTTTATCTGAGCGACAGACGGGCGCACAAAATCATCGAAATGACTCATGCCGGACGTGTTCTGCGGTATTTCGGTTGTGGCCACCCCGGTCTGATGGATGGTGATTCTGCCAGCGCTGCATTCAGGCAACCGGGCGGACTGGCGGCGGATGATGAGAGATTGTACATAGCGGACATTGCCAACCATGCCATCCGTTCCCTACACCTGGCGTCAGGCAGGGTCACCACGCTGGCCGGATATGGAGCGGCGGCGGGAGTGCGTGAATTCTATTCACAGATGCCGCAAGCCATGGGGTTGCACACTCCGCTGGATGTGGCCCGCGATGGTGAAACCATCTATATAGCCATGGCAGGTTGGCGTCAGATATGGGTGCTGACCAAGACCGCCATCGGACGCTGTGCGGGATGCGGGCGTGCCGAGCGTATTGACGCTGATTTGCTGGAGGCGGCATTTATTGCGCCAGTGGCGGTAGCGGTGCACGAGTACTGCCTGTATGTCGCCGATTCGGGCGCAGCCGCTTTGCGGCTCGTGGATCTCAATTTACGCCGTGTAACGACATTGGCGCGCGCCGCTTCCGGCAAGGGGTACTGGCAACCGGTGGATCTGGCGCTGGATGCGCCTTCCGGACGGCTATATTTTACCAGCACGGAAGATGCCGTTGTGCGCTGGCTGGATCTGAAATCAGGGCGGATCCATGTGCTTCCTGCCATGCTTGCGCCATCCCTGGCATCGAGTCTTTCTCTGACGGGCGACACACTCTGGACGGCCTCACGGGGAGGTCATCTGATATGTCGCAACATGCAGACGGGGCATTGTGCCACGATCCAGTTACATGATGAGCAGAACGCCGGTGATCAGGTATAGCGCATACCGGCGGCGAAACGCACGGATCGCATCCTCATTAAGATACGCGCAATGCGTTTCCGATGCGTGGACGTGGAATCCCGGTAACCTGACGGCCGCCAACCACGCGGCCAGGCCCCATAACGGACGAGATGATTGCGCCGGCCCGGCAGCCCGTCTGCGCACCCCGCGGCGGCAGACGTGTTGCGCAGACTTCACGGGCAGGATTGGTTCCTGCCATGCGGGCACGGAGACATGACGCCTGGGTGCATGGGACCGAACATGGAGGGAGGAGGTCTCGGTGGCGGGGGGGGTGGTGGGGCGCCGCCGCCCGGCGGAGGAGGTGGCATGCCGCCACCCGGTGGCGGCGGGGGGGGCGGCGCGCCGGCGGCGGACTGGGCACCCTCAATGGGCGCATAGTACCCTAGGCCCAGGCCCGGTCCCCACCCGTATCCGTAGCCCCAGGGTGAGTAGCCGCCACCCCAGCCATATCCGTAATACGCACTGCCACTGTAATACGCCTGTGGCTGGTATGCGCCGGGCTGGTTCGGTACCGAGGCGCAGCCTGCCATGCCCAGCGCCAGTATCGCCAGCGCCACCGGCGCACGCACTTTATGGAAGATTTTCGCTTGCATCGTATTCATAAACGCACCTGCCTTGAGATGAGTTTACTCTGTGACGCAGGGAGTAACCGGATGTGAACCGCATTTAATGCTGAGTTAATGGTGGGGTGGGGGGGCCGCTTACGGCCATCCATGGCCTGTCCTTTCGCCGCTTTCGCAGCAAACGCGGCTGGAATCAGCCGGATCGGCATGGAAGCTTCTGGCGCCTGACTTTTGCTGAACCTGTTCCCGGTCCCATTGCACTCGGCTTCGGCTGCCATTTCGGTTTGGGTTTGTTTGAACCCGTGGCGTGAAGGGTCGCGTAGATGCTTGCCTGGGATGGTATTCCCTGATATAACATATCGAGCAGTTATATGGAGAAACCGGCCATGAACTTTAACGTGTACATTGACAAGCAGGCGACAGCGCGCCTGGAACGGCTGGCGAAGGCGCGGCGCGTGTCGCGGAATGCGCTCATCCGCGAGGCGCTTGCCCGCCTGCTGGATCAGGACATCAGGGCCGATTGGCCGGATGTCGTGCTTGATTTTAATGGTATCTCCGATATGCCCCCTTTTGAAGATACGCGACGCGGGCTTAAAGCCCCTCACGGGGATCCATTCGCTTGAAGTACCTGCTCGATACTTGCGTGTTGAGCGACTTTGCGCGCGGCGATGCCCATACCCTGACGCACGTCAAAACAATGTCCCCCGCCCGCATCGGTGTGTCGAGCGTCAGCTTGATGGAAATCGAGTTCGGTCTCGCGCTCAATTCCGCCAGGGCGCGCAAGCTTGCTCCTGTCATGCATGCCCTGTTCCAGGCGGTCTCGATATTGCCTTATGGTCCGGAAGATGCCCGCGCGGCGGCGACTTTGCGCGCTTCGTTACAAAAGCGGGGTCGCCCAATCGGTGCTTATGATGCGTTAATTGCGGGGTGTGCACTGGCACGCGGGCTTGTGCTCGTCACATCCAACGAGCGGGAGTTTCGTCGCGTCAGCGGTTTGCCCGTGGAGAATTGGCGCAAGCGCTGAACGGCCCCGCTATTCCGGATTCCTGAATATTGACTATAGTTTCCTTAATCTTGGGCTTGCCTCGAAGGGTCGGGGGCGCACATGGCCGTGGAAATTCAGGTGGAACTTCCTCTTCCGTTCCCAGAGTTGGCTGCGGACATGCCACTGTTGCCAGCCCGGATGGTCAATGAATATCAGTATTGCCCCCGTCTCGCCTATCTGGAATGGGCGCAGGGAGAGTAGTCGGATTCCGCTGACACGGTAGAGAGCCGCTATGGTCACCGAAATTACAAAGTGGTGGTCACCCCAAAAGCTATCCCTATTTTTTCGGGATGTCTAGGGGATTTCTTTGTACCGTGTGGGACAAAGAAAAGCCCGTAAATGCGTGATATATACGGGCTATTGGGACAGTATGGGATTCTTAGGGATTTTGAAATGGTGGAGGCGGCGGGCTGCTCTCGGCCATCCATGGCCTGCGCAGCACCTGCACATCCGTGAGCATTGGAATCTTACCCCCTACGCGGGTCCGATTCCCGTAATGTAAAAAAGGCTGCCTGACGGCAGCCTTTTTAAGTTGGTGGAGGCGGCGGGAATCGAACCCGCGTCCGCAAGTGCTCCACCCTCAGATCTACATGCGTAGCACACGTCTTTGATTTAACCGCCTGCTACCCGACGGGCAGGGAAAACAGACGGCGGGCCCGGTTTGGTTTAGCGGATTGACGCCGGACGCACCGCACCGCGATCTTGTGAGACACGACCGTTGAATGCCCCGGAAGGGCGCTGGACGCACAAGCACGGCTCCAGTCAACGGCTAGCCGGGATTAGGCGGCTAGGGCGTAGTTACTATCGTTCGCAACTAGCGTTGTTACAAGCGGTTTAACGAGGAACCTTGCACCTCGGCATGCACTTCGGGTTTCGCGACCCACGTCGAAACCAAGTCGCCCCCGTCGGTCATAGCGCTATTCTACACCTGAAGGAGAACGCGGGAGGTTTCAGTTTCCTGATGAGCCGCCGGTGCCATTTGCCGCGGAGAGGCCGGCTGGCTATTTCACGGTACGCAGCACGATCTTAACGGTGGCGCAGCACCCGTTCCTTCTGCCGTTGCCAGTCGCGTTCCTTCTCGGTGGCACGCTTGTCGTGGAGTTTCTTGCCCTTGGCCAAGCCGATTTCCAGCTTGGCACGGCCTTTTTTCCAGTAGAGCGCCAGCGGCACGATGGTGTAGCCTTTGCGTTCCACCGCGCCGATGAGACGGTCCAGCTCCGCGCGCTGCAGCAGCAATTTGCGGGTGCGGGTGGGATCCGCATGGACGTGGGTGGAGGCCGTGTTAAGTGGTGTGACATGCGCACCCAGCAGCCAGGCTTCGCCGTTCTTGATAACCGCGTAACTTTCGGTAATCTGCGCCTTGGAAGCCCGCAGGCTTTTCACTTCCCAGCCTTGCAGGGACAACCCCGCTTCCAGCCGTTCCTCGATGAAATAGTCATGCCGCGCACGCTTGTTGAGTGCAATGCCGGCATGCGCGGATGGGGCAGCGTCGTTTTTTTTGGTCATGGGACATTATAGCCTGCGGCTGGCGGATTCCCGGCGTTGTGTCGGCGCGACGATTGGCCCAAAATCGCGGCCCGGTGTCAGCCATCAACCGCTATACAGTCTGCCAGGAGACCCGCATGCGCACGGTGAACAAGAGCGCACTGGTACCGTACACGGCGCAGCAAATGTACGCGCTGGTAAACGACGTGGAGAAATACCCGGAATTCCTGCCCTGGTGCCGCAGCGCGCGCATTCTCACGCACACCGGTGGGGAGATGCGCGCCAGTCTGGAACTGGCGTTCGGCGGTTTCCACAAGACCTTCACCACATGCAATCATCTGCAGGCGGGACACAGCATCGTGATCGCGCTGGAGGATGGTCCCTTCCGGCACCTGCAGGGACATTGGCGTTTCGAGAATCTGGGTGTGGAAGGGTCGAAGGTTTCACTCGATATGGAATTTGAATTTTCCGGTTCTTTGCTGGATCTGATGGCAGGCCCGGTGTTTCATGAGATCTGCAATTCGCTGGTAGATGCCTTCACGCGGCGCGCGGTGAGTCTGTATGGCAGGCGCTGAAATACTGCGCATAGAAGTGGTCTATGCATTGCCTGATACTCAGCATGTGATTGCAATGGAACTGGCTGCGGGTGCTAGCGTGCGCACGGCGATTGAACGTTCCGGTCTGCTGCAGAAATTTCCGGAGATCCGCCTGGCACATGACAAAGTGGGAATCTTCGGCCGCGTGGTAAAGCTGGATGACGGGCTCGATGATGGCGACCGGCTGGAAATCTACCGGCCGCTGGTCCGGGATCCCAAGGAAGCGCGACGCGAGCTGGCCGCCCGGGGCAAGACCATGGGCCGGGGTTGAAACCGCCGTTTCAGCCACCCGCGCGTTTTGCGATCGGTCGTTGTTCGATGCTGACTACCTTGCCATCCTTGAAAAACACCACTACATGCCGTTCGCGGGTGCGCGTGTCGCTGCTGAGGCTGCTGGGGACGTTGTAGTACACGTAATCCCAGCGATCAGGATGAAACGGGTCCTGCACCATGGGCGGCCCCAGCACAAAAGTCACCTGTGCCTCAGTCATGCCGGGCTTCACTTGGGCGATCATCGCTGGCTTGAGGAAATTGCCCTGCTTGATGTCCGGGCGATAGACACAGGCGCCCAGTGCCAATGGCACGAGCAGGAGTAAGGTGTGACGGAGTAAGCGCATGACAGCTGGGCCGGGTTGCGTTGCTTGACGGGGGGGTGATAATACCCGACTGTTGTCCCTCCAGGAAGTTCATGTCCGAAAAATCAAATGTGGAAAACCAGGAACTTCGCAATGCCGGTCTCAAGGTAACTCTGCCGCGCGTCAAGATCCTGGAGATCCTCGAGCGCAGCAATCCGCGCCACATGAGCGCCGAAGACATGTACAGGGCGTTGCTGGACTCAGGCGAGGACATCGGCTTGGCCACCGTGTACCGGGTACTGACCCAGTTCGAGGCGGCCGACTTGGTGACGCGACATCATTTCGAGGGCGGGCACTCGGTATTCGAGCTCAACCAGGGTGATCATCACGACCATATTTTGTGCGTGAAGTGCGGACGGGTGGATGAATTTGTGGATGGCGAAATCGAAAAACGCCAGAACCAGATCGCTTCCGCCAAAGGTTACGAGATCACTGACCACTCACTGTATATTTACGGCATCTGTGCGCATTGCCGCAAGTCACTGCATAAGTAATTCAGGTCTGCTGACCGGCGTGCGCAATCATCTCGCGGGCGTGTTTGCGCGTGGTCTCGGTGATTTCCACGCCGCCCAGCATGCGCGCCAGCTCTTCTACCTGGGCTTTCCTCTCCAGGGCTTCGATATGCGTGAGCGTGACATTGGCGCGGGTTTCCTTCACGACACGGAAGTGATGATGCGCCTGTGAGGCCACTTGCGGCAGATGCGTTATGCACAGCACTTGGCGCTTTTCTCCGAGAGCGCGCAACCGGCGGCCGACGATTTCCGCCACACCGCCGCCGATGCCGGCATCCACCTCGTCGAAGATCAGGGACGGAATGGCGCCGGCCTGTGCGGCGATGACCTGGATGGCGAGAGCGATGCGCGAGAGTTCGCCGCCGGAAGCCACTTTAGCCAGCGGTTTCAAAGGCAGGCCCTTGTTGGCGCTGACCTGGAATTCCACCTGGTCCATGCCGTGGACGGTAAAGCGTTGCGGATCGCTGTTCACGTGTATGGCAAAACGACCGCCCGGCATGCCCAGCTCGTGCATGACCTCACTGACCTTGCTGCCCAGCTCCGCCGCGACCCGGGTGCGCTGCCTGCTCAGTTGCGCCGCCGTGCCGCTGTAGCCGTCACGCAACCGGATCAGCTCCTGTTCCAGCTCCTGCAGGGTGATTTCAGCGGTTTCCACTGCGTGCAGTTCAGTGCGCAGTTTATCCAGCAGTTCAGGCAAGGTTTCAGGTTCGGCACGATGCTTGCGTGCCAGGTCGTGGATGCCGCCCAAGCGGGCTTCCACCCATTCCAGGCGTTGCGGGTCCATGTCGGCCTGGTTGACGTAACGCCGCAGCAGCTCGCTGGCTTCCACAAGCTGCGCTTCTGCGCCGGCCAGAGCATCACGCATTTCCTTAAGTCGCGAATCCAATGCGCTCAGGGTGCCGAGGGTATCCAGCGCCTGGTGCAGTATCTGATAGGCGCAAGCCTCTTCATTTTCATACAGGCCATCCAGGGCCGCCTGGGTTCCTTCGAGAAGTTTGCTGCCATGTGCCAATCGCCGGTGTTCCTCATCCAGCTGGGTGATTTCACCGGGCTGCAGAGCCAGGGCCTCCAGTTCATTGACTTGGTGGCGCAGGAATTCCATGCGGGCATCGCGATCGGTTGCTGCCGTGCGCAATGCCGTGAGGCGCTCATGGGCGGTTTTCCAGTCAGCGTAGAGTTGGGCGGTGCGGTTGAGCAGGGCACCATGATTTGCGTAGCCATCCAGCAGCGACATCTGCGCTGCCGGTCTGAGCAGCGACTGGTGTTCATGCTGGCCGTGGATGTCCACCAGCTGCTCGCCCAGTTCTTTAAGCATCTGCAACGGCACACTGCGGCCGTTGACCTGTCCTCGGGAACGGCCGTCGCGGCCGATGATACGCCGCAGAATGCATTCGCCGCCGCTGGCGAGTTCCTGCTGCGTGAGCCACGCCTCCGCCGGTTGCAGGTCATGCAGGTCAAATTCCGCGGTGATTTCGCTGCGCTCTGCGCCGTGACGGATCACCTCGACATCAGCGCGGTCGCCCAGTATCAGCCCGAGCGCATCCACCAAAATGGATTTGCCGGCGCCGGTTTCTCCCGTGAGTACGCTCATGCCCCTCGCGAGATCAAGTTCCAGGGAATCAATAATGGCGAAATCGCGGATGGCGATATGCGTCAGCATGCCGGGTTTCAGTCCTTGCGGGAGTGATGGTGGGCGCGTCCCCAATGAAGTTTGGTGCGCAGGATCCTGTAGTAGTCGTGACCGCGGGGATGGATGAAGGTGACGCTGTGGGCGGAGCGCTGCGCAAGCACCCGGTCACCCGCGTCCAGCGGGCGGGTATGCTGGCCATCGCTGGTCACCTGGGCATGGCCGCCGTGGGTGTTGTTGATCACGATCTCGATTTTGCTGTCGCCCTTCACCACAATGGGTCTGTCCCCGAGCGCGTGAGGACAGATGGGTACCAGAAGGATGGCATCCACCTCCGGATGCAGAATGGAGCCGCCGCCTGACAGGGCGTAAGCGGTGGAACCGGTGGGCGTGGCGATGATAATGCCGTCGGCGCGATGTGCACACACGAAACGGCCGTCCGCATGGGTCTCGAATTCGATCAGTCTGCCGCCATCCGCTTTTTGTATGACGATATCGTTGAGAGCCGGCATGCAGGGGGTGACGTCGGTGCCGTGTACCACCCGGGCATCCACCAGCAGCCGTTGTTCTTCCTGACATTCGCCCTGCAGAATAGCGCGAATGTCATCACGCATGGCATCCGGCGAGATGTCCGTGAGAAAACCCAAGCGTCCCAGGTTGACGCCCACCAGGGGTACCGGGCGGTCGGTAAACGCATGGGCTGCCTTGAGCAGGGTGCCGTCGCCACCGATTACGATGGCGAGGTCAGCCTGGGCGCTGAGCTGGGCATGGGACGCAGGCTGTACGGGCATGCCTTTCGGGAGCAGGGGAGCAAGGGCGGAGTCCACCAGCACCTGGACATTTTCCGCGCGCAGCAGCTCAAGCAGGGCCACAATCGTGGGGGCAATCTCGGGGTCGCCTTCGCGGCCGAGGACGGCGAGGGTGGAAAAACGGGCTGGCATATGGCTGGCAACGTTAGCATGGGCATCAGGGAGCGCCAAATGGCCGCCCAGTTTTTGCCGGTCTTCCGCCGGGGTGGCTAGCTTTCCTTTTGGCACTCGCTTAATGTGAGTGCCAAGCGTAACCGACAAGATTTGGTAATACCACACAGACATGACTACAGGCATGACGGAGGCGGGTCTCAGCGAACGCGCCCAGCACTTGCTCAAGGCGCTGGTGGAGCGCTATATCCGCGATGGGGAGCCGGTGGGATCCCGCACCCTGTCGCGGGATTCCGGTCTGGATCTCAGCCCCGCCAGCATCCGCAATGTGATGGCGGATCTGGAGGAGCTGGGTTTCATTGTTGCACCGCATACCTCCGCCGGCCGCGTGCCCACTGTGAAAGGTTATCGCTTCTTCGTGGACACGCTCTTGACCGTCCGGCCGCTTGCGCAGCAGGAAATACACCGGATCCGGCAGCAACTGGATATCGGGGATCCCAATCCCCAGGCATTGCTCGCTTCCGCCACCAGCATGTTGTCCGTCATCACCCACATGACCGGAGTGGTGACGTTGCCACGCCGGGAACACATCGCCTGGAGACACATCGAATTTCTGCCGCTGTCGGAGCAGCGGGTACTTGCCATCCTGGTGGTGAACGAAGGTGAGGTGCAGAACCGCATCCTCAATCTGGACCGCAGCTACGATGCATCCACACTGCAGCAGATCAGCAATTATCTGAACAGTCATTTCGCCGGCAAGGATATTCACGCGGTGCGCAGCGAGCTCCTTAACGAGCTGCGGCATACCCGCGAGAGCATGAATAATCTGATGTTGGCCGCCATCACCATGGCGGAAAGAGTATTTGATACACACGGTGCGGAAGGTGGGCGCAGCTACGTCATGGCGGGCGAAACCAATCTCATGGAGTGGGCCGAGCTGTCGGATGTGGAAAAACTGCGACGTCTGTTCGAAGCTTTCAATCAGCGGGGCGATATTCTGCACCTGCTGGACAAGTGTATTGCCGCCGACGGTGTGCAGATATTCATTGGCGAGGAGTCCGGTTACCGGGTACTGGATGAGTGCAGTGTGGTGACCGCGCCATATAGTGTGGGCGACGAGGTGGTGGGGGTGCTGGGCATTATCGGCCCTACACGCATGGCCTATGAGCGCGTGATTCCCCTGGTGGATATGAGCGCGCGCCTGTTGAGCGTCGCCTTGAATCCGCGCAAATGAATCCCAAGATATCGAGAGCAGGGGCCCACACCGTGGGTGGAACGTTTATTGTCAGCATGGGTCCGGTGGAGTGGCGTGATGGAGGACAGAATGGCTGAAGAGCAATCCGCGCAGGCGCCCGTGTCGGGGAATGAGCCGGCGGAACAGGCTGATGAGGTCAAGTTTGAAGAGCCCAAAGCCGCCGACCCACTGGCGGAACTTCAGGCAGCACTCACGGAAGCGCAGCACCAAGCGGCCCAGAACCGGGACCGCTACCTGCGAATGGCGGCGGAACTCGACAACCTGCGCAAGCGTACCCAGCGGGATCTGGAGAACGCGCACAAATTCGCCCTGGAACGCTTCCTCACGGAACTTCTGCCGGTGAAGGACAGCCTGGAAATGGGTATTGCCGCCGCCGACGCGGGACAGGTGGCAGCAATCAGGGAAGGCATGGATATGACCCTGAAACTGCTGGCCATGGTTCTCGATCGCTTTGGCGTCCGCGAGGTGAACCCGGCCAGGGGTGAGGCCTTCGACCCTGAATTGCACGAGGCCATGGCCATGCAGGCGTCGGCGGAGACGGGGTCCGGGGCGATACTGCTCACGGTGCAGAAGGGGTACCAGTTGCATGGCCGTCTGCTGCGGCCGGCCCGGGTGATCGTGGCCAAGTCTCCGGCCGGTGCTGCTTGAAACCCCGCAGGCGACCCCCATCTAGTTGAACATCAAGAACTTTTGACCTTTGCGGAGAGCTTTCATCATGAGCAAGATTATCGGCATTGACCTGGGCACTACCAACTCCTGTGTGGCGGTAATGGAAGGTGGCAAGCCCCGGGTCATCGAAAACAGCGAGGGCGACCGCACCACGCCCTCCATCGTGGCCTTCACCAAGGACCACGAAGTGGTGGTGGGCCAGTCGGCCAAGCGCCAGGCGGTCACCAACCCCAGGAACACCCTGTATGCCATCAAGCGGCTCATCGGTCGCAAGTTCGCCGACGAAGTGGTGCAGAAAGACATCGGCATGGTGCCTTACAAAATCGTCAAGGCCGATAATGGTGATGCCTGGGTGGACGTGAGCGACAAGAAGATGGCGCCGCCGGAGATTTCCGCGCGCGTGCTCATGAAGATGAAGAAAACCGCCGAGGATTATCTCGGCGAGCCGGTAACCGAGGCGGTTATCACCGTGCCGGCCTATTTTAATGACTCCCAGCGCCAGGCTACCAAGGACGCGGGTCAGATCGCGGGCCTGGAGGTGAAGCGCATCATCAACGAGCCCACCGCGGCGGCGCTCGCCTACGGTATGGACAAGGTCACGGGTGACAAGAAGATCGCCGTGTACGATCTGGGCGGCGGCACCTTTGACATTTCCATCATTGAAATCGCCGAAGTGGACGGCGAGCACCAGTTCGAGGTGCTGTCCACCAACGGCGACACCTTTCTGGGCGGCGAGGATTTCGACAAGCGCATCATTGACTATATCGCCGAGGAATTCCGCAAGGAGCAGGGCATTGACGTGCGCAATGATCCCCTCGCCATGCAACGCCTCAAGGAAGCGGCGGAGAAAGCCAAGATTGAGCTGTCATCCAGCCAGCAGACGGAAATCAATTTGCCGTACATTACGGCGGATGCCTCGGGTCCCAAGCATCTCAACATCAAGCTCACCCGTGCCAAGCTGGAAGCCTTGGTGGAGGATCTGATCCGCAAGACCATCGAGCCTTGCAGGATCGCCCTCAAGGATGCCGGCTTGTCGGTAAGCGAGGTGGACGATGTGATCCTGGTGGGCGGCCAGACGCGCATGCCCAAGGTGCAGGAGACCGTGAAGGACTTATTCAGCAAGGAGCCGCGCAAGGATGTGAACCCGGACGAGGCGGTGGCCGTGGGCGCTGCCATCCAGGCGGGTGTGCTCAAGGGAGATGTTAAGGACGTGCTGTTGCTGGATGTGACGCCGTTGTCGCTGGGAATCGAAACCCTGGGCGGCGTCATGACCAAGCTCATTGAAAAGAACACCACCATTCCCACCAAGGCAACACAGGTGTTTTCCACCGCCGACGACAATCAGACGGCGGTGACGGTGCACGTATTGCAGGGCGAGCGCGAGATGGCGCGTGACAACAAGTCGCTGGGACGGTTCGATCTCTCCGATATTCCGCCGGCGCCCCGCGGTATGCCGCAGATCGAGGTGACCTTCGACATCGACGCCAACGGCATCCTGAATGTGTCCGCCAAGGACAAGGCTACCAGCAAGGAGCAGAAGATTACCATCAAGGCCTCCTCGGGTTTGTCGAAAGAGGACATAGAGCGCATGGTGAAGGATGCGGAGGCGCATGCGGATGAGGATCGCAAGGCCCGTGAATTGGTGGATGCACGCAATCAGGCGGACAACCTGATCCATGCCGCCGACAAGAGCCTGAAGGAACTGGGTGACAAAGTGACAGGCGAGGAACGCGCCAAGGTGGAATCTGCCATCCGCGATTTGCGGGACGTCGTCAAGAAGGATGACAAGGGCGTCATTGAGACCAAGAGCCAGGCACTGGCGGAAGCCTCCGCCAAGCTGGCCGAGCGCCTGTATGCCGCCAAGGCGGAAGAAACCAAGGCGGCCGGCGCCCAGAACGACGGCGGCAAGAGCAAGGAAAACGTGGTAGATGCGGAATTCGAGGAGGTCAAGGACGATCGCAAGTAAATCCTGCCTTTGAGGGAAGCGATGGGCGGGGAGTTTGCGTGCAGGCGTGAACTCCCCGCCTGCGTGTGGGGTACAACCGACGTGTAAGATGTGAGTGTATGGCGAAGCGGGATTATTACGAAGTGCTGGGGATCGCGCGTGGCGCATCGGAGGCCGACATCAAGAAGGCTTACCGGCGTCTCGCAATGAAATATCACCCGGATCGCAATCCCGGCAGCAAAGAGGGCGAGAACAGGTTCAAGGAGGCCAAGGAAGCCTACGAGGTGCTGAGCGACGCGCACAAGCGCACCGCCTATGATCAATTCGGCCACGCCGGCGTGGATGCCAGCACAGCAGCCGGCGCGCGTGGTGGGCCGGGCATCAATCCCAACGATGTGTTCGGCGACATCTTTGGTGACATGTTCGGCGACATATTCGGCGGCGGCCGGCGCGGTGGTCGTGGTCAGCGCATGTATCGCGGTGCCGATCTGCGTTACGAACTCACACTGGATCTGGAGCAGGCGGTTTTCGGCGACACGATCACCATCCGCGTGCCGGCACTGGTGCGCTGTGATGTCTGCGATGGCAGTGGCGCCAAAAAAGGCAGCCAGCCCCAGACCTGTTCCACCTGCAGTGGTCAGGGACAGGTACGCATACAACAGGGTTTCTTCTCCATCCAGCAGACCTGTCCGCGCTGCCACGGCAGCGGCAGCGTTATCAGCGATCCCTGCCCCAAGTGCCGTGGGCAGGGTCGGGTGGAAGAGCGCAGAAGCCTGTCTATCAAAGTGCCACCGGGCGTGGATAACGGTGATCGCATCCGCTTGGCGGGTGAGGGCGAAGCCGGGCCCATGAGTGGACCGCCTGGAGATTTGTACGTGGAGATCAGTGTGCGCCCGCATGCCCTCTTTACCCGGGAAGGCGCGGACCTGGCCTGTGAGGTACCCCTGGCGTTTTCAACCGCCGTCCTGGGCGGTGAAGTGGAGGTACCCACCCTGGATGGGCGTGTCACCCTGAAGATTCCGGCTGAAACCCAGACGGGCAAGGTTTTCCGTTTGCGCGGCAAGGGCGTGAAACCGGTACGCGGCGCCAGCGCCGGTGATTTGCTGTGTCGTGTCGAGGTGGAAACCCCCGTAAATCTTACCCGCGAACAGAAGGAGTTGCTGAAGAAATTTGACGCCACTGTGCGCGATGGCGGCAGCAAACATTCGCCGCGAGAACGCTCCTGGCTTGAGGGTGTCAGGCGCTTTTTCGAAAACGCGAATACGTGAGTCACCGCCATTAACGCTGCGCAAAACCCACCAGTGGTGAATATCGCGGTCCTCGGCGCCAGCGGCCGCATGGGCCAGACCATTTTGGCAATCGCACGCGATTATGCAGGAGTGCGCATCAGCGCAGCATTGGTGCGTGCCGGCAGCCCTTTACTGGGGCAGGATGCCGGTGGTATTGCTTACAGCGCCGGCGTGAACGGTGCGCTCACTGCGAGCGATGTGCTGGTGGATTTTTCCACTCCGGTATCCACCGCCGCTGCTATTGATGCCTGTCTTGCCGCGGGCAAACCGCTGGTTATCGGTGTCACCGGCCTGGATGCGGTGCTGCGACACAAGATGGAAAAGGCCAGTCAGACCATTGCGGTGCTGGCGGCGCCCAATATGAGTCTCGGTGTAAATCTGCTGCTGCGGCTGGCGGCCATGGCCGCGGCGGCGTTGGGTGAAGAATTCGACGTGGAAATCAGCGAAGTACACCATCGCCGGAAGAAGGATGCCCCGTCCGGCACCGCGCTGGCTTTGGGGGAAGCGGTAGCCGGGGCGCGTGGCGTGAAACTTGAGGCCCACGCGGATTTTCATCGCGCCGCCCGGGATGGCATGCGTCAGCCGGGCAGCATCGGCTTCAGCTCGGTGCGCGCCGGCGACATCGTCGGCGACCACACGCTGCTGTTCGCGGGTGCGGACGAGCGCCTGGAGTTGACGCACCGTGCCCACAGCCGCGCGGCCTTTGCCCGCGGCGCGCTCGTGGCAGCCTGCTGGATCGCCCGCCGGCCCGCCGGGCTCTACCAGATGGCGGACCTGCTCGACCTGGATGCACGCCGACCCTGAGAAGCGTGGACGCGCCCGCGCTTAGCCGCTAGAATTCCACTAATTTGACTGCTGCCCGCGTGCGTCGCGGGAATCTGGCGGGAGGCGTCAAGGCCTTCCCGCTGCGCGCGAAGGAGGAGGTGCCCTTGGAACAACCGGCCATCCTGGCTCTTGAGGACGGTACGATTTTCCGGGGTATATCCATTGGTGCGGCGGGGACCGCGGTTGGTGAGGCGGTGTTCAACACCGCCATGACCGGCTACCAGGAAATCCTCACGGATCCCTCGTACTGCCAGCAGCTCGTGACTCTCACCTATCCCCACATCGGCAATACCGGCGCCAACGCGCAGGATTGCGAGTCGGCAGGCATCAGGGCGGCCGGACTCATCATCCGTGATCTGCCTTCCGCGGCCAGCAGCTGGCGCGCACAGGAATCCTTACAGGATTATCTCCAGCGCGAACATATCGTCGCCATCGCCGGCATTGATACGCGTAAACTCACCCGCCTGCTGCGGCAGAGCGGCGCCCAGAACGGCTGCATCCTGGCAGACGCGAAAATGGATGCAGCGACGGCGCTGCGGAAGGCACGTGCCTTCCCGGGACTCAAGGGCATGGATCTTGCCAAGGTGGTTACCACGGGAAAATCCTATGCATGGCATGAAGGGAGCTGGCAACTGAGTATCAATGGGAGCCCACGGGTGCAGGGTGGATGTTTTCATGTGGTGGCCTACGATTACGGCATCAAACGCAATATTCTGCGCATCTTGGCAGATCATGACTGCCGCGTGACGGTGGTACCGGCTACCCTCACCGCACGCGAAGCGCTGGCGCTCAAGCCGGATGGGTTGTTCCTCTCCAACGGCCCCGGCGATCCTGCAGCCTGTGATTACGCCATCACCGCACTGCGCGAATTGCTCAGCGTCGGCATTCCCATCTTTGGCATCTGTCTGGGCCACCAGCTGTTGGGGCTTGCCAGCGGTGCGCAGACTGTGAAGATGAAATTCGGGCATCACGGTGCCAACCATCCGGTTATTGATCTGGATACCGGCCGCGTCATGATTTCAAGCCAGAACCACGGTTTTGCGGTGGATGAGAACAGTTTGCCGCCGACACTGCGTGCCACGCACCGTTCCCTGTTTGACGCCACCTTGCAGGGTATGGAGCGCACGGATTGCGAGGCCTTCAGTTTTCAGGGGCATCCGGAGGCGAGCCCGGGTCCGCATGATGTAAGGCCCTTGTTTGAACGGTTTGTGCGCGCCATGGCGCAGCGTCATGCACAACCCGTGAGTGCGGCGGCCGGCTAGTTCATGAACATCAAAGCAACGAGAGCGGCGTCGGGTTCGGCGCTCCGCATTGTACAGGCGCACAAATGTAAGAGCGGTGCGCAGATGATGAGAGTCGGGGGCTATGCCGAAACGTACTGACATCAAGACCGTCCTGATCATTGGTGCGGGACCCATCGTCATCGGCCAGGCCTGCGAGTTCGATTATTCCGGCGCCCAGGCCTGCAAGGCGCTGCGCGAGGAAGGTTACCGCGTGGTCCTGGTGAACTCCAATCCCGCCACCATCATGACCGATTCCGAAACTGCGGACGCGGTGTACATTGAGCCTATCCACTGGCGCACCATTGAACGCATCATCGAAAAAGAGCGCCCCGATGCGCTGCTGCCCACCATGGGCGGACAGACGGCACTCAATTGCGCTCTGGACCTGGTGCGCGAAGGCGTGCTCGCCAAATACGGCGTGGAAATGATTGGTGCGTCGCGCGAGGCCATAGACATGGCCGAAGATCGCGATCTGTTCCGCCGCGCCATGCAGGAGATCGGTCTGGGGGTACCGCGTGCCGGGCTTGCGCACAACCTGGAGGAAGCCCTTGCCATGCAGGCGGAGATCGGCTATCCCACCGTCATCCGGCCGTCCTTCACCTTGGGCGGCAGTGGCGGCGGCATCGCCTACAATCGCGAGGAATTCGTCGAAATCTGCGAGCTCGGCCTGGACCTTTCGCCCACCAATGAGTTGCTGATTGAAGAGTCGGTGCTGGGATGGAAGGAATTCGAGATGGAAGTGGTGCGTGACAAGAAGGACAACTGCATCATCGTATGTGCCATCGAGAACCTGGATCCCATGGGCGTGCATACCGGTGATTCCATCACCGTGGCGCCGGCGCAGACACTGACCGACAAGGAATACCAGGTCATGCGCGATGCCGCTATCGCGGTGCTGCGCAAGGTGGGTGTCGAGACCGGCGGCTCCAATGTGCAGTTCGCCATCAATCCCCGGGATGGGCGCATGCTGGTCATCGAGATGAATCCGCGTGTATCGCGCTCCTCGGCATTGGCCTCCAAGGCCACCGGGTTCCCCATCGCCAAAGTGGCCGCTAAACTGGCTGTCGGTTATGCGCTGGATGAACTGCGCAACGAGATCACCGGTGGCGCCACACCGGCCTCCTTCGAACCCAGCATTGATTATGTGGTCACGAAAATACCGCGCTTCACTTTCGAGAAATTTCCTCAGGCTGAACCACGACTGACCACACAGATGAAATCCGTGGGCGAAGTCATGGCCATCGGCCGCACTTGGCAGGAATCCCTGCAGAAGGCTTTGCGTGGCCTGGAAACAGGCAGCGATGGTCTCAACGGGAAAATCACGGATTTCGATGCGCCCAATGCCATGGACGGGTTGCGCCATGAACTGCGCGCCCCCGGTCCCGATCGCCTCTCGTATGTGGCTGACGCCTTTCGCGCCGGTTTATCGTGCGAGGAAATCGCCGCACTGACGAAGATTGATGTCTGGTTTCTGGCGCAGATCGAAGATCTGGTTAACGAGGAAAGTACGCTTGTCACAGGCGGCATAAAATCCCTCAGTGCTGTGCGGCTGCGCGTGCTCAAGCGCAAAGGCTTTTCAGACAGCCGTCTTGCCACGCTACTGGGATGTGAAGAAAGCGATGTGCGTGCGCTGCGTATCTGGCATGGCATACGCCCCGTGTATAAGCGTGTGGATTCCTGCGCAGCTGAATTCGCTGCCGCCACGGCGTACCTGTATTCCACCTATGAGGAAGAATGCGAGGCCGAGCCGACGCAGCGCGACAAGATTGTGGTGCTGGGGGGCGGGCCCAACCGCATCGGCCAGGGTATTGAGTTCGACTATTGCTGTGTGCACGCAGCCCTCGCGTTGCGGCAGGACGGTTATGAAACCATCATGATCAACTGCAATCCGGAGACCGTGTCCACCGATTACGACACCTCGGACCGGCTGTATTTTGAACCGCTCACTTTTGAAGACGTCATGGAGGTCCTCGACAAGGAAAAACCCAGGGGCGTCATTGTGCAATTCGGCGGCCAGACACCGCTGAAATTGGCACGGGCCCTGGAAGCGGCCGGTGCGCCCATCATCGGCACCTCACCGGATTGCATTGATCTCGCCGAGGACCGGGAGCGTTTCTCGAAGCTGGTGGATAAGCTGAAATTACTGCAGCCGCCGGCACGCAGTGCACGCAACGAACACGAGGCGGTGGCGTTGGCCCGCGAAGTGGGCTTTCCTCTCATGTTGCGGCCGTCCTATGTTCTGGGTGGACGCGCCATGGAAGTGGTATTCAGTGAAGAGGATTTGCTGGGCTATATTCGAAGAGCGATGCAGGTCTCCAATTCCGCACCCGTACTCATGGACCGTTTTCTGGAAGATGCCATTGAAGTGGATGTGGATGCCTTGTCCGATGGTCACGACGTGCTCATTGGCGGCATCATGGAGCACGTGGAACAGGCGGGCATCCATTCCGGTGACTCCGGCTGTTCCCTGCCACCCAACACGCTCTCCGCGTCCATGCAGCGGCGCATCCGCGACCAAGCCAGGCAATTAGCCAAGGCGCTCAAGGTCGTGGGTCTCATGAATGTTCAGTTCGCTATCCAGGGTGACAGGCTCTATATATTGGAGGTGAACCCGCGCGCCTCCCGTACCGTGCCATTTGTATCCAAGGCTGTGGGGGTGCCGCTTGCCAAGGTGGCGGCCCGCTGCATGGCAGGCCGGACCCTGAAGCAGCAGGGCATTACCGCCATCCCCGTACCGGCATATTTTTCCGTGAAGCAACCGGTGTTCCCGTTCATCAAATTCCGTGGTGTGGATCCGATTCTGGGGCCGGAAATGAAATCCACCGGCGAAGTCATGGGCACGGGCCGCAGTTTTGGGGAAGCCTACGCCAAGGCGCAGTTTGCCTCAGGTATCATTATCCCCGTGGGCGGCAAAGCCCTGCTTTCGGTGCGCGACCCGGACAAACGTGCCGCAGTGGATCTGGCCAAAGCGCTGATCCAGCGCGGCTTCAGGCTTGTCGCCACCCACGGTACCGCAGCGGCTCTGGAAGCGGCAGGCGTGCCCTGCGAGCACATCAACAAGGTGCGTGAAGGCCGGCCGCACGTTGTGGACCTCATCAAGAACGAGGAAGTGAGCCTCATCGTCAACACTACAGAAGGCAAACAAGCCATATTGGAATCGTATTCAATTCGTCGGGAAGCGGTTTCCCACAAGATCACGTACTACACCACCATCGCCGCTGCCAAGGCCACGGTGATTGCGCTGGATTACATTGACTCCGCGGGCGTCAATAAGCTGCAGAATCTGCATCAGGAGCTTGTCTGATGGGTAAAACGCCCTTGACTGTGCGCGGCGCCGAGCGGCTGCGTGAGGAACTCAAGCGCCTCAAGAGCGAGGATCGGCCACGGGTCATCAAGGCCATTGCAGAGGCGCGCGCGCACGGCGACCTCAGCGAGAATGCGGAATATCACGCGGCGCGTGAGCAGCAGAGTTTCATCGAGGGACGCATACTTGAATTGGAATCCAAGCTGTCCAACGCCGAAGTTATAGATATCACCAATCTCAATGCCAACGGCAAGGTCGTGTTCGGCTCCACTGTGGTGCTGACCGACGAGGAAAACGCCAATCAGGTCACCTATCAGATCGTCGGCGAGGATGAGGCGGATATCAAGCAAGGCCGCATCTCGGTAAATTCACCCATCGCGCGCGCGCTTATCGGCAAACAGCAAGGCGATGTAGTGGTGGTGAAGACGCCAGCCGGTGAGCGCCAGCTCGAGATCGTCGAGGTGCATTACGAATAACTCTGTGTGCTGGCATGCTGCGGTGGTGCGCTGTCTCATAACCGCATGGGCAGGCGCGTTGTGGACGGCGGGGCTGCTGGCGGCTCCCCTGGTGCTTGCCGTGTTGCCAACACGTGCACTGGCGGGCGAAGTGGCCTGCGGGCTTTTTACGGCGGTCAATTACCTTGGCGCGGTCTGTGGGGTGCCGCTGTTGCTCATGGCGCGCGCCATGAGCGGCCGTTGGCTGGTGCTGCTGGATGACGGCGGCGCGACGCCCGCAGCGGAGTGAGACGGACCCTCCATGCCCAAGCGCAGCAAAAGCAGTACCCGTTGGCTCGCCGAGCATTTTTCCGACGCCTATGTGAAACGCGCCCAACAGGCGGGTTGGCGCTCGCGGGCGGTATTCAAGCTGGAGGAGGTGCAACGACGCGACCGCCTCATCAAGCCGGGCATGACGGTGGTTGATCTGGGCGCCGCTCCCGGCGGTTGGAGCCAGTATGCGGCGAAAATCCTGGCGGGCCGCGGCACCCTTTTGGCGCTCGATATTCTTCCCATGCAACCCCTGGACAGCGTGGAATTTATCCAGGGCGATTTCACCGAGCCAGCGGTGCTCGATCGGGTGCTGGAACGGCTCGGCGGCCGGTCCGCCGACCTTGTTTTGTCGGATATGGCCCCCAATATCAGTGGCGACGAGGCCATTGATCAGCCGCGCGCCATGCATTTGGCGGAGCTGGCGCTGGAGTTCGCCCGCCGCGCGCTCGGGCCGGAAGGCGCGTTTCTGGTAAAGACATTTCAAGGCGTAGGGTTTGCGGCCTATTTGCAGGCGTTGCGCGGCGGCTTTCGCAACGTGGTCACACGCAAGCCCAAGTCCTCACGCGCCCGCAGCCGTGAGCTTTATTTATTGGCGAAACAACCGCGGGTATAGTACTGTCTAAATATTGAACAGCTGTGGCCGCCAAGCCGCAGTGCTTGCGAGGAACCTGATTTTGAACGATTTTTTCAAAACTCTGCTGATCTGGATACTGATTGCGGTAGTGCTGCTGGCGGTTTTCAACAGCTTCACCTCGAGCAGCAGCAAAACCCAATCCATCGCCTATTCCGCTTTCCTCTCGGATGTCCAGGAAGGCAGCATCGCCAGCGTGACCTTTGATGGCCGCAGTATCACCGGTACTCTGTCTTCCGGCGAGAAGTTCAGCACCTATAGCCCGCTGACGACGGATTTCATGCCGCTGGTGGATACCCTGCGCAAGGGCAACAGCAACGTCAAGATTGAAGCCAAGCCCCCCGAGCAGACTTCCTGGTGGCTGCAAGGACTGTTGTCCTTCGGACCTATTCTTTTGTTGATCGGCGTGTGGATCTATTTCATGCGCCAGATGCAAGGCGGCGCCGGCGGACGCGGCGCCATGTCCTTCGGCAAGAGCCGCGCCCGCATGCTGGGCGAGGATCAGGTGAAGATCAATTTCAGTGACGTGGCGGGGGTGGAGGAAGCCAAAGAAGAAGTGGCGGAGCTGGTGGAGTTTTTGCGCGACCCCGGCAAGTTTCAGAAGCTCGGCGGACGCATCCCCCGCGGTGTGCTCATGGTGGGCGCCCCGGGCGCTGGCAAGACCTTGCTCGCCAAGGCCATCGCCGGCGAGGCCAAGGTGCCGTTCTTCAGCATCTCCGGTTCTGATTTTGTGGAAATGTTCGTGGGCGTGGGCGCTTCGCGCGTGCGCGATATGTTCGAGCAGGCCAAGAAGCACGCGCCCTGCATCATCTTCATTGATGAGATAGACGCCGTGGGTCGGCACCGCGGCGCAGGCTTGGGCGGCGGCCACGACGAGCGCGAGCAGACCCTCAACCAATTGCTGGTGGAGATGGACGGCTTCGAGGGCAGCGAGGGCGTCATCGTCATCGCCGCCACCAACCGCCCGGACGTGTTGGATCCGGCGCTGCTCCGCCCCGGCCGTTTCGACCGCCAAGTGGTGGTACCGCTACCGGACGTGCGCGGCCGCGAGCAGATACTCAAGGTGCACATGCGCAAGGTACCCCTGGGCGACGACGTGAAACCCGCCATCATCGCCCGCGGTACCCCGGGTTTTTCGGGTGCGGATCTCGCCAACCTGGTGAACGAGGCCGCACTGTTCGCGGCGCGGGCGAATAAGCGCAACGTGAGCATGGAGGAATTTGAGCGCGCCAAGGACAAAATAATGATGGGTGCCGAGCGCCGTTCCATGGTCATGAGCGAGGATGAAAAACGTCTCACCGCCTACCACGAGTCGGGCCATGCCATCGTCGGCCGGCTGGTGCCGGATCATGACCCGGTGTACAAGGTGAGCATCATCCCGCGCGGACTGGCACTCGGCGTCACCATGTTCCTGCCGGAGAGTGACCGCTACAGCTACAGCAAGCGGCGTCTTGAGAGCCAACTGTCGAGCCTGTTTGGCGGCCGCGTGGCGGAGGAGATTATCTTTGGCGTCGAGTGCGTGACCACCGGCGCATCCAACGATATCGAGCGCGCCACCAGCATCGCCCGCAACATGGTTACCAAGTGGGGTCTGTCTGAGACGCTGGGTCCGCTCAGCTATGAGGAGGAGGAGGGTGAGGTGTTCCTCGGCCATTCCGTCACCCGCCACAAGCAGATTTCAGGCGAAACCCAACGCACCATTGACCAGGAAGTGCGTACCGTGATCGACCGCAATTATCAGCGCGCCAAACAATTGCTGCAGGATAATTTGCAAAAGCTGCATACCATGGCGGCTGCGCTCATGAAGTACGAAACAATCGATGCCGAGCAGATTGACGACATCATGAACGGCAAGGAGCCGCGCCCGCCTCAGGACTGGTCCGACGATGGCAACGGCAGCGCTCCGGCCACCGCGCACGATGCCGCCACGGCAACCCCCAAGGATGCCACGATCGGTGGGCCCGCGAGCCAGCACTGATAAAACGTGGTGTAATCAAGCCGGCGCATGAGCGCCGGCTTTTTTATGGGCGCGCCCGGCAGAGGCGCACTCCCGAACAGGCGGACGTTGAGGACGGGCTGGTGCAATTACAACTGGGCAAACACACGCTGGACCTGATGCAGCCGCAGGTGATGGGGGTGCTGAATCGCACGCCGGATTCATTTTCCGATGGCGGAATCTTCACGGATTTTGCTGCGGCTGTTCGCCGTGCGCATGCCATGGCGGAGGAGGGTGCCGCCATCATAGATATCGGCGGCGAGTCCACACGGCCCGGGGCGGAAGCGGTGAGTGTGCAGCAGGAGCTGGACCGCGTCATGCCACTTGTCGAACGGCTGGCCGGTGAGATGGATACACCCATCTCCATTGATACCGGAAAACCGGAAGTGATGCGTGAGGCGGTGCGTGCCGGTGCCGTCATGATAAACGATGTGTACGCCCTGCGCCTGCCGGGAGCACTCACGGCGGCACTCGCCTGCCGGGCGCCGGTGTGCCTCATGCACATGCAGGGCGAGCCGCGCGGGATGCAGCAGAACCCGCAGTATGCGGACGTGGTGACCGAGGTGAGGGATTTTCTTGAGGAACGTACCCGGGTATGTGAAGCCGCGGGTATTCCGCGCTCGCAGATATTAATTGACCCCGGATTCGGCTTTGGCAAGACGCTCGCACACAATCTCGCGTTGCTGCGACGTTTGCATGAATTTGCCTCGTTGGGGCAGCCGTTGCTGGTGGGTTTATCCCGCAAGTCCTCCATCGGTACTTTGCTGGGTGGCGTGCCTCCGATGGAGCGGCTGCATGGCAGCGTGGCAGCGGCGGCGGTGGCGGTGCTGCGTGGCGCGCATATCATCCGTGCCCATGACGTAAAAGCCACCGTGGAGGCGCTCAAGGTTGCGGCCGCGGCACGCCGGGATGGATGCTAGAATTCACTTCCGGTGAGGAAGCATGACACGCAAATTCTTTGGTACTGACGGCATACGCGGCCGGGTGGGCTGCCCGCAGATGAGCGCTGACTTTGTGCTGCGCCTCGGCTGGGCGGCAGGCCGGGTGTTGGCATCCCAGGGAGGTGGCACCGTGCTCATCGGCAAGGACACGCGTATCTCGGGTTACATGTTCGAATCCGCCTTGGAGGCGGGATTCTCCGCAGCGGGTGTGAATGTACGCTTGCTGGGGCCCATGCCCACTCCCGCCATCGCCTATCTCACGCGCACTACGCAAGCGCAGGCGGGTGTGGTCATCAGCGCCTCCCACAACCCCTACTATGACAACGGCATCAAGTTCTTTTCCGCAAGGGGCCGCAAACTTGCGGATGACATCGAGTTGCGTATCGAGGAGGAAATCGCGAAACCCTTTGTAACCGTGGATTCCGCTTCCCTGGGCGGCGCACGTCGCCTGGAGGATGCGGCGGCACGCTACATTGAATTCTGCAAGTCATCCGTGGCACCGGAATTGAATCTTGCGGGCCGTAAAATTGTGCTGGACTGCGCCCATGGCGCCACCTATCGCATTGCACCGCGCGTATTCAGCGACCTGGGCGCACAAGTGATCAGCATGGGCGTCACACCGGACGGATTGAATATCAATCATGAGTTGGGATCCACCCACCCGGATACATTGCGGCAGAAAGTGCTGGAAACCGCTGCGCATCTCGGCATTGCCTTCGACGGTGATGGTGACCGGGTGCTCATGGTGGATCAGCATGGCAAGCTGGTGGACGGGGATGAATTGTTGTTTATTATCAGCATGCAGCGTAAAGCTCGGGGTCAGCTTAACGGACCCGTCGTGGGCACCCAGATGAGCAATCTTGGGCTTGAACAGGCTTTGGCTGCGCAAGGTGTGGAATTCCGACGCGCCAAAGTGGGTGACCGTTACGTGCTGGCCCTGCTGGAAGAATCCGGCGGCATCCTTGGAGGTGAGAATTCCGGCCACATCATTTGTCTGGACCGTACCACCACCGGCGACGGTATTATTGCGGCATTGCAGGTACTGGAGGCCCTGCAGACCGCCGGCCATGATCTTGCCGAGATGAAGGCCAAAATGCACAAGTACCCCCAGGTTCTGGTGAATGTGAAGACCGAGGAACGCGTGGATCTGGAAATGTCCATGATCCGGGCGGCAGTGCAATCGGTGGAAGCCCGTTTGCACGGCCGCGGGCGGGTGTTATTGCGGCCCTCCGGTACCGAGCCGGTGGTGCGCGTCATGGTGGAAGGCGAGGATGCCGCGTTGACGCGCCAATATGCCGAGGATATTGCCGCCGCGGTGCGTACCGCAGCAGCCACACGTTGATTTCCACGACCTGCGCCGCTAAGCTTGCGCACTTTTTGAAACCGTACCAGGAATATAGTAATGCGTCCGTTCCTTGTGGCCGGTAACTGGAAGATGAACGGCTCGCGTGAGAGCATCGCGCGTCTGGTGAACGAGATTCTCCAGGGGCTCGAGGTGACGGCAAACACGCAAGTACTGGTGTGTCCGCCCTATGTCTACCTCGCTGATACCGCCAGGCTGCTTAAGGGCAGTACGGTAATTCTGGGTGCTCAGGATGTGTGTGCCGAGGATAATGGTGCGTATACCGGCGAAATATCCGGCGCAATGTTGCAGGATTTTGACTGCCGCTATGTGGTCGTGGGGCACTCGGAGCGGCGTTCCCTCTACGCTGAAGACGACAGGTTGGTGGCGCGCAAATTCATGGCTGCGCAGAAAGCAAGCCTCATACCCATTTTGTGCGTGGGTGAGACCTTGGAGGAGCGCGAACGGGGCACGACCCATGCGGTGATCATGCGACAACTCAAGGCAGTATCGGACGTGGCCGGTATCGCCGCCTTTGGCCGGGCGGCCGTGGCTTATGAACCCGTCTGGGCCATCGGCACCGGCAAAACCGCCACCCCCGAGCAGGCCCAGGAAGTACACGAGCTGATGCGTGGCTGTATCCGCGCCGGGGATGCTAGAATAGCCGATGCCATCCGCCTGATTTATGGCGGCAGTGTCAAGGCCGCCAATGCTGCCGAACTGTTCCGTATGCCTGATATAGACGGTGGCCTGGTGGGCGGCGCCTCCCTGGAGGCACGCGAGTTTCTCGCTATCTGCAAGGCGGCGGCCTGATTCTGACCGATAATTTTGAGCGTATCCATGCTGTACACCATTCTTGAGATCATCCTGGTATTCGTGGCCGTGGCGCTGATCGTGCTCATCCTGCTGCAACAAGGCAAAGGCGCGGATGCGGGCGCCGCGTTCGGCAGCGGTGCTTCCGGTACCGTATTTGGCGCCGGCGGTTCAGCGAATTTTCTCAGCCACAGCACCGCGGTCCTCGCGACTGTTTTTTTCATTCTCGCCTTGCTGATGGCCTACCTTTCCCATCACACGTCCGCGCCCCAGAGCATCGTGGAGCGTGCCGTACAGCAGGTCACACAACCTCCCCCGCCGCGGACACCGGCTGCAAGCAAGCCCCAGCCGGCACCCGTTTCCAAACCATCCGGCAATTCCCCGCCCACCCATCCCGGTCCTTGATTCCCGGTACGCCGGAATTGTTTCGCGAGCGCTGGATAGCATCGCTTTTTACCGGGGCGATACGTTAAAATTGAGCGTCTTTGTGGAAAGCTGGCAAGCGCGCCGGTATCCCGCGGACCAAAATGCCGACGTGGTGGAATTGGTAGACACGCTACTTTGAGGTGGTAGTGGGTAAAACCGTGGGAGTTCGAGTCTCCCCGTCGGCACCACCAGCATCCCGACCGGCCTGAATCTCTTGGTTGCGGTGCTCAAGAGCGAAGCGTTTGCATCCTGTTTCGGTGAGGACAACATGCTGCAGAATTACGTTCCAATCCTGTTATTTCTGATATGCGGTTTCCTGTTTGGTGGCGTGCTGGTGGGAGCGGGATTTGTTGCCAGCGCGCTGCTCGGTAATCGCCGCGCAGACAGTGAAAAGCAGTCTCCCTATGAATGCGGTTTTGAACCTTTTACAGACAGCCGCATGAAGTTCGACGTGCGTTATTACCTCGTGGCTATCCTGTTCATTATTTTTGATCTGGAGATCGCCTTCCTGTTTCCCTGGGCCGTGTCGCTGCATCGCATCGGGTTGTTCGGCTTTTTGGCCATGCTGCTCTTCCTTGCCATTCTGGTGGTGGGATTCATTTACGAATGGAAGAAGGGAGCCTTGGAATGGGAGTAGAGGGTTTGCAGCAGAAGGGTTTTGTCACCACCGGTGTGGACGCACTGGTGAACTGGGCGCGCACCGGGTCGCTCTGGCCCATGACTTTCGGACTGGCCTGTTGCGCCGTGGAGATGATGCACGCCGGCGCGGCGCGCTATGACCTGGACCGATTCGGTGTGATCTTCCGCCCCAGCCCGCGTCAGTCCGACGTAATGATTGTGGCCGGGACGCTGGTGAACAAGATGGCACCGGCGCTGCGCAAGGTCTATGACCAGATGACAGAACCCCGTTGGGTGATTTCCATGGGTTCCTGCGCAAACGGCGGTGGTTATTATCATTATTCTTATGCGGTGGTGCGCGGCTGCGATCGCATTGTGCCGGTGGATGTGTATGTGCCCGGCTGTCCGCCCAGTGCTGAGCAGTTGATTTACGGCATCATCCAGTTGCAGAAGAAGATAAAACGCACCAATACCATCGCCCGCTAACCGAGTAATTCAATGAGTGCAGTGACCGACAAGCTCGCCGGGTATGTGGAAGCGCGTTTCAGCGACACCCTGAAGCGCGTGCCATCCAGCATGGATCAACTGACCTATGAAGTGTCCGCGGCAGGCTTGCGAGAAGTTTGCCGTAGTTTGCGGGATCTGGAACCGCTCCATTTCGAGCAGCTCATGGATGTGTGTGGCGTGGATTATCTGGGCTATGGTGAAGCGGATTGGCAGACCGAGGATGCCACGCGCACCGGCTTCAGTCGCGGCGTAGATCGTCATTTGCCACAGGCACGTGAGCGTACGCAGCGGCGTTTCGCCGTGGTGTATCACTTGCTGTCCATCCGCCACAATCAGCGTCTGCGGTTGCGGGCATTCTGCGCGGATGAACCGCCTATGCTGGACTCGGTGGCGGACATCTGGGCCTCAGCCAACTGGTTTGAGCGCGAAGTGTTCGATCTCTACGGCATTCTATTCAACGGTCATCCTGACTTGCGCCGCATTCTCACCGACTATGGCTTCACGGGTCACCCGTTCCGCAAGGATTTCCCCCTGTCGGGTAACGTGGAAGTGCGCTACGACCCGGAGAAAAAGCGTGTGGTGTATGAGCCGGTAAGCATCGCACCACGCGTACTGGTGCCGCGCGTCATCCGCCACGACCCACGGTATGAGGAGGCCTTCAAGGAGGCCCCGAAGAATGCCTGAGATCCAGAACTTCACCATGAATTTCGGCCCGCAGCATCCGGCGGCCCATGGTGTGTTGCGCCTGGTGCTGGAGATGGACGGCGAGGTTATCACCAAGGCTGATCCGCATATCGGCCTGCTGCATCGCGCCACCGAGAAGCTTGCCGAAAGCAAGCCCTACAATCAGAGCATCGGTTATATGGACCGGCTCGACTACGTGTCCATGATGTGCAACGAGCATGCCTATGTGATGGCTATCGAGAAGCTCCTGGGCATAGAACCGCCGATCCGCGCGCAGTACATCCGTGTAATGTTCGATGAACTGACGCGTATCACCAACCACCTACTATGGCTTGGCGCTCACGGCCTCGACATCGGTGCCATGACCGTATTTCTGTACTGCTTCCGCGAGCGTGAGGATATTATGGACATGTACGAAGCAGTGTCTGGCGCGCGCATGCATGCGACCTACTACCGTCCCGGCGGCGTGTATCGCGATTTGCCGGAGTGCATGCCGCAATACCAGAAATCCCGCTTCCGCAGCAAGGGGGATATACGGCGCATGAACCAGGCACGTCAGGGTTCATTGCTGGACTTCATCGAGGACTTCACCAGACGCTTTCCCCAGTGCGTGGATGAATACGAGGTGCTGCTTACGGATAACCGTATCTGGAAACAGCGTACCGTCGGTATCGGCGTGGTAACGCCGGAGCGCGCCTTGCAGCTTGGTTTTTCCGGCCCCATGCTGCGTGGTTCCGGCATCGAATGGGATCTGCGCAAGAAGCAGCCCTACGCGGTCTACGAACAGATGGATTTCGATATCCCCGTGGGCATGAATGGCGACTGTTATGACCGCTATCTGGTGCGTATTGAGGAAATGCGTCAGTCCAACCATATTGTGCGTCAGTGCATCAACTGGTTGCGCAAGAATCCGGGTCCGGTATCGCTGGAGGACCATAAGGTCACGCCGCCGCGCCGCGAGCAGATGAAGTCCGACATGGAATCCTTGATTCATCACTTCAAATACATGACCGAAGGCTACGGTGTACCCGCGGGCGAGGTGTATGCCGCCATCGAACATCCCAAGGGGGAGTTCGGCATCTATATGATTTCCGACGGAGCCAACAAGCCGTTCCGGGTGAAGATCCGCGCCGCGGGATTCGCGCATCTTGCCGCCCTGGATGAGATGGTGCGCGGACACATGTTGGCGGATCTGGTGGCGATTATCGGTACCCAGGATATCGTATTTGGAGAGGTGGACCGCTGATGACCGAAACCAGTTCCAAAATCAGCTTACTGTCGAAAAATGCCCGGCAGGTGATCGATGAGGCTGTGAAAAAATATCCTGAGGGACGTCAGCGCTCGGCGATTTTTGACGCCTTGCGGGAAGTGCAGCACGAGAACAAGGGTTATCTTACCGTGGAACTCATGGACGCGGTGGCGGACTATCTCAAGCTGGAGCCCATCAAAGTCTATGAGGCGGCCACTTTCTATTCCATGTTCGAGACCAGGCCTGTCGGTCGCCACAGCATTTCCGTATGCACCAATATTTCCTGCATGTTGCGCGGCGCGGACGACATCGTGGCTTACATCGAGAAGAAGCTCGGCATCAAGACCGGCGAGAGCACACCCGACGGCCGCTGTTATCTTAAGCGCGAGGAGGAGTGTCTTGCCGCCTGCGCCGGCGGCCCCATGATGATGGTGGACCACAAATACTACGAAAATCTCACCCCGGAAATGCTGGATAGAATCCTGGAGGGCCTGAAGTGAGTGTGCCTCTGGATCAGGTCTGCTACAAAACGCTGCAGTTCGACAAGCCGTGGACCCTGGACAACTACCTGAAGGTGGACGGCTACCGGGCATGGAAGAAAATTCTCAAGGAAAAAATCCCGCCGGACCAGGTGATTGAAGAAGTAAAGGCCTCGGGGCTGCGCGGCCGCGGTGGCGCCGGTTTTCCCACCGGCGTGAAATGGGGCTTCATGCCCAAGAGCCCCACGGCGCCATCCTACGTGGTGTGCAATTCCGACGAATCGGAACCCGGTACCTGCAAGGACCGAGATATCCTGCGTTACAACCCGCACGCGCTCGTCGAGGGCATGGCCATCGGCTGCTATGCCATGCGCTGCAGGACGGGTTACAACTACATCCGCGGTGAATTCATGGATGAGCCCTATACGCGCTTCGAACGGGCGCTGAAGGAGGCTTATCAGACCGGACTTTTGGGGAAAAACATCCTCGGCACGGGGGTGGATGTGGATATTTATTCCCACTTGGGCGCCGGCGCGTATATTTGCGGAGAAGAAACCGCGCTGCTGGATTCCCTGGAAGGCAAAAAGGGTTGGCCGCGCTTCAAACCGCCGTTTCCGGCAAACTACGGCGTGTTCGGCCGGCCCACCACGGTGAATAACACCGAGACCTTCGCCTCGGTACCCAGCATTATGCACAACGGCGCCAAGTGGTTTGCGGCATTCGGCCGGCCCAACAACGCCGGTACCAAGATATTTTCCGTCACCGGCCATGTCGCCAAGCCAGGCAATTTTGAAGTACCCCTGTGTACTTCCTTCAAGGAACTGCTGGCCATGGCCGGCGGCGTATGGCTGGGCCGTAAGCTCAAGGCAGTGATTCCCGGCGGGGTATCCGCACCGGTGCTGCCCGCCGATGTCATGCTGGACTGCAGCATGGATTTCGACTCGCTGCGTAATGCCGGTTCCATGCTGGGTTCCGGCGCGGTGGTGGTGATGGATGAAACCACCTGCATGGTGAAGATGCTGGAGCGTGCCTCGCGCTTCTTCTATTCCGAATCCTGCGGCCAATGCACGCCGTGTCGTGAAGGTACCGGCTGGATGCACCGCGTCATCGCGCGTATCGAGGCGGGACAGGGCCGCCAGCAAGACCTGGATCTACTGGTGAGTGTGTCCAGGAACATCGAGGGTCATACCATCTGCGCCTTTGGCGATGCGGCTGCTTGGCCGGTGCAGAGTTTCATCAAGTATTTCCGTGACGAATTTCAGTATCACATTGATCACGGCTGCTGCATGGTGGGCCCGGGCGCCCGCAGACAAGCAGCCTGAGTCTGCGCAGATGAGCACAACAGCAGAAATGCCGATGACAGAACAAATGGTCAATATCGAAATAGACGGCAAGACCGTCAAGGCCCGCAAGGGCGAAATGATCATGCAGGCCGCTGATCGCGAGGGAGTGTATATCCCACGCTTCTGTTACCACGAAAAACTTTCAGTCGCGGCCAACTGCCGCATGTGTCTGATCGAAGCGGAGAAAGCCCCCAAGCCGCTGCCGGCCTGTGCCACGCCGGTGATGGAGGGCATGAAGATTTTCACGCGCTCGAAGAAGGCTATTGCCGCACAGCGTGCCACCATGGAGTTCCTGCTCATCAACCATCCGCTCGACTGCCCTATCTGCGACCAGGGCGGCGAATGTGAGTTGCAGGACCTGGCCATGGGCTATGGTCGGGGCATCGCGCGTTTCTCGGAGCGCAAGCGCGTGATCAAGGACGAAAATATCGGGCCGCTCATTTCCACCTTCATGACGCGCTGCATTTACTGCACGCGCTGTGTGCGCTTCGGCATGGAAATCGCCGGTATCCAAGAGCTGGGTGATACCGGGCGTGGCGAGCATTCACGCATCGGCACCTACATAGGCCGCAGCGTGGATCATGAATTGTCCGGCAATGTCATTGATATCTGTCCGGTGGGCGCACTCAATTCCAGGCCGTTCAAGATGCACGGCCGCGGCTGGGAGATGACCCGGCATGAGACGGTATCGCCCCACGATTGTGTGGGTTCCAACCTCTATGGCCACGTGCTGCGCGGAAAATTGATGCGCACCGTGCCCAGGCCCAATGAGGCGGTGAACGAGACCTGGATTGCCGACCGGGATCGCTTCAGCTATGCCGGTATCTACAGCACCGATCGCCTGGAACGCCCGATGCTGAAACAAAACAGCGGCTGGCACGAGGTTGACTGGGAGACGGCGCTCGCGGCAGCGGCGAAAGTATTACGCAGCGTAAACGGTGATGCCGGTGTGCTTGCTTCACCCGGCTCCACCACGGAAGAACTCTACCTGCTGCAGAAGCTGGCACGCGGTCTTGGCATCCACAGCATTGATACGCGCCCGCGCCAGGCGGACTTCCGCGATGACGAGTTTGAGCCGCTGTTCCCGTGGCTGGGCCACTCCATCGAAGACCTGGAGAGGCTTGATACCGCTTTCATCATAGGTTCCAACCTGCGCAAGGAAGTGCCGCTGCTCGCGCATCGCATCCGCAAGGCCTCCCTGCACGGCGCGGCGGTGATGTTCCTCAATCCACGCCGTTATGAATTCTTGTTTCCACTGACCGCTTATCTCAGTGCAGATGCCTATACCTTGCCGGCGGAGCTCGCGGCGATAGTAAAGGCTGCGGCGAAGGCAGCCAGGAAGCCGCTGCCCGCCCATCTTAAGGATTTTGTACAGGCCCAGGCGCCGCAAGCGGAGCACGAAAAAATCGCTGCGCACTTGCTCCAAGGCAAGTGCGCGGGAATTTTACTTGGCCATCTGGCGCTGTCCCACCCCGCCTATGCCGACCTGCGCATGCTGGCAGCGGCGCTTGCCGATGTCGCCGGCGCCAAGCTGGGTTATATCTCCGAAGGCGCCAACAGCTCAGGCGCCTGGCTCGCGGGCGCAGTGCCGCACCGCATTGCCGGGGGCAGGAAAGCCGCCCTCAAGGGCCTTGATGCCCGCGCCATGTTCACGGAGGCGCGCAAGGCCTATGTGCTGATGGGTGTGGAACCGGAGCTGGATTGCTGGGATGGAACAGCCGCACTCGGCGCGCTGCAGAAAGCCTCTGTGGTAGCTATCACCCCGTTTGTGACGGACACCATGAAACGCTATGCTGCGGTGCTGTTGCCTGCGTGCAGTTTTGGCGAGACGTCCGGTACCCATGTGAATGCGGAAGGTCGCTGGCAAAGCTTCACCGGTATGGCGAAGCCCGTGGGGGAGGCGCGGCCGGGGTGGAAGATTCTGCGTGTACTGGGCAACCTGTGTGAGCTGGAGGGTTTTGCATTCGTGTCTTCGGAAGAAGTGCGCGCCGAGCTGAAGCAAGCTTTGGCTGAGATTGCACCGGATAACCAGTTCAAAGGCACGCGCAACATCTATGCAGAGCCGCCGGTAAAGGGTTTCAAGCGCGTGGCCGAGGTCCCGCTGTATTCGGTTGACATGCTGGCACGACGCTCCGCACCGCTGCAGGCGACGCATGACGCCGATGCCGCCTGGGTTCGGCTGTCACCGGTGGATGCCAGGAAGTTGGGTATCACGGATAACGCTCAAGTTGCAGTGCAGCATGCGGGTGCGCGCATCACGCTGCCGGTAAAGTTGGATGACAGCGTGCAATCGGGCAACGTGTTCCTGCCGGCAGGCATTGCGGCCACCGCGGGTTTCGCGCCACTGTATGCCAGTGTGGAGTTGGAGCGAGCCTGATGTCAGAGCTGTTAACCAAGTTGCATGCGTTTTGGAGCGCGCTGACAACCTACTGGATATCACTGCCGTTCGCCTGGCAACTGACGCTGAAATCTCTGGCCGGCATAGTTGCAATCATGCTGCCGCTTATACTGACAGTGGCTTACCTGACTTTGGCCGAGCGGCGCATCATCGGTTTCATGCAGGTGCGCATGGGGCCGAATCGTGTGGGCCCCTGGGGCTTGCTGCAGCCGTTCGCGGATGTGCTCAAACTGGTATTCAAGGAGGTAATTCTTCCCACCAATGCCAACCGGTTCTTGTTTATCACTGCACCGGTCATTTCCATCTCCACGGCCTTTGCTGCCTGGGCGGTGATCCCCTTCAGCAATGGCGTGATGCTATCCAATGCCAATGCCGGCCTTTTATACATATTGGCACTCACCTCATTCGGGGTGTACGGCATCATTCTGTCCGGCTGGGCCTCCAATTCCAAATACGCCTTCTTGGGCGCCATGCGCTCGGCGGCACAGATGGTGTCCTACGAGATCGCCATGGGCTTTGCCCTGGTGGGTGTGCTCATGGCCAGTCAGAGCCTCAATCTCAATGACATCGTGTTGGCCCAGAATGGCGGATTTTCACACTGGTTCTGGCTGCCGTTGCTGCCGCTGTTTGTCATCTATTTTATTTCCGGTGTGGCGGAAACCAACCGCGCCCCCTTCGACGTGGCGGAGGGCGAATCGGAAATCGTCGCGGGGTTTCATGTGGAATACTCCGGCACGGCATTTGCCGCCTTTTTCCTTGCGGAATACGCCAACATGATCCTGATTTCCGCGCTGGCTGCCACCTTGTTCTGGGGCGGCTGGCTGTCACCGGTACAGGGCTGGCACTTCCTGGAAGACACGCCTCTGGCCTTCCTGGTGCACACAAGCTTTATATGGTTTGCCGTCAAGACCTGCGTCTTTCTGTATGCCTTTTTGTGGTTCCGCGCCACCTTTCCGCGCTACCGCTATGACCAGATCATGCGGCTCGGCTGGAAGGTATTCATCCCCATCACCATCCTGTGGCTGGTGCTGGAGGGCGTGGCCATTGTGCTGAAGATCCCACCCTGGTTCGCGTGAGAGCACCATGAACACAGTGCGCAGTTGGATCAGGAGTCTGTTGCTGGTGGAACTGTTCCAGGGTCTGGGGCTCACGGGAAAGCTGTTTTTCGCCCGCAAGGTGACCCTCCGTTATCCGGAGGAGAAGACACCCAAATCGCCGCGCTATCGCGGTCTGCACGCCCAGCGCCGCTACGCTAACGGCGAGGAACGCTGCATCGCCTGCAAACTGTGTGAGGCGGTGTGCCCGGCACTCGCCATCACCATTGATTCGGAGCAGCGCGAGGACGGCACGCGCCGCACCACGCGCTATGACATTGATCTCTTCAAGTGCATCTACTGCGGCTTTTGCGAAGAAGCCTGCCCCGTGGATGCCATCGTGGAAACCAGCATTACCGAGTTTCATTTTGAAAAGCGCGGTGAGCAAATCATGACCAAGGAAAAGCTGCTGACCATCGGCGATAAGTACGAGGCGCAGATCGCCGCTGAACGCGCGGCCGATGCGCCTTACCGCTGAGGACCGGGAACATGGTACAGGCCGTTATTTTCATCGTACTGGCGGCAATCCTGATCGGCTCCGCTCTCGGCGTCATCAGCGCGCGTAATCCGGTGCACTCAGCCTTGTTTCTGGTGCTGGCCTTTGTCACCAGCGCCGGTCTGTGGATTCTGCTGGAGGCGGAATTCCTCGCCCTGGTGCTGGTGCTGGTGTACGTGGGTGCGGTCATGGTGCTGTTCCTTTTCGTGGTGATGATGCTGGATATCGACACCACCACCATGCGTCAGGGGTTCGTGCGCTATGCGCCGCTTGGCGTGGTGGTGGCGGCCGTGGTGGTGGTGGAAATCGGCTACGTGGTGTGGACACGGAAACTCGGAGTGACGTTCGGCACGCCGGTAACGCATGCCGCGAAATATAGCAATACCCGTGCACTGGGCGACGTGATCTATACGACCTATGCCTATCCCTTTGAACTGGCGGCGGTGATTCTGCTGGTAGGCATCGTGGCGGCCATCGCGCTGACTCTGCGTCGTCGCCCGGGTACCCGCAGTCAGAATCCCGCAAAACAGGTGCGGGTCAGCGCCAAGCACGGCCGCATCCGGCTGGTCAAGATGCCATCGGGTCGCAGCCGGGGAGGAGAAGCACCATGACCATCACCCTGTTTGATTTCCTGGCCCTGAGCGGTGTGCTGTTTGCCATTGGCATGGCGGGTGTGTTTCTCAACCGCAAGAACCTGATTCTGCTTCTTATGTGCATCGAATTGATGCTGCTGGCGGCAAATTCCAATTTCATCGCTTTTTCGCGTTATCTCAACGATCCGGCTGGGCAGGTGTTCGTGTTCTTCATTCTCACCGTGGCCGCAGCCGAGGCTGCCATCGGCCTTGCCATCCTGGTGGTGTTGTTCCGTAACCGCCACAGTATCAATGTTGAAGAACTGGACAGCATGAAGGGCTGATATGAATCCGGCGATGCCAACCATTTTCCTCATCATCGTGCTGGCGCCGCTTGCAGCGGCCGTTATCGCCGGCATTTTCATGCGCTTCATCCCACGCCATTTTTCACACTGGGTGACCATCCTGGGCGTGGCCGTATCGTTTGTGTTGTCAGTGTATGTGCTCTGGCAAATGCTGTACAACAGTATGGGCAATTTCAACGTCACCGTGTACAACTGGGGCGTGGTGGGCAATGTGCAATTTCAGGTGGGGTTCCTGGTGGACCGCCTGACAGCACTCATGATCACCGTGGTGAGTTTTGTTTCGCTGATGGTGCATATCTATACCATCGGCTACATGGCGGATGATCCGGGTTACAAACGCTTCTTCAGTTATATCGCCCTGTTCACTTTTGCCATGCTCATGCTGGTGATGGCAAACAACTTCCTGCAGTTGTTCTTCGGTTGGGAAGCGGTGGGACTGGTCTCCTATCTGCTCATCGGTTTCTGGTACACCCGGCCCACGGCCATCTATGCCGGCCTCAAGGCCTTCTTGGTGAATCGCGTAGGAGATTTCGGCTTCCTGCTGGGCATCGCCCTGGTACTCACCTATAGCGGCAGCGTGAATTACGCCGCGGTGTTCGCCTACGCGCCGCAGCTTGCCGGCCAGCACATGCAGCTTTTCCCGGGCCTAGCCTGGTCGGTACCTACTGTCATCTGTATCCTGCTGTTCGTGGGCGCCATGGGCAAGTCGGCGCAGGTGCCGCTGCATGTGTGGCTGCCGGATTCCATGGAAGGCCCGACACCCATTTCGGCACTGATACACGCCGCCACCATGGTGACCGCCGGCATCTTCATGGTGGCGCGCATGTCGCCGCTGTTTGAGCTCTCGGATACGGCGCTGTCGGTGGTGATGATCGTCGGCGCCATCACCGCCTTCTTCATGGGTTTGGTGGGCATCGTGCAGAACGACATCAAGCGCGTGATCGCCTATTCGACACTTTCACAACTGGGTTACATGGCAGTCGCCCTGGGCGCCTCCGCCTATGCAGCCGGTATCTTCCATTTGATGACGCATGCCTTCTTCAAGGCATTGCTGTTTTTAGCGGCGGGCTCGGTAATTATCGCCATGCACCACGAACAGGATATGCGCCGCATGGGCGGTCTGCGCAAGTACATGCCCATCACCTATATCACCTTCCTGATAGGTTCGCTTGCACTGATTGCCTTCCCCGGCTTCGCCGGTTTTTTCTCCAAGGACACCATCATTGCGGCGGTCCATGACTCGCAGCGCGCGGGCGCGAGTTTTGCCTACTGGTGTGTGCTGTTGGGCGTATTCGTAACCGCGCTGTACACCTTCCGCATGTTTTTCATGACTTTCCACGGCAAGGAACGCTTCGTGGTGGAACCGGGCGGCAAGCATGACCATGGGCATGAAGATCACGCAAGCGAGGAACATCTTGCGCCCGGCCACCTGGCCCATCCACCCAAGGAATCTCCCTGGGTGGTGACCGTGCCGTTGATCCTGTTGGCCATCCCATCGCTGTTCATCGGCTGGCTGACCATACAACCTGTGCTGTACGGCGGTTTCTTCGGCTCATCCATTTATGTGGCACCCAATCATCATGTCATGCAGAGGCTCACCGATGAATTTCATGGTGCCGCCAACATGGTGAGGGAAAGCGTGACTTCACCCGCCCTCTATCTGGCGCTGGCCGGAGTTCTCGTGGCCTGGTTCTTTTACCTGTATGCGCCGCAGCTGCCGGCCCTGCTGGCGCAGAAACTTAACGCCTTCTATCAATTGCTGATCCATAAGTTCTATTTCGACGAGATCTACGCCTTTTTCATTGCCGGTGGTACGCGCGGTCTGGGTAACGCGCTGTGGAAGGGCGGTGACGGTGTTGTCATTGATGGCGTACTGGTGAACGGTTCGGCGCGCGCAGTGGGCTGGTTATCCGGAGTCCTGCGCCGCGGTCAGTCCGGGTATCTGTATCACTATGCCTTTGCCATGATCGTAGGCCTGTGCCTGTTGCTGGGCTGGCTGTTGTTGCGATAGCGGAAACACAACATGACCACACACTTTCCTATCCTGAGCGTGTTGCTGTGGCTGCCGATCGCTGGTGGCGTCATTGTGCTTCTGGCGGGGCGGGTGGCACCCAGGTCGGTACGCTGGCTGGCGTTGTTTTTTTCTGTCCTGGTGTTTGCCGTCAGTGTGCCTTTGTGGACCCAGTTCAACACCGGTACCGCGGCCATGCAGTTCGTGGAAAACCTGCCTTGGATCCGGACTTTCCATGTCCATTATCACCTGGGCGTGGACGGCATTTCCATGCCGCTGATCCTGCTTACCACCTTCATGACCGTACTGGTGGTGATCGCCGGTTGGGAGGTGGTTCACTACAAGCTTGCCCAATATATGGCGGCTTTTCTCATCATGGAAGGGCTCATGAACGGCGTGTTCTCGGCCCTGGACGGTCTGCTGTTTTACGTGTTGTGGGAAGCCATGCTGATCCCGATGTTTCTGATCATCGGCATCTGGGGCGGGCCGCGACGCGTGTATGCCAGCATCAAGTTTTTTTTGTACACCTTCCTGGGTTCGGTATTCATGCTGGTGGCCATCATCTACATGTACGTGAAATCCGGCAGCTACGACATTCTGACCTTTCAGCAAATGCCGCTTGGCATGACTGCCCAAGCGCTCATTTTTCTGGCCTTCCTGGCGGCGTTTGCCGTGAAAGTCCCCATGTGGCCGGTGCATACCTGGCTGCCGGACGCGCATGTGGAAGCGCCCACCGGCGGTTCGGTAATCCTGGCGGCGATTCTGCTGAAGATGGGTGCGTACGGTTTCCTGCGTTTCAGCCTGCCCATCGCTCCGGATGCGAGCCATGCGCTCATGTGGCTCGTCATCGCACTGTCGCTGATCGCCATCATCTATATAGGTTTCGTGGCTGTCGTGCAGACGGACATGAAGAAGCTGGTGGCTTATTCCTCCATTGCGCATATGGGTTTTGTCACGCTGGGCTTCTTCATCCTGTTCGTCATTTTCGAGAAAACCGCGAGCACCAGCGGTACGGTCATGGGCGTGGAGGGCGGCCTGGTACAGATGATCTCCCATGGTTTTGTTTCCGGCGCACTGTTCCTGTGCGTCGGTGTGTTGTATGACCGGTTGCACACCCGTGAGATCAATGCCTACGGTGGCGTCATCAACATGATGCCGGCATTCGCCTTTTTCATGGTGTTGTTTGCCATGGCCAATGTCGGGCTGCCGGGCACGTCCGGTTTCGTGGGCGAATGGATGGTGATACTCACCAGCATGAAAGCCAATTTCTGGATTGCTTTCGGCGCGGCCTTCACCCTGTTTCTCGGCGCAGCCTATACGCTGTGGCTGGTGAAACGTGTGCTCTATGGACCGGTGGGAAATGATCACGTTGCCACGATGCAGGATATCAGCAAGCGCGAGTTCATCGTTCTCGGCCTGTGCGCCATCCCGGTGGTCGTGATCGGTATCTGGCCGGCGCCGCTGCTCAATGTGATGCATGCGTCGGTGGTGAATCTGGTGCACCAAGCGGTGCAGTCAAAACTGTAAGCATTGATTTTTGAGGAAGCCCATGACCTTTACGCTGCCAGCTTTCACTCCGGCAATCCCCGAGATGTTCGTGCTCGGGATGGGCTGTTTTATCCTGTTGGTGGATGTGTTTCTCAGCGACCGCCACCGCGTTGTGACGCACTGGCTGTCCCTGGCGACCATTGCCGCCACCGCCTGGCTGACGGTAACCGTGGCTGAAAATGCCGGGCTACTCACCTTCAGCGACATGTTCATCAACGACAGCATGGGTAATGTGTTCAAACTATTTACCTATCTGACGGTGGCGTTGACCTTTCTGTATGCGCGCGATTATTTCAACGACCGAAATCTGTTCAAAGGAGAATTCTATGTGCTGGGCCTGTTTGGCATGCTCGGCATGATGGTGATGATCTCGGCACATAATTTCATCACCATCTATCTCGGCCTCGAACTTTTATCTCTGTCGTTGTACGCCATGGTAGCGCTGGATCGCGACTCCCCGGCGGCTTCCGAGGCCGCCATGAAATACTTCGTGCTGGGCGCCATCGCCTCCGGTATATTGCTGTACGGCATGTCGCTGCTCTACGGTGCAACCGGTACGCTGGATATCACGAGATTGGGCGTGCATATCGCCGAAGCACCGGATATCAATATCGGTGTGATGTTCGCTCTGGGTTTCATCATCGTGGGTCTGTGTTTCAAGCTGGGTGCCGTACCGTTCCATATGTGGCTTCCCGATGTATATGAGGGTGCGAACACGCCCGTGACGCTCTACGTGGGCTCGGCGCCCAAGATCGCCGCTTTTGCGCTGTTCATGCGTCTGCTGGTGGAAGGACTTGGCGGGTTGCGTGCCGAATGGCGCACGATGCTCATCGTACTATCGATCCTGTCCATGGCTATCGGCAGTATTGTGGCCATAGTGCAGACCAACCTGAAACGCCTGCTGGCCTATTCCACCATTTCCCATGTGGGGTACATCCTCATGGGCATTCTCGTCGGCACCACCGCCGGCTATCAAGCCGCCATGTTCTATGTCATCACCTATGTGATCATGGCTGCCGCGGCTTTCGGCATCATCATCCTGCTGGCACGCAAGGGTTTTGAATCGGACCGTCTGGAAGACTTCAAGGGACTCAATGACCGCAGTCCATGGTTTGCTGCCATGATGCTGATAGTGATGTTCGGCATGGCCGGCGTGCCCCCGTTTGTGGGTTTCTTTGGCAAGCTCTATGTGCTGCGCGCAGTCATTGACGCCGGCATGATTTGGCTTGCAGTAGTCGGCGTGATTTTCGCCATTATCAGCGCCTTCTACTATTTGAAAGTGGTGAAGCTCATGTATTTTGATCGCGCGCCCGAGGGCATGAAGCCGGTTGAAGCGAGCCTGGACATGCGCTGGGTGCTGTCCGGTAACAGTCTTGCCATCCTGCTGTTGGGTGTGTTGCCGGGCCCGCTGATGGCGCTCTGCGCCAGGGTCATCACTTTCTGACAAGGCTCAAGCGGTGCAAAAGGGCGCAGTGCGCGCGGTTACCTTGAAAAACACCGCTCTCTCCTATATAGTCCGCGGCTGCCGAATGCGGGGTGGAGCAGTCTGGCAGCTCGTCGGGCTCATAACCCGAAGGTCGCAGGTTCAAATCCTGCCCCCGCTACCATCATTTCCCGTCCTCCATCAGCCATTGGGGAGGGCTCCCGCGCCAGCGGCAATATCCGATTGAAGTTTTGGCTGTAAATCTCTTGCAGCCATTGCCCCCATGCCAACCGCAGCCTGTCTCACAAACCCCCTGCCTGTGTCTGCGCGCTCCTGTCCATACACTCAGCCGCGGTAGCGCTGGAACACCAGCGTGGCGTTGGTACCGCCAAAACCGAAGCTGTTGGACATGACGCGCTGAAGTTCCGCCGTCTGTGCCTCGCGCACAATGGTCAGCCCCGCGGCCCGCGTATCCAATATCTCGATATTGATCGAAGGAGCGATGAAGCCGCTTTCCAGCATCAGCAGGCAGTAAATGGCCTCATGTACGCCGGCGGCGCCGAGGGAATGACCGGACATGGACTTGGTGGATGAAATTGGGGGGGCGGAACCACCGAACACTTCACGGATGGCGTTGAGTTCAGCCGCATCGCCGGCCGGTGTGGAGGTGCCGTGGGCATTGAGGTAATCAATGGATCCTGTCACGGTATCGAGCGCCATTTGCATGCAGCGCATCGCGCCTTCCCCGGAAGGTGTCACCATGTCATAACCGTCTGAACTGGCGCCATATCCCACCAACTCGGCGTAAATTCCGGCGCCACGCTCTACGGCGTGTTCCAGTTTTTCCAGCACCACCATGCCGGCTCCGCCGGCAATGACGAAGCCGTCACGGCCGACGTCAAAGGGTCGGGATGCTTGTGCCGGTGTGTCGTTATAGCGCGAGGACAGGGCGCCCATGGCGTCAAACATGCCGGTCATGCCCCAATGCAGTTCCTCGGCACCGCCCGCAAAGACGATATCCTGTTTGCCCAACTGGATCTGTTCCATGGCAGCACCAATACAATGCGCCGAAGTGGCGCATGCCGAGGAAATGGAATAGTTGAGACCCTGAATCCGGAACGGCGTGGCAAGGCCGGCGGAAACGGTCGAGCACATGGTTCTTGGAACCATGTAAGGTCCCACCCGGCGCACTCCCCGGCTGCGCAGGGTATCGGCCATGTCTATCTGGTTGGCAACCGAACCACCACCCGAGCCGGCAATGAGGCCGGTGCGCGGGTTGGATACCTGTTCGGCCTTGAGCCCTGCATCGGAGATGGCATCCTGCATGGCGACATAAGCATAAGCGGCGGCATCACCCATGAAGCGTTTGATCTTGCGATCAACCAGCGCTTCAAGATCAATTTCAGGGGCACCGGCTATGCGGCTGCGCAAACCGAGATCCGCGTATTCCTGCACATGGCGGATGCCGGAGCGTCCCTCACGCAGGGAGGCGGTGACGCTCGCCTTGTCGTTGCCCAGACAGGATACGACCCCAAGTCCGGTAACTACCACGCGTGTCATGACAGTGCCTTAAAAAGTATCCGTGGATGTGAACAAGCCGACGCGCAAACTGCTGGCGGTGTAAATCTCGCGGTTGTCCACCAATACACGGCCGTTACCGATGCCCATTACGAGCTTGCGCTCAATGACGCGTTTCATGTCTATTTCGTAGCGAACCTTGCCGGCGCTCGGTAGCACCTGGCCGAAGAATTTCACTTCTCCCACACCCAGAGCCCGGCCACGGCCGGGATTCCCTTTCCAGGAAAGGAAAAAGCCTACCAGTTGCCACAGGGCGTCGAGTCCGAGACAGCCGGGCATGACGGGATCCCCCTGAAAATGGCAGGCGAAAAACCACAAATCCGGACGGATATCCAATTCCGCTTCCACCCGCCCCTTGTCGAAGGCTCCGCCGCCGGTGCCGATGCAGGTGATACGGTCAAACATCAGCATGTTTGGCAGCGGCAGGCGGGCGTTCCCGGGGCCGAACAACTCACCACGGCCACAGGCCAGCAGTTCATCGCGGGTAAAGGAGGGTTGATTCATCGGGGGGCTCGTGTAGCGTGATAACGGGGTCAGACCAGCGGGGAAAATCTCATTTATTATGTGTGCGGTTCTGCCGATGCCGCATGAGATACCGGCAGCGCGAACTCCGCTGCGGGCACGGCCGGGTCGAAAATCAGGCTCAGAAAATATCACCGCCATTCACTTGGTCGGTCAGCGGCTCGAATATACCGGCAAAGTAATCCCTCAAGCATGCGCCGGGTGCAGCCGCATACCGTTTCCTATTGAACCGCAAGCGACCGGACCTTGTCCAGTGCCCGGGTTTCACGTGGGGGTATGTGCAGGGGGAATCCCTTGCTGCCGTTACATGCACATTCGCAATATGCCCCGGTTTGTGCCGCGCATCTGGCTGGGCACGGCAGTCAGACTATGGCTGTGTGCACGGCTTGGCGGGTCTTTTCGCGGATTTCCTGGCAGGGGCGGCAGCGTTTGGCCGTCGGATAGACACGCAGGCGCGCCAGAGAAATCAATTTGCCGCAGTCGGCGCAGACGCCATACGTGCCCGCCTGCCTGCGCTGCAGGGCGGCTTCGATATCGCGCACTTCCTGGACATCCCGGGCGATGCCGGCAAGCCGCACATCCGTGAGCAGGTCGGAGAGCGATTCCTCCCCGAGACCATGGACACGTCCGGCGAGGGTTGCATAATCGGCGCTGCCGGAGCCCCGCAACGCGGCACTGATTTCACCTCGCAATTGTTCACGTCTGGTTACGAGCTGGTTGCGCAGTTCGGGATTTTCACTGAGTCCGAATGGCATTGCATTCATGGGCGTCCCTCCAAAAAGGGTCACAGGGGCCGGATATCTCTCCCGCCCGACAATACGCTAGGCGCAAGCCGGCCCGTCGGCCTTGACCTGGGTCAGTTTTGATACAGGTGTCGGGTTAGTGTCATCCCCGCTGCCGCTGCATCGCTGACTTTCGCCGTAACGCCGGGTTGGCAGACTGATATGGGCCAGGGCCATCCTGCCGGAGGAATTCCCGGCGATGAGTGCGGTTCCGGGTTTGCCGCAGCCGTCACGCCGCCTCCGGCCTGCTGTCTATCCCTGAATACCGGCCCTTTTCCCTATCAGGTCAGTCGTTACTCATTGCTCTAAGTACCGAAAATGCCTATACTTTGTAGCAGTGACGGGAATGCGGACAGGGGCTGTCGGATTTTGCATCCAGCCTGCCCCCGCTACCTACAGTTTTTGTAGACCGGGCCCCGCGCAGGGGCTTTTTAGTGTCCGGCAGCGGTGCGGCACCGCTGTCTTGAGAACCCCGGCCAGGCCGGGGTTTGTCGTCATTGGCAGCCCCGCGGGACCGCAGGGCACGCGGAATGGGCCTGGGGCCCATTTTTTATTTGTGTCGGGCGGAGACGATGCGCGAGGCGCTGCTGAACATACTGGAGCCGGCTATCGAAGGCCTGGGCTATGAGGTGGTGGAGCTGGAATTCCACAGCGGCATCGTGCGGGTGTTCATAGACCGGCCGGAAGGAGTGACCCTGGACGACTGCGAGCGTGTCAGCCGCCAAGTGAGCGGTTTGCTGGATGTGGAGGATCCGATTCCGGGTGCGTACACGCTGGAAGTGTCCTCTCCCGGGCTCGACCGGCCGCTACGCAAAACGGCTGATTTCGGGCGCTTCGCCGGTCAGCGTGCGCGCATTGAACTCTCGCTGCCGCTCAACGGCCGGCGTCGTTTCTCCGGCACGTTGCGCGGTGTGGAGAGGGACGAGGTATTGATTGAATTGGATGGCACGCTATTTCGTCTGCCGCTTGCGCAGATTGGCAAGGCACACTTGGTGCCGGAACTCTGAATTGCATACGCATTGGACGGTAAGGTCATGAACAAAGAGATATTGCTGGTGGTGGACGCCGTTTCCAACGAGAAGGGCGTGGACAAAAATGTGATTTTCGAAGCGCTGGAAGCGGCGCTGGCCTCCGCCACGCGCAAGAAGCACGGCGGCGAGATAGATGCGCGCGTGGCGATTGACCGTTTGACGGGTGATTACCAGACTTTCCGCCGCTGGATGGTGAAGGCCGATGATGAGGTGCTGGAATCGCCGGAGCGTGAAATCCGTCTCATGGACGCACTGGATGTGAAGCCCGATTCGCAGGTGGGCGACTATATCGAGGAGCCGATGGAGTCGGTGGTCTTCGGCCGCATCGCCGCGCAGACCGCCAAGCAGGTCATTGTGCAGAAGGTGCGCGAGGCGGAGCGCGCGCAGGTGGTGGAGGCCTACAAGGACCGCATCGGCGAATTGGTGACCGGCGTGGTGAAGCGTGTCGAGCGCGGCAACATCTATATTGATCTCGGCAATAATGCCGAAGCCTATATTGCCCGCGAGGAAATGATCCCGCGCGAGGCGGTGCGCACGGGCGACCGTATTCGCGGCTATCTGCGGGAAGTGCACGCCGAGTTGCGTGGTCCACAGCTGTTCGTTACCCGCACCGCACCGCAGTTCCTGGTTGAATTATTCAAGCTGGAAGTACCGGAAGTGGGCCAGGGACTTATTGAGATCAAGGGCGCCGCCCGGGATCCGGGTGCGCGCGCCAAAGTAGCGGTGAAGAGCAATGATTCACGCATTGATCCGGTGGGCGCCTGCGTCGGTATGCGCGGCTCGCGCGTGCAGGCAGTGTCTAACGAACTCGCCGGTGAGCGCGTGGATATCGTGCCCTGGAATGATAATCCGGCGCAGTTTGTCATCAACGCCATGTCGCCGGCGGAAGTGCAGTCCATCGTCATGGATGAAGAATCCCACAGCATGGATATTGCCGTAAATGAGGATAACCTTTCCAAAGCCATCGGCCGCGGCGGCCAGAATGTGCGCCTCGCCAGTCAATTGTCCGGCTGGGAACTGAATGTCATGACCGAAGCCCAAGCAACGCAGAAAAGCGAAACCGAGATGCAGGCTCTGCAGCAGCAGTTCATGGAGCAGTTGGATGTGGATGAGGATGTGGCCCAGATCCTGGTGCAGGAAGGTTTTTCCAGCATCGAGGAAATCGCCTATGTGCCGGCCTCGGAGCTGCTGTCCATCGAGGAATTCGATGAAGGCATTGTAGAGGAACTGCGCGGACGTGCCCGTGATGTGTTGCTCACCCAGGCCATTGCCAGTGAAGAACAGTTCGGTGACGCGGAACCCGCGCAGGATTTGCTGGGCATGACCGGTATGGACAAAGCAGTGGCCTACCGGCTGGCGAACCGCGGCATTATTACCATGGAAAACCTGGCCGAACAGGCTGTGGACGACATCAAGGACATCGAAGGACTGGATGACGCCAAAGCCGCCGAACTCATCATGGCCGCGCGCGCGCCGTGGTTCGCGGGTGAAGAGGCACAGCAGAAGTAAACAATTCGAGGAAGGCTGACATGGCGGAAGTCACTGTTAGACAGTTTGCCGAGGTGGTGGGTACACCGGTCGAACGCCTGCTCACGCAGTTGGCGGAAGCCGGTATTGAGATCGCCGACCCGGATGTTGCCATTAGCGACGACCAGAAAATGCAGTTGCTCACCCATCTGCGCCACAGCCATGGCGAGGGGGGTGCGGGTGAAACGCGCAAGATCACCCTCACACGTCGTACCGTTTCAGAAATAAAGCTGACCGGCATGCAGGGCCGTGCCAAGACTGTGAGCGTGGAGGTGCGCAAGAAGCGCACCTATGTAAAACGCAGCGCGGTGATGGAAGAAGAAGCCAAACGCCGTGCCGAAGAAGACGCTGTACTGCAGGTGGAGTTGGAGCAGCAGCGCGCCGAGGAAGAACGCCGTTCGGCGGATCGCGCACAGAAGGAGGCGGCGGAGGAACAGGAGCGCCGCCGCAAACAGGAAGAGGACGCACGCCGCAAACAGGAAGAGGACGCTCATGCCCGTGCCGAGGCGGAACGCCGCCGCGCGGAAGCGGAAGCGCGCCGTCTGACGGAAGAAGAAGACCGGCGCATGCGTGCCGCACTGCCGCGCGGCAAGGCGGTGCCGGGCGTTGCGGCGAGTATTGACGACAAACATACGCGTTATGGCCGTGCTGAATTGCATGTTGGCCATGAATTGTCCAGCAAGCGCAAGAAGAAACCGGCCAAGACAAGAGGAGCTGTCAACGTTCAGGTCGAAGCCAAGCATGGTTTCGAGAAACCGGTGGCACCACAAGTGCGCGAAGTGCCCATCCCCGAGACCATTACCGTGGGTGAGCTGGCCCAGCGCATGGCGGTGAAAGCCACCGAAGTGATCAAGGTGATGATGAACATGGGCGCCATGGCCACCATCAATCAGGTTATAGACCAGGAAACGGCCGCTATCGTGGTGGACGAGATGGGCCACACGGCGAAGTTCCTCAGGGAAAATGACCTGGAAGAACAGGTGATGCAGGTAGCCCACGAAGGCGAGGAAATTCCCCGTCCCCCGGTGGTTACCATCGTAGGCCATGTGGATCACGGCAAGACTTCGCTGCTGGACTACATTCGCAGTACCCGCGTGGCGGCACGTGAGGCCGGCGGCATTACCCAGCATATCGGTGCATATCGCGTGGAAACCAAGAAAGGTGTCATCACTTTCCTGGATACACCCGGCCATGCGGCTTTTACCGCCATGCGCGCCCGCGGCGCCAACGTGGCGGATATCGTGGTGCTGGTGGTGGCAGCGGATGACGGCGTGATGCCACAGACACTGGAAGCCATCCAGCATGCACGTGCCGCGGAAGTTCCCATCGTGGTCGCGATCACCAAGATCGACAAGCCGGAAGCGGACGTGGAACGGGTGCGCAGCGGGCTTTCACAACACGAAATCATTTCTGAAGAATGGGGCGGCACGAATATCTTCGTGCAGGTGTCCTCCAAGACCGGTCAGGGCGTGGAGGCGTTGCTGGATTCCATCCTGGTGCAGGCGGAAGTGCTGGAGCTTAAAGCCGTGGCCAGCGGTGCGGCGGCGGGTTATGTGCTGGAATCCAGTCTGGAGAAGGGCCGCGGCCCGGTAGCCACCGTGCTAGTACAGCGCGGCTTGCTCAAGGCCGGCGACATATTGCTGGCGGGTCAGGAGTTCGGACGTGTGCGTGCCATGTTCGACGAGGACGGCAAACGCATCGAAGAAGCCGGTCCCTCCATGCCGGCGATGGTGCTGGGGCTTTCCAGTTCTCCCCATGCCGGCGATGAAGCAATCGTGGTTCCTGACGAGCGCAAGGCGCGCGAAGTGGCGCTGTATCGCCAGGGCAAGTTCCGTGACGTGAAACTGGCGCGCGCACAGGCCATCAAGCTGGACGATGTCTTCCAGCAACTGCATGAAGACGAACAAAAAGGCATCAATCTGCTCATCAAATCCGACGTGCAGGGCAGCGCCGAGGCATTGCGTGACGCGCTGACCGGCCTGTCCACGGACGAAGTGAAGGTGAAGACCATCGGTAGCAGCGTCGGCGGCATCACCGAGTCCGACGTCAACCTGGCGCTGGCATCCAAAGCGGTTATTATCGGTTTCAACGTGCGCGCCGACAGCGGTGCACGCCGCATGATCAGCGAGTCCGGCCTGGATGTGCGCTATTACGGCATTATCTACGAAGCCATTGATGACGTGAAGAAAGCCATCGGCGGTATGCTCAAACCGGAGCTGCGCGAGACGATCGTCGGCCTTGCCGAAGTGCGCGACGTATTCCGCTCCTCGAAGCTCGGCGCCATTGCCGGCTGTCTGGTGGTGGACGGTTACGTCAAGCGCAATCTGCCTATCCGCGTGCTGCGCAATAACGTGGTGATCTTTGAGGGCTCGCTCGAATCCCTGCGGCGCTTCAAGGATGACGTCAATGAAGTGCGCGCGGGCACCGAATGCGGCATCGGCGTGAAGGATTATAACGATGTACAGCCCGGCGACCAGATCGAGTGTTACGAACGTGTCGAAGTGGCGCGGACCCTGTGAGGCGTAACGCCCGTGCCGCGTGAATACGAGCGCTCCAGCCGCATCGCCGGGCAATTGCAGCGTGAGCTGTCGGAGCTGATCCGCAGGCAGGTGAAAGACCCGCGCGTACACGGGGTTACCGTCACCCGCGTGGAGGTGTCGCACGACCTGTCGCATGCCAAGGTTCTGGTGTCGGTTCTGGGGGTGGAGGCACCCCAGCCGGAGGTGATCGCGGCACTGAATCATGCTACGGGGTTTCTGCGTCACGCTTTGGGCCGCATCCTGAAACTACGCATCGTTCCCGAGCTGCATTTTCAGTATGACGAAGCCCTGGATCGGGCTGCACACCTCACTGCTCTGATCGCCAAGGCTAATGCTTCCACGCATGATGACGGGGACCCGTCCGCGTGATGCCAGCGCCGGTTCCGGAGAAGCATACAGCCCCGACATCCGCACCGGGCAAGGTCAGGATTCCGCGCCGTGATGTGCATGGCGTGCTGCTGTTGGACAAGCCTGTGGGCATGACGTCCAACCAGGCGCTGCAGGCGGTCAAACGCCTGTTCCAGGCTCGCAAAGCAGGCCATACCGGCAGCCTGGATCCCCTGGCCAGCGGGTTGCTGCCGCTGTGTTTCGGTGAGGCCACCAAGATGTCGGCGTTCCTGCTGGACGCGGACAAGGAATACGCGGTCACCTGCCGTCTCGGCGTGCGCACCCGAACGGCGGATGCGGAAGGCGAGGTCATCGAGACCCGGCCGGTACCCGCGCTCACTCCCGCGCGCATCGAGACGGCGCTCGCGGGTTTCCGCGGCGGGATTCAGCAGATACCGCCCATGTATTCCGCGCTGAAGCACCGCGGGCAGCGGCTGTATGACCTGGCACGCGATGGCATCGAAGTGCCGCGCGCAGCGCGACCGGTCACCATTCACGAATTGAAACTCGTGGCGATGACGCAGGACAGTCTGGAACTCAAGGTGCGCTGTTCCAAAGGCACCTATGTGCGCACGCTGGTGGAGGACATTGCCGCGGCGCTTGGCAGCGTGGCTCATGTGCATGCCCTGCGGCGCTCGGCGGTGGGTCCCTACGGGGTCCGTTTGCCGATGCACCCACTGGATGCCCTGCGCGCGCGGGCGGCCGAGAGCGCACCACTAGACGGGCTGCTGCTGCCTGTGGACAGCGCGGTGGCCCACTGGCCGGCGGTGAGCCTGGGCAGTGATGCCGCCTGGTATTTTCTCAAGGGCCAGGCGGTCATGGCGCCCGGTGTGCCCACGGCTGGCTGGGTCCGGACCTATGCGGAAGGGCGTTTCCTGGGCCTTGCGGAAGTGCTCGACGACGGCCGCGTGACCCCGAGACGTTTGGTCAATCCGGGCGGAAAATCCGTTGGATGCTGATTTTACTGGCTTTTTACTTGTTCGGACCCGGCTGCGCGGCTAGAATACGCGGCTGATTTAGAGATCAAAAAACATCTGGAGCTGTGTGCATATGGTTTTTACCGCTGAGAAGAAACAGGAAATTATCGCCGCCTACCGGCGTGATCCCAAGGATACCGGCTCGCCGGAAGTGCAGGTGGCGCTGCTTTCCGCCCGCATCGAGGGTCTGGGCGGGCATTTCACTCAACATACACAGGATCACCATTCCCGTCGCGGGCTGCTCAAGATGGTAAACCAGCGCCGCAAGCTGCTGGATTACCTCAAGAACACGGACCACGCGCGCTATGAGGCTCTGATTGAACGTCTCGGCTTGCGCCGCTGATATCCCCCCATCCCGGTTCTTAAATCTTCAGAACACAGCACACGAAGGGCTTAACGTGACAGTATTCAAGAAAAGTTTTCAGTACGGTGAACACAGCGTCACGCTGGAGACGGGCGAAATCGCCCGCCAGGCGGACGGTGCGGTATTGGTGAACATGGCGGATACGGTGGTGCTGGTGACCGCCGTAGGCGCGAAGACGGCAGCGGAGGGCAGGGATTTTTTCCCGCTCACCGTCAATTACCAGGAGAAGACTTACGCCGCGGGCAAAATTCCCGGCGGCTTCTTCAAGCGGGAAGGGCGACCCAGCGAAAAGGAAACCCTCACCTCCCGCCTCATTGACCGCCCCCTCCGTCCGCTGTTTCCCAAAAATTTTCACAACGAAGTCCAAGTGGTTGCCACGGTGATCTCCGTGAACCCCGACGTGGACCCGGATGTGCCCTCCCTCATCGGCGCCTCCGCGGCGCTGGCCCTCTCGGGCATGCCGTTCATGGGTCCCATCGGCGCTGCGCGCGTGGGCTACCTCAACGGCCGGTACCTGCTGAACCCCACCAAGACGCAACTCGACAGTTCCGATCTGGATTTGGTGGTAGCGGGCACCGAGAAAGCCGTGCTCATGGTGGAATCCGAAGCGGATTGCCTGCCGGAAGAGGTGATGCTGGGTGCGGTGATGTTCGGCCACGAACAACTGCAGGCCGCCATCCAGGTCATCAGGGAATTCGGCCGGGAAGCCGGCAAGCCGGCTTGGGACTGGAAGCCGGCGGAGAAGGACAAGGGTCTAGCCGACGCGGTGGCGGCGGAAGCCGAGAAGGCATTGCGCGAGGCTTACCAGATAGCTGAGAAGCAGGCGCGCGTCAATCGCATCGAGGAGATTCATGCCGCGCTGCTGGCGAAACTCGCCGGTGGCGAGAAACCGCAATGGTCCGAGCACCAAGTGGGCAACGCGTTTATGGATCTGGAGAAGAAGATCGTGCGCGGCCGCATCACCGAGGGCAAGCCGCGCATAGACGGCCGCGATACCAGGAGTGTACGCCCCATCACCGTCAAGGTGGGCGTGCTGCCGCGCACCCACGGTTCGGCGCTGTTCACCCGCGGCGAAACCCAGGCGCTGGTGGTCACCACGCTGGGCACCGGCCGGGACGCGCAGATCATTGATGCCATCGAGGGCGAGCGCAAGGAACCGTTCATGCTGCATTACAACTTCCCGCCGTACTCGGTGGGCGAGGTGGGCATGATGGGTTCACCCAAGCGACGCGAAATCGGTCACGGCCGCCTCGCCAAGCGTGGTATCCAGGCGGTGATGCCGGACATGGCCACCTATCCCTACGTGATCCGCGTGGTCTCGGAGATCACCGAGTCCAACGGCTCCAGCTCCATGGCGAGCGTATGCGGCACCAGCCTGTCGCTCATGGATGCCGGCGTGCCCTTGAAGGCACCAGTGGCGGGCGTGGCCATGGGCCTCATCAAGGAAGGCGACAAATTCGCCGTGCTCACGGATATCCTCGGCGACGAGGATCACCTGGGCGACATGGATTTCAAGGTGGCCGGTACCGCCGAAGGCATCACCGCGCTGCAGATGGACATCAAGATAGACGGCATCACCCGCGAGATCATGCAGGCGGCGCTGGCCCAGGCCCATGACGGCCGGCTGCACATCCTCGGCAAGATGAACGCGGTCATTTCCAAGCCGCGCGCGGAAATGTCCGAATGGGCGCCGCGCATCATCACCATGAAGATCAACCCGGAGAAGATCCGCGACGTGATCGGCAAGGGCGGTTCCGTCATCCGCGCCCTCACGGAAGAGACCGGCACCTCCATTGACATTGAGGACGATGGCACGGTGAAGATCGCTTCGGTGGACAAGAGCGCCGGCGAAGCTGCGCGCAAGCGCATCGAGGACATCACCGCCGACGTGGAAGTGGGCCGCATCTACGAAGGTAAAGTCGTGAAGCTCATGGATTTCGGCGCCTTCGTGGCCATCCTGCCGGGCCGCGATGGCCTGGTGCACATCTCTCAGATATCCGACGAGCGCGTCGAGAAGGTGAGCGACAAGCTCACGGAGGGCGACGTCATCCGGGTCAAGGTGCTGGAAGTGGACAAGCAGGGCCGCATACGGCTCAGCATGAAGGCGGTGGATGCCGCCTGATCTTCAGATCAAATGAAGCAAAACAGAGAGAGGGCCGCAAGGCCCTCTTTTTGTTTTGTAAACCGGCAGATTGCTTTTGCCTGGATGCATTACCGTTGCCCAGGGAGAGGCGGTTGAAGTATGAACGATAATCGTGAAGGGGTTCAGAATCGAACCGGTCATTTCGGGAGCCCAGCCTATGAGTACTGAATCTCCGTGAAGACCTGCATACTCTTGCCGAACAGTTGCCGGACAATGCCACTTGGGAGGAAGCGCTGGAGCGTTTGCGCTCTGCCAGACTGTGGCAAAAGGCAAGGCGGCTGGCAAAGCGTGGCGAGTTTGCAAGCGATGAAGACGTACACCACGTGTTCAATACGTACGGGGCCAAGACTTGAGATTGCGTTGGACGAGGCTCACGCTCATCGAATTTGAGAATGCGCATGACTACGTCGCCAAGGATAATCCCCAGGTGACGCCACAGATCGCGGAACGCATCCTGGATGCCATTTCACAGGTTACTCAAATATCCTCATATCGGTCGCGTGGAAGAAGATGAAGACACACGCGAATGGCTCGCGCCTCATACACCCTTATATGCTCGTGGGGGATGTGGGGTGCTTTATGGCAAGCCAGACGCGGCAAAGGCAGCGGTTTCAATGAAATCTTGGAAAGCCTGACTCTCGCTCGCTTGCAGCATCAAGTTCCGGCGGCAAGCCGCTGCTGCAAGTGTAAGCTGATGCGCTCCGCCAACCACATGTTCGGGCGCAGCAGCGAGCCGTTTACGAAGCCCACGTGACCGCCTTGTTGACTGAGTTCCAGCGTGACGGCGGGTGACAGTTCATCTTCCCGCGGCACGGAGGCGGGGCTCATAAAGGGGTCATCGGCGGCATGCAGGATGAATGTGGGCACGCGGATGTTTTTGAGAAAGAAGCGGCTGCTGCAGCGCGCGTAGTAATCATCCGCATCCCGATAGCCGTGCAGTGGGGCGGTAAGTTTGTCGTCGAATTCCCGGAAGGTGCGGATTTTGCCGATATCGGGCAATGGGAAAGGTGCCTTGACCTGCCTGAATTTCCGGATGGAGGAGCGGCGCATGCGGTCCAAGAGCGACCACTTGTACATCCTTGACATGCCTTGCTCGATGACCCGTGAGGCATCCGCCAGATCGAAAGGTACGGACACCGCCACGCCGGTTTCCAGGCGGTCCGCGTGGGGGCTTTCGCCCAGCCACTTGAGCAATACGTTGCCGCCCAGGGAATAGCCAACGGCCGCCAGGGGCGTATCGGGTTCCCTCTGCTTCAGCAGGCCGGTGAAGTATTCCAGGTCCTGGGTGAAGCCGGAGTGGTAGCCGATGGACAGGCGGTTGGGTTCGCCGCTGCAGCCGCGAAAATGGGGCAGGGCGCCGCGGTAGCCGAGCTGATGGAGGCGCCGCATGATGCGGGAGGCATAACGGGATCGGATGGAGCCTTCCAGGCCGTGCAGCACGATGACGATGGGCCCGGTGCCGCCCAGCGTCCAGTCCACGTCAATGAAATCCCCGTCCGGCAGTTCCAGCCGCTCGCGGCGGACTTTGACGCGTGGCGGCGGGTAGAAGACGTTGGGAAAGACGGTCTGCAGGTGACGGTTGCTCAGCAGCCGGCTGGGTCTGAAGTCGCTTTGGACGATCATTCCTGCCCCTTTCCCGATTTTATGTTCATCGCATGGCGCTCATTCCGTGCCCGAAGTGAGTGAGCCGACCCGCTTGGTCTGGTCAGGAACGCCATCTTGCAGATTATCGCGGCTGGAAGCGGCTGCGGCACCCTCTGGTACAGATTGACACGACATCCCGCGTACCATTTTGTCAGCTGGTTTGCGGTAATACGGGTGCTCAGCAGACCTGATGTCCGATCACTCCGAAACATGGAATTGTTTAAAAACATATAAAATATATAGTATTATCATGTTGATATAAATAATAGTTAATGTTTATTCAAGCGTAATTTTTTGCGTGTGCAGACTTTCCGCCCGCAAGGGCCGCCAGTGCCCGACACCCCAGTGGAGCAGCTCCGCGACAGTGGATCTGCGAAGTTCTGGTGGCGGCTCCTGGCGGAGGAATTCAAGGGCCTGGAAAAGGAGCGCGGGAGCGCACGCATCGTTTACCGCTGCGGCATGGGTTTGTTTGCTCAATTTTTCGCCCGCCGCGGTTACCGCCACCGGCAGATGCATATAAATGAGTGTGGGCAGGTGCAGCAGCCTCTGTAAATAGAGCTGGCGCGGGGTGGAGAGCAGCAGGTCGGCGCCGCGCACCACGTGGGTGATGCCCTGAAAGGCGTCGTCCAGCACCACGGCCAGTTGGTAGGTGAAACAACCGTCGGCACGGCAGATGACGAAATCGCCGACTTCTTTTGCCAGGTGCTGCCGGACCTGGCCTTGTATGGCATCGTCAAAGGAGAGAATTTCGCCATCAGCCACACGCAAGCGAATCGCCCGGGCCGGTTTGCCCGGCGGCAGACCGTGGCGGCAGGTGCCAGGGTACACGGGTCCTTCCACGCCCAACAGGCTGCTGTCGGCGATCTCAGTGCGGCTGCAGGCGCAGGGAAAGGCCAGACCTGCATGCCGCAGTCGCTCGACGACGGCTTGGTAGGCATCCAGGCGGCTGTGCTGATAGAGCAGCGCTCCGTCCCAGTGGAGACCGAAGGCGTCGAGGCTGCGCAGGATGGCATCGGCGGCACCGGGGGATTCCCGCGGTGGATCCAGGTCTTCCATCCGCAACAGCCATTGGCCGCCGTGGGCGCGGGCGTCGAGGAAACTGCCCACCGCCGTCACCAGGGAGCCGAAGTGCAAAGGCCCTGTGGGCGAAGGCGCGAATCGGCCCTTATACGAAGGGGAGTAAGGGATGAGGTGTGAGGTGTCCAAATCAGAGGCAGGGGGTGAGAAAGCAGGGGGGGCTCGCGTCAGAATAATTTCATATCAGGGGTTAGACGTAGAGAGCGTATGGCGAACGGGAAAGCCGACAGACGCACTGGTTTGCTTCTTGTGCTTGCGCTTTACGCTTTACCTCTCGCGTCTCACCTCTTTTCAGCCGGTCATCTGTTTTTCGCGGATCTCATCCAGCGTCTTGCAGTCAATGCACTGGGTGGCCGTGGGCCGGGCTTCCAAGCGGCGTATGCCGATTTCCACGCCGCAGGAATCACAGTAACCATACTCACCTGCTTCCAGGCTCATGATGGCCTCGTCTATTTTTTTGATGAGCTTGCGTTCCCGGTCGCGGGTGCGCAGTTCCAGGCTGAACTCGGATTCCTGGGTGGCACGGTCGTTCGGGTCCGGGAAGTTGGCGGCTTCGTCCTGCATGTGATGCACGGTACGGTCCACTTCTTCCATGAGCTCCTTCTTCCAGCCCAGCAGGATGTTGCGGAAATGCGCTCGCTGGTTCTCGTTCATGTAGGGTTCGCCCTTGCGCAGCGGGTAGGGAGTGAATCCCTTGAATATGTCGCTGGAAGAGGCTTGATTCCGGGGCCGGCGAACGCCGGCTGCCGGCTTGGCGGCGGGTTTTCTGGCGGCGGACGCTTTGGGTATGGCTTTAACGGCGGGCCTGCGTGCGGCCTTGGCGGGTGTCGCGGCAACCGCCGCCTTTTTCTTGACCGTCATCGAAAACTCCTAGCATGCCCGGAAATAAAGCGGGGCAGTTTATACCGGATTGCCCCCCCTGGCGCAAGTTGTGCCGCGGCGAAATCCGGGTGCGTGGGGTGAGACAGCGGAGGATTCAGGGGTTCCGTGCGTCTGCTTCCACCCATAGCAGCGTGGCGCCGGCCACGGCGGCGGGCATGATGATGAAATTCACCAGCGGAATGAGGGTACACAGGGCAGCGCGGTGCCGAAGCCGAACAGCCGGGCGCGTTGCTGCTTCAGCAGCGGGCGCTGCACCGTAAAACCCACGCGGTGATTGCTCAGCGGGTAGTCGGAATACTGGATGGCTAGTATCCAGGCGGTAAATGCAAACCACAGCAGTAGCGTCAGCATATCGAACAGCGGCACGAACAGCAGCAGCAGGCCCAGTACGCCGATCAGGGTGGCGCGCCACAGGACATAAAGGATGCGCCGCAGCTCGTCCCGGACTGTGACTGCTGTTTCCTGCTACAGGCTACGGCCGCTCTCCGGCCGCCGGTCGGTGAGCAGCGCCTCCACCCGGGCCGAGAGGAAGCTGTTGAAAGGCGCAGCGATGAGGTTGGCCACCAGCGTAAAGGGATAAAAGAACACGAGAGCGCGGCGGCTGGGGCGAATACAGCCACAGCAGCGGAGCGAGCCAGGCAAGCCACCCGGGCAGGCCGGCCGTCCAGCAGCGGTGCAGCCAGCTCCCGAAACGGTACGCCGCGATGGCCAGGGCGCAGGCGAACACCACGATGTTGATAAGCAGGGGGATGACCACATAGCGTTTGACGCCCGAGCGTGTGAGGAAACTGAAGCCGCGGAACAGGCAGTAGGCACCTGCGGCAAATTCCCTGAACACACCGGGGCTGCTTCAGGGCAGGGTGACGGGGGCGGGACTCTGCCAGCCGGGCTGGCGGTGTTCCGCCACTAGCGTGGTGTAAATACCGCCGCGTACGTTGAATTCGGCGGTGAGCCGCATGAACTTGGGGTGGATGGCGGCGACGATGTCATCGAGGATCTTATTGGTCACGTCCTCGTGGAAGGCGCCCTGATCACGGTAACTCCATATATATAATTTGAGCGCCTTCAGTTCCACGCACAGCCGTTCCGGCACGTATTCCAGCCGCATCTCGGCGAAGTCCGGCTGACCGGTCTTTGGACACAGGCAGGTAAACTCGGGGATATGGATGCGGATGGTATAATCCCGCCCTTCGCGCGGGTTGGGAAACGTTTCCAGGGTTTTGCCGGGCCGGGTGGACATGCTCCCCTCGGTGATGCGTTTTCGGGCGCCGATACTTTACACTAGGTGGCCAGGACTGGCCATTTGTTCGCCACCAAAATCCAGCACATGCGACTCAGTAAAATAAAAATGTCGGGATTCAAGTCCTTCGTGGATCCCATCACCATTCATTTGCCCAGCAATCTCGTCGGTATCGTCGGCCCCAACGGCTGCGGCAAGTCCAATATCATTGACGCGGTGCGCTGGGTGATGGGCGAAAGCTCCGCCAAGCAGTTGCGCGGCGATTCCATGGCGGATGTGATATTCAACGGTTCCAGCGCCCGCAAGCCGGTCAGCACCGCGTCTATCGAGTTGGTATTTGACAATTCGGATGGCGCCATCGGCGGTGAGTTCGTCAATTACGCGGAAATTTCCGTGAAGCGCGAAGTGGTGCGCGACGGTACCTCCAATTATTTCCTCAATAACACCCGCTGCCGCCGCCGCGATGTCACCGATTTGTTCCTGGGCACCGGCCTCGGACCGCGCAGTTACGCCATTATTGAACAAGGCACCATCGCGCGTCTGGTGGAATCGAAACCGGAGGAATTACGCATATTTCTCGAGGAAGCCGCCGGTATCTCCCGGTACAAGGAACGGCGCCGCGAAACGGAAAACCGCATCCACCGCACCCGCGAAAACATCGAGCGTCTGAATGATCTGCTTGAAGAAGTGACCAAGCAGCTCCAGCACCTGCATCGTCAGGCGCGTGCCGCGGAACGGTATAAGGACCTGAATGAGGAAAAACGGCGCGTGGAGGCCGAACTGAAGGCACTGCACTGGCGCGAACTCGACACCCAGGTCGGTGGACAGGATCGTGTCATCGGTGAGCATGAAAATCTGCATGAGGCTGCGGTGGCAGAACAGCGCACCATAGAAAACGAATTGGAAAAAATCCGGCAACATCACGATGAGGCCGGCGATGGCCTGAATGCGGTACAGGGTCGTTACTATGAACTGGGCACGACTATCGCGCGCCTGGAGCAATCCCTGCAGCACATGCGGGAATTGCGCAACCGGCAACAGCAGGATCTGGAGGAACTGGAGCAAAGCCGCTGCGAGACCGAGGAGCATCTCAACCGTGATCAGAGTCAGATCACGCAGGCCAGCGACATGCTGGCGGAACTTGAGCCTGCCCACGCGCGCGCGAGCGAGGCGGAGCGGCATTCTGCCGCAAACCTGGCCGAAGCCGAGCGTGCCATGCAGACTTGGCAGGAACAATGGGAGATATTCAACGAAGAGGTTGGTGCAAAAAACCGCAGCTCGGAAGTGGGGCGGACGCACATCGAGCACCTGGAGCGGCAGCTACACCAGTTTCTGCAGCGTCGCAACAAGCTGCAGCAGGAACACGGCAGCCTGTCGGCGGGTACCCTGCAACGCGAAGTGGATGAAATCAGCCATGCGGTGCAGCAATCCGATGCGGCGCAGGAGAAGCGGCAGGCTGAACTTGCCGGGGCAGTCCGCGAGCTTGAGGCGCGCAGGAATGACGATCAGCGCCTGGTGAAAGAATTGCATGCCCTGCGCAGCAGTCTGGAAGATCGTCGCGGCCGGGTTGCTTCCCTGGAGGCCCTGCAGCAGGCGGCCCTGGGCAAGAGCCGCAACCAGGTTACGCAGTGGCTCAAGAGCAAACATCTGGCCGACAATCCGCGGCTGGCGGAACTCGTCAGTGTGGCGCCCGGCTGGGAGCGGGCGGTGGAAACCGTGCTCGGTTACCACCTGGAAGCGGTGTGCGTGGAGGAATTCAATGAACGGGCGGCGGAGTTTTCCAGCCTGACGGGCGGTTCGCTTTCCTTTGTGGAGAAATCCGCGCAGCCGCCCGCAGCGCCCGTGGACAGTCTGCTGGGAAAGATTACCTCTCCAGTACCGCTGGATGGGCTCCTCGGGCAGGTGCGGGTGGCGGAGAGCTTGGACGCGGCGCTGGCCATGCATTCACGGCTTGCTGCAACCGAATCCGTTATCACAGGTGACGGTATATGGCTGGGGCGGCACTGGGCGCGGGTGATCCGCGATCAGGACGAACGGGCCGGCGTGCTTGCGCGGGAGCAGGAACTCAAGCAACGCAAGGCAGTGCTCGCTGACGCCGAGCGCAGCGTGGAAACCCAGACCCGGCTGCAGGAAACGGTACGTCGGCAGCTCAGGGAGCTGGAAGCGCGCCGCGAGGAACTGCAGGCGGACGTGAACCGCGCTCACCGTCTGCATGCGGATACCCTGGCGCGGCTCAAGACCGCCCAGGGACAGATGGAACAGATGTCCCAGCGCATGGAACGTCTGCATGCAGAGACTGTCGAAGTGGACGCACAGATTGCCTCCACAGAGGTGGAACTCAAGACAGCGCGTGGGCAATTGGAAATGACGCTCGACGCCATGCACAGGCTGGAGGCTCGCCGCATCACCCTGCAGGAGGATCGCGAGAGACTGCGTACCCGCGTCGAGGAAGCGCGGGATCAGGCCCGCCTGGACGGTGAGGCCATGCACGGGATCGCCCTCAAACTGGAGTCGAGACGCTCCTTGAAGGAATCCACCCGTCAGAACCTGTCGCGCATGCAAACCCAGTTGGCGCAGATGCAGGCGCGTTGCGCCGGTCTGATGCAGGCCATGCAGGACGCGGTGGAGCCGGTGCGTCGGCAGGAAGTGGAACTCAATGAATTATTGGGCAAACGCACCGTTATGGACGCCGAGCTCGCCGGGGCGCGCCATAAAGTGGAAAGCCTGGCGGATCAGGTGCGTGAGTTGGAGCAGAAACGGCATGCGTGCGAGCGCAAGGCCGAGGAGCTGCGCGATCAGGTGCAGCAACTGCGGCTCGGTACCCAGGAAGCACGCGTGCGGCGTGAAACCCTGGTGGAGCAACTGCAGCATGACGGCTACGGCCTGGAGGAGGTACTGGGTGCCATGCCGGAGAATGCCAATCTGCAGGAATGGTCGGAGAAGCTCGGCAGTACCCAGCAGCGCATAGACCGACTGGGTCCCATCAATCTGGCGGCGATCCAGGAATATTCGGAGCAATCCGAACGCAAGCAGTACCTGGATTCCCAACTGGCCGACCTGAACGAGGCGCTTGCGACCCTGGGGGATGCTATCCGCAAGATTGACCGCGAGACGCGCACGCGTTTCAAGGAAACCTTCGACAAAGTGAATACCGGGCTGCAGACCAGCTTTCCGAAATTGTTCGGCGGCGGTCACGCCTATCTGGAACTGACCGGCGAGGAACTGCTGGATGCCGGCGTGACCATCATGGCGCGGCCACCCGGCAAGCGTAACAGCACCATTCACCTGCTGTCCGGTGGCGAAAAGGCGTTGACGGCCGTGGCGCTGGTATTCGCCATTTTCGAGCTCAACCCGGCGCCTTTCTGCCTGCTCGATGAGGTGGACGCACCCATGGACGAAGCCAACATCGGGCGCTTCTGCGATCTGGTGCGCGGCATGTCGAATCGTGTGCAGTTTGCTTTCATCACTCACAGCAAGTCCACCATGGAGATGGCGAACCAGTTGGTCGGCGTCACCATGAACGAACCGGGCGTTTCCCGGCTGGTGGCCGTGGACGTGGATGAGGCGGTACGCATCGCGGCCATGTGACGATGTGGGAATTGCGCCTGATATTGGTTCTGCTCGGCGTGGTGTTTATCGCCGCCGTCTATTTTTTCTCCCGTCAAAAGAAAAGCCAGTCACGTGATTTCCACCGCGACGCGCCGTCGCTGGGCGATACGCAGTTGACGGAGGCGCCTTTTGACGCCGCACCCGCTCCCCTGATTTCCAGGGCGTCCGCGCGGGAGATTACGGACGAACCCGGCATGGCCGGTGCGGAAAACGGCGGCGGGCAGAACAGCCGACAGCTGATTTTCGCCTTGCATGTGGCGGCGCATGGGCATGCCTCTTTTGCCGGTGAGGATGTGCTCGCCGCGCTACAGTTCACCGGTTTACGCTACGGCCGTTATCAGGCGTTCCATCGTCTTGTCAAAGACGATGCCGATCAATCCGTATTCAGCGTGGCCAATATGGTGGAACCGGGCGTGCTGGATCCGGGGACGCTGCCGCAGATGCAGATTCCGGGACTTACGCTGTTTCTGCTGCTGCCCGGTCCCCAGGATGGCGTGGCGGCCTGCGCGGATATGCTGGCAACGGCCCGCCTGCTGGCGCGCCGGCTGGGCGGCGAGGTGCTGGATGAGAGCCACAGCACGTTAACCCCGCAGACGGCGCAGCGTATCCGCGAGCGCATCATTGAGTTTCAGCGGCAGATACAATCACCGCAGGTGGACTGAGCCGGGACCGCCCTTGCAGCAATGCCGGCCTGGCTGGAGCAAGCCAAATGACAAACCGACGCGATGCCGAGCGGCGTATCCACGCATTGCGCGACGCAATTAATCACCACAATTACCGCTACTACGTGCTCGACGATCCGGAGGTGCCGGACAGTGAGTATGACCGGCTCATGCAGGAGCTGCGGACACTGGAGCGGAAGTTTCCCGGGCTGGTGACGCCTGATTCTCCGACGCAGCGTGTGGGTGCGGCGCCGCTCAAAGATTTCGGCGAAGTGCGCCATGAAGTACCCATGCTGTCGCTGGACAACGCTTTCAGCGAGGAGGAGGTACGCGCTTTTGACCGGCGTGTGCGTGAACGGCTGGAAGAGAACAGCGAGATCGAGTATATGGCCGAGCCCAAGCTCGACGGACTGGCCATCAGCCTGGTGTATGAGCGGGGCGTGCTCATGCGCGGGGTCACACGCGGCGACGGCAGCACAGGCGAAGATGTTACCCAGAACGTACGCACCATACCTTCGGTTCCTCTGCACCTGATGGGCAAAGGGTTTCCAACGCTTCTGGAAGTGCGTGGTGAAGTGTACATGCCCAGGGAAGGCTTCGATGCACTCAACCAGCGCGCGGCGCAGCGCAATGAAAAGACCTTTGCCAACCCGCGCAATGCGGCCGCCGGCAGTCTGCGTCAGCTCGATGCGCGCGTCACGGCGGAGCGTCCGCTGGAATTTTTCGCTTATGGCTGCGGCAAGGTATCAGCCGAGGCGTTGCCGCAGCGGCACAGCGCGGTTCTGGCGCATTTGCGCGCTTGGGGTTTGCGCATCAATTCCGAAAACCGCGTCGTGCGGGGTGCGGAGGGCTGTCTGGGTTATTACCAAGACATGGCCGCGAAGCGTACTGCGCTGCCGTATCAGATAGATGGCGTGGTGTACAAGGTTGAACGCGTTGATCTGCAGCAGAAACTTGGTTTCGTGGCGCGTGCGCCACGCTGGGCCGTCGCCCACAAATTCCCCGCGGAAGAAGCCATGACCATACTCAGGGCGGTGGAGTTCCAGGTAGGCCGCACCGGTTCGCTCACGCCGGTGGCGCGCCTGCAGCCGGTGTTCGTCGGCGGCGCCACCGTGAGCAACGCCACCTTGCACAACATGGATGAAGTGGAGCGCAAGGACGTACGCGTCGGCGATACCGTGATTGTGCGCCGCGCCGGCGACGTCATTCCGGAAGTGGCCGGCGTGGTTCTGGCGAAGCGCCCCGGGGATGCGAAACGCGTGCATTTGCCGCATAAATGCCCGGTATGCGGCTCGGAAGTGGTGCGGCAGGAAGGCGGGGCGGTGGCGCGCTGCACTGGCGGTCTGTATTGTGCCGCGCAGCGCAAGGAACTCATCCGTCACTTTGCGTCACGCCGCGCCCTGGATATCGAGGGTCTGGGTGACAAGCTGGTGGATCAGCTGGTGGAAGCGGAGCTGGTCGCGACGGTGGCGGACATTTTCACGCTCACGGTTCCGCAGCTTGAGGGGCTGGAGCGTATGGGCGAAAAATCAGCCTTGAATCTGGTGGCGGCAATTGAGAAAGCGCGCCATACCGCACTGCCGCGCTTCCTGTATGCGCTCGGTATCCGCGAAGTGGGCGAAGCCACCGCGGAAGCATTGGCACGGCATTTCGGCACGCTGGAGGCGCTGATGTCGGCCGATGAAAATGTTCTGCAACAGGTACCGGACGTGGGGCCGGTGGTGGCTGCCGCCATTGCGGCGTTTTTCCGCGAGCCGCACAACCGCGAGGTCATCAGCTCGGTACGCAAGGCCGGCGTACATTGGCCGGAACAGTCCGGTACGCGGTTTCCTGGAGCGGGGCGACTCAGCGGCAGGACCTTCGTGCTTACGGGTACGCTGAGCGTCATGACGCGCGAAGCGGCCAGGGAACGCATCCGGGCGCTGGGCGGCAAGGTGAGCGGCAGCGTGTCGAACAAGACCGATTTCCTGGTGACGGGCTCGGAACCGGGTTCCAAGCTCGCAGAAGCACAGAAACTGGGCGTGACGATACTGGATGAGAAGGCCTTCCTGGACCTGCTGCAGGAATAGTGCCCTAGGTACGCACTTTGGATATAAAATATCCTCCCGCCGCCAGCGGGAAGGTTACCGGGAGATCGAGTGTGAGATACGCCGGGATAGTTGTGATGCTGATGTCGCTGGTTGTCAGCGCCTGCAGCACCATCCTGACCCCAACCTTCGGTGTGCGCCAGGGTCAGTTGACGCCTTGCCCCCCACGGCGTGATTGCATTTCCAGCCAGGAGGCGGATCCCAGCCGCCATATCGCACCGCTGACCTACACCAGCCAGCGCCAGCAGGCGCGCAGCGATCTGCTTATCGCCATCAATGCGGTCGGTCATGCGCGCATTGTTTCCAGTCACCTCAACTATATCCGCGTCCAGTATCCGATAACCATAAAAACGAATCGTTCTTCGGAATATTACTATCAGCCGGAAAATGCGGTGGATGAGGTGGAATTCTATCTGGAGCCCGGAAAGCATGTCATCGAAATGCGTTCCATCGCCCGCCTGGGACTGCTGGATATCGGCGCCAACCGCGCGCGGCTTGAAAAGATCAGCGCGGCATTCAACAGCCTGCAGCAGCGCCATGATTAAACGGCAATCCGCTATTTTTGTTAGCGCGTGAAAGTACCGCGGGGATTGTGGAAAATGCCGTGACTGCCGGCACAACGGGAATGACCGCACAAATTCGCAGTGCAAACCGTCTGCTGAAATGAAAACGGCCAGCGTGAGGCTAGCCGTTTGATTTTCACATCCTTGCAGTTTGCTTACGGCTTTGGTGCAGCCCGCGTTGCGGCAGCCGGAGCGGGGATCTGTGCGGTGGAGGCGCCCGGCGTATTCATGCTGACCTTGGCGTCATGGCGCAGTTGGTTGACATAGGTTTCCACTTCCGTGCCTTCCAGGCCATTCATGATCTGGCTGCGCACCGAATCTAGGCTCGGCGGCGGTGTGGCGCGTTCATCCTCCAGTTGAATGATGTGCCAGCCGAACTGGGTATGTACCGGCTGCTTGGTGTATTGGCCCTTTTTGAGCTGTTCCACCGCCTGGGAGAAGGCCGGCACCATCTGATCAGGGCTGAACCAGCCCAGCTCACCACCCTGGTTCTTGGAGCCATCAATGGAGTATTTTTTGGCCAGCATGGCGAAATTCGCGCCATGGTTGAGCTGGTTGATGATGTCCTTGGCCTGTTGCTCACTGGCCACGAGGATATGACGCGCGCGGTATTCCATGCCGGGCATGGTCTTGATGCGGGCCTGATATTCGGCCTTGATCTGGTCTTCCGTGACCGGATGCTGGGTGAGGTACTGCCGCACCAGCTGGTTGGCCAGCAGACCCGTCTGCTGGATTTTCAGGTCCGCCGCCACTTTGGGATCTTTTCCCAACCCGGTCTTTTTCGCCTGTTGGGCCAGTACTTCCATATCCACGAGCCGGTTAAGCACGAGTTGACGCTTCTGCGCATCCAGTTGCGGCTCCTGGCCGCCGGCAAGACTGCGTACGTAGGCGCGGAACATGGCATTGGTGATGGGTACACCGTTGACCGTTGCCAGCACACTGGAGGTGTCAACGGTGTTTTGCTTGCCCGAGCAGGCAGCCAGCGCGGCCACCGCCAGCATGAGCAGGATGTAACGAAGTGCGATACGCATGGAAGTTCCTCGTGGGTGAAAAGCTAGGGGGATTCTCCGGGAGCCAGAGCCTTGATACTCAGGGCGTGGATATCGGTCTGCAGCAGGTTGCCCAGCGCTGCGTAAATCATGCGATGCCGCTGCAGCGGCGGTTGGGCGACAAACGCAGGCGCGACGATGCGCACGGAATAATGACCGCTGCCCTCATGGGCATGACCGATATGCCGGGCGCCATCGTCGCATATTTCCAGCTGCAGCGGATGGAATGCGGTTTCCAGGCGGCGGCGAAGTTGTTCGGCAGGCGTCTTCACGGCAGCACCTTGCGGAAAGGTTTCACGCTGACACGTGCGTATACGCCCGCCGTCATGTAGGGGTCCGCATCCGCCCAGCTTCCGGCCTCGGCCAGAGAAGCGAATTCCGCCACCACCAGGCTGCCGCTGAAACCCGCCGGACCGGGATCTTCGGCATCAATGGCGGGATGCGGTCCGGCCAGCAGCAGCCGCCCCTGATGCCGGAGATCCTCCAGCCGCTTGAGGTGGGCAGGGCGCGCAGCAGCGCGCTTTGCCAAGCTGTCCGGTATATCCTCGGAAATGATGGCGTACCACATGCTCAGGATGCGCGCTCCGCTTCGATATGCCGGCTCATGTAGAACGCCTGCAACACCACGAACACCAACATGGCTCCGGTGGACCACCACACCTTGAATTTCACCCACCCGGCGGTATCGAAGTGGTACAGCACATAGACGTTCACGCAGCCCAGTAGCAGGAAGAAGCCAGCCCACATCAGGTTGAGCCGTTTCCAGACAAATGCGGGAAGTTTGATCTGCGCACCCAGCATGCGCTGTATGAGCGGGCGCTGCATGAAATGGCTGGCCAGGAAAACCACTCCGAACAGCCACTCGACGATGGAGAACTTCCACTTGATGAATACCGCGTCGTGCAACAGCAGCGTAACGCTGCCCAGCACCAGTGCAAGAAGGGTCACTGTCAGGGGTAGGGGTTCGAGCTTGCGGGTGCGCCAGAAGGACACGGCCAGCAGCAGCACGCTGCCGGTCATGAGCACGCCGGTGGCGAAGAAGATGCCTTTCCAGAGATAGCTTGCAAAAAAGGCGGCGAGAAGCAGGAATTCCAGGGCGGCAGACATGGATGACTATGACGGCGGAAAAGGACGTTATCATAGCGTATTCGCCCGATTGCCGGCGGGTTCCGTGGTGATTTTTCGGCCAACCAGCCCATGAGCCAGTTTTTCAGCATCCACCCACTGAACCCGCAAACGCGGCTGGTGCGCCGTAGCGTGGATATTCTGCGGGCCGGCGGGGTGGTGGTGTACCCCACCGATTCCTGTTACGCCCTGGGCTGCCTGGTGGGGGACAAGGCGGCCATGCAGCGCATCCGTACCATCCGCGGAGCGGGACCCAAGCATAATTTCACCCTGATGTGCCGCGACCTGTCCGAGATCGCCGTCTATGCGCGACTGGACAACCCCACCTTCCGGCTGCTCAAGGCCCACACGCCGGGACCCTATACCTTTATCTTGCGCGCCACCCACGAAGTGCCGCGGCGGTTGCAACATCCCAAACGCAAGACCATCGGCATCCGTGTGCCGCAGCATCCTGTTCCCCATGCCATCCTCACGGAACTGGGCGAACCCATCATGAGCTCGACGCTGATACTGCCGGGCGAGGACGTACCACTTACCGACCCGGAAGCGATGCGTGCACACCTCGAACATGCGGTGGAATTGGTGATTGATGGCGGTCCCTGCGGTTTCGAGCCCACCACCGTGGTGGACCTGTCAGGTGACAAACCGGCGCTGGTACGCATCGGGCGCGGTGATCCGGCGCCTTTTCAGACCGGCTGAAGAGGCGGGCGGCCCTGTATAATGGGCCGATGGGTCATTTCAACCTCATCCAACTCATCATCATCTGGGGTCCGCCGGTACTGTTTGCCATCACGCTGCACGAAGTGGCGCACGGATGGGTCGCGCGCCGGCTGGGGGATCCCACCGCGCAGATGCTCGGCCGCCTCACGGTCAATCCGCTGAAGCACATTGATCCCATCGGCACCGTCGTGGTACCGGTGCTGCTCCTGGTGCTGCATACCGGTATCCTATTCGGCTGGGCCAAGCCCGTGCCCATCTCGCCGCGCAACTTCCGCAACCCGCGTAAGGACATGGCCATCGTCGCCGTGGCCGGCCCGGTGTCGAACCTGTGCATGGGCATAATCTGGGCCGTTATCGCGCGCATCGCCGTTTTGCTGTGGCCGACCTTTCCCTGGGTGAAACCCCTTATCTTTATGGGCATAGCCGGCGTACTCATCAACGCCGCACTGATGGTATTTAACCTGATACCCCTGCCGCCGCTGGATGGTGGGCGTGTATTGACGGGACTGCTTCCGCGTCGTGCCGCCAACGTGATAGATCGCATCGAGCCGTTTGGATTTTTGATCATCATACTGCTGATGCTCACGGGTGTGCTCAATGTGGTTCTGATGCCGTCCATTGACTGGATATATCAGATGCTGTTGCCCGCCAGCCTGATATCGTAAGGAGCTGTTGTTGAACTCGGTTATTCCTGAAAACCAGCGCGTACTTTCCGGCATGCGTCCCACCGGGCGTATGCACCTTGGTCATCTGCACGGTGTGCTCAAGAACTGGCTGCGCTTGCAACACGAATACGATTGCTTCTTCTTCGTGGCCGATTGGCACGCACTGACTACCCACTACGAACAATCGCGGGATATCGAGGCCAGCATGTGGGACATGCTGGTGGACTGGCTGGCGGTGGGCGTGGATCCCGGCAAGGCGAAGCTGTTCATCCAGTCGCATATTCCGGAACATGCGGAACTGCATCTGCTGCTGTCCATGGTGACGCCGTTGGGCTGGCTGGAACGGGTGCCTACTTACAAGGAACAGCAGGAGCAGATCAAGGACCGCGATCTGTCCACATACGGGTTCCTGGGTTATCCGGTGCTGATGAGCTCGGATATTCTGGTGTACCGCGCCGGTTGGGTGCCGGTCGGCGAGGATCAGGTACCGCACGTGGAACTTACGCGTGAAATCGCACGCCGCTTCAATCATGTGTTCGGCCGCGAGCCGGATTTTGAAAACCGGGCGGAGAGCGCCATCAAGAAATTGGGCAAGAAGAACAGCAAGCTGTATCAGGAGCTGCGCAAGCGTTATCAGGAGCAGGGTGATACGCAGGCGCTGCAGACAGCGCAGGCGTTGCTGGCCGAGAACCACAACCTGACGCTGGGTGATCGCGACCGGCTTACGGGGTATCTGGAAGGCGGTGGCCGGACGATTCTGCTGGAACCCCAGCCACTACTGACGGAAGCAGCCCGCACGCCGGGACTGGATGGCCGCAAGATGTCGAAATCCTACGGCAATACCATCGGCCTGCGGGAAGACCCCGGGGAGGTGGAGGAAAAGCTGCGCACCATGCCCACGGACCCGGCGCGCGTGCGCCGCAATGATCCCGGCAATCCGGAAAAATGCCCGGTGTGGGATTTTCACAAGATCTATTCCGACCAGAGCACCCGCGACTGGGCATGGAAAGGCTGCACCACGGCCGGTATCGGCTGTCTCGAATGCAAGCAGCCGGTGATTGAGGCGGTGCTCAAGGAGCTCAAGCCCATACGCGAACGCGCCTTGGAAATCGAGGCCAATCCGGAAATGGTGCGCAGCGTGATCAACCAGGGCTGCGAAGCGGCCCGTGCGGTGGCCCGCGACACCATGGACGGGGTGCGCCAGGCCATGGGCCTGAATTACCGATGAGCAGCGGCATGCAGCAGCAACCGGGCGGAAATACAGCGGAATTGGCGGGCACGCCGGCAACAGCCGCGCCGCGGGAGCATCCGCAGCAGGCGGAGATGCCGTTTGCCATTGTGCAGGGTGAGCCGGTCACCAGCCTGCCGCGGGATCTTTACATTCCCCCGGATGCGCTGGAAGTGTTTCTCGAGGCCTTCGAGGGGCCGCTGGACCTGCTGCTGTACCTCATCCGCCGCCAGAACCTTAACATTCTCGACATTCCCATTGCGGAAATCACTCGCCAGTACATGGCGTACATCGAACTCATGCAGGAGATGCGGCTGGAGCTGGCCGCAGAATACCTGGTCATGGCGGCCATGCTGGCCGAGATCAAGTCACGCATGCTGTTGCCGCGGCCGCCCCTGGAGGATAGTGAAGAAGAGGATCCGCGTGCCGAACTGATACGCCGTCTGCAGGAATACGAGCGTTTCAAGAGTGCGGCGGAGGATGTGGATGCACTGCCACGGGTCGGCCGGGATGTGTTTACCACCGCTGCGGAGATGGGTGAGCGCAAAGTGATAAGGCTGGTGCCGGAAGTGACCATGAGGGAACTGCTGATCGCCTTCAAGGACGTGCTGCATCGCGCGGAAATGTTTTCCCATCATCATGTGCAAATGGAACAGTTGTCGGTGCGGCAGCGCATGGCGGATGTGCTGGCCAGCCTGCAGGAACGCGAGTTCCGCGAGTTTAGCAGTCTGTTCACGCCGGAAGAGGGCCGGCGTGGTGTGGTGGTGACATTTCTGGCGCTGCTGGAATTGCTCAAGCAGACACTGATTGAACTGGTGCAGGCGGAGCCCTTCGGCCCCGTACATGTGAAGGCCGCCGGCGCCACCGATGTGGATCTGTCATTGGTCAGGATTGAAGGAGAGGATTGATGACGGTGAAGACGACGCAGCTCAGGAACATCATCGAGGCCGCATTACTGGCGGCCGGGCGTCCCTTGAGTATTGATGAACTCATGGCACTGTTCAGTGATGTGGAACGGCCGGAACGCGCCCGGGTACGGGAGGCATTGGATGCGCTGCAAAAGGAATTTTCGGAGCGGGGCATCGGACTCAAGGAAGTGGCCAGCGGCTTCCGCATCCAGGTAAAACAGGAACTGGCACCGTGGATTGCCCGTTTGTGGGAGGAGCGACCGGCGCGCTATTCGCGCGCGTTGCTGGAGACACTCGCACTGATCGCTTATCGGCAGCCCATCACCCGCGGCGAGATCGAGGATGTGCGCGGCGTCACCGTGAATCCACATATCATGCGGACGCTGCAGGAACGCGGCTGGATCCGCATGCTGGGTCATCGGGATGTACCGGGGCATCCCGAAATGTTCGGTACCACCAGGGAATTTCTCGACTATTTCAGTCTCCAGAGCCTGGACGAGCTGCCGACGCTGGCGGCAATCAAGGACATTGACAGTCTCAATGTGGAACTGGACTTTGAAGATGAGGGCATGCCGCGGCCGGTGGTGAGCGATGATGGCGGCGATTCCGCCGCGGAGGAGGCACTTGGTGCTGATGCGGATGATGGCATCCTGCGGGCGGAAACCGATGCGCATGCTCCCGTGTCGGAACCCGCCTCCGACCCAGCGGAGCGGTGAGCCACTATCAAACCGCGACACACCAAGGTACCCGCCGGAGCGCCGGAGCGCATCCAGAAACTCCTGGCGGCGGCCGGCCTGGGCTCGCGACGCGAGATTGAAGGCTGGATCCGCGCCGGGCGGCTGACGGTCAACGGCCGCCCCGCGCAGCTCGGTGACAGGATTACCAACGCGGACCGCATCGCATTGGACGGCCGCCTGCTCAGGATGCTGGTGCATGCCACACCGGACGAACGGCGTGTCCTCCTCTATCACAAGCCGGCAGGCGAACTCACTACCCGCAAGGATCCGGAAGGCCGGCCCACGGTATTCGAGGCGCTGCCGCGCCTGCGCCGCAGCCGCTGGATATCGGTGGGCCGTCTCGATACCAACACCTCGGGCCTGCTGCTGTTCACCACCGACGGTGAGCTGGCCCACCGCCTCATGCACCCTGCACAGGAGATCGAGCGCGAATACGCGGTGCGGGTGCTGGGAAAAATAACCGATGAACAACTGGCTGCACTCGCCGCGGGCGTGCGTCTGGAAGACGGCATGGCTAAATTCGACGCCATCCATGCAGCGGGCGGCGAGGGCGCCAATCACTGGTATCACGTCACCCTCAGGGAAGGCCGTAATCGCGAGGTGCGCCGCCTGTGGGAAGCCGTGGGTGTAACCGTCAGCCGTCTGATCCGTATCCGCTATGGCGCTATCAGCCTGCCACGCCAATTACCACGCGGCGGCTGGCGCGATGCCACGGAGGGAGAACTGGCGGCGCTGCTTGCAGCCGCCGGCTTGCCTGCCGAAACGAAAGCCGCTGCCCCCGCGCACGCGGCTCGGTGACCACACGCCCACGGCAAAATGCGCAGGGCGGAATAGCGCAGCGTATTCCGCCGTCTAAAGCGCGAGGCGCGGCCTGGCATGCACTTTGCCGGATTCCGCTGTTACGCGCCTAGTCGAATCCATTTTGATATATTTTTTCTGTGCGCAGCACGCAGCACTTCCCATTACTGCGCATCGAACTGCTGACCAGTCACACCTTTACTGTCAGGCCCCAGTAGATAGAGATAATCCGGCAGAATGTCTTCCGGGGTTTTCAATGTAGTGAGGTCTTCGGCAGGGAATGCCTGACGGCGCATGGCGGTGCGCACCGCTCCGGGATTGAGGGAATTCGCCCGCAGAGTGCCGCGGAATTCGGTTTCATCCGCCAGCATCAGCGACAGGGCCTCGATGCCGTACTTGGAGACGGCGTAGGCGCCCCAATAGGCACGGGCCTTGCGGCCCACGCCGCTGGCGGTGAACACTACCGAGGCATCCGGCGATTTGTACAGCAGTTCCAGGCAGGCTTTGGTGAGCAGGAAGGGCGCGGTGAGGTTCACCTGCAACACCTGCTGCCAGATATGGATTTCGTGATGTTCGATGGGCGCGCGTTCGCCCAGGATGCCGGCGTTGTGCAGCAGACCGTCCAGCCGGCCGTACTCCTTATCCAGGGCGCCCACCATCTCCTCATAGTCCGTGTATTCGGCGCCCATCAGGTCCATGGGATAGATGCCCGGCAGGGGGCCGCCGGCTGCCAGGATTTCGTCGTACACGCTTTCCAGTTTTCTGGTGGTCCTGCCCAGCAGGATCACCGTGGCGCCATGGGCGCCGAGACCTTTGGCGACCGTGCGACCGATGCCGGCGCCGGCGCCCGTGACCAGAATGACGCGATCCTTGAGCAAATCCTTCGCTGGGGTGTAATCACCTGGACAACGGGCCATGATGTGCTGAAATCCCTGGAGAATGGTTAACGGGTTGCGGCGCGGGCACTGCGCCAGGCAGTGGTGAGGGCCGCGAGCGGCCGCAATTCTACCGGCGCGCCGCCGGGTTTGTAATCAGGGCGGGTAATTTTTTTCAGGCGCGCCTCCGCCAGGCCATTCAGTATCCACCCGCTGCAGAGCATCCTGCGTTCCGCCGTTATGCCAGCCGTGGCCGCATCCCGCAGCGCGCGCGCACGCTGCGCATAGTCGGCCAACAGCATCTTGAGTCCGGTATCGGTGTGGACATCACCGCCGATATGCCGGTCCACCCCGTGTTTGCGCAAGTCATCGGCGGCGAAATACACCCGGCGGTGTTCAGCGTAAACCGCACCCTGCGCAACGATATCCGCCAACTGCCAGGCGGCGCCCAGGCGGTGCGCCGCATCCAGGGTGGTTTGTTGTTGTGCACCCCGGAGCAGCGCCGCGAGTTCCACCAGGGCGCCGCCGCGGCGATGGCAGTGGCGTTCCACATCCGCGAAATGCGGAAACGACGGCACGGCGATATCCGCGCGCACGCTCTCGATGATGTCCAGGAATGGCTGGATCGGCAGCACCCGTTTTTCACTGGTGGCCAACAGGTTCAGGGATAGCGGGTGGCGCGGCTTGCGCTCCCCAAGCAGGCTGATTTCTTTCCGCCACCAGGCGAGTTTGGCCTGTGCTACGCCTGCATCGCTGCATTCGCGCAGAATTTCGCGGATTTCCACATAGACGGCGAACAATGCCGTAAGCGCTTCACGCTGCCCGCGCGGCGTGAACAGCACGGCAAAACGCAGGTCTGCGGGCGCGGCGGCAAGCTTGCGCCGCGCCTGCTCAAGAGCGTCATGTTTTGGAGTCATCCGGGCTGTCGTCGCCGGCACTGCGCGGCGTCACGTCCAGCTGCTCCAGTTCCGGTAACGGTTTTTTTTCCTGTATGCCCATCTCCGGGAAGCGCCGCGCGCTGGGCAACACCTGATGTTCCCAGGAACCCACCGCCTTGTTGTAGTGTTCCACGCTTTGCCCGAGGGCGCGGCCGATACGACCCAGGTGTTCATTGAAGGTGGCGATACGTTTGAAGAGTTCCTCGCCCAGTTCGCGGATCTGTTCCGCATTTTCGGCCACCGCCTGCTGACGCCAGCCGAATGCCACCGCACGCAACAGGGCGATCAGGCTGGTAGGCGTGGCGAGTACCACCTTGTTGGTGAAAGCGTCTTCCATGAGTTTGGGGTCTTCGTCCAGAGCCGCACTCAGAAACTGTTCGCCGGGTACGAACATCACCACGAAATCCGGGGAATTCCGGTACTGAGTCCAGTAAGCCTTGCTGGCCAGTTCACGCATGCGCTCGCGTACCTTGCGCGCATGTTGCTGCAGGAACTGGCGGCGTTCTTCCTCGGTTTTGGCGCCGACCGCGTTCAAGTAGGCATCAAGCGGTGTCTTGGCGTCCACCACCAGCTCGCGCTTGTCCGGCATGCGCACGATCATGTCCGGACGCAGCCGGCCGCTATCCGTATCACGGCTGTCCTGCTCGGTGAAATCGCAGTATTTCACCATGCCGGCCAGTTCGGCGAGGCGCCGCAGCGTCATTTCACCCCACTGGCCGCGCACCTCCGGCCGACGCAACGCCTGCACCAGGTTGCGCGTTTCCGCCTGCAACTGGGCCTGGGTCTCATTCATGCTGGTGAGATAGCGGGTGATATTGCCGTAGGCTTCCTTGCGTTCCTTTTCTATCTGATGGATTTGTTCCTCGGTTTTCTTGAGGGTTTCGCTGATAGGTTTCACCAAGTCCGCGAAGGCCTTTTCCTTTTTTTCCAGTTCGCCTTGGGCTGCCACCTGGAATTTGCCGAGATTCTGGGTCGCGAGTTCCAGAAAGGACTGGTTATTGTTCCTGAGCACATCGCCCGCCAGGGCCTTGAAGGTCTTTTCCAGTTCCTCACGGGTGGTGCTCACGGCCTCGGCTTTGGCCCTGAGCGTGGCCAGCTCGATTCCCAGTTCACTGATATGCCGGCGCTCACGCATCACGGCGACTGCGTAACCGGCAATGAGCCCGATCACCAGGACGACAACTGTGAATACGATGACCATCATCCAGTCTCTCGCACGGCGGCGGTTGCATGGGCATGGCTGTCCAGCCACGCCAGCAGGTCGATGGGCTTTTCCAGCAGGCCGTCCGCCTGCCAGTCAGTCGGCCGTTCGCCGGCGTCAATATAGCCATACAGGGCCACAAGCGTCTGCATGCCGGCGGCGCGCCCTGCTTCCACATCACGCTGCGCGTCACCCACGTAGATACTGTCGGCCGGGCTGCAGCCGGTGAGTTTGCAGGCGTGCAGCAGCTGATCCGGATGCGGTTTGCGGCGTGGCGTGGTGTCACCGCTGACCACGCAGACAGCGCGTTGGGCGAGATGGAATATCCTGAGCAGCGGTTCCGTCAATGCCCCCGGCTTGTTGGTGACAACGCCCCAGCGCAGGGTGCGCCGCTCCAATTCCTGCAGCACGGTTTCGATTCCCGGAAAAAAGCGCGTTTCACAACTGAGGCAACCGCCATAAATGGCAAGCAGACGTGCGCGCATGCCGGCATAGCGTGAATCATTCTGCTCGATGCCGAAACCCAGTTTCAATAATGCCGGCGAGCCATGGGAGACCACCGGCCGGATCATTTCCTGCGGCAATGGCGGCAGGTTGTGTTCGGCGCGCTGGGTGTTGAGCGCAGTGCCCAAGTCAGGCGCCGTATCCAGCAATGTGCCATCGAGGTCAAAAAGCACCAGTTGCATCAATGCTCAATCCTGTCGCGTGAAGTGCATGAAATAGTTCACGTCCACATCACCGCCCAAACGGTAGCGACGCGTCAGTGGCTGATAATGCAGTCCAGTGCTGTTCCGCAGCACCAGACCCCCGTCCCGCGCCCAACGGTCGAGTTCGGACGGGCGGATGAACCTGGCATATCCGTGGGTGCCGCGGGGGATGAGTCGCAGCACATATTCGCCGGCGACAATGGCGAACAAGAAGGATTTCAAGTTGCGGTTGAACGTGGAGAAAAATACATGGCCCCCGGGACACGCAAGCGTAGCGCACGCACGCACGACGGAACCGGGTTCCGGCACATGCTCGAGCATTTCCATGCAGGTCACCGCATGGAAGCGGGCCGGCATTTCCGCCGCCAGCGCCTCCGCGGTGATCCGGCGATATGCAACCTTGAGTCCCGATTCCTTGAGATGCAGGTGCGCCACTGCGAGCGGTGCTTCCGCCATGTCAATGCCGGTGACTTCGGCGCCACGTTGGGCCATGGCTTCCGTCAGCAAGCCTCCACCGCAGCCGATATCCAGGACACGCTTGCCTTCAAGGCCCGCGCACTTATCAATGTAATCGAGGCGCAGGGGATTGATGGCATGCAGCGGGCGGAATTCTCCCGTGGCATCCCACCAGCGGGACGCCAGAGCCTCGAATCGGGATATTTCCCGGCTGTCGACGTTGGCATGTGAGATGTTCATGGAGAAGTAACCTCAGCCGCACCCTGTGCCAAGCGCTGCCCCCAGCGGTGCACACGTTGCAGGGTACTGTGCAGATCAAGACAAGTCAGTTCCCCTTGGCGCAATAAATGCCGGCCCGCCACCCACACATCCGTCACCTGATCGCGGCCGGCCGCATACACCAGCTGTGAGAAGGGATGGTAAAGAGGCTGGCACTCGGCATCACTGAGATCCACGGCGGTCATATCCGCCCACTTGCCCGGAATCAACGAGCCGATGTCTTTGTCGAGGCCGAGTGCGCGTGCGCCATTGAGCGTGGCCATGCGCAAGGCCGTGGCGGCAGGCATCGCGGTGGCATCCCCGGCTACGCCCTTGGCCAGCAGCGCGGCAGTGCGCATCTCACCCAGCATATCCAGATCATTATTGCTGGCGGCACCGTCGGTGCCAAGTGCCACATTCACGCCGGCGGCAAGCAGTCTTGCCACCGGGCAAAACCCACTGGCGAGTTTCAGATTGGATTCCGGACAGTGGACCACATGCACACCGCAACGCGCGATTTCACTGATTTCATCCTGCATGAGCTGGGTCATGTGTACCGCCATGAAGTTCGGCGTGAGCAATCCCAGTTCCGCAAGCCGGGCCAGCGGCCGTTGGCCGTATTGTTGCAGGCTTTGTTCCATTTCCTGAGCGGTCTCGTGCAGATGTGTCTGAACAGGCACATCCAGCTCATCGGCGAGCGTGCGTATTTCCTGCAGCCAGATGTCCGCTACGGTATAAGGCGCGTGCGGGGCGAATGCAAAGCTGAGCAGCGGATCTTCTTTATACTGGTCGCGCAAGGCCGTACCTTTGGCAAGGTAATCACGCGGGCCGCTGCCCCAGGCAGAGGGGAAGTCCAGCACGATCATGCCGATGCAGGCGCGCATGCCGCAACGGCGTGCCGTATCAGCGGTGACTTCCGGGAAGAAATACATATCGTTGAAGCAAGTGGTGCCGCTGCGCAGCATCCCCGCAATGGCAAGCTCGCTGCCATCACGTACGAATTCCGCGTTCACCCAGTGGGCTTCTGTCGGCCAGATGTGTTCTTGCAACCACGGCATCAGCGGCAAATCATCGGCCAGACCGCGCAGCAGTGTCATGGCGGCATGGGTGTGGGCATTAACGAAACCGGGGATCAACGCATGTTCAGGGAGTTCCACCACATCCGTGGAGTGGAATTGAGTGCGTGCCTCGTTGGAGGGCAAGATGGCGAGGATGCGCCCATCGCGTATGGCTATCGCGTGCTGTTCATATATTACTTCCGGTTCCACTGGCAGGATCCAGCGGGCATGCACTACGAGATCGGCAAAGGTTGTCATTTATCTGATGGGGCTCTGCTCAAAGATAATAGACAGGGACATGCGGGAGCATGGCATCGGTGCCTGGATGTCAGTCCGCGGGCGCGCGCACCACCACCTCGATATCCACGTAGCGGTTGTCCACAGCCGTACGGGCATGCAAGCGCGGCTCACTGCTGCCCACACCACGCACACTTACGCTGCGCGGATTTACGCCGAGCGATAGCAGCCATAGTTGCGCGGACTTGGCGCGCATCTCCGAGAGCCATTGATTGAAGCGTTCCGGACCGCTCTTGTCCGTGTGCCCAGTGATGCGAATGCGCTCGACACCGCGGTATTGTTCCAGTGAATTTACAAAGGCGGTCAACGCCATACGATTATCGTGCGATAGGCCGGCACGGTTGAGTCCGAAAGGAACGGGGGTGGCGAAATGTATCACTTTCGTGATGTAGTGCGGCGCGGTGACAGGCGCATGGTATGCGGGCCCCGCAAGTGCGCCTGACAGCCCGACCGTGGGGAACGGCGGAAGCGGTATAACAGGTGGCGGCGCAGCGGCGGGCGCCGGCGGAGCGATGTTCACCGCCACCAGATGGGGTTTGGGTTTCAGGGGCGGAAACAGGTAACCGAATTCGTCCAGGGGCAGGGGTTCAATATGCTGCTTGAGATCCGGTTGCGCCAGTTGGTAGCAATCACTGTTTCTGTCGGCGCGGGTGAGTGGTCCGATCTGCACGCACGCACCTTGCGCGTTTCTTACCGGTCGGCCGGTATTGTCCAGCAGATAACCGCTTTGCGGGCGATGTGTGGCACAGCCCGCGCTTGCTACGAGCAGTGCGAGACCGATTCCCCGGCGGAATAATGTCCCCGGACTTGCTATTGTTGGGTTGGCCATGAACTGCACAGGCATGCTGTGGAGCGACCTCACTATAGCAGACTTGCGGTGCCTGTGGCGGAGCAGGCAGGTACCGGCGGGCTATCTGGGAAACGACCTGCCAGGTCCATACAGGGAAGTAGTGGTGTTTTCAATCAGCACAATGACTCGATTGAAAGTGCAGGGAACCGGAAGTTGTATTTTCCGGTTTTCGAGTTGAACAGGCCATAAACGGCCTTTCCCGGCAGCTTGGTAGAATAGCCGGGCTGCAACGGCAATCCAGGAATGTTCCATGTCTTATCCGCGGCGGGATGTCCAGCCCCTGTATTGGCAGCAGGGTGCGCTACATGTACTCGATCAGCGTGCGCTGCCGGCACGGGAAAACCGGCTGCGCATTGATAGTGTCGCGGGAGTGGCTGACGCCATCCGCAGCATGATGATACGCGGCGCACCGGCCATCGGCATTGCCGCGGCCTACGGGGTAGCGCTGAGCGGCTGCATGCATGCCGGCAAGCCGGTGTCCGCGCAACAGCAGGCCATCGCCGCGGATATGCGCCTTCTTGCTGCCGCACGCCCCACAGCAATCAACCTTTCCTGGGCATTGGCGCGCATGCGCCGGGTGCTGGAAAGTCAGCCGCCGCAACTGGTTGAAATGTTGCTGCAGGAGGCCCAGGCGATCCATCAGGAGGATCTGGAGCAGAACCGGCGCATGGCGGAGTTGGGCAGCAGCCTGGTTTTATCCGGCAGCGCGGTGCTGACCCACTGCAATACCGGCAGCCTCGCCACCGGGGGTTACGGTACGGCGCTGGGCGTAATTCGCAGTGCCTTTCGGGCGGGACACCTGCGTGGCATCTTTGCCACCGAGACGCGGCCGTGGTTACAGGGCGCGCGTCTCACCGCCTGGGAGCTCAGCCGCGACGATATTCCGGTGACGCTCATTGCCGACTCTGCGGCAGCAGCCGTCATGCAACGGGAGCACATCAACTGGGTAATCGTGGGCGCGGACCGTATCGCCGCCAACGGCGATGTAGCCAACAAGATCGGTACCTACGCGTTGGCGCTGGCGGCGCGTCATCACGGCGCCCGTTTCATGGTGGTGGCACCCTTCAATACGGTGGACATGCAGCTTGCTAGCGGTGCGGATATACCCATCGAGTACCGCGACGGCGAGGAACTGTGGAAAACAGCCGGTTTTGAGCAGCCGCCCGCGGGGGTTGAGGTACTGAATCCGGTTTTTGACGTGACCCCGGCCGCGTTCGTGGATGTGCTGGTGACGGAACGCGGCGTGATACCCAAATCGGAGCTGCGCAAGATGATGGATGCGGCTGCGAGTACCCGTTAAATTGCCCGTCTGTGGTAAAATTCGCACTTTGAATTTTCCGCCTTCAGCGGCCCCATAAAGCACCACAAGCCCAGTCCCCGCATGGCCGAATTTGCCCGCGAGCTCACGCTCGTCAGCCTCGAAGAGGAGATGAAGCAGTCCTACCTCGATTACGCCATGAGCGTGATCGTGGGGCGGGCGCTGCCGGACGTGCGCGACGGTCTCAAACCCGTGCACCGGCGCGTGCTCTACGCCATGAAGGAGCTGGGTAACGACTACAACAAACCCTATAAGAAATCCGCCCGCGTGGTGGGTGATGTCATCGGCAAATACCATCCCCACGGCGACACCGCGGTGTACGACACCATGGTGCGCATGGCGCAGCTGTTTTCCATGCGTTATGTACTGGTGGATGGTCAGGGCAATTTCGGCTCCGTGGATGGCGATGCACCGGCGGCCATGCGGTATACCGAAGTACGCATGGCGAAGCTTGCCCATGAGATGCTTGCCGACATTGACAAGGAAACGGTGGATTTCGCTCCCAATTACGACGAATCCGAGAGCGAGCCGTCGGTGTTGCCGACGCGGCTGCCGAACCTGCTGGTCAATGGTTCTTCCGGTATCGCGGTGGGTATGGCCACCAATATCCCGCCGCACAATCTCAAGGAAGTCATCAGCGCCTGCGTAGCGCTCATAGACGATTCTTCTCTCACCATTCACGATCTCATGAAGTATCTGCCGGGACCGGATTTTCCCACCGGCGGCATTATCAATGGTGCGCGCGGCATCCATGAGGCCTATTTCACCGGCCGTGGCCGTATCTTTGTGCGCGCGAAAAGCCACGTGGAAGGCGAGGAAGGCAGCAAGCAGTCCATCATCGTGACGGAACTGCCCTACATGGTGAACAAGGCGCGTCTGCTGGAGCGCATTGCCGAGCTGGTCAAGGAAAAGAAACTCGATGGCATCACCGAGCTGCGCGATGAATCCGATAAGGACGGCATGCGCATGGTGATCGAGATGCGTCGTGGAGAGAACGTGGACGTGATGCTCAACAACCTCTATCAGCACACCGCCATGCAGAGCGTGTTTGGCATCAATATGGTGGCACTCGTGGACGGCCAGCCGCGTCTGCTGAATCTCAAGGAGATGCTGGATGCATTCCTGCGTCACCGTCGTGAGGTGGTGACCCGACGCACCCTTTTTGATCTGCGCAAGGCGCGTGAGCGCGCCCATGTGCTGGAAGGACTGGCGATCGCACTCGCGAACATTGATGCCATGATCGAGCTTATCAAGAAGTCCGCCGGCCCTGCGGAAGCAAAAATTGGCCTGATGGCGCGTGACTGGCAGCCGGGCATCGTAACGGAAATGCTAAAACGTACCGGAGCGGATGCCTCGCGCCCGGAGGATCTTGCTGCAGAATTCGGTTTGCGCGGCAACAAATATCGCCTGTCCGAAGCTCAGGCCCAGGCGATCCTGGATCTCAAGCTGCAGCGCCTGACCGGTCTTGAGCAGGGCAAGATCGTCAACGAGTACAAGGAACTGCTGGAGATGATCGCCGGGTTGCGTGCCATTTTGGCCAATCCGGACAAGTTACTCAGGGTGATCCGTGATGAACTGACTGAATTGCGAACCCAGTACGGCGACGAGCGCCGTACCGAGATTGTCTCGGATCACGAAGATCTCACCATCGAGGATTTGATCACGGAAGAAGATGTGGTGGTAACCCTGTCCCACGCCGGCTACGCCAAGTCGCAGCCTGTCAGTGCCTATCGTGCCCAGCGCCGCGGCGGCCGGGGCAAGGCGGCGACTACGGTGAAGGACGAGGATTTCGTGGATGACCTGTTTATCGCCAATACCCATGACACGGTGCTGTGCTTTTCCAGCATAGGCAAGGTGTATTGGCTGAAGGTGTATCAGTTCCCGCAGGCGGGCCGCGGCGCCCGCGGCAAACCCATCGTCAATCTGTTGCCCTTGAGCGAAGGTGAACGCATCACCGCCGCGTTGCCGGTGCGTGATTATGCCGAAGACAAATACGTCTTCATGGCCACTAAACTTGGCACGGTGAAGAAGACTTCGCTCGATAACTTCTCTCGCCCGCGCAGCAGCGGCATCATCGCCGTGGAACTGAACGCGGGTGACGGACTGGTGGGGGTGGCCATCACTGACGGCAAGCGCGACGTCATGCTGTTTGTGTCCAATGGCAAGTCCATCCGTTTCCACGAAGGGGACGTGCGGCCCATGGGCCGCACCGCCGCCGGCGTGCGCGGTATTCAGCTTGCCACGGGCGAACAAGTTATCGGACTGATCATCGTGGGTGACGGCGACATCCTTACCGCCACGGAAAACGGTTATGGCAAGCGCACACCCGCCGTCGAATATCCGTTGCAGGGTCGCGGCGGTCAGGGGGTGATTTCCATTCAGACCACTGAGCGCAATGGCAAGGTGGTGGGTGCCATTCAGGTGCCGGTGGATGCCGAAATCATGCTCATCAGCAACGGCGGCACGCTGGTGCGCACGCCCGCAAGTGAAGTATCCGTCATCGGACGCAACACCCAGGGCGTGCGCCTTATCCGCCTGGACGACGGCGAACAGCTGGTTGGGATTGATCGTATCAAAGCGGATGAAAGCGATGATAGCCCCGAATAGTTTTGTCCTGTCAGCGCGATGACACGCGTTTACAATTTTGGCGCCGGTCCGGCCATGCTGCCCGAAGCGGTGTTACGGGAAGTGCGGCAGGAACTCCTGGATTATAAAGACAGCGGCATTTCCATGCTGGAGATGGGGCATCGCACGGAAATTTTTCAGGCGATCGCCGCGCAGGCGCAAGCTGACCTGCGCGAGCTCATGGGGATACCGGATGAGTATGCCGTATTGTTCCTGCACGGCGGTGCCACCCTGCAGTTCGCCATGGCGCCGCTTAATCTCCTGGGAAGTCGGCGTACCGCCAATTACGTGAATACAGGTTACTGGTCGGCGCGCGCCATGCGTGAGGCACAGCGTTTTTGTACAGTGCATGTGGCCGCTGATACCAGTGCATCCGGATATACCGACATCCCTCCGGTGTCGCGGTGGAATGTGGATACGACCGGTGCCTATCTTCATTATACCGTGAATGAAACCATCGGCGGTGTGGAGTTCCACTGGACACCGCAAGTCCAGGGTATGCCTCTGGTAGCGGACATGACCTCCATGATCCTGTCACGCGCGGTGGATGTAACGCGTTATGCGTTAATCTATGCCTCTGCGCAGAAAAACCTGGGTATCGCCGGCCTCACCGTAGTGATCCTGCGCCGTGAGTTGCTGCAGGCTGTACCGCCCGGCACACCTTCCATGCTGGATTTTCACGAACATATCAAGGCAGATTCGCGGTTTACCACGCCACCGGTATTTGCCTGGTACGTAGCGGCGAAAATGCTCGCTTGGCTCAAGGCGGAAGGCGGCATCCCCGCCATGACGGAACGTAACCGGCGCAAGGCAGCCCTGCTCTATGCGGTGCTGGATGAAAGCGGTTTTTATGTAAGCCCTGTGGCTCATACCTGCCGTTCGTGGATGAACATACCTTTCACACTGGCGGAGCGCGGCCTGGAAATGGCGTTTCTGCGGCAGGCTGCGAAGGCGGGACTGGTGGGCCTTGCCGGTCACCGCACAACCGGGGGCGTGCGTGCCAGTCTTTACAATGCCATGCCGGAAGCAGGCGTGCGTGCACTGACGGAATTCATGCGCGAATTCGAACGTAATCGCGCGTAGGCGGGACTTGCACCAACGGGACGGAACTATTCCGTATATGCGATGAAAGACTTTGATTTCGATCTGACAGAACTGTGTTCGCGGGGTGTGCGCGGCCTCAAACCCTATGAACCCGGCAAGCCCATTGCCGAGCTGCAGCGCGAACTCGGCATCAAGGGCGTCATCAAACTCGCTTCCAACGAGAATCCTCTGGGGCCGAGTCCGAAAGCATTAGCCGCCATCCGCAATGCCCTCGCCGGGCTGGCTGCTTATCCCGACGGTCAGGCGTATGAGCTCAGACAGGCGATTGCGGAAAAGCACCGCATTGATCCGCGCTGCATCACACTCGGCGACGGTTCCGATCAAAACCTGGAATTTCTGGCACGGGCCTTTCTGGAACCAGGCTGCAATGCGGTCATGTCCCGCCATGCTTTTGCCGTGTATGCCATCGTGACCCAGGCAGTAGGGGCGGAAATCCGTTTTGCGGCTGCGCATCCACCCGATCATCCGCACATGCCCTATGGCCATAATCCCGACGCCATGCTGGCAGCCATTGATAAGCATACGCGAATGGTATGTATCGCCAACCCCAATAACCCCACTGGTACCTGGCTGGATCGCGCCAGCCTGCTGCATTTCCTGGAACGGGTGCCGCAAAGGGTATTAGTGGTGGTGGATGAGGCCTATATCGAATATGTAAGCGAGCTACAATACCCGGATTGCTCACACTGGCTCGATCGTTTTCCCCATCTGGTAGTCACGCGAACCTTTTCCAAGGCCTACGGTCTTGCCGGTCTGCGGGCCGGTTATTCCCTGTCCCATCGGACGGTGGCGGAATTTCTCAACCGCATACGCCAGCCGTTTAACGTCAATAGCCTCGCGCAGGCTGGGGCGCTGGCGGCGCTTTTCGATGCGGAACATATCGAGAAAACCCTGGCCGTCAACCAGGCCGGCATGCGGCAGCTTGAGCAGGGTTTGCGTACTTTGAACCTCAGCTGGATTCCATCCATCGGTAATTTCCTCACCGTGGACTTCAAACGTCCGGCGCGCTCTGTATATGAAGCCTTGCTGCGGGAGGGTGTGATTGTGCGGCCGTTGCACAATTATGCTATGCCGAATCACCTGCGCATCACCATCGGCCTGCCAGATCAGAATACCCGTCTGCTGCAGGCACTCAAGAAAGTACTCACCGCTTGAGCCACCCCGCCGCACCCCCGCCGTCTGCCACCAGGCGTACTGATTTCGTCATTGCTCCGGGCGGACAGATCACAGGGCAGATACGGGTGCCGGGCGATAAATCCATTTCCCACCGCGCACTTATGCTCGCTGCGCTCGCAATGGGCGAGACGCACATCAATGGCTTCCTGGAGAGTGATGACTGCCATCGCACACTGGCTGCATGCCGGGCGCTTGGGGTATCTATTCAGCATGTCAAGCCAACTGAAGTAATAGTGCAGGGTACAGGCCGAGAAGGCTTGCACGCGGCACGTCAGCCACTCGATCTGGGGAATTCCGGCACTTCCATGCGCCTGCTGGCAGGGTTGCTTTGCGGCCAACCCTTTGTTTCGATATTGACGGGGGATGAATCCCTGTGTCGCCGCCCCATGGCACGCATCATCGAGCCACTGGCGCGCATGGGCGCGGTGATTGAAAGCGCACAAACTTGTGCACCGTTGACGGTGCGTGGCCGGCAACCATTGAAGCCGTTGCGCTATGCGATGCCCTTGGCCAGTGCGCAGGTGAAATCCGCGCTGCTGCTTGCAGGGCTGCATGCGGACGGCGAAACCTGGCTGCGTGAGCCTGCGGTAAGTCGCGATCATACAGAACGCATGCTGGCGGCATTTGGATGTGAATGTCTGCGCGCGGATGACTGGCTGGGGTTGCGCGGCGGGACGGTATTGCATGGCACAACTATGCCCGTGCCGGGGGATCTTTCTTCCGCCGCCTTTTTTCTGGTGGGCGCCGCCATGGTACCTGGAGCGAGGCTGATGCTGGAGAAGGTAGGCGTAAATCCCACCCGTACCGGCATCATTTCACTGTTGCGGGACATGGGCGCGGATATTCGTCTGCACAATCCATGTCTAGCCGGCAATGAACCGCTGGCGGACATCGAAATAGTGGGTGGCAGGCTGTGCGGTATAGATATTGATTCCGGCATGGTGCCACTGACCATAGACGAATTTCCGGCGCTGCTAGTTGCCGCCGCCTGTGCCGAGGGCGTCACAACCCTGAGGGGTGCCGCAGAGTTGCGTGTGAAAGAAAGCGACCGATTGGCAGCCATGGCCGCGGGGTTACGCGCACTGGGCGTGGAAGTGGATGTCTGGGATGAAGGTATGTGCGTGCAGGGTGCGGAAAGTTTCACAGGTGGAGAAGTGACTAGTAACGGGGATCACCGCATTGCCATGGCCTTTGCCATGGCCGGCCTGCGCGCGCGTTCAGCCATTCGCATCCGTGACTGCCGTAACGTGGATACCTCCTTTCCCGGCTTTGCCGCCATGGCGCGTGCTACCGGGCTGTCAATTGAAGTCCAGGATACAGCGCTCCCATGATCCCGAGCGCCTTACCTCCGGTGCTGGCGATTGATGGGCCGAGTGGTTCCGGCAAAGGCACCGTCAGCCGGTGCATCGCCGATGTTCTCCACTGGCATTTGCTGGATAGCGGCGCACTGTACCGGGTGTTGGCTCACGTTGCCCACGACGCCGGTATTGCGACCGGCGAGTCCGGGGAGCTGGGCCGGCTGGCGCGTGCCATGCCGGTGGCATTCATCCGTACAGCGGATGGAGAGGAAAGGGTACTGCTGGCGGGACGGGATGTGACCTATGCCATACGCACCGAGGAATGTGGCAGGCGTGCCTCCGAAATCGCGGTGCTGCCGGAAGTGCGGGAAGGGCTCAAGGCCCTGCAGCGGGATTTCCGTCATCCCCCCGGACTGGTGGCCGATGGCCGCGACATGGGGACGGCTATTTTCCCGGACGCCGGCCTGAAAATCTTCCTCACGGCGAGTGCCGAGGAAAGGGCTCAAAGACGCTATAAGCAGTTGAAAGAGAAAGGGTTAAATGCTAACCTGCACGGCCTTTTTCAGGATATTACCGCCCGGGACGAGCGCGACCAGAAGCGCGCCGTTTCCCCCCTGCAGCCGGCCCCGGATGCCTTGGTACTGGATACTACCGGCATGGATATCCAGCAGGTAGTGGCGCGGATTCTGGAGCTGGCCCGGACGCGGTTTACCCAGGCTGCGCCAGGGTATTGAAGCCGGGGCTCACACGGAAGTTCGACCCTTAATGTTGTTAACCAACCCGGATATCCCCTGGAAGGGGAGCCGGACTAACCCAAAACCCCTGTACGCAGGGTGTTCAGGATCAACCTCACAATGAGCGAATCTTTCGCAGAACTTTTTGAAGAAAGCATCAAGCAGTCGCAAATGCGGTCGGGCTCGATACTCACGGCCCGCGTGGTGGAAATCCGGCCGGATGTGGTGATTGTAAACGCCGGCCTCAAATCCGAAGGCGTGATTCCTGCCGAGCAGTTCTACAATGAAAATGGCGAGTTGGAAGTCGCCGTGGGCGACGATGTGGAAGTGGCGCTGGATGCCGTCGAGGATGGTTTTGGCGAAACCCGCCTGTCGCGCGAGAAGGCCAAGCGCGCCCGTTCCTGGACACGGCTTGAGGAAGCCTTCACCAAGGGAGATATCGTCAAGGGTTACATCAGCGGTAAGGTAAAGGGCGGATTTACCGTGGAAGTGGACGGTGTGCGCGCATTCCTACCGGGTTCCCTCGTGGATGTGCGCCCGGTGCGCGATCCCGGCTATCTGGAGGGCAAGGAACTGGAATTCAAGGTCATTAAACTCGATCAGCGCCGCAACAACGTGGTGGTATCACGCCGCGCCGTGGTGGAAGCGGAATACAGCGCCGAGCGTGATCAGCTCTTGGGCAATCTGCAGGAAGGTTCGGTGGTCAAGGGTATCGTCAAGAACCTCACCGAGTACGGCGCCTTCGTGGATCTCGGCGGCATAGACGGCTTGCTGCACATCACCGACATGGCCTGGAAGCGCGTCAAGCACCCGTCGGAAGTCGTGGCGGTAGGCGACGAGATTGACGTCAAGGTGCTCAAGTTTGATCGCGAGCGCAATCGCGTATCGCTGGGTCTCAAGCAGCTGGGCGACGATCCGTGGGTGGATATCACACGCCGTTATCCGGCCGGCACGCGGCTGTTCGGCAAGGTGACCAATCTCGCCGACTACGGCTGTTTTGTGGAGGTAGAGCCGGGTGTGGAAGGTCTGGTGCACGTTTCCGAGATGGACTGGACCAATAAGAACGTCAATCCCGCCAAAATCGTGCAAGTGGGCGATGAGACTGAAGTGATGGTACTGGAGATCGACGCGGAACGTCGCCGCATCTCGCTCGGCATGAAGCAGTGCACACCGAATCCCTGGGAGGAATTTGCCGCCAACCACAATAAAGGTGACCACATCAAGGGCAAGATCAAGTCCATCACTGATTTCGGCATTTTCGTAGGCCTGGACGGCGGTATTGACGGTCTGGTGCACCTTTCTGACATCTCATGGGATATCCCCGGCGAAGAGGCGGTGCGTAACTACAAGAAGAGTGATGAAGTGGAAGCTGTGGTATTGGCGGTGGACGCACAGCGCGAGCGCATCTCCCTCGGTATCAAGCAGATGGAGAAAGACCCCTTCTCGAACTTCCTGGCCGAACATCCCAAGGGCAGTCTGGTGAATGGCAAGGTCGTCACAGTGGACGCCAAGGGCGCAAACATCGACTTGGGCAACGGCATTGAAGGTTATCTGCGTGCTTCGGAACTGTCACGTGACCGCGTGGAGGATGCACGTACAATGATCAAGGAAGGAGATGAGATCGAAGCCCGTTTCGTGGGAGTGGACCGCAAGAACCGCAGCATCAACCTGTCGGTGAAAGCCAAGGAACTGCAGGAGGAAGCACAGGCGATGGAGGATTACTCGCGCAATACCTCATCCGGTACCACCACTCTGGGCGATCTGCTCAAGGAACACATCGGCAATGGTAAAGAGGCGTAATCAGGCAACTCACGCATTCTGGTAGCTGCGGGTTAGTCAGACTGTTGAGTGCAATCATGCAAATTCGCGCGGCAGCTCGTTGCATGTTTGGCATTGAAGGCACAAACGAACCATGACGAAGTCAGAGCTGATCGAAATCATCGCCAGGAAGCAGAGTCATCTTGCAGGCAAGGATATTGAACTCGCCGTCAAGACGATGCTGGAGCAGATGAGCAACGCCCTGGCCACGGGAATGCGGATTGAAATTCGCGGTTTTGGCAGCTTTTCCCTGCATTTCCGCCCGCCGCGCATGGGCCGTAACCCTAAAACCGGCGATGCCGTCGCTCTGCCGGGGAAGCATGTCCCGCACTTCAAGCCCGGCAAGGATTTACGCGACCGCGTCAACGATGGCATTCTCGAAAAGCACGGATAAGCCGGGGTGGGCCCCGGCCTCATTTAGTATTGAATGGAGCCACTCATGCTGCGTTGGATCGCCGTAGCCATACTTCTGTGCATCTTCCTGTTGGCGCTGCTGCTGGCCTATGCCAACGGTGCCACGATTGCGCTTGATTATCTCGTCGGCACCATACGCGTTCATTTGTCCTCGGCACTGCTCGGGGCCGCCCTCATCGGCTGGCTGCTGGGTCTATTGAGCAGCCTTGCGATAATTTTCCGTCTCAAGCGGGAAGCCTGGCGGCTTAGACGTTCCATCCGTGACGCAGAGGCGGAAATCCGCAACTTGCGCAATCTCCCACTCAAGAATGACCACTGATTCCGCAGCGGTTGTTGCACTACTACTGATCGCAGCTGCAGTGTTCGGCTGGATTTTGGTACGCTGGGGTCGCGACAGCAAGCTGGATTCGCGCTTCAAATTTGTCAGTGCTGAATATTTCAAAGGCCTCAATTTCCTGCTGAATGAAGAACCGGACAAGGCCCTGGAAGTGTTTATCCGTGTGGCGGAGGTTGACTCGGATACCGTTGAAACCCATTTCGCCCTGGGCAACCTGTTCCGGCGCCGCGGCGAAGTAGATCGGGCTATTCGTATTCATCAAAATCTCATTGCCCGCCCCAATCTTACGCGCGCCCATCGTGCCCAGGCATTGTATGAATTGGCACAGGATTATCTGCGTGCAGGCCTGCTGGACCGTGCAGAAAGTATCCTGCATGAATTGCTGGATATGCCGCATTACACAGAACCGGCGCTACGCAGCCTGATATCGCTCTACGAACAGCAAAAGGACTGGGAGCAGGCCATAGCCATGCGGCGACGACTGCAGGTACTGATAGGCAGTTTTGAAGAGGAGACCATTGCCCAGTATTTTTGTGAATTGGCCCAGGGAGCCCTGACCAGCAGAGATATGGTGTTGGCGAATCGGTATTTGAAGCGTGCCCAGTCACACGACCCAAACTGCGCGCGTGCAAATCTGCTGCTGGCACAAATGGCGGAAGCCAGTCAGGATTGGGCCCGCAGCCAGCGGTATTACCGCGAGGTGCTTGAGCATGAAATCCGCTATGCGAGCGAGGTACTCCCGGCGCTGGCACGGGTGGTCCGGCAGGTGGATGGGAAAGCCTCCCTGGAAACCCTGCTCGGGAAATTACGCCGCGATAATCCGCAGGTTCACGGTTATTTGGCGATTGCCGCGATTCTTAACCCCGAACTGGATGACCCGGTATCGCAAGACTGTGTTGCAGATTATCTGCGTACCGAGCCCAGCCTGGGCGGGCTATATGAAATGTTTGTATCCTTTGCCCGGCGCAATGGCGTTTCCAACCTGTCGGATATGGAACCGCTCAAAATTGCGGTCAGGAATCTGCTGAAAAATGCTCCGCGTTATCGTTGCGAGGAATGCGGGTTTCGCAGCAAAACTCTTTATTGGCAATGTCCAAGCTGCAAAACCTGGAATCGCACCATGCCATTTCATGAAATAACGTTTGCCGCGATAGGCCATTCAAGTCCCGCCTGAATGACATGGCCGGATGAGCCTGACTACAGTATTAAATACCGGGGAGAACATATCCATGAAATACGCGAAAATCCGAAAAGCCGTATTCCCTGTAGCGGGCCTGGGTACGCGCTTTCTGCCGGCCACCAAGGCGAGTCCCAAGGAAATGCTGCCTGTGGTGGACAAGCCACTTATTCAGTATGCGGTGGAGGAGGCGGTGGAGGCCGGGGCCGAGGTGCTGGTATTCGTTACCAGTCGTACCAAGCGTTCCATCTCGGATCACTTTGATCGTGCCTATGAATTGGAAACCGAGCTCGAACTGCGCGGCAAAAAGACCGAGCTGGAACTGGTGCAAGGCATCGTACCGGCCCACGTCACCTGCGTGTATATACGGCAGGCTGAGGCCCTGGGTCTCGGCCATGCGGTACTGTGTGCTGAGCCGGTGATTGGCAATGAACCCTTCTATGTGATTCTCGCCGATGACTTGATTGACGGCGATCAACACTCAGCATTATTACAGATGCGAAATGTGTATGAGCGATACGGCCACACTGTAATCGGGGTGGAGCAGGTCGCGCAGGAAGAAACCGGCCGTTATGGCATTATCACACCAAAAGAAATTTCCTCACGACTGTACCAGGTGAAACATATCGTGGAAAAACCCAAACCTGCTGCAGCCCTCTCTACACTGGGCGTAGTGGGACGCTATTTGCTGACACCACGTGTTTTCGAGCTATTGCGCAAGACAGGCAAGGGAGCGGGTGGTGAAATTCAACTCACTGATGCCATCCAGGCGCTGCTAGGATATGAAGAAGTTCAAGCTTATGAATTCAAAGGGACGCGCTATGATTGCGGTAGCAAATTTGGCTATCTTAAAGCAACGGTGGAATATGGCCTGAAACATACGGAACTCGGCGATGAGTTTCGGGATTATCTGATGCGCATCGGCGCCGAACTGCGGGCGGGGGGTACTGTGGCGTAGGCACAACCCGTAATCAGGCCCGCAGCCGCATATAGAAAACCGATCAGATTCTTGTTTTTTCTTTCGGCTGCAATACGCGCTCGGCCTCAGCCTCAGCGGCGCGAATCAGCCGGCGCAGCATGCGCTTGCCCCGCAGATACAACCTCACTCGGTAGAGAAACTGCACCCAGCGCGGGAAGTGCTTCTTGCAGAACAGAAATTCACAATAGTAATAGGATTCGTCGAAAAAAGCGTTTCGAATGCCGGATGTCACCCCTCCCGAAGGGCTGCGATGATGGAACAGTGCAGCCTGGGCGCTGAAGAAAAAATGCAAACCGGCATTCCAGGCCCGTCGCGCATAATCACTTTCTTCACGCACCGAAATCCCGCGAAAATGCTCATCGAAATAACCAATGGTACTCACGACCTTGCGGTTTATGGAAAAATTACAACCAGTAATGTTATTGGTGATGCCGTCTTTGTCACAATTGTCCCCGCCGGTGAATTTGAGTGTATGGGATAGCCAGGTGGGATGAGACACTGGACGACTGTTCCCCTCAATTACCCTACCCTGCACGATATCAGCTCCCGCCAAATGTGCATCGCAGTGAGCAGCGAGAAAACCCGGTTCGAAACTGGTGTCATCATCCACGAATACCAGGATATCGCCGGTGGCCTGCAGTAGCCCTTCATTGCGCGCGTGGGTGACAGATGGCTTTGAAAGGTGAACAAGCTTGATACGGCCGGCATAGGCTGCAAGGAATTCCATGGTTTTGACCGCATGCTCTGGAGTTTGGTCAATCACCAAGATTTCGTAGTCAGTAACATCCTGTTTGAGCGCGCATTCAAGCGTTTGTACCAGTAGCTCTTCGCGTTTATAGGTAGGAATAATGAGACTGACTTTCATGCCTATCTACCTGCATAACATTTGACGCAGAGTACCAGCTTTATCAGCAAAGAACGGGGTTTTTGATTTACCAAGTCTGGCGGTGGAAGTTGGCTCCCCGGGCCGGACTCGAACCAGCGACCAACGGATTAACAGTCCGTCGCTCTACCAACTGAGCTACCGGGGAACAGTATTGGGCGGGCGCATATGGTAATGAAGCCCTCCGGGGGGGTCAACAGCAAGCAGCGTCCGCTGGGATCATTTTTCGAGGAATGCGGCCAGCCGCGCCATAGCGACCTCAAGATTTTCCATACTGGTGGCAAACGATAAACGCAGATGGCCAGGCGCGCCGAAGGATGAGCCCGCCACCAGCGCAATGCCCGCGTCCATCAATAGGTGCTCGCTCAGATCATTGTCATTTTTGAGATTGCGGCGCGCAATCACCTGGGAGAAGTCCGGGAAGGAATAGAAGGTGCCGTCCGCCGGTATTACGCGTACGTCTGGCATCTTGTGCAGCGCTTGGCAGACGAAATTGTGCCGCTCATGAAATGCCGCACACATGCGTTGCACACAGGTCTGATCGCCTGTGAGCGCAGCCTCGGCCGCCGCCTGCGAAATGGAGGCTGGGTTGGAGGTACTCTGGGATTGCACGTTTTTCATGGCTTCGATCAAGTGGCCCGGCCCCCCAGCGTAACCGATGCGCCAGCCAGTCATGGCGTAGGCCTTGGAGACGCCATTCAATACCAGGGTTCGTTCGTAAAGGTCTGGCGCTGCCATGAGAATGTTGCAAAATGGCCCGCCCTGCCATTGGCAATGCTCGTACATGTCATCAGTGGCGATGAGTACGTGTGGATGCGATCGCAGCACCGCGGCGAACGCGGCGAGCTCCGTACGGTTGTATGCCATGCCCGTGGGGTTGGAGGGGCTGTTGATAATCATCAGCCGTGTACGCGGTGTAATGGCCTGGTCAAGCTGTGCCGGTGTGAGTTTGTAATGCTGTTCCGGTCCCGCACAGACAATAACCGGTGTGGCGCCGCTGATCTGTACGATTTCCGGATAGGATACCCAGTAAGGCGCGGGGATGATGACCTCATCCTCGGCATTGAGCAGTGCTTGGCACAGGTTGAAGAAACTCTGTTTTCCGCCGCAGGAAACCAGTATCTGATTGGGCGCATAAATCAGCCCGTTATCGCGACGGAATTTCTCGATGACCGCGCGCTTCAATGACGGCGTGCCATCCACGGCAGTGTATTTGGTCTGGCCGGCACGAATGGCGCGGATGGCTGCCTCTTTTATATGTTCCGGCGTGTCAAAATCCGGCTCGCCTGCGCCCAGGCCGATGATATCCCGGCCCTTGGCCTTGAGCTCAGCGGCACGGGCGGTGACGGCGAGGGTCAGCGAAGGCTGCAGGCGCTGGACGCGCTTGGAAAGCACGATGCTCAAAAGAAGCTCCATCCGGGGGGCGAGACGGTATCATGATAAGGAAAGCACCCTGGAATTGCCAATGAGCGACGCATTCAGACTGGCGGCGGATTATGCGCCCGCGGGCGATCAGCCGGAAGCCATAGCTGTTCTTGCTGCGGGCCTGCGCAGCGGTCTCGCGCGACAGACGCTGCTGGGCGTCACCGGCTCCGGTAAGACGTTTTCCATTGCCAACGTTATTCAGCACCTGCAGCGGACGACACTGGTGCTTGCCCCCAACAAGACGCTCGCGGCACAACTTTACGGTGAGTTCAAGGCTTACTTCCCGGACAATGCCGTCGAGTATTTCGTGTCCTACTATGATTACTACCAGCCGGAGGCCTATGTTCCCTCTACCGATACCTATATAGAGAAGGATGCCTCCATCAATGACCACATCGAACAGATGCGCCTGTCCGCCACCAAGGCTCTTTTAGAACGGTCCGACACGATTATCGTGGCGACGGTCTCGGCGATTTATGGCTTGGGTGACCCGCAGGCCTACCTCAGTATGGTGCTGCACCTGTCCCGTGGCGACCGCGTGGACCAGCGGCGCATCCTGCGGCGCCTCGCCGAGATGCAATACACCCGCAATGAACTGGATCTGTCTCCGGGCACCTACCGGATACGTGGTGAGGTCATGGACATTTTCCCGGCGGAATCGGATCGTGAAGCATTGCGGGTGGAACTGCTCGACGATGAAGTGGTATCCCTGTGTTTATTCGATCCGCTCACCGGCGCGGTTAACCGTGCCATTCCACGCGTTACGGTATTTCCCGGCAGCCATTATGTGACGCCGCGGGGCACTCTGCTGGAAGCGGTGGACAACATCAAACTTGAATTGAAGCAGCGTCTCACCGGATTGCGCCAAGCCAACAAACTGGTGGAAGCGCAGCGGTTGGAGCAGCGCACGCTATTCGACATCGAGATGATGGCAGAGATGGGTTACTGCAGCGGCATCGAGAATTATTCGCGGCATCTCTCGGGCCGCAAGGCCGGTGAACCGCCCCCCACCCTGTTCGATTATCTGCCACCCAACGCCATGCTGGTGGTGGACGAGAGCCACGTCACCATCCCGCAACTGGGCGGTATGTACCGCGGCGATCGCTCCCGCAAGGAAACCCTCGTCGAATACGGGTTTCGCCTGCCATCGGCCCTGGACAACCGGCCCCTTAAATTTGAGGAATGGGAGACACGGGCGCCGCAGATGATTTTTGTATCGGCTACACCCGGGCCTTATGAAAAGCGTTTATCCGACCAGACTGTGGAGCAGGTGGTGCGCCCCACGGGTCTGGTGGATCCGGAAGTGGAAGTGCGACCGGTTCGCACTCAGGTGGATGATCTGCTCTCGGAAGTACGTCTGCGGGTGGTTCGCGATGAGCGCGTATTGGTGACGACCCTGACCAAGCGCATGGCGGAAGACCTGACGGAGTACCTGGCTGAGCATGGTGTACGCGTGCGCTACCTGCACTCCGATATCGAGACGGTAGAGCGGACCGAGATTATCCGCGATCTGCGCCTGGGTGAATTCGATGTGCTGGTGGGGATCAATCTGCTTCGCGAGGGTCTGGACCTGCCGGAAGTGTCACTGGTGGCGATCCTGGATGCGGATAAGGAAGGGTTCCTGCGCTCCGAGGGCTCGCTCATCCAGACCGTCGGCCGGGCGGCGCGCAATGTAAACGGCCGGGCCATCCTGTATGCAGAACGTGTCACGGGTTCAATGCAGCGGGCCATGGACGAAACCGACCGACGCCGTGTCAAACAGGTTTTGTATAACCAAAAGCACGGCATTACTCCCAAGGGCATCAGGAAGGCGGTGGCGGACATCATGGAAGGTGCGCGTTCCATGTCATCCGGAAGCGCACGCGTAACCTATCTCAAGGCGGCGGAGGAACGGGCCCGATACGAGGTCATGTCGCCCCAGAAACGCCTGCAATTCATCAAAAGGCTGGAGCAGCAGATGCACAAACACGCCCGGGACCTGGAATTCGAGGAAGCGGCGCGGCTGCGGGACGAAATCCGCCGCATCCAGGCAGTGGATCTGGGATTGCCGGATACGAAAGTGAGCTGATTACAGCATTTCACCCCACTCCTTACTTGCCGATGTCCTTGCCGCAGGACGGGACATCAGGTATCTTTTGCGGCCCCTAGGCGCGTAGCTCAGCTGGTTAGAGCACCACCTTGACATGGTGGGGGTCGTTGGTTCGAGTCCAATCGCGCCTACCAGTTTTTTGCAGGATTATTGCGTCGCCGGCGGCGGGCCGGCCCAACATGCGACCCCTCGTACAGGTCGCCACTGTAAGGATGAAGATGATTTCCATCGCCCTCCCTGACGGCTCCCAGAAAAAGTTCGATCACCCGCTCACAGTAGCCGAAGTGGCCGCCAGCATCGGCCCAGGCCTTGCCAAAGCTGCGCTCGCCGCCAGGGTAAACGGCAAGCTGGTGGATATGTCCTACACGATTGAGAACGATGCCAATCTGAGCATCGTCACGGATCGCGATGCCGACGGCCTGGAAGTCATCCGCCATTCCACCGCGCATCTGCTTGCCCAGGCGGTAAAACAGCTTTTCCCCGATGCCCAGGTTACCATCGGTCCCGTGATCGAGGATGGATTTTTCTACGACTTCGCCTACCAGCGGCCGTTCTCAACGGAAGATATGGCCGCCATCGAAAGACGCATGGAAGAACTCGCTGCCAAGGATTATCCGGTGTGTCGTACGCTCATGCGGCGGGATGCGGCTGTGCAATTTTTCCGCGAAATGGGTGAGAAGTACAAGGCGGAGATTATCGCGAGCATTCCCGCCGATGAGGATATCTCACTGTACCAGCAGGGGGACTTCATTGATCTGTGCCGCGGCCCGCATGTGCCGAGCACCGGTAAGCTCAAGGCATTCAAGCTGACGAAGGTGGCGGGCGCCTATTGGCGCGGTGATTCCCGGAACGAAATGTTACAGCGTATCTACGGTACTGCCTGGGCCGACAAGAAAGCCTTGCAGGCTTATCTGACACGCATAGAGGAGGCCGAAAAGCGCGATCATCGCCGCATCGGCCGCGAATTGGATATGTTTCACCTGGAGGAACTGGCTCCCGGCATGGTGTTCTGGCATGACAAGGGCTGGACTATTTACACGGAAATCCAGAGCTATCTGCGCAAGTTACTGCGTACCCACGGTTATCAGGAAGTGCATACGCCGGAGATCGTGGATATTTCCCTGTGGCAGAAATCCGGCCACGCGGAGAAATTCATCGAGAACATGTTTCTCACCGGATCCGAGGAGCGGCAGTTCGCCATCAAACCCATGAACTGCCCTTGCCATGTGCAGATATTCAACCAGGGATTGCGCAGTTATCGGGATTTGCCGCTGCGCTTGGCGGAGTTCGGCTCCTGCCACCGCAACGAGCCCTCCGGTGCCCTGCACGGCCTCATGCGGGTACGGGGCTTTACCCAGGACGACGCCCACATCTTTTGTACTGAGGAGCAGATTCAGCCGGAAGCGGCAGCGTTTATTGATCTGCTATATCAGGTTTACAAAGACTTCGGCTTTACCGAGGTGCTGATCAAGCTGTCCACCCGCCCGCAAAATCGGGTAGGGGCCGACGTACTGTGGGACAAGGCGGAAAAAGCCCTGGCCCAGTCCCTGGATGCCAAGGGCCTAAAATGGCAGATGCAGCCGGGGGAGGGGGCATTTTACGGCCCCAAGATCGAGTTTTCGCTCAAGGACAGCATTGGACGGGTATGGCAATGTGGCACCCTGCAGCTGGATTTCAACATGCCTGAGCGTCTGGGTGCCAGCTACGTGGCTGAGGATGGATCAAGGAGGGTGCCGGTGATGCTGCACCGGGCCATCCTGGGCTCCTTGGAGCGTTTCATCGGCATCCTCATCGAGGACTATGCCGGTAAATTTCCCGTCTGGCTGGCGCCTGTGCAGGCGGTGGTGTTGACTATTACAGACCGCCAGGCAAGCTATGCCCAGCAGGTAACTGAAACCCTGAAAAATCATGGGCTTCGAGCCGATTTAGACTTGAGAAATGAGAAGATCGGCTATAAAATCCGCGCACACACTCTCCAGCGCGTTCCCTACCTTCTGGTAGTGGGCGACCGGGAGCAGGAAACGGGTTCCGTGGCGGTCCGTACCCGGGACGGCAAGGATCTGGGGAGCCTCAAGCTTGAGGATTTTACTCAGCGACTGGCCGCCGAGGTGATCAGCCGCGGAGTGTCTGCCTGAACACCGCCAGCATAAACTCTGCAATGGGGCGGGTTCGGGTTTATTTTTGGAGGATCATCTAATCAGTTCTGAAAAGCGCGCCCGGCGGAACGGGGAGATCACGGCACCCAATGTCCGGGTGATCGGACCGGACAATCAGCAGATCGGTATCATGAACACACGCGAGGCCATCCGGTACGCCGAGGAGGCAGGGGTGGATCTCGTGGAGGTTTCGCCCACGGTCGAGCCGCCGGTGTGCCGGGTGATGGATTACGGCAAGTACCTCTTCGAGCAGAACAAGAAACAACAAACCGCGCGCAAGAAACAGAAACAGATTCAGGTCAAGGAAGTGAAGTTCCGTCCGACAACGGACGAGGGTGACTACCAGATCAAGCTGCGCAATCTGGGACGTTTCCTGGCGGAGGGCGACAAGGCCAAGGTGACGATACGTTTCCGCGGCCGGGAAATGCTGCATCAGGAACTCGGCTCACGGCTCATTGAGCGTATCAAGGCTGATCTCAATGAGCAGGCCCAGATAGAACAATTTCCAAAACTCGAGGGCCGGCAGCTCGTCATGGTGCTGTCGCCCAAGAGAAAATAAGTCCTGCGAGGGACAGTGTAAAGCAAGCAAAAGTGGAACGCTTCGACGTTCCACCGCCTGGCGAATGGGTAAACGCCGCGTAAGCGGGGCCAGGCTCTATGAAAAATGCACTACAGGAGTACGGCAATGCCGAAGTTGAAGACCAACCGCGCCGCGGCCAAGCGTTTTCGCGCTACCGCCAGCGGCAAATACAAGCGTGGCCAGTCACACAAGCGCCACATCCTCACCAAGAAAAGTTCCAAGCGCAAGCGTCAGCTTCGCAACAGCGCGCTCGTGGTTCCGCAGGATCACGATCGCGTGAAGCAGATGCTGCCCTGGTCATAATGGAAGGATACACACATGGCACGCGTTAAACGTTCAGTCACCAGCCGCGCCAGGCACAAGAAGACGCTTGGCCGGGCCCAGGGTTATTACAATGCCCGCCGCAAGACTATCAAAGCCGCCAACCAGGCGGTAATGAAGGCGGGGCAGTATGCCTTCCGTGATCGCCGCGACCGCAAGCGCCAGTTCCGCGCACTGTGGGTGGCACGTATCAATGCCGCGGCACGCCTCAATGGCATGTCCTATAGCCGTTTCATGAATGGTCTCAAGCGCGCGAAGGTTGAGCTGGACCGTAAAGTACTCGCTGACATCGCCGTATTTGACCAAGCCGCCTTCTCCGTGCTCGTCGAGAAAGCCAAAGCCAGCCTGTCATAGTTAATGTGGCGGGCATGTCGCCCGCCCTGCAGACGGCAGACGAGTGAGGGGAGGGGCCCTGAAAAGCCTTTCCCCTCCGTTATTTTTGGGTACAGCCGGGATCGGAAACAGGAACTACTGTGCAGCATCTCGATGACCTGATCCGTGAGGCCCACAGGCGTATTGGTGCGAGCGCTACGCTCGCGGCGTTGAACGATGTGCGCGTGCACTATCTTGGCAAGAAGGGCGTACTCACGGAGCAGCTTAAATCCCTGGGAGCGTTGCCTGCCGCGGAGCGGGCTAGCGCCGGACAACATATAAATGACGCTAAACGCCTGGTCAGTGAAGCACTCGACAGGCGCAAACAAGTGCTGGAACAATCCGAGCTTGATGCCAAACTGGCAGCACAAGCGCTGGATATCACGCTTCCGGGGCGCGGCCACGAGCCGGGTGGACTGCATCCCGTGACGCGTCTGCTGGCGCGGGTGCAGACACTGTTTGAACGCATGGGTTTCCGAGTGGAAACCGGCCCAGAAATCGAGGATGAGTTCCACAACTTCGATGCACTCAACTTCAAGCCCGATCATCCGGCACGCGCCGAGATGGATACCTTCTATCTCAGGGACTGGCCGCTCCTGCTGCGTACCCACACCTCGCCGGTGCAAATCCGTGCCATGCTGGCATGCGGCGCGCCCATCCGCGTGATTGCCCCGGGACGCACCTTCCGCCACGATTCCGACGTGACCCATACACCCATGTTTCACCAAGTTGAGGGGCTGCTGGTGGACAAGGGCGTAAGCATGGCGCACCTGCGCGGTACCCTCAGCCTGTTCCTGCAGCGTTTTTTTGAACGGGATGACCTGCAGCTGCGATTCCGGCCGTCCTATTTTCCCTTTGTGGAACCGGGTGCGGAGGTGGATATTCGCTGCATATTCTGCAGTGGCAGCGGCTGCCGCATCTGCAAGCAGAGCGGCTGGCTTGAAGTGCTCGGCTGTGGACTGGTGCATCCAAATGTACTCAAGGCCTGCAAGATTGACCCGGAACGTTACACTGGCTGGGCTTTCGGGTTGGGTGTGGAGCGACTTGGAATGCTGCGCTACGGTATCAACGACATGCGTATGAACTTTGACAATGATATTCGCTTTCTGCAGCAATTTCGTTGAGCACACCAGCAAAGACAGGACATGAAGATCAGCGAAAATTGGTTGCGTGAATTTATCAATCCGGCGGTGGATGCGCACGTGCTGGCAGAGCGCCTGTCGCTCGCTGGTATCGAAGTGACGTCCGTAACGGATGCCCTGCCATCACTGGATCGAGTAGTGGTAGGCGAGGTCAAGTCCGTCCTGCCGCATCCGGCTGCAGACAAACTCAATATCTGCCAAGTGAAGGCAGGCAGCGGCAGGTTGCTGCAGATCGTGTGCGGTGCACCCAACGTGCATGCCGGCATAAAGGCACCGGTGATTCTCCCCGGTGGCCGTCTGCCGGATGGGAGCGAGATCCGCAAGGCAAAACTGCGTGGCATGGAATCGGAAGGCATGCTGTGTTCGGCGCGCGAGCTGGCGCTGACAGACGACCATTTGGGTCTGATGGTTCTGCCGGCGGATACCCCGGTCGGGAAAACATTAATTGAAATTTTGGGCGGAGCTGACAAAGTATTGGAAGTAGAGATTACGCCCAACCGCGGCGATTGCCTGAGCGTGTTGGGCATTGCGCGCGAACTGGGTGCTCTCTACGACCAGGATTTAAAGATGCCGGATGCAAAGCCGGTAGCGGCGGTTATCAAAGATATGCTGCCGGTGAAACTTGAGGCACCGGAGGGTTGCCGGGCATTCACCGGGCGCATTATCCGTAGCCTGAACAGTCGTGCGACTACCCCTTTGTGGCTGTGTGAACGCCTGCGGCGAGCGGGTGTACGCTCCATCCATCCGGTGGTGGATGTTACCCAGTATGTAATGCTGGAATTGGGCCAGCCCATGCATGCCTATGACTGCACACACATTGAAGGCGGCATCGTGGTGCGCTGGGCGCATACGGGCGAACGCATAAAACTCCTGGAAGGCAATGAACCGGAGCTGGACAAAAATGTACTGGTAATCGCCGACCACAGGCGGGTATTAGGCCTCGCCGGCATCATGGGCGGAAGCGGTTCTGCCGTACAGGGTGGAACCGTGGACATCTATCTCGAGTGTGCCTGGTTTAGCCCCACCGCTATCAGCGGGCGGTCGCGCCGCCTTGGTCTGCAGACCGAGGCCGGCTATCGCTTCGAGCGAGGCGTGGACCCGCAAGGACAATTGCGCGCCATGGAACGCGCCACGCGTTTGCTGATGGAGATTGCCGGTGGCAAGCCCGGCCCTGTGACGGTGGCGGAGGAACCCCGCAGCAAGCCGCGTCAGGTGCGGCTGCGCCGCACGCGCCTGGAAAAGCTGTTGGGTATTGCGGTACCGGAAAAAGACGTCGTGCGTATCCTCAGCCGGCTGGGGATGCCACCCCAAGTGGTCGCTGACGGATGGAACGTGGTGCCTCCAGGTTACCGCTTCGACATCGAGATTGAAGAAGACCTGGTGGAGGAGGTGGGCCGGATTCATGGCTACAATTTTATTCCATCCCTGCAATACCCTGGCTCCGCGTCCATGGCACCCCTCCCGGAAAAGCGGCTGGACATAAGGCGGCTGCAGGAAACCCTGGTGCAACGGGGATACCAGGAAGTGATTACCTACAGCTTCGTGGACCCGGGACTCCAGCACAGACTGGCAGGGCAACAGGGCATTGCGCTGGCCAATCCGATTGCAACAGATTTGGCCGAAATGCGCCTGAGTCTATGGACTGGGCTGGTGCAGACATTGCGCTATAACCTGAATCGCCAGCAAGAGCGCGTGCGGATATATGAGACTGGTTTGAGATTTATATTGGAACATGATGATATAAAACAGGAAAATGTTATAGCTGGTTTGATAACAGGGCCCCAGTACCCGCTGCAATGGGGTTTGCCGGACCGACCAGCGGATTTCGCCGACCTGAAGGGGGACGTGGAAGCCCTGATAGCACTTTCCGGTAACCTTGAGCGGTTAGAGGTTCTTCCCGCCTCCCATCCGGCTCTGCATCCGAGTCAGTCCGCACAGTTATGGCTGGAGGGAACGGACCTGGGCTGGCTGGGGGTTTTGCATCCGCAGATCGCCAAGGCCTTGGATATCCCGAATGCTGTGGTCTTTGAACTGAAGCTGGAGCCTTTGCTGATTGCTCACCTGCCCCATAGCCGGGAGGTTTCGCGCTTTCCCGCCATACGCAGAGACTTGGCCGTAGTGGTGGACGAAGCCGTAACCGCGGCGCGGTTGCTGCAAGCAGCCCGGGGCGCGGGGGGCGAGTTGGTTCAGGATCTGCATATATTTGACATATATCGTGGGCCAGGCATAGATTCTGGACGAAAAAGCGTGGCTTTGGGCTTGATTTTACAAGACTCTTCGCGCACGCTAACAAACGATGCCGCCGACGCAGTCATGGCTAAAGTGACTGAGCGGCTGTGGCGCGAACTGGGCGCAACAATAAGAGATTGAACATGGCACTGACCAAGGCGGAAATGGCCGAGGCCCTGTTCGAGGAACTGGGGCTCAATAAGCGGGAGGCGAAGGAATTGGTGGACCTCTTTTTCGAGGAAGTCCGCCAGGCACTCGCTACAGGCCAGCAGGTCAAACTCTCCGGCTTCGGCAATTTCGACCTGCGGGATAAAAATCAGCGCCCCGGCCGCAACCCCAAGACCGGTGAAGAAATTCCTATTACCGCCCGGCGCGTAGTGACCTTCCGGCCGGGGCAGAAACTCAAAGCGCGGGTAGAGGCCTATGCTGGAAGCCGGGAACAATAGCGAACTTCCGCCGATTCCGGGGAAACGCTACTTCACCATCGGCGAGGTAAGCGATCTGTGCGGCGTCAAACCGCATGTGTTGCGCTATTGGGAACAGGAATTTCCACAGCTCAAGCCGGTCAAACGCCGCGGTAATCGCCGTTATTACCAGCGTCACGACGTGCTGGTGATACGCCAGATTCGCAGCCTGCTCTACGAGCAGGGATTCACCATAGGCGGCGCGCGTCAACAGTTATCCAGCGATACCGCCAGACAGGACGTCTCGCAGAGCCAGCAGATCGTCCACCAGTTGCGTGTGGAACTGGAGGATCTGCTGCAGCAGCTCAAGCGCTGATGGCTCGGCTGCATCCGCACGAGTACCACGCATCCAGACCATCAGGTATCATTGCCACTTGCGCTGATGAATGACGTATCCGTTGTCCACCAGTATTCGGGGCGTAGCGCAGCCTGGTAGCGCACTTGCATGGGGTGCAAGTGGTCGGAGGTTCAAATCCTCTCGCCCCGACCAAATTACGTATTCCATGTTCCAAAGAGCCATCCTTGGCAGGTTGTCCAGCCACGCCACCCCTGGTGTGGCATCCGGCCGGGATGGACAGCCACTGGCTGCCCATCTGCATCCGGCCTCACCCTCTCGCCTCCGCCAATTTCACATTTCTGGCCCGAGGCGTGACTTTGCTGCCGGGTACATATTCTTGTCTGTACGCTCGATCGCATTCAAAATATCACCGGCATTTTGTTATCCGTTCGGACCTTTTCAATCAATGTGGGTTCATTCCCCTCCGCGTGCGGTGTAACATTCCGATGTGATATCCAGCCGGCCTGCGGCAGGGTAGTTTATTCGCAACTTTGGCGTATTCTTAATATCGTATGGTCACAGAAAAAAAAGCAAACCAACCAAGCCGCTCGCAATACTGGAGTCGAAGGCTGTTTATTGCCGCAATCGTCATCATGGCAGTTTTGATAGGGTTGGGCATTAGCGGTACACACTGGCCAAAATGGCTATTGGCGCTGACTACCATTCTGTGATACGGCAATCGTTCTTCAATTTCTGCGTGTTTATACATACAGGTGGCATGTGGAAGCGTGGAACTGATAGCGCAGGCGTGCAGGCTATTGCGTACCGTGCATAACACCAGCATAGGCGCTGGATCTTATGTCGGTGTTCGAGGAAATCGTCGAGTATCAGCTCAACTATGAGCGGTTAATCAGCGATCGCGCAGAAAAAGCAAGTCCAATCGCCGGGCAGGTAAAATCCGTTCATGCCTTGGGCGGTGCCAGTGCTGTCAGAAAGCGCTCCACTTCGTTGGGCGAAAAAGGCTTGGAAAAATGATAACCCTGCCCACGGCGACAACCCAATGCCCGCAATAATTCCAGTTGGCGGGAATTCTCAATGCCTTCTGCCACCACGTCCATGCCGAGATCGGCGGCTAAAACCGTGATAGTACGCACTATGGCACGATCGCTGCGGTTGCGTTCGATGTCCTTGATGAAGGAACGGTCAATCTTGAGCGTGTCCAGTTTCAAAGTGCGCAGGGCGCTCAGAGATGAATAGCCGGTGCCGAAATCGTCCATCTGTAAATTGACGCCGATGGTTCTGAGGCGGCCGATGGTTTCAACCGCCAGCTCCGGGTTATCCATGAATACTGTCTCGGTAATTTCCAAGCATAGATTTTTAGCAGGTATGCCTGTCATATCCAAAACACGGGCTACACGTTGCGGCAGCACCCAGTGGGCAAATTGGCGATTGGCGATGTTTACACTTACCGAAATGCTGTCGGCGAGGTGCTTGTGGCGCTTGCGCCATTGGGCCAGTTGCACACAGGCTGTTTCCATTACCCACCAGCCCAGAGGGATGATGAGGCCAGTTTCCTCGGCAACCGCCAGGAACTGCTCCGGCGCCACCAGTCCACGGTCAGGATGCGCCCAGCGTACCAATGCCTCGAAACCTGTAAGGCGACCGGTAGCGAGCTCCATGATCGGCTGGTAATAGACACGGAATTCATTGCGTTGCAAGGCATGACGCAATTCGGTTTCCAGCTTGAGATTGGCTTTTACGCGTTCATGCATGGCGTCGTCAAACACCACATAGCCGGCTTTGCCGGCTGCCTTGGCGCGGTACATGGCCGTATCAGCATCACGCAAAAATTCATCCGCATGCCGGTAGTGGTCGGCGCTCATCACAATACCGATGCTGGCGGTGGAAAACACATCGTGGCCATCCACATTGAAGGCACGCGCCAATTCCTCATGGATGTGGTCTGCCACAGCGGTGGCATCATCCAGTCCCTGGATACTCTCCAGCAAAATAGTAAACTCATCGCCGCCATGGCGGGCGATCAGGTCGGCTGGGCGCAGACAAGTGCGCAGCCTCTTGGCAATAGCCACCAGCAGGCGGTCGCCAAAACTGTGACCCAGACTGTCGTTGATCAGCTTGAAGCGGTCCAGGTCCAGGAACAGCACTGCGAAATTGTCAGCAGCATGTTTGTTACTGCGCTCAAGCGCCTGGCGCAGCCGTTCCATAAAGAAACTGCGGTTGGGCAGGCCCGTGAGCGCATCGTGATAGGCACTGTGCACTAGATCCTGTTCGGCCTTCTTGCGTTCGGTGACGTCACGTGCGGTCCCCATGGAGGCGGGCCGTCCACGCCAGGAAATGCGGCTGACGGTGATCGAAACAGTCACTTGGCTGGTGATATCCTTGCAGCGCAAGTGTATTTCATGGGGTTCCATGGCGCCATGCCCCATCGTATCCGTGGCAATTTGCTCAGCCAGTTCGCCGTTTGATGCAAGCACTATGTCGGTGACGGGTTTACCCACCAATTCTTCCGGCTCAAAGCCCAGCATGTAGGCGAATGAGCGGTTGACGTAGACATATTTACCGCTCTGGCTCAGGAACACGCCGTCCTGACTCATGTCCACCAGCGTGCGATACTTTTCTTCCGAGCGTATCAGTGCTTCCTCGGCACGTTTGCGCGAGGTGATATCCTGCAGCGTACCTTCGTAGTAGAGCATATTGCCATTTGTATCCCTCACACCACGTGCATTATCACAAACCCAGATAGTAGTGCCGTCACGGCGGAATACCTGGAATTCCTGATCCGTATAGCGGCCATCTCCCTCGATACGGCGCAACAGTTCGGCACGCTTTTCAGGTCGAACATACACACGGGAGGCGATATTGAGACCGCCGGCGATCATTTCTTCGGGCGTGTCATAGCCGAGGATACGGGCGAGTGCGGGGTTGGCGCCTATGACACGGCCGTCAGATGTGGATTGATAGATGCCTTCAATGGCGTTCTCAAAAATGGAACGATATTTGCGTTCCACGTCCTGTAGAGCAGTATCCTGCAATTTTCGTCCGCTGAGATCGCGACACAGCACCAAGACAGACTGATGGCTGTCCGCCATGATGAGGGAGGAATAGACTTCACAGGGCAGCAGCATGCCATCCTTGCGCCGCAGACTGACCTCGAATATGACGTTGTGCTCGTTCAGCAACTTACGGCCAAGACTGCGCCAGGCCTTACTTTCACTAAGCGTGGATGGCGTGGATCGCAGCAGTTCTTCCCTGGGATAGCCCAGTAGCCGGCAAGCGGCGTCGTTTGCTTCGGCAAAGCTCCCGCGTGGACGTCCATCTTTATCAATGGAGTAAAGCAGTATGAGATTCGGATCGGTATCAAGGAGTGTACGGTAGGTCAGATATTTGTCATGCAACTCGGCCAAGGCAACGCGATAATCGGAATCATCCACAACGGTAAAAAGAGCTTGAGGGCGCCGATCCAGCTCCACCGCGTTGGCGCAAAAAATACCATGGTGTTTCTCACCCGAGCGTGTGACCAGGCCTATGCCGCGATTGATGATGCATCCCCCGGCCTTGAGTTCCTGCAGGATATCTGCATATGCCTGCGGGTTTTCCCACAAGCTCAAAGCAGCCGCACTGCGGCCGGTTATTTCTGTGGGACTGTACCCCAGCAGACGCTCTACGGATTGATTGATATCGCTGATCTGGCCGTCATCCAGCTCCAGCACGCCAATAATGCTTGGGGCCAAACGAAAGCTAGCGGCGAATTTCGCAGCGGCCAAGCGCTGTATCTCATCGAGATGGCAGCGGCGCAGTTCAGCTGCAGCACGCATTGCGAGCGTGCGCAAGGCGGCAAACAGCTCATCGCTCGCCTGGAAAGGATGACGTGACATGATTCCGAGATGGCCGACCGCCCGGCCATCCAGACCGGGGATGGCTACCGCGCAGTACGCGCGCACACCATGTTTGCGCAACCAGCGATCTTTGGGATAAACGTTGGCGGTATCGTCCTCGTGCCATAATTGACCGTCCGCGAGCACGCGGGCAGCAGGTGTGCCCTCCAGCAGGAGCTCGTCACCGCTGCCGGCAGCATGGTTGACATGCCAGCCCGCCACCAGCACCAGCCTATTGGCATCCTGCAGCTTGCGGGTGGTAACGAAACCATATTCCGCATCCAGCGAGACCGCGAGGGTGCGCACCAGATGACGGAAAAAATCCTGGCCCACCGTGCCCGACGTCTGTTCCATAAGCGTATGGAACACGCTGGTTGGTGCCGGGACGATTGCAGCTTCCGGTTTCATAGGCGTAATTTGACCATAAAAATGGCGGTGGTGATGTTTTGAGCGGCAATTTGGATGACCACCGATCCATGAAGGTGCTGGGTTGCTACCGCATTTATCTCAGAATCTTACGTAGGTTATTTCTATAACATAATGAAATTATTATTGATTATAGTCCACTTGACAGGCTCACCACTGACCGGAAAACTGAAATGGATGATTTCCGGCGGCATTGACCGGTCCCAAGTATTGCAGCAAATGGCTGATGGCAGCATCGCCCGGATCGCGTGAAGCAAGGCGGCCACTGAGCTGGTAATGCCCATCGGGGGCGAGGTTCAAGGTGCCCTGCAACATCAGGGGTCCGCTGGTATCCAGCAAGCTGCCTTCGATCCCTGTGCCGGAATGGGTCCGCAGCTTCAGCTGGTAACTTCCCAGGGCCACGGCTTGAGGCCAGTTGAGGGTCGCGCCGGTGAGCGTCACGTTACCCTGCGCTGCAATGGGCCGACCGTGTGCAAGCACCAAACGGACGAGTTGCAGGCTCAAGGTGCCATCAATGCTGCCGGGCGGCAGTGGCACCCAGAGCTCAATTTCCGTCACCGGCAGTTGACCCCGCACATCCTGGAAGAACAGCGTGCCGGCGGCACTGGCGGCGATTCTTCCTTGAAGTGTGTTACCGGCGCCGTGCAGTTGCAGGCGGTATCCCAGGTGGCCGCTGAAGGGTGCGCGCCAATCAAAGTGCCATCGCAAGGCGCCCCAAGAGCGGCCGCTGTAGGTGAATTCCCGCGCTGCGCCCGACCAAATACTGCCGTCCACACCTGCCAGTTGCACCTGCGGCAGACGCTTTTCCAACCAGGCGGTGGCATAGACGGCAGGCAGGGTGGCCAACAGGAAAAGGAGATAAGCAGTCAGCCCGAGCAGCCCCCAACGCCAGGTATGGCGTTTCATGGGGGGGGCCGCAGTTTGATGCTGGCGTTCACGAGGCCGGGTCCACTACCGCGTTCCACCGTCATATCGCTGGGCATAACGCCATACGTTTGCCGCATATCGCTTAGCCAGCGCACCAGAGAATCGAAAGCCGCGGCACTGAGTTGCACGCGCACCGAACCATCGCTTTCCTGTTGAGCTTGCTGCAAGGCGCTACCCAATCCGGCGCTGGCCGCGCTGCTGTTCACGGTGCTGAGCAGCGAGCCTCCGGGCAATGCGGTTGGGCGCTTACCGCTCAGCAATTTAATCCGGTTTGCCGCCGGGCGCATCCAGGCCAACCGTGCGCGTTGTTCCCGTACCTGGACAAGCAGGGCATGGCGGTGACTGAGATACGGGCTGAGGACACCGGCATAAATAATGACGCTGCACAGAATCAGGCCGCCGCCGGCGAGTATCATGCGCTCACGCTTTTCCAGTGCCATGAACCATTGACGCAACTGCTGCAGGCTCATGCACCGCTCCCACTGATGGTCAGGCGACCCGTGGTCTGACCCGCACCGCTATTTACCGAATCGAGGTTCACGCTGAAGGCAGTGTTCCGGGCCAGGACAGATTTCACGTTATTGAGCGCATCAATGCCACTCGCCTGCAGTTGCAATTGCAAGGTGCCGCCGTGGTAACTGAAGCCCTGTAGTTGCACACCACTTTGGGATTGCAGGGCATTGCCCACCGCCATCAGTATACGTAGCGGCCCATCGGTATTGCCGTTTCCGCCCGTAAGCTGGCTGAGTCGTTGTTGCATTTGCGCCCGGGGGCGAACCATGCGATGCACGTCAGGCAGTGCCGCATGGAACAACGTGGCTACCTGCGTATCCAGTGACGCCGCTTCATGCCGGAGGCGGAAATAACTTACACCCTGCTGCGCGATGACCGCTGTACACAGCGCGATCAGCAGCATTGCGGCGGTACGCCAATGTTGCCAGTGTTCGTTCATGCCGCCATGCAGACGGAATTCACCCTGCAGCAGATCAATTGTCCAGGCATTCTGCGCTGTCACGGCCATGAGGGTTATGGCATCGCCATTCAGGGGCCGGTAGGCGGGTTCCATGTGCAGATCGCCGAGGGTGTGGGTTATAGCCTGTACCGCCGTCTCATCCGGGGCATGGATCAGGGCATGGGTGCAGCGCAGGGTTTCATCGAGCATCGCCTGATAACGCTGAATCAGCAACGGCATCAGCGAGGTTTCTGCAGCCAGGGCCGTGCCGTCGGGGAAACGCGCCAACAGGTGTTCACCATCCTGTACAACGATGAGAGTGTTATCGCGTGTCGGCAGAGCCAGCATGTCGGGGATTATTTCGGCTGGCTTAAGGCCGGCGGCGGCAAGCTCATCCAGCCATTGCCGCATGCGCGCGCGTGCCACTACCGCAATGGGGTAAGCATTACCTGCGCGCCTGCCGACAGCGAAGTGCAGTGTCTCCACATCCTCCGCAAGTTTATCCTCTAGTGCAAAAGGCGCGGCCTGCAGGATTTTGTGCAAATTATGTGAGGGAATAGCCACATGAAACAGCGTAACAGCGGAACCAGGCACATACACCCGCACACGGCGGCCGGCAGCAAACGGCCCTGCTTCAGCCAGCGTACCGCCCTGCACTTGACCCATGCGGTTGCCGAAGGCATCCACCACCAGCCAGTTCGCCGGCCGGCCTGCTTCGGGCATGCGCAATAGCAGGGTTTCAGTCATCACAAGGTTCCAAAAGTCCGCTGGATGGCGACGGTGCCGCCGGTTTGGTTACGGTATAAAAGACTGTACAGGGTGATCTGGGTGCTGCCAATGCGCACCTGTGCCGTCAGCCGGAAATAATCGCTGGTCAGGCTTGGAAGTATGCCGGGTGCGGTAGTGATGCCTTGCAAGAGTTGCGTCAGATCTTGGGCAGACTGGAAGGGGTGTCGGGTGCGGGTCTGCACCGCCGCTGCGGCCGCTTCTGCGCTGATGCCGGTGTTCAGCGACATGAGCACCACGGCAGGGGCGGTGTTGATATTGATCGCCGTGGGGGTCATTGCCATGCCGGGCACCGATCCGGGCGGTTGCAGGGGCAGGGCGCAGACATAGGGCAGGAGCCGGGCATAGATTGCCGGTGTGACGCCTTTCACCAGCAGCAGTTCACTGATGTCGCTCATGGGGCGCTCGGCCGTCAGATAGGGTGGTGTCAGCCGGGAATAGAACTCATCCCCGGCCCCGCCTGGAATGTGTGGTTGCGTGCCTGCATTCACCCAGTCAGCCACCGCGTTGGCGATTGCCGGATCAATGTTGAGGGCCATCAGCAGGCGCTGGAACTGTTGCAGTGCGGCCGCGGCTTGCGGTGCACTGGTGCTGGCCAGATTGTTTACATTGAACAGGCCCTGCAGGTCTTGCAGGCGGCCAGTGATGGATCCCCCTTGCACTGGCAGCGGCGGCAATTGCATGGCCCAGTCCTGGGTCAGGTCCGTTATCTGGGGGTTCTGTTGAAAATCACGTTGCAGGATCTGTTCCGCCCAGGCCTCGGCACCGAGGGCATATTCCATGGCCTGGTCCCCGTGAATGATATTGGCGGTACGACGAATATCCAGCTCGCGGTTCCAGATCATACCGGTGGCAAGCGTGGCAGCGATGGCCAGAATCACCAAGGCGATCAACAGGGCCACGCCGCGCTGTTTCGCATGGTGCGCCGGGTACCGCGGAGCTTTCATGGCGCGGCCACCTCGATGATGCGCGTGATTCGGCCCCAGTCTTGCAAGGTCACGCTGATTTCCACCGCCCGGGGCAGTTGCGCGAGGTAGGCGTTGGCATCGGCATTGAGCGGCGGCCACTGGTTCTGCCATTGACCGCTGCTGTCCAGGAAACGCATGTCAAACGAGGTAACGTGGGGGAGCAGGGCCTGTTTCAGCGGTTTGGCCTCTGGTGTGCTGTCCAGCTCCGGCCAGGAGATACGCACCAGCGTGTTCTTGTCAAGCTCATACGCCACCCGCTCTTCGGTGCTGCGCACCTCCGCCAGAGGGTTCGTCCAGCCGCCGCGCGTGAAGGTGACCTGCGGCATGTCTTGCGGGGCAGCGGCGAAAGCCGGCAACGGAGTGCCGCCCAGCGGGTCGCGTACCGGTCTCGGTTCCAGCTGGGCAAAGTCGCTAGCCAGGATGGTGAAGGCCTGTTGTACTACGCGCAACCGGCCCATCACAGCGGTATTTTGTTCACGCTGATGTATGACAGTGTCAAGGCCGCCGTAGGCGAGCGCGGCGACCACTGCGAAGATGGCCACCGCCACCAGCAGTTCAATCAGTGTGAAGCCGCGTAGCTTGCTGTTCACGGCGCTGCGACACCGCCGTTGGCTTGCGGCGGCACGCTCGCAGATGGAACGGGAGTCATGGGCAGCGGCCGGCCGATGAAACCGGTCAGGCTGTTAATCACGGCTTTCGGCGCCAGCGCGCTGCTCACGGCGATATCTACGCGTAACAGATCGGGGTCTGAGGTCTTGCTGACGGCCGCCTGCCAGCCCCACTTCTGGCCCGCCATGTCGGAGTAGCCCTTCAGCGTGCCAAGGTGGGGCCAGGCGGGTGCCAGGCGCAGTGTGGTGAGCTCATTCATGGCCACCCAGTGAGCAAATGTCTCATCGCGCAATTCACCGGCGCGGCGCGTGCTGGTGGCCGCGGTGCCAATAACCGCAAGCATGCCGATGGCCACGACCGCCAGTGCAATCAGCACTTCCAGCAATGTGAACCCTTCCGGTGATTTTCTGAGAGGGCGATACATGTCAGCGACCGGCCGATGCGTGCGACGGCAGGAATCGGATACCGTGCAACAGATCTCCCTTCACCAGGTATTGCGTGCTGCTGACGCTAGCGCTCACGGTAATCTGAAATGGCGTGATTTCACCGCTGGAAAGCAGCATAATTTGCGGTTTTATCGCCTGTTTGCCGGAGCCGTCGTTGCTGTCGCTACCTGCGCCGTTTTTATTATTGTTTTTGGGCAGGATGACGGCGGTGCCTTCCAGTTGCAGGGACAGGCTGACATCATTGCCCAATTGTCGCACCCGCAGCAGATTGTCATTCTGTACCGGCGACCAGTTGCTGCCATCGTAAAGCAGGAATTCATAAGCGTGTGGTAACACCCGCAGACCGTATTGCCGGCCCTGCATCACCGCTTGTTGTGCGGCAAGATCCGCCAGTGCCGCGAGTTGTTCGGCCGCGTGTTTCGCCGGTGGGCTGCCGTCCAGGGCACCGAGCGACAGCACGGCGGCGGCGCTGATGATACTGACAATGACCAACACCACCAGCAGCTCAATCAGCGTGAAACCCCTTAAACGCGATGGCACCGTACTGCACCCTTGGACGGGCAGCGTCAGCTGCCACCGCTGCTGTTATTGCTGCCGTTATCATCCAGATTCCAATTGCCGATGACTGTGCTGCTGCTGGTACCGCTCGACGGACCTTTCGGTCCATAGGACCAGATATCAATCTGTCCATGTACGCCGGGATTGAGGTACTGATACGGGTGACCCCAGGGGTCAATGGGCATGCGGTCGAGATATTGTTTCCAATGGGGTGGTACGGGATCGGTGCTGGGCTTTTGCACCAGTGCCTGCAGTCCCTGGTCGGTGGTGGGATAGGCATAATTGTCGAGCTTGTACATTTCCAGCGCTGACTGGATGGCGCGAATATCCTGCTTGGCCTTCACGATGCGCGCCTCATCGGGCTTGTTCATGATCTTGGGCACGATGATGGAGGCAAGAATACCGAGGATCACAACCACCACCATCACTTCGATGAGGGTGAAGCCGGAAAACTGTTTATGTAGCTGCATGGCTGATTTGCTTGGGGGAGTTGGGTTAAAGTGCGTTCCGAAATACAAACTCATCATACAACAACGGATTCCCCATTTTTCCGATGACTCTGCCGGTGTCACAAGGTTCCCGCTGGAATATGCAGCGCCTCTGGCCGATGCTGGTGGTGCTGATGCCTTGTGTGCTTCTGGCATTGGGCGGCGAGCCGGTGCGTCATGCACTGCAGTATGACCGCGTGGCCATCCTGCATGGTCAGGTGTGGCGGATATTTACCGGTAACTTCGTGCATCTCGGCTGGGGCCATCTGGCGGAAGACATGGCGGGTTATATGCTGCTGTGGCTGCTGTTCGAAGAGCTCCTGCCCGGCTGGCGCTGCCCCCTGCTGGTGGTGCTGGGTTCGCTGGGGGTCGGCATAGGCCTGTATCTGGGAGATCCCGCTCTGCGCTGGTATGTGGGTATCTCCGGGGCTCTGAACACCCTGTGGCTTGCCGGGGCCATGCTGCTTATGCAGCGCCGCGACTGGCTGGGTTGGGTGCTGGCGGTTTTTCTGATTTTGAAGCTCATATATGAACAGACCTTGGGACCGTTGCCTTTTTCCGTGGCCACCACTGGTGGCCCGGTGGTGGTGGATGCTCATTTGTATGGTGCCCTGACCGGCGCCCTGCTGGGGATCGCGCTGTTGATTTGGCCGCGGCTGTTCGGGCAGGCCGGGCGGGTATAATCCGCCGCTTTTGGGGATATCCATGTCCATGACGTTTGTCGTCGCATTTCCCGGTCAAGGTTCTCAAACCGTGGGCATGCTCACAGAGTTTAGTGAGTATTTTACTGATATAAAACAAACATTTATAGAGGCTTCCGAGATTTTAGGTTATGATTTATGGGCGTTGGTCCAGCAAGGTCCCGAGGCGCAGCTGAACGCTACCGAGCGCACCCAGCCCGCCCTGCTGGCTGCCAGTGTGGCCGTGTGGCGAGTATGGCGGGCCCAAGGTGGCCCTCAGCCGGCCTATATGGCCGGCCATAGCCTGGGTGAGTACACCGCCTTGGTCTGTGCCGGGGTGCTGGATTTCACCACGGCGATAAAACTGGTGGAATTTCGCGGCCAAGTCATGCAACTAGCAGTCCCAGCCGGAACCGGTGCCATGGCGGCCATTCTGGGGCTGGAGGATGACACGGTGCGTGATGCCTGCGCCGAGGCTGCCCAGGGCCAGGTGGTGGAGGCGGTGAATTTCAACGCCCCCGGCCAAGTGGTCATCGCCGGCCATAAAGCCGCTGTGGAACGAACCATGGAGGTTTGCAGCGCCAGGGGTGCCGGGCGCAGCCTCCTGCTGCCGGTCAGCGTCCCTTCCCATTGCACCCTGATGATATCGGCGTCAGAGCGCCTGTCTGCCCGGCTGGCGGGAATAGCGATCAGGCGGCCTTCCATCCCAGTTATCCATAATGTGGATGTAGCCACTCATGAAGAGAACCAGGCGATCCGCATAGCCCTGCAGACCCAACTCTACAAACCTGTGCGCTGGGTAGAAACCATCCGCTATCTGGAAGGGAAAGGCATCCACAAACTGGTGGAACTGGGTCCCGGCAAGGTGCTGGCGGGGCTGAACAAACGTATCAGCAAGACGATGGCGGCCTATGCCGTGTACAACCCAGCAAGCTTGGAGGCCGCATTGGCTGCGGTGAAAGCGGCATGAATCTGCTCAGCGATGACATCGCCCTGGTGACAGGCGCCACCCGCGGTATCGGCCGGGCTATTGCCCTGGCCTTAGGCCAGGCGGGAGCTACGCTGGTGGGTACCGCCACCACCTCGGAGGGAGCCGGGCGCATCAGCGCCTACTTGGGGGCGGAGGGTATCAGAGGCAGAGGACTGATACTGGATGTGGCCAGCAGTGTCTCGGTGGACGAGGCGCTGAAGACGGTACACGGGGAGTTCGGCAACGTCAGCATTCTGGTGAACAATGCCGGCATCGCCCGCGACACCCTGCTCATGCGCATGCGGGATGAGGATTGGGACGCAGTCATCAACACCGACTTGGGTTCGGTGTTCCGCCTCTCCAAAGCCTGCTTGCGGGGCATGATGAAGACCCGCCGCGGCCGCATCATTAATATTTCCTCCGTGGTGGGTGCGGTGGGCAATCCCGGCCAAGCCAATTACTGCGCCGCCAAGGCAGGCATCCTCGGCTTCACCAAGTCACTGGCCCGGGAAATCGGTTCCCGCAATGTTACGGTCAACGCCGTTGCGCCGGGCTTTATTGACACCGATATGACCCGTGCCCTTAGCACGGAACAGCGGGCCGCGATGCTCACGCAGGTCCCACTGGAACGCCTCGGCACGCCCGAGGATATCGCCCAGGCAGTACTGTTTCTGGCCTCGCCGGCGGCCGCTTATATTACTGGCGAGACCCTGCACGTCAATGGTGGCATGTACATGGCCTGAAACACGGTGGCTGGCACGCGCGGGGAGTTTTCACTACAATACCGCCCCCGGTTTGGCCGGACTGACCGCGCCACAACTGTTTTTTCACTTCGGGAGGTTCCAATAGTCATGAGTAGCATCGAAGAACGCGTAAAGAAGATCGTCGTGGAGCAGTTAGGCGTGAAAGAAGAACAGGTTACGCCGCAGGCCTCCTTTGTGGACGATCTGGGTGCTGACTCCCTGGATACCGTCGAACTGGTCATGGCCCTTGAGGAAGAATTCGAGTGCGAAATCCCTGACGAGGAAGCGGAGAAGATCACCACCGTTGGACAGGCGGTTGACTACATCAAGGAACATCTGCCCAACGCCTGAGCCCGTGATTCTCATTTACAGAGCCGTTGTCGCTGCGAGGTGGCAACGGCCTTGTGTTTTCTTATACTCTGTCCTGGTCAGGCAAGCGAGGATGAGCCAGTGTCCAAGCGGCGTGTGGTGATAACAGGGCTGGGAATCATCTCCCCATTGGGAAACACCGTGGCAGAGGCATGGTCAGCCGCTATCGCCGGCAAGAGCGGTGTCGGGCCCATCACCCATTTCGATGCGACGAATTATCCGACTCGCATTGCGGCGGAAGTGAAACATTTCGATCCCGCCCAATACATCGAGCCCAAGGACATTAAGAAGATGGACCCATTCGTGCACTACGGTGTGGCGGCATCCATCCAGGCCGTTAAGGATTCAGGGCTCGAAGTGACGGAGGTCAGCGCGCCGCGGATCGGAGCGGCTATCGGTGCCGGTATCGGTGGTCTCACCAATATCGAAAAGGCACATGTTTCAATTATTGAGAACCGTGGCCCCAAGCGCGTATCACCGTTTTTTGTACCCAGCAGCATCATCAATATGATTGCGGGGCATTTGTCCATCATATACGGCTTCAAAGGCCCGAATATCGCAGTCGTCACCGCTTGCACCACCGCCAACCATAATATCGGCATCGCCATGCGTTGTATCCAGTATGGCGATGCGGATGTGATGATTGCCGGTGGTGCGGAAATGGCGGTGACACCGCTGGGCGTGGGCGGCTTTTGCGCCGCGCGTGCATTATCCACGCGCAATGACGCGCCGGGAAAAGCCAGTCGACCCTGGGATAAAGACCGCGACGGTTTCGTACTGGGCGAAGGCGCCGGTATACTGGTACTTGAAGAATACGAGTACGCGAAACGTCGCGGTGCACACATTTACGCTGAGCTCGCGGGCTTCGGCATGAGCGGCGACGCCCACCACATGACCGCACCACCCGAAGACGGGGAGGGTGCACGTCTTTGCATGCTGAATGCGCTGCACGATGCCGGGCTCAATACCGGCGGGGTACAGTACATCAACGCGCACGGCACCTCCACCCTGCCGGGCGATAAAGGTGAAACCGTTGCCATCAAACGTGCTTTCGGTGCTCACGCCCTGAAGCTGGCGGTCAGTTCCACCAAGTCCATGACCGGTCATTTGCTGGGCGCTGCCGGCGGCGTGGAAGCCATCTTCAGCGTCCTGACGCTGCGCGACCAGGTGGTACCGCCCACCATCAACCTGGATAACCCGGATGAAGGCTGCGATCTGGATTATGTACCACACGCGGCACGCAGGCTGAAGGTTGATACGGTGCTGTCCAATTCCTTCGGTTTCGGCGGCACTAATGGCACACTGGTCTTCCGTCGCCTTGATTGACGGCACTCGCCTGTGTGGCCGACACTCGGGTTCAGCATCGGCAGGTTCGGTTCAAGCACCTTGATTGCTTTGAGCGGATATTGGCGTGCGCCGAGTGGGCAGGAGCTGATAACATCCGGGACAGACATGCTGCCGGATGAAAAAGCTGCGATTTTCAAAGGTACAATTAAGCGGCATGGTCACCCGGCTTTCCCACCATGCGCTGACGATGCGGAGCCTGTGGCTCGCGAGCATTCAGGCATCTTAATTACTGGAACCTGCGCGCCAGACAGACATGCTGAATATGCATTGCCAGTCTGACGTCGGCGGAAACCATGTGGCCTGTGGAAGCATTTGCGCGCAAATTCGCCCGCGGCGTCTGGCCGAAGTTCGTCATGTCGGCCAAGGAAAGATCACCGTGAACGCCATGCCATGCCGGCCCTGGGCTTGGACGGCGCACGCCTGAAGGAAGAATCATGGTGAATAAAAAACGTCTGCGTTTATGGTTGCCCGCCGTCCTCGCCGTGATCATCGCGAGCACCGGACTTGCCTATTGGAACTGGTACATCGTGCCGGTAGTGCCCGGCAACAAAGCGGTGGATGTGGAAGTGACCCCCGGCCAGCCTCTGCGTGCCGTGGCCGCGCAGCTGCATGCTCAGGGTGCACTCCCGCATCCGTTGGATCTGGTATTGCTGGCACGATTGCGGGGCGACGCCAGTACCATTCGTGCGGGTGAATACCTGGTGCAACCGGGTACCAATGTCGCCGGTCTTTTGGCGTTGCTGAAAAGTGGCAGGGTGGTGATGCATCCCCTTACCCTGGTGGATGGCTGGACCTTTGCGCAGGTGTTGCAGGCAGTGGAGCAGGACCCGGAACTCCGGCATACCCTCAAGGGGCTGGATGACAGCGTCATCATGACCCGACTCGGTCATCCAGGCGAGAATCCGGAGGGCCGGTTTTTCCCTGACACCTATCAATTTCCCAAAGACACCACGGATGCAGCTTTTCTGGAACGTGCCTATCGCACCATGCAAGATCACCTGCATGCGGCTTGGCAGGCGCGGGCGCAGAATTTACCCTACAAGACGCCCTACGACGCCCTGATTTTGGCATCCATCATTGAAAAAGAAACGGCCCAACCCGTGGAGCGCGCAGAAATCGCCGGCGTATTCGTGCGCAGACTTGAGAAGGGCATGAAGCTGCAGTCGGATCCCACGGTGATCTACGGCTTGGGAAATGCATATAACGGCAGGATTACTTATAAGGATCTGCGCACCGATACGCCCTATAACACCTACACGCGCTATGGTCTTCCGCCCACGCCCATCTGCATGCCCGGCCTGCCATCCATAGAGGCGGCGCTGCATCCGGCGTCCGGCAACGCCCTTTATTTTGTGGCGCGTGGTGACGGTACCCATCAATTTTCGGCGACGCTGCAGCAGCAGGACGCTGCGGTACGCAAATATCAACTGACCCCGCACCGTAAGCCGTGAACATGCGCAAGGCCCGCCTCATTACCGTGGAAGGCATCGAGGGCGTGGGCAAGTCCACCCATCTTGGCTTTATACACGATTGGCTGAAGGCACAGGGAGTCAAGGTGCTGATAACGCGTGAGCCTGGTGGCACGCCGCTGGCGGAACGTATCCGCGAATTGCTGCTGGACGCGTCCAATGAGCAACTGCCCGCCATGAGCGAATTGCTGCTTATGTTCGCCGCCCGCGCCAGCCATGTGGAGTATGTTATTCGCCCGGCACTCGCAGCCGGCACCTGGGTGCTGTGCGACCGTTTTACTGACGCGAGTTATGCCTACCAGGGTGGCGGGCGCAAACTACCGATGCAACACATCGCGACGCTGGAGCGTTGGGTGCTACGGGGCCTGAAACCGGATTTGACGTTGTTGCTCGACGCACCCGTGCAGGTGGGCATCAGGCGCATGCGAGGCCGTGGCCAGCGTGACCGCTTTGAATTGGAACGCAAGGTATTTTTTGAGCGCGTGCGGCGCGCATATCGCGCGCGCGCCCGGTGCGAACCGCTGCGCATCGGGCTGATCCGGGCAGATGGCGATATGCAGGATGTGCGGCGGCAGATTATAAAGGTATTGCAAGCACGACTTGCCCGCTGGTTATGAATACCACACCTGAACTGCAAACGGCGGCATTGCCATGGCAACAGGAAACATGGCGGCGGTTGTACACACGGCTGGCGGACGGAAAATTGCCCCATGCTTTGTTGATTTCTGGTATCGCTGGCACAGGTAAACAGCTGTTCGCGCAAGCATTCGCGATGCTGGCGTTGTGTCGCCATCGCGAGAATCAGCGCGCCTGCGGCTGGTGCAATTCCTGCCGTCAATTCAGTGCCGGCGCGCACCCGGACTACTTTTATGTGACCATTCTGGAAGACAAATCGGCTATCCTCGTGGACCAGATCCGCGAATTGTCCCAGAATCTCACGCTCACCAGTCAGCACAGTGGCAGGAAAATTGCATTGCTTGCACCGGCGGATGCCATGAACACCAATGCCGCCAACAGCCTGCTCAAGACCCTGGAGGAACCGTCGGCGGATACGTTGTTGCTGCTGGTTACGGCCCGGCCGGCACGGCTGGCTGCCACCATCCGCAGCCGCTGCCAGGATGTGCGCCTGCCGCCACCCGACAGGACCACAGTACTGCAATGGCTGAATAGCCGGGAGTCCCGCCACGACTGGCCGGCATTATTGGGCATTGCGGGCGGAGGACCGCTGGCCGCACTGCGTTTGACTCGATACAGGCTGATACAGGAGAGATTGCAGTTCTATGCGACGCTGGTGGAACTGCTCAATGGCAAGCGCAATCCCCTGGCTTGTGCCGCCGAGCTTGACCGCGAAACGTTGCCGGTAACATTGGGGCTGCTGCAATCCTGGGTGATGGATCTGATTATATTGGCATCCATTGGGGATGCGGACCGGAGGACGATCGTCAATACTGATGCGCTGGACCTGTTGCAAAGCGCCCTCAAGGGCATAAACTTGCGCGCACTGCATGCTTATCTTAAACATCTGAATGAGGCGGTGGCACTTGTTGCCACGTCCGTAAACGCCCAGCTCCTGCTGGAGGGCCTGTTCCTGGAATGGGCGGATGGATTGCGGACACTGGAGGCGGCGCCGCTCGCCGCGTGCGGAGGATAGTTTGGATGAATACAGCCCGTCAGCAAGCGATACTCAATATCGCTATCCAGGATAAGAGTGCGCTGTACAGCGCCTATATGCCGTTTGTGAAGAACGGCGGCCTGTTCATTCCCACCAGCAAACCTTACCAATTGGGTGATGATGTCTTCATTCTTCTGCAGCTTATGGGTTCACCGGAGCGTCTCCCGGTGGCAGCCAAGGTCATCTGGGTGACACCGCGCAGTACCAACCGCACCCGCGCCACGGGCATTGGCGTTCAGTTCAGTGAACAGGATGGCGGCAATACACAGCGCAAGATCGAGGGTCTCCTGGGCGGTGCATTGCAGGCGGATCGTCCGACCCATACGATGTAAATGCGGTGTTAGGCGACCTGAAGTTCCTGCCGACTGGATACCTGAAGTATTCGAAAAACGGATCAAATAGATGTCTGCGCAGCAAGACCATCCTTGAGCACGCAGGCATCAAACCCCCGCTCACTCAGAATATAGGCGCCCGCCGAACTGCGTCGGCCGGTATCGCAGCAGACCACGTAGCGGCGTTTCGGGTCGAGGGTGTCGAGTTTCATGCGAAGGAAATACAGCGGAATATTGACTGCACCATCCGGGTGCAGCCTTTCAAATTCGCTTGGCAGGCGCACATCCAGCCACTGACCGCCGGCTGCGATGGTCTGTTTTGCCTGTTCAAGGCTCACCCATTGCTGCAGGGGTTCTTTCAATAGCGTGTTGAAATCCGCTTTGGCCAAGCGTACCAGTGCGCCGTGCGTGAGCATGGTGACTGTGGCGTTGCGTGGGGCATCGGAAAGCAGAGCTTCCTCGCCAAAACTGGCACCCACTTCCAGCTCGGCAAGTTTTATGCTTTTGTCATTGGGCATCTCGCGCGTCACCAGGCAACTGCCTGCCGTGACTATGTAGAAAAAATCCCCCTGGTCGCCCTGTTTGATGATGACATCGCCTTGCTGGCGGGGAAGGTGCTCCATGCGCATGAACAAGGCCTGAATATTGGCCGGTGGAATGCGGTGGAATGCCTTGGTCTGCAGGATGGCAGTCATCCAGTCATCGCCATGGACTTCATTCTCCCGGACCTGGAGCTCGCCCACCTGAAAGCTTCCGGTCTGGTCCCAGGTGAGCAGGATATCCAGCAGATCACTGTCTATGGTGAAATATTCGATATTCGTGCTCGCCCGGGCTGACAGGTGACGCGGCACCTGCGGTGCCAGCGGATGGCGCGTTTCATCGGCGCCGCCGGTGATGACCACCAGCACCTTATCACCGGAGCGCAACTCCACCGAACCCCTGACGAGATAGAAGTTGCGCCTGTCGGTGTCACCCTGCTTGAACAGATACCGGCCTGCACCGAGTTCCTGGATCGCAGTTTTTGCGGCGAGTTCGGACTGATTCTCCGGCTTGAGGCCGCTCAATGGCGAGAAACTCTTGATGAGTTCGCGGTCGAGTATTCTGGGCGACATGCCTGCAAGCCTGATAACTGTCTGTGGTTAACGGAACGTCCCGCCCACATGGCGGAGGCCGGAAGTCTAGCATAGACATCCGCTGCATCCGGACATGGCGGCTGATGAGCGCCGGGGGGTATGTGAGCTGGTGAATGAAATCGCTGTGCTTACTCCGGATGTTTCGCTATCGGCACAGGGCGGCGGTTGGCACCCACGCGCACATAGGTCATCTGTGCCGTGGCCACCTTGACGCAGGATTCATGTTCCCCATCGTTGCGCTGGGAAAAAACCGTGACGTCGATGGCGATGGAGGTGGTGCCCACATGTGCCACGTCAGTATAGACACTGACCACGTCACCCACGTACACCGGGCTTACGAACACGAATTCGTTCACGGCAACCGTCACCACCCGGCCGCCGGCGCGGCGGAACGCAAGAATGGCGCCGGCGATGTCTGCGTGCGACATAATCCAGCCGCCGAAGATATCGCCCAGGCCGTTAGTGTCCTTGGGCATGGCGAGGGTGCGGACCGTGGCTTCACGGTCCTTGGGCATGGCATCGAATTTCATGCTTTGGATTCCTTGAGTGCCGGAGCATCCCAACCCGCATCCGCCTTGAAGCGCTGGCCATACTGCTGCATCAGTTTTTCCAGTCGCATCTTGAGATCGGTTACGCTAACGGCGCGGATGTAGTTGATGGGTCCGCCGCGGAATGGTGCGAAACCGGTGCCGAATATAACACCTGCATCCAGCAGATCTACATCATCCACGATGCGCTCACGCAGCACCGCTACGGCTTCGTTGAGCATGGGCAGGATCAGCCGATCCTGCAAGTCGGCAGGCATCCGCTGCATACGGCTTCGATCCTTCACCGGCTTTCCATCCTGATACTTATAGAAACCTTCGCCGGTTTTACGTCCCAGTTTTTTGGCCGCAACCAGCGTGGTAAGACTGTCGGGGATATTCTTGTTGAATTCCCTGGCGAATACCCTGGATACTGACAGACATACATCCAGGCCCACCGTATCCGCCAGTTCCACCGGCCCCATGGGCATGCCATAATCCAGCGCCGCCTGGTCAATAGCTTCCAACGGGATGCCTGTATCTGCGGCCAGCATTGCCTCCATGAGATAGGGCATGAGGATGCGGTTCACCAGAAAGCCGGGCGAACTTTTCGCCGGCACCGCCAGTTTGTCTATATGGCGGGTGAAAGCCAGTGCCCTGGCGATCTCATCTCTGGGAGTGTCGTCCGCATGGATCACTTCCACCAGCGGCATCTTGGCTACCGGATTGAAGAAATGCAGTCCCACAAGCCGCTGTGGGTTTTTGAGTACGCCACGCAGCGTCTCCAGGCGGATACTGGAGGTGTTGGTGGCAAGAATTGCGCCGGGGCGCATCTTGGTGTCCAGTATTTTGTAGAGATCCTGTTTGGCGTCCACATCCTCGAAGATTGCTTCAATGACCACATCCGCATCTCTCGCGCCATCACCCGCCACATCCATCTTCAGGCGGGCGGCTGCCTTTTGAATTTCTTCGCCCTTCAGCCTTTTCTCGAACAGCTTCCGCGCGCGGGTGATGGCGGGCTGGATATATTTTTCTTCACGATCCTGCAAGGTCACGTTGAAACCGCGCAATGCGCACCAGGCGGCGATATCACCTCCCATAGTGCCGGCACCCACCACATGAACGTGTTTGAGCGCCAGATCAGATTTCTTACCCAGGGATTTCAGCCGGTCCTGCAGCAGGAACACGCGTACCAGGTTATGCGCCGTGTCGTGTACCATGAGCCGTGCGATAGAATGGGCTTCCTGGACATACATTTCGTCGCTGCCGGCGTATTTTTTCCACAGATCAATGATGGCGTACGGTGCGGGATAATGGTCGCGGCGCACCTTGGATGCCACTTGCTTTGTCAGCATACCGGCGATGAAGGGACGCAATGGGCCGAAGGCCAGTAATTTTTGACCCAAGGGCGCACTTTTCGTCGGCGGCGGGCCGAGTAGCAGCGCACGCGCGGTTTGTTTGGCGTTATCACCAGTAACCAGGCGGTCAATCAGGCCCATCTTGAGGGCTTCGGGTGCGTGCACATTGCGCCCATTGAGCATGAAGCTCATGGCATGAATCACGCCCACCAGACGGGTGGAACGTACCGTGCCGCCGAAACCCGGATGGATGCCGAGCTTGACTTCCGGGAGCCCGAGGTTGAGGCGGTCATCGTCAATACCCACGCGATAACGGCACGCCAGCGCGAGCTCCAGCCCGCCGCCCAGGCAGAAACCGTTGATGAGTGCCACGCTGGGACAGGGTAATTTTCCCAGTTGCTCCAGTACCAGCTGACCGCGGCGGACCATCTGAAAGGCGTCCTGCGGTGTTTTCAGGCCGGTAAACTCCTTGATGTCCGCACCAGCGATGAAACCACTCTGTTTGGCGGAGTAGATGACCAGGCCTCTGGGGGGTGATGCCGCCAGCGTCTTGAGTTGCTCACCCAGCTCCAGCATCACCTGGCCGGACAACACGTTGGTACTGGTGCCGGCTTTATCGAAACACAACCAGGCGATGTCGTCTGCATCACGTTCGATCCGCCAGTCGGTCTGGGCAGTGTTGGACATATGCTTACTCCACTTTAGCTTGGAAGGTCTGAATTGCGGGTTCCAGTTGCAACCTGGATAAGCGCTCAATCATAGGAATTGAAGGCAATTACTGCAACTTGCATTATGCGGATTCATCGCTTTGTGCCAGCGTCTTCCCAAAGCCGGGGAACCGCGTACCGGCGGGAATCTGCAGCAGCCTGGCGCGGATCTCGCTGTCCACCAGGGTCATGGTGTGGAAACGCGCGTCAGCGGCGATATTCTGGCTGCCGTTAAGGGTGCGTTCGATATAATTGCGTGTGCTTCGCTGGCGCAGATAGGCCGCTCTTGCATAGACATCGAACCAGTCGCCATCCGCACAATCACCGAAACACAGGCCGCTGTATTCACGTAATACCGCCATGCGCAGCTCATTGGCAGCGATGTATATGCGGGCTTCCGCATCAGTCTGCGGTATTTCCAGGCTGGTTGCACGCAGATTCACGCGCGTAGGTTCCGGAAGTTTTAGAACCTCGGTATTGAGCTGGCGACGGTCAATACTACTCATAAGTTCCTTGCGCACCACAAGCATCGGGTTAGTTTCAGTTTGCAGCGCACGTTCAAATTCCAGCAGGCTCTGGTGCACGGATGCCCGGACCTGTGCATCCACTTTCCCAAGTAATACCATGCGCGCCGACTGTTCCTCCCGACTCAAGTGATCAGAAGACAGCCAGGCTTGCCAGGCCTGATCTATGCCAATCCGCCGCTGATTGCATCCGGTACGGGCGTGGAGCCCGTGGAAATACCACGTGGCCCACAGGTCCAGACCAGAAAAAAGCAGGGCGGCGATGGCAACTGCCCACCACATGTCAATGCTTCCTGTTTACTTCAAAATCGCAAATAAGGGGTAAATGATCCGAAAACCGCACGGCAGGAATCTCAAAATGATTCAGTTCAATGCCCGGACCGTAGAGAATGAAATCCAGTTGCCGGTTGGGGTGGGAACTTGGCCAAGTTGGGGCGTTGTGCCTATTCGCGTTGCGCAAACCCGCGGCTGCCGTGAACAGCTCGATTTCATATGTGCCCCACAGGGTATTGAAATCCCCGGCCACAATTACCGGTTTGCCGCAGCTTTTCACCAGTGAGAAAAGGTGGTGCATCTGATGATGACGGTGGCGATATTTGAGGGACAAGTGCACCAGGAACAGGCATAACTCGTCCAGCTCCAGTTCCATGATCAGGCGTTTGACGCCGAGTTCAAAATAATGGAAGCGCTGGATGGCGTTTGGGCTGCAGGTGAGAAAGGCGTTGGCTTGTTTGCGCAGAATGGGCAGCAACTGGTTGATCGAGTCCACACCATACTTATTTTGATAAGTGGACGAATGCCCTATGGCGGTGGCAATGGCCTCCGCCTGGTTGATTGCTGAGGTACGCACTGAGCCGATATCCACCTCGATAAGTCCCACGATATCCGGAGAAACCTGGCCGACAAATTGCGTAATACGCCGCAGATTGTGCGAGGTATGACGCAGATAGCCGGCGCCGGGAATCGGGAAATGGAATCCCGGCCCATGTCCTGTGGCATAGCGAATGTTGTAGAGCAGTAGTCGCATGCGATGAAAATAACGGTGCTACCAAGCATGCTCGCCTGTATGTGATGCGTGACACTATACCAGCTTGGGACTCGTGCGGGCGAAAACAGTGCGTAGCAGACAGGGATGGTATCCATCCTATGGCCAGACGTTGAGACGGACGACCTGAGTTATGCCGTACGACCGGATATAATCAAATGCATTCATCAGGGAGACCCTGCATGCCCATTTCACGAGGGTATATGATGTTTTGCGAAGTAACCAGTCCTGTTACTCATGTGGTGGCGCAATGAAGTCCCACCCGGTTCAGGATGGGGAGCGAGGAACCCACCGGTTACGGCTCTTTATAGAGGGTGATCGGCTTTATGCTGCCATGCTGGATGTGATTCGCGGCGCCCGGCATTCCATAAAGCTGGAAAGTTATATTTTTGCCGATGACGAGATTGGACGGCAGTTTGCCACTGCATTGGGTGAACGCGCCCGCGCTGGCGTCCAGGTACTTGTACATATCGATGCGGCCGGTTCCTTGTTCTGGGGGTCACGACATCTGGGACAGCTATTGAGACGTGAGGGTGTACGCTTGCGCTGGTTCCACCGCTGGAACTGGCGCGCGCCGTGGCGTTACAACCGGCGCAATCATCGCAAACTTCTGGTGGTGGATGGCCGCGCAGGTTTCCTCGGCGGTTTCAACATCCACCGGGAAAATTCCCGGGATGCATACGGTGAAGCCCGCTGGCGTGATACCCACGTGGAAGTAGACGGGACGCTGGCGCGCGCTTTGCAGACTTTGTTCGATGCTTTCTGGCGCGGCCGCCGCCGCCGCTATCCTTTTATCCAGGCACCGGACGGTAACGTACTTATCACCAATCATGTTTGGCAGGGCCGGCTGTTCCTACGCAACCTGTTTGCTGCACATTTTGCCACTGCACGGGAGCACATCTGGTTGACCACGCCGTATTTTGTTCCCGACCGCCGCACTCAACGCGGCCTGATGGCTGCAGCACGGCGCGGAGTGGATGTGCGCGTACTGGTACCGCGCAAGAATAATGAACACTTGGCTCAATGGGCGGGACAGGCCGCTTATGCGGCGCTGCTTGCAGCGGGCGTGAAAATCCATGAATATCTGCCGCGCATGCTGCACGCAAAAACTGTCGTGATTGACGGCAGCTGGAGCAGCGTAGGTACCGCCAATATTGATTATCGGAGCTTCTTCCTCAATTATGAAATCAATTTGGCGAGCACCGATCGGGCATTGGCTGCCGCCCTGGAGGTGGAATTCCGGGATGACCTGAGGAAATCGGAGCAGATAGCGCCTGCCCGTTGGGCGCGGCGCAGCTGGCTTGCACGGGCACTGGAATTTGTTGGCTGGTTGGCGCGCCGCTGGCTGTGAGGAAGCAGGTCTGCTGCAGGCATCCTGGTTCGGTGTCAGGCGAGACATCACTTGCTGTGAGGGAGATTCCATGAATGTGATCGAACTGTATTATTGGCCGACACCGAATGGCCAGAAAATCACCATTTTCCTCGAGGAGACGGGTGTCCCCTATACGCTGCATCCGGTGGATATCGGCAATGGCGATCAGTTCAGGCCGGAGTTTCTGCGCATCAGCCCCAACAACAAAATGCCGGCGTTGGTGGACCCCGCGGGGCTGGATGGCAAACCCATAGCGCTGTTCGAGTCGGGGGCCATTTTGCTATATCTCGCGGAGAAGACCGGCCGCTTCCTGCCACGGGATCCATTCAATCGCTATCAGGTGATCCAGTGGCTCATGTTCCAGATTAGCGGGGTAGGACCGATGCTGGGCCAGGCGCATCATTTCCGCGGTTACGCGCCGGAGAAAATTGAATACGCCATCAACCGTTACACCAAGGAAACCGGGCGCTTGTATAGCGTAATGGACACGCAATTGGCGGCCCGGGACTACATCGCCGGCGAGTATTCCATTGCGGACATGGCCATCTATCCCTGGATCGTACCGTATGAACGGCAGGGCCAGGCTTTGGAAGATTATCCGCACCTCAAGCGCTGGTTCGAGCGCCTCGCTGTCCGTCCGGCCGTGCAGCGCGGTATGGCACAGCTCAAGGAATTGCGCACTTCGGCGATGACCGACAAAGCCAGGGAAACCCTCTTCGGGAATACCCAGTATCAGAGGCGCTGAGCACCGGGCCGTTGCGGCATCGCCTCAGTGATGAGGCGCCAGCGGTGATAGTCCGCAGGCGTATCCACATCCCAGAGCGTGGCCAGCGTATGGCAGCGCCAGCCGAGTTGTGCGATGCGGGTGCGCGTCTCTGCCAGGACCAGCGAGGTTCCCCAGGGAATATCGCTGAACAGCAACTCGCTGGCGTGCTTCAGTCCCAGCAGCACGTAACCGCCGTCCTCGGCCGGACCCAAGGTGACATCGCAGTCCCGTGCCAATGCCGCTGCCGCTTCTTCAAGGTAGTAGGGCGGCATGGCCGGGCAGTCGGCACCCATGAGAATGACCGCATCCGCGACCGTCAGTGCTCCGGAAGCGCAGGTGTGCAAGCGTGTCCCGAGGTCACCCGGCGGCTGCGTCGTCAGCCGCACCGGGTATTTCTGCATGATCTTCCCGAAAAAAGGGTGCGACTCATCCGGGTCACACCACAGCTCCACGGGCCCGATGGCGGCGTCCAGCGCGGTACAGACGGCCTGAATGACCAGCTCTTCCTGGAGATGGGCGGTATCGGTCTCTCCCAGATGGGGGATGAGCCGCGTCTTGGCAAAGCCCGGAATGGGCGCCTTGCAAAGTAACGCGATGGTGCAGGGAGTGCGCTGCATGATCTAGGAGCGCCGAAACGGCAACAGCAGCAGTGCTGCAAACCCGGGGTTGTCGCCAACACGACCGGGAAGGCCTACTGGCATCCCCGCTTCCGGCACGCGGGAGCGTCCAAGGTAGGTTCTGAACAGCCTGTCCCACCAAGAGAGATTAAAGCCAAAATTATGGTTGAGCTCACCGTCAACCGCCGAATGGTGCACGCGATGCATGCCGGGTGTCACGATGAGCAGGCGCAGCAGGCGTTCCAGAAAATCCGGCAGGCGCAGATTGGCATGGTTAAAAACCGACGAGACATTGAGTATCACCTCGAAAACCGCCACAGCCATGGGTGTGATACCCAGTAGAAGTATGGCGACACCCTTGACGATAGTGGAAACGATGATTTCGAGGGGATGAAAGCGCACACCGGTGGTTACGTCCAGGCTTGGATCGGTGTGGTGTACGCGATGCAGCCGCCATAGTACAGGGGTGTAATGGAAAGCCATATGTTGACCATAAATAATCAGATCCAGCAGCACCACGCCCGCGATTATCAACAATATGCCAGGCAGCGTGACAAGGTGAAGCAGTCCGAGGCCATGACGCCGAACCAGTATGGCCACCTCGATCAAAGAAATGGGAATGGCAAGCCGCGTGCCAATGCTACCCAAAGCAATCATGCCCAGATTGATACTCTTATGCCGCCAACCCGGCTCCGGGCGCCATGGCCATCGGTACTCCAGTGCGCCAAAGAGCAGTAGCGCACCCACGAAACATAGCAGACGTACCAGTGTGGCACTCATTTCGCTACCTCAGCGGGATCGCGAATCATAGCGGACCGCCAGGCGCAGGCTGTCTGCGCCGAAGGCAAACACCAGGCGCAACCACCACATAAGCAGTATGGTGCGTATCATGCCATGCTGTTCCCAGCGGCGGCTGGAGGAGAGGACGGGCAGGCGGATGCGGTGTGAGGCCGCATTTTTCCTGAGCAGTTTGCATAACGCCACATCTTCCATCAACGCCAGGTCCGGATAGCCACCCACCCGGAAAAATACGTCACGCTTTACAAAAATCGCCTGATCGCCGGTGGCGATTCGTGTGAGACCCGCCCGCCAGCTCATGCAATGTTCGATCACGCGCAGCAGGGGATGTTGCCCGGAAAGGTGCACATCGAACCAGCCCCAAGCCGCTCCGTTCGTCACGCTGGCAACGGCATGGTCGGTGGCCTGCGGCGGCAGCAGCGTATCGGCATGCAGAAACAGCAGGACGTCGCCCCGGGCCAGATGCGCGCCGGCATTCATCTGCCTGGCACGCCCGCGCGCCGTGACGATCACCCGGTCCGCCAGCTGCTGTGCGATTTCCGGTGTGCCGTCGGCACTGCCGCCGTCCACTACGATCACCTCGTGCCCAGTTTGGCGCAGTGGCTGCAATGCAGCAAGCGTGGCGGAGACAACCGCTGCCTCCTCCAGCGTGGGAACGATAATTGAGATGCGCACAATCAGCTGAGAGCCCCGCCGCAGCTGCTGCCTTGTCCGGCGGTGCAGCCATAGCAGTGATCCCCCACAGCAATGGATATGCCTTTCAATTCCATTTTCAACAAGTCGCGCAGATGCGGGCGCGGCTTGCCGTTGAGGCGCAACGGCAATGCCATCATCTGGTTGAAATCGCAATCATAGACATAGCCGCGCCAATCCACGCTGATGAGATGACGGCACATGACATTCGGCAGATTATGGGGCTGGTGTGCCTGTTTCAGAGTCTCAAGATAGGGTTGGAGCCTGCCTTTTGATACCAGCATGCTGCCGAAACGGCCGATGGGCATGTTGGCGAGCACAAACAGATCATTGAAACATACGCCCCAGCGTTCATTGAGTTCACGGGTGTAATCCTCCTTAAGTTTGGCTTGTGGCGCCGGCAGGTATGCGCCCAGGGGATTGTAGACCAGGTTCAGTGTGAGTCCCGTGCCCGGCCGAGCATAGCCGAGAGAATTCAAACGCTTGAGCGCGCGGATGCTGGCGTGATAGGTGCCCTTGCCGCGTTGACCATCCACGTTTTCCTCAGTGTAGCAGGGCAGCGAGGCCACCACTTCCACGCGTTCGGCGGCGAGGAATTCCGCGAGGTTTTCGTAACCCGGTTCTTCGAGTATGGTCAGGTTGCAGCGATCCATGACGCGTTTCCCCATGGCCCGTGCGCTGCGGACAAGCCGCCGGAAGTGTGCATTCATTTCAGGGGCGCCACCGGTAATGTCCAGGGCCTCGATATTCGGTCGCCTGAGATATTCGATCACTGTATCCACCGTTTCTGCGTCCATATCCTCGGTGCGATGCGGACCGGCGCTCACATGGCAGTGGACGCAGGATAGATTGCAGCGATAACCGAGATTGACCTGCAGGGTGTGCACATGACTCCGGCGCAGGGAAGGAAAGCTGGTGTTCTTGAGCAAGGGAGCGACAGCGTGCATGGTTCAAACCTCATGGTGACGGCTGGTGCGCCAGCGGCGTACGGCAACCGGAAGCAATGCGAACAGCCCGAGCAATACCAGGGCGGCAATCAGCCCCGGAGAAATGAGCCCATGCAGGGTATGGATGCTGGCAAGCTGCTCGCCGAGATTCGCGTAGATGAAGCTGCCCGGGATGATGCCGATAAAAGTTCCGAGCACGAATTGCCGCACGCGAATGGCCGTAAAAGCGCTTGCCAGGTTTACCAGCCAGAACGGAAACAAAGGCACCAAACGCACAAACAGGAGATAGTTGAAGGCATTGCGTTCGAAACCCTGCAATAGTTTTGCTGCTTGCGGGTTGCTCTCCAGCCGGGTTCGCACTGCGGTACCGATGAGGTAGCGTGCGATCAGAAAAATGAGGCTGGCCCCCAGTGTGGCGAATATCACGATGGTGAGGCCCCCCACCCAACGGCCAAATAAAAAACCGATCAACAGCGAAAGCACGGTTCCGCCGGGAATACTGATCGCCGTCATGACTGTATATAACAGTCCTGCAACAAACACGGCAGCAAAATAATGACGCTGAACCAGCATTTGCAGCGCATCCCGTTGTGCCAGCAGGTGACTCAGATTCAGCCAGTGTGCACCGCCCACCAGATAAAATACCACTACGATCGCGAGGATAGTTGCAAGAATGAGCAGGCGTGGTGCGGTCATGCGCAGCCGCTTGGCGGATTCACGCATGTGCACCTCGCAGACGGAACAGGCGTTGCAGCCAGCGGCGCGTGGTAGGTGTCAGCCGCTGTTTCATGCGCTCATCGGCTACGAAGCGGCTGATCTGCGCCAAGGCCGGATAAAGGTGTATGCAGGCCGAGATATCCCGGGCCTTCAGGCGTTGGCTCAAGCCCAAGGCAAACTCATGAATGAGCTCGCCCGCCTGCGCACCCACGATTGCCGCCCCCAACAAGCGTCCGCGCCGGTCCGTAAGGAGCTTGACGAAACCCTGAGTTTGACCGTCGGTCCGGGCACGGTCGGCGCGTGCAAACGGCACACGGTACACTTCATGAATTACGCTGCGCTCCCGCGCCTGCCGCTCCGACAAACCCACCCTTGCCATCTCCGGGTCCGTGAAAGTGCACCAGGGGATGATCCGGCTCGCTCGGCTGCGCATGTGAAAGAGCGCATTTCTGAGAACCATGCCGGCCTGGTGTTCCGCCATGTGAGTAAAGCGGTAGGGACCGATGACATCACCGCAGGCGTATATATGATGCTGGCTGGTGCGCAGACAGTCATCCACCGCCAGTTGGCCGTTGCGGACGACAACGCCTGCCTGTTCCAACCCCAACTCTTCCAGAGCCGGTACGCGTCCGACCGCTATCAGCAGATGCGTGGCGGCAAGCTCCTGCGCTTGTCCCCGGGCATCCCGGTAACTGATGACGAGATTACGCTCCCGCTGCGTGATGCGCTCCGCGTTTATGCCGGTAAGCAGCCGAATACCATCATGCCTCAACGCATCCCCCAGCACCTGTGCCACATCGGCATCTTCCCGAGGCAGAATCTGTGCCGCGGACTCCAGAATACTGACGCGACTGCCCAGCCGGGAAAATGCCTGGGCAAGTTCCACCCCGATGGGTCCGCCACCGACAACTACCAAATCCGGCATGGAATCGCGCAGGGAGAAAATATTTTCGTTGGTGAAGTAACTCACCTGTGCAAGCCCCGGAACAGGTGGGATAGCAGGGCGACTGCCGGTGGCAATGACGAAACGTCGTGCGCGAATTTCGCGGTCTCCGGCCTGAACGCTGTGGGCACCCGTGAATCGGCCTGGCGCCTCGATAACTTCGACACCCAGACTGCGAAAGCGCTCCGGACTGTCCTGAGGCGCGATGGCAGCGATGACCTGTGAGACATGCTCCATTACGCGCCCTATTTCCGGCGGAGTCAGTTGCGCCGACAAGCCGCAGTCCTGTGCCCGCCGGATGAGGGCGGCCATGCGGGCGGAGTGCAGCAGAGTCTTGCTGGGCACGCAGCCGGTGTACAGACATTCGCCTCCCAGCCGCTGCTTTTCAACCAGCACAGTACGTGCACCCAAGGCAGCCGCCCCCGCCGCGGTTACCAGGCCCGCGGCACCGCCTCCCAGAATGCAGATGTCATAGTCCGCTGCGTGCATGCGCATTGCCGCCATGTCCAGCCATGAAATCCGCCTTGCTGCGTTCTAGCGGCAGACCGCACTTCCCGCTGTTTTATTACTGTCTGTGGTATTGCAGGCCAAGTCGTTTGTAGAGAGCGGCACGGAAAGCACGGATGCGTTGTGCATTTCTGCCCACATCGCTTGTGCCTATGCGCGATTCAGAGCGTATGTCCAGGCGGGTACCTGTGCCATTCGGTACGATACGGATTACCACGTCATCCTTGAAACCGAACCAGAACGTGGTGGCGGTGGCTTCGATGATACCGGTGGCGGGGTCATTGGACACCAGCTTCCAGCCCCGGGCCTCTACGGTTTGTAACGCAGCGGCGTACACCTGTGACAGCGGCAGGGAGAGCAGCATGGGTTGGATATCCGGGTAAGCCTTTTCCTGCAGGGCCGCAATCTTGGGACCGCCATATACCGCCGAATTGGCCGCTCCCTTTCTCAGCGCCAGAATATCCGCTTGGAATTGCGGTGGATTGGCCGTGTCGGTGGTGATGTCATGGATGGCGGGTACCGACTCGGCCTTCTTGAGCCACATGTAGGGAATGCCCCAGGCGATCACACCCAGTGTGATGCCGACAATGATGCGCATGAAATATTCCCGCCGCCGCGCCGCCAGCAGCAGAATCAGGCCGATGACGGTGACCAGTATGGCAAGCATGCCGCCGTAAGCGCCGTAGGTGATCATTCCGAAGGCGCCTCCGAGACCGACAGTCCCGAGCCGGTACAGGGGGCCCGGCAACACTACTGCGAGAATGGCCAGGATGCCGATGCTCATGCCCAACAGGGCAATACGCGGCGCCCAAAGAGCAAGGGGTGAATCGCTGCGGGATGGCTGACTCATATTTAAGTACTCCATGACAAGTGAGGTACGCGGGCGAATTAATGCTAAACGGTGCATATGGGTATTCTGGCTCCGGCTCCGCCGGAAAGTTGCAAGAATACCCTTAAAAACAAAGCGGTCTGCGGCCTCCCCGCATAGGCTAGCGGGAAGTCTACAATGTAAGCGCTTTGGCATTCAGCAGATTTCAAGTCATTTTCCACTGTTCGCAGCATAGCCATACTCATGGCTTTGACCCGGTGTCATGGCAATCAGGGACCGCATACTCTACGTGACGTGCCACGCCAACATCATTATGCATACACCTCTGAACACCGGGTCTTTGACTTAGCTTTGCTCGCGGGAGGGAGTACCGGCAGAGGGGCATGACGTATAGGTAGGAGGAGTGGCAGCCAAAGCCACAATCAATAAAATACTTTAGGTTATCTCTATAATCAACTGTTAAATATTAATTTAATCACTTTAAGTTCAATTCCCCGCCGCTTGCGGCGAATGATGTGACTGGATTCGGATTTGATACCTCGCGGCTTGCCGCGAGGCTCTTCATTATTTTCAGTATGTATTTGGTCTCCGCAGGAAAGTTGTTCCATTCACAAGCGGCTGGTTATGCGCGACCCTGGCTCTGCAGATCACGGTGCGTGCTACAGTGGAAGCCAAGCGCGCACTTGTGTGTTCAATTGACGCTCAAGACGATGAGGAGCAACCATGTCCCACCCCAGCGCCCCCGCGGGGCCGGATCTCAGCAGCGGCGTTGATGCCGACAGCCTCAAAACGGATCAGCCGCTGCTCGGTCATGTGGGCCAGGATGAAGTGGTGCTGGTACGGCACGCGGGTGAAATCTTCGCCGTAGGCGCAACCTGTACCCATTACCATGGCCCGCTCGTCAAAGGCTTGGTGGCGGGAGGCGGCATCCGCTGCCCCTGGCACCATGCCTGTTTCAGCCTGCGCAATGGTGAGGTACTCGCCCCACCTGCCCTGAACCCCATTCCCTGCTGGCGGATCGAGCAGCGGGCAGGCAAGGTTTACGTACGCGAGAAGTTCCCACCACTTGTGCACAGCAACCGGTCTCCCATGCGGCAGGTAGAACCACCGGCATCGGTACTGATCGTCGGCGGCGGGGCCGCGGGCGAGGCGGCAGCAGTGACATTGCGCTTCTGCGATTATCGCGGTCCGGTGACGCTGGTGAGCGCCGAAGACAATCTGCCCTGTGACCGGCCCAATCTGTCCAAGGACTACCTGGCCGGTACGGCACCGGAGGAGTGGGTGCCATTGCGTTCCGAGAGCTTTTACCAGGAAAAACGCATCACACTGCTGCGCAATCTGCGCGCCACTGCCATTGACGTGGTACAGCGTAAACTGCGTCTCGAAGATGGCCGTGAACTCGGCTATGCCGCACTGCTGCTGGCTACCGGTGCCGAACCAATCCACCTGACGCTGCCGGGTGCAGACCTGCCGCATGTCCATTATCTGCGCTCGGTATCCGACAGCCGTTCCATTATTGCGGCTGTAGAACAAGGTGCACGTCGTGCGGTCGTCATCGGTGCGAGTTTCATCGGTCTGGAAGTGGCCGCTTCGCTGCGCACACGCGGCGCGGAAGTGCATGTGGTGGCGCCGGAAGCGCGCCCCATGGAGCGTATCTTCGGTCCCCGTCTCGGCGATTTCATTCGTGCGTTGCATGAATCGAAAGGCGTGGTGTTTCATCTCGGCCAGAGCGTAACCGCCATCCGGCCGGAACAGGTGATGCTCAAGGGTGAAGGGCAACTGGCAGCGGATTTGGTGGTAGTGGGTGTCGGCGTGCGGCCGCTTACCGCACTGGCGGAACAGGCGGGTCTGAAGATTAACCGTGGTGTGCTCGTGAATGAATACCTGGAGACCAGTGCGCCGGGAATCTATGCCGCGGGAGATATTGCGCGCTGGCCGGATGCGATGAGCGGCCTGTCCATCCGTGTGGAACACTGGGCGGTGGCGCAACATCAGGGGCAGGTGGCAGCACGCAATATACTCGGTTACCGCGAGCGTTACACCGCCGTACCGTTTTTCTGGAGCCAGCATTACGACATCAGTCTCAACTACGTGGGGCATGCGGAGCAGTGGGACAGTATTGACATGCAGGGTGATCCGGAAAAATCTGATTGCGCCTTCACCTACAAGCAGGCCGGGCGTGTGCTCGCCCTGGCGACCATATTCCGTGATCGTCATAGCCTGGAAATGGAAGTGCGTATGGAACAACTGGCAGCGGACGCATAATATATTTTTCTGAGGGAGTTTTACGTGACGGTATGAGATACTTAAAACTCTGGCTTTAACAGATTGCTTCAATCGCTACCCGGTGCCAAGGAGATTCCGATGTTGCCTCGCCTTCCGCATGCTCCATGGATTTTCGTCTTTACTGCTGCTGTTGCTTTATGCAGTGCCACAGGTTATGCGCAGCAGCCCAGTCAAAGTTTCACCATGGAACAGGTTTTAGGCTATCCCTACCCATCCGATCTGATCTCTTTGCCGGATGGCAGCGCTGTCGCCTGGGTTTTGAATGAGCGTGGTGTGCGCAATATCTGGGTCGCCCGTGGTCCGGATTACCAGCCGCGGCTGCTTACCCGTTACACCCGGGATGATGGACAGGAACTTACCAATCTGAGTTTTTCGCGTAATGGTAAGTACCTTGTCTATGTGCGTGGAGGCGATCACGATGCCAACTGGCCGGAGGCACTGCAGCCGGATCCGGATTCGAGTCCGATTCAGCCGCACATGCAGGTCTGGGCGGTATCGTTGACAACCGGTGAACCGCGGGTGCTGGGGGAGGGCGATACGCCGGTGATTTCACCCGATGGCAAGCGCGTGGCGTTTATTCATTTTCCCGAGCAGTCCGTCTGGTGGGCGCCCATCGACGGCAGCCAGAAAGCGCGGCGGCTGTTTTTCGATCGTGGTCAGGCGTCAGATCTGCAATGGTCACCGGACGGCAAGGCGCTGGCATTTGTTTCCGGCCGCGGCGACCACAGTTTTATCGGAATATATCGCAATGACAGCAGGCGGATCGAGTATCTGGCACCATCCACCTCGAATGACATCGAGCCGCGCTGGTCGCCGCACGGCTCACGCATTGCTTTTGTGCGCCTGCCGGGAAACGGCGGGCCGCCCCAGTCCGTCCTCGAGTGGCACCGGCTGCCCTGGTCCATCTGGGTGGCGGATGTGCACACCGGCAAAGGCGCGCGCATTTGGCGGAGCCCGGACACATTGCGCGGTTCCTTCCCGCAACAGGGGGGCGATGTGGACCTGCGCTGGGCAGTGGGGAATCAGTTGGTGTTCGTTTCCCAGATGGATAACTGGCCGCATCTTTATACGGTACCTGCCAGCGGCGGCACGGCACGGCTGCTTACCCCCGGCAACTTCATGCTTGGGGATATGACGGTTACGCCGGACCGGAAATCCGTCATCTATACCGCCAACACCGGCGCCACACCGGAAGATGGTGATCGCCGTCACCTGTACCGCGTGTCGGTATTGGGCGGGGTACCGCAAGCTGTCACTTGGGGCGACCATAGCCAGTGGAGCCCAGTGGTGACGGATAAAGGTCAGGTACTGGCGTTTGTGGATGCGGGTCCCCGGCAACCACCGCTGGTCATGCTCGGCCCATGGCGGCGCCATGCATGGCGCACGCTGGACCACGACCAGTTGCCGAATGATTTTCCGACGACAGAGCTGGTGGTGCCGAAAGAGGTGACTTTCCGCGCCAGTGACGGCTGGCTGATCCATGGTCAGGTGTTTGAAAAGAATAGCGGCGCGGGGAAAAAACCGGCCATCATCTTTGTGCACGGCGGGCCGATGAGGCAGATGCTGGTCACGTGGCAAACCATGGACTATTACAGCAATGCCTACGCGGTGAACCAGTATCTCGCCAACCACGGTTTCATCGTGCTGTCTGTCAATTACCGCCTGAGTACCGGCTACGGCCATGATTTCCATTACCCAGCCCATTGGGGGCCCACCGGCGCCTCGGAATACAAGGACGTGCTCGCGGGGGCACACTTCCTGCAAAGGGATGCGCATGTGGATTCCAGGCGCATTGGCATATGGGGCGGTTCCTACGGTGGCTATCTCACGGCACTGGCATTGGCACGCAACTCCGACATATTCAAGGCCGGTGTGGATTTCCACGGTGTGCATGACTGGTCCATGTTCATCAATGACTGGTTTGGAAAACCCATACAGCGTTACCAGATGCCAAATATGAAGAAAATAATGCACATCGCCTGGGAGTCTTCACCGGATTCGGAGATCGCCAAATGGAAATCGCCGGTACTGCTTATCCAGGGCGATGATGACCGCAACGTGCATTTCCACCAGATGGTTGACCTGGTGCGGCGCTTGCAGTTGCAGCACGTGCCGTATCAGGAAATCGTAATTCCCAACGAGATACACGGTTTCCTGCGTTATCACTCCTGGCTGCTATCGGATCGGGCTACGGTGAATTTTTTCGCACAGCAGTTTCTTCACAAAAAAAATGGGCGGCGCGTGGAAATGCCTCATACTCCATGACGAGCAGCGTCGTCGTTATCGGCGCAGGCCTGATCGGCACCACCACTGCCTGGTATCTTGCCGAGCGCGGTTTTGATGTCACGGTACTGGACCGCCGCGAGGGCCCTGCACTGGAAACAAGCTATGCCAACGGTGGCCTGCTGACGCCCAGTGAAGCCGACCCCTGGAATGCACCGGGCACATTGGGGCGTCTGCTGCGCTGGCTGGGACGGGAAGACTCGCCATTGCTACTGCGCCCCACGGCGCTTCCCGGAATGCTGAAGTGGGGAATTGGTTTTTTGCACGCCTCACGTGCTGTGCCACATCGGCGTTCCACCGAAGCCATCCTGCGGCTTGCTCTCTATAGTGTGCGGATGCTGGACGAACTCGTGTATCAATTGCATCCCGATTTTGATGCGCTCAACAACGGCACCATCAAAATATTCCGGAATCGCAGCGCACTGGAACAATCGCTGGAGCTGGCGGACGCACTGCGGCCACTCGGTCTGGAATCGCACCTGTTGGACCCATGTGAAGCGGTCGGACTTGAGCCAGCGCTGAACACCATCTCCGACCAGCTGGTGGGGGCTATCCACTACCCAGCCGATCAAAGTGGGGATGCCCATCTGTTCACCCTGGCGATGGCGAAGCATGCGGCGGCAGCCGGGGTGAAATTTCGTTTCAATACCAGCGTACAGGCCATGCGGGTGGATGCTACGCGTATCCAGGGCCTGATAACACAGCAGGATGAAATCCATGCTGACATTTACGTTTTGGCCGCCGGCAGCTACAGCCCACAGCTGGTGCGTCCTCTGAAACTGCGGCTTCCGATCTACCCGGTCAAGGGATATTCGGTAACCGTCACGCCGGCCCAGGGTCATTCCCTGCGGGTACCGGTGGTGGATTTCGAGCAGAAGCTCGTGCTTACCCCATTGGGCGACCGCTTGCGCATCGCCGGTACTGCCGAGTTCAATGGTTATGACATCACGCTCAACGCCGCTCGCAGCGGCAGTATCCTTTGCCAAGCCATGGCCATTCTTCCCGGGCTTGCCGCATCGGTAGAACAGGGCGGAGTCATTTCCTGGACCGGATTACGCCCCATGACCTGTGACGGCCCGCCTGTCTTGGGGAAAACCCCTTATGGCAATCTTTTCTTCAACACGGGACACGGTCCGCTGGGCTGGACGTTATGTGCGGGTTCGGCACGCATTGTGGCGGATGTGATAACAGGCAGGACCCCGGATATCGATCCGGGTGCCTACAGTTTCTCCCGCTTCATGCACTGAGTCAGTACGATGGCATACACCGAACGCCTAACGGTACAACAGATGATCAGAACAAACTTTGTTTCGTGTTAAGCTTTCCGCATTACACCACCTATGAATCCCGGGCTGCAAGAACGAGCGCAGATCATGCGATATAAGGTTGACGTAGGCGACTTGAGAGTCGGCATGTATGTGGCTGAGCTGGACAGGCCATGGCTGGGTACCCCATTTCTTTTCCAGGGGTTTCTGGTTGAATCCAGAGAGGATCTGGAACAGATCAAAGCCATTTGTGTTTATGTTCTCGTGGATGAACTGAAATCCAAAGTCACGGTTGCGGGAGTGGGCAAACCGGTTGACGACAATGCGCTGGAGGCATCCGGAAAGCCACCTGTGCCAGGGAAACCGGCACATCCATCCGCATTGGTTGATAATGCCAGCCGTTTAACTGCCACGCATGCCACCGCCCAACAGAGTATCGGACAGCTGCTCTCCAGTGCCAAAGAGGGCAGCAGTATAGATATCAGTGAGTCGAAAACTATTGTTGAGCGGCTGGTGCGCCAATCGGCTAATCCGAACATAATGATGCAACTCGCCAATATAAGGCAGAAGCATGATTGGAATACCACGCATGCGCTGAATACGGCGATTTTTGCTATTGCTTTTGCACGCCATCTCGGCCACTCCGAAGACAGGCTGCGGATGCTTGGTCTTGGAGCGATCCTGCATGACATCGGTAAAACCCGTGTACCTGTCGAAATCCTCAACAAGCCAAGCAAACTCACGGATGCCGAATTGATAATTATGAAGCGTCATCCTGCTGACGGCTATGAAATGCTCAAGAGTTCCCCTAATGTTCCTGACGAGGTATTGGAGATAATTCGCTCCCATCATGAACGTATCAACGGCAGCGGGTATCCGCACAGTTTGCGGGGTGACGAACTGCCAATTTCGGTATGTATCACGGCTGTAGCGGATGCCTATGAAACGCTCACAGCCGACAAGCCATATCAGGCTGCAATTATGCCAGTTGACGCACTCCAGCGTTTACGTACCTCGGGCGCCGGGGAATTCGGGCAAGAGCTGATACAAGAGTTTGTTCGTTTCATCGGACTTTATCCCATCGGTAGCCTGGTTAAAATGAATTCCGGAGAAATCGCCGTTGTTATATCTTCTGATCCAAAAAAACGTCTGCGGCCCATGATCATGATGATCCGAGACGGGCAGGGTGTGAATGTCCACCCGCGCAGGCTTATTAATTTAGCGGCACTACCTGACGAAAAATTATCAATCAGTACAATACTTGACCCAAAACAGCATGGCATTGATATTTCCATGCTGCTGGCGGAGGCACTGAACCATTGAGCGATAGCGTCGCGTCGCTCGTGACGGCTGGTACGGTCCCTGTCTGCGTGCGGACCCGCACAGGCAGGCCGGCGTCCCGGCCACTCGCTCCCGCGACGAGTATTCCTCTTTCTGCGGCAGGCCCGGCGTTCGTCGGCCGGAGGGGGACGACCCTGGGACAAGGTGGACCTTTGGGGCCAAGTCCCCGACGGGGGGCGCTGTGCTACGGCCGCTGGGGCATCCCTTGGCTCTTCGCCTCGCGCTTCCCTGGCTTGTATGGTTCACCCAGCGCTTGGGTGTATACCGAAGCGCCGGGGTGGAGGGACGTTCCCTGGCATGGGCCGGCGTGAGCTGGACCCACTCGACGAGTACTCTCCCCATTCCACCTCGTTCAGCGTCGATGAGGAATCTAGCGCCAATGTGCGAGCGCCGATTACGTTGCAAGCTCACGCGATCGGAGGTGGCCACCCCGACACCTTTACTATTCTGCACCTGCACGAGGCAACCATGAATACCCAACCCAGTTACATTGGTGTCGATGTGGCTAAACACGAACTCGTAGCCGCCGTCTTCGGCCAAGCCGGCGTGACGAGGTGTGTCAATGCGCCCGCTGCCGTAGACGCCTGGCTCGCTGCCCTGCCGGAGGCCGTCCACCTCGGGGTGGAATCCACTGGCGACTACCACCGTTTACTGGCCCACCACGCCCACGCACGGAGGATTACCGTCTACGTGCTCAACCCTCACGATGTCCGCCACTATGCCAAGGCCGTAGGACGCCGCGCCAAAACCGATCGAGTCGATGCGGCCGTGTTGGCCCGCTACTTGGCCCAGGAGCATGTCGGCTTGCATCCCTGGCAGCCGCCGACCCCGGCCCAAGATCGCCTGACCCAACTGCTCAAACGCCGCGCCAAAGTCGTGGTGGCCAAGGGCCTATTGCGGGCCAGCCTCGCCGGCCTCGATATCTTGTCGGTGGAGCGGGACGCCACTTTGAACCAACTCGATGCCCTTCTTGCCGCCATGGATCGTGAGCTGCCGCGCGCCGTCCGCGCGCTGCCGCAAGGCACTACACGCTGGGCACGTTTGCGCTCAATCCCCGGCATCGGGCCACTGTCGGGGGCTGCCCTCACCGAACTATTCTCCCGCGTGTCCTTCCCGCGCAGTGACGCCGTTATCGCTTATCTCGGCCTCGACCCACGGCCCTGCGACTCCGGTCAGCGGCGCGGTCGCCGTCGCTTGTCCAAGCGCGGCCCAGCAGAATTGCGCCGCCTGCTCTATAACGCAGCCATGAGTGCCGCCAAAACCGCTGCGTGGAAACCCTTCTACGAACGCCAGCGCGCCAAGGGTCTGTCTTCCACGGCCGCATTGGTCGTACTCGCTCGCAAACTGCTGCGCGTCGCCTATGCCCTCCACAAACATGAAACGCGCTTTGACTCCACGTCCATCGCAGCTTGACCAAAACCATAGAATCTCATCGCTTGAATACTGCTTCCATATTTGTCCAAAGTTCTTGTTATGCGCCAACTACTATATGTACAGATATATGTACAGAACAGGGTGACAGTTTATGCGGCTAAATTTCAGTCAACGTGAGACCGCCTATGGAGCAATCCGCATCCTGTTCGGACTGGTATGCGCGACAAATGTATTTCTCCAGGCGAACCCAGCCTATATCGAACATTTCCTGGGGAGCTTTGCGGCGGACTGGGTCAGTGGTCAGCCCCACTGGCTGGCAGCCTACGGTCATTTGATGGCCGCCGGAGTGGCTGCTCTGGGTCCGGCTGCGGTGGCGTGGGGGGGCGTGGTAATAGACGGCTTGCTGGCCGCCTCGCTGCTCAGCGGTATTGGACTGCGGTATCTCGCTTGGTTCGGCATCGTGTATAACCTCTGGTTATGGTCCACCGTCGGCGGCTTGGGCGGCCCCTACACTGCGGGGGCGACGGATCCGGGTACGGCCATAGCCTACACGCTCGTGTTCATTTTCGTGATAGCCACCCGCTCATGGGAAGGTCTCAGCCTGTATAAAGGCAGTCCTGTCCGCGGGCGCGGGGATTCAGCGCGGCGTTTGAGAACAGCACGCATCCTCTTCGGTCTTCTCTGGGCATTTGACACTTTCTGGAAATGGCAACCCTATTTCATCGTGCACGCGCCGACCTATCTGCAGCAGGCGCAGGCGGGGCAGCCTGCCTGGGTGGTGTCCTATATAGGTTTGTTTCTTGCAGTGATTGGAGTGATCGGACCATTCGCTTTCGGTGTCTTCGCCGCAGTGTGCGAAACGGCAATCGCTCTATCCCTGCTGACCGGCCGCTTCCTGCGCTGGATGTTGCCGTTCGGGATCATCTACAGCCTGGGACTCTGGACCACCGCCGAAGGATGGGGTGGGCCCTATGGCGCCGGTTTCACTGGCAACAAAGGTGATGTACTCGGAACCATCAATATTTATCTGTTCGCATTTTTCTTTCTGTTGGCATCCTGCATGCTTCCTTCACGTCTGGCCGCAAGAGATGCGCCATCACCACATGGCAGACAAGCGGGATTCTTTGGGGGAAACCGGTAACGGGGTGACCGGCATGGGAGTTGTACCTAATACAGACAAGCCCAGCAAATGAGACGACGACGAACGGCTGGCTGCGGTGCCGCTACGATTACCGCAGACAGCCTCGGGGGTGGGAATGGGGGTGACTGGGATAAGGGGAGTGCTCACGGGCGGGCTTCCCGGGTAACTCTGGCCGCCCCCTAAAATGCGCAGAATGTATATTATGTAATATATTAAGTATGCGTATAAGGCGCTACGGACCCCATACTGGACTTAAGATCACATCCTGAGCGCCCCATCCTTTTTGTTCCACACATCGGATAAAAATATGAGAAATAGACTGTAATAGCTTGTTATATATTATTTTTATGCTCACTTGAAATAAGGAGCGGCTATCCTGGGGCGCTGGCTGGCTAATACCTGGCCTGTAACCTAAGTACCACAACTTTGTACCCGAAGTGATTAAAATGGCCCACGCTTCGGATACCCACATCAACATGGAACAAGAAAAACGCACTTTCCGCCGGATTGAAGTCGAGCACTCCATACGCATCGTGGAGGCGGATGGCAGCACCTTTCCGGCCATTGCCGCAGACCTCTCGCTGACTGGCATGCAAATTCTGTGCGACGGGCCGACCATGTCGCGAATTACGCCGCACGGCATCAAGACCCATGCCGGGCATGGCGTGCGTATTCATGTGCGTGTTGCTCCACCGGGGCTGGCTGATAACCGCGGCAAACTCGGTCTGTTTGGACGCGTGGTGGCCGTTCGCCAGAGTGCCGAGGATGAGTATCGGATGGGTGTCCAGTTCACGGATTTCGAACCTGGTACCTATAACGCCTTGGAAGCCTACATAGACAGCCATTTTTGAGAACGTGGTCCTTACCGCGTTACAATTAAGATGTGTGCAGGGTGTCATCTCGCGCCCGGGGTGGAAACTTCCGCAATCCGCACGGGGCTGAATCCGCGTCCACCCGTGTTGGCGCGTATCATTCCTCATACGCCGCTGGCAGAGCTTTTCTGGATTATCAAAAACGGCATCAAGATGACCGGCATGCCGGCTTGGGGGCAGACCGAGGACGATGCCAGCATCTGGGCTATCGTGGCATTCTTGGAGAAGCTGCGCGCGATGACGCCGGCTGAATACCGGGCCATACAAAAGAAACCGCGCAGGCGGTTGACAGCCACGCAACTATTTTCAGCTCTATCCCGGAATCAAGGAATAGATTGGTTAATGCTGATGTTTACAGCTTTCGCTGTATTTTCCTGCCAGCGACCCTGTCCCATCAGATCACCCGGCTGCGGCAACGGGTTACCCTGAGGCGAAATCCGCGCAATGATGGTCACGGCAGCGTAATCCGACAGCTTGCGGCCGGAAAGCATGGAATCCGTATCACTGAGCGTCATCTGCAACGGCAGATCACGTACTTGGAAACGGCGCACGGCCAGCGGTGGACCGCTGGTCTGTCCCACCGGCTCGGCAAATACAAACAGCGTTTCATCCGGCGTTACTTTGCTGCGCAGCGCCGGGTCCAGCGTTATATGTACTGCAATTCCCTTGCCCTCGGTAATCACTGCTGCTGGAATGGTGCCCCCCGCTGCCTGGATACGGGTAACAATCAGCCTACGGAAATTTTCCGGTGGATTTTCAGTCAGCAGCGTCTGCCAGCGCTGTATGGCCAGCGACTTGTCACCACGCGCAAGGGCAATCAGGCCGCCATACCACAACCCCTCGGCATTCCGGGGATCGAGTTTGAGCACTTGCTCGAATAACGGCGCCGCCTTGGTCATAACTACCGATGGATCTTGCAGCGTGAGGGCCTCGGCATAACCTGCCAACGCACTGGCACTCCGATCATGGGAAAGTTGACGTGCCTGGTTGAAGGCATTCAGTGCCTGCCCATATTTGCCCATCAAGACGTAAGAGCGACCCAGCATGATCCAACCCTGCAGGTCATTCTGATCGGTGGTGGAAAGCCGCTCGGCGAGCTCGGCCACCATCTGCTCGACTTTGGGGACGCTGGCGGCATGCACGCCTTCCACTGCCGGCCGCCAATTGCCCACTTTCAGGTAGAGGCCCAGGCAGGCAGCAATAATCGCCGCGGCGGCCACGGCCGCGACCCAGCGCGCGCTGCGTGTGCGGACGGGTTCCGGAAGCGGTGCGGCCGCGGCCGGGACGAGTTCCCTCTTCAGATCGCGCTGCGCGGCATCGAAGTCCTCCACCGCGAGTCTTCCGGAGGCCACATCCCGTTCCAGCTCCTCACGACGGGCGACATAAATGGCTTGGTTCGCGGCCTGCGTCGAGGGCGAGGACCGCGGGCGGACCCGCCACAGGGGTACCGCGACCAGTGCGGCGGCAAGCACGATCATGCCGGTGCTTAAAAGGATGAAGATCATCGGGAGGATTGCTCTTGGTCAGCGAGACGCGACCGCCGGCGAATGACGAGGGTCACGACGACTAGGGCCACGAGCAGCAGCAGAAAAGGTCCGCCCCACAGGAACCAGGTGTTGGCTTGCAGCGGCGGTTTGTAGAGAACGAAGTCCCCGTAGCGCTGCACCATGTAGCGCTTGATTTGTGCATCGCTCTCACCCTCCCCCACCATCGCGTGGATCTGACGGCGGAAATCCGCGGCCAGCGGTGCGTCGGAGTTGGCGATGTTCTCATCCATGCACTGCAGGCAGCGTATCTCCTGCAGCAGGTGCTCATAGCGATGTTCCAGCACCGGATCGGTGAACGGGGGTTCGCTGTCGATGGCGAACGCTAACCGGCTGACGAGCAGCAACATGCAGCCCAGTACCAGTACCCGTACCCAGGGTTTCATGTACCCTCGCGGCGCAGCGCGCGGATGCGCGGCAGCAGCTCCCTCTGGATCACCTCAGTAGTGATCGGACCGATGTACTTGTAGCGGATGATACCGTGCTGATCGATCAGGAACGTTTCCGGCGCGCCGTACACCCCCCAATTGATGGCTACGTTGCCGGTGGCATCAAAGGCGATCGCGGTATAGGGATTGCCGCGTTCCGTCAACCAGCGCAAGGCGCTCTGCCGGTCATCCTTGTAGTCGAGCCCGTAGATCGGCACGATGTTCTGCTTGGAAAAGTGGAGCAGCGTCCGCTGTTCCTCACGGCAGGCGACGCACCAGGTGGCCCAGACGTTGACCAGGGATACCTGGCCTTTCAACCGGCTCTGATTGAAAGCCTGTTGCGGATCGTGCAGCCGCGGCAAACTGAAGTCCGGTACCGGCTTGCCGATCAGGGGTGAAGTTACGAGGGTCGGGTTGAGATACAGGCCGCGCCAAAAAAAACCGATGAGCGCGATCAGCACCAGGATAGGCAGAATGAAAACCAGCCGGCGGTGCATCAGTGCTCCGGCTCGCGTCTCAGATTCGTACCCGCATCCCCGAGTGTGGCGGCCACATCCAGTGTGACCGCCGTTATCCGGACCCGGCGGTAGCGCTTGTCCATGAGCGCGATGAACCCGCCCAGCACCATGATGAGTCCGCCGAGCCAGATGAACCGTACCAGTGGTTTGTACTCGATGCGCACGCTCCAGGCGCCATGACCGAGGGGGTTGCCGAGCGCCACATAGAGGTCCCGGAACGGACCCGCATCAATGGCCGCTTCCGTAGTGGTGGTGCCGTCGCGCCGGAATTGGCGCTTTTGGGGATAAATCACCGTCACCGGCCGGCCGTCGTGGGTCACGACGAAGGTGCCCTGCACCGCCTGGTAATTGGGGCCGGAGACATCCTGCACTCCCTCAAAGGCGTATTGATCGCCGTGCACGCTGAGGCTGGATCCCGGCGTGAACACCCGATCCACCGTGATACCGAGCATCGTGGTCACGGTCACGCCCAAGATCATCAAGCCGGCACCCACATGTGCGACGCTCATGCCGAGCACGCTGCGTCCGAGGCTCGCATGCCGATGGCGCAGCCGTTGCCACAGGCGCTGCACCGGCTCCTGCAGTGCACTGAACACCGTCCAGGCCGCGAGCAGGACGCCCGCCATGGCGATGAAACTGGTCTCGGCCCGCAGCAACACGATCACGATCGCCCCCACCAAGAGCGCCAGTGCCGCGACCCATCCGAGCTTCCGACCGGTGTGGGGTACGGAGCCGTGTTTCCAGCGCACATAGGGACCGATCCCGATGAGGATGAAAAACGGGATCATCAGGGGCACGAATATATGATCGAAGTACGGCGGCCCTACTGAAATCTGGCCGAGATTGAGCGCGCCCAGCACCAGCGGGTACAGGGTGCCGAGCAACACTGCCGCCGCCGCCACCACCAGAAAAATATTGTTGAGCAGCAGGAAGGTTTCCCGCGAGAATACTTTGAAGCCGCCGCCGCTTTCGCTGAACATCGGGGCACGCCACGCATACAGGATGAGTGCCAGACCGACAAAAGCCCCGAGCATTGCCAGAATGAATATTCCCCGCCTGGGATCCGTGGCAAAGGCATGCACCGAGATCAAAATACCGGAGCGCACCAGAAAGGTGCCGAGCAGGCTCAAGGAAAACGCCGCAATGGCGAGCAAGGCGGTCCAGCTCTTGAATGCCCCACGTTTTTCGGTGACCGCCAGGGAATGCACCAGGGCTGTGCCCACCAGCCATGGCATGAACGAGGCATTCTCCACCGGATCCCAGAACCAGAATCCACCCCAGCCGAGCACATAATAGGACCACCAGCTGCCAAAGGTGATGCCGATGGTCAGAAACAGCCATGCCACCAGAGTCCAGGGCCGTGACCAGCGCGCCCACACGGCGTCCATGCGACCACCGAGCAGTGCAGCCACCGCGAACGCGAACGCTACGGACATGCCCACATAGCCCATGTATAGCATCGGCGGATGGACCGCCATCCCCGGATCCTGCAGCAGCGGGTTCAGATCCCGACCCTGGGCCGCCGGCGGCAACAATCGTGTGAACGGATCCGACGTGGTCAGCATGAACAGCAGGAACCCGATGCTGATCAAGCCGAGCACGCCGAGCACCCGGCTGGCGAACTCCTGAGGCAGGCGGCGACTGAAGCGCGCCACCGCGAGCGTCCATAGCCCCAGCACGAAAATCCACAGCAACAGCGACCCTTCATGGGCGCCCCACACTGCGGTGATCTTATAGGGCCAGGGCAAGGCGGTGTTGGAGTTCTCCGCGACGTAGCGCACGGAAAAGTCGTTGGTTAAAAACGAATAGGTCAGAATGACAAACGCCAGGCTGACAAACAGGGCCTGGCCGACCGCAGCGGGGCGTACCGCGTTCATCCAAATGAAATGGCCGCGCTGCGCGCCCACAATCCCGAAGAAACACTGCGCCACCGCCAGGCACAGGGCAATAACGAGTGCGAGTTGACCGAGTTCGGGAATCATGAGGCGCCCTTGACTGCCGCCTGCTGAGCCTGCATGGCTTTCTGCATCGCCGCCGTCACTTCCGGCGGCATGTACTTGGAATCATGCTTGGCCAGCACCTGGTCTGCCACGAACTGGCCATTCTTTTCCAGCGTGCCATACACCACAATGCCCTGCCCTTCACGAAACAGATCCGGCAGAATCCCGGTGTAGGTAATCGGGATGGAATCCTTCATGTCGGTGAGCGTGAAATGCACGGTCATGCTGCCAGGCGTGCGCCGTATACTTCCCATGGCCACCAGACCACCCATGCGGAAACGCTGGCCCGCATGGGCATCGCCGGCCGCCACTTGTGACGGCGTGAAGTAATACAATAGATTCTCCCGGAATGCCTTCAGGCCCAGGCCGGTTGCGATGGCCATACCCGCCACGATGACGGCCACGAGGATCAAGCGTCGGCGGCGTACCGGTGTCATGAGGGCTTATCCGCGCGCATACCGCGCCGGCTCAATTCCTTCAGCAAGGATCGCTGCTGCCGGCCTGGGAGGATGGCGTTGGCAATGAGCACGACAGCGGTAATGCCATAGGCCGGCCACACGTAGGCCGCATAGCCGCCCATGGTAAAGAACTCGTGCCAGGAAGTCATGATTTTTCCACCAACTCGCGTACCCACGCCGTGTTGCGCTCGCGTTGCAATATTTCCACTTGCAGACGCTTGAGAATGAACGCGGCGAAATACAGCATAAAACCCGCTACCATGATGAATAATGGAATGTACATGCTGGGCGGGATATCCGCCCGTGGTCCGAAGAACACCGTGGGGCCCTGGTGCAAGGTGTTCCACCATTTTACCGAATAATGAATGATGGGGATATTTACGATACCCACCAGGGCCAGAATCGCGCTTGCCCGGTCACCGGTGCGCCGATCGTCAAAGGCGCGATTGAGCACCATATAACCCAGATACAGGAACAGGAGGATAAGTTCCGAAGTAAGTCGCGCATCCCATACCCAATACGTACCCCACATGGGCTTACCCCACAATGAACCGGTGACCAGCGCCAGGAAGGTGAACGAGGCACCCAGCGGCGCGGCCGCCGCTGAGACGGCATGGGCAAGTTTCATGCGCCAGATGAGGCCAATGGCGGCGGCCATCGCCATGACGGTGTACACAAACAACGACATCCAGGCGCTCGGCACATGCACGTACATGATGCGGAAACCGTCGCCCTGCTGGTAATCGGGCGGCGCCAGCCACAACCCAGCGTAAAGGCCGGCGAGAATCACCAGCAGGCTCAGCCAAGCCAGCCACGGCGAGAGCCGACCGGCGAATTTATAAAAGTAAGGGGGCGAAACCAGCTTGTGGAACCAGATAAACATGTTTTTTCCTATTACACGGAGATCATCTCAATGCTGCCGACGCAACCGGTCCACCTCTTGCTTGACTGGCGCGTCGGTGGCAAGCAGTTTCCCGGAGATAATTCCTCCTTGGGAGGATGTGCAATGCTGGGAAACATGCACACATAGTAAAGGGTTTTGGCCAGCAGCACGAGGTCCGGCGTATCCTGCCATTCCAACAATATGCATCGCATGTTGGCATGTTCCTGATGCAACTTGTCGCTGGCATTGACAGGCATTTCGATAGCGTCGCCGGACTCGGCATGGACGGTACGCTTCAAGCGTCCCGTCCCCCCATCCCACGACGATCACTCTTTTCGCCACGACTGTCCTGCGTTCGGGCGCGATCACTGCGCGCCCCCTCCACAGTGACGCTACGCCCAGGGCACGGGCCTGCGGACGCTGGCTACGGCCGCTGCGGCCATTATGGGCTTCTTGCCGCGGTGCTTCGCACCTCTCCTGGCTTGTCGATTTCCCCTGGCATTGGTCCTGCCGCCGGACTCAGGAGGTGTGATGCGATAGCCTCATCAATCTTTGCGCCCTTGCTATGACGAAAGATACCGCGTACCGGCACGTCCTGCGTCTGACACCCCGGCGCTCACCAGAGAACCCACGCCGCCAGATAAAGCGTATTGTTGT
>JAKAXB010000024.1 GCA_021816765.1 Natronospirales bacterium | reverse complement strand
TCTTTGCGTGGCTGCAATGGCAACGTCGACTCCTAGTGCGCTGGGAATACTACTCCGCAAACTTCCTGGGCTTCGTCCAGCTGGCGGCCATTCTCATCCTGCTAAAACGATTTTGAGATAGGTTCTAAAAAGGCTGAACCCCGACGCTGTAGCCGGACAGTGGATTGCGGAGCAGGCGCTTAGCTCACCCCTGCTGGGTAGTGTTGTATCCTACGACTTAGATGTCCACCGTTGGGTTGCTATCAAGGAAAGAGCTGGTATCGCCCCTTCCAGAGAGACTGAACTTGCAAAAAAAGCTCGTTCGATAATCGCACAAGCCAAGGTTAATTATGCGGATTATCTTTCTTTGGGCCAAATAACTGACCAACTGATGGAGAGTGCCCTTCAGCTTGCACAACTAGACCCTATTTTTAGAGCTGGAGTTATAGATGAGAATTTGGGCAACGTTCATAAAGAGGACGTAGACGATTTGCGGAAGCTTATCTACCTTGTTGAACCGCAACTCTTCAAAGCGTCTTGCCTTTGCTTATTAGACCCAACTTTCGGCGAAGCCTCCCAGCTTGTTGGAGGGGCTGACGCTGATTTGGTGATAGACGATGCGATTATAGATATTAAGACCACAAAGAATCTCAAATTAGAGCGAGACTATTTCAATCAGCTCATAGGATATTTGGTTTTGCATGAGATTACAGGAGTTGGGGGCCTGGTTCCGAAACCTAAAATAACGAGACTAGGTATCTATTTCTCTCGCTACGCTTTTCTCTACATGCTTGATTTAGGTCCTGTTATCCACCAAGATAAATTTCCAGTTTTTGTTGACTGGTTTATCGCAAGAGCCAAACAAGCCCCTAGGTTGAGGTGAGCTCGCGAATCCAAACGATATTGGTTAGATTTGTTGGGGTTCGGCTGTCACCTCACCCGCAACCTACACAAGAATTGAATTGTGATGTGGCGGTCGTGAATGCGCGTTCTTTCTTGTATACCCCGTGGATGACGCCGAGCGCGCAGCGCCCGAAGGGAATGGCCTGCCGAAGGCAGGTCGGGGCGAGGGATCGCCCCGACCGCACGAGCGGCACAGGGAAGTGCCGTAAGCGCGGCCCCGAGGACGCGAGCAGTGAGGGAACGCGGCTGAAATCGAATCGTTTCCGATTCGATTTCAGCCAAGCGCGGAATCTCCGGGGCGATTTCCTTTGGGTACTTTCCTTGTTCGCACAAGGAAAGTACCTCGTCGGGCGGGGGCGAAACCCTGCATTCAATCGCTGCCGCGCAGCCGCGTCAATGGCTCAACGGTGATACGCCGGACTCAATTCCTGCACCGCCGCGATCATGGCGGCGGCATGTTCTGGTTTCACGCCCGGCGTAATGCCATGGCCGAGATTGAATACATGGCCGCTTCCGTGGCCAAAGCTTGCCAGGACTTTTCCCACTTCTTCGCGGATGCGCTCTGGAGGCGCATAAAGCGCAACGGGATCGAGATTACCTTGCAGCGCGACCTTGTCTCCGACACGGCGGCGCGCTTCACTCAAATCCTGGGTCCAGTCCACGCCGAGGGCATCGCCGCCGCTTTCGCTCATGGCTTCGAGCCAAGCGCCGCCGCCTTTGGTGAACAAGATCACCGGCACCCGCCGACCTGCGCTTTCGCGCTTTAATTGGCTAACGATAGTACTCATGTAGTGCAGGGAAAATTCGCGGTAGGCGGCGCCGGTGAGTACGCCACCCCAGGTATCGAACAGCATCAGCGCCTGGGCGCCGGCGGCAATCTGAGCGTTCAGATACAACGCGACGCTGCGCGCCAGCAGGTCCAGCAGTTTGTGGAGTGTCGCCGGTTCGCGGTAAAGCAGACCTTTGACCAGAGCGAATTCCTTGCTGGCGCCGCCCTCCACCATGTAGCAGGCCAGGGTCCAGGGGCTGCCGGCGAAACCCATGAGCGGTACGCGGCCGGCGAGTTCGCCGCGGATAAGCCGTATTGCATCCATGACATAGCGCAAATCCTGTTCCGGGTCGGGTACGCCGAGTTTTGTGACCGTCGCCGCGTCGCGTACCGGGCGTTCGAACACCGGACCTTCACCCTCCACGAAATGCAGTCCCAGGCCCATGGCCGCGGGGATGGTGAGGATATCGGAGAACAAAATCGCCGCGTCCAGGGGGAAACGATTTACAGGTTGCAGCGTTACTTCACAGGCCAGCTCCGGCGTGCTCATGAGTTGGATGAAGCTGCCGGCGCGGGCACGGGTCTCGCGGTATTCCGGGAGGTAGCGCCCCGCCTGACGCATGATCCATACGGGCGTGCGCGCGGTTTTCTCGCGCAGCAGGGCGTGCAGCAACAGGTCGTTCCTGAGTGGGGCGGTACTCACTTGGGGAAGATCGTTGCGATGCCAGCCTGTATCTCTTCAGCGGCAATCCGCGGGTCCGGCGCTTTGCGGATGGGGCGACCCACCACGATGTAATCGGCGCCGCTGCGGAAGGCCTGCTCCGCGGTGACGGCACGCTTCTGGTCATCGTCGGGACGGTTCTCCACCGGCCGGATACCGGGCGTCACCACCAGCAGGCGCTGGTCAATGAACGCGCGCAGCTTTGCCGTTTCCATGCCGGAGGACACCACCCCGTCGCAGCCCGCCTCCAGGGCACGGCGCGCACGGGACAGTACCAGTTGCTCCACGTCACACTTGAAGCCGAGATCATCCAGGTCGCCGCGATCCAGGCTGGTGAGCAGCGTAACCGCCAGCACCTTGAGATCGCCTTTCACTTCCGCCGCTGCTTCCATGATCGCCTGGTTGCCGTGCACGGTGCAGAATGTGGCACCGCGCCGCGACAGTTGCCGCACCGCCGCCTGTACCGTGGCGGGAATATCGAAGAACTTGAGGTCCACGAACACCTTTTTGTGTTGCGCCACCAGCCAGTCCAGGAGTTCGAAATACCCGCCGGCCATGAACAGTTCCAGACCGATCTTGTAGAACTGCACCGCATCTCCGAGCTGCACCACCAGTTGGCGCGCATTTTCGGCATCGGCGACGTCGAGGGCGAAAATCAGCCGTTCGCGGCGCGGCACGGAATTGCTGGACAGCATGGCTGTGCGGATTATTGTGAGTGAAATTTTTGCAATTCTATCATGGCGCTTCCATCAGACCGGGCGTGGCATCCGTGTCCCCGGTGAGGCGCCGGTATTCGCGCAGGGCATAACGGTCGGTCATGCCGGCGATGTAGTCCGCCACGATTCGTGCCCGGCCTGCCTTGCCCTGTTGTGTTTCCGCCTGTCGCACCGCGCTGACGAAAGCCCCGGGTAACCGGGCTGTGTCATCGAAATGCATCTCGAACAAGGTGCGTACCACACGCGCTGCTTTACCGTTTGCATGGCGTACCTGTTGATGCTGATAAAGTCGCGTGCGCAGGAAACGGGCGAGTTCCCGGCTGCGTGCGCCGCTCATGCTGCTGAAGCCTATGAGCGGCCCGGGAAGCATGCGTACCGCCTCAATGCTGTCCGGAGCCGCTGCCGCGATGTTCGCACGACTTTGTTCGATAAGATCGCTGATGAGCTGGTTGATCATGCGGCGTACCGTTTCGTGTATCAGCCGCCGCGGCGCAACTGCGGGATAATGCCGCTTCACCGCCATGCAGTGCTCACGAAAGAGCCCGGTTTCCATGAGCTGGTCCACGCTGATGAGACCGGCACGCAGGCCGTCATCCACATCGTGATTGTTGTAGGCGATCTCGTCGGCGATATTGGCCAGCTGTGCTTCGAGCCCGGGTTGCCGTCCGTCAATGAAACGTTGACCCAGCTCATCCAATTGCCGGGCATTCTCGCGGGAGCAGTGCTTGAGGATACCCTCGCGGCTCTCAAAGGTGAGATTGAGCCCGGGGAATTCGGCGTACCTTTCTTCCAGCTCATCCACCACCCGCAATGATTGCAGGTTATGCTCGAAGCCGCCGTAATCGCGCATGGCTTGGTTGAGCGCATCCTGTCCCGCGTGACCAAACGGCGTGTGGCCGAGGTCATGCGCAAGGGCGATGGCTTCCGTGAGGGGTTCGTTGAGCCCGAGCGCCACGGCCACGCTGCGTGCAATCTGCGCCACCTCCAGGGAATGGGTGAGGCGCGTGCGATACAGGTCGCCCTCGTCGTACAAGAACACCTGGGTCTTGTACATGAGGCGGCGAAACGCAGTCGAGTGGATGATGCGGTCACGGTCGCGTTGGTATTCGCTGCGGTAGTTGGGCGGCGGTTCGGGATAACGGCGTCCGCGGGAGACGGCGTCACGCGCGGCGTACTCGGCGAGTGGCGGAATTCCGGTCACGCGGGTGGCCGTTTCATGCGGGTTTGCCTGCCAGGGTGTCGCCCAGCATCTTTACATCGAAATCGTCACTGACCACCGCCTGGCCGATGCCTTTTGGCAGCACCAGACGCAGTCGTCCCGAGCGCACTTTCTTGTCGCGTCGCATGTGATCGAGGAGCTGCATCGGCGTGAGCGAGGCGGGCGGCTTGCACGGCAATCCGGCCCGTTCCAGCAGCCGGCAGATGCGACGGTATTCAGCGGCCTTGAGCCAGTCCATGCGTACCGCCATATCTGCCGCCATGGCGATACCGGCGGCCACGGCCTCACCGTGCAGCCACTCGCCATAACCGAGGGCGCTCTCGATGGCATGACCGAAGGTATGGCCCAGATTGAGCAAGGCGCGTCGCCCCTCCTCGTGTTCGTCCTCGGTCACGATGGCAACTTTGATCTCACAGGCGCGCGTGATGGCATGTACGCAGGTTTCCGGGTCCAGCGCGAGCAGTTCCTGTACGTGGGTCTCCAGCCACAGGAAAAAATCCTCATCGCTGATGAGACCGCATTTGATGATTTCCGCCAGACCCGCGCTCACTTCCCGCGGCGGCAGGGTTGTGAGCGTGGCCGTGTCGGCGATTACGGCAAGGGGCTGGTGGAAGGCGCCGATCATGTTCTTGCCGTAACGGTGATTGATGGCGGTCTTGCCGCCCACGGAAGAATCCACCTGTGCCAGCAGGGTAGTGGGGATCTGTATATGGCTGACGCCGCGCTGATAACAGGCTGCCGCGAAACCCGTGAGATCGCCCACTACGCCGCCACCCAGGGCGATCAATGTGGCATCCCTGCCGAGGCCTTTCTTCAGCAGGAAGCGGAAAATGAAATCCAGTGTCCGCCAGTTCTTGTGTGGCTCACCGTGTGGCAGGACCAGGCTGCGCGGCGCGAACGCCGCCAGCGCTTGGCTGAGTTTGTGCAGATACAGGGGAGCCACGTTGTCATCCGTGATGATGCACAATGCGTTTTTCTGCAGTTGTCCATCCAGGAGTTCTGCATGGGCAAGCAGTCCCGCTCCAATGTGAATGGAATAGCTGCGCGTTCCGAGCTGGACGGTGAGGGTGGGCATGAGATGGCTGCCTTGCTCAGCACATATTTCTTAGGATTCCGGCCGCTTTGTCGAGTTCGCGCCGGATATTCTGCGCCAGCGGCCGCACGCGGCTGTGGTCGGTGATTACCGTGAGTTGGGCGATACTTTCATAGAGAGGTTCCCGGGCCATGAACAATTCCCGCAGCCGGGTTTCGCGATCGCTTGCCATCAGCAGGGGTCGGCGGGAATCGCGGCCGGTGCGGTTTGCCTGGGCATCAACGGAGGCCTTGAGATAAATCACAAAACCACGGTTGCCCAGGCACTCGCGGTTGGCCGCATCCAGTACTGCCCCGCCGCCGGTGGCGAGCACGATGTTGTGTCGCTGGGTGAGTTCTTCGATGATCTGACGCTCGCGGCGGCGGAACCCGACTTCACCTTCCTTTTCGAATATCAGCGCAATGTCTGCACCCGTGCGCTGTTCGATTTCCCGGTCGGTATCCAGAAACTCACGCCCCAGCAGCCGCGCGAGTTCACGCCCAATGGCGGTTTTCCCGGCCCCCATGGGGCCCACGAGGAAAATCCTGCCTGGCAGTGAATCTGTCACATCGTCATGCCGTCGGTCACGTGTACCCTGGAAGCTGCGCCGTGCGTCATTCACCCTGCATCGCAGTCTGGGTCATGATCCTTGGAGTGACAAAGATCAGCAATTCGTCCTTGTTATTTGTGGTCTGGGTATTGCGGAACAGCCAGCCGATGAGCGGCAGGTCGCCCAGTAACGGAACTCTATTGATGGTGGTATTACGGGTGGTTTCATAAATGCCACCCAGCACCACTGTGTCACCATTGTCCACCAGCACTTGCGTCTTCACATCGCGGGTATCGATGCTGGGGACGCTGCCGCCGTTGGCGGTGGGAACAAACGATCCGACACTGTCTTTATGAACTTCCAGGTCCATGATGATGCGGTTGTCCGGTGTGATCTGCGGGGTCACATCCAGGCTTAGTACGGCTTTCTTGAACTGCACCGTGGTGGCGCCGCTGGAGGCCGACTGGGTGTAAGGGATTTCCACGCCCTGTTCGATTTTTGCTTCCTTGGCGTTGGCGGTGATTACCCGCGGACTCGATACCACCTCGCCCTTGCCTTCCGCCGCCATGGCGGAAAGTTCCAGGTCCAACAGGTAGTTTTGCCGCAGTACCGCGAAGGCAATCTGGCCGAACGGATTGGCAGTGGGTACGTTGATATTGAGCTGATCCGGCAGCGTCGGTATGCTCAGCAACGGTGTACCGGTCACCGGCACGGTGCCCGTGGCGGAGGGATTGAAGGCATTCTGCTGGGCGTTGGCAGCAGTCAAATCGCCGTTTACGCTCATGAGTCCGCCGCTGGTCTGACGGATACCGTTGGTGGCGAAGCGTACCCCCAGCTGGCGGCTGAAATCATTTTGCGCGATGACGATGCGGGATTCGATGAGTACCTGCTTGACGGGTATGTCGAGCCTCGTCACCAACCGGCGGATTCTGGTGATGTCATCGGCGGTATCCGTCACCAGCAGCGTATTGGTGCGGGTATCCACACTGATGCTGCCGCGCGGGGATAGCAGAGAGGGTTTGCCGGCGCTCCCCGTACCCTGGATGAGCGCGGCAATTTCGCTGGCCTTGGCGTAGTTCACCTGGATGAAGGCGGACTGCAACGGTGCGCTCTGCTGCAGACTCTGCTGGGCCGCGTATTCCGCCTGTTCCTGGGCGGCGATATCCTGGGCAGTGCCCACGATCAGTGTATTGCCGTACTGGCGTGACGCGAGGCCCTTGGTTTTCATGATGATGTCGAGTGCCTGGTCCCAGGGGACGTCCTGCAGGCGCAAGGTGATGTTGCCCTTCACACTGTCGGACACCACGATATTCTTGCCGCTCGCATCCGCGAGAATCTGCAGTACGGCGCGGATATCGATATTCTGGAAATTCAGGCTGATCTTCTGGCCGGTGTACTGTTTCTGCTGGGCCACCCGCGCGCTCTGGATCGAAACGGGTGAAAACTCAATGGCAAACAAGTTGTCGCTCTGATAGGCGAGCTTCTCATATTGTCCGGTCGAGTGGATAACCAAGCGTGCGCCGCTGGGTGTGTTCTCGGCGTCAATGTACTGCACTGGCGTGGCGAAATCGCTCACGTCCATGCGGCGTACCAGTTTCTGCGGCAGTCTGGTGTTGGGGAAATCCACCACGACATCATTGCCGGAAGCGTGCATGCTGCCCACGATGGCGGGACTGCTCAAATCCACGATTACCCGGCCCGTGCCATTACCGCCCCGGCGGAAATCCACATTGGTGATCCTTTGCCCCATGGTCGTAGCAGTCGCGAGAACCGGGTTTCCCGCCACCGCCGGGGTGGCGGCGAGGGCGCTGGCGCTCGGGGAGAGGCTGACGGGGTTAATTTGTGCCACGGCGGTGTCGCCGGGATTGCCGCCCAGCAGCATGTACACGGTATTGCCCCGGGTGCTGATGTGGTAAGGAACCAGCGAAGTCAGGTCCACGACCACGCGTGTGCGTGTGCCTGCTTCCGCCACTACCACGCTGTCCACGTTGCCTACGTCAATATCGGTCTTCCGCTCCTTCAGTGCAAGGCGTGTGTTATTGAGATCCAGGGCGATGCGGGCGGGCTGCCCGACCGTGAAACTGAGCGGCCGGGGCGCCGGACCGCTCAGCTTGAGCTGCAGTTGTACCCGGTCTCCCGATAATTTAGTGGCTGTGATGGCCTGCAACTGGTTGCTGCCTTCTTGGCCGTTGGCCGCGAACGTCAATGGTGTTGCCAGGAAGCCCAGTATCAACACGCATGCTGCCAGCAGCGCTCGGCGCATCCGGTTCGGGGGGGGAATGTATATGCTATTCATGTTGCTTGCCTCACCTCGCAATCAGCCACCGAGCTGGATGGTAGTCATCCTTTCCATCCAGCCACCCTGTCCATCCGGTATGATTTCCCGTAGCACCAGGCCCGCCTGGCTAATTTTGACGATCTTGCCGAAATTCTGTCCCATGTAATTGCCCACCGTGACGCGATGCACGATACCGTCACCGTCGCGTATCAGCGCGTACATTTTGCCGTTGACGGTGATGGTACCCATCATCTTCAGGCTGTCCAGCGGGAACTGCTCCAGGTACTGACGCGCACGGTTGAAGTTCGGGTGCAGACCGGAAGTGCCCTTGCCGCCCGTCATGCCGGCGTAACTTTGCAGTTCAGGAATGAAAGGTGAACGCAGATTCATATCATCATAGGTATAGGTTTCAAACGGCTTGATCTGCGGCAACGGCTCAATCCGGCCGCCACGGCGTGCCTTTACCTGGGCGACGTATTGTTTCAGGTCCTGCATGTGGGCCCCGCAGCCTGTGAGCAAAACGGCCGCGCACAGCATCACCAGCACCATGGCCCGGCGGTTATGGCGGCCCGGAGAAGTGGCTCTGCTCATGGCTTTACCCGCCCCTTAGCCGGCTTCGTCCCAATTTGTTCGCTGTTTTCGAGATAACGGTAGGTTTTGGCCGTGAGTATCATCACCAGTTTCGTGCCGGTGGTGTCGTTGCCCTGCGGTTTGATGCTGATGTCGTGCACGGTCACGATACGCGGCAACGCCGCTACATCGCTCACGAACTTGCCAAACTGAGGGTAGGTGCCTTCAACCTGGATCTGGATGGGTTTCTCCGCGTAGAAATCCTTCTTGATCTCATTCTCCGGTTTGAACAGATTTTGTTTCAAGCCGTCGATCTGTGCGGTCTGCGAGATATCCTGCAACAGGCTGGGAATCTCGGTACGGCCCGGCAACTGACGCAACATGGTGCCGAAAGAGCGTCGCATCTGTTCAAGCTGTGCCTTGTATATGTTCAGGTTGGCGGCTTCGGCAGCTTTCTGCTCGAATTGCTGCTTGAGAACGGTTTCCTGCTGTTGCGCCTGGTCGAGTTGCTGTTTGTCGTTGCTCAGCCAGAAGTAGTAGCCGATGAATACCACCGCGATGAAGACCGCGACATACGCGATAACTCGTGCCGACAGGGGCCAGCCGCCGGGATTCTTGAAATCCAGGTTCCGCAAATCGTTGAAGTCGAAGTTTCTGAGGTCCGCCAGGTTCATGACTGGTTGCCCCTGCTCTGTTTGTTTTCGGCGGCGTCCGCCTTGTCTATGATCTTGGCGGTGATGTTGAATTGCTGTGCGCGTACACCAAAATTAACCCGCGGATCTTTTTGTACGACTTCCAGGTTCGGATCGCCCATCCAGGGCGAGTTGTCGATATTGCGCAGGTAAGTGGAGACGCGCGCGCTGGACTCCGCCACTCCCTGCAGTTGTAATTTATCGCCATTCTGAGTGACCTGAGTCAGGTATACACCTGGAGGCAGCGTCCTGACCAACTGGTCAAAAAGATGCACTTCCGTGGGGCGGCTCTGCTGCAACTGCTCGATGATCTGCATGCGCGCCAACAGCCGTGCCCTGGTCTGCTGCAAATCCTTGATTTCCGCAATCTGCTTGTCCATTTGCGCGACTTGCGCCTGGAGATAGGAATTGCGCGCCTGCTGGTTAGAGACGGCATCACTGATGAGGCCCCACAAGCCTAGGAGCACCACCACGCCGACAATTGCCGCCAGCAGCAAGCGCAAGTTGAAGGTTTTCTGGCGATCCTTGCGCCGTACCTCGCGCCAAGGAAGCAGATTAATACTTGGCATGTTTGTCGAAACTCCTTAGGGCCAGACCGCAGGCGACGAGAAGCGCCGCAGCCTCGTTTTCCACAAACTGTGATTTTGCCCGCGACGACAGTTTCATTCTGCCGAAGGGGTTACTGACCAGGGTGGGGGTGTTCAGCTTGCCGGTGATGCGCTCGGCGGCGCCGGGAATGGCGGCACAACCGCCGCACAGCAGAATCTGGTCGAGGTGCTGATGTTCGCTGGTGGACGACTGGTAGAACTGCAATGAGCGGTTTACCGCCTGGGCCATGTCATCCACGAAGGGATCCAGAATTTCCACCTTGTAATTGTTGGGCAGACCACCCTCTTTTTTGGCCTTGCCTGCTTCCTCGTAGGTGAGCCCGTAATGACGCATGATTTCTTCGGTTAGCTGTTTGCCGCCGAAATCAGTGGTGTAACTGTAGATGATATGGCGGTCGTACAATACGCTGAAAGTGGTGGTGGCAGCACCGAAATCCACCAGCGCGATGGTGCGATCGATGCCTTCGTCCGTCATTTGATGGGAAACCAGCTTGCAGGCGTTCTCCACTGCGTACACTTCCACATCTATGACGGAAGCATTCATGCCGGAGATTTCGAGCACCGCCTGGAGTTTCTCGATATTTTCCTTGCGCGCCGCAACCAGCAGTACGTCCATGAGATCCGGATCGGCTTTGGACACGCCGAGAATCTCATAATCAAAAGCCACTTCCTCAAGCGGCTGTGAGATGTACTGATCGGCCTGCAATTCAATCTGTTCACCCAGATCCTTGTCCGACAGGGCAGCCGGCATCTGGATGGTTTTGGTCATAACCTGACCGCCGACCGCCACGGCCGCGTACTTGGTGTGTGGGCTGGCGCGCTTGACCACCTTGCGTACCGCATCGCCCACCGCATCCAGGTCCATGATGACCTTATCGGTGATAGCATTGAACGGCATGGCTTCGGCGGCGAAACTTTCCACCTTGTAAGCATTGCCGGTCTTGGAAAGTTCAATCAGCTTCACCGAGGAAGTACTGATATCGATTCCCACGAGAGGTTTTGACGCCCGCTTGAACAGCCCGTCTAGCACGTTCTCAAGTCCTTCCGTTACCCTTGGTTTCCAGCCCGGAGGGCCGCCCCATGTCTTAACCTATAGCTTCAATATATATCAACAAATGATTAAATCAAATATAGTTTTTTCTGTTATGCACAGGCTATCCCCTGCCTGTTCCCGGCAGTGGAATGGCCACTATTGAGCAGGTAAGCCATGCGTCGTTATCTCAAAACACTATATGTTGTGATCGGAGCCATGGCTGGGCTCTTTGGGTTGGGGGTCCTGGCTGTTGTGATTGCCTATCTGGTGGTGGCTCCCAGCCTGCCAGCCGTGGCGGTTCTCAAGGATATCCGTCTGCAGGTACCCCTCAGGGTCTATACGCGCGACGGCCGGTTGCTGGCGGTTTTTGGGGAAAAACGCCGCGTGCCGTTGGCGTACGACCAGATTCCTCCCATGGTGGTGGACGCCTTTATAGCCGCCGAGGACGAGCATTTCTGGGAGCATCCAGGCGTGAGCGTAAAGGGGTTGTTGCGGGCTGCGATTCACCTGGCACTCACCGGTCAAAAGACCCAGGGCGGCGGCACCATTACCATGCAGGTGGCACGCAATTTCTTTCTGACGCGCGAAAAGACCTACACTCGCAAGCTGCGGGAAGTGTTCTTGGCCTTGAGGATTGATCGGGAACTCAGCAAACAGGACATCCTCGACCTCTACCTCAACAAAATCTATCTGGGTAACCGTGCCTACGGCGTGGGCGCGGCCGCCGAGGTCTACTACGGCACTGATCTGAACCACCTGACGCTGGCGCAAATCGCCATGATCGCGGGCCTCCCCAAGGCCCCCTCGGCCGACAACCCGCTGGCCAATCCGCAGCGGGCGCTGGTGCGCCGCGCCTATGTACTCGGGCGCATGCTGGCGAACGGCTATATCACTCAAGTGGAATACCAGCAGGCCATGGCCGCGCCCATTACCGCTTCCTACCATGAACCCACTGTGCAGGTAAATGCGCCCTATCTTGCCGAGATGGTGCGCGATTACATGGTGGCGAAGTACGGCGACGATGCTTATACCGCAGGTTATTCCGTGGTCACCACCATTGACAGCCGCCTGCAGCCCCTGGCCGTGAAAGCGCTGCAAACAGGGCTGCTGGATTATGACCAGCGGCATGGATGGCGCGGACCCGTGGCGCATGCGGATATACCCGCCGGCAGCAGCCAGTCGGAATGGGCGAAACTGGTGGCAGGCCGGGATCACGTGGGGGGGTTGTATCCGGCCCTGACCGTTACCGTCGGCAATCAGCAGGCCCAGTTTTATGCGGATGGTGCCGGCTTGGTGACTGTCGGCTGGAGCGGCCTCAAATGGGCACGACCTTATATCAGCGTCAACTCAATGGGGCCGCCGCCCAAAACCGCCGCGGATATCCTCAAGCGCGGTGACATCGTTTACCTACAGCACCACCACGATGGCAGTTGGTCGCTGGCGCAGCTGCCAACCGTCCAGAGCGCGCTGGTGTGTCTTGACCCCTTCGACGGCGCCATTGCCGCGCTGGTGGGCGGCTTTGACTTCAATCAAAGCAATTTCAACCGCGCCATACAGGCATACCGCCAGCCGGGGTCCTCGTTTAAACCCTTCTATTACTCCGCGGCGCTGGAGGACGGCTTCACGCCCGCGAGCGTGGTGAACAATGCGCCGGTGGTGGTCCAGGATCCGGCGCTCGCCAATGTCTGGCGGCCGGGAAATTATGCGGGAAATTTCAGTGGACCCACGCGCCTGCGCCTGGGGCTGGCGCATTCGCTTAACCTCGTATCCATCCGCGTGCTGCAGACCATCGGCGTGCCCTACGCCATTAATTACGTTCAAAAGTTCGGCTTTGATCCCTCGAAACTGCCGGACAATCTCACGCTTGCTCTTGGCAGTGCCAGCCTCACGCCGCTGGAAATGGCGCGCGGTTACGCGGTGTTTGCCAACCACGGTTTCCGCATAACACCGTATTTCATTCAGCGTATCTATGGCGGTTCCGGTCATGTGCTCTACCGGGCTAACCCGCAGGTGGCCTGTGATACTTGCAGCGTGGATACCGCACATGCCACGCAAACTCCGGCTCCGGCGGCTGGAACCGGCCCGGCTGCGGCTGATGCTGCACCAGCAGAAATGCCACAGTTTGCACCCCAGGTCATCACCCCTCAGAACGCCTGGTTGATGACCAGCATGATGCAGGACGTGATCAAGTACGGCACAGGCGTTCGCGCCCGGGCGCTCGGTCGCAGCGATTTGGCCGGCAAGACCGGTACCACGAATGATTTTGACGACGCCTGGTTCGACGGATTCAACAACGACATCGTAGCAGTGGTGTGGGTGGGTAATGACCAGCCGTCCCAATCTCTCGGCAACGGTGAGCAGGGTGCCAGGGCGGCGCTGCCCATCTGGATGGATTTCATGGGTCCCGCGCTGCGGTACGTACCGCAGGCACCCTTTCTTGAGCCACCCGGCATCGTGGAGGCGCGTATTGATCCCAAAACCGGCCTTTTGGTGAGTGCCAACGATCCGGATTCGATCTTCGAGTACTTCATGGCGGGCCATCTGCCGCCCAAAGCGCCGGCGAAGAAACAGGCGGCCAAGGATATTTTCTGAAGATGTGCTAGTCTTTTTGTAACTATCCACACGCAGAGCCCATGTCCCGACGTACTTCGCCGCGCATGGACGATTCACGGCGCATACTGGCGCAGGAAGCCGCCCGCATCATGGCCGAGGAGGGCGTGGGCGATTTTCTATTCGCCAAACGCAAGGCGGCCGGGCAGCTTGGTCTTGACGTCCGCAGCCTGCACCTTCCCACCAACCTGGAGGTGGAGCAGGCACTCGGCGAACACCAGCGTCTTTTCCGCACCTATTCCCAAGCCGTGCACTTGCGCCGCCTGCGTGAAACCGCCCGCGAAGCCATGCGCATGTTGCGCGGCTTCGACGCCCGTCTCGTGGGCCCGGTGCTCACTGGCACCGCGCCGGTGCACGCCGGCATCTGCCTGCATGTGTTCAGCGAGGTACCCGAACAGGTGGCCATCTTTCTCATGGAGAAAAATATCCCCTTCGAACTTTCTGCCCGCAAGCTCAAGAATGGCGCCGGGGTGCAGCGTGAATACCCTGTTTACCGTTTCGTCGCCGGTGACACACCCATAGCACTCACCGTGTTCAGCGTGGACGGCATTCGCGAGGCGCCCGCGAGCCCGGTGGACGGCAAGCCCATGCGGCGCGCGTCTTTGCGCGATCTCGATGCCTTGCTTATAACAGATAACTGAGATTTTCTGTTGAAATCCGCCTATCCATTTTTCCACGATATGCAATATTGGGCCAGGGCAACCTCAGTGCAATAAAAAAGCGGCTTTCTGGCCGTTTTTTTTTTTTGCTGATGGGAAGCGGGCTGCGACTACCGCCTTTCCCCGATATCCCGGTACTCCCGCTTGCGATATCCCGTGTAAAGCTGTCGCGGGCGGCCGATCTTCATGTGCGGATCGGCGATCATTTCCTGCCAGTGGGCCACCCAGCCCGCGGTACGGGCGACGGCGAACATTACTGTCATCATGTGCGCCGGGATACCGAGCGCACGGTAGATGATGCCGGAGTAGAAATCCACGTTCGGATAAAGTTTTTTTTCGATGAAATATTCGTCCTTTAGAGCGATCTCTTCAAGGCGCAGAGCAAGCTCAAGCTGCGGGTCGTCGTCATGGCCGAGCTTCTGCAGTACTTTGTGACAGGTGGCACGGATGATTTTGGCGCGTGGGTCGTAGTTCTTGTACACGCGGTGGCCGAAGCCCATGAGGCGAAAACCGGAGTTTTTGTCCTTGGCCTTGGCGATGACCTTATCGATATTTTTCACATCGCCGATTTCCTTGAGCATGTTGAGCACCGCCTCGTTGGCGCCGCCATGGGCGGGACCCCACAGGGTGGCAATGCCGGCCGCAATAGCCGCATACGGGTTGGTTCCGGAGCTGCCTGCCAGGCGCACTGTGGAGGTACTGGCGTTCTGCTCATGGTCGGCATGCAGGATGAACAAAAGGTCTAGGGCTTTGGCCGCCACGGAATCCACCTGGTAGGGTTCTGCAGGCACCGAGAACAGCATGTTGAGGAAGTTGGCGCAATAATCCAGGTCGTTCTTTGGGTATACAAACGGCTGGCCGATGCCGTGCTTGTACACCGCGGCGGCGAGGGTCGGCATCTTGGAGATGATGCGATGCGCGAACACCTCGCGGTGCCGTGGGTTATGGATGTCGGTGGAGTCGTGGTAGAAGGCCGATAGCGAGCCCACTACGGCGGTCATCATGGCCATGGGGTGGGCATCATAGTGGAAGCCGGTGAAGAAGCGCAGGATCGCCTCATTGACCAGCGAGTGGTGCTGGATGGTGTTCACGAAACCGTCTAACTGTGATTTAGTGGGTAGCTCGCCATACAGGATCAGATAGGCTACCTCCAGGAAGCTGCTCTTTTCCGCCAGTTGCTCCACCGGATAGCCGCGGTATAACAGCACGCCCTTGTCGCCATCGATATAGGTGACCTTGCTCTCGCAGCTGGCGGTGGCCACGAAGCCCGGATCGAAGGTGAAGACATCCAGATCCCTGTACAGGCTGCCGATATCCAGCGTGTCGGGGCCGAGAGTGCCTTCGCGCAGGGGAAACTCGCTGGTTTTGCCCTGGGGGTCGGTAAGTTTGTAGATATTGTTTTGCATACCTGGTCTCCGATAACTGCCCCGCCCGTGCAGGCCAAGTGGCGTAGTTAAGTCCAAAGCGCCTTCAGAGAATCAGGAGCAGGTGGCGTGCAAGGCGTAACAAACCATTGCGTGGGCGGAGGCCCTGGAAATTGCTTAAAGCGGAAGGAACGCAAGCGTAATCTGCGACAAGGTTCCCATGGATCCGGCGCGGGCCGGATGGGGGGATTGTAACATCACCTTGCACATGGACTCCTGACCAGCGGTCATCATTGCGCCACAATCAGCGCGGAGAATAAAGCAAGTCTCTACAGACGCCCAGCATGTCGACGCCTTGCGTTTTTATGGATCGGTGTGTGGACTTTATGCGGACTTGCGTGCGTATTTTTTGCGGAACTTGTCCACGCGGCCGGCAGTGTCCACGATTTTGTGTTTGCCGGTGAAGAACGGGTGACAACTGGAGCAAACTTCCACGTGCAGGTCCTGACCCAGGGTGGAGCGGGTGACAAAGGTGTTGCCGCAACTGCAGGTCACGGTGATTTCCTTGTACTCAGGGTGGATGCCGGATTTCATGGAAGCCTCTGTGCGCGCGGGCCGGGGTCTTTCAAAGGGCGCGCATCATAGCGCGCGTCATCCTGAGCGGCAAGTCCAACAGTTTGCTGAAAAAGGCCATCCATGGCCTTTTTCAATTCGCTTTGGCGTGGACCCGTGGCGCTAAGCAGGCGGGTTTTCAACAGCCTGCCAAGTGGCCCGGTTTGAACATTGTTGAGGCTGCCGCAGACGTTACGGTCGAGACATGAGCCAGTTTCTTATTTATATTTGCTAACAAACTGGTCTTATTGATAAAAAGAGCTTGTTCACAAAAACTGTGGATAAGTCTGTGGATGAAGCTCCGGCCATCCCATCCAAGTGCCCGTCCTGACTCGATTTGCTTCAAAACGATGAAATCTTATGCAAAATATAAACCCTTGATAATCATATAGTTATGTTGTTTTTACGGTTAAATGTCGCGGAACATTTACTAGAGTTCCACAGCTGAGGTGACGGCCAAGCTGATGTGTATAACCTCTTGTTCGAGGCCACAAAATCTCCTCAGGTCAGGGATAGAGATTCAACGGTGGGAATCGGCGCTAAACGGTCGAGCCGCACCCGGCGTGACTCACCCGCGGCATTGCGGGCCACCAGGAATTCCTCGCCGTTATGCGTAACCAGATCTTCCGGTGTCAGAACTTCAAGATAAGTTACCCCATCGGTGCTCCGCCAACGCACCCGCATGGGCGTGTGGTGAAGTATGGCGATTTCATACTGGCTGTAGAGTGCGCAGGGGATCGGCTGATAATCGGTCATGCGATGCACTGCTGTAAGTGTTCATTTCAAGTGTAGTCGTAATTCCCTGGTCGTGCCGTTCAACCCGCATCCGGCGTATCCAGGCTTGCCGCAGCGGCTTCCGGCAGGAAGCGTGCCTGCAGATCATTGAGGTAGGTCTGCCCTCGGGGGGTAGTGCGCCATTGACCATCAGTCATTTCCATGAGGCCTGCTGTCCGGGCCTGCTCCAGGGTTGCCCGTACCCTGCTGAAAGACAAACCCGTGGCGGACTCGAAATCCGCTGCCGCGAAGGCTTGCATAAGCCGCAGACGGTTGAGCATGAATTCAAACGCGCGATCGCCGGCTGTCACCTCCGTGATCCCGCCGATGCCGGCGGGAGTGCCCGCATCCTGCAAGTAGGCAGCCGGATGTCGAACCTTCCATAAGCGTACGATGGTGTCGCGGTTGGCCGACGTGAGCTTCCCATGGGCGCCGGCACCGATACCGAGATAATCGCCGAAGCGCCAATAGTTCACGTTGTGTCGGCACTGCCGGCCGGCACGTGTGTAGGCGGAAATCTCATACTGCGCATAACCGCAGTTGTGCAGCAGGGTTTGGCATTCCTGCTGCATCTGCCAGACTTGCTCGTCGTGTGGAAGCCTGGGTGGATGTATATAGAACGGGGTATTGGGTTCGAGGGTGAGCTGATAATGCGACAGATGCGCCGGTGCGAGCGACAAGGCCCGTTCCATATCCGTGCGCGCCTCCCATACATCCTGTCCGGGCAGCCCATACATGAGGTCCAGGTTGAAGTTCGCGAGGCCCGCTGCGTGGGCTTCCTCGGCGGCGTGTACCGCCTCAGCGGTGCCATGGATGCGGCCCAACGCTTCCAGATGGCGCGGATTGAAGCTCTGCACGCCGATGGACAGGCGCGTAATACCGGCTGCCCGGTATTCCGCGAAGCGCCCCCGTTCCACGGTGCCGGGGTTGGCTTCGAGTGTGACCTCCACATCCGCCGCGAATGGCAGACGGCGGCGGGCTTCCCCGAGGATGCGTGCGATGCTCTCAGGCCTGAACAGGCTCGGCGTTCCGCCGCCGAAGAATACGCTTTCCACGCGCCGGCCGGCGACACGCGGCAGATCCTGGTCCAGGTCGCATACCAACGCCGTCACGTAGTCAGCTTCCGGCAGTTCGCCTTTCAAGGCATGCGAATTGAAATCGCAGTAGGGACACTTGCGTACGCACCAGGGCAGGTGCAGGTAGAGTGAAAGTGGCGGGACAGTGAGCACGATTAAACCGGGCGGCACATTCAGCCTGATGCGCATGTCAGCTGCGCCACCAGTCGGCGGAGCGCCTGACCGCGATGACTGAGACGGTTCTTGTCTGCCGGCGCGAGTTCCGCAGCGGAACAGGCTTGCTCCGCTGGCAGAAATACCGGGTCATAACCGAAGCCGTTGTTGCCGCGGGGCGCATCAAGGATGCGGCCCTCCCATACGCCTTCGCAGACGAGCGGCGCGGGGTCGTCCGCCCAGCGTATGCAGGCCATGACGCAGCGAAACCGCGCCGTACGCTGTGCCATCGGCACCGAGGCCAAATCCCTGAGCAGCTTGCTGAGATTGTCCGCGTCGCTGGCATGGGGGCCGGCATAGCGCGCCGAATAGACTCCGGGTGCGCCGCGCAAAGCGTCCACTTCCAGGCCGGAGTCATCGGCGATGACGTCCATTCCCGTCTGGCGGGCGGCATGACGGGCTTTAATCAGGGCGTTTTCCAGAAAATTTGCACCGCTCTCCGCAATTTCGTGAACTCCAAGGAGGGCTTGGGGCAATATCTGGATGCCGCTGCCGGCAAGCATTTCCTTGATCTCGCGCAGTTTGCCGCTGTTGCCGGTGGCCAGCAGCATTTTTTTCACAGCGCCAGTGCCTCGCGCTGTTTAACAATAAGTGCGCGGATGCCATCGCCGGCGAGCGTCAGCAGCTTGTCGAGTTCCTCGCGTCGGAAGGCATGGCCTTCGGCAGTGCCTTGGATTTCCACAAACGCACCGGCGTCGTTCATCACCACATTCATGTCGGTTTCCGCCTGGGAGTCCTCGCCGTAGTCCAAGTCCAGCACCACCCCGCCATTGACTATACCCACGGAAACGGCCGCCACAGCACCATGCAGCGGGTCATTCTTGAGCACGCCCTGCTTGCGCAGGGCGCGCATCGCTTCGGCCAGAGCCACGTAGCCGCCGGTGATGGCGGCGGTGCGGGTGCCGCCGTCCGCCTGCAACACATCGCAGTCAAGCGTAATGGTTCGCTCACCGAGCGCCTCCAGGTCCATCACCGCGCGCAGGGCGCGGCCGATGAGTCGCTGAATTTCCAGGGTGCGGCCCGCCTGTTTGCCGCGCGCGGCTTCGCGCTCGGTACGGGTGTACGTGGACCGCGGTAACATGCCGTATTCCGCCGTGACCCAGCCCTTGCCGGCGCCTTTCAGGAACGCCGGTATACGCTCTTCCACGCTGGCGGTGCACAGCACGCGCGTATCGCCGAAGCTCACCAGCACCGAGCCTTCGGCATGCCGGGTGTAATGACGCATGAGCGTCACGGGACGCAATTCGTTAACGGCGCGACCATGGCTGCGCATGCGGGACTCCGGCTGTGAATGACAGGGGATTATATAGGGCGTGGACTGCCAGCAGGGGGCAATGCTGTTGGCGGCAAGCCGGAAGGGATTGCCTTGCTGACAAGTACCTGCACGATCAACAGGTGCAGCGCGGTACGAAGCATACCATCGGCCGGGGGCAATCAACAGCAGCCCGCCGGTTTCCATTTTGTCATCCCAGCCAGCGGAGGGCAGCGGCAGTGATGTTGTCACTCGCGGGTGTGGCGCGCAATTCCGCCTCCATCGCCAGCGTGTCCAGGCTGGCCTGCAGTTCCAGTTGCTCGCCCAGCGTGCCCGCCAAATGGGCGTCGGTGAGCGGTGCCCACAGACCGTCGGAACACAACAGGATCACATCACCGGCGAGGAGTGGCTGCGGTTCGGACACATCAATGGTGGGCAGTGCCGGGTCGCCGCCCAGGCATTGGTCAACAAAATTGCGCAGGGGATGTAGTGCCAGATCCTCGTCATCCAGCAGTCCCTGTTGCGCCAGGATTTCCACCGCGCTGTGATCGCGGGTGCGCATCAGCAGGCGGCCGTCCCGGACGAAATATACGCGACTGTCGCCCACGTGCGCCCAGCGCACCATGCCAGCGAACACCAGACAGACGGTAATAGTCGTGCGCGGTCGCAGTTCCGGGTCCAGTCCGGCACCCAGGGCCACCACAGCCTCGTGCGCAGCGATGATGGCCCGGCGCAGAAATTCCGCCGGGTCAAGGGTAGCGTCGCTGCCTTGGAAAAGCTGTACCAGGGTCTCGACGGCGGTTTCCGCGGCAATATCGCCGCCCACATGCCCGCCCATGCCGTCCGCCACGGTCAGTAGCACGCGTGTTTCCGCCACCACAATGCGCGCCCGGTCCTGGTTCTCATTGCGGTTCCCCTGGCGGGATACCTGGGCGGTTTCGATGTTCACTGGCGGATCCTGATGGATGATTGGCTTCCGGCCGGCAAGGGGTTTAGCTTACCATTTTGCTTTACTGTCACGGCGTTCCAGCCAGAAGAGCATTTTATGATCTGCAGCATGACGGGTTTTGCCCGCGGCGAGACCCGCGGCATCTTCGCTACCCTCACCTGGGAACTGCGCAGCGTCAATCATCGTTATCTCGATGTGAGCCTGCGTCTGCCGGAGGAACTGCGTGCGCTGGAACCGGAGTGCCGCGAACGCATTGCTGCAGTGATACGCCGCGGCAAGCTGGACGGCCAGCTGCGTTTCGAGCCGGTTGAAGGTGGCGGTACGGCGCTGGAAGTGGATGAAGCCCGTGCCAAGGCCGTGGTGGCGGCCGCCGAGCGTCTGGGGGAATTTTTGCATGCTCCGGCACCGGTGAATCCCGTGGAGCTGTTGCGTTGGCCGGGCGTGGTGAAAGAACCGCAAACCAATGTGCAACAAGTGAGCACGGAGGCGTTGCGGCTTCTCGATGGGGTGCTCGTTACGCTCACCACCATGCGCACGCGTGAAGGCGAGCGCATCGCCACTTTGCTGCTTGCGCGCGCGCGCCGGATCACTGCCATTGTGTGCGAGGTGCGCACCCACATTGGCAGCATTCGTGAACAATTGCATGGGAAATTGCGCGCGCGCTTTGCAGAACTGAAACTCAATGTGGATGAAAATCGTCTCGAACAGGAATTGGTGCTGTTATTGCAGCGGCTCGATGTGTCCGAGGAACTGGACAGGCTCGACAGCCATACCACGGAATTGCAGGCGGGTCTCAAGGGCGGGGACGCTGTGGGTCGGCGCCTCGATTTTCTTATGCAGGAATTCAACCGCGAGGCCAATACGCTGGGCTCAAAATGTCAGGATGCCGCCGTCACCAAACGCGTCGTTGAACTGAAAGTACTGATCGAGCAGATGCGCGAGCAGGTGCAGAATGTGGAATAACCGGGAAAGCGCTGCGTGCCGGGTACTGAGTGCCGCAAATTGCGCACAAGAATTTTCCCCTGGTTCTTGCGCGGCACGCGGCGCTTGGGTTCTGCAGAGAGATGCACATGGCTGAACGCGGCCGCCTGTTTCTGATTACCGCGCCCTCCGGCGCCGGTAAGACCAGTCTGGTGCGGGAGATGCTGCGCAACCATCCGAACCTGCGTTTTTCCATTTCCTATACCACGCGTCCCAAGCGTCCCAATGAGAACCAGGGTAGCGATTACCATTTTGTGAATCAGCAGGAATTTGATCGCATGTTGGCTGCAGGCGAGTTTCTGGAGCACGCCCATGTGTTTGATTATTGCTACGGCACATCGCGTAAAAATGTGGAAGCGGAAGTGTCACGGGGACACGATTTGTTGCTGGAGATTGACTGGCAGGGGGCGCAGCAGGTGCGCCACCTTATACCCGAAGCGGTGAGCATTTTCATTCTTCCGCCTTCACTCGACGAACTCAGACGCCGCCTGCAAAAGCGCGCTGCGGAGGAGCGCCAGCGGCTCATGGGGCCGGAACAGGCGGCGACCGAGATCGAACGGCGGTTTCGCGATGCCGTGACGGACATCGCCCATTGGCAGGAGTTCGATTATGTGGTCGTCAATGATGATTTCGCGCAGGCACTGACGGCGCTTGCTGACATCTTTTCCGGCCGGGGCGAGGCGAGCCGCACCGCCCGGCCGGATCTTAAACCCGTCATAGCCGCACTCTTGGCGTAAACTGTGCCACTCAGGTAAACTGAAAAACCATGATTTTTTTGGCTTTTCTTCAGTCTCGGAGTTTTTATGGCGCGTGTCACTGTGGAAGACTGTCTGGACAACGTGGATAACCTGTTCCAACTCGTGCTGGTGGCCACCAAGCGGGCCCGCCAACTGGTGCGGGGCGTGGACCCCACCGTGCCCTGGGAAAACGATAAACCTACGGTAGTGGCGCTACGCGAAGTGGCCGCCGGCAATATCGGCCCCGCCATCCTTGATGAGGTGGAGCAGCCGGTGGTGGAAGAGCCGGTGGAGCAGCAGCCGGTGGTGATAATGGACGCGGAGGATCCGCTCTAAACCGCGTCCCCCTCCATGAACCAGACCGCTTCCATCTTTGATCGTATCCGGGGGAAGCGGGCGGCTGGCATCGAGATGCTGCTCTCCAGGCTGCGTGACTACCTGCCGGAGGCGCAGGTTGCGGAGATTTATCAGGCTTACCAGTTCGGCGCTCATGTCCATGAGGGTCAGCGGCGCGTATCCGGCGAACCCTACATCTCCCATCCCGTGGCGGTGGCTTCCATCCTCGCCGATCTGCGCATGGATCACCACACCATCGAGGCGGCGCTGCTGCACGATGTCATCGAGGACACCCCCACCTTAAAAGAAGAGCTGATTACACGTTTCGGCCGGGAAGTGGCGCAACTCGTGGACGGCGTGTCCAAACTCACGCAGATAAAATTCAAGAGCCACGAGCAAGCCCAGGCGGAGAACTTCCGCAAGATGGTACTTGCCATGGTGGAAGACATCCGCGTGATTCTGGTGAAGCTCGCGGATCGCCTGCACAACATGCGCACCCTGGGTGTCATGCCACCGCCCAAGCGCCGCCGTATTGCCCGCGAAACCCTGGAAATCTACGCGCCCATCGCCCATCGCCTCGGCATGAACGCGGTGCGCCTGGAGCTGGAGGATCTGGGTTTCGAGGCATTGCATCCGTTGCGCTACGAGGTGCTGACCAAGCACCTCAAGCGTTCCCGCGGCCACCAGAAGGAGATGGTGACGAAGATCAACGACAGCCTCAGCAACGCCCTGCAGCGCGAACATATTGACGGAATCGTGGCCGGGCGCGAGAAGCACCTCTACAGTATCTACCGCAAGATGCGCAGCAAGAGCCTATCTCTCAACGAAGTACTGGACATACACGGTTTCCGCATCATCGTGGACAAAACTGATACCTGTTACCGCGTGCTCGGCATGGTGCATAACCTTTACAAGCCGGTGCCGGGCAAGTTCAAGGATTACATCGCCATCCCCAAGGCCAACGGTTACCAGTCGCTGCATACGGTGCTCATCGGCCCCCAGGGCGTGCCGCTGGAAGTGCAGATTCGTACTGAGGACATGGATAAGGTGGCTGCGTCCGGTATCGCGGCTCACTGGCTGTACAAGACCGGGGACGATGCCACCACACCCAGCGTGCAGGCACGCGAGTGGTTGAAGAACGTGGTGGAGATGCAGCAGGGAACGGGCAGTTCCGTGGAGTTCCTGGATAACGTCAAGGTTGACCTGTTTCCCGACGAGGTGTACGTGTTTACCCCCCAGGGCGATATCCATCGTCTGCCCCGCGGCGCCACTGCGGTGGACTTTGCTTACTCGGTGCACACTGACGTGGGCAACGCCTGTGTGGCGGCCAAGGTGAACCGGCGGCTGGTGCCGCTGCGCACACCGCTGGAAAACGGTCAGACGGTGGAGGTCATCACCGCAGCCAACGGCCGGCCCAATCCCACCTGGCTCAATTTCGTGGTGACTGCCAAGGCGCGCGCCAATATCCGCCATTTCCTCAAGAACCTGCGCCGCGAGGAGGCCGTTGAACTCGGCCGGCGCATGCTGGAACAGGCACTGGCGTCGTTATCCATGAAATTGAGCAAGGTTCCTGACGCGCAGCTTGCCGCGCTTGTCGGTGAGTTCAAACTGGAAAACAGCGACGATCTGTTCGAATCCATCGGTCTGGGACAGCATCTGGCGCCGCTGGTGGCGCGCCGTCTCATGCCCGCGCATGCCGCGGACAGCCTGCTCAAGAAACCCGGCGCACCGCTTGCCATTCGCGGCACCGAGGGTCTGGTGGTCACCTTCGCGCGCTGCTGCCATCCCATTCCGGGCGATGCCATCGTGGGTGTGCTCACCACCGGCAAGGGCATCGTCATCCACCGCGACGAGTGCGGCAATCTTGCCGAATACCGCAATCAGCCGGACAAGTGGATCGAAGTGCAGTGGGAGAAGCGCATCAAACGCGACTTCCCGGTGGAAATCCGTGCGGATGTGGCCAACCAGCGCGGCGTGCTGGCGACGGTGGCCGCCGCCATCGCCGAGATGGGCTCCAACATCGAGCACGTGAACCAGCAGGAGCGCGATGAGCTGACCTCACAGATCACCTTCGTATTCGGTGTCAAGGACCGCCAGCATCTGGCGCGCATCCTGCGCAGGCTCCGCAGCCTGCCGCAGGTGATGCGCATCCAGCGCACCCGCGCCTAGTGCTTGACTGTCAATATCGGCTTGCCGGTTTTGTCCACCACCACCACTTCGCCCTTGCCGGGCGGTGGCAATGCCTTGAGCAGTTTGCGCAGATACATCAACTGCCGGTAATTGAGTTGCCGTACCCTGTGCCAGGGGTGGCCCAGGGTGGGTACTGCGGCCGCCCCGGTCATCCATGCTAACTGGCTTGCGGTGCGGCGCATGCTGTACCAACCCTGGGTACCGCATGCCAATGATGGTTCACCGTAAAGCGCACCCGCTTGAAAGTGGCAAACCATCTGATCTACATCTTTGGGGTGATCCGTGAACGGCCTATTGAGGGCTACTTTTACCTGCTGAAGGGTTTGCACCAGCTTTTTCATGGCGGTGACGTTGATCTTGCCCAGATGGGCGGTTTGCGCCGTTTTCCCGGATGACGCGGAGGGGGCTTGGATCGGAGGATTGCCGGCGTGCGCCGGCAGGCCCAGAACCCACACCAGCCCCAGCAAACCGAGGCCGGCGCGCAAGAGGGTTTTCGATTGGGCGGCCATGGGAACTTCCTTGGCTGACAGGGACCCCCGAAGATTATAGGCGAGAGCGTTGGCAGGATGCGGATGCGGAGGTGGCAAGATTGGCATGCGACACTCATCCCGATCCCGGCGTGCGTCTGACCGCGCCGGGATCACGGGGATTCCGGCTTGCGGTTCGCGGAATCCCGGGCCCGGCCGGTGATTCAATGTCCGGTTTTTCCGGCAGCGGCACCTTCGCCAGCAACGCCTGCAGGGCACCCGCATTCACTGGCATGCGCAAGACGTGGAAGGGTTGACCCGCAAGAACTCCATTTAGTGGCTGGAATGTGTTCGTGAGGATGCAACTGGGATCCTCATTGCAAGCAGCAGCACCGCTCTCTCCTACAATCATGGCCGTCTGCGTTCTATCCCGGCGGTTGCTCAGATTTCTGTTAGTGGCGCAGGTCAGCAATTTGACGATGTGGCTGCCCATCTTGCTGCGGAGGCGGCAGACCGCCACGTTGGCAAGCCTGGGATCGCTGGAATTCGGTTGATTCAGTGCGACCTTGATGGCCTGCAGGGTTTCGACGATTTACTTCTCGCCCCGCACGGTGACCTTGCCGAGATGCAAGGTGACCGATTGGTCCCTGGCGGCAGGGCCGGATGTCGGCGCCCCCGCCGCGTGCCCGGCTGGGAGCCACAGCGCGCTCATCACCAATCCGCAGACCATCAATTGTTTGTACCGGTTCATGGCGGTTTATATGGACGCCTCCCGTTTGCCAAGGACGTTTTTGGTGTGTTGGGACAGATAGGCTGCAGTTTTATATCCGGCCTGTTGTGCAGGTCGGAACCCGCTGGCCCTGATGGAATCCGCTGACCCACGC
>JAKAXB010000023.1 GCA_021816765.1 Natronospirales bacterium | reverse complement strand
CCGCGCTGGGCGCGGCCTTTGATGATTAGCATTACATCTTTTAGGACGAAGACTCGTCCAGGAAACTGCGCAACTGGTCCGAGCGGGACGGGTGCCGGAGTTTGCGCAGCGCCTTGGCCTCGATCTGGCGGATGCGCTCGCGGGTGACATCGAACTGTTTGCCGACTTCTTCCAGCGTGTGGTCGGTATTCATGTCGATGCCGAAGCGCATGCGCAGCACCTTGGCCTCGCGCGGCGTGAGGCTTGCCAGCACTGTGTGGGTCTGCTCGCGCAGGCCTTCCGAAGTGGCGGCGTCCGCCGGTGAAATGACCGACGCGTCCTCAATGAAATCGCCAAGATGCGAATCCTCATCGTCGCCAATGGGGGTTTCCATGGAGATGGGCTCCTTGGCGATCTTGAGTACCTTGCGTACCTTGTCTTCCGGCATCTCCATCTTTACCGCCAGTTCCTCCGGCGTCGGCTCGCGGCCCATTTCCTGCAGCATCTGTCGCGAAATACGATTGAGCTTGTTGATAGTCTCGATCATGTGCACCGGAATGCGGATAGTGCGCGCCTGGTCGGCGATGGAGCGCGTGATGGCCTGGCGGATCCACCAGGTCGCGTAGGTGGAAAACTTGTAACCGCGGCGGTATTCGAATTTGTCCACCGCCTTCATGAGACCGATGTTGCCTTCCTGGATCAGGTCCAGGAACTGCAGACCGCGGTTGGTGTATTTCTTGGCGATGGAAATCACCAGGCGCAGGTTGGCCTCCACCATTTCCTTCTTGGCGCGGCGCGCCTTGGCTTCGCCGATAGACATCTGGCGATTGATTTCCTTGAGCTCATGGATCGAGAGATGGGTTTCCCGCTCGATGCTGGTGAGCTTATGCTGCAGCCGGACCACATCTTCCTTGTGCCTGCCCAGCGCCGACGACCATTTGCGCTTGGACTTGATCTGGCGGTCTATCCAGCGGGTGTTGGTTTCGTTTTCCGGAAAGCTCTTGATGAAATCCTTGCGCGGCATACCGGATTTCGCCACGCACAAATCCATGATCTGTTTTTCGTAGCTGCGGATCGTATCCACAAGATGGCGCAGATTGCCGGTGAGCATGTCGGTCATGCGCGGCGTAAGTTTCAGCTGCATGAGGCTTTCCGCCAGCTGCTTGCGCACGCGGATAGTACTCTTGTGCGCAGTACCGTGTTTGGCGATGGTTTTCACCACCTTGTCATGCGATTTTTTCAGCTGCGCGAAACGACGCGCGGCTTCTTCCGGATCGGGGCCGGTATCCACCGGGCTCGCTTCCGCATCCGCCTCGCCCTCCTCTTCGTCCTCCTCACCGACCTTGGCGGACTTGGCCTTGACCGGTACCTCCACCTCCTCGGCGATCTCGGCATCTTCCTCCGCGACCGGTACTTCCGTATCGGCAGCCGGTTCTTCGGCAGCCGTTTCCGTCACCGGTACATCGGCATCGGGATCGATGAAGCCGGAAATGATGTCGGTCAATTTCGTGCGGCCTTCCGCCACACCGGCGAATTCGGACAGCAGCAGCGCCGAGGAAGCGGGATACGTGGCCACCGACGCCAGCACCTGGGTCAGGCCTTCCTCGATGCGCTTGGCGATGCGGATCTCGCCCTCGCGGGTGAGCAGCTCTACCGTGCCCATCTCGCGCATATACATGCGCACCGGATCCGTGGTGCGGCCGAATTCAGCGTCCAGCGAGGCCAGCGCGGCGGCGGCTTCCTCTGCCGCTTCCTCGTCGTCATCGCTGGTAACCGGCGGTTCGGCCAGCAGCAACTGGTCGGCATCCGGCGCTTCTTCGTGCACCGGAATGCCCATGTCGTTGATCATCGCAATGATTTCTTCGATCTGCTCCGGATCGACGATCTCATTCGGCAGGTGGTCGTTCACCTCGGCATAAGTGAGGTAGCCCTGCTCCTTGCCCTTGGCAATGAGGCGCTTGAGCTGCGACTGCTTGTCCTCGTGCATTTGATTCATGGTGTCTCGCGTGAAAGACGGCGCCTGTGTGGGGCCGGAGGTGAACCGCTAATTTTATCAGAAAACCTCAGTTTTTCCAGGTAAATCAATTGCTTCATGGTTCAGGGCCGCCGCGACTGCCGGGCCGTGCCTTGAGCAGGCGGGCCAGCTCCGCCTTTTCGCTCTCATGGAGGGTGCGTTCACGGGAGGCTTGCATGAGCTGGGCCAGCCGCTGTTCCGCCGGCCGGCGGCCCTGCAGGTCGGCCATCACGGCACGGAACTCGCTTTCCATGGCATCCGCCGGTGTGACCAGTTCTGCTTGGGCGAGTTTCATCAGGTAGCTCCCGGTCTCCGTATCCCGCCAATGCTCCAGCAGACCCGCCCCGGTGATATGGGGGTGGGCCTGGGCAAATTCCAGCAACGCCTGCAGAACCTCCACGCCCTTGAGATTCAAGCCCTCCAGTGCCGCCGCTTCCCCGGTCAGGGCTGCCAGCCCCGGCCGGTTGAGCAGCAGGGCGATAGCCTTGCGTACCGGGCTGGTCAACCGTGGCTGGCTGCCCGACCTCCCGGCGGCCGGGATCACATCCTGCTTTGGGGAGCCTTGGATAAGCATAGACAATGGCCGGCCATTTGCAGGAATTCTGATGGGGACGCCGGCGAGTTTTGTGGCTTCTTCCTCCACCATCTGACGGTAGGGGCCACCCGGCATCCGCGCCAGGTAGGGCGCGATGACTTCAGCCAGCCGCGCCCGGCCTGCCCGGTCGCGTGTATCTACGTGGTCCAGCAGATCCTTGAACAGGAAATTCGACAGTTCCATGGCCTGAGCGCCCAGCCGTGCCTCGAAGGCCTGTTTGCCCTCTTTGCGTACCAGCGTATCCGGATCCTCGCCTTCCGGCAGGAACAGGAAACGAATCTGCCGGCCTTCGTGGGCTTCGGGCAGGGTGTTTTCCAGCGCGCGCCAGGCGGCGGCGCGTCCGGCACGGTCGCCGTCAAAGCAGAACACCACTTCGGGCGAGATGCGGAAGAGCTTCTTCAGGTGTTCAGCCGTGGTGGCGGTGCCCAGCGTGGCAACGGCATAACGCACGCCGTGCTGATGCAGCGCCACCACGTCCATGTAGCCCTCCACCACCAAAAGCCGCGGAATATTGCGCAGCACCTGCCGCGCCTCGTACAGGCCGTAGAGTTCACGTCCCTTGTGAAACAGCGGCGTTTCCGGCGAGTTCAGATATTTGGGTTCGTCTTTGCCGATGACGCGGCCACCGAAGGCGATGATGCGTCCGCGGCTGTCGCGGATCGGAAACATGATGCGTTCGCGGAAACGGTCGTAGTAGCGGCCGTCATCCTTGCGGATGACGAGTCCCGCTGTGGCGAGTATCTGGCGCTCCGCGTCGCCGGAGCCGAAGGCTTTGAGCAGCGTGTCCCAGCCCGCAGGCGCGAAACCGATGGCGAATTCCGCGGCGATTTCCCCGGTGAGACCGCGGCTTTTGAGGTAGTCAATGGCCCCGGGCGCGTGCTTGAGTGCATCGCGATAAATGCCCGCCGCTTTGTCCAGGATGCCGTACAACGGCGCGTAATCCGCACGGGTTTCCCCCGCTTCCAGCGGTACCTCTATGCCCACCAGGGACGCGAGCTGGCGCACCGCTTCCAGGAAATCCAGATGTTCGTAGTCCATGAGAAAGCCGAGCGCCGTGCCATGGGCGCCGCAGCCGAAGCAGTGAAAGAACTGCTTCACGGGGCTTACGCTGAAGGACGGGGTTTTTTCGTTGTGGAACGGACAGCAGGCCACGAATTCCCGCCCCTGTTTCTTGAGCGGTACGCGCTTGTCGATCACCTCGACGATGTCGACGCGGCTTATCAGCTCGTCAATGAAACTCTGTGGAATGCGCGCCATGTTTAAGCGGTGAGGGGCAAGATGTGGCGAGCAAGGAGCCTGGTTTGAGAGAAGCGTTGCCACGCCTCACCCCTTACCCCTCACTCCTCACCTTCGGGTTTTACAAGGATAGTCCATGCCCGCCGAGCAGATGGCATGCGCCTTAGCCGTCAAGCTTTGCCTTGATGCGCGCGCTCACCGCGCCCATGTCGGCGCGACCCTGCACCTTGCTCTTGAGCAGGCCCATTACCTTGCCCATGTCCTTGATGGAGACGGCGCCGCTGGCTTTGATGGCTTCGGCAATCAGGCTATCCAGCTCGGCATCGGCAAGCTGCGCCGGCAGGTAAGTCTGGATCACCCCGATTTCGGCCGTTTCCTGATCCACCAGATCCTGGCGGCCGCCCTTTGCGTACTGGGTCACCGACTCACGGCGCTGTTTCAGCATCTTGTCCAGCACCGCCAGCACCCGGGTATCGTCGAGGATGATGCGTTCGTCCACCTCGCGTTGTTTGATGGCGGCGAGCATGAGGCGGATCACGGACAGGCGCGGCTTGTCGCCGGCGCGCAGGGCGTCTTTCATATCTTGTGTGATTTTGTCTTTGAGTGACATGGGTATTTACCGCTCAGCCAAAAAACAACGCGGCGCTTTTCCTGGAAAAGCGCCGCAATTGAGTAATCCTTAATCGGGTCGCGAAACGAACATCAATACAGACGGATGTGGCGTGAGTGCTCACGGGAAAGCTTCTTCAAATGGCGCTTCACGGCCGCGGCCTGTTTGCGCTTGCGCTCCTGCGTGGGCTTCTCATAAAACTCACGGCGGCGCAGTTCGGTCATCACGCCGGCCTTTTCACAGGCGCGCTTGAAACGGCGCAGGGCCGCATCAAAATGCTCGTTTTCCTTCACGCGTACGCTGGGCATTCAGTTCTCACCTTTGATCGAAAGAGGCCCCAATGGCCACCCGGTAAAGGGCGGGAATTCTACCGGCCGGCGTGTAGAATTGCAAAGTCCGGCAAGAACTTAGAGCAACCAGGCATGCGGATTCTGGGCATAGAAACGTCCTGTGACGAGACCGGTGTTGCCGTCTATGACGGCGCACAAGGCCTGCTCGCCCACGCCCTGTACAGCCAGGTGCAACTGCATGCCGAATACGGCGGGGTGGTGCCTGAGCTGGCTTCCCGCGACCACATCCGCAAACTGCTGCCCATGATCCGCAGCGCTCTTGCCGAGGCGGGAACCGGCTCCGGTCAAATTGACGGCATTGCCTATACCGCCGGACCCGGTCTGATGGGAGCGCTGCTGGTGGGCGCCTGTCTGGCCCAGGCCCTGGCATTTGCCTGGAAGGTACCGGCCATCGGCATCCACCACATGGAAGGCCATCTGCTGGCGTCCATGCTGGAGAAGCCGGCACCGGCCTTCCCGTTCGTGGCATTGCTGGTATCCGGCGGGCATACCATGCTGGTGGAGGTTGTGGGAGTCGGGCGTTATCGCACGCTGGGGGAATCCATGGATGACGCGGCGGGGGAAGCCTTCGACAAGGTCGCCAAACTCCTCGGTTTGCCCTATCCCGGCGGGCCGGCGCTGGCGAAGCTGGCGGAGCAGGGTGTGCCGGGGCGGTTTCCATTGCCGCGCCCCATGACTGACCGACCCGGCCTGGATTTCAGCTTCAGCGGACTTAAAACAGCCGTACTGACAACCCTGAAAAACGCGCCGCATGATGCGCAGACCCAGGCGGACATTGCGCGTGCCTTTGAAGACGCGGCGGTGGACACGCTCGTAATCAAGTGCGTGCGAGCCCTCAAGGACACCCGCCACCACCGCCTGGTGGTAGCAGGCGGTGTAGGCGCGAATCGCACGCTGCGCGCGCGCCTGACGGAGACAGTGCAGCAGCTCGGCGGCGAAGTGTTTTACCCGCGTCCCGAATTCTGTACCGACAATGGCGCCATGATTGCCTACGCCGGTTATGTGCGTCTGCGTGCCGGTGCGAAACCTGAACCGAGATCCGTGAGCGCCCGCTGGCCGCTGGACAGCCTCGCTGCACCTTAATCAGAAAGGAAACCCATGGATACCATCTTTATCCGCGACCTGCGCGTCGAGACCGTAGTGGGCGTTTACGACTGGGAACGGCGTATCCGGCAGCTCGTGGGCTTCGATCTCGATATGGGCGCCGACATCCGCCGTGCCGCCGACAGTGATCGTATTGAGGACACGCTGGATTACAAAGCGGTGGCGAAGCGCGTGGCACAGTTTGTAAGCGAACAGCAATTCCAGCTGGTGGAAACCCTGGCGGAAAAAGTCGCCGCTCTGATTCTGGAAGAATTTGCAGTCACATGGGTCAAGGTAACACTGCACAAACCCGGCGCCGTGAGCGGCAGCAAGAGTGTGGGCGTGATTATCGAGCGGGGCAGCCCGCCGCCATGAGCGAAGTATTCGTGGGCATTGGCAGCAACGTCGAGCCGGAGCGGCGCATACGCGAGGCACTGCGGCTTATGCGGCAGCGGTTTGGCGCGTTGCGGATTTCCCCCGTGTACCGCAATCCGGCGGTGGGTTTCCAGGGAGACGACTTTTACAATCTGGTGGTGGGTTTCCAGAGTAACGGTCAGGTGGCCGCATTGAACGCGGCGCTGGATGAAATTGAAGAGCAATGCGGCCGGCTGCGCGGCGGGCCACGCTTCGCACCGCGTACCCTGGATCTTGACCTGCTGCTGTATGGCGACTTGGTGACGGAATCGCCCGTCCGGCTGCCCCGCAGGGAGATACTCAAGTACGCCTACGTGCTGAAGCCGCTCGTGGACTTGGCCGCCGACCGGCGCCACCCCGTCACCGGCCGGAGTTTTGCCGAGCACTGGCGTGAATTCGATGCGGCGGCCGAGCCGCTTGTACCGGTGCCGCTGCAAGGTTTATAACAAGCTGGAGCATATTGTGAGGAAGGGGTGCATGCGCAGGCTGTTACCCGGGCTGTTTGCCTGTCTCCTGCTGCTGTCCGCCTGCGGCGGCTCCGGCAGCAGCACCCCGGCCGCTGCCACCGGCAACTGCTCTGTCGCCGGACAAAATGCGCAGATCCTCGGCATCATGCAGTCCTGGTATTACTGGTACCAGTATCTGCCCGGCAGTATCAATCCCGCCGCCTACAGCAACACCACCGATTTTCTGGATGCGCTGCTTTACCAGCCCCTGGACCGTTTCAGTTTCATCACCACCCAGGCGGCGAACACCGCTTTTTACAGCGCCGGACAGTATGTGGGCATCGGTATCAGCGAGGAAGTGGTGAACGGCAACCAACTGCAATTGACCCAGGTTTATCCGGCCAGCCCGGCGGCCAATGCAGGAATGGCCCGCGGCGATTTCATCCTCAGCATCAATGGTACGGCGGTAGCGACACTCATTGCCGACGGCCAGCTCGCCACCGCCTTCGGGCCTGCGCAACCGGGCGTGCAGGTGAGCCTGCAGTTCCAGCCGCCCGGCGGCAGTGCCCGGACGGTGACCCTCACCAAGACGGTCGTCACTCAGCCCAACGTGTCGCTGGTGCAGACTTTCAACGCCGGCGGCCGCACCGTCGGCTATTTTCTTTTTCAGAATTTCATCACCCCGTCCTTCGATGAGCTGAACCAGGCCTTTGCCCAGCTCCAGTCCGCGGGCGCCAATGAGCTGATCATTGATGAACGCTATAACGGCGGCGGTCTGTTGTCCGTCGCCCAGTATCTCGGCTCGCTGATCGTCGGCAATGGCGACGCCGGTCAGGTATTCGCCAAGCTCAATTACAACAACCAGCACACGGATCAGGATCAGACCCTGGCATTTGATAATGTCTCCAACGCCCTTAACCTGAACCGCGTCGTGATCATTACTACCAATGCCACCGCCTCCGCCAGCGAACTGCTGATCAACGCGCTCAAGCCCTACATGGATGTGGTCACCGTCGGCAGCACCACCTTCGGCAAACCGGTGGGGGAGAACGGCTTCGATTTCTGCAGCAACGTGCTATACCCCATGACCTTCGATATGACCAACGCGGCCGGCTACGGCGGGTATTTCAACGGTCTGGCGCCCACCTGTCCGGCGGTGGACGACCTGAACCAGCCGCTCGGCAGCAGCAATGAAACCTCGCTCGCCACTGCGCTTTATTACATCGCCAACGGCAACTGCGGGCCGACGGCCGCATTTGCGGCGCGTGAACTCGCGCGGGCCGCGACGTTGCGACCGTGGCCGCAGCGATATGGCTGGCAGAATCTGGTGAATGCGCGTTAGCGTGTTCTGCAGGCCCGTGAAATGCGAATACATGATTGGCGGGTGGGGTTGCTCATGAAGCCGTACGTGAATTTTCTATTGCCACTGCTGCTGTTGTCGGCGTGTACGCCAAATGTCAGGTCCGGACCGGGGGCTTCCGTACTGGTGCTCCCCGCGGACAAAACGATCTATCAGGCGGTTTGGGAATACGAGAATCCAAACCAGCTGAATTCCGTTGCGCAGTCGGTTGGCCACGAAGGGCATGCCAGATTCACGTTTGTCGTCGGTAAAAACGGGAAGGTGGCGGAGATAACAAAAGAACAAGTGGTGCCGGTGAACGCGGACATCAGTAGTCTTGAAAGCCTTTTGAAGGGCAGCCGTTTTGTCCCCGTATATAAGCGCCATAAGGCGATAGAAAGCTATCAGTCCTACACTTTCTATTACGGCGAAATGGCATATCTGGAGTATTGGCGGGAAACCTGCGAGCATGAGGGCAACAGAAACGAGCCCTCTGCGCAAAGCGGAATTGATGCGACTTACCCGCGTTTTTGTACGCGGGTGCCCTATCCCTTCTTCGTCGTTTACCGGTTTCTGCTCTGGCCGACACAAGCGGCCTGCAGAAGACTCACTCACCTCAAGTGCAGCACGGGACGAATCAGCGTCTCATTCAAATTGAACCCGGATGGCCATCCCCGGGAGGTAACCGTGATCAAGTCCGACGCGGAGGATCTGATGGATCTGGCGGCCAAATCTTCGGTCGAAAACTGGTATTTCGTTCCGAAAGCCGGCGGGAAGCTTCACGCGAACTTTAAATACATCATTACGCTCTTGTATGAGCTGTGACACGGATTCAAATGCTCAGGGACTGAATGACGCACATGCCAACGCATAGAAACGCTTGACCGGTCGACCGGCAAAAACGATGCGCCTTTGCACCCCGCAAGCTATTGCCAACCGATGCTTCTCCCGCCGTCCACCGCCAGGATCTGCCCGGTCACGTAGTCCGCATCGCGCACCAGGTACACAACGGCGCCGGCGACGTCTTCCGGCGACCCGGCGCGCTTTAGGGCGGTCTTGTCGAGAATGGACCTGCGGGTTGCCTCATCAAGTCCCCGTTCCGGCCACAGGATCGGGCCCGGCGCGACACCGTTCACACGCACCTCCGGCCCGAGCTCGCGGGCGAGCGACAGCGTCAGCATGACCAAGCCCGCCTTGGCGGTAGAGTACACCGTGTGCTCCCGCAGCGGACGGCGCCCGTGGATGTCCACCATATTGATGATCACGCCGCGGCTTTTCCTGAGAGGCGCCGCGGCGGCCTGGGACAGAAAAAACGGCGCCTTAAGATTGCTCGTCATGAGCTCGTCCCAGTCGCTTTCGCCGACTTTGCCGAGGGGCGTAGGATAAAAGGAAGAAGCATTGTTGACCAGCAAATCCAGGCGGCCCCACTGCAATGCCGCCTTCACCAGCGAATCGAAGTCCGCGACATTGGCGAGTTCCGCCTGCGCGGTAACGGCGGAATCACGGCGTACGGCGTTCAATTCATCGCACAGCGCGCGCGCATCCTGCTCGGACTTGCGGTAGTGGAGCACGATATTCATGCCTTCGGCGTGCAGCCGCCGCGCGATCACCGCACCGATGCGGCGCGCGGCGCCGGTGATGAGCGCGGTCTTGCCGTCGAGCTTTGGGCTATCATTCCGCATGCGCCTTCCCCCGCGGTTGTCCGTCACCATTAAAGCAGAAATCCGTGTTGCCCATCCGTCAGCCGGTGCATGATTTGCCGCCGCCGTCGGCCGAGGCGCAGACCCACAGCGAACGCCTGCGGACGCTGATCCGGGCCGAGATTGAAGCGGCGGCTGGCGGGATCAGCTTCGAGCGCTATATGGAACTCGCGTTGTACGCGCCCGGTCTCGGCTATTACAGCGCTGGTGCACGCAAGTTCGGTGCGGTGGGGGATTTCATCACCGCACCCGAAGTCTCGCCGCTCTTTGCCCGCTGTCTTGCCCGCCAGTGCGCCGAGGTGCTGACGGCTATTGGCGGCGGACACATTCTGGAACTCGGTGCCGGCTCCGGCGTGATGGCGGCCGATCTGCTGGCGGAGCTGGAGCGGCTCGGTCGGCTGCCGGAGCGCTATCTGATCCTTGAGGTAAGCGCCGAACTGCGCGAACGGCAGCAGGTGCTGCTCGCAAAGCGCATGCCGCAGTGGCGGGAACACATCACCTGGATCGAGCGGTTGCCACAGTCGTTCAGCGGCGTGATCCTGGGCAACGAGGTGCTGGATGCGTTGCCGGTGGAACGCTTCCGCCGCGGCGCGAAGGACTTCGAACAGTTCGTGGTGGTGGATGACGGCGACGGTTTCGCCTGGGACACCCGTTCCGCGCCGCTGCTGCTGCAGCGCATGCTTGTCGCGCTTGAGGTGGCGTTGCCCGGGGGATTCCCGCCAGGCTATATATCGGAGATCTGCCCGCGGCTGCCGGCGTTCATGGCAAGCCTGGGCGACACCCTCGCGCGCGGCGCGCTGCTGCTGCTGGATTACGGTTATCCACGCGCCGGGTACTACCACGCTGACCGCGCCATGGGGACGCTGCTGTGCCACTACCGTCAGCGCGCCCACGACGATCCATTCCGCTTTGTGGGTCTGCAGGACATCACTGCCCACGTGGACTTCACCGCGACGGCGGAAGCGGCGGTGGCGGCGGGTCTGGAGCTCGCCGGTTACACCACCCAGGCGCATTTCCTGCTGGCTCTCGGCATTGCCGCCGAGGCCGGCGATTGGCGGCAGGCGCGGGAGGTGAAACTCCTCACGCTGCCGCAAGAGATGGGCGAGCGCTTCAAGGCCATCGCTTTCACCAGGTCGCTGGCTGTGCCCCTGCGTGGCTTTGCCCTGCGGGATCTCGCGCATACGCTGTGAAGATATCTGGCGGGCATCCGAGCGGTTAGAATAATCCCGGTTGTTCACGCTGAAGATGCGGGGGGAGGAAACCGTGAGACCGATCCGCACGGGACGGATTGTCTGGATACTGGTGCTGCTTGCCGGCCTGCCGCTGCAAGCGCTTGCCACCTCGGGCAGTAACGGCGGCGCTGGCGGTGGATCCTCCTTGATGCTGAACAGTGCCCTGTCCGTGGACGCCGCGGACGATCGCGACGCGCAGCTCGGTGCGAATTGGGCCGTATCCGCAGCCACCACGCTCAGCTTCCTGAGCGAGTACACCAGTTCTCCCGCAGACCGCACCGATCTCGTAACCCATACACTGGGTCTAGGCGTGGACCAGCAGTTCACCTCCTCCCTGGGAGGCGGCCTGTTCTACCAGCATTGGGGCAAGCCCGGCGACATCATGAGCAACAGCTATTACGCCAACCTGTACTGGCAGAACACCGCCTGGCAGGTCACCGTATTGCCGGGGTTCCGCCGCATCACGCTCAATACCCGCAGCAACCCGTTCGTGAGCATCAAACTCCCGAATAACGTGGAATTCGACGACCGACGGCTGGGTTTACGGATTGATTACACCGGCCTTGACAACTGGCTGTTCGAGGCTTCCACCACGCGGCATGATTACACCCGCAATCCATCTGTGTTGAACCGCCGCACTGCACTCCTGTTTTTCACCGGTTCGGCGCTGACCCTGTCGCAGGGGTTCCTGAGTCACTCCTCCACCTTCCGCGTGGAGCGGGATTTCGGTCTGACCTCGCTCGCCATGGATTATGAGATAGACCGTTCGGCGATAGATGGAACCTACGCTTACACCACCGACCTGGATTTCGAGACGCCCATCTCCGAACGTTTCGACATGGAGATCATCACCGGCGTGACGCACGCCGCGCATACGCCGCGAACGGGCTTCATTACCTTCAACTTGGTTTACTACCGTTAAACCCGGTGCTCAGCCGTGCTCAAGCGCTTCGCGCAGAGCCTGGAGACGTGCAGCGTGCAACTCCGCGCCGATTTCCTCTCCCGTGCGTCCCGCGGTGTCGGGCACCGGCACGGCTGCCGCCGCGGCAAGCGTCCGGCGCAGCCGCTCGGCTTGCGGGTAGGGACGATCGGCAAAGCCCGTGCGGCCGCGGGCATCCGCCTCGCAGGCGAGGAGAAACTGCCGGAAACGCTCAGGCCGGCGGAAGGCGTCGCATTCCTTGAGAAGCTTGAGCAGCGTTTCCGGGCGCAGTTCTCCGGCGCGGTGAGCCAGTCCGTGGTGGCGTGCCACCAGCATCGCCAGTTCTTTGTACTCGTGCGGCGTCTTGAGCCGCGCGCACAATGCCTCCACCAGTTTCACACTGCGTTCTTCGTGGCCGTAGTGATGCGGCAGCACCTCGTGCGGCGTCGTGCCCTTGCCGAGGTCGTGGGTGAGCGCGGCGAAGCGCACCGCCGTGTCCGGCGTGAGGCGCGCGGCCTGATCCAGCACCAGCATCACGTGCACGCCGGTGTCCACCTCCGGATGATGCTTTGCGGGCTGCGGCACGCCGAACAACCGATCCAATGCCGGGAACACCCGGGCGAGCGCACCGCACGCGCGCAACACCTGGAAGAACTCCGCGGGTTGCTGCGTTGCGAGCGCCTTCAGCGTCTCCTGCCACACGCGTTCCGGCACCAGCGCATCCACCTCGCCGTTCCTCACCATCTCGCGCATCAACGTGAGGGTTTCGGGCGCCACGCGAAAACCCAGCGGCGCGAAGCGTGCGGCGAAGCGCGCCACCCGCAGCACCCGTACCGGGTCTTCCACGAACGCCGGCGACACGTGCCGCAGCAGCCGCGCCTCAAGGTCGCGCCCGCCGTGATAGGGATCCACCAGTCCGCCCTGTCCGTCTTCGGCCAGGGCATTGATAGTAAGATCGCGGCGGCGCAGATCATCTTCCAGTGTCACGTCGGGGGTGCTGTGGAACTCGAAACCGTGGTAACCGGGGCCGGTCTTGCGCTCACTGCGCGCCAGCGCGTACTCCTCGCCGGTTTCGGGATGCAGAAACACGGGGAATTCCTTGCCCACCGGCCGGAAACCGCGCGCCGTCATCTCGGCGGGCGACGCACCCACCACCACCCAGTCGCGCTCCTGCAGCGGCAGGCCGAGCAATTTGTCGCGCACCGCGCCGCCGACCAGATAGATTTTCATGCCCACATGGTACCCGCGGCCCGGCAGCCGGGTAAATGCCGGACGCCGGCTCATGCCGGTGTATTAAACTGTTGCACGCAGCCTGCAACACACCGTGCGCAGCACACCCATGCCTTGTCGCCGCCACATCCCATCGCGCCGCCTGTTGGCCGCAAGTCTGTTTTTGCTGCTCTGCGGCTGTTCCACACTCGGTTATTACGGTCAGGCCATCCACGGTGAGCTGAGCCTGCTCTCCGATCGCCGGCCCATCCGCACACTCATCGCCGACCCGGAAACCCCCGCGTCCCTCAGGCAGAAATTGCGCCTGGCGCAGCGCATCCGTCAGTTCGCCAGTGAACAACTGGGCCTGCCGAAAAACGGCAGTTACACGACTTATGTGGCGCTACAGCGTCCTTACGTGAGCTGGAATGTGTTCGCCACACCGCCGTTTTCCCTGCGGCCCGTCACCTGGTGTTTTCTGTTTGCCGGCTGCGTGCCTTACCGCGGCTATTTTCACGAGCGCGATGCACAAGCCTTCGCGCACAGCCTGCAGAAGCATGGCGATGACGTGTACGTGAGCGGCGTACCGGCATTTTCCACGCTCGGCTGGTTCAATGATCCGTTGCTTTCCAGCATGCTCGATTGGGATGACACCACCCTCGCCAACTTCATTTTTCACGAGCTCGCCCACCAGGAGCTGTATGTAAAGGGCGATGCGGATTTCAACGAGTCCTATGCGGTACTGGTGGCGGACGTGGGCGTGCGCCGCTGGCTCAAGGCCAGCGGCCGTGAGGCGGAACTCGCCGAGTATGAGTCGCATCAGCAGCATTGGCACATGATCGTGCAGCTGGTGGACATGACACGTGAGCAGTTGACGCGGTTATACGCTTCGGGACTGGCGCCGCCGGCGATGCGTGCGCGCAAAGCGGAAATTTTTGCGGAACTCAAACAACACTACCGCATGCTGCGTCCACAACTGGGCCGGGATACCGGTTACGACCGTTTTTTTGCCGGTCCACTCAACAATGCCAGTCTGCTGATCATCAGCACCTACACGCGCTGGATACCGGCATTCCGCGCACTGCTGGCGGAAAACCACAACGATCTGCCGGCATTTTTCCTGGCCGTGAAGCGATTGGCGCGTCTGCCGGCAAAACAGCGGCATGCGGCCCTGGAGAAGCTGATGGTTAAAAGCACCCACGGTTAAACAGCCTGATTGTGCCTGCGGCGCAACCGCTCCCGCTCCGCCTGTGCGGTCCGGTTTCCGAGACAGGTGGGCAGCACCGCTTCCAGGGACACGGGCTCGATGCCGAAGGCGGCAAAGCCGTTATGGTCGCAGATGCTGTCCAGCTTCAAGGAACGGTAATTGTCCAGGGAGAACGGCTTGCCGGGCAGCCATTCCATGAGTGCCGCCTGCAGCCAGGATAGTGCAGCCGGCAGGCCGATAACCGCGCGCCGCAGGCCCATCACGTGGGCGGTTTCACACACCAATTCGCGCAGGGTATAAGTCCCGGGACCACACAGGCTGTAGCGCCGGCCGAAGCTGGCGTGATTATCCCAGCTGCGTACCAGGGCCTCTGCCACATCACCTGCGTGCACCGGGGCGAATTTCGCGCGCGCACAGGCGAGCGGAAACACACCCGGCATTTTTCGCAGCAGTGCCGCGAAGCGGTTGATGAAACTGTCATCGGCACCGAAGATCACGCTCGGCTCGAATACCGTGACGCGCAGCTCATCCGCCGCCTTGAGCACCAGCGCAGCGGCCTCGCCCTTGGTGCGCAGATAATGACTCGGGGCCTGTTCACCGGCGTTGAGTGCGCTCATGTGCAACAGACGGGATACGCCGCTGGTGCGGCAGGCATCCAGTATCTTGCGCACCAGTTCCACGTGTACCCGATGAAATTCCTTGCCGCGGTGACCGCGCTCATTGAGGATGCCGACCAGGTTGATGACGCCGTCGCAGCCCGCGAACTCGCGCTTGAGAACGGCGGCATCGTGTACATCCGCTTCCACCAGCGTGACGCTGGGCAGCACCAGCAGGCCGTAATGACGCGCGCGCGAGCGTGTCAGGATCTTTACATCGAAATTCTTTTGCGTGAGACGCGCGGCCAGATGCCGGCCCACGAAGCCGGTACCGCCGAGTATGCAGACGCTGGATCGAGTCATGCCTAGAGCGACGCTGATGGGTACCGCACCCATACTCTTGCGCGCGCGCCGGGCGGTCAAGAGCGGCGGTTATCCGCGGTCAGGGTGATATCGCCGGGAATCGTGCCGAGGCGCGTGCTCAGACGTTCGGGCAGGCCGTGCAGCCGCCAGTCGAAGATCACGGTCTCGCTCATGACGCGGCGCACGTAGTCGCGGGTTTCCACGTAGGGGATGGTGTCCACCCACACATCCGCCGGCAGGCTGCCGTTTTGCGGCAGCCACGAGTTCACGCGCCGCGGACCGGCATTATAAGCAGCGGTGGCCAGCGGCTCGCTGCCGTTGAAACGCCGCAACATCTCGCTGAGATAGGCGCTGCCCAGCGTGAGGTTGGTGGCCGGTTGCAACAGGGCATCGCTGTTGTCCAGCACCAGGCCGAGGTTCGCGGCCACCTGCTGGCCGGTGACCGGCATGAGCTGCATCAGGCCCACGGCGCCTGCGGACGAGACGGCATTGGGGCGGAATACACTCTCCGCACGGATCAGCCCATACACCCAGGGCAGGTTCAGGTCGAGTTGCTGCGCACGTGAGGTGAGCGTGGCGGCAAACGCGATGGGATAACTCACCGTCAAATCCTGCCAGCAGCCGGCGTTGCTGAGCGTCTGGATGGCGCGCCCGTACCAGCCCCACTGCCGTGCCAGCAGCGCCGCCTGGCAGCGCGCCGGTCTGGATAGATGCGCCGTCGCCGCCCGCCACTCGGCATTGGCGTAGGCATACAGGTCCGCGTGGAACAGTTCGCGGGCGCGCACAAAACCGGGCCGTTCGGCCAGTTGCGTGATTACCTCCGGTGCGGGCCGGCTCGGCTGCTGGGTGATGGCATAGGGCAGATGCAGGCGGTCGGCGGCCAGGAAAGCGTAGTAGTCCATGCCGTGGGCAAGCGACCGGTAGATGGCATTGGCGGCGTCAATCCGGCCGATGGCGGTGAGCGCGCGCGCTTTCCAGTAACGCCATTCGGGCTTCGCCGCCTGCGGCCCCAGCTCCGGCAGCAGGCTGAGCACGCTCTGCCAGTCGCCGTTGCGTAGCGCGGTGCGTATGCGCCATTCCGTGACCAGCGGATTAGCGGCGCGCTTCACCCGTGCCAGCAATTCGGAGGCATCCGGCAGATAGTTCCAGGCGGATTCCAGTGCGAGATGCACCTCCATGGCCTGGGCGTCGTCGTAGGCAAAGTGATAGTGATGAGAAAGCCGTGTCCAAAGGTGGCGCGCGCGCGCGGGATCGGTGCGCGCCACCAAACGCACACCGTTTAACAGCATCCTCTGGAAACGCGGCTCGTCCGGCACCTGCATGGTGTCGAGCCTGTGCGCGGGGTCTGCCGCCATGTCGAGCCAGATATGCGCCCAGGGGCGGTCCACGGCGTCGAGCTGCGGCAGTAATTGCCGTGCGAGCGCGTATTGGCTCGCCTGCAGCGCCAGTTGCACACGCCGCACCACCATGTCGTTGGTGATGCGGTGATGGGCGTGCAGATAGCGGAAAGCCGCTGCACAAGTGTCCGGTTGCGTGTAAGGCACCAGCCACAGATGTTGCGCCGCCACAATCCACGCGTCGCGGTCCTGTTCATCGCCCGCCAGCAGATGTGCGCTCACCGCCGCGCAACGCAATGCCGGCGAGGTTTCATCGCGGTACTGGGCGAGGAAGGCGTTCCAGTCCGCGTGCCCGGCGAGATTCAGCAGCCAGGCCTGGCGCAGATCCTCGGCCACCGGCAGACTGGCATCTTCCTTCAGGAAGGCTTCCAGCGCCCCCGCGGGCTGCTGATCCAGCGTGTTTTTCAGATAGGCGTAGCGCAGGTAGGGATACAGCGGATAACCGGAGAGCTTGTTGAGATAGGGAGTGAGCGTCGCCAGATCGCCCGTTTTTGCCGCCGCCCAGGCCTGTTTGAACTCGGCGCGCGGCGTCGTCCGGTCCGCAGCGAAAGCGGCGGGAATGACGCAGACCAGCAGGAAAATGGCGGGCAGGCGCAGCACGGCACGCCTGCCCGGACAGGTCATCGCGAAGCGGAATTTCATTGCTATCCTTGACCTTCAGGAACGGTGCTGTTTTTCACCGGTCCTACCTGCCGCGTACTGCACATTCAAAGAGGGCGTCATGAATTTCCTCAGTATCAATCCCGCCAGCGGCGAAAAGCTCAGGGAATATCCGGCCTGGGACGCGGCGCGTCTTGAAAAGGCGCTGGCGATGACCGCCGCCGCAACACCCGCGTGGAATACCCGCGCGCTCGGCGAACGTGCCGCGCTGTTGCGGCGTGCCAGCGAGGTGCTGCTCGGGCATCGCGACGAGTACGCCGCACTCATGAGCCGCGAGATGGGCAAACTCATCGTCGAAGCGCGTGCGGAAATCGAGAAGTGCGCGCGCTGCTGCACATTCTACGCCGATGAAGCCGCTAATCTGCTTGCCGACGAAGCGGCACAGACGGATGCCGCGAAGAGCTACGTGGCCCATCAGCCGCTCGGCACGCTGCTGGCCATCATGCCGTGGAATTTCCCCTTCTGGCAGGTGATCCGTGCCGCGGCGCCGGCGCTGGTGGCCGGCAATACCATGATATTAAAGCACGCCGACAACGTGTCCGGCTGTGCGCTGGCGCTGCAGGAAGTGTTCCGCGAAGCCGGCTGTCCCGCGGGCGTATTGCAGACGCTCATGATCGGTGTACCGGCGGTGGAGAGCGTCATCAAGGACACACGCGTGCACGCGGTCACGCTGACCGGCAGCGAGCGCGCCGGCCGCGCGGTCGCCAGGCAAGCGGGTGAGGTACTCAAGAAATGCGTGCTGGAGCTGGGCGGTTCCGACGCCTTCGTGGTGCTGGAAGATGCGGACCTGGCGAAAGCCGCGGAAGTGGGCGCGAAATCCCGTTACCAGAACGGCGGTCAGAGCTGCATCGCCGCCAAGCGCTTCATCGTGGCGGAGAGTATTGCCGAGGCATTCCTCAGGGAATTCAAGACGCGTGCGCAAGCACTCACGCACGGTGATCCCCTGGACGAACGCACCACGCTTGCACCCATGGCGCGCTTCGATCTGCGCGACACATTGCATGAGCAAGTGCAGGACGCACTCGCCAGGGGTGCAAAAGCCCTGCTGGGTTGCGAACCCCTACCGGGCCAGGGTGCGTTCTACCCGGCCTCGATCCTCGATGGCGTCAAACCCGGCATGCGCGCTTGGACCGAGGAATTGTTCGGTCCCGTGGCCCTGGTCATCCGGGTGCGCGATGAGGAGGAAGCACTCCAGGTCGCAAACGGCAGTCCCTACGGCCTCGGCGGCAGTGTATGGACGCGTGATACACGGCGTGGTGAGGCATTCGCGCGCCGCCTGCAATCCGGCAGCGCCTTCGTGAACGGCCTGGTGAAGAGCGATCCGCGCCTGCCCTTCGGCGGCGTCAAGCACTCCGGCTATGGCCGCGAACTCGCGCGCCACGGCATCCACGAGTTCACCAATGTGAAGACGGTGTGGATCGGATGAAAAACGGGGCCGGTCGTCCAGCCCCGTTTCTGTCCGCCGCATGCCAGTGCTGACGATTAACCGCCGCCCCCGTGGGTGGAGGCAGCCGGTGCGGGCGTCATGCCGGCGGTATTCGGGACTTTGTGGGTGGCCTGCGGTTGCACCTTGTGGGTGGCGCGCGTAGCCGCCGCCTGCACCGGGGTGTAATCGAAGGACCTGGACGCAAGCACATTGCCGCTGCCGTCCACCACTTCCACCGTCCAGGTACCGGTCTGATCCGGCAGGAGCGTCTTGCTTGACCATACGCGCCAGCGGTTCGCCTTGGGTGCGAATTTCACTTCCGCCATGGTCTTGCCGCGGTACTGCCAGCGGTGGGTGATGGTCTGGCCGGCGGCGTCTTGCAGGTCGGTAAAGAAGAAGATCGTGTGGTGGCTGTTGTCGAGACGGGTCACGTGATCGGTGGGTTCGCGGTTCTTGACGGCGGTGGTGAATTGCGCGTGCGTGACTTTCGCGGTGGCCGCGGGCGCCGGGGCGGCCGCTGTGGAAGCGCTTGCTGCCGGCGTGGCCGGCATGGCAGTCGAGGCGCCGGCGGCCTGTTGCGCGCGCGCCATGCCGCTGCCGAGCAACAGGGTGAAGCACACTGCCGCAAGGATGGTTTTGTTGGTGATGTGCATGGGAGAATCTCCTGGTGAACGTTTTACTGCGAAATGGGTTGATACCGGCCCATTCCGCACACTCAGGTATAGCTCACCGCCGGGGGGTGGGGGCGGTCGTGCAGTTTTATATTTGAAGGAGCAGACATAATGCGGCGCTTCTATGCGGTTCTTGCGACGGGGGCTTTGCTGGGGGTGTTGTTTGCATCGAGTGCGCGCGCCGGCGGCCTGAGCTACTCCTACGTGGATTGGGCGGGTTTTGATGCCCATCCGCAAACCGGCGCGGATGGCCGCGGCACCCGCTTCAGCCTGAGCTATGCCTTGAGCGGCAACGCGTTCCTGTATGCGGGTGCGGCGCAGTACGATTTCGCCTCCTTCCTGGGCCGTCGCTATGCTTTCGGCGTGGGCATCAACAGCACGGTCCGCGCCGGTTATAGCCTGTTCGCCCGCGTCGGCTGGAATCACATCGGCATCAGCCCGGATGGCATGGCCGCACCCGCCCTTTCGACTGCCTTCCGCACACCATCAACCGGTGCGGGAGCGCAGGACCACGGCTTCGGCGCCGCTTTCGGCATGCGCGTGCTGATGCACGATAACTGGGAGCTTTACGCACTGGCGCGCGTCGAGCATAACAACGAGCTTGCCCACCGGGTGAGCGGCGAGTTCGGTGTGCTGTATGCCTTGTCGGCGCACATGAGCGTGGGCGCGGGCGTGAATGCGACTGCCAGGGAAAGCGACTACCTGCTCATGCTGCGTGCGTATTATTGACCGATACCTGCGCTGACATAAAAACCAAGAGCCCCGTGAGGGGCCCTTGGCTTGCGGCCGCATGGCGGCCCGTCAGTTGCCGAGCACCACGAAGAACGCCTGGTCGCCGCGGCGGATGCGCAACGCCACCGCGCCGCCGATGCTCTTGAGTGCGCGACGGAATTCCCCGACGTTGGACACCGACTCGCGGTTCACGGCGGTGATCACGTCGCCCGGGCGCAGACCCGCCAGGAAGGCTTCGCTGTTCGGTGCCACACCGGTCACCAGCACACCTTTCACCTGACCGTAGAGCGGCGAGCCCTCGCTCAGGTCGCTTACGATGATGCCGCGCAACTCCGGATGCGCGGCGGATCCCGCCTGCTCGGATTGCTGTTTGCCGATGGTGGCATGGATGGTGAGGGTTTTGCCGTTGCGGATCACGCCCAGCGTGAGTGGCGTGCCCACGCGCATGACGCCGATGCTGTTACTGAGGTCGGCGGCACCGCTGACCGGATTGCCGTTCACGTTCACGATCACGTCATCTGGTTTGATGCCGGCTTTTTGCGCGGGGGAATGCGGCACGACCTGCGTGACCAGGGCGCCCTGGTTCTGCGGGATGTCCAGTGCCTTGGCCAGCGGCGGCGTGAGGTCTTCGATTTCCACGCCCAGCATGCCACGCTCCACCTTGCCGTACTTGATGAGCTGCGCCATCACGTCCTTCGCCATGTTGATGGGGATGGCGAAGCCGATGCCGATGTTGCCGCCGCTCTTGGAGAGGATGGCGGTGTTGATACCCACCAACTGGCCCTCCAGATTCACCAGTGCACCGCCGGAATTGCCGGGGTTGATGGCGGCATCGGTCTGGATGAAGTCGGAATACTTGCCGTCCTGCACTTGGGCGCGGCCCTTGGCGCTCACGATACCGGCCGTCACCGTGTGGCTGAGACCGAAGGGATTGCCGATGGCGATGACGAAGTCACCTACCTGCAGGGCGGCGGAATTTCCCAGCGGAATCTGCGTGAGATCATTGGCCTTGATCTGCAGCACCGCCAGGTCCGTGTCCGGGTCGCGGCCGACGACTTTGGCCGGGAAACTGCGTTTGTCGTACAGCGTTACGGTGATCTTGTCGGCGTGCGCGATCACGTGGTTATTGGTGAGGATGTAACCGTGCCTGGCATCCACGATTACGCCCGATCCCAGCGCCTGGAACTGCTGCTGCATGGGCATGCCCTGCATGCCGAAGAATTGCTGGAAGAACGGGTCATTGAAGAACGGATTCTGCTGTATGGTGACATGGCCGCTGGTGGAGATGTTCACCACCGCCGGGGCCACGCGCTTGACGATGGGCGCGAGCGTCGGCACCGGTTGCCCGGCGACGAAAGGCGGCGTCATGTGGGCGGATGCGATGAACGGGTCAGTGAGCAGAAAGGCCGCGCAGAAGGCGGCTGCGAGAATCGTAAGACGTTTCATGATCATCCCTCTTGTGGTCGGATGCCTGCAGGCCGCTTTCCCGGCGCTGCCTGTGCGCAGTTATGAATATATACCCCTGGTGGAGGATTCTTTAAAGTTGCCGCCATGTCCGCCGGAGGTGAGAACCATTGGGGAGAGGCGGAGCAATGGCGGCAAGGGTTACAGACCAGGGCCCGCAAAAGAAAGTTCCCCGCCTCCGGACGGGGAACATTACGGTTTGTTCACGAAGCCTTCACCGTGATGCGGCGCGGCTGCACCTTCGCCTGCTTCGGAATGATGACTTCCAGCACGCCGTGGTTGCCGCGGGCGCTGATGCCCTCGGAGTCCGCCGTGTCCGGCAGCGTAAAGCGGCGGAAGAACTGGCCGCTGACGCGTTCCACGCGGCGGAAGCCGTCCCGTTCCTCGCGGGATTCGCTCTTGCGCTCGCCGCGGATGGTGAGGGTGCCGTCCTCCATGGTCACTTCGATCTCCTTGGGGTCCACCCCCGGGACGTCGGCATGGATGACGAAGCGTTCGGGTTCTTCCTTGATGTCCACCGCCGGTACCCAGTCGGTGGCCGCCAGGCTCGCGTCGCCGTCCAGCGTGCCCAGGTTGCGGTCGAAGAGCCGGTTCATTTCATTGTGCAGCTGGCTCACGAGATTCCAGGGTTCATAACGGATCAGGTTCATGTGGGTTCCTCCAAATTGAGATGCGTCTCGGTTGTCTCTTAGGTAGGGGCGGCGGCGCATTTCTCAAGAGCCGATCTCGGGCGACGGCCGGAATTCAGCGCGGCGGAGGGTGGTGCTTCCCATGTGCGGACATTTGTGATTTACTCCCGTCACCCTAGATGTTGTGCCTGCTCTTCTTAATCGGTTCGACCTGTGCAGCAGCTCGAACACGGTTGAGTTGCGTCTTTTAAGTCATTGAAATATAAGACTAAACATATTTGACAAAACCGGAACCGCGGTCTAGGCTTATCTGGGGTGTTGCCGGGAACCTCCAGCACAAGATGTTGTGGTGAGTCGTCCCCAGCTTTCCCACAAGTTATGCAGAATCCATGCAGCCTGCGGGCCCTCACGGCGCAGGCCCGAGCAGCTTTCCAGCCAAGAACGAATAGAAAACATGCAGGACTGACGCCATTATGAATACTGTGCTTAAAGTCGCCGGCGACACTGTGACCGAGATACCCGTGCAGGAAGCGTCTTACGACATCTGGGACAAGAAGTACCGTCTCAAGGCCAAGGACGGCAGCATTCTTGACGCGGCCGTGGATGACACCTGGAAGCGCGTGGCCCGCGCCCTGGCGGATGTGGAAGCGCCCGAGAAGCGCGAACTCTGGTATGAAAAATTCCTGTGGGCGTTGCGCCGCGGCGCCATTCCGGCCGGCCGCATTACCTCCAATGCCGGCGCCCTGGCACACAAACCGGCCACCTCCACCATCAACTGCACCGTCTCCGGCACCATCCGCGATTCCATGGACGACATCCTCAACAAGGTCCACGAGGCGGGGCTCACCTTGAAGGCGGGTTGCGTGGCCCCCGGCACCTGGGTGCGCACCGAGCGCGGGCTGGTCCAGGTCGAGCAGGCGGTGACCGAGAGTCATCGGGAAATTCTGAGCTTTGACCGGGACAGCGGCCGCTTCGAGATGCGGCCGATCCTCAAGCATCTGACCGTGCAGGTACCGCGTGCGGACAATATCGAAATCGTCGCCAACGGCGTTTCCCTGAAAACCTCGATGAAACATCCGGTGCTGGTGTACCGGGACGGCGCATTGATTTATGTGCGCGCGGACGAAGTCCGCCGCGAGGATGCACTGGTGCAGCACAGTTTTTCCTGGCAGGCGGATGCCGACACGACGCTGTCCGCCTGGTTTGCCGGCGCACATCTGGGCGACGGCAGCGCCTGTGAGAAATCCATGCGCTACCGCCCCGCGCGACGGGCCTGGGCGGCGCGTGCCCGGGTGCTGGGTGCGCGGCTGGTGTTCAAAATCCGCGCCGCCGAACGCGAGGTGGTGGAGCGCTACGCGGGTTTTTTTCGCGAGTTCTGCGGCGCCAGAGCGCGCGTGGTCGCGGCTGCAACTCCCGCCGGCACGCCGGTGTGGGATTACACCGTGGCAAGTTTTGCCGCGAGCCGGGCCGCGGAATTGATTGATCATCAAATCGGCGCCAAGAGCGCCGCGCTGCGCGTTCCCGCCTGGATCCAGTCCGAGCCGGAAAGGCATTTCCTGCCGTTCCTGGCGGGGCTGATTGATACCGATGGAACCGTGGAATGCGAGCGCGGCAGCGCGATCATCGCCATGCGGAACCCCGCTTTCGCCGGGGAGTTGCAGGCGCTGCTGGGGCTGTTTGGCGTGCACGGCGCCATCACCGTGTGCAAGCCGCGCAGTCACTTGCTCAACGGCCATGAAATACACGACTGCGGCGTGATGCTGAAAATTTCCGACTCCGCGTTCCTGATGCGTGTGGTCGAGTACATGGCCGACAGCGGCAAGCGCGGGCGAATGGTTGAATACGCAACCCGTTCGGGCCAGTACGACCATTACCGCGTGCCACTGGCACTGCGTGAGGCGCTGGCTGCGGAATGCACAGCGCTCTCCCACACGGAGCGACAGGCTCTGGGCTTCTATCACGGCCATCACCTGAAGGATGTGGTGAGCCGCATCTGGCTGGACCGCTGGGAAGCGCGCTTTCCCACGCTCCAGCCGCTCATTTCCCTGGCGCGCAAGCTGCGGCCGGTGGACGCCATCCGCCGCAATCTGCCGCTCCCGGAAACCTTCTATGACTTCCACGTGGAAGGCCACAACAATTATCTGGCCGGCAACGGCGGACTGGTGGTCATTCACAACTGTGGTATTGGCTATGAATTTTCCACGCTGCGTCCGCGCGGCGCCTACGTGGCCGGCGCCGGCGCCTATACCTCCGGCCCCATGTCGTTCATGGATATCTACGACAAGATGTGCTTCACCGTGTCCTCCGCCGGCGGGCGGCGCGGCGCGCAGATGGGCACTTTCGACGTGGGCCATCCGGACGTGCTGGATTTCATCCGCGCCAAACGCGAGAACGGGCGTCTGCGGCAGTTCAACCTGTCGCTGCTGGTGACCCGCGAATTCATGGAGGCGGTGAAGGCCGATGCGGAGTGGAAGCTGGCCTTCCCGCTGAAACAGAAAGAAGCGGATGATGATGGCATTGATCTCAAGGACGCCTCGAAGGTGATTTGGCGCGAGTGGCCGGTGACCGAGGGCTACCTCACCAACGCCGCGGGGCTGGTGGCCTGCAAGATCTACAAGACCCTGCCGGCGCGGCGCGTGTGGGACATGATCATGGCCTCCACTTACGATTTCGCCGAGCCCGGCTTCGTGCTCATAGACAAGGTCAACGAAATGAACAACAACTGGTGGTGCGAAAACATCCGCGCCACCAATCCTTGCGTCACGGCGGACACGCGCCTCGCTACCCAGTACGGCATGGTTCAAATCGGCGATCTGTGCGCGAGCGGTGCGCCGCTTGAGGTCACCGTGGACCGGCGTGCCTTGGGCGAATCGCAACACGGTACCGCGGTGCGCCGCGCCAAGCCGGCATTCATGACCGCGCGGGAAGCGTACGTATATCGCGTAGTTACCGAGGACGGCTACGAGATCAAGGCGACCGAGTGGCACGATTTCTACACCCAGCGCGGCAAAATCAAGCTGCGTGACCTCAAGCCAGGCGACAAACTCCTGGTGCAGTCAGGCAAGGGCCAGTTCGGCCGCGAAGGCTCAAAAGAACTGGGCCTGTTGTTGGGCTTGATCACCGGTGATGGCCATTTCACCAACCGCGGCAAAGGCCAGCAGGCTGTGGTGATCAATTTCTGGGGGCAAGACCAGATATTGGCTTCACAGGTTTGCGCTTATGTGAATGCACTGATTGCCGGAACAGCACGCAGCGTGCGCGACTATGCGGCCGCACCGGTGGCCATGGCCGAAAGGAATATGGTCTTTATCCGTTCGGCGTTGCTGGCGAGAATCCTCGATCATTTCGGGTTCACGGCCGAGTCCAAATTGCGCGTGCCGGAAGTTGTCTGGCGCGGTTCGGAGGAGTGCGTCAAGGCCTATCTGCGCGGTCTGTTCCAGACCGATGGGACCGTGAACGTGTCGGGCAACGGCATGAGTTGCTCAATACGGCTGTCATCCAGCTATCCGAGCTTGCTCAAAGATGTGCAAGTATTACTGGCGAATCTGGGCGTTTTCTGTCGCATCCATCAGCGTCGCAAAGCCAGCATGCGGTTGTTGCCGGATGGCAAAGGCGGAAGCCGGGAATATCAGTGCAAAGCCAACTATGAGTTGATTATTGATGGCGAATCTCGCGAGACTTTCATGCGCGAAGTCGGTTTCTTACTCGATTATAAGAATGCGAAATACCGCGAATGGGTTAAAGATAAGTTACTGCAGCAGCGGCGTAAGTTCGTGAGCCGCCTTGCAGAGATCATCCCCGTCGGCCGTGAAGCGGTGTTTGATACAACGCAGCAGGATCACAACACCGTCGTTTTCAACGGATTGGTAACAGGACAATGCGGAGAGCAGCCGCTTCCGCCTTACGGCTCTTGTCTGCTTGGTTCGGTGAACCTCACCCAGTTCGTGCGCGAGCCTTTCACCGAGCATGCGCGCTTCGACTGGGACGAGTACCGCGAAGTGGTGAGGGTGTTCACGCGCATGCTGGACGACGTGGTGGAGATCAACGGCCTGCCGCTGGAGCGCCAGCGCCAGGAGATCCTGCGCAAGCGCCGTCACGGCATGGGCTATCTGGGTCTGGGTTCCACCCTCACCCTGCTCCGCATGAAATACGGCTCGGCCCCCTCGGTGAAATTCACCGAGGACGTGTCCCGCGAAATGGCCATCGCCGGCTGGGAGGAGGCGCTGGAACTGGCGCAGGAAAAAGGCCCCGCCCCCATTATGCTGGAGGAGTTCGAGGTCAGCGCGGAGATGCTGCGCAAGCGCCCCGAAATGAAACGTGACGGCTGGAAGGTGGGCGACACCATCCAGGGCAAGGACCTGCACGCCAGCTACAGCCGTTACATGCAGCGCGTGGCGGAGGTAGCGCCGCAACTGGTGGAGGCGCTCACGAAAACCGGTGCGCGCTTCACCCACCATACCTCCATCGCGCCCACCGGCACCATCTCGCTGTCGCTGGCCAACAATGCCAGCAACGGCATTGAGCCCTCCTTCGCGCACCACTATTTCCGCAACGTGATCCGCGAGGGCAGGAAGAGCAAGGAGAAGGTGGACGTGTACTCCTTCGAGCTCCTGGCCTACCGGCATCGGGTGAATCCCGGTGCCATGCCGCTTTCGGAGAAACCGGACGAACGGCTGCCGGAGTATTTCATTACCGCGGACCACATCACGCCCAGGGAGCACGTGGACATCCAGGCGGCGGCGCAGAAGTGGGTGGACTCCTCCATCTCCAAGACCGCCAACGTGCCCACGGATTACCCCTACGAGGACTTCAAGGACATTTACCTGTACGCCTACGAGCAGGGCCTCAAGGGCTGCACCACCTTCCGCTTCAACCCCGAGGCGTTCCAGGGGGTGCTGGTCCGGGAACAGGATCTGAAGAACACGATTTACAAGTTCACGCTGGAGGACGGCACCGTGGTGGAAGCACGCGGCGACGAGGAGATCGAATACGACGGCGAGATGCATACGGCGGCGAACCTGTTTGATGCCATGAAGGAGGGATACTTCGGACGCCTGTGAGGAAACCCTGAAGCGTCCGCCCTGAGCGAAGCGCAGCCGAAGGTGCGGCACGAACGAAGCAGTGCCTGGGCAGCATTGAGTTTTGAAACAGCGCCTCGACATCAAGGCCAAGAGAACCGGAAGGAAACCACCGTCCCTCAAGGAACGGCGGAGGAGTTGCAGAGATGACCATCAAGATCGAAAAGAAAATCGTGAAATACGCGGTGCAGAAACCCGAGGAGCTTGCCTCCAAAGCGGCGGCGGCGGATGCGGAGAAAGCCGAGGTCAAGGCCGCGGCCCTGGCGGTGGCCTCCAAGCCGGTGGAAAAGATCATCGCCGAGAAGCGTCCCAAGGCCGAAGTCATCCGCATGCACGAGAAGCTGGAGCGGCCGGACATGCTCATCGGCTCCACCTACAAGGTGAAGACCCCGGTCTC
>JAKAXB010000005.1 GCA_021816765.1 Natronospirales bacterium | reverse complement strand
TTGGCATTGCCCAGGGCAATGATCCCGGCTCCGGCAGAAATGTTCACCACACCCGCACCCGCCGCCTGCGTGATGGTTGCTCCGGCGCCTTCGACGATCCCGGCACTGGTCAGCGTCAAGGTCCCGGTGCCGACACTCGATGCACCGCCCAGCGTCAGCAGATTGGCGCCGTTGTTCAAGGTGACATTGTTGGCGCCACTGTTGCTCAGGGTCACCGCACCGGTGAAATTGTTGCCGGCATTGCTCAACGTGATGCCATTGGATCCGGCCGCGAAGTTTGAAACGCCACCAACGCTCAGCGTTCCGTTCTGGCCGATGGCGCCACCCGCAGTGATGGACAGGTTGCCGGTAAGCGATAGCCCAGTAAGCGGGATGCTCACGCCGGCAGCGTTGAATATCAGCGTCAGATTTACCGGCACCGAAGATAACGTCGGGAAGGTGGCCAGTGCATCAACGTTGCGTAAGCTGAGGGTGCCGATGCCGGCCCCCACACCAGCTGCAAATGTGGTGGTGCCCTGGAAATCGTTGGCCTGACTTCCCAGCAGGATGTCCTGATTGCCTGAAACGGTGGAGTTCTGCGTGAAAGTTGCCGCCCCCGTCACAGTAAGTGTGCCGCTCTCGGTGAGGGTACCGTTAGAGGTCACGCTCAGACTGCCGCCCACGGCGCTCGCCCCCAGTTGCGTGGCCACCGTATTGGTCAGACTCACGGCGTTGGCGCCGCTGTTGTTGAGCGCCACCACACCAGTAAGCGTATTGGCGTTGCCCAGGCTGATCGGCCCCGCTCCGCCGTTGAAGGTCGCGGCCCCGCCGCCTGCCGCCTGGGTGATGGCAGTTCCACCCACCTGGGTGATGCCAGTGCCGCTCACCGTGAGCGCGCCGGTACCCAGGGTCACATTTCCCAGTTGTGTCGCGGTTGCGTTAGTCAGGGTGACTGCGCCGCCTGCACTGTTGCTGGCAGTGATGGCCCCCGAAAGACTGGTGCTGGCGCTGGTCAGAGATATCGACGCACCTGCGGAAACCAGGCTCACTGTTCCGCCGCCAACTGACTGCAGTAGAGAACCGGCACCGCCGCTGTCGTTGACACCGTTGCCCTGAAGCGTGATCGCCCCTGTGCCCGTATTGACTGCCGCACCCACCACCACTGCCCCGGCATTGGTGCCGGTGGCCTGGGCGGTGAAACTGCCGTTGTTGGTAGTGATAGGCGCGCTGACAGTGATACCGCAAGCAGTGGAACCACAGCTCAGACCGCTGGCATTGGTAATCAATGACACATTCAGCGTACCGGCGGTAGGAGCAATACCCGTCCCTGATTGAATATTGATGCTGCCGCTGGCCTGCAGAGCGAGGTTTGCCGTACCGCTGCCCCCTACGATAAAGCCGGAAATGGGGGTCGTGACAGTGATATCGCCGTTGCCGCCGCAGGTGCTGCAGGTGGTGGTGATGGTGACATTGGTACCGCCCGCCAACGCAGTGGTGATATCACCTACATACACGTTGCCGGGGTTGCCGCTCGACGGGGTATAGGTGCCGGTACTGAACGTGCCGCCGCTGGTCGGGCTCACATTGGTGATGTTCACGTCCTGTGGATCCAGCAGCCAGGTTCCCGATGGCCCCGCTGGCGCGGTGGCATTTACCGTACCGCCCACCTGCAAATTTCCGCGGCTTGAGGTTTCCACAAACCCGCCGTTGCCGCCCTGCATGCCCCCTTGTACATTGATATGTCCATAAAAACCGGTGTAATTCTTGGACCAGAGGACCACCTCACCACCGTTGCCACTGGTCGTTGCATTAGCGGTCAGTGAGGCATTCTGCCCAAGCACGGTGGCGGAAGCGGCTTGAACTCCTGGCGCTCCATGCTCGTCGCCGCCTACCAGAATCGTGCCACCGCCGTGGGCGCCGGAGGCATTCACGCTGGCTCGATCCAGCACCCCGACCTGATTGCCCAGAATCTGTATGCTGCCGCCGGTGCTGACAGCGGACGCGGCGTTCACAGAGGCGTTGCCGCGCAATTCCGTGGTGCCGGTGGACTGTAATGTGATGCTGCCACCGTTGCCGCTGGCGCTGCTGGCATTCAGGGTGCCACTGTTGATCACGTCACCGCCGCTGCCGGTAAGATAAATGTGGCCGCTTTTGTTTTGAATACCGGCTGCCTGCACGATGCCACTGTTGTTCACGGCTTGCATCAGTACCTGTTCAGCCACTGCCGCGGTCATCACTACCGTGCCGCCATTCGCTTCAATCTTGCCTGCATTAGTAATCGCCGCCCCAGTCTGGGCATTCACCATTTTATGCAGCACAGCACCGGTAACCTGGAATTGCATGAGGCCATCACCGTTGAAATCCACCGTGACGGCGGAACCGGCTGCCAGATTTACCTGACCGAGATTGGCGATGATGATGCCGTCATTGAGAACGCTACTGCCGATAAGGTTGATGGAACCGCCATCGGCCGCCTGCAGCACGCCGTGATTGACGATGTAACCACCATCCTGACCGTCGGGTGCGGCAAACTTGAGATTGCCGCTCATAAAATCGCTGTTGCTGATATTAAGACCGGTGGCGAACAATCCGCCCACATTTACTATGGCAGTTTTACCAAAGATGATGCCATTGGGATTGAGCAGGTAAACCTGGCCGTTGGCAATGATGCTGCCGAATATCTGGCTGGGGTTCTGGTCGAGTATGCGATTCAGCGCCATGGCGGAAACGGATGGCTGATCGAACTGCACCGTTTCATTGGAGGCGATATTGAAGCTTGTCCAATCAATCACCAGACGATTCGACTGTTGATTGATGAGCGTGGTGGTGGAGGTGGGATTGGAAATATCACCCTGACCGGCGACCACTTGCCCGCCTTGAGGGCCGGCCACTGCGGAATTGGCAGCCACGGCGAGACACGCCAGCAGCAGACCGATGACCCTGCGGTCCAGTCTGGGGTGATGCATTGGTTGTACCTGCCCCATTGCGGGTTCTGCTGCTCGCCGCATGCCATCCCTCATCATTCTATGTAGGCTGCCCGGACCCGATATATCGTTAAATACAGTTTAGCTTAAAAACTGAAGGTCGCGTCAGCCCACAGCTGGGAGGCGCTGCGGATGGCCGTAGGGTCATAGATCGTCGCACCGGGCCGCGCCCCACCGTTCAGGTGCGCCCATTGCAGGTCAGCCGTGAACTTGCCAGGCCAGATGAATTCAATGCCGATGCCATTGCCTTCCACCGCGATACGCTTGGTATTGGGATTTACCGGGTTATTCAAAATACCGACGGCAGCATCGCTGAAAATACTGAAGCGCAACACTTGCCCCCAGGTAAATCCCCCGAATGCGGCTTTGTCCGCAAAGCCCGGAGCACGGACACTGTACGACAGTGAACCGAACACTCCCTTGTCAGTCAGGAATTGCGAGGTGGGTACGGCACGCACACTATCGGGTCCGCCAATCACGAATTGCTCCAGCGATGTCAATATATCAGGTGAGTACTGACCATCCAGGCGAAATAACATTGACTGGTTGTAAGGCAGGCTCTTGAACAGTTGATAATGGACTGTCAGGCGCGTGAAGCTCGGCAGTGCCGGTTGGCCATTGCCTCCAAACCGGCTGGGGGGCGGAAAAACTTGCTTGTTCTCAATCGCCGAGTTACTCGGCACACCCAGCACGCCTGGAAGTCCGCGTTCCAGACGGATGGAACTGGTAGTGATGATGCCAAGGGATGGGTTGATGGAATCATAATTCAATTGGAATCCCAGTACCGCAAGATTGTCACGTCCGACGACATTGCCAAGAAATTGGGTATCAGCCTGCTTGCGGCTCAAATCAATCGTACCGATGATGTTTTGCTCACGTGAGCGTAAAAATGCGCGCTGCAGCGACAATGTTGCTATTTTAGATATGCCGCCGATAGTACCTGGGGTTATTCCGGAGCCGGTAACATTGAATGAGTTCCGGCTTACATCCACAGCTATTGTATTTTCAGGGTTGTAGAATGGATGCTCGTAACGAATATCGCCGAAAATGGAGTTTTCAGGTGAAAATGTCTTCAGTGCCGTAACCCTGAGAAGATCCGCATCGCCAGTTGGGTTGTTCCAGTCAAAGGTACCAATAAGACGACGTCGCCCGGTAAATGCCGTTCCTTCATTATCCATGCGTATGCTTGCATCATAAGGACGCTCCTGCTGCACGTTGATAACCATATCAGTGGTACCAACGTAATCACCTGGTCTGAATACCCCGAATGCACTCAACCCGGGATATTGCGCCAGGGTAAGCAATGCATTCTCACTCTGCTTCACCGTTACCAAGTTACCGATCATGGATTTAAATGGCCTTGCTAACAGTGCACTTGAGTAACGCTTGTTACCGACGGTTACAACTTTATGCAGACGACCTTCAAGCACACGGATATGCACAATGCCATCAGTGACTTCCTGCGCCGGAATCACTGCGCGTGCGAGGAAATAGCCGCGCTGGTGATAATACTCTGTTACCACATTCGCAATCTGCTGTAGTTCACCAATTGTCAATCCACGAAGGTGAGCCAAGTGTTCAAGTTGCAACTGCCGGATAAACTGCTGATACGCTTTTTTCTGCATTTCAGGTGATTCTGCTTTCACCTTGCCTTGCATAAACCGGGCTATTTGCTTGTGCTCTTTCGAAGAGAATTCTTGTGGTTTCTGGGTCTGGCGATATTCTACTCGCTGCAGTTGTTTCTCAACCAACGCTTTGATCTGTGAGAAACGTCTATCCACTGCCTTCTGCACTTCCTCCGGGATAATGCCGCTACTGCGATCCCCGATTACACCGGTGATGATGAATTTCCTGACAAATACTCTCGCACCTTGCCTGGTTTCCAACGGTCGTTCCACGACAGGAGGAATATTGATTTGCAGGTTGGTTTCCGGAAGCGGCAGGATCGGCGGTGGCACGATAGGTTGTGCGCCGCCTGGCTGCGCACCACCCGGTAGCGGTGGTGGTAGCGGCACAGGGGGGGCGGCCAAGACCATGCTTGGCAGCAATACGCCAAGCAGCAACTTTAAGGACCAGTTACGGAATGCAGAAATACGAAATAGGCTAGCCGTCATCAGGGACCTTCTGGAGTTGTTCCCGAAATCACTGCGCGCCGGCAGCACGTTAGCAATATGCACAGGGTGCCACTGCATCGAATCCAGCCGTGGCTGGTTATGGTGTCAACGACGTAGGGGACGGCGCTAAGATAGCGTGACCACCCCTGGGTTGGCAACAATTATGTAAGATTAGGTCCGGGACCTGCCCATAACCCCACATGGATATATGGGCAATTAGGGCAATAGCCCCCCCGATACACAATAGCCTGCTGGCCGCAGGCTACAAGCATGGTTTACGGTTATGTAACATGTTGCCGCCAAGGTGGGGCATCCGTCCACCATCGCTGCCCACTCACGGAACACACAATTCAAGGTATCACGGCATGAAAGAACCCGCGCCCGCATTGCACTGGAACTCCTTTGGTATCACCAACGTCGGTGCGGTGCGCAAGACCAATGAGGATGCCTTCCTGAACCGCCCAGATCTGGGAGTGTGGGCAGTAGCGGATGGCATGGGGGGTCATGCTGCCGGTGATGTCGCGAGCCAAATTGTAGTGGACCGGCTTGCGCAGTTGCCTGCGAACAGCGGCCTCAGCGCATTGATTGATGCCGCCGAGGATCGTCTGTTGGAAGCAAACCGAAAACTTCTTACTTTGGCGATGCGCCAGAAGGAACGCACCATCGGTAGCACGGTGCTGGCGCTGGTTGCGCGCGGCCGTCATGCGGCTTGTCTGTGGGCTGGTGACAGCCGTTTGTATCGCATCCGGGGACGGCACATCGAACAGATGATGCAGGATCATGCCATGGTGGAAGACCTGGTGGCGAGCGGTCTCATTACGCGCGAAGAGGCGGCGGATCACCCCCAGGCAAACCGCATTACCCGTGCTATCGGTGCTATGCCAAGCTTATTCATGGATATTGAGCTCTTCGCAATACGGCCTGGCGATATCTACCTGCTGTGCAGTGACGGGCTTTACAAGGAACTCAGCAACGATGAAATCATAAAAACACTCAATAATAATGAACAAGCTGTTGACAAACTGATCATGTTTGCCTTGGAACGCGGCGCACGAGACAACGTCACAGTAGTAACTGTACGCTTCACATCATAAGTGCTTATTTCTTGAAATGCGCCCTGGAGACAACACGTGACTGATTTCGAGAAATTACTCGATGATGTGGTACAAGGAAAAAATTCACTTGCTCCACTACGCGATTGGTTGGAACAAGCATTGCGACAACCAGATTGTGATCTGGACGCATTATGCGCTTCCATAGATAACGCGCAACGAGCCGGGCTCTCACAGCCCGTAGCCATGGCATTGCGCAAACAAATTGGAACGGTGCAAAACCCACCAAATATGACGCTGGATGATAAAGAGCAGGATCAGATTACCGCAACCATAACTACCGCAAGAACCGAAACGCAACCGGATAATATAGACCGTACCAGTACCACCGTATTGCCAGCTGAATCTACGCGCACTGATACGGATCGCACGGTGACAGCGCCAGGCACAAGTACAACATCCCCTTCTGATGATATCTCCGCTACATCTGGAACTGATACCGATCGGACAGTAATGCTCAATACAACCGGGAATAGTACAAATGATCAGACTGTAACCGGGATATCAGAAGGTTTGTCACGAAATACAGATGAATATGATCCGTTTTCTCCTGATGTCACTTTGTCCTCCAAATCCAGTGAGTCAACCAGCACAAGCTGGAATATGGGTTCCGGGAAAAAACCCGCTCACGTAACCGATAAAGTTGGTCCTGGCACAATCCTGAAAGAACGTTTTGAACTGGTAAATGTCCTTGGAGAAGGCGGCATGGGCAAGGTTTACCGGGCACGAGATCTGCTCAAAGTGGAAGCCAAGGATAAAAACCCTTTCATTGCCGTGAAAACGCTCTCTGGGGACTTCAGGCAGCACCCGGAAGCATTCATGGCTCTGCAGCGTGAGGCTAGCAAGGCGCAACGGCTTGCGCATCCAAATATCGCCACGGTGTTTGACTTTGACCGTGACAACACCACTATTTACCTCACTATGGAACTGATGGAAGGAGAAGAACTATCTTCCTACATAAAACGGCTGCCTGCCGGCGGCTTGCCGGTTCCGGAGGCCATAAATTTAATCAAGCAATTATGCGATGGACTCGGTTACGCCCACTCGAAGGGCCTGGTGCATTCTGATTTCAAACCGGGCAATGTGTTTATCACCACTGAAGGTACAGTCAAGCTTCTGGATTTCGGCATTGCACGTGCTTCGACCACGCGCAAGGATGTATCAGGAGAAACCACTATTTTTGATCCCAGTGAGCTCGGTGCACTCACTCCAGCCTATGCATCGCTTGAGATGTTTGACGGCGATGACCCAGATCCACGCGATGATATTTATGCGCTCGCCTGCGTCTCGTATGAATTGCTTACCGGTAAGCATCCGTTCAACAAGCTCTCCGCTCCAAAGGTGCTGGAAAAAGGATTGCGTCCCGCACCCATTGCCAAACTCAGCAAGCGCCAGAACAGGGCTTTGATGAACGCACTGGCGATACAGCGGGAGGATCGGACTCCCACTGTGGAAAGATTCTGGGAAGGGCTCAGGCCGAAAAAAAACCCTACCATACAGTACGGCCCCATTGTCGTAGCCATCGTAATCATACTGGCGCTGTTGGGTTACAAGCCGATGCAAGGCTACCTGCATACACAGCGTAATAACGCGATTGTGGCTCACATTCAATCCGGTAACGCGGACATTCCATCGATCCTCAATCTCATCAGTGGCTACAGCCCGGACACGCAACGCTACATTCTTGAAAATGGCAAAGAAAAGATCATTAAATATTTCGAGGCTCAGGCGGAAGCGTTCGTGGACGAAAACCACGGCCAGTATAATTATCCGGCTGCGCTTGACGAGATAGCCAGGGCATCAAAATATTATTCTGATTCCGCTGAGCTGTTACAGGAGCAATCAAGTCTGCAAACCCGCAGGGCCAGTCTCCTTGCCGAATTGACAAAGGAATTCAATACGCTGCTTACCGCAAATAAAATCATGCCGGATAAGGAACAGAATATCGTCAACATTATCAAGATACTTCGTATAGCGGATCCCGCCAACAGTCTTTTGCACGATGAACGTCTCTCAAACCAGTACGCGCAACTGGTGCAAAAAGATATGGGCAGTAACAATTACACTGCCGCCAACCAAGTCCTGGTGGCAGGGCTTGATTACGCACCGAACGACCCGGTACTGCTCAATCTGCAGGATCAGGTGCGGCATGCATTGACGCAACAGCGGGATAGCCTGCGCATTGCTCAACTCGATAACATGCTGCAAGCAGCCACACCGAAACTGCACACCTTGGCTGATTTTGCCCGTCTCAGAGACGATATGCTGGAGCTGACTCGGCTTAATCCGGGTGATCCGGTGCTTGAAAAGCTGAACCTCACCCTCAAAAATGTGCTGCAGACCGCCTTGAATACAGATACAACCACAAAAAACTGGGGGGATGCCGAGAAAATTCTCTTTAAATACTCTCATCTCCTCAGCATTGATGAATTACTTTCTGAGCGAATGGCACTGTCACAATCAGAAACCAATAATAATTATGTCCCTGCAGACATGCGGGTGCGCCTGCAGAAAATTCATCAGTGCCGCTCAGCCCTCACGAAGCTGATTGCCGCACCGGAATACAGTAGCGACTGGGACAGCAAAATAATGGAATTAATGCAAGAAACTGCATCTCTGCTGCTACCAAATGATTTTGGCTGGTATAAGAATATGCGTGAAGAGATAGCCGGAACTTACATAAGCCTTGCACAACAGATGACTAAGCAGAATCGTTTTGATGCTGCCACTACCTTACTCGCCGCTGGCAAACAATATGCCCCGCAACTTCCGGGTTTTGCGCAAGCCAATGAGGCCTTGGCAATTGCACAGCGGAATTTCGCACAAGCACAGGCCAAGCGCTTGCGCATAGCCCAGATCACTGCTCTCGAGAACCAGTTCCAGACACAGTTGAATGCCGGTCAGATCAATGACGCGAAACAGACCTATGCGAAATTGCAGCAACAGCTGCCAGCCGATGATAAATTTATCACCGCCGACGCACCGCAGGCCTATGCCATGGCTTACCTCAACCTGGCCAGCGCGCGCGCCAGCAGCGGTGATTATCGCGGCGCTATCACCCTAGTGAACGGCGGGTTGCACTATGCCCCCCTTGCCGGCCTGAAAAAGGCGCTGCGGAACTACACAGCCCAGGCTGAGCGCAGTGATATCTTCACCACGGTGAGTACGCTGCAGCCGGCCGATATGAGCTCCCTGAAAAGAAAACTTGCTGATGTGCAACAGCTGTTTCCTGGGGAACAGGCTCAGATCACCGATAACCTCTTCAGGAAATTGGCACAACACATTAATGCGCTGAAGACTACCAACCTTGGGCTTGCTAATCAGCTGCTGAATGCGGCAAAAGCCGCATTTCCGCAAAGCGCCCTCATCCAGAATATGAGCTTGCCCCCGGCACCGCAGTTATCAAGCTACGCGCAGCTTGGGCGTGAGGCGATGGCCCAAAACGACCTCTCGAAAGCCGAAGGCTACTTCGCACAAGGCCAGCAGGCACAACCGGGAAATCAGGACCTTGCGCAGTTTGGCACACAACTGCAGACGGCCCAAACCAATGCCAACCGCTATTTTCTTGCTTATCAGGAATACATGCGCGCGGGCCAGCCACGGCAAGCGAAGGTGTACCTTGACGAAGCCATCCGCTTATGGGCGGACAACCCGGTTTTTGTGGCTGAATACCAACGCAATTTTGGCCCCAACCAGGAACCCATACGCAGTCCTAATGGCGGTCGGCCCTGCACGGCAGAGCTGGCCGGTTACGGTCGGCAAGGCCGTGCCGAATGCTACGATCTTTTGGGCAATGGCCTGCAGGGACCCACGATGGTGGTGATACCTGCCGGTGGTGGCTTCAAACAGCCTTTTGCCCTCGGCAAGTACACCGTATCCGTGGGACAGGTCAATGCCTTCTGTACTGCCACAAAACAGTGCAAGCCGTTGCCGGGTGACAGTAACCTGCCTGCGACGAATATTTCCTTTGGTGAGGTGAAATCCTATATTGCATGGCTTTCCGCCAAGAGCGACGAGCATTATTTCATTCCCTCTTATGCTCAGTACCGTTATGCAGCCAGCGTAGGCGGCACCGATACCAACCGTGATTTCAATTGCCAGGTAACCCTGGCCGGACAGATTATCAAGGGACTGACTCCAGTGAACATTGAAACTGGCCATGCCAACAGTTGGGGGCTGGTCAATTATGTGGGAAACGTACAGGAATGGGTTCTGGGATCAGATGGTCTTGAAGCGGTGGGCGGAAGTTACCGGGATCCCCTGTCCCTGTGCGGTGTCGATCTAGTACGTCCCAGTAATGGTGCTGCGGATCCGCTCACTGGCTTCCGCGTTGGCCGGAATCTGGATAAATAAATGAAATCTTCGCTCATCCGCGATCTCGCCCGACGCTATGCAGCCGGCGAGCTGAGCCTTGATGAGTATCGTACGCAACGCCGGGACTTGGTTGATGCCATCACCACCGGTAAACACCAGCTTGGATACGGTGAACCTGCGCTGGGGTCCATACTGCGGACGCGATTCCTGTGGCTAATCGCCATCCCCCTAGTACTGACTGTAACAGCCGGCATTGTCACTTCTCGATGGCTTGGAAATTCCTATGCACCGCAAGAGCAGGCGCATACATCACCTGCAACCGGACCGATACTGGTACGCAAGTTCATCGAGGCGAATGATTGGAGCGATACGAGCCTGGAACATTTTATGCACCACTGGCAGGCACTATCTGCCCACGAACAGCGGGCAGCACGTCACAGCTATCTGTTCCCCCGTTTGGCGGCACAATTGCAAGAGCAGATTATTTCCCAGGAAGCCATGATAGACCTGACTCCAGGAACCGGTAAAACCACAGCCCATCTTGCCCGCCTGCAACGGGTAGCGGCCACACTTGGAGTGAACCTGGGTAATTGATCTTGACCCGGTACGTTATTCTCCACGACCCAAGGCAATGATGCCATTGCGTAGAGGAATTTTGCTTGCATGCTGATGCAGTGCTCACTTATCAGCGCGCTTGCTGATGTGCTGCCGAATTAGGCGGGTACCATCCGCCGTGGCAACATCCAGAAAGACCGGCAATTGCATCATTATTGATCTCGACGAACCGCCTTCGCCGGGGGAGCAGGTGAGTCCGCGCTCAAGGTTGAGCCACGAGATAGGCAACCCAAGCGGGGTCGGCCTCACCCCGCATCGCAGGCTGAAATACACCATTGCCCTGGCCGGTTTTTTCGTCCGTGCCCTCAAAATATACCGTGGTTTTTTCAAAGCCCGCTTCGGTCAGCAATTCGCGAAGCTCCGGAAGGGTCCAGAGCCGCCAGTGGTAGCTGAAAGCCCGCTTGAGGCGCGAGCCGTCGGGAAAGGAGAAATGGATATGGCAGCTAGTCTGGCCGGACACCGGCTCGTATGTCGCCTGCTCCCATATATAAGTGAAGCGGCCGAAATCTTCCCGCTCGCGCATTTCCCGGAAAGCGTCATAGCCCCCATAAGCATCCAGCATAAAAATCCCGTCGGCTGCGAGGCCTTGGCGCACCTGGCGAAAATACTCCCGTAACAACGCACGTTCCTTGAAAACCCAATAACTGAAATTAAATGCCAAAATGATATCCACCAGTGGAACCCGTACCTTGAGCACATCGGCCTGTAGCAGATGGAGCCGGCTGGCGATACGCGGGGCAAGCCTCGCCACATTGTGCTGCCGACCCCATGCCAGCACCGCGGGATCAATATCCACACCGATAGCCTGATGCCGGCGGCCGCACCGCACCCATTCGCAGGCGGCCAGCGCTGTACCGCAAAAATCCTCCCGCAGTTTCTGAGGAGCACGCTTGCGCAAAGCCCGAAAAGTCTGCTCAACAAAATGCATTTCCCAAGCCACATCCTGTACTGACCTTTGGTACAAGGCATAACGATCAGCACGTTCAGCAAGGGTGGGTAACCTGCGGCGGCGGCTCGACTGGGTAGTTTCGCGGGTAGGATTCATTCGACAAGATTCCTGGGAAAGATTGTTTCCGGGCCATGCTGCAAGGGCCGGCATTGTAGCCAAGATAATCAGGGAATTGAGAGCAACTTGTGTTTACTTAGAGCATCTAACAAAATGATATTTGGCGTCTACACTTATGGGCATCGCAGGACCGGGAGCCAGTGCGATGTCGAAGCCCTTGGTGGATGACCGATTATGGGCGGTGATCGAACCCTTGTTGCCGCGCCGACGACGACGCAAGCGGTATCCTGGACGCAAGCGCTGGGCGGACCGGCGGGTGCTGACCGGGATCTTGTTCGTGCTGCAATCCGGTATCCCGTGGGAGATGCTGCCGAAGGAGAGGGGCTGCGGGTCGGGGATGAGCTGTTGGCGGCGGCTACGGGATTGGCAACGCGCTGGGGTCTGGGATCGGCTGCACCGAGAGGTGTTGTCGAAGCTACGCCAGGCGGACCAGATCGATTTTGTCCGGGCGGTGGCCGACAGCTCCTCGGTGCGTGCGGTGCACGGGGGAAAAAAACTGGACCGAACCCAACCGATCGCCGTAAAGCCGGCTCGAAACACCACCTTCTCACGGATGCCCCAGGCATTCCCTCGAGCGTGATTCTCACCGAGGCCAACCGTCATGCTGTCACCCAACGGCTGCCCTTGGTGGATGGGATTCCTCCGATTGCCGGCAAGCGCGGAGCGCCCCGCTATCGTCCTGATCGGGTTCCAGCCGATCGCGGCTATGACTCGCAACCGCACCGCCGGGCGCTGGCCGCCTGCGGTATCCGCACCCAGATTGCCCATCGTCGTACCGAGCACGGCAGTGGTCTCGGGGCCACCCGTTGGGTCATCGAACGCCGCATTGCTGGGCTGCATCAGTTTCGCCGCTTGCGAGTTCGTTACGAGCGCCGCCCCGATATTCACGAAGCGTTCCTCAAACTCGGCTGCGCCCTCCTCTGCGGGCGCTTTCTGGCGGCAACGTGAAAGCCCATTTTGTTAGACGCTCTTAATATGCGGCCAGCCACAGCTGGACCTGTGATCATCGAAAGAAACCATAATCCTGAATATGTTGAAAATTAGTCCTAGGATCGCGATTTTTTTAACCGGAAATTGTACATTTACCTTCAAGCCGTCATTCGGCACGCTGCCCCATGATCAGGCTGCGGCGGGTAACAGCCGCATGGCGCCTTGCAACACTTCAATGCCTGTCCTCGGACGTACTGTCCCCTCGCTTAGATAGCGCCGCCACCGACGTGCGCCGGGACATCCCTGAAAAAGACCCAGGAGAGAACGGGTCAAACATTGCAAGGGTACACCTTCCTGCAGCTGCGCCAATATGTACGGGATAAAGGCTTCCAGTATCTGGGCGCGTGTAGACACGGGCTCCTCAATGCCAAAGAAATGCTGGTCCACGGTGGCAAACAGGTACGGGTTGGCGCAGGCTTCCCGACCAATCATCACCCCATCGAATGCCGACAAATGAGAGCCCATGGCCTGCAGCGTCCGGATGCCGCCGTTCACCACAATGCCGAGATGCGGGAAATCGCGTTTGAGCTGCTCTGCGACCTCGTAGCGTAGCGGTGGTATTTCGCGGTTTTCCTTCGGACTGAGCCCCTGCAGCAAGGCCTTGCGCGCATGGATGATGAATATCGGGCAACCGGCTTGGGCAACCGTGTACACAAATGTCCTCAAGTGCTCATAACTGTCATAGTCATCCACACCGATGCGTGTTTTCACTGTGACCGGTACAGCTGACGCCGCCCGCATGGCAGCCACGCAGTCAGCCACCAATGCCGGTTCAGTCATGAGACAGGCACCGAAACGACCCGATTGCACTCGATCACTGGGACAACCTGCATTGAGATTGATTTCATCATAGCCATAGTCCGCGGCAATGCGTGCGCACTCAGCGAGTGCCGTGGGTTCGCAGCCTCCCAATTGCAAAGCAAGCGGGTGTTCCACTTGGTGAAAATCGAGGAAACGCCGCTGTTCACCGTGTAATATGGCGCCCGTGGTCACCATCTCGGTATACAGGCGGGTGTATCGGCTCATGAGCCGGATAAAATAACGAAAATGCCGATCCGTGTAGTCCATCATGGGTGCTACACATATCCGGTGCGTGGATCTGCAATAAATCGCCTTACTGCCGCTCATTGCAGACCCGCATCACGGGCGGCTAATTCGCTCAAAACCGTCCAGTCCTTGCCGCCCGCGCCGCCAGCCACCATGGCAAGCATGCGATCCCGTACCAAGCTCCCGATGGGCAGCGGTACTTCCACAGCCTCTGCCGCCGCTAATGCCAAGCGCACATCCTTCAAGCCCAGACGCAACCTGAAGCCGGCGGGTTCGAATTGCCTCCGGGTGATGAGGTTACCGTAACTTTCATACACTGGCGATTTATACAGTGCGGTGTTGAGGATATTGAGGAATTCCGCCTCGGGTATTCCCAGCTTGCGCACGAAGGCACAAGTTTCGGCCAAAGTCTCCAGCATGGCCGCCAGGGTGAAATTTCCAGCCAGTTTCACCGCGTTTGCCAGGGCGGGCCGGCTGCCCACGATAAAGATCCCCTGTGAAAGAACGGCAAAAACCGCTTGCATGCGCTGCAGGTGTTCCTGCGCGCCCGCGGCCACCACCCAGAGTTTACCCGCCTCGGCAGCGGCGGGCCTGCCGAATACCGGTGCCGATACATAAGCATGGCCTGCGGCGGTGTGCTCTGCCGTGAGGTGTTCGGAAAACGCCACGCTCAAGGTGCTCATGGAGACATGCACGGCGCCGCGTGACAGTCCATTGAATGCACCCTGCTTGCTGAACAGCACCGCATCCACGGCGGCGTCTTCCGCCAGCATAGTGATGAACACTTCAGCGTCCCGCGCTGCCTCCACGGGTGAGTCCGCCACACGGACATCGCCTTTAGCGAGCTGCATTGTGCGTGCCGGTGTGCGGTTGTAGGCAACAATGCTGTGTCCCGCCTGAATCAGATGATTGACCATGGGCAGCCCCATGTTGCCCAAACCCGCAAATGCGATTTTCATGGTGATGATTCCAGCCGAAGATTCACGGATAAACCCATGTATGATTCCAGGTGGCGTCGCCGTGGCGCGAATAACGCTCACGCTCATGCAGCCGTCCTGGTCGAGAAGACCAGAACTCAATCATGTTTGGCCTCAGCCGGAAACCGGACCAATACGACGGGCGCGGTACCGGTTGACCGGAAAATTTCTTTTCAAATTCTGCGAACCTTTTCTCCAATTCTGCACGTTCACTTAATGATTCCGACTGCAACGAGGCCCAGGCACCTATCTGGCTGACGCGTGCGCGCGTTGCCCAGTAGGTATCCGCCTCTGCCCCGCTGACATCCTCCACCCGACCCTCCACCAGCACCTGCTCCATGAGTGATTGCCAGAAAAAACACAATGCGGCATGGGGATTGTGCCGTAACTGCGTGCCCTTGCCGCTGTGTTTGTTGGTGTAAAACACGAAACCGCGCGTATCCACCGCCTTGAGCAGTACGGTGCGTACGCAAGGCTGTCCCGTGTCGGTAACCGTCGCCAGACTCATGGCCGCAGGTTCGGGGATATCCAGCGACTGCGCGCGGACAAACAACGTCTGAAAACGCTGCATGGCCTGGGTGTAAAGATCAAGGTTCATGATGTCATCGTCCGCATACAGGCAGGAAATTGGATTATTTTACCACCCGTAATTCCCCGAACCAGACGGATTTCAGGCAGCGGTCCCCACGCTGCGCGTCGCTTTCTTGCGTTCGTGCTCCTTCAGGTAGCGCTTCCGCAGACGGATGTGGTGGGGTGTGATTTCCACAAGTTCATCTTCTTCGATGAATTCCATGGCCTGTTCCAGCGTCAGCCGCAGCGATGGCGTCAACAGAATGTTTTCATCCCGACCCGCGGCACGGATGTTGGTCAGTTGTTTGGCCTTGAGCGGATTGACCGTAAGATCATTGTCACGGGCATGGATGCCGACGATCTGCCCCTCATATACCGGATCACCGGGTGCGATAAACAGCCGGCCGCGTTCCTGCAAGTTGAAGAGTCCATAAGCCACCGCCTTGCCGGCAGCATTGGCGATCATGACGCCATTGGCGCGCTGGTTCACAGCGGTATTTTTGGCTGGTCCATAATGGTCGAAGACATGGTGCAGCAGACCGGTACCTGAAGTGAGAGTGCGGAATTCGGTCTGGAATCCGATGAGGCCACGGGCGGGGATCATGTAGTCAAGGCGCACTCGACCGCGACCGTCGGAACGCATGTCGGCAAGATCAGCGCCGCGTCCACCCAGCGCTTCCATGACACCACCCTGATGACGTTCCTCAACATCCACAGTGAGCATCTCAAAGGGCTCATGCCGCACGCCGCTGACTTCGCGATAAATCACCTGTGGGCGTGATACGGCGATCTCATAGCCCTCACGGCGCATGGTCTCGAGCAGTATAGACAGATGCAACTCGCCGCGGCCGGAGATGCGGAATTTTTCCGCATCCTGGGTGTCCTCCACACGCAGCGCTACGTTATGCAGCGCTTCACGATACAGGCGCTCACGCACTTGGCGGCTGGTGAGAAATTTGCCATCCTGTCCGGCGAAGGGTGAGCTGTTGGTCTCGAAGGTCATACTGATGGTGGGTTCATCCACCGACAGAGCCGGCAACGCTTCCACATGTTCCGGGTCACAGAGCGTGTCGGAAATTCGCGGCGCAGGGATGCCGGTGAAGGCCACGATGTCCCCCGCCTGGGCTTCCGGCACCTCTACGCGGTTCAAGCCCAGGAATCCGAAAACCTGCAACACCCGCTCGCGACGCACACGCCCTTCGTGGTCAATCACGGCCACTACGCTGTTGCGTGTAATGTGGCCGCGGGCAATACGCCCGATGCCGATGGCACCCACGTAACTAGAATAATCAAGCGAGCTCACTTGCAGCTGGAACGGCCCGTTGATATCCACCGGCGGCGGCGGACAGTTTTTAATAATGGTTTCGAACAAGGGGCTCATGTCCCTGCCCGGCTGGTCCAGGCTCAGGGTGGCGTGTCCCTGCAGCGCCGATGCATACACCACCGGAAAATCCAGCTGTGCATCGGATGCGCCCAGCCTGTCGAACAGATCAAAAGTCTGATCCAGCACCCAATGGGGACGGGCCCCGTCGCGGTCAATTTTATTGATGACCACAATGGGCTTGAGTCCGTGGCTGAAAGCCTTCTGCGTGACAAAACGCGTCTGTGGCATGGGGCCGTCCACCGCGTCCACCAGCAGCAGCACCGAATCCACCATGGACAACACCCGTTCCACTTCGCCGCCGAAGTCGGCATGCCCCGGTGTATCCACGATATTGATGCGGTATTCCTGCCCGCCCTGGCGCCAGTGGATGGCGGTATTCTTGGCAAGGATAGTGATGCCGCGCTCCCGCTCCAGGTCGTTGGAATCCATGACCCGCTCCGGTACTACCATACGGGCATCCAGGGTACCGGACTGCTTCAGGAGTTGATCCACGAGGGTGGTTTTGCCATGATCCACATGGGCAATGATGGCGATATTGCGTAGGTTCTCGATCACGGAGGAAACCAGGGAAAAAGGCGGACAATTATACGTCAAATACCGGCCCTACCCCGGAGGAGAAGACGATGTTTAACAAAGGGATTTCACCCTTTTCCCGGCATTGGACAGGCCCCCACAACAGGCGTAAGCTCTGCCCCCCGTTCGGGACCTGTCAATTTGCCTGCCGACGTTCTTTGGGGTATTCGCCCGGCTCGCCGCGTCAAAATGACCATGTAACGAACAACAAGGTGGATATCCAAAGCAGGGGCTTGTGCGCGTGGAACGCCCAGGAAACGGCTTGGTTATACCGCCGATTAGTACCACGGCAGCAGGCTCAATACCCGCCGCTGTGGGTTTTTTAGATCTAGCAGAGTGAATACAGGTATGACGTCAATCTATGTAGGCAATTTGCCTTTTACTGCTTCCGAAGAGGAAGTTCGTTCGAAGTTCGAGTCGTTCGGCACCGTGCATTCGGTGAAACTCATCGCCGACCGCGAAACCGGCCGCCCCCGCGGCTTTGCTTTCGTGGAAATGGATCAGGGTGCGGCCCAAAAGGCCATCCAGGAACTGAACGGCAAGGATATGGGCGGTCGCCCGCTGCGTGTGAATGAAGCGCAGGAACGGCAACCGCGCCAGCAAGGCGGCGGTGGCGGCCGCGGCGGCCGCTGGTAACTCTCCCTAGCCTTCTCTACGACCGAGCGCCCCTTGACCCTCCAGGCCAGGGGCGCAAGGTCTTTGTCACCTCTCCCCTCCCTGCCGTAGGATCCAACGGCGGGTACGTTTGACATTCGTCACTTTCGGGCGGCTTTCCCGGCCGCTATCATGCACTCCTTGCGATAACTTGCCACGGATTTTCCTGGTCAGCTTGGGCCTGTTTCTCAGCCGCGCATAGGGACGCATAGGGAAAAGCACGGTGCATTCCGGCGATAATAGGGTTTTCTAACTCACGCACGCGAGGATATTTAAGTATGGAACCGTCCGTATTTGCCTGCTTGGGCAATATCTTCGTCGAGCCGAAGAAAGCCTTTGGTGATTTTCGCGATCATAACCGCTGGTTGTGGTACCCACTGTTCATCACCATGGCCGTGACCACCGCCGTCCTGCTCTGGTATTACGGCACCGCCGATCTGGACGTATTGCAGCAGCAAGTCATGGACGTAATAAGTTCCAGGTACAGTGCCGGCAATCTGGAAACGATACGCGCCACCCTCACCCGTGGCCGTTTCCTCTTCCAGGCGGCCTTGGGCGGCACCCTGGGGGTGATTCTGGTATGCCTTATCCAGGCCCTCTATTTCTTCCTGGTAAGCAAGCTCGCCGGTTATGCGGTGCAGGACTACGGCTGCTGGTTCAGCTTCTCCGTGTGGACCTATTTTCCCAACGTACTGGCTTATCTTACCGCCGGAGTTGCATACCTGTTCAGCAGCCGCCAGACAGGCTTCTTCGCCATTGACGTGACCAATCTAAACACCCTGCTGTTCCGTCTGTCACCGCATAGCCGCTGGTTCAGCCTTGCCGCCAGCATTCACCTGACCACCTTCTGGTGGCTGGCATTGATGATCATGGGTTTTTCCCTGTGGACCAAGAAAAGCCTGGGTAAATCGGTCTTCATTGTACTGGCTCCGTGGCTAGTGATTTACGCCATCTTTGCTTTGGTGAAGTTCATCTGACGGGACTCGATCCAATCGGTACAGGGTTGGGTTTGCAAATCAGAACATTAGTGTTATACTAATATATAACACTAATACATGTGGAGACTGGTATGCGGCAGAAACGCAAACTCTGGATCACGCTAGCCATCGTGGTCGGCATCATCCTCCTGGTGCTGATCGGCCGCTTGGCGGGACGCCATGATACCCAGAAGGTGGATGTGGCCAAGGTGGCGACTCGCACCATTCGCAGTTCCATCCTCGCCTCGGGTCAACTCGTCTACCTGAACCCGGTAGAACTGAAGCCGGAAGTCATCGGCAAGATCACCGAGATTCCCGTGGTGGAAGGTCAATTGGTCAAGGAAAATCAGGTGGTGCTGCGGCTTGACCCGCAGCTGTATACGGCGGCAGTAGCACAGGCCCAAGCCGGGGTGGAACAGGCTCAGATAGCCATCGAGAGCCAGAAACTCACCATCGCCAACCTGCAACTGCAATACCACCGCCAACAGGCCCTCTACAAACAGGGCCTGGTGGACGCTAACACCTTCGACCAGCTTGGCAACCAACTGGCCATCGCCAAGGTGCAACTCGATTCCCAAAAAGAGGCACTGCGTATCACCCAGGCGCAATTGAACCAGGCACAGCAGAATCTGAGCAAGACCGTGATCCGCTCGCCCATTGACGGCATGGTCACCAGCCTGCCGGTAAAGGTGGGGGAAACCGTGATCACCGGCGCCAATATCCCCGGCTCCACGCTGATGGAAATCGCCGATCCCGCCGAAGTACTGGCGGACGTACAGGTGGACGAGGCGGATATCGCCAATGTGAAGCTGGGGGAGGAGACCAATATCAATGCTGTCTCCTATCCCAACGACACCTTCCACGGCAAAGTGCAGTTTGTAGCCGCCTCGGTTACCGACAACAGCACGACTGCCTCAACGGCAACGGCGGCACAGCAGGGTGTCACCTTCGAGGTGAAGATCGGGCTCACGGACCCGCACCTGCCGCGCATCCGTCCCGGGATGAGCTGCCGCGCGGAAATATTCACCCAGAGCACACCCAACGCCATAGCGGTACCCCTGCAGGCTGTGCTCTACGAGAACAATCCCAACTCCAAGAGCCTGGAGCCAACCTCCGGTGCTTATGTGTATGTAATGCGCAATGGCAAGGCCCATAAAGTGGATGTGACCACCGGCGTGTCCAGCGACACCTATCAGGAGATTAATTCAGGTCTCAAGGCGGGCGAAACAGTCATCATCGGACCCTATCTCACGCTACATCATCTGACCGATGGTACGCATGTTTCGCCGCTGCCACCGGACAACGGCAAGGTTCGGACAACGTCATGACCGGTGAAGCCATCCTGGAGCTGCGTCAGGTCACCAAGCAATATGTGATGGGTGACGTGACCCTGAATGCGCTCAAAGATGTGAACCTGGCCCTGTACCGCAATGAGTACGCGGCCTTCATCGGCCCGTCCGGCTCGGGCAAGACCACGCTCATGAACATCGTGGGCTGCCTGGACAAGCCTACGAGCGGTGAATACATCCTGAATAGTACGCCGGTGGCAGAGCAGGACGACAATGCCCTGGCTCGCATCCGCAACCGCGAGATCGGCTTCGTCTTCCAGAACTTCAACCTGCTGGGCCGCGCCAATGCCCTGCACAACGTCATGCAGCCGCTCATCTATCGCGGCGTCCCGTTGGGTGAGCGCAAGCGCATGGCCACGGAAGCACTGCAAAATGTCGGCTTGGGCGACCGCCTGCACCATCTGCCTAACCAGCTTTCCGGCGGCCAGCGGCAGCGCGTGGCCATCGCGCGCGCGCTGGTGGGCAAACCTTCCATCCTGCTGGCGGACGAACCCACGGGCAACCTGGATTCCAGTACCAGCAGCGACGTGATGACGATGTTCGATGCGCTGCATCGTGCAGGCCACACCATTATCATCGTGACCCACGACCAGAACATCGCCAACCACTGCCGGCGCGTCATCCGCATGATGGATGGCCAGATCCTGAGCGATACGGCAACCGCAGGGAAAGAAGAGAATCTGGAGGCGCTGCGCCGTGTATAACCTGGTCGAGAGCCTGCGCTCGGCCCTGCAGGCGATCCGTGCCCACGCGCTCCGCAGTTTCCTCACCACCCTGGGCATTATCATCGCGGTAACGGCGGTGATCGCGGTGGTATCCCTGATCCAGGGATTCCGCCATTCCGTGACAACAACGTTTGCCACCATGGGTGCCAATAGTCTTACCATTCAATCGGATGAGACACAGGAAGATTACCTGGCTGGAAAGGTGGTGAAAGTCACGCCCGATGACATGCGGGTCATCCAGCACGATGTCTTCGGCATCAGCAATATCACACCGATACTTACGCTCGCGGACTTCGGTTCCGGCGCCATCCAGTACGGCGACCAGACCGCCTACGCCGGCATATACGGTACCACCTCCTCCCACGCGGAGAACACCAGCTTTTACCCGGTAATGGGACGTTACATCACGCCCAGTGATGATCTGGATCACCGCCGCGTGGCTGTCATCGGCCAGACGCTCATCACGGATCTCAATCTCCCAAAAAATCCACTGGGCCAGTACCTCGAGATGTACGGCCAGTGGTTCAAGATCATCGGTGTGTTGAAGAAATTAGGTTCCATCGGAGGTCAGGATCAAGACGACCGTATCTACATCCCATACGGCACCGCTCATAGTCTGCTGGGGGCATCCACGGTACCGAATGTCGCTATCAATCTGAATGTCAACAATCTGCAGAATCTGGACAGCGTGGTGGGACGCATCACTGAAGTGCTGCGGCGGCAGCACCATCTCAAGCCGGGCCAGCACAACGACTTTCTGGTTCAGACACCCGAACAAACGCTTGGAACCTTCAACAAGGTTCTTAATTCCATCACCCTGATCTTGGGCGGCATCGTTGGTATTTCACTGCTGGTGGGCGGTATCGGCATCATGAACATCATGCTGGTGTCGGTCACCGAACGTACCCGCGAGATCGGTATCTGCAAGAGTCTGGGCGCGCGCCGCCGTGATATTCTCATGCAGTTCCTTATCGAAGCGGTAATTCTGTCCCTCATCGGCGGTGTCATCGGTCTGCTGCTCGGTTACGGTATCGGTGTGCTGGTGGCGCACCTAGTACCACAATTCCTGGGTGCCCATGTGCCCTGGTGGGCGGTGGTGCTGGCCTTCGGGTTTGCCGCCGGGGTCGGCATGCTGTTCGGCATCGCCCCCGCGGCGAAAGCCGCCTCCCTCAGCCCGATTGACGCTCTGCGTTACGAATAGACAGGCTGCGCATGTACACCCTCATGGAAAGTCTGCGCTCGGCCTTTCAGGCGATCCGCGCCCATGCTCTGCGCAGCTTCCTCACCATGCTGGGCATCGTCATCGGCGTGATGGCGGTGATCGCCGTGGTATCCCTGATCCAGGGGTTCAGCAATTCCGTCACCAGTGAATTCAAGGGCATGGGTGCCAACAGTCTCACCATCCAGCCCTACCTGCCCCGCAAAGAACGCCTCGCCGGAAAAATCGCGAAAATAACGCCGGATGACCTGCTGGCCATCCAGCGCGGTGTCACCGGTATCAGTGGATTGAGCCCCATCCTGCCCGTGGGCCGATTCTTTGGTACGGTGAAATATCGCGATCGGTCCACCCACAGCCGCATTCTCGGCACCACGCCGAGCTTTGCGCTCAGCAACGGGCAATACCCCGATCGTGGGCGTTTCATCACGCCGGATGACGATCTGCGCCACCATCACGTGGCTGTGATCGGTGTCACGCTGGTGAAAAAACTGCATCTGCCTGCTGACCCTTTGGGACATTATATCCAAATGTCAGGCCAATGGTTCAAAGTAGTGGGCGTGCTCCATCCGCTAGGCCAAATCCTGGGATTTGACCAGGATAATCGCGTCATCATCCCCTACGGTACCGCCCTCAGCCTGCAAGGTGCTGCCATCGTACCGAACATCGCCATACAATTAAACGTGAATGACACCAAACAGATGGACGCGGTGGTGGCACGCATCACACAGATCTTGCGCCGTGACCATCATCTGAAGCCCGGCCAGAACAATGACTTTAAAATCCAGACCCCGGCCCAGTTGCTGGGAACCTTCACCAAGGTACTCAATTCCATCACCCTTATTCTGGGCGGAATTGTGGCCATCTCGCTCCTGGTGGGCGGCATCGGCATCATGAACATCATGCTGGTGTCGGTCACGGAACGTACCCGAGAAATCGGCATCATGAAAAGCCTGGGAGCCCGCCGCCGCGACATTCTCATGCAGTTCCTCATCGAAGCGGTGACACTGGCGCTCATCGGTGGCACCATCGGCCTGCTCTTGGGCTACGGCATCGGCATGCTGGTAGCCCATGCGGTGCCTGCGTTCCGCGGCGCCCATGTGCCTCTGTGGGCGGTAGTCCTGGCCTTCGGCTTCTCCGGCGGCGTGGGCGTCATCTTCGGCATCGTACCGGCCGCCAAGGCGGCGGCTCTCGACCCCATCGAGGCTTTGCGGTACGAATAGACGCGTCCGCTCAACCTCAGGAACCGCCATGTCCCCGTCCCGGCTCCCGATACTTGTCGCCCACCGCGGCTGGCCGGAACGCTATCCCGAAAACACTCTGGAAAGCCTCCAGGCCGCTGTTCTTGCTGGTGTGCGTTTCATCGAGTTCGACATCCAACTCAGCCGCGACCAAGTGCCGGTCCTCTGTCACGATGCTTCGCTTAAACGCACTACCGGCCTGGATCGCCTGGTGATGGATCTGGATATCCAGGAACTCATTACGCTGAACGTGGGTGAGCACCAGCGTTTCGGGGATCGCTATGCTGCCGTGCGTCTGCCGCAACTTGCGGAGGTGGCAGCCTGGCTCAAACATGTGCCACAGGTCCAGGCCTTCGTGGAAATCAAACGCCAAAGTCTGCGTCATTTTGGCCGGGGAATCGTGGTACGACAAATCATGTCGGTGCTACAGCCCGCCCTGGATCAATGTATCGTCATCTCCTTCGATCACGCCTGCCTCAGCATGGCGCGGAGTTTGGGTGCCCGCGCCATCGGCTGGGCGCCGGGAAACACTGACCAAGAGATGCGCGAGACAGCGGACAGTCTGCAGCCGGATTATCTGTTCGCCGAAGAAAACCGGTTCGCGGAAATTTACGCCACTCTTCCGGGTGACTGGCAGTGGATTGTGTATGCCGTCCAGGACCCGCAGCGCGCCCTGCAACTTGCCGCCCAGGGTGCGGGGTTCGTAGAAACGAATGCCATTGGTGAAATGCTGGCGGCACCGGAATTCGCGCAATCATGAATGCAGATTACGACCTAGTCGTTATCGGTGCCGGTATCCACGGCGCCGGTATCGCCCAGGCTGCCGTGGCCCGAGGTCATACGGTTCTGGTGCTGGAACAACGGGGAATCGCAGCCGGCACTTCCAGCCGTTCCAGCAAACTGATCCATGGCGGATTGCGCTACCTGGAACAATTCGATCTGCGTCTGGTGCGTGAATGTCTGCGGGAACGGGAACTATTGTTGCGCATCGCGCCTCGACTGGTACACCTCACGCCGTTCTATATCCCCGTTTATGCGCACACGCGCCGGCGCCCCTGGCAGGTGCGCGCGGGTCTCAGCCTGTATGCATTGCTGGGTGGCCTCAAAGCCCACGCCTGTTTTCAGATGCTGCCGCGCCGCCAATGGGACAAGTTACAGGGTTTGCGCGGTGATGGCCTGCAAGCCGTGTTCCAATACTGGGATGCGCAGACCGATGACGCGGCACTCACCCGCACGGTCATGGCCTCGGCGCAAACCCTGGGTGCCGAATTATGCATGCCGGCAACCTTCGAGCAGGCGGTAGCCGACGAAACCGGCTGCGAAATTGATGTTACCCAGGCCGGGAATACCCGTTGCGTACGCGCCCGTGCACTGGTGAATGCAACAGGTCCCTGGGTAATCCGGGTGGCGGCGCGCATCAAACCTCTTCCGCCGCAACCTCCCGCAGACCTGGTGCAAGGTACGCATATCGTGCTTGATCAGGCGATCGTCACCAGCATCTTCTATGTGGAAGCGCCCCAGGATGGCCGTGCTATATTCATCATGCCCTGGCATAACCACACGACGCTGGTAGGCACCACGGAAACCCCTTTCCGCGGCGACGATCCTGCGAGGGTCAAGCCGCTGCCTGAAGAGCAGCAGTATCTGTTGGAAGTGGTGCGACGTTATTTCCCGCGGGCACAGGCAAGCATCAGCGCCAGCTTCGCCGGATTACGCGTACTGCCTGGCGGCGGTAGCCGGGCATTCAAGCGCTCGCGGGAGATCATTTTTGCCACCGATCGGCCGCGGCAAGCGCGCGTGCTGAGTGTGTACGGCGGCAAGCTCACGTCGTATCGCGCGGATGCGCAGCAGGCCCTGCGGTACCTGACTGATGCCCTGCCCGCACGCCGACCGATCGCCGACACGCGCACGCTGCCATTGGAACCGGCCTGATACCGGATTCGCTCATGTCACGCGAAGTTCCATTATTTCTCGCACTCGACCAGGGCGGCCATGCCAGCCGCGCCCTGGTATTCGATGCAACCGGCAAACTGGTGGCATCAGCACAAAAAAATATCGCAACCCTGCATCCGGGCCGCGACCGCGTGGAACACGACCCCGTCGCGTTGCTCACCTCCGTTATGCAGACATGTAACGCGGTCGCGCGGCAATTGGGGACGCACCGCACACGCATTCAGGCGGCCGGCCTCGCCACGCAGCGCTCCACCCTGGTGTGCTGGGAGCGGGAAACCGGCCGGGCCCTGTCTCCGGTCATTTCCTGGCAGGACCGTCGTGGGGCCCGCCACGCCGCGTCGCTCGCATCACATGCGTCGCGGATACATGAGGTAACCGGTCTGGTGCTCTCACCCCATTACGGTGCGAGCAAGCTGGCCTGGTGCCTCGACAATCTGCGGCCTGTCAAGCAAGCACTCCGCTGGAACCGGCTGGCCGCCGGACCGCTCTCAAGCTTCATGCTCGCCAATCTTTTGATTGAAAAGCCCTTATTGGCGGACCCGGTGAACGTCTCGCGCACCCTCCTCTGGGATTACCGTCAACACAACTGGTCACCGGAATTGCTTGAACTGTTCCGCATACCGGCGCAGATACTGCCCCGCTGTGTACCCAACCGCCATCCCTATGGGCATCTGCGACTCGGCATCCGGGATATTCCCCTGACGGTGGTCACCGGTGACCAGCCGGCCGCCTTGTACGCCGGCGGTGACCCGGCTGACGACAGCATTTACGTGAACATCGGCACCGGTGCTTTCATACAGCGCCCGCATGGTGAAACTCCGCCGCAGGTTCCCGGACTGCTTGCAAGCCTATTGTGGCGGGCGCAGGACCACGCCCTGTATGTGCTCGAAGGTACGGTGAATGGCGCCGGCAGCGCGCTGCTCTGGCTGTGCCTGCGTTCGGGGATATCCGAAAAAGTGATGCTTGCGCAGATGCCGGCATGGCTAACCTCAAAAATAAAGGTGCCGCTGTTTCTGAACGGGATATCCGGATTGGGTTCACCTTACTGGGTACCTGATTTGCGCTCTCGCTTCATCGGCCGGGGCGATACTAAACAGAAAATGCTGGCGGTGGTGGAAAGTATCGTATTCCTTTTATGCGTCAACCTGGAACGGATGCACAGTATCGACGCTCCGCTCAAGCGTATTGTCGCAAGCGGTGGACTCACCCAGTGGGACGGTCTCTGCCAGCGGCTTGCTGATCTGAGCGGGCTGCCGGTACACCGGCCAATCCTGCATGAGGCCACCGCCACCGGCCTTGCACGTTTGCTGGGTGTACGCGCCCGTGTACCACCGACCTCACATGTTTTTGTGCCGGCAGAAAATGCAGCGCTGAAACACCGTTACGCCGACTGGCGCGTGGCCCTGGAAACGGCGCTGGCAAAGATGAAAACAGATACCTGAATTATTGCTTCTGACGCTGCTTGCGGCGTAACTGCATCCGTTCCTGCTTGATGGCCCGCTGCATGCGGCGCAGCAATGCGTAATCATGTTCATCACGATAGGGCTTGATATCCAGATCCACCGGCAGGCATTGCAGGGATTCTTCCGATGCTTCCTTGATGTACTGCTGCATGAAACGGTCGTACTCACGCCAGGTGATACCGTAGGCGCGTACCGCCGCTTCTTCAGTACGCAGGGCAATCTGATGGGCGTGCTGATATTTCAGTCCCACCTGATCAATCATGGCTTTCTCCACCGTTTCATGCAGAATCAGAAAACGGTCGGTATGGATGCGCTTGCGGTGTGAGACGAAGTAACGCGGCAACTCGCGGTCAATGTAGATGGTCTTGCCATCACGGCTGTAACCCGCCAAATACGGAATGTCGTGCTGGCGATCAAGCTTGGCCTGCTTGAGCAGAGCCCGCAGCATCTGCTCCAAGATAAACCCTGATACCGCCGTATCCGGTCCGTGCAGGCGCTGGTAATGACCGGCCTTGTTATTCTTCGCCATCAGGAATACCGCCCGACAAAAAATGGCGGCCCATCAGCGGAACCGCCGTTGCTCAAGCCTTAACCGGACGAGTAGGAAACCGCCACCCACTGCGGTGGCAAGCTCGGTGTCCAGGTATCGAAGCCGTGGGAATCCCAGATATTTCCGGAAATACTCTCGCCTTCCGAGCTCAACAGCACGCTGTAGTTGCCTCCGCCCGTGAGGTTCACGGATTTGGATGGATTGAACAACAGCGTAAAATTACCTTTCTGATTGGCGATCACGGTGCACTTGAGGTGCAACGGCTTGTAGCTGGTCTTGTAGGTCACATCCAGGGTGCCCTCGCTGCCATTGATGGTGAGAATGGCACTGGTCACCAAGAAACCCCTGTTCTGGCCTTGCAGCTTCACATGGCCCGGGTAGGGAGACAGGTGCCATTGCTCCGGGAAGCTGGGAGCGGCGACTTGGGCGACAGGCGAACTGGTCGCAGCGGGCGCCTGGATAGCGGTTGCAGCCTTGACCTTGGCAGCCGCCACCCCCGTTGCCGCAGACGCGGCGCTGCTCGCCGGACCAGGGAGCGTCGGCAGGGTGGCGCTCAGCACCTTGAAGCCGTTGCCTACCGCACCGAAATCCACTTCCTGGCCGCCGATAGTCAAGCTTTTGTAAGTGGGCTGATCCTTGTTCACCAGACAGACAGGCCTCCAGGCTTTGCTGGCATCCAGCGTCACTATCCGCACGTTGCAGATGGAACCCTGCACATCAATGGTGGCGGCCACGATACGCGCCTGCTGTGACAGCGGTGGCAACTGTGCCACCAGCGTATAGGGCTTGAAGGAGGAGGAACACCCGAAAAGAACCAGTACGGCACCTGCGGCACACCCGCGGGCCATCCAACGGAAAGCGGCACGGCTCAGCATGGCATTGACTCCACATTCGGCGTTGGGAAAGAAACCCGGACCTGCACCGGGCCAGCAAAATCATAGTCTGTCACGGGTAAAGAATCTACGCTAAACCGCATAAAAACCGCTCCGGGCAACAAGTTTAGCCCCATTATGGTCAACTATAACAGCGCCGCCAGACGTACCCCCTCGTCAATGGCACGTTTTGCATCCAGTTCCGTCGCCAGACGCGCCCCACCGATCCGATGCACGTACACAGGCAGCGCCTTGAGCACCTCATAAAGGCTCAGGTTGCATTCCTGGCCGGCGCAGATGACCACGTTATCCACCGCCAGCAGCCGTGGTTCACCACTGACTCGGATATGCAGCCCCGCATCGTCTATGCAGTCGTAATCCACCCCGCCCAGCATCTGCACCTGCATGCGACGCAGCGCGGCACGATGTATCCAACCGGTGGTCCTGCCGAGACTCTTGCCAAACGGAGCGGCTTTGCGCTGCAGCAACGTGATACGGCGTGCCGGCGGCTCCGCTTGCGGCGCCTGTAACGCACCACGCGCCCCGTAGGAGGTATCCACGCCCCACTCCTGAAAGAACCGGGGCGGATCGAGACTCGGTGACAGGCCGGCGTGCACCAGGAATTCCGCCACATCAAAACCGACGCCGCCTGCGCCTACGATGGCCACCGTCCTGCCCACCGGCTTGCCATGCAATAACACGTCCACGTAGGAAAGCACCTTGGAATGCTCTCCACCTGCAATGTGCGGATCGCGCGGCAACACGCCGGTAGCCAGCACGATTTCATCAAACCGCTCCGTTTGCAGTTGCACGGCTGTCACTTGCTTGCCAAGCCGCAGCTCGACTTTCATCAGTTCAAGCTGGCGGCGAAAATAGCGCAGGGTTTCGTGGAATTCCTCCTTGCCGGGTATGCGCTTGGCCATGTTGAACTGGCCGCCGATTTCATGCGCCGCTTCAAATAGTGTCACCCCATGGCCGCGCTGTGCCGCTGTCACTGCTGCGGCGAGACCGGCAGGACCCGCACCAACTACGGCGATGCGCTTTGCTTTGCTCGCGGGGGTAATGGTCAGTTCGGTTTCATGACAGGCGCGCGGATTGACCAAGCAGGAAGCGCGCTGTTGTGCAAACACGTGATCCAGGCAGGCCTGGTTGCAGGCGATACAGGTATTAATCTCATCCTCACGCCCCATGACCGCCTTTTGCACCCATGCGGGGTCCGCGAGCAGCGGACGGGCCATGGATACCATGTCCGCATCGCCATCCGCGAGAATCCTTTCCGCCGCGGACGGCATGTTGATACGATTGGTTGTGATAAGCGGCACGCTCACCTCGCCTTTGAGCCGGCGCGTGATCCAGGTGAACGCGCCACGCGGCACCATGGTGGCGATGGTGGGCACGCGCGCCTCATGCCAACCAACACCGGTATTGATGAGCGTGACGCCGGCCTCTTCCACCGCCTTCGCCAGAGTGATGATTTCCGGCCATGCACCGCCATTTTCCACCAGGTCCAGCATGGAAAGCCGATAAATGATGATGAAATCCGCGCCTACCGCTGCACGGGTACGTTGCACGATATCCGTCGGCAGACGCAAGCGGTTTCCCAGTGTGCCCCCCCACTCGTCCGTACGCTGATTGGTACGCGGCACGGTAAACTCGTTGATGAAGTAACCTTCCGATCCCATGATCTCCACACCGTCATAGCCCGCATCCCGCGCAAGCACGCTGCAACGCACAAAAGCACGAATCTGGTTCTCAACGCCATGTGAACCGGGGGCATGGGGTGTGAATGGTGTAATGGGCGACTTGAGGGCCGAGGGCGCCACGGAAAAGGGATGATAGGCATAGCGGCCGGCGTGCAGAATCTGCATGCAGATGCGGCCGCCTTCCGCATGTACGGCTTGTGTGACTTTTTTGTGCCGTGCCACTTCCCAGCGGTGCGAAAGCTTGGAGGCGAACGGGGCCAGGGAGCCACGCCGGTTGGGTGCGATGCCGCCGGTCACCATGAGCCCGACGCCGCCACGGGCGCGTTCGACAAAATAGGCCGCCAGTTTGTCGTAATCGCGGGCGCGGTCTTCCAACCCCGTGTGCATGGAACCCATCAGTACCCGATTGGGCAGCGTCATGAAGCCCAGATCGAGGGGTGCCAGCAAATGCGGATAAGGAGAAGCCATCCTGTCAGATGATGCGCGAGTGACCCTGATGGTTATTCCGCCCAGAGACGCAGCCAGTTCGCATGAATCGCCGTGCCTCATCCGATTGTGGTACCCGACTCTGAACAACGCGCTCCCGATGCATATATTATGCACCGCAACCGGCCTGTGGCTCTCAGGAAACCACTGTAAACCTTATCACACGGGCATATCCAAGGCCCGCCAGAGATACCAGCTCGCCACGGAACAATAGGGTGCCCATCGCCGGCCTGCACGTCGCAGCGTGCGCGCGGCCGGCAGGCGCTGCATGCCGTAAGCGAGCTGGAAGCCCTTGCGGATACCCAAATCATACAACGGCAGCACGTCCGGCCGGCCGAGAGTAAAGATGAGCAGCATCTCCACAGTCCAGCGGCCCACACCGTGAACCCGGGTAAGATGCGCGATGATCTCATCGTCCGCCATGTGCTCGAGTAGCAGGAAGTCTGGCACGCTGCCGTCCAGTACTTTCGCGGCGAGGTCGCGCACCGCCAAGAGCTTATTGCGTGACAGGCCTGCGCCGCGCATTGCCGCTTCCGGCAGGGCTAGCAACCGTTCCGGCGTTGGGCCCTCGGCGACGGGAAACAGGCCGAGCACGCGGCTGTATATGCTGGCAGCCGCCTTTCCAGACAGTTGCTGATAGATGACAGCCCGCAATAGAGCCTCAAAGGGGGTGGGGGCGGGACGTAACATGAGCCGGCATGGGCCCACACGGGACATGAGCTCTGCCAGACGGGCGTCTGCATGCTTGAGGTGGTGCACGGCACGGCGTGTATCAAAGGGCAATAACCTGTCCATCAGCGCCCGCACCGTTTGCTGTTCTCGGCGCAAGCGCCTGATTGCAAAGCCACTTGAAAACCGACCGTCATTGGCATCACCCTAGACATGGACTGCCGCCCCTGACACAAGGCATGGATATGCAAACGCAGAAAGAACTGGTCACCGCCCTGCTCGCGGCACTGGCGCAGGATGGCGATATCAATTTGCACGAATACCCCATCCATGTTACCTGTCAGGCCACCTTGCGACTCGAGGGCGAGGTGGCCAACATCATCGCCAAGCGCAAGGCCCGGCGCATCGCCCTGCAGCTGTCCGGACCGACAATCATCGAGGATTGTCTGCGCCTGCGCCCGGGGGAGCGCCGCACCGGCAAGGCGCTGCTGGATGCCGCCGTGGATGCACTGTCCCAGGAACCCGCTTTCCGCGATATCCATGTGCGCACGGCCCATACCGCCCCTGCTCTGGCCGATCAGTGGATCGGTGTGGGTGTGGACGGCTGCATAATACGTCTTGACGGCCAAGTGGGCAGCCTCTCTCACCGGCGCCTGGCCGAGGTCATTGCCTGGTGGGTACCCGGCGGCTGTGACGTGCAGAATCACCTGCGCGTACAACCTGCGGAGCAGGACAATGATGATGAAATCTCGGATGCCATACGCCTGGTGCTGGAAAAGGACCCCCTGCTGCACGCGGAAAACATCAGCATATCCACCCGGGAACGTCGTGTGACCCTGGATGGATCGGTGCACAGCCCGGAACAAAAACGCATGGCGGTATATGATTGCTGGTATATTCCGGGGGTACACGATGTTCACGACCGCCTGCGGGTACTCCAGTAGCACCACGACGTCCCATCCTGATTTACACTGGGGGGAGATTCAATATCCGCCTGCCCCATGAAAATCGTCGTCGGCGTTCTCTATACCCTGCTGCCGGAAATCATACTACTTGTCATCGCCGCATCGCTGGCGTATTACGCGGCCTATTTCCCCGACGCCGGCATCACGGCGACGGAGCTTGTGGCCCTGTTCATCCTGATCGCCGCCCTGGCGCTGAGTATGCAGTTCAACCGCAGCCGCATGTTTTTTGCGCTACTGGCCTTGCTCATAGGCTATGCTGCACTGAGCGAGCGCACTGCAACCGGTGACGCGCTTAACCGGCAGATCCTGGCCGGCAGCCTGTGTTTGTTTCTGCCCTTCGATCTGGTCTGCATGCAGCCCCTGGCGGAACGAGGCGTATTCACACGTTACGGTGCCTGGCCCTTCGTTCTGCTGCTGCTGGAAATACTGTTTGTCATCCTGCTCATGGTTACCCACGCACATGGCGTGACTGATGCCCTGTTCGTGCAATTTGTGAAATGGCCCTGGCTTTCCGCCACCTCCATCAGCCAACCCGGCTTGCTGCTGCTTGCCATTGGCCTCTTGTGGCTCAACGACCGCCTGATCCTCAGGCACAGCGCCGAACTGGCCGCCTTCTTCTTTTCCCTGATTGCGGTGGCGGTGATGTTGCATTCCCGGCAACCGGCCACCGTGGCTGTATTCGCGGGCGCGGCCGCTGTGGCCTTTGGCATTGCCATCATCCAAGAGTCCTGGAGCATGGCTTACCTGGATGAACTCACCGGCCTGCCGGGACGGCGCGCGCTGGAAGAACAGATGCGCCGGCTGGGTGGCCGTTATGTCATCGCCATGCTGGACGTGGATCACTTCAAGCATTTCAACGATACCTACGGTCACGATGTGGGCGATCAGGTATTGCGGCTGGTAGCCTCCCGACTGCAGAAATACGCCGGCGGCGGCAAGGCATTCCGCTACGGCGGCGAGGAATTCAGCCTGTTGTATGCGGGCAAGACCCTGGAAGACGCGGCGCCTGTGCTGGAAACGTTACGCATCGAAATCGAAACTTCCGGATTCAATCCACGCCGCGGTGAGCGACGCAGTGGTTCCGAGGCCCAGGAAGGTTGCCAGGATGATGACGCTCCTTTGCGAGTCACGGTGAGCATCGGCGCGGCCGAAAGCGGCACCGCGAGAAAGGACCCGTGGAGCGTGCTCAAAAGCGCCGACAGGGCGCTGTATGACGCCAAACATGCCGGCCGCAATCGTGTCCGCCTGAGCGGCGTCTGAGCATGTACCTGAACCTGAGCACGCTGGCGGCCATCCTTGGACTCATTCTCATCGCCGCAGGCGCGTGGTTCTGGAATGACAGCCTGCAGGCGCGCGAGCGCATGACTGCCACCTGCACTCGCATCTGTAATGACATGCGTCTGCAGTTCTTGGACGAGACGGTGGCGCTGGCCCGCTTGCGACTCACGCGCACCGCTAACGGCTGGCTTGCCTGGAAAAGACTGTACGTATTCGAGTTCAGCGAATCCGGGACGGACCGCTGGAAGGGTCGCGCGCTGCTCACGGGACACCGTGTCGAATCCGTGCAACTCGATAATCCACAGGGAGTCACCATCCTCAGCGGTGCCGCGTCCGCCTCCGCCCACATTGCCTCTGGGGACAACCACGACCCTGATGGGCAGCGCGACAAGTACCTGCATTGAAAGCGCCATATTGTTCTATAGAGCAAGCTCGTCTAATATCCGCCGGTCCCATGAGTGGGGCCGGTCGGGTCCGAACCATGGCCTGGGCGGAGGCCTTGCTTCATTATCCCTAGCAGGGCACGGCTGGACAACGGGGTCGCCAGGACCCAGAAAAAGGCGATAACGTCACGTATCCTTGACTGTATCAAGCTGGTGGCGCCGTTTCCTTTTACGCAACAACGCGGATGGTGTTGCGAACAGGAACTACCCAATACAGTTTTAACTACTGGAGTTAACCTAATATGGCAGGACCCACTAAGCTCAGGCGCGATGCCGGTGTAATCGGACTTTTATATGCGAGCCTTGGCAGCATCATCGGCTCAGGTTGGCTGTTTGGTGCGCTTCACGCAGCGCTCGAGGCGGGTCCCTTGAGTGTTATATCCTGGGTGATCGGAGCGGTGGCCGTGCTGTTCCTGGCTTTCGTATTCGCGGAACTCTCAACCATGTTCCCGAATTCCGGCGCCTTGGTGCACATGACGCACATCAGCCACGGCGATCTCGTGGGCAAGATTTGGACCTGGATTCTTTTCCTGGCATTCGTCTCGGTGCCCCCGGTCGAAGTAATTGCGGTATTAACCTACACCAACAGTTACATCCCCGGATTCCTGCATGCCAACACCGGTCTTCTGACACCCATGGGGTTTGTGGCTGCGATTATATTGCTGGGTTTTGTGGTCGCTCTAAACTTCTTGGCGATACGCTGGGTGATGGTCATCAACAGTGCCGCGACTTGGTGGAAGCTTCTCATTCCGATTGTAACGATAGGTATATTGATGGCGTACTCGTTTCACCCCGGAAATATGACGGCACATCTCACCAGTACGCCAGTGAGTGGCATATTCACGGCCGTCGGTACGGCCGGAATCATTTTCAGTTTTCTCGGCTTCCAGCAGGCAATCGCGTTGGCAGGTGAAACTCGCAACCCGGGTCGCTATATTCCGATTGCCTTGATCGGTTCGGTAGTCATTGCCATGCTCGTTTATGTCGGACTGCAGGTGGCTTTTATCGTTGCCTTGCAGCCGGTGGATATCGCCAATGGATGGCAAAACCTGCATTTCACCGGCATGTTTGGACCACTTGCAGCGATTGCTATTGCCGTAGGCGCTTTCTGGTGGGCAATCGTCCTGTATTTCGATGCCATCATTTCACCGCTTGGAACCGCGTTTATATACACAACGGCAAGCCCGCGCATCATCATGGCGGCTGGGGAAATGGGTAACGCCCCAACGCAAGTGATACGGCTGAATCGTCATGGCGTACCGTGGATCGGGCTTGTGGTGACCTACATTGTAGGCGCGTTGTTTTTTTTCCCATTCCCATCCTGGCAGAAGCTGGTATCCGCCGTCTCATCCATTACCGTGCTTTCCTACAGCATCGGACCGATAATCCTGCTGCACCTGCGCCGCGTCCTGCCTGATGCCAACCGTCCTTTCAGACTGCAGGCGGCTCGCATCATCTCCGCCATCGCCTTCATTGCTTCTAACTGGATCATCTACTGGACCGGATACTACGTCGTGACGGTGTTATTCGTTTTGGTAGCGTTTTACATCATCGTGTATTTAGGTTGGTACTTGCTGATACGCCGCGCACCCCTGTCCCAGCTTGGCTGGCAACAGGCATGGTGGCTGCTGCCGTACTTCGCTGGCATGTGGGTAATCAGTTATCTTGGGCCTGCCAAGGCTATGGGTGGGCACAATGTATTCGGCTTCTTTACCGGTATGTGGTTATTGGCGGGTTTTAGCCTGGTGATCCTCGCCCTGGCTCTCACCACCGGACAAAGCAGCGAAGCCGCACAAAAATGTTCCAATCGGGTACAAACCCTCGGATCGCGTGGTGTCGAATCACTGTTAGACGTTGAGGAGCCAGCTCCATAAAAAATATTCACCGTCTCACGTAACCACGCTCACGATGCCGGCTTCAAGCCGGCATCTTCATCTTTAAGCCATTCAATCGTTCTGGTCTGGTAACCGCCGCAGGTATTTCTTGCGTGCATCGCGTTGTTTACCAGCAAGACGCTTTCGGTTGGAAGCGCGCGTCGGTCTGGTCTTCTTGCGCGGTTTGGGATTCTCGGCAGCATGGCGGATAAGCGTTACCAGACGTTCGATTGCATCGGCACGATTGCGCTCCTGAGAGCGAAAACGTTGCGCGAAAATCACCAGTTCACCGGATACTGTAAGACGCCGACCTGCAAGTTGCGCGAGACGCACCCGTACCTGCTCTGGTAACGAACGGCTGCGGGCCACGTTAAAGCGCAGCTCCACCGCCGTCGCCACCTTGTTCACGTTCTGACCGCCCGGTCCCGAAGCGCGCACAAAACGGAACACCAACTCGTTCTCGTAGAGCCGGATGTGAGATGTTACCTCAAGCATTCAATGGAGTGTCGTTCAAACGCCGGCTTCCATTTCAGCGATGCGCCCAAGGTCAATGCCATATTGCTTGGGATCTATAACGCGTTTGATGGACCACTTCGGTTCGCCGCCGCGAGTAGAAGGTGTCGCCAGATTAATCAGCGGACGACGGTCGTAAGACTTGCCCTCGGCGTCGCGGATCAGCATTACGATGGGTCGCAGACGGCTGGCGGGATTGGTAGACATAACAATACCCAGTGCACCACTGTTGAGCTCCACGAGACTGCCGATGGGATAGATGCCGATACAACGGATAAACTCCTGCATCATATCCTCGCCGAAATCCCGCGGTGCCCAATGGAACATCATGTTCAGACCTGTGTGCGCAGGGATGCCCTCGTGGTACACACGGTTGCTGGTAATGTCATCGTAGACATCTGCAATAGCCACGATGCGCACATGCACAGGGATCTCATCGCCTTTCAGCCCGAATGGGTACCCATGACCGCTTATCCTCTCATGATGCAACTGGACAATCTCAAGCGATTTTTCTGAAATTTCCTTGTGCTTGCGTAGTATGTTGAAACCATCCACAGGGTGTTTTTTCATAATGTCGAATTCATCCTCGGTAAGCAGCCCGGGCTTGTCGAGAATGGATACTGGCGTGCGCATCTTGCCAATATCATGCAGCAATGCTCCCAATGCCAATTCCTCGATGGATTCCTTCGATAATCCGAGGTGCAAGCCGAATACAACTGCGAGAATACAGACATTGAGGCAATGGGATGCGGTGTACTCGTGCTTGGTTTCGAGATTGGTAAGCCACAGGGCAGCAGCAGGATTTGCTACTGCCACATCCACCAGTTCTCGCACCAGTATGCGTATCTCGCGCGTATCCACGCTACGTCCGAAACGCGCGTCCGCCAGCATGTGCTGTACATGTCGGTGCAGCTTTCCCCTGCTTGACAGCACCTTGCGCATATCATGGCGGAAGCTTTCCCGGCCCCGCCAGCCAAGACCTGTAAGATCGGTGCGCTCCCTCGTCAGCGTAACAGGTCGATTGGAGTCCCGACTGTGGGTTTTGCGCTCGGAGTTGCCCCCCCCGCCAGTGGTTCTGTCTTCATCAATGTAGACGTACTGACAGGTTGTCTGCAGCATCGTCAGTTGTTCGCGCGACTCGACCAGGAAGCCTTGGAATGGAAAGGGGCTTTCCAACCAGGGACGATCCAGCTTTGAGACGTACATGCCCGGCTGGAGATCGGAGACAGAAATCTTTCTCATGGCCTCATTATGCCAGTGGCAAAAGCTCGATGGTGGCGTTTCCAGCAGCTAAAAGCACCAGAGGGAGGTTATAGGCGGCACCGGCTGGCGGGCCCCTACCAAGGAAAAAATAGGCGAGCTATACTGTACCGCTCGGCAGACCTGCCGGGGGAGTGGTTATGAACCCTCCCGAGGGACCGCAGAATTACCGAAAGGAATATCAACACACCAGGGGTCTGGTAAATCAAAGACGCAAAATCTGCCCTTTTGAAAACGGGACAGCTGGGCCCAGCCCGTTGTCAGGGTTCAGTGACGGCAGCGGCTTTGTAAAATTACTTAACTTAATCACGGAGTACATCAGATGAAACGTCAGTTGCTGATTGGTCTTGTTACTGGCTTGCTATTCGCATTTGCCGGTGTGGCACTTGCGCAGGGCACCCCAGCTCAATCCGGTGCTCAGGCTCCCGCCTCCCGGACGGCTGCTTTGAAAAAGAAAGAAGCTGCCAAACGCGAAGAGAAACATGAAATGATGATGCGCCATGAGAAAATGGAGCATGAAAAGATGATGGAACACAAGAAGATGATGGAACATAAAAAAATGATGCAGCATAAGAAAATGATGCAACATAAGAAAATGATGAAGAAAGAGAAGAAATTGCCGCCGCCGGCGCATAAGTAATCGAGAAAAAGAATGCAGGCAATGGCCGGCCGCAAGTCCTTTTCGCCGTTTCCTGTTAAATATAAGGCGCGGATTCTTCCGCGCCTTATTTCTTTTGGTTAACCAAAACGATAGCGTCCCTCCGTGATCTATCCAGCGTGCTCAACCATAAACTCATGAGAACCCTCAGCTTCTGACAGCTACGATTCATCATCCACACCGGTTGCACTTGGTAACATATGACGATCGAATCCATGATACCAGGCACTGAACCTCATGCCGGTCTGCCTGAGGCGCTGATCATCAATACAGACGCTGTTTCTCCCAGTACCTCAGCCAACCATCCATCGGGCACAAAAAAATGTTCATCGGCAATCTCTTCCGTTGGTCAATCTCCGCTCGCTCGTATCTACCACCTTATCGGCTGGCACTTGCCGGTGATTATATGGACAACCCAGCCCCTTTTATCAAATAGCGCAAAAAACAGTGTATCTACACGACACGCCCAGCGTCACGCTGCTTAGCAGATGCCCTGCCAAGGGTTTACCGGTAGACTGATCGGGCGCGGTGGCGGTTTAATATGCACTGACTAATGCGCATTCGGATTGATACAAGGAGCAATTAACAATGATCTATAAAAACATGGGCATGAGAGTATTATCCAGCACAGTCCTGCTTGCCGTTTCTTTATGCATATACGCCACATCGTTTGCCCATGGCGAAGCAGGACACATTGCACCCTCCAATGCTGTTGCCAGTATCAGTCCCTCCGCCATTCAAGTCGTGAAACATTTAGATGCAGGCTTGCTTACGATAATGAAAGCTGGGAAGTCCGCCGGTTATCGGGGCAGATACCGACTGATCAGGCCGATAGTTGTGACCAGTTTTGACATACCTTTCATTGCCAGAACCGTCGTCGGACCTTATTGGTCAAAATTCAGCGCCGCACAAAAGCAGACCCTGATTGATAAATTATTGGACCTTACTGTTGCTAACTATGCAGGGCAGTTTACCCGATTTTCTGGAGAGGCATTCACCGGACTCGACGAACAACAGTATCGATTCTTTTTGGTAGTCCGCACTTTATTTGTTGAGTCTGACGGCACCAGGCATAAATTTGATTACTTGTTGCACAAGATCAATGACCATTGGCTTATTATGAATGTGGTAGCTGATGGAGTAAGTAACTTATCCCTGAAACAAGCACAGTATATTGAAATCCTGAATAAAGAGGGATTCAAGGGTTTAATCAACCACATAACCCATGACATCTTGACCTTGGAACACAGTGGAGAAAAATAGATTCTTTGGATCCCACCCCTGTGTTCCTCTGACTGCTGCCGGGAGTGGGTTATATGGTGTGCATCCCAACACCGGCAATATCAGGGGATGTCTTGCCTCCATCCTGACGCGGCGGCCAGTTGAGAAACTGATCTATCCGCCAACTGCCTGACCCGGCGTCAACCCGGATATTACGCGCGTCGCACGCCATGGCATGAGCAGGAAAGAAACAGCAGTAGGTGTCTGGCTTACTCTGCCGTAGGCAGCATGGTATCCACGTCGCTGATGCGGGCAATAGCGAGTATCTGCTGTGGTACATGGGAATACGTGAGCTGACATTTCCCCTGACGGGCCCGGATCACCCATTCGACCAGTAAGGCCAAGCCTGCACTGTCAGTAGCTGTAACCCCGGATAGATCCAATCGGATGGCCTGTTCTTTGGCAAATAAACCCCGGCTGGTTTCCAATGCCCTGGTTACAGTAGCAAAATTGAGCTGACCTTCGACCCGAAACCGGCCCGCTCCGATGTCCTCAATCGCTATTTTTTCCATCAGGATCCACCGCCATGCGGTTGTGGTGCCGGCCCCTTTTCAGCCTCGGCATTAAGACGCTTGATAAGCGCGTCCAGACTCGTTTGCTGGATTTCGGGACCGAACTGGTTACGATAATTCAAGACATAAGAGATACCTTCGATGGTGACATCAAAGGCCTTCCAGCCATCCTGGGTGCGCACCATGGCGTAATCCACCTCCACCGGCGGACGGTTGCCAGTCATCACCTTGCTGCGCACCATGGCCCGGGTATCGCTGGGACGGCCGCGCCACGGCTCCACCTGTATGTTGTGCTCTGAGTAATTGCCTTTCAGCAAGCCATCGGCATAACTGTGCACCAGGTATTTATAAAACGCATCCTCAAACGCCTTGCGCTGCGCCGATGTGGCACTGCGCCAGTAGGGGCCGAGCACCAGACGCGAGGCGTAATTGAGGTCAAAGTGCGGCAACAGTATCTTGCCAATAATCCCATAGAGTTCCTGAGAATGCCGCTTAAGTTCGGCCTGGTGGCCGTTCACGGCCGCGAACATCTGCTTCGCGGTCTGCTCGATCACCTGATCCGGCGGCATGGGCGCGGACGTGGTGGTATCCGCCAACGCCGGCAGACTTAGAAACAATGCCATGAATGGAATGAGCAGGTTCTTGATGCGCATCATTTGCTCCCTGAAGACGCCTTGTTGAACAATAGTTGGCCAATCAGGTTTTCCAGAATGATGGCTGACTGGGTGAGCTGGATCCTGCTGCCATTCTTGAGAAAAGCCTCGGAACCGCCTGGTGTAAGTCCAATATACTGTTCGCCCAGCAAGCCGGAGGTCAGAATGCTGGCGCTGGAATCATCCGGAATCTGATTATAACGCTGACTGATCTGCATACTGACAATGGCACTGAAGGTGCGCGGGTCCAGGTGTATTGCGGTGACCTGCCCCACGTGTACACCCGCCATGGTCACCGGAGCCCGCACTTTGAGGCCGCCCACATTGGTGAAGCTTGCGGTCACCGTATAGCCACTGTTACCGCTGTAGGCCTGGATATTGGTGGTTTGCGTCGCCAGGAAGAACAGGGAGGCAAAACCGAGAATGATGAAAAAACCCGTGCTGATCTCGATGGTGCGTGTCTGCCGCATGATTCAAGCTCCATGAAACAGTAAAGCGGTTAACAGGTAATCCAGCGCCAGAACGGCGAGTGAGCTGTTGACTACGGTACGCGTAGTCGCCCGGCTCACGCCCTCCGCGGTGGGAAGTGAATAATATCCCTCATAGACGGCGATCAGGCTGATGGCACCGCCGAACACGATACTCTTGATGACAACGCTTTTCAGGATGTCATCCACGAGATCCACGTTCACGCGCATCTGGGACCAGAAAGCACCCTGATCCACACCCATCAGATCCACGCCCACATAATAGCCGCCCAGGATGGCGATTGCGCAGAAAATCATGGTGAGCAGCGGAACTGAAACTGCACCGGCGATGAACCGCGGCACCACGATACGCCTGACCGGATCCACCGCCATCATTTCCATGCCGGCGAGCTGCTCCGTGGCACGCATCAGGCCAATTTCGGAAGTGAGCGCCGTACCGGCACGACCGGCGAACAAGAGCGCGGTCACCACCGGACCGAGTTCGCGCAATATTGACAACGCAACACCGGTTCCTAAAGCGGCGGTTGCGGCAAATTTGACGAGGACATGGTAGCTCTCAAGAGCCATCACCATGCCGACGAACAAACCGGACACCATGATCAGCACCAGCGACATGGCTCCCACGGAGTAGATTTGTTGCCAGACGATCCGCCAGCGCAGCAATGCTGTCGGTGTGTAGCGCAGCAAACGGAACAGGAACAGGCAGATGGAGCCTACACCCTGCAGGAAATCGAGGGCGATATAATAAATTTCGCGCAGCAAAAACCGCATCAGGCTTGTTCCTCACCCAGTAGTTGGCCGGCGTAGTCCGGTGCCGGATAGTGAAACGGCACCGGTCCATCCGCCAGACCCTTCATGAATTGCCGCACCCAGGCGGATTTATTGTGTTCCAGTTCCTCCGGTGTACCGTAGGCCACCACTTTACCATCGGAGATGAGATAACTGTGATCCGACACCGAAGACACTTCCTCCACATCGTGTGACACGATGATGCTGGTCAGCCCAAGGCTGTCGTTGAGCACGCGGATGAGACGCACGATGACACCCATGGAGATGGGATCAAGTCCGGTGAACGGTTCATCGTAAAAAATGATCTTGGGATCCAGCGCAATGGCACGTGCCAGTGCCACACGCCGGGCCATGCCACCGGAGAGTTCAGCAGGCATCAGATTCGCGGCGCCGCGCAACCCTACCGCCTGCAGTTTCATCAGCACCACGTGGCGGATCAGATTTTCCGGCAACTTGGTGTGCTCACGCAGCGGAAAGGCCACGTTCTCATACACCGTGTTGTCGGTGAATAGCGCGCCATTCTGGAACAGGAAGCCCATCTGCTTGCGCAGGTCGTAGAGTTCGTCAATGGACAGCCGCGCGATATTCTTGCCTTCCACCCATACCCGTCCGCGGTCCGCCAGCACCTGCCCGGTCATGACGCGCAGCAGCGTGGTCTTGCCGGTACCGCTCGGCCCCATGATGGCGGTGATCTTGCCGCGGGGGATGCTGACGTTCAGGCGGTCAAAGATGGCTTTGTTGCCGACCCGGTATTTGAGGCCAGTGATTTCCACCACATTATCGCTATGTTTAAGGTCGTGTATCGCCATGGCCTTACCTATTTGTGTGTAGAATCCCTGCCCTACTTACGGGAATATAGAGATTTAGACTGGACGGTCTAGTCTAAATTTACTATTCCGTCCCGTCAACTAAGCCTTAAAATACACCTACTCCCGCTTGCGACCCCTGTCTTCGCGTGACATTGGCCCCTCTTCCAAAGTAGCACGGGTCAAAACGCATCGCGGAAGTGATCGCCGGCCGGTACTGCCCAGCCCGCCAAGTTACACACCGTGGTCAATCCACGCCAATACCACGTTAAACCCTGCCTGTGGGCTGCTCAGGCGGCTTTCTCCATCTGGGCCGTGTACGAACCTGTACAGGCAGCGCTGTTGCACTTGGAGCGGTGGAAAAACACGCTCTGTGCCGCCGCTTTGTTGGTTTCCTGGCCTCTCCAGACTTCCAAGGCGGGTGCCTGCAGGGCCCGGCCGTAGGAAAAACTTAGCTTCCAGGGCTGCGATCCCAGAGCATTTATGGCATTCAGATGGGCCGTCGCCACTTCGGCGCTCTGACCACCGGACAGGAACATGATTCCCGGCACCGCGGTCGGCACGCACCTCTTCAGAACCCTCAGGGTTTCGCGGGCCACCCAATCCACCCCCGCCTGCTGCGGGCACTGCATGCCGCTAATAACCATGTTGGGTTTAAGGATCATGCCCTCCAGAACCACACGATGGATATAGAGTTCATCGAATACGATTTTGAGCGTCGCGCTGGTCACCTCGACACAACGTTCGATGGTATGAGCCCCGTCCATGAGCACTTCCGGTTCCACGATGGGTACCAGACCCGCCTCCTGGCAGAGCGCCGCATAGCGCGCCAATGCCTGGGCGTTGGCATGCAGACAGTACTGCGTGGGAATGCCCTCGCCGATAGTGATTACCGCGCGCCATTTGGCGAAACGTGCGCCGAGGCCACGATATTCCTGCAGGCGCTCCCGCAAACCATCAAGACCTTCGGTGATTTTCTCGGCCGGGCTGCCTGCCAGGGGCTTGGTACCCTTGTCTACCTTGATGCCGGGCACGATGCCGAGCCTGGTCTGCCATTCCGCAAACGGCACGCCCGCGTGAGTCTTCTGGCGGATGGTTTCGTCGTACATGATGGCGCCGCTGATGAACTTCTCCACCCCCGGTGTGGTGAACAGCATCTCACGGTAGGCACGGCGGGTCTCTTCCGTAGATACGATACCGATCGCTTTGAAGCGCTTCTCGATAGTGCCGGTACTTTCGTCGGCTGCCAGAAGGCCGCGGCTATCCGCCACCATCCAATGGGTAATACGTTCCAGTTCCTGCAAATTCATTGGTATACCACCTCTTGTGCAAGCTTGAGCTTGAAATAAACAGCCCGGCCTGCTCCTCCGAGGCGGGAGGCGTTACCGGACAAGACACACGCGCTGATTTTATCAGGATATCTGGAATCCAGGCCGGAATTTCCGTCCTGCAGGGCATATCAATATAAGGACGAAAAGCGTGCGGTACCCCTCCCTGGAACACGTCCTGCGTCAAGCGGCTGCCGGCGCATGCGCGGTTTGTCTTGCCGACAAGAGGTCAGTATGCCGGCCCTCTCTGGGTATCGGCATCGCATTGCCAGCGACCCCGGGGGCTGCCATATCCGCCAACGGTGTCGCCGTACTTCCACCCAGGTTCGCCTTCGGGGTCATGCCGTGAGATGCAAGATAACGCTGTTCAGCCTGGGTGGGTGTCACGACGATAGCGCCGAGCTGAATCACCGACCCGTTGCTTGCACAGCCCGCATCCCGTTTCCCGGTGGTGCATTCCACCCGTAACGCTGCATTACCCTGCTGGGGGGCGCTGGTATGTAAGTGCAGAAAGATAAGTGCCATGACGGCAACACCAAAAACCAAGGATAAAGTGATGGCCAGTTTGCGAAACGTAATCCTCATATCAGCTCTCCTCTATACTTCACTTCGTCAAAGTTGATCCGAAAACCATTTCTGTTTCTGTGATCATGCCCAGCCGCAGGCGCAACACGAGACGGTTAAGCGAGTTCGCTGCTTCAGGCGCTGTCTCAAGCCCTATCGCCAATCAACAACACGATCTTCGCTCATCGTCTGAGAACCACACTGGCGGCCTGTCAATCTCTGCACTCAATTTGGTTGCGATATGAGGGGCAAAATCGCAGAATCTGCTACCGTGGTTTCCGCTCTACAAAACCAGTGATGCGTGCGTAGAACGTGACGCAACACCACACGATGCATTCGGTCGTGGCTGCAATCAGCAGGTTTTTAGGCACAATCTGACTAGCCTGTCACACAATGGCGCGGAATACGCTTCCGCGTGACTCCGCAGGAAACGGAGCCTTCGACGTTACCGACGCGACCAGAAAGGCGCGGTCGGTGAGATTAGGCATTTTCAATCAGGAGAATTGATTGAAAAATGCAGAAAACCGGAAATCGCACTTCCTGTTTTTGAGTGACATAAAGTCATTCATGGCCTTTTCACGAAACTGTTAGTATGACCAATCATGAGAAAGTTCCCATGCAAATACGTCATCAATTAAACGCACCCTGCCTCTCCCTTTTCATGGCAGCAATACAACGCCATAATCACGATAATCATCACGGGCTTTCGCTGCGCTGGCGCGCTCAAAACCGGCGCTTCCAGAACTCAGCAAACCTTCATGCATAAGGGAAACCGGACGCAGTGGCTGCAGAGGCGGGCCAATGCCATACTTCATAGCGTGATATCCGCTTGCAAAGCGCGGGGGGGTACCTGCAGCACCTGTGGTGCAGGAGCGCAACAAAAGCCTGGTCTAAATGGAGGGTATTGGTGGGCCGTGGGCGACTCGAACGCCCGACCAACTGGTTAAAAGCCAGCTGCTCTACCAACTGAGCTAACGGCCCGATACAGAAATGATTTTACGCAGGGGTGGCGCATGATAGCGAAAACGCGCCGAATTACAACTTTTTAACGATAAATAGCGGGATCCGGGACGCCCGCCTCCACAAAGCCCTGACTGCGTAACCGGCAGCTGTCACACACTCCACAGGCACGACCGTGCCCGTCCGCCGCATAGCAGGATACGGTGAGGGAATAATCCACCCCCAAGGCCATACCGCGACGGATGATGTCGGCCTTGGAGAACCGCATCAGCGGCGCATGGATGTGAAAGGGTTTGCCCTCCACTCCCGCCCTGGTACCCAGCGAAGCCAGCCGCTCAAAAGCGGCAACGAATTCCGGACGGCAATCCGGATAGCCGGAGTAATCCACCGCATTCACGCCTATGAAAATATCCTGCGCACCCAGAACTTCCGCCCATCCCAAGGCTACCGCCAGGAATATGCTGTTGCGCGCCGGGACGTAGGTGACCGGAATGTCGGCAGAAGGATGATCCGGTACCGCTATATGCATATCCGTAAGCGCTGAGCCGCCGATACCGGAGAGATCCAGTGCAATCGTCTTGTGCTCGACCGCGCCGAGCACCTGCGCCACCCGCACAGCGGCGGCGAGTTCGGCGCGGTGACGCTGGCCGTAAGCAAAGCTCAGCGCATAGCACGCATAGCCCGTGCTTTTGGCTATTGCAAGTGTGGTAGCAGAATCAAGCCCACCCGATACCAGGACGACTGCTTTCTTCATAAAACCGGCGCGCGCTCTCTAATGACCAGGCGCATTGCCCCAGAGATATTTATGCAGCTGCACCTGCAAGCGCACTGGCAGCCGGTCGGCAAGAATCCAGTCCGCCAGTTCCACCGGCTTGAGTTGCTCGTGGCTCGGCGAGAACAGTACCTGGCAACGATCTGCCAGCCGGTACTTCTCAAGCACCTGTCGCGACCATGTATAATCAGCACGGTCGCAGATGACAAATTTCACTTGGTCCTTCGCCTGCAACTCGGAAATATTCGTATACAGATTCCGGTCACATTCACCGGAGCCTGGAGTTTTCAGGTCCAGGACACGGGTCACACGCGAATCAATATCCCGTATCGGCAACGCACCGCCGGTCTCAATGGAAACCAGGTAACCGTCATTACACAGACGCGTGAGCAACTCCGTACAATTCCTTTGCGCCAGCGGCTCTCCGCCGGTTACAGTCACATGCTGCGGCGTGTAGCGCGCCACCTTGCGCCCGATCTCATCGAGACTCAGCCATTCCCCGCCATGAAAGGCATAGGCGGTATCGCAGTACTGACAACGTAGTGGACAGCCGGTAAGGCGCACAAACACCGTAGGCCAGCCGACGCTGTTCGCTTCGCCCTGGATTGAATAGAAAATCTCGGTGATCCGCAGACGCCGCTCCGCCGGCACTGCATCGCGGTGTGACTTTGCCTGCGGCATGGCGGAAGAATTCAAGCGATCAATGACCCTCTTTACGCATGCGCTCCAAACGCTGCCTGGCAAGCCGCGCCACATTGCTGCCGGGGTATTGCCGGATCACGCTATCCAGCGTCTTGCGTGCCGCCTGGTAATGCCGCAACTCGTACTGGGCATAACCAATCTTGAGCAGTGCGTCCGGTGCCTTGTTGGAATTCGGATAGCCCTGCATCACCGCCTGGTAGTTGACCAGCGCGCCATGGAAGTCGCTCATCTGATAATGGGCCTCACCCATCCAGAATTCCGCGTTCGGCACCAACGAACTCTGCGGATATTTCTGGATGAAATTGGTGAAGCCGTTGATGGCATCTTCATAACGGCCCTGCTTCAGGAGATTGAACGTCTGCTGGTAGGCCGCCTGATCCCCGCCAGTCACAGTTGCACCATTGACATTAGCCGCCGGCGCTGTTGCGGCAACAGCGCCACCAGTACCCGCAGCCGGAACCTGGGTCGCCGCCGCAGCGTTGCTCAAGCCCAGTTCCAGTTTTTGCAGACGTTTGTTCAGATCAGAATACAGATCCCGCTGTTGCTTGTTGGTGAGTTCCTGATCGTGCTGCAGCACCTGCGCGTCACCGCGCAACTGATTCACCTGTCCCTGCAAGTTGTCCAGACGTTGCGACAGATCCACCAGGCTGTGATTGCTGAGCACCTGATCCAGCCGGTCAACACGCGCCTCCAGCTGCTGCTGGCGGATATACACCGGGTCATCATGACGCACCATGGTGCTGCACCCGGCCAGCAGGGCGGCCAGCCCTGCTGCCATGCCTATTGGGAAGCGCATTTTCATTGGTTCAGGTACACGAGAACCGCACGACGATTCTTCGCCCAGCAGGCCCGGGTATGTTCATGGCAGACCGCATGGGCTTCGCCATAGCTGATGGTGCTGATCTGGTCGGGGTTTACACCCTGGAACAACAGGAAGCGACGCACGGATTGGGCGCGGCGGTCGCCCAATGCAATGTTATATTCCCAGGTGCCGCGTTCGTCGGTATAGCCTTCAATGCGGATCTTCTGGTTCGGGTGGGCGATCAGGTATTTGGCGTGGGCCGTGAGCATGTCCAGAAATTCCGGCTTGATGTTGCTCTTGTCGAAATCAAAATATACAACCTTCTTGTAGAGAATATTGTTGGAGTCATCCAGGGGGCTGATTTGCGCCTGGACCGGCGCCGCCGCCGTGGATGTGGTTGACGCCGCGGTCGCGGCGGGTGCCGCAGTGGTTGCGGGTGGTGCCGTAACCGGTTGCACCGTTTTGGCGCAGCCCGCAACAAACACTGCCACCGCCAGCAGCATGAGACTGTAACGCAGAACTTTCATGACTTGTCTCCTCATCAATGCAATTGATCGTTTTCAGCCGGCATTCTTCGGACTATTGTGACAGAAATGGCCCCCAAACGGGCATATGCACACTCACATCGGGTTGGGTTTCCGACAAGCGTTCGCGCACTTGGCCATCCACTGAAACCTCCTTGAGTACCCCCTGCCCGCGATAAGTTGCCTCATAGATAATCATGCTGCCGTTGGGTGCAAAGCTGGGCGATTTATCCAAATCACCGTCCGTCAAGGTCAGCAAGGCTCCGGTACTGAGATTCATGACTGCAATGCGCAGATGGCCGTTCTCGCGATGCACCATGGCCAGTGTATGGCCATCCGGTGAGATACGCGCCCGGGCATTGTAGCTGCCGTCAAAGGTGATGCGTTGCGGCCTGCCGCCATTGAGGTTCACCTTGTAGATCTGCGGGCTGCCTCCCCGGTCGGAAGTGAAGTACAGGCTTTGACCGTCAGGTGACCAGGCTGGTTCAGTATCAATGGCGTCCGAATGGGTAATGCGCCGCAGCGCACGGGTCGCCAGGTTCATGACATAAATATCCGGATTGTCGGGTGACGACGACAACACCATGGCCAGCGACTTGCCATCCGGCGAAAACACCGGCGCGCTGTTGATACCCCGTCGCTCGGAAATAAGTTGGCGCCGGCCCGTATAAATGTCCTGGATATAAATGGCCTGGCGTTGATTCTCGAATGAAACATAAGCGAGGTCTTTGCCATCCGGTGACCAGTCCGGAGACATGATGGGTTCGTTGGAACTGAACACCGTCTGCGGATCAAATCCGTCCGAATCCGCCACCACCAGTGCATAATGGCTGTGCTTGCCGGACGTTCTCAAAACCTTCACGTAGGCAATGCGTGTGGCAAAGGCACCGCGCTGACCGGTGAGCTTCTGATAAATCAGATCACTGACCTTGTGGGCGGTCCAGCGCAGATTCTGCGGCGGTGTGAGTACGCCCAACCCCAAAAGCTGCCGGCCGGTGTACACGTTGAAGAGCTGAAACTCCACCTGCAGATTGCCTGAGCCGGCGGCCTTGATACGGCCGATGACCAGATCATCCACACCGAGCACGCGCCAGTTGATGAAATTGATGGCGCTCGCCTCGGTGGGTTTCTCCAGCATGGATTTGACAGGAATCGCCTTGAAACGGCCGCTGCGCGTCAAGTCCGCGCTCACCACCGCCGCCACATCCGTGGCCGGTGGCGATCCCTGCACTTCCCAGGCAAACGGCACAATGGCTACCGGTGCCGCAGTGCTCACGCCATGGGTGATGACGATTTCAAGGGTCGCCCGTGATGCCGCCAGTGGCAGCAGTGCCAGACCAAGAATCAGTAAGAATTTACGTAACATAAATTACTTGCCGGGATTGTTTTGCGGTTGAAACGTGAACACCAGGTTGCGATCAAACAGCGAGGGATCCGGTGGCGGCGGCAGGGGTGAAGAACGGTATACCGCCGTCTTGATGGACTGGCGCACCGCATCATCCCCATTACAGGAGAGCACTTGCACATTCGTCACTGTGCCACCCGGTACCTGCTCAACTTGCAGCTTGCAGCTCAGGTTGGCGGGGACCGTGGCCGGTTCAATCCAATTGCTCTGTACTTTCTGTTCAATCAAGGCCTTGTATTGTTGCAGAAGAGATGCCAACCGTGCATCCCGGGCACGCTCTTCCACGGCGATTTCCCTTTGCAACTGCGCCCGTCGGCGCGCCGCCTCGGCACTCTGGCGCTTCCTGGCCTGCATCGCCGCTTTGGCCTCCGCGGCCTTCAAGGCTGCCACCTTCGCCTGCTCCGCCTGGGCCTGCTGTTGCAGGCCTGCCAGCTTCTGGTTCAGGGCCTGCTGGGCGGCCTGCTGCTGTTGCTTGAGCTGAGCGACCTTCTGTTCTTCCTGTTTCCGTTCCGTCCTGGCGGCGGCCGCCTGCTGCAGCAGTTTCTGCTGTGCATCCCGCTTCTGCCGCTCCTGGGCCTGCAGTATCGCCATCTGCTGCCGGATCAGGGATTGGTCCACCACCGTGGCCTGCACCGGCTTGGCCGTCCGGCTCTTGCCCCCCAGTGACGGCAGGGTGGAATTGGTCCAGTGGATACTCAGCACCAGCAGCATCAGAAAAGCCGCGTGCAACAATAGCGAGTAAACCCAGGGCATCAGGCGCTGTCTGCCGGTTTCCACAATGGTTTCCATTAATGCCTGCCGTTGACTTCCACCCGCGGCGGATTGTTGGGATTGGTTTCAAGGCCCACGCTCGGCGCCCCGGCAGCCTGCAACAGCGTCATGCCGCGCAACACCGCGTCATAGCGGGCGTCCTTGTCACCGCGCACCAGCACGTGTGTTCCCGGCTTGAGCGTGAGTACGGCCTTGACCAGCGCAACAACGTGACTCGCATCGAGCGGCTGATCGGGGTGCGCGCCGATATTGAGAAAATACTGGCCGGAGGCATTCACCGTCAGGATCACCGGTGTCTCGTTGGCTTTAAGGTCGAGCGGCCTGGCACTGGCCCTTGGCAGACTGACCTTCACACCCTGTGACAACAACGGCGCTGTCACCATGAAGATGATCAGCAATACCAGCATCACGTCAATATAAGGCACGACATTGATCTCGCTCATCAAACGCCGCTTGCTGTGCCGTCCGGCCATGATCGTTACCCGTGGGGGGCGGTACGCGTACCCACGTGCCGCTGCAGGATGGTGGAAAACTCATCGAGGAACCCGTCAAAACGGGTTTCCAGGCGCTCCACCTGATTGGCAAAGCGGTTGTAGGCAATCACCGCGGGAATGGCCGCAAACAGGCCCATGGCGGTGGCGATGAGCGCCTCGGAAATGCCGGGAGCCACCATGGCAATAGTGGCCTGCTGTACGTTGCCGAGACCATGAAATGCATTCATGATGCCCCACACGGTACCGAACAGGCCGATATAAGGGCTGGTGGACCCCACGGTGGCCAGGAATGCGAGATTTTCTTCCAGACGATCCACTTCACGAATCTGTGCCACGCGCATGGCGCGACGCGAGCCTTCGATAATCTGCGCCTGTTCATCGCTCTGCTTGCGCAGCCGCGCAAATTCGCTGAAACCCGCCTCGAAGATGCTTTCCATGCCGCTCTCGGCGCCCGAACCGCTGATTTCCTTATAGATGGAAGCGATCTCGCCCCCCGACCAGAAGCGCTTTTCGAAGGTATCCGTGGCGGCACGCGCTTCTTTGAGCATGCGGTGCTTGCGGAAAATCACTGCCCAAGAGGCCAGTGAGGCAGCCACCAGGATCAACAGCACACATTTCACCACCAGGCTGGCATGCAAGGCAATCTCAAGGAAGGATTCTTGACCGTTCATTTATGCAAGCTCCGCCACGATTTCCCGTGGCAAGGGTTTGGGTTTGAAATTCAGGCTATCCACGCAGGCAACGCGCACTTCGGCGGAACACACCAAGGCGGTACCCGCCGATACGGCACGCACATCTTGCGCGAAAACCAGACTGGCGCGCTGCATGCTGGCCAGCATCACGCTTACCGCAAGCTGGTCATTAAAGCGCGCCGCCCGATGGTAGTCGAGTTTGATGCCCACGACCACAAACTGGATACCAAGACGTTCCCGCAGTTCATCCTGTTCGATGCCAAGATAGCGTAACCATTCGGTGCGCGCCCGCTCCAGAAATTTAAGGTAGTTGGCGTGATACACCACACCGCCCAGGTCGGTATCCTCGTAGTACACGCGCACCGACCAGGTAAAGACCGCGTGCGGCGCCTTGCCCGGTTTCCCCGTCCTGGGACCTTGCGTACCGCTTTCGGTTCCCGCCCTGATCACGCTTTATTCCCGCCGTGCGTCGAACAGGTCCGCGGAAGGGTCACGTGGCGGCGGCGCAAGGCCGAAGTGCTGGTAAGCGGTCTTGGTCGCCACTCGCCCGCGGGCGGTGCGCATCAGGAACCCCTGCTGGATCAGGAACGGCTCCAGCACATCCTCGATGGTGCCGCGCTCCTCACCGATAGCGGCAGCAAGGCTGTCCACGCCCACCGGGCCGCCGTCGAATTTTTCGATGACAGCCATGAGCAACTTGCGGTCCAGCATATCGAAGCCGTGTACGTCCACGTCCAGCAGGTCCATGGCCTGGTGGGCAATGCCGGCGGTGACCCTGCCGTCCGCCTTCACTTCGGCGAAATCGCGCACGCGCCGGAGCAGGCGATTGGCGATGCGCGGCGTGCCGCGGGAGCGCGCCGCAATCTCGCGCGCACCCTCGGCATCCACGCTCAGGGCGAGAATGCGGGCCGAGCGCGTGATGATGCGGGTCAATTCCTCGTGGTTGTAAAACTCCAGGCGCTGCACGATGCCGAAACGGTCGCGCAGCGGCGAGGTCAGCAATCCCGCGCGCGTGGTGGCGCCCACCAACGTGAATGGCGGGATGTCCAATTTGATGGAGCGTGCCGCCGGGCCCTCGCCGATCATGATATCGAGCTTGTAGTCCTCCAGCGCCGGATACAGCACTTCCTCCACCACCGCGCTGAGGCGGTGAATCTCGTCCACGAACAGCACATCGCGTGGTTCCAGATTGGTAAGCAGCGCCGCCAGATCGCCGGGGCGCTCCAGCACCGGTCCGGAGGTCTGGCGCAGATTCACGCCCAGCTCGTGGGCGATGATGTGCGCGAGGGTGGTCTTGCCAAGGCCCGGCGGACCGAAGATGAGTACGTGATCAAGTGCTTCACCGCGGTTCTTGGCCGCACGGATGAAAATCTCCATCTGCTCCCGCACCGCCGGCTGACCGATGTAGTCCGCAAGCGTGCGCGGACGGATAGCACGGTCCAGCGCCTCATCATCCTCGGTGGTGCTTTTCGCGGTAATCAGGCGTTCACTCGGCATGCTTGTGTACCTAACCCGCGCGCACGGCATTCTGCAACGCGCGGCGGATGAATTCTTCGCTGGACAGATCGGATTCCTTTATACCCTGCAGCATGTGGCTGGCTTCCTGCGGTTTATAACCCAGGCTCACCAGCGCCGACAAGGCTTCCTCCCGCGGATGCATGCCACCCGTGGTGGCAGCGGAACTGCCGTTGGCAGCGTCTTCCAGGCGGTCGCGCATTTCCACCACCAGACGTTCCGCGGTCTTCTTGCCAATACCCGGCAAACGCGTGAGGGCCGCTGTGTCATTATCGCGCACGCAGCGCAAGAAGTTGGCCACACTGATGCCCGAGAGGATGGTAAGGGCCAGGCGCGGACCGACGCCGTTCACGCGAATCAGGGCGCGGAACAGACGGCGTTCCGTCTCCGTGCCAAAACCAAACAGGTTATGCGCGTCCTCGCGCACCACCAGGTGGGTATAGAGCATGACCTCAGCTCCCGCCTCCGGCAGGTTATAGAAGGTGGACATGGGCGCTTCCACTTCGTACCCCACCCCCTGCACGTCTATTAACAGGTGCGGCGGCTGCTTGCGCAAAATCAGTCCGCGCAGGAAACCGATCATCGCCCACCTCTTCGCCGTGCGGCACTCCCGCCAAGCCGGACCCTGAGAGCACGGCTATGGGCGTGGCAGATGGCCACCGCCAGCGCGTCCGCGCTGTCCGCCTGCAATCTGCCCCGCAGGCCCAAAAGTATCTTTACCATGTGCTGCACCTGCTCCTTGCTGGCACTGCCCTTGCCGGTAAGCGCGAGCTTGACTTCCCGCGGTGTGTATTCGTGCAGGGGCAGCGCATAGGCCAGGGTGCCGCAGATGGCGGCCGCGCGCGCCTGACCGAGCTTGAGGGCGCTGTCGACATTCTTGTGCACAAAAGCCTTTTCAACCGCCAGCTCGTGGGGCGTGAATTCCCGCATGACGGCACCGATGCCAAAAAATATTTCCCGCAGGCGTTCGGTAAATTCCCTGCCTTCGGTACGGATACAGCCACTGGCCACGTGCCTCAGGTTTTGTCCCTCGTTTTCCACCACGCCGTAACCGGTAAACAGCGATCCCGGATCAATGCCGAGGATGCAAATCACATGTATTTCTCATACATGGTCATAAAGCCTGCAATACTTCATCGGGGAATTCCGCATTGGAATACACGGTCTGTACGTCCTCCAGATTCTCCAATGCCTCCAGCAACTTCAGCACCGTTTCCGCGTGCACCCTGTCAAGCGGCACGGATACGGATGCGCGCAGGGTGACTTCCGCAGACTCCGCTTTGAGACCGGCTTTCTCAATGGCGGATTTCACTGCATGGAAAGCGAGTGGGTCCGTCAACACTTCAATACCGTCGTCATTGGCAATCACGTCTTCCGCGCCCGCTTCCAGCGCCGCTTCCATGACCTTGTCCTCGCTCAGCCTGAGTGGGAATGTTATGACTCCACACTTGTTGAAGAGGTAACTCACGGAGCCATCAGCGCCGAGATTGCCGCCGTGCTTCGAGAACGTATGACGCACCTCGCCCACGGTGCGCGTGCGATTGTCGGACAGGCACTCGACAATAATGGCGACGCCACCCGGCGCGTAGCCTTCGTAACGCATCTCTTCGTAGGCTGCACCTCCGATCTCGCCGGCGCCACGTTTGATAGCGCGCTCGATGGTGTCCTTGGTCATGTTGGCGTCGAGCGCCTTGTCCACCGCCAAGCGCAGACGCGCGTTGGAATCCGGACTTGGATCGCCATGACGCGCGGCCGTGGTAATCTCACGGATGAGGCGCGTGAACCGCTTGCCGCGCTTGGCGTCCTGGGCATTCTTGCGATGCTGAATGTTGGCCCACTTGCTATGACCCGCCATGACCTTACCCGCGTGGTCGCGCCTTCAGAACGTGAGGCTCAAACCGGCCACGAAACCGCTATCCAGCGTAAGCGTGCCGGTGCCGGTAAACGCCCCGGAAATATGCCGGTACCCCACATACAGCTCCGCATTACGCAGGATTTCGTAACCGGCGCGCACGCCGTATTGCAGATAGCGATCGGCGTTGTTGAACGACACGATCTTGGGCGCGTAGTAAAGTTCGCCGCCAAGGGTAAAGCGATTGTAGGTGGGCCAAGTGTAATTGAAACGTCCGCCGAGGCCCAGCACGGTGCCGTTGCCGGCATATCGCCTGGGGCTGATAAAGAATACCTTGCCGCCTACGGCGAAAATGAGGGGTGAACCCACCGGGTTGGCGTTACCCACCACCTGCAATCCCACATCGCCGATATCCACGGAACCGGTGTGGTGCAGGTAGCCGACGTCGCCTTCCAATCCGGTGCTGCTCAGATTGGCAGTATAGTTGATGGAGGCTGCGTTACTGCCCAGATTGATATCCAGGTTATCCGCATGGACGGCAAATGCCGCGAGGGCAAGTGCCACAAAAAGGCCGGTACTGCGCAACAGCATGGGGGGTCTCCTCAAGCGTGAATAACAAGGTTTGCAAAGTGAGTATGATAACGGTAAACACATGAATCCGGCAGCTTTTGCCCGCTGACTTCCATGCCCACACCGCTTGCCTCAGCCACATTCCCCGCACCGGCGGCGGGGGAATTCACGCATCTCGCCCCGGTGACACTGCCCGATGCAGTACGCAACCGGGCCGAAGGCGTGGCGGCAATCCTCGTCGGATTGCAACTGGATGCGCTGCTCGCCCGTGCGGGCTATGCGGTGCCGTTGGCGGCGGCGGGTGTGTGGGCGGCGGAAACCCTGGATCTTCGGATCGGCAGCGAGGCTGCCCGGCTGGCGCAGGAGGTGCTGGCCCTGCCGGCGGTGGAAAGCATCAGCGAGCAGACGGGTTTGCCGCCTTCACCGGAGCAGGCGGAAAACCTGCGCAAATTGCTGCTGGCGGTCATCCGCGATGCGCGCGTGCTGGTGATACGCCTGGCGGAGCGTCTCTACGATCTGCGTACGGCAAAAAAGGCGCCACCCGCCGATCAGCGGGCCCTCGCCCGCGCGACGCGGGAAATCTATGCACCACTCGCCAGCCGCCTCGGCATGTGGCAGCTCAAGTGGGAACTGGAGGATCTGGCATTTCGCTATCTGCAACCGGAACACTACCGGCAGGTGGCCGGCTGGTTGCGTGAGCGGCGCACCGATCGCGAAGCCTTCATTGCCCAGGTAAGCGCGACATTGGAACGCAAGCTCCAGGAAGCAAACGTGGCCGCATCCGTGGCCGGACGGCCAAAACATCTCTACAGTATCTGGCGAAAATTGCAGCGCAAGCAACTGCAATTCAGCGAACTATGTGATATCCGCGCGGTCCGCGTACTGGTGGACACGCCGGCTGACTGCTACGCCGCACTCGGCATGGTGCACAACCTCTGGCATCCCATTCCCAAGGAGTTTGACGACTACATCGGTGCGCCCAAAGACAACCTCTATCGCTCGCTGCATACGGCGGTCATCGGCCCGGATAACCGCCCCATGGAAATCCAGATTCGCACCCATGAGATGCACCGGCATGCGGAGTGGGGAGTGGCTGCCCACTGGCGCTACAAGGAAGGCGGGCGTTTTGACGCCGGGCTCGAAACGCGTCTCGGCTGGCTGCGTCAACTGCTCTCGCCCGACGACAGCGATGCGGATTTCATAGACCGCTTCCGTTCCGAACTGGTGGACGAGCGCGTGTATGTGCTTACCCCCAAGGGCGAGGTGGTGGATTTGCCGTGCGGCGCCACGCCGCTGGATTTCGCCTATTACATTCACACTGATCTGGGCCACCGCTGCCGCGGCGCACGCGTGAACGGCCGCCTGGTAGTGCTTACCCGCATACTTGAAAGCGGCGACCAGGTGGACATCCTCGCCGGCCGGGTACGGGAACCCAGCCGTGACTGGCTCAATCCGCTGACGGGTCTGCTTGCCACCAGTCGCGCGCGCGACAAAGTGCGCGCCTTTTTCCGCGCCCAGGACCGGCAACAGAATATCCGTCACGGTCACGAGGCGCTGGAACGGGAACTGGAGCGGCTGGGTTTGCGGGAATTCCGCCCTGAACGGCTGCTGCGTCAATTTTCCTTCCCGACGCTGGATGAACTGTTTGCCGCCATGGGGGCGGGCGATGTCAGCGCCGCGCAGATTGCCGGTGCTCTGCAGCGGGAGCTGGCTGCAAGGACCCCCGCTGTTGCCTCGCCCGCGTCAATGGCGAAACAACGACGGCCGCATAAATCACCCGCACCCGCGATTGCGGTGGCGGATGTCAGCAACCTGCTCACCAGCCTCGCCCGCTGCTGCCATCCGCTGCCGGGCGATACGGTTCGGGGCTACGTTACCCGCGGCCGTGGCATCAGCGTGCACCGGACGGACTGTGCCGGCCTGAAGCGTCTGCTGACCCGTTCACCGGATCGGGAGATAGCGGTGGCCTGGCAACGCGGTGAACAGGGTTATCCGGTGGAAGTGGCGATTGAAGCCCGGGAGCGCCGTGGCCTGCTTGCCGAACTCACGGCAGCCATCGCCCATGAAAAAATCCGGATACTGGCCACGCAAACCCAGCTTGCGGCAGACAGCGGCTTGGCGCTGATACGCCTGACGCTCACAGTCACCGACCTGTGCGATCTCACGCGCCTGCTGGCGCGCCTTGCCCGGATAGCGGGCGTGCTGCGGGCCAGCCGATACATGCGGGCTTAGCCGGGGGGTTCCTTTCGGGCCGCACATGTACTAAATTCCGCCTGTCTGCACAGCGAGGAGCAGGTCATCAGCGGCCAAGGAAGCAGTCAGCCTCGCAGAACCCTGGCGGGCCGGATTGGCCGGTTTCTGGGCTACATACTGCTCTCCGTGATCCCCTTCCTGGTGGCTGGATTCATCGTCTGGCGCCACTACCACGCGCCTGCCAAATCCGCCCCGGCGATTATTGCCAGCGTCCAGCTCATTCCCATCAAGCCGCCATCGGCGGCGGCGTTGGAAAACATCTTTTCCAGCGAGGACTATTCCTGGCCACCCCAGGATACGGTACCGCCCTACGCCATCGAAAACCTACCTTACGGCCTCGACACCCTCGACAAGGAAGAAAAAAAGACGGTGTTCTTCCGCGCGCTGTTGCCAATTGTGCTGGCGGAGAATCTGCGTATCTGGAACCAGCGGGTGTTTCTGCTGCAGCAATTCGGCCAGGGCGCCCTTGATCCGCAATCCGATGCCGGCCAGGAAGTGGTTGCCATCGCCAGCCGATACCGTGTCACGGGCGACCTGAACGATCCGACGGTTCGGGAGACGCTGCTCAACCGGGTGGATATCGTGCCCGTGGCGCTGGTGCTGGCCCAGGCGGCACAAGAAAGCGGCTGGGGCACTTCGCGCTTCGCCCTCGAGGGCAACAATCTTTTCGGCATCTGGACCTGGGACCAGAACCAGGGAAGCGTGCCCGTTGATCGTCCCAGCGACGCCAACCACTTGGTACGCGTTTATCCCAACATCCAGACCTCGGTGCGCGCCTACCTGCACAACATCAACATCGGTTTTGCCTATGTGGATTTCCGCAACCTGCGCGCACAAATGCGCGCTGCAGGCAAGCCGCTGGATGCTTTCCAACTGGCGGGGGCGCTGAACCGCTATTCCATCACCGGAGATGTGTACATCGCCAGCATCCGCGCCATGATCCGCGGCAATGATCTTTCCGGGCTCGCCAACCTTTCACTTACCAATCTGGGTGAATAAACCCCCGAGTGCCTTCACTCCTTAGTTATGGCGGTCTTGGATGCAGAGCGGGACAGGCCGCAGACTGCTTCCGGCTTGAACCCGCAAGCACTCGGCCGTCTCAGGATGCCGGCGGCAGCAGCCAGATTTGGCTGTACCAGTAATAGCGGCCGTTGACCCGTGCGGTGCAGTTGTAGCGGGTGCGTCCCACCCCCACCGGCTGCGGTGCCCGGATGCTGAAGCGGGTATGTGCAGTATTCAGCCAAGTGATGGGCATGGGTGGACCGTTGAGATAGCAGTGCAGTGTCGCAGGCGGCACGCGGCCGGGATCGAGGCTCACTTCCAGGCGCGGCGGATTGTTGGCGGCCGTGACCAACGGGTTCCAGGGTCTCAGCGACTGAATCGGCAGCGGCAGGCTCGCGGCCTTGAGAGCGAAGCTGGCAAGACTGCTGTAGCCCTCCTCGATGGGAAAACGCGGCAACGCGCGCGGATCGAACGGTTCACCCAGCGCACCGGCCTGCTGGCCAAAGGCCACGAAACCGAGGCCGTTCACCAGCTCAGTCAAGTCCCTGTCGTACTCACCGTAAGGGTAGGCAAAAAGTTTCGGTGACTCGTTGGTGCCCGGTCCCAGTTCCGCCTGCAAGCGTGCCTGGGCACCGAGAATTTCGCGGTGCATGCGTTCCGCCCACGCCATATCGCTCTCGCCTGGCAGGCGGAAGGCCAGGTGCGGATGACTCAGGGTATGATCGCCGAAGTTGGCGCCGTGCCGGCCCATCTCGCGCAATTCATGCCAGGTCATGAAATCCGGGAAATGCCGGTCCACCGAGTTGGTTTCCACGAACACCGTGAACGGCCAGCCACGCGCCTTCAGACGCGGGTAGGCGTACTCATACACGGTTTGATAGGCATCGTCGATGGTAATCGCCACCACATGATCGGGGATGGGTTTATTTGACTTGAGGTAATCCACGATCTTCGGCAGCGGCCACACCTGATAATGGTTCTGCGCCAACCAGTCAAGCTGGGCATCAAAACGGCTGAGGCGGACATTGGTGGAGGGATAACGGTTGTCACCGAAGCGGTGGTACATGAACACCACCGCGTGGGAGGGCACCGCGCACCAGCCGATGACCGGTGACAGCAGCAGGCACAGGACTGCTATGAGTTTCTTGCTCATGCGCGTTGCCATGTTCCCACCGCCCTGCGGAAAACGAAAGATGCCTGCAGGGGCCTGCCCTGGCTTATGGAAAATAACCCGTTATTTGTTGATGGCATGGATAGCATGCTTATCCACCGCCAGCGCTGCTTCGTGCATGGCCTCGGAGAGCGTCGGGTGCGCATGGATGGTACGCTGCAGGTCCTCGGCGCTGGCGCGAAACTCCATGGCGGTGACTGCCTCGGCGATCATTTCTGACGCCAGGGGCCCGACGATGTGCACGCCGAGAATTTCGTCACTGCGGGCATCCGCCAGCATCTTCACCAAACCCACGGGTGCCTCCATGGCTTTGGCACGGCCGTTGGCGGTGAACGGAAAGGTGCCGGCCTTGTATTGGACGCCCTGTGTTTTGAGTTCCTCCTCGGTCTTACCCACCCAGGCAATCTCGGGCCAGGTGTAAATGACCGAGGGGATCACAGCGTAATTCATCTCGGCAACCCGGCCGGCGATCAGGTCCGCTACCATAACGCCCTCTTCCGAACCCTTGTGGGCCAGCATGGGACCGCGCACGCAATCGCCGACAGCCCAGACATTCTTCACGCCGCTGCGGCATTCCTTATCCACCTGTATGAATCCGCGCGGGTCGCGTTTTACACCCGTGCCCTCCTCCAACAGGTTTCGGGTGGCGGGACGCCGGCCCACGGCGACGATGAGCTTGTCCACTTCAATGTCGTGCATGCCATCCCTGTCCTCGTAATGCACGCTGATGCCGCTCTTGCCCTTGTCGGCGCCTGTGACTTTTGCGCCCAGGCGGACATCCAGCCCCTGTTTCCTGAACTCGCGTGCCGCTGTCTGGGCGATCTGCTGATCCGTCATGAACAGGAAATTGTCCATGGCTTCGAGGATGGTCACCTGGGAACCCAGACGGTGCCACACGCTGCCCAATTCCAGGCCAATCACCCCGCCGCCGATGACGCCGAGGCGTTTGGGTGCTGTGGGGAACTCCAATGCACCCCAGGAATCCACGATATCCCTGCGGTCAAAGGGCGCAACCTTCAATTCCACCGGCTCCGAACCGGCGGCGAGGATAACGTGCTTGGTTTCGAGTGTGTCTTTCTTATCGGGAGCGTCGAAGTCGGTCACCTCCACCCTGCCATTCTTGAGCAGCTTCGCCGTGCCGCGGATGCCGATAACGTTATTGGACTTGAACAGCGCGGCAATGCCGCCGGTGAGACTCTGTACGATCCTGGACTTACGCGCCTGCATAACGGCCACATTCATCATCGCATTACCCACCTGGATGCCATGGGCGGCGAGCTCATGCTGCGCCTTGTGGAACATTTCCGATGATTCCAGCAGCGCCTTGGAGGGAATACAACCGGCATTCAGGCAGGTGCCGCCGAAGGCATGCTTGCCGTCGAGGTTCTTCCAGTTGTCCACGCAGGCGGTCTTGAGGCCGTTTTGCGCGGCACGGATGGCGGCCACGTAACCGGCCGGACCGGCGCCGATCACCACAACATCGAAGGTTTGACTCATCTGGTTTTCCTTACTGAGCAATATCCCCTCATCCTGCTTCCCCCCAATGGGAAGATTATGGACAAGGAGTAAAAATCAGATCTGTAACAGCAAACGCGCGGGATCTTCCAGTTGCTCCTTGATGGAGACCAGGAACAGCACCGCCTCGCGGCCATCCACAATACGATGGTCGTAAGTGATGGCGATGTACATCATGGGCCGAGCCGCCACATGGCCGTCCACCACCACCGCGCGCTCCTTGATGGCATGCATGCCGAGGATGGCACTCTGCGGCGGATTGATGATGGGCGTGGAGAACAGCGAGCCGAACACCCCGCCATTGGTGATGGTGAAGGTGCCGCCGGTGAGCTCCTCAATGCTGATTTTGCCGTCGCGGGCACGTACCGCAAGATCCGCCAGGGCCTGTTCGATCCCGGCGAAATCCATCTGGTCGGCGTCACGCAGTACCGGGGTCACGAGTCCGCGCGGCGTGGACACCGCCACGCTGATATCCCAGTAGTCGTGGTAAATGATGTCGCTGCCTTCCACCGAGGCATTGACCACCGGGTATTTCTTCAATGCCTCCACCACCGCCTTGACGAAGAACGACATAAAACCCAACTTTATGCCCCGTTCTTTCTCGAATTTGTCCTTGTATTTGCTGCGCAGTGCCATAACCGCGGACAGATCCACCTCGTTGAAGGAGGTGAGCATCACGGTATTGATCTGAGATTCAGTAAGCCGCTCGGCGATGCGCGCACGCATGCGCGTCATGGGCACGCGCCGATCCTGGCGACCCGCCGCCGGACGGGGGACGGGCACACGCGCGGCCGGCGGCGCCTGCTTGCCGCCCCTGTCGAGGTAGTCGAGCACATCAGCTTTGGTGAGACGGCCATCACGGCCCGTGCCCTGGATACCCGCGGGATCGAGCTGGTTCTCCTCCACCAGCCGGCGCACGGATGGGCTGAGCGGCATTTCGCCCGCGCCGGCTTCCTCTCCGGCCCGGGTGGGCGCGGCAGTCCGGGGGGGCGATGACGCTGCCACGGATACCGCGGGCGGTGCGGCTACGGCGGGCGCCGCCGATGCGATTGCGGTGGGCTTGACGGTTGACGCCGCACCTGGCTCCAGAATGGCGATCACCTGGCCGGCGGTGACGGTGGTGCCGCCCTGGATTTTGATTTCCTTGAGCACACCGTCCATGGGGGCCGGGCATTCCAGCACCACTTTGTCGGTCTCGATATCCACCAGATTCTCGTCGCGCTTGACCGTATCACCCGGCTTCTTGTGCCAACCGACGAGGGTGGCGTCCTGGATGGATTCCGGCAACTGGGGGACCTTGATTTCGATGCTCATGCCTGCTCCGAAACGGCTTTAGTCTGAATGTTTTCCCCGGCAACGGATTGTGCCGGCTCGGTATTTTTCCCCAAGGCGTCCTGAACCAGCGCATGCTGCTGCTGCTGGTGCAATTGCGCATAGCCCACTGCCGGCGAGGCGGAAGCGGCACGTCCCGCATATCTCAGTGTATGCCGCGCCTTGAGCGGATCCTGCAGGCGATGCCGGATCTCGTACCAGGCACCCTGATTCTGTGGCTCTTCCTGGCACCATACGATATCGCGCGCATTGGCGTAGAAATTGATGATCTCCGCATATTCGTCGTGCGGAAACGGATACAACTGCTCAATGCGTACCACGGCAATGTCGTCAATTTTGCCGGCACGGCGCGCTTCCAGCAGATCGAAATACACCTTGCCTGAACAGAACACCACACGGTTGACCTTGGGCGGACGCAGCGGATCAATTTCCGGAATGACCACGTGAAAACGTCCGTGGGTAAGATCGGCGAGCGCGGATACCGACAGCTTGTGACGCAACAGGCTCTTGGGTGTCATGATCACCAGCGGCTTGCGGTATGGCCGCATAACCTGGCGGCGCAATAAATGAAACATCTGCGCCGGCGTGGACGGTACGCACACCTGCATGTTGTGCTCCGCGCACAACTGCAAATAGCGCTCCAGCCGCGCCGAGGAATGTTCCGGCCCCTGCCCCTCATAACCGTGGGGCAGGAACAGCACCAGCCCGCACAGGCGCCCCCATTTCGCCTCACCCGCACTGATGAACTGGTCAATGACCACCTGGGCGCCATTGCCAAAGTCGCCGAATTGGGCCTCCCAGATTACCAAGGCATCGGGTTCGGCGGTGCTGTAGCCGTACTCGAAGCCCATGACGGCTTCCTCGGACAACAGGGAATCCACCACGGTGAACGGCTTTTGATCCCCGACGACATGTTCCAGTGGAATGTAGGTGCTGCCATCCTTCTGGTTATGCAGCACGGCATGCCGGTGGAAGAAGGTGCCCCGACCGGTATCCTGGCCCGTGAGGCGCACGGGATACCCCGAGGTAACCAGGCTTGCATAGGCCAGGATTTCGGCGAAACCCCAGTCCAGGGGAATTGTGCCTGCCGCCATCTTGCGGCGTTCGTCGTAAATACGTGCCACGCGTGGATGCAATACCACTTCCGCGGGTACACGGTTCATCGCGTCGCTGAGAAACTTGAGACGATCCGCCGCCAATCGGGTATCCACGCTCTCATTCCAGCGATGCTGCTGGTAGCGGGTCCAGTCCACGGTGAACTGATTGGGCACATGCGCGGCAATGCCGGGCGCCACCGGCTTGCCGGTATCGAGGCGGTTGCGGTATTCCTCGGCCACGGCATTCGCGGCCTCAGCCGTGACCAGGCCTTGCTGCCGCAGCACATCCGCATACAGGCTGCGCGTAGTGGCGTGGTTTCTGATGGTCTGATACATGATGGGTTGCGTGGCCGCGGGTTCATCCGCCTCGTTGTGACCGTGGCGGCGGTAGCACACCAGGTCAACGAACACGTCCTTGTGGAATTTCTGACGGTAATCCAGCGCCAGCCGCGTCACAAATACCGCCGCCTCGGGATCATCGCCGTTCACGTGGAATACCGGCGCTTCCAGCATCTTGGCCATATCCGTGCAATACGGCGTGGAGCGTGCATCGTGCGGATTGCTGATGGTGAAACCAATCTGGTTATTCAGGACGATATGCACCGTGCCGCCGGTATAAAACCCGCGCGCCTGGGAAAGTTGCAGGGTTTCCATGCCGATGCCCTGACCGGCGAAAGCGGCATCGCCGTGGATCAGCACCGGCAACACACTCTCACCCCTGACATCGCCGCGGCGATCCTGGCGCGCACGCACCGAGCCCTCCACCACCGGATTGACGATCTCCAGGTGCGAGGGATTGAACGCCAGGGCCACATGCACGATGCCATGGGGAGTCTTGACGTCGGATGAGAATCCCAGGTGATATTTCACATCACCGGAGCCTTCCGCGATTTTCGGGTCGTACACGCCCTCGAATTCCGAAAAAATTTCTTTGGGCGACTTGCCCAGCACGTTGATGAGTACATTGAGTCGACCGCGGTGCGCCATGCCGATAACCGCTTCCTGCACGCCCATGCCGCCACCCCGCTTCACCAGATCATGCAGCATGACGATCAGGGATTCTCCACCCTCGAGGGAGAAACGCTTCTGCCCTACGTATTTCGTATGCAGATACTTCTCCATACCTTCCGCGGCGCCAAGCGACGCCAGGATATCGAGTTTTTCCCCGCTGCCGGGATTGGCGTGCGTCCGGCTGGTTTCGATCCGATCCTTGAGCCACAGGCGTTCTTCGCCATTACTGACGTGCATGTATTCAAAACCCACCGTACCGCAATAAACATCCTGCAGCATGGACCAGATATCACTCAAGGGCATGCGGTCGGGACCGGCAAGCGACACGGTGCTGAATACCGTGTGCATATCCGCCTCGCTCAAGCCGTGGAATGACAGATCCAGGTCCGGCACATCCGGCGGCACGTGCCGGCCGAGGGGGTCCAGCCTGGCGCGCAGATGACCGCGGCCGCGGTAGGACTCAATCAGCTTGATAACCGCGGCCTGCTTCTGCGCCGCTTCAGGATGCAGGCTGCCGTTGCCTGCCACCACGCGCTGCGTGCGGGCACGGGCAAGCATTTCCTGTTCCACCGGACCTCGGGGCGTGTCGCGCGAGCCGCTCAACGCCGCCTGAAAACCGCGAAAATACTCCGCCCAGGCCGCCGGTATGGCGGCGGGATTCTCAAGGAATTGTTCGTAGAGAGTCTCGACGTAGGTCGCGTTGCCGCCAAAGAGCGGGGTCGTCTGGTAACGTTGCTGATAGGATTCACTCATTTCCGCCGACAGTCAGGATGGGCGCCCCGCGGAAGGTCAGCCCGGAAGAATTGGGAAAATAGCAATGGATTCAAGAGACTTATGGTGTTCTTCTGAAAGGAACGCCGGCTCAGGCCGCGACTGCATAGTGTAGCCCAAGAACCCGGTCGGGGAAATCACTTCACCGCATCTGGCACTTGCCGCAGACCGGGCAAGAGTGCCCAGCGCGTGCCTACACCCAGTGGAAGGGCCGCTCACGAAACCACAGGGTCGCAAGCCATTTTTCGCCGCGCACAACCGGCAAGCCGGCATGCAGGGTATCGGGATTGGGGTTGCCGGCCGTGTTGCAGTTCAAGAAAGCCACTGCCTTGCCCTTCTGTGGTTGTACCCGGAGAGCGAGGCGCGGAAAGTCGGTTTCACCACCGGCATCCACGGCGTTCAAATATACAAACACCGTCATGGTCCGCTGGCCATTATCGTCCCGCACCATGGGTGCGCCGTGTTCATCCACGGCAAAATGATCATAATGCGGCCGGTATTCTTCGCCCGGCAGATAACGCAACACGGAAATGGGTTCCGCATGATTTGCCGTCATGCCGGACAGTCCGGCCATGCGACGGCAGATAACGCTCACCGCCATATCATACATGGATAATTGAAAATTCATCGAACTGCTGGTTCGCAGCGCGGTCTTCAAGGGCTGCCCTGTGGCCGGGTCTATCACTCCGGATAGCTGCACATGGGGTGCGGCGAGATTCACCAGATAATCGCAGAGAGGCTCTTCAAGAATGCCGGGGTATTCGCAAACTGAACCAGGATATTGGCGGGATTGCGGTAGCGGCGCGGCGATTATGCCTGGATCCCGCCATTCAATTGCACGGGCAGCCAGTCTGTTTGCCTCAGGTACATGAAGTCGTGCGATCCGCTGCAGGCGCGCTTCCCCCATTTCCATTCTCAATGCTGCGAGATGCTGCCCCGCGCAGTACAGTTGCCTGTTGGCGGCGCGGTACAGCCAGTACGCCCCTTCATCGTGATTAGCGTCCACGCCCACACCCTTCGTATAGCATGTTCCCAGCATATACTCACCATGCGCGTCACCCTGGAGAGCAGCATGGGTGAAACACAAGGTTGCAAGCTCCTGCAGGGCGGTATCCCCTGCAATACTGTAGAGATACCCCAATACCCGCAATGCGGGGCGATGACGCAGTTCCGCCGCCCGCAGCAGATGCTTGATCGCCACCGCATCGCTATCCCGGATAACAACGCCGCTGAAAAGCAGGCCCGCCAGATTGAAGTGAGCTTCCTTGAGATCCCGCTGCGCCGCCGCGCTGAATAGTTCAACGGCTTTCTGCGGCTGACACGGTATCCCGATACCGTTCAGATAGATGACACCCAGCAGATTCTGGGCTTCCTCAACACCCTGCTCCGCCGCCTGCTCCAACCAATCCATGGCAGGCTTGATCTCGCCTCTGGAAAAATGCAGTGCGCCGAGACGGTATTGAGCCTGCGGCTGCCCCATCCGGGCAGTCGCGGATAATTCATCGCCTTCCAGTTTATCCGTCATGTCGGCTTATCCTCCCACGGCAGGCCGGTGGATACCAGATATAAGCGGGAGCCGGGACAGCATCACCATCATGATGCCGGTTCACCAACATGAACCGAATGACCCTCACTTGAAAGAAGCGGGGTTTCCACCGTCCCCGAAGGGGACACTTGGCTACCTTCCCGGCGGCCTTCAGTGCATTTGACGGCCGCCAAGTCTGCGAGAACGGCGTCGCACATTTGCCGCTGGCGAGCCGGATTTTTGTAACGTATGCCACTATAATGTCCAGACTGGAAACCACTTGCATGACAGATGCTGAATCCACAATTAGATGTTCCCGCGCTTGCCGCACAATTTAAAATAAAAAACCGCATTCAGATCCGGAATGCCCTGCAACCGGAGATCGCGGACAGACTTCTTTATTGTCTGGAACATGAAGTTCCATGGGGAGTCGCCTATCTTGAGGGCAAGGAACCGGCCCTGATCATGGCTGATACTTTAACCGGCTACACGCAGACTGATTGGCATAATCTGCATCGCAAGGTACAAGAAACACGGCCGGACGAGTTCCAATTCCTTTACAACAGCTACATGATGGTCACCGCCTACCTGGAGAAACGGGATCCGCACTTGCTTCTGCATCGCGCAGTCGAGTATATCAACAGCAATCTATTCCTGGATTTCCTCAAAGGTGTCAGCGGGGTTGAGAACATCATCAAAGCCGATGCGCAGGCAACCCGTTATATGCCAGGCTGTTTCCTGAGAAAGCATGACGACACCGGCAAGGATGCAACCAGACAGGTGGCCTATGTGATCAACCTGACAAAGGGCTGGCGGGCTGACTGGGGTGGCTTACTGCAGTTTCTGGATGAAGAAGGCATGGTGACAGAAACATTCGACCCTGTATTCAATTCCCTGACCCTATTCAAGGTCCCGATGTCCCACCACGTATCCTACACCGCCCCTTATGCCCCGCACGGCCGTTATGCCATCACCGGTTGGGGGATGAGCCGCTGAGATTCATCATACTCCTCCTGAATCAGGCCCCTGCCCGCAATCGCCTGGTTATAACAAGGCTCTCGGCAACGGCAATTTCACTGCGCCATCCGGCCTGACCTGATCACTCCAGGACAGAATCAGATCGATTTCCTTCCTGTGAATGTTTCGAATCCCGGCATACTCCGACTCCCGGAGTTCAGGGCTGTAACTTTTATCCTGATTTTTCGAGTACCGGCTGAACACCGGGCCTGCAGCAACCTCTCTGGCGGTTCCAGCCCGTACATCACATGCAAAATGTCCATAAAGTTGCTGCAACACTTCAGCGGGACTTTCCAGAAACACGTCGCAATCCAGCGTTCTGATATTTGCCTGCGGGTAGCGTTTCAGCAAATACAGATACTGGTCTATTTGCAGATTCCAGACAAGAGCGGCAATCTGCAAATCCGTCATCTGCACCAGCGCTCCCGGCATGATATCTCTCATGCGGTCAGAGTCATTCTTGATGATATTGAAAAGTTTTCGCACAAAGGCCCGGCATTCTTCGCCCTTCTTGATTACCGAGACAAGGAAGCGTTCAAGACCTGAATAGAGCAACAATATGCTCCCGGTGCTTGCGCTCTCCATGATTTCGCCCGCAATATTATTTGCGGCATTAGTGGGTTTAATGATTATCCGTTCATTTATATTACCGGCTGATGAGAGATAAAATACCGTCAACTCGATCAATGACATGAGTGCCGCTCTGCTCGCCAGGGAGGGATGCCCTGTACGTTTGTAATTCGCCAGTTGCATGATCACGGAAGGTTCTTTCAGAGTCATGCAGACACCTTCCACGTCCATACATTTTGAAAGCAATGTAGAGCAGCAAAAAGCGGAATGAAAAATGTAATTGATCTGTTTTTGTTTTTTTGTCTGTAATTTTTCCTTCAGCTCTGAGGCCGCCTGGAAATGCAGGTACTGCTGTTGACTGCCCTCGATTGCCTGCAGGCGCGCATCAATAAATGCCGCCCGCCGGAATTGGGCAACATTAATATGCGCGAACCCCATCAGCGACTGATCCAAATCAATCTGATTCAGATACAAATCTGGCCGAAGGATTTCTTCCGGCGAGTTCAGGATATTCATCGTACCGTAGCTGTTTCGAATGCGGTCCTGGACGAATTTGACGAATCCGCGGTTTTCACGCCTTTCAAGCACGCAAGCGCCTGGAAATGATGGGGCGTCCCTGTACCGGGAGAAGCTCCGTATCAAGGGACTTGGGTATCATCCTGTTTGAGGAAGCCATGCGCATCCCTATTATGCCCACCCCGGCTCTGGGATAATATACATGTCCAGAACCTAATCCAACGCATACCTGAAATGACAGGCATGAGCCCGCCCAACCATCCGCCCGATGCCGCATGGCAAGTCAATGTACTGGCAGACAGTGCCCAGAAGCTGGCCGATCAGGGCGAGCTTGTGGAGGCGGAACGCATCTACCGCGCCTTGCTGCAGAGCGCACCATACCACGTGCGTGCGCTCAACTTCCTCGCGGTTCGTGCCCTGGAACGTGATGAACTGGATGAAAGCCTCCGCCTTCTTGAGCAGGCATTACGCGCGGATCCGCGTCGCCCCATCCTCTACCAGAACGTCGGACTGGTGCACAAGGCGCGGGGCGAGCTTGAGCTGGCCCTGGCCGCGCTGGACCGCGCCATCGCTCTCCGCCCCGACTTGCGTACTGCCCTATTGCATAAGGGTTCAGTGCTTGAGGCGCTTGGCCGCACAGAAGAAGCCATCACCCTCTATTGGCAAGGCTGGCAGCAATTTCCAAACGCTGAAACGCTTGCCAACGACGTCACCGCTCCCGAGAGTCTGCGCCACCTGTTCACCCATGCAGCGGAGTTGATCCGCTCGGCGCAAATGGAATTGATCACGCATGCCCTGACGCCGTTACGCGAGCGGCAGGGTTCCGAGTTTTTGGGCCGTGTAGAGGCATGCGCAGAGACTTATGTCGGCCTCAAACAACCCGCCTATGCCGATCCCTTGCAGCGACCCTCGTTCCTCCATCTTCCGGGGATTCCGCCGCGCCCCTTCTTTGAACGCAAAGAATTTCCGTGGATAGCCGAACTGGAAGCCGCCACGGCGGCCATACGCACGGAACTTGGCCAGGTACTCAGCGCCGGGAACGGGCTCGCCCCCTATGTTCAGGTCGAAAAAGGTACCGATCCACAACAATGGCGCGAACTTGCCAACTCCCTCAAGTGGAGCTCATTTCACCTGTACAAGGGTGGAATGCGATCAGACGGAAACTGCGCACGCTGCCCGGCAACCCTTGAGAGTGTCATGAAACTTCCACTGCCCTGGATTCCTGGGCACGCGCCTGAAGTGCTGTTCTCCATCCTCAGACCGGGTACACACATCCCCTCTCACCATGGTCTGGGAAATTACAAGCTGGTGGTACACCTTCCGCTTATCGTGCCGGATAATTGCACACTACGTGTCGGCACTGAGACCCGCGGCTGGAGAGAAGGCGAATGCCTCATATTTGACGATAGTTTTCAGCATGAAGCCTGGAATCGCAGTGATTCCGTGCGTGCCGTACTGATCACCGAGATATGGAACCCGCTTGTACCTGAAAATGAACGGCAAGGCATCATGGCGCTGGTGGATGCAATCAGCGCTTTCCGGCAACGTCATGTGAATCCCGCGAACTGAACCCCTGATCCATCGGCCGCCCCCCTATTGACCATGCTAGCCACTTCACGCTTCATTTTTGTGCATCTACACAAGACTGGCGGACAATTTGTAAATCGTTTGCTGCTGCACATGCTGCCCGATGCCCGCCCGATTTTTTACCATCTTCCACGTGCCGAGACGCCCGGGGAACTACGCCATCTGCCAGCGATCGGCTTTGTGAGAAATCCGTGGGACTGGTATGTTTCCTGGTACAACTTCAATGCGGCCAATCCGCTCAGAAACCCCATATTCGCAGCCGTATCGGATGATGGTCAACGAGATTTCAAACAATCCATTTTCAATATGCTGCATCTGGGTTGCGCGAGCCATCGGCTTATGCGTCAACGGATCATTAACTCTCTGCCAATATCGCGGGACAATAATCTGGGCAGCGGCATTACCAAGACAATAATGATGGGATTTAATGATGAAAATGCGGGTTACTTCTCCTGGCTGTGGCGCTACATGTTCTTCGTGGATGGTGAGCTGGCGGGTATGCACACGGGCAGGATGGAGGATCTGCGCCATGATCTGATTCGATTGCTCGATGAAGTGCATCAGCCGTTATCAATTGAACAGCGGAACATGGTTCTGCAGGCACCGGCCGTCAATGTTTCCGCACGGCCGGATTACCATAAATACTATGACGATGAACTGCGGAATATTGTGCTGGATCGCGAGCGCGAATTTCTTGGCAATTATCCCTACAAATTCTGATTTGACTGACCCTGCCGGAACGAGCTGCGCGAGGCAAGCCGGCGCAATAAAACCGGGTCTAGTTCCCCCGGCGCTTCTGCTGCATGGCTGACGATTTGTACCGCGGCTTCGCTGGGGAAAATATCAAAAATCAGGTGTATGCGCACATCGCTGGAATGATCATTGATCACAGCATGCGGTACAAGATTGTTGACCGCCCAGACGTCTCCCGCCAGCATGCGGAAAAGCCGCCCGTCGCAATAGAACCATACCGCTTCGTTGGTGAATACCGGGATGTGTATCCGGAATGAACGGATGAAATAGTCATTGGCCGCATCAATATGGGGGTACACGATACCCATGGGCTTGAGCGCCGCCAGCAGACATTTACCCGGTGTCCCTGGAAGAAGCCGGTAGAGCAACTGACGGATGTATGGGCACTGCTCCAGGACCGGCTGGTCCGGATCATCCGGCAGATTCAGAAGAGGGGGGTGGCCTTTTAAAAACACCGACACCGTCTCCCGATGCACGGGCGCCCGGTTGTCACTCCAGACCCCGGCTGGCAACCCCGCTACCTCGTGCTGCAAGCGTTCGAGTTCCAGCCTGAAAGGCAGATGACGGCACCCCCTCACATAGGCGCGTTTATCGAAGTCCATGTCCATGGCCCAAGTGTAGCGCATTGCCTCCCCGCGGTTCCCTTGTATGAGTGCCATCGCTTTCGTTATAGTGTCGGCACAAACGCCCGAAACACCGACGCGCATTCCCATTGCCTCCGCATGCGGCTTTCCACCCCCTTTATCAAGCTCCCATTGCGCTTTGATGTCGCACGCCTGCGATCCGAAATCGAGCAGTTTCCGGAAACGGAATGGCGGGCGCATCCACAGGGATTTTTGGGTAATTCAGCGCTCATCCTGATTTCCGTCGCTGGGGGGGATAATGACGATACGGCGGGTGAAATGGCGCCTGCGCCGAGGCTCGCTCAATGCCCTTACCTCCGGCAGGTACTGGCAAGTTTCCACGCCGTGATCGGCCGTACGCGGCTCATGCGTCTGTCGGCCGGTGCCGAGGTCAAACCACACGCCGATATAGAATATTACTGGCGCGAGCGCGTGCGTATCCATGTGCCCATCGTCACAGACCCCGGAGTGCGCTTCAACTGCGATGGCACGGAAATACACATGGGCGCAGGAGAAGCCTGGATTTTTGATAACTGGCGCCCGCACCGCGTCATCAACAACAGCGGCATCACCCGAATCCACCTTGTCATTGATACGGTCGGCAGTGCCGCTTTCTGGCATCTGGTATCCCGCGGCGGCGTGCCCGGCACCAGCCAGCCGACGCATGCCGAACTCGTCACATTCGATTCAAGCCCGGCAGTCAAGAGCCTGACTGTAGAGCGCGTGAACACTTCACAGGTCGCCTCTCCCGCCACCGTCAAGGCGGTCGTCCAGGATCTGCTCGCCGATTTGCGGAGCACCGGCACGCGGAATACCCAAAGTCTGGGGCTGGAAAATATACTGTTTGATCTTGCAAATGAATGGCAGGCGCTATGGGCAGTCCATGGTGAGGCTGTCTCAGGCTACGCCCATTACGCCAGGCTCCTGCAAAATACGCTCAGGACGGCCGGACAGCAGTGTGGTGAAACCGTGCTGCCGAGCAACGGACTGCGGGTGGGTCTGATATTGCAGAGTTACCTGCCGCCGCTGTTTGGAGCCTTCCAGGAATTTCTGCACACTCTGCCGATTCCCCGCTTCAGCCGGCCACTCATTATTGTTGCCGCACCACGCAGTGGCAGCACCTTGCTCTTCGAGATGCTGTCGAAACATCCGGATTTATGGTCACTGGCGGATGAAAGCCATGCGGAAATTGAAAATGTTCCCGGCCTGGCACCGCGTGAACGCGGCTATGCATCCAACGCACTCGCCGCCGCCGATCTGACCTCCGAAAGGCGGGACGCCCTGCTGCGCAATTTCACCCTGCAACTTGCCAACGGAAGCGGTGACGCCTTCCTCGCGTTCGCGGAAATCCAGCGGCCGGACACGGTGCGTTTTATGGAAAAAACCCCGAAGAATTCCCTGCGCATTCCGTTTTTTGACGCCCTGTTTCCCGATGCACACTACCTGTTTCTGTACCGTGAGGTCGCCGCCAATCTCGGCAGCATGCTGGATGCCTGGCAATCCGGCAGTTTTGTCACGTACCCCGACCTGCCCGATTGGCCGGACCGGCCCTGGTCACTGCTGCTCATTCCCGGCTGGCGGCAGTTGCGCAACAAACCGTTGGCTGAGATCGTTGCCCGCCAATGGCAACGAGCCAATGAGACCATCTTGGAAAACCTGGCGTCGCTGCCTGCCTCCCGCTGGCGGGTACTGGACTATGAAACGCTGGTGAAAGAGCCCGGCAACGTATTTGCAAGAGTTTGTGCCTGGCTGGGGCTGCCTGCGCAGCCGGATAGGGAGAAGGCTCTGTCGAGCAGCCTGCCCTACTCGCGGTACACGCTCAGCCCGCCCGCCAGAGACAAGTGGCGTCGCCATGAGTCGCAACTGTCCCCGGTCCTGCCCGGCACCGACACGCTCATGCAGCGGCTCAAGCAACTGGGTAACCGCTTGTGAATAACCTGATTGGGGCCCCCAAGCCCGCGCCGCGCACTGCCACTGAGTTTTACGACGCCGCGATTGACGCTTACGAGTCAGGTGATACCGGTCATGCGCAGGCACTGGCCAGTCAGGCGCTTGTTGAAAATCCACAACATGCCGGCGCCTTGTTCATGCTGGGGAGCCTGCTGCTCAATGCCGGTGATACCGCCGCCGCACTACCCAATCTGGAAGCCGCTTCACGGTACGCGCCGAATAAAGGAGTGGTATGGCGGGTACTGGGCTCGGCCTACTTTGCACTGCAACGGTGGCCCGAGACGATACATTCCCTGCAGAATGCCGTGAGAGCCGGCCTGAATGACGCGCGCATACTGAACCAGATGGGACTTGCGCTGAAAGAGTTGGGAAATATCAGCGCCGCCATTGCGGCCTATCGGGACGCCTTGGCACTGAATGCCCATGATCCGGATCTGTACAACAATCTGGCGGTTGCTCTGAATCGGCAGCACGACTATGTGGCCGCAATTGCGGCCTATCGTAATGCCATAACCTTGGATCCATCCCGGGCCGACATATGGTCCAACCTCGCAACACTCTATGAACAGGCCAACATGCTGGACGAGGCGGAGCAAGCCGTGTCGCGGGGGCTCGCCCTGGCGCCTCAGCAGGAACATCTGCACCTGATTGCGGCAAAATGCGAACGCCGCCGGGGTGCATATAAAGCCGCGGTCCTGAGACTCAAATCAGTGCTGCAAAATGAGGGCATGGATGTCAATGTGCGGTGGGCCATGGAGTTCGAACTCGGACGTGATTATGACCGGCTCGGAGACGCCGATCAGGCGTATCAGTATTTTCTGGAAGGGAACCGGCAGACGCTGCAACTATGGCCGGAACTCGCACAAGGCGCCCGGCACTACCGGCGGGAAATGGGCGCCATGGCGGATTTCTTCCAAACCTTTCCGTTCGCTACCCTGCGATCGGCTGCCGGGATCGGACCGCTGCCGGCGCAAAATCCGGTCTTTCTGGTGGGCTTCCCGCGTTCCGGCACCACGCTCCTGGATACCATCCTGGATGCCCACCCGGGAATATCGGTGCTGGAAGAAGAGCCGTTTATTGACCAGATTATCGAAACCCTGGGTCAGCATCCCGCAGGATACCCGCAAGCTCTCTCCAGACTCACAGCAGCGGATCTGGATGAAATGAGAACGCGCTACTGGCATGCGCTGGAGCAACAACTGGGCGACAAGGCCCACACCACACTGGTCGTGGACAAGAATCCCTTTTTCTCAGCCCATGCCGCTCTCATCCATCTGCTTTTCCCCGAGGCGCGTTTCATTTTTTCCCTGCGCCATCCCTGCGATGTCATCCTGTCGTGCTTCATGCAGCCCTTCGGGCGCAATCCGGTGCTGGCCAATCTCTGCGATCTGCAAACCGCGACGCAATTATACTGCCTTGTGATGGATCTGTGGCTGCATTACCGGAAGCAGTTGCCGCTCAAAGTGCATGAACTGCGTTACGAAGCGCTGGTGGAAAACAAAGATGGGGAAATCCGCACCCTGCTCGATTTTCTTGAACTGGAGTGGGCAGAGGGTCTTTCCGATCACACGGCGCATGCCCGCGGACGCGGGCGCATCTATACGCCCAGCTATCATCAGGTGATTCAACCGGTTTACCGGGATGCCCTGTATCGCTGGAAGCGCTACGCCCGACATCTCGCTCCGACCATCGAGACGCTGCGGCCGCTGGCGAAAACCTTGGGGTACGAGATTGAAATCTAGGATGGTTTCGCCATCACATCAAATTTCAGCGCCAGGGTATAGCGGGGGACGTAGCAAACGCGGTTGGGCGGGCGTCCCACATGGGTCAGGGAGCCGTCAAAAACCACCAGCCGCCCCGGCCGCGGGCTGACCACCGCTTCCGCATCCTGGCGCGAATTGAAAAACACGGTTTCACCGCCCCACTCCACGTTCCATTCCGGCGCGACGTACCACAGCGTGGTGAGATGCTGCTCTCCCGGTGGGCAATCGGTGTGGGTGAACAGCATGTCTCCATAGGCGGCATGGTTGCAGTAGCACCGGTACAGCCGGTACTGCCGGTCCGCACGAAAATCCCGCACTGCCGCGAGCGTCGGCGCGTACACCGGCAGGCGGATCGCGGTTTCCAGGGGAATATTGAGAGCCCAGTGACGAAATACCGCCGTGTCGGGGCGGGCCACCTCACTGCGCACAAAGGCCCCCCCTTCAAACAGGGCGGTGAGTGCGTGGATATCCTGGGGGTTCAGCAGGCCGTCATAGACGCGGATTTCGCGGCCTTCAATCTGTTGTGTCCGCGTGTATCCCATCACGATGAGACTTCCCCGGATTGTGCTGCTCCGGGTCTGACTGTAATACGCTGCTGCAAAATAAACAATGCACGGAGCCTGGCGCCGCGCCCCACGCCGGCCGTTTATTATAAGATTGCAGCATGCCGCAACCGCCGCACATCAACATCAGCACGGCCTTTGCCTCCCCCCTCATTGAGACGCAGATGCCGGATTTCGAGGCGCTCAATGCGCGCCTGCGGGAGTTGTTTCTGCGATGGGAGCAGGACCCAGACCGCCCCCGCCATTCGGTGCCCACGCCGGTCATCAAGGTTGCGGTGTACGAGAGCGATTTCAGCCTGTTTGAAAACCCGGAAACGGAAATCCAGGCGCTGGCGCGTTTCTGCCTGCAATACACCGGGCTCGTCATCCAGCGGCTGAACGGCTATTCCAACGAGGAGATGGCCCGGCTGCGCATCTTTCACCATAGCTGGTACCACCTGACGCGCCACGGCGGCTACACCGCCCAGCATAACCACCCCATGGCGTCCTGGTCCGGTGTGTACTGCGTGGATCCGGGTGATGCGGTGGCAGACAAACCCAACAACGGGGCCTTGCGCTTCCTGGAAGCCCGTACCACGGCCGGCATGTATCTCGATCCGGGCAACGCCCATTGGCAAACGCCTTTCGGCCTGGGTGAATTGGCCTTCAGTCTGCGGGCAGGGCAATTGCTGCTGTTTCCCTCCTACCTGATGCACGAAGTGGCGCCTTACTACGGTACGCGCGAACGTATCACCGTGGCATTCAACGCCTGGGTACGGGAGGCGGGTCAAGCCGCCGAAGAACCGGTACTGCGCCTGCGCACCGGTTAACCGCATTGTCATCAAGCTGGCGAATATCCCAGGCTGCCCGGGCGTCGAGTTCCTAGATTATCCGGTTCCCCGGTGCGGATGCAGTGCCGCGCGAGCAGGCAGCCGATCGCTGCAATCACGGAAACCGCCGCGCAAAAGAAAGCGGCCCCTCGCGGGGCCGCTGAATAGGACACTCTCTCTGTTTTCTCAGGCGATTCACTCCCCCCTTAGAACTTCACCCCGACCTGGACGTAGAAGAACCGGCCCGGTACGCGGTAGAAGGAGGGCAGGAAGCTGTTGGCGAAGGCGGTCAACACCGCCGGCGGCTTCTTGTCCAGGACGTTGCGGATACCGAAGGTGAAGTCGGAATTCAGGCTATCCACATGATAAGTCGCCTGCACGTCGTTGTAGACCGTGCCGCCCACATGGTTCACGCCGGTGCCGCCCGTCGGGGAGTAGAACCCCGTGGGATCCGAGCAGAACCCGTCCGTAATGGTCGTGGTGGTGCAGCCTTCGATCATGGAGTGGATGTACTGCATCATCCAGTTCGCCGACCAGTTGCCGTAGTTCCAGTTCAGGCTGAGGTTGGCCCGCTGCCTCGGGAACCCGCCGAAACCGGTGGTGGTCCCCGCCAGCTCCGTGCTGGAGAACCCTGTGGGACTCTGGCTGTTGGGGATGGTCTGCACGAAGGAACGGAGGAAGGTCCAGTCCAGCCCCAGCTTGAAGTCGCCGATGGCGGTGGACGGGAACCGGTAGTGGGTGGAGATATCAATGCCGTTGGTGCGGATGCCGCCGATATTGACATTGGTATCCAGTATGTTGGTAATCGAATTACCCGTTTGGGTGATGTCTTTGCAGTAGTTCTGATTCTGCGCGATATAGCAGCCGTTCAGAATGGTCTGCACCCCGATGGCACTCACCTCATTGGTCAGCACGATCTGGTAGTAATCGGCGCTGAAGTCGAAGCCCGGGAACCAGTTGGGGCTGTACACAAAGCCCACGGACCGGGAGATGGCCTTCTCCGGCGTCAGGCCCGGATTGCCGCCGATGGTGGACTGGATCTGGCTGTTCGGCTGGGTATGCGTCACCCCGTTGCATCCGGGAGGCAGGGGCCCACCCGGCGGCAGCGAACCCGGCGGCGGTGCGCAGGGATCCTGCGCCGACGGGAAGTTCTGGCTGTCGCCCAGATACAGTTCGCTCAGGCTGGGCACGCGGAAGCCCTGGGACCAGCTGCCGCGCAGCAGGAGGTCGTTGGTGGCCTGCCAGCGCAGGGCTGCCCGGCCGGTGGAGGCATTGGCGCTGTGCTGCACGCCGTAGTTAGGGCTCGAGGGCTCGCCGCCCGCCCATTTGAACTGCGACCAGCGGTTGGCGATGTCCAGGCTCACGCTCTTCATGAACGGCGCATCCGACACCAGCGGAATGTTGAACTCCACATACTCCGCATGGGTCCACTGCGCGCCGTCCGTGGGCTGGGTCACATTGCCGGTGGTGTTGCCCGAGGAGGTGGTGGCATCCGGATGCTGGAAACCGTCGTACTCCAGGTACTCGGCGCCCAGCGCGACCCCCAGGGGGCCGGCCGGAAGCTGGGCCAGGTCGCCGGTGATGTTGGCGGTGTAGTCCCGCATGGTGTTCTCGGTGACCGCGTGATCCTCGTACTGCGTGTAGGCCAGCATGGCGGGCGTGATCGAGGGATTGCCGCCGAACCAGTTGAAGGGCACGCAACCCGGACTCTGGCTGCACGGCGTGAAGCCGGGCGCATCCAGGGCCTGGGCCAGGTTCAGGGTGTTGAACAGGCCGCGGGTGACATCGGTCTCGTAGTTGTTGCCGTAGGTATAGCCTACGTTCCAGTCCCATTCGCTGCCCATCATATTGAAGTAGCCGTTCAATCCCGAACGGAACATGAAGGTTTCCACGTTCTGGTTGAAGTAGCGGTTGCCCCCTTCGATGGGACGACGGCCGGAGAAGGCAATCGCTTCGCAGGTACCCGCGGCATAGCACGGCGAGCCGAACGAACCCACCAGATTGGTGCCGAACGGATTGTAGGGATTGGATTTGCCGATGCCGAAAGGCTTGCCGTTGGCGGTATAACCGAAGGCACCGATAAATATGGGCGAGGGCGCCAGGGACTGCTGCGATACCCGGTCGTTGTACAGCACGCTGGTGGTGAATTCCAGGTTATCCGCCAAGTTGTAATGGCCCTGCACGTACAAGCCGGTGCGCTCGTTGGGCGTCACGAAGTAGTTCGCCGGAGCATAGTTGTAATGGTCGGGATTGGTGAAATTGCGGAAATTGCCGATCGGCACCGGCTGGCTGGTCTGGCCCGGCGTGATCAGGGTCATGTCGCAGGTGCCATAGGAGTGACCGGCGGGATTGAACGCACCGCAACTCGCCTGGCCGAAGCTCTTGCCGGCAAAAGCCGACCCCGTCAACAGGAACCGCCCGCTCGGGCTCGCGGAACTGCCCGTGGAGGGGCCTTCGCCCCATACCGGTTCCTTGGAGATGGTGCGCTGGCCGGCCCATACCGGGCTCTGGTTCACGTAGCTCGCGTTCATCACCACGCCGCCGCGGTTGCCACTGCTGCCGATGGTGAAGTCGTATTCCTGAACCTTGCCGTCCCAGCCGCCGCCGTCGTTATGACCGTCATACATCCCCAAGTAGGCATGGGCCTCGGCACCGTTGTAGTTCTTGACGGTGATGATGTTCACCACCCCCGCGATGGCATCGGAACCGTAAATGGCTGAGGCACCGTCCTGCAGGATTTCCACGTGGTCAATGATGGACACGGGGATCTGATTCAGGTCCACGGTGCCGTTCAGCCCCGGGATCCAGCGGCGCCCGTTGACCAGCACCAGCAAGCGCTGCGCGCCCAGGAAGCGCAAGTCAATGTTCTCGGCACCGTTACCGCCGTTGTTGAAGGCGGTGTTCAAGGCATTACCGGACTGGGTCAAGGACTGCAGCACGTCGCCGATGGAGGTCAGGCCCGATTCCTGAATCTGCTTGCGGGTGATGATGGTGACCGGCTGGGCCGTCTCCACGTCCGTGCGCAGAATGCGCGTACCCGTCACCTCGATCTTGCCCAACTGGGCCGTGTTGGAATTCTGGTTCTGATTGCTGCTGCTCTGCGTGGCATCCTGGGCGAAGACCGCCGGGGCCACCAAGGCAGTGGCGGCGCCGGCCACCAGGGCATAGCGCACCGCTTTGCTGACTAGATTGCTGTTCATCCCACATACTCCTAAGCGAGTGAATTGGTTTGGAACGCTCAATGACCTTCAAGGCGCATGGGCGCGTCGCGAAGGCCCGACATTTACAACCATCCGGCCTGAAGCGATGGACCCGTGCCATCCGCCGGACTAAGGTATCAGTGGTAATAGTAGCACAAGAATTCCAAAATGGAAGCTTGTGTTGTAATCAGGAAACACACTCCTCTTCGAGAGCTTGGCTGATTACCCTTTATTCTTCTTGCCACGACCTCAAGGAATGAAATAATGTTGCTATAATACAACTAACTCTTAACCACGTAAATCTTTGTTGTAAATTTGCACCAGTTGCCCAGGCACAGTAAAAGATGGGTCGGGAAAGGGGATTCGGATACACTGCCCCTCGGTTATATTTGAGCGGTGCCTCCTTGAGTGTTATGAAAAAGAGACGCGGGTTAACCCATTGCTGACCGATGCCCCCAGGCAATCCCAGTCCGCCGCGGACGCCTATTCACGCGGGCAACAATTTCTCAGATCCTGCGACTATGCGGCTGCCGAAAAAGCGCTGAAGCAGGCCATCCGGGAAGAGGCCCGATTTGCCGCCGCGCACTGCGCCTTGGGCCACTGCCTGCGCCTCCAGGCCAGGGCGGAGGAGGCGGAAACCGCCCTGCGGGAAGCACTGCGGCTTGATCCGCACCTGGAGGAAGCCGGTTTCAGCTTGGCCTATCTGTTGCACGGGCAAGGCCGGACGGCCGAAGCCGGGCGTCTGCTCCTGACACTGGCCGAAAACCACCCCGGTAACCTGCCCCTGCTCCACCGCACCGGTACGCTGCTGGCTGATTTGCGCTGTTTCGAGGAGGCGGAAATGCTCTACGCCGGAATCATCGTCCGGGAACCCAGCGCGCGCAGTTATCTGCGCCTGGGGGAATTCCGGCAGAAGCTCGGCCGCTACCGGGAAGCGGAACAGGCTCTCTCCAGGGCCATTGAACTGGATCCCGACATGGGAGCGGCCTACCTGTTGCTGGTACATACCCGTCGCCTCACAGAACAGGACACTGCCCTGGTGGCGCGCTACAAAACTGCTCTGCAAAACCAGGCCCTGACGACCGCGACCCGGGCCTGCCTGCACTTTGCCCTGGGCAAGATGTACGACGACCTGGGCGACTATTCGCCGGCCTTCAGCCATATCCAGGAGGGCAATACACTGCGCCGGACAGAGGAACCCTTTCAGACAGCCGTCTGGGCGGACTACTTCCGACGCCTGCGCGTCGCTTCAGCCGCGCCCTTGCCCCGGCGCCCACGGGATAGCGATGACGCCCGGATCCCGGTATTCATCGTGGGAATGCTGCGCAGCGGCACGACGCTCCTGGAACGCATACTCGCCAGCCATCCGCAAGTCTGCAGTCTGGGCGAATCCGACTGGATTGAAGTGCTTGCCACCGCGGCAGCGGCACAAACCCATACCCGATATCCCGAGTGCCTGGCCCAACTCGATGAGGCGGCGCTGGCCGGGCTGGCCCGCGCGCAGCGGCAACGCTGGCCGGAGCGGGCCGGGGAGGTCCGACGGGTGGTGGACAAGAATCCCCTGAATTTCCTGCACCTTGGCCTGATTGCGCGGGTCTTTCCGCAGGCCCGAATTGTTCACTGCCGCCGCCATCCTCTGGACACCTGCCTCTCCCTCTACTTTCAGAACTTCGCGCATCCGCGCAACAATTACTCCTATGATCTGCAGGATGTCGCCTTCTTTTACCGTGCCTATCACGATCTCATGTCACATTGGCGCGCCGCACTCCCCCAGGACATGCTATTTGAACTTGAGTATGAAAACCTGGTCACCCACCCGGAAACCCAGATACGCACGCTCCTGGAATACCTTGGACTCCCGTGGGATGACCATTGCCTGGATTTTCACCGTCAACCGGACAGTATCGCCACCGCCAGCGTCTGGCAGGCCCGCCAGCCGCTCTATACCGGCGCCATCGGTCGCTGGCGTCATTACCTCCCGCAATTGCAGCCGCTGATCCAGGCGCTGGGTCCGGAATTGGCCCAGGCAACCTGAATTGCTTATGATGCAATCCGATAGCGCGGTTACCTCCGCCGAACCTGTTCAGCAGACCCTTGCGCAAGCGATCCGGCACCAGCAGCATGCCGAATACGCGCAAGCGGAAAACCTGTACCGCCGGGTGCTGGAAACACAACCGCAACAGCCGGATGCACTTCATTATATGGGGCTTCTGGCGCATCAGACCGGCAGGGCGGCGGTGGCGCACGATCTGCTGGCCCAATCCCTTGCACTCGCGCCGGGCAATGCCGGCTTCCAATACAACTACGCCGGGGTATTGTCCGGGGAGCAACGCTTTGCGGAAGCGATACCGTATTATCAGCGTGCCCTGGAGCTGCAACCCGGCTATGCGGAAGCCTGGCACGGGCTCGCCCTGGCGCTACACGCACTCGGCCATCCGGAAGATGCAGTCGCCTGCTGGCAGCGGGGCTTGCGTGTGGCACCCCGCTACCGGGATGCCTGGCAAGCACTGGCTGACACGCAGCAATCCCTGGGCCTGCTGCCGGAAGCCGTGGTGGCCTGCCGTCAGGCGCTGGCACTCAGTCCGGATGATCCCGCCATCCGCACCCGCCTCGCGTCGCTGCTGATCGAATCCGGAGCGCTCGATGAAGCCGACAGGATGCTGGACAGCGTGCTCGTGGAACACCCGGATTCACCCGAAGCGCACTATCAGAAAGGTGTGTTGCTCACCAACCTCGGCAAATTTCCCGGCGCCTGCGAGCGGTTCGAGACTACGTTACGACTGGCTCCGGATTTTCATCAGGCCAGCGTGCACCTGGTGGCCATCCGCAGGGTTGCTCCCACTGATCCATTGGCCCGGCGCCTGCAGGCCGCGGCTCGGCGCGGCACCTGGTCCGACCCCGGACAGGGCGTCAACGTGCACTTCACGCTGGCAAAAATCCATCAAGACAACGGCGATTACGACCGTGCTTTCGAGCATTACCGGGAGGGCAATCGGCTGCGCCGCCAGACGCTGCACTATTCCAGCGAGGCGCAGCGGCGGTTTTTTGATGCCCTCAAACGCGTATGCGGCGGTGATTTCATCGCCCGCAAGCACGCCGCCGGCAGCATCTCCGATGCGCCGATCTTCATCGTCGGCATGCCGCGCTCCGGCACCAGCCTTGTGGAACAAATACTGGCCAGCCATCCCCAAGTACAGGGAGGCGGAGAATTGATGCTGCTGCACAGTGCATTACGCCGGCGCCTGGGAGCCGATTATCGCCTGAATTTCGCCGTCGGTCTCGCCGGCCTGGGTGATGCAGATCTGCGGGGTCTGGCGGAGGAATGCCTGGCAGGCATGCACGCACTGGCGCCGCAGGCCAAGCATATCACCGACAAGATGCCTTCAAACTTCATGATACTCGGGCTTGTCCACATGCTCTATCCCCGCGCGCGCATCATCTACTGTCGCCGCGATCCGCTGGATACCTGTGTTTCCTGTTTCACGACACTGTTCAAGAGCGGCCATGAGTTTTGTTCCGATCTGCGCGACCTCGGGGTTTTTTACCGCCTGCACGAAGAACTGATGCAGCACTGGAAAAGCCTGCTGCCGCCGGAAACCATGCTCGACCTGCAATATGAACAGCTTGTCGAAGACCCGGAAGGGCAGTCGCGGCGTTTGATAGCGCACTGTGGACTTGTGTGGGATCCGGCCTGCCTTGCATTCGACCGGTCCGCGCGGGTGGTGACAACCGCCAGCGTTTACCAGGTACGCCAACCGGTCTATCGCTCGGCCGTGGGCCGCTGGCGGCATTACGCAAGCCACCTCGGACCCTTGCGGGAGGCTCTGCATGATGCTGGCCCTCTCCCTGCCGGTTGATATAATAAAAATCTGCCCAGCCGCATTTAGACAAACACATGAACATCAACACCGAAGCCGTTTCCCTGGAACAGGCGCTGGAATCCTTTGAAGACAATCTGGAAAGCCGGCGCGCCATACTGGCCAAGCTGGTGCAGTCAAGAGTGGTGGTGATACTCGACACCCCCTGGGACGGACTGTCGCTTCCCAGCACCTCCATGCGGCTTTTATTCGTAAGCGACGGATCCAATGAGCAGCAACCCATGCTGGCCTTGTTCACCTCGAAAGATCGTGCCGAGCAATCCCGCAAGGATGACAGCCCCTACCGCCATGCCGTCGAAGTGGATGCGGCGTGGGCGTTATTGGGCGTAGCCCAGGGGGCCGGCATCATAATCAATCCCAACACCACCCCCGGTTTCCGCATCACGCCGGAACTCGCCGCCCAATTGCGTGCCCTGTCGGAAAAGCATCTTGCGGGCCGCATGCACGCAGCGGCCAAGGCAAAACCCCTATGAACCGGCCCCTCACTGAGGAAAAGGCAGACGCAAAACGGGATGCACTGGAACAGGCGGCGGAGTATCTGCGTACCGGCCAGGTTGCCAAGGCGGCGGAAATATCCCATCGCCTGCTGGAGACGCATCCGAACGCATACGCAGGGCTGCAAATCGCCGCCGAAGTGGCCCTCGCGGAACAACGCCTGGGCGAGGCGGCCGATCTTTTCAAACGCGCGATTCACTTTGCCACAGACAGTGCCGAGATGGCCCGTGGCTGGTACGGACTCGGTCAGGCCTTGCGCACCGCAAATGATCCGCGTCAGGCGGAAGAGGCCTTCCGCCGTGCCACCCTCAATGATCCGGGCAACCGGCAGTATATGATCGAATATACCCGCGCCCTGGCTGAGGCCGGCAAGCTGAATGCTGCTCTGGACATCCTGCGCGCGGCCATGCAGCGTTACCCGACTGATGCCCTGCCTTGCTTGCAGATAGGCGTCCTGCTTATCCAAAACGAGAGGCACAAAGACGCATTGGTTTTCCTGCGGGAAGCGTTGCGCCGTGACCCCAATGATGCGGCTGTGCATTACAACATCGGTACGGCGCTGATGATCCTCGGACACACAAAAGAAGCGGCCGAGGCCTGTGAAAACGCTTTGCAGCTTGACCCTGAGCTTCGGGGTTACGCCCAGCTTGCCAACCTGAAGACAATAACAAAGGATGATCCCCGCACTGCACTTCTTGAAAATCGCTTTCTGGATGAGACCGGGACTCCGGTTGCTGCCCGACTGGATGCCGGCTTTGCACTGGCCAAGATATATGAGGATTCAGGCGATTACGCTGCGGCTTTTGCGCACCTGCAACGCGCCAATGCACTGAAACGCTCGACCCTCAACTACTCGATACACATGCAGGAAGCCTTGACGGAGCGCATCAGGACTTTTTTCACTGCGGAAATGCTGCAACGTTTTCAGAACCGCAGCGATTCCGCTCTCGCCCCGATTTTCGTACTGGGCATGCCGCGTTCCGGAACCACCCTGATTGAGCAGATTCTTGCGGCTCATCCGGGCGTCGAGGGTGGGGGTGAGCTGCATCACATGCTGAGTATCGCCGAGCGCATCGGTGAAAGATGGGGATCCCGCGGAGAAGCGTCACCGGGCGATGCGGCACAGGTAACGGCCGATCTGCAGGAAATGGCAAAAGACTACACGGAACTTACCCAGGAGCTGCACAAATACAAACCGCGCTTTACCGATAAAATGCCCGGCAACTTCATGTTTATCGGGCTCATACATCTACTGTTTCCAAGAGCGCATATCATTCATTGCCGGCGTGACCCCATGGCCACTTGCGTAAGCTCTTATAAACGCCTGTTCACGTCCGAATTGCCATACGCTTACGATTTGACGGAACTCGGCCAGTTTTACCGTCTTTACCAGCGCCTCATGCAGCACTGGCATGCGGTTCTTCCCGGGCGAATACTCGATGTGGACTATGAAAAAATCATAGCGATTCCGGAGCAGGAAATCCGGCGCCTACTGGATTTCTGCGGACTGGAATTCGATGCGCGCTGCCTGAATTTCCATGAAGTCGCGCGCCCCATTACCACAGCCAGCGTGTTGCAGGTACGCCAGCCTCTGTATGCAACATCAGTCAAAGGATGGGAACCTTACCGGGAGTATCTGGGTCCGCTGATGACGGCCCTGGGCGAGGACCGCGAAGCGTATAACCGGTTTTTGCCTGTCTGAAACTCCCGCCACTGCTTGACGGGCCGGCGATGGGGGGCTGACGGCGATTTGGTGCCCCGGGGCGGAGTTGAACCGCCGACCTTCCCCTTAGGAGGGGGATGCTCTATCCAACTGAGCTACCGGGGCCAAACGCAATTCTTTGCCTCGGCGGTTGCCGCCCTCCCTGGCAGACCCGCCTGCCCGGACTTCCTGTCCGGGCGTTCGGGCGGATGCGAACTGTGTTCGCACGGGATCACCGCCCTCACCCCACTGAGCTACCGGGGCCAAACGCAATTCTTTGCCTCGGCGGTTGCCGCCCTCCCTGGCAGACCCGCCTGCCCGGACTTCCTGTCCGGGCGTTCGGGCGGATGCGAACTGTGTTCGCACGGGATCACCGCCCTCACCCCACTGAGCTACCGGGGCCAAACGCAATTCTTTGCCTCGGCGGTTGCCGCCCTCCCTGGCAGACCCGCCGGCCCGGATCCTTAGACAATGGAGACAATGGTCCTGGGCGCAAACAAGAAAGCCGGGTAGAACCCAACTGAAGATTATGCCTGCAAAGTTGTGGAGCGGAAGGGGATCGAACCCTCGACCTTCGCATTGCGAACGCGACGCTCTCCCAACTGAGCTACCGCCCCAAAGGCTTGAAATTCTAGCATCGCCCACCCGCCCCTGCCAGCGCGCGTGCGCACTCGTGCAGCGATTATCCTGCATTGTGGATATACCCAGACAACCATTGAGACCTACTAAGGTTATGGTAGGCTAACGCTATCCGGATAGCGATTGGTGGTGCGTACTCTCAATCCAATGTCGCAAGCCATCGAGAGTCCTGCGCTGATTCACAAAATTCACTGGCTCGAACCATGAACATCAAATCTGCACGCATTTCATGCCTGATTGCCCTGGCCTTCGCTCTTGCATTGCCGGCGGGCGCCTGCTTCGCGTCTGCGACCAGCCCCGGCACACCTGCTCCTGCTGTGTCCCGAAAACTGGATGCGCGGCTGGCGACCATCGCCCACGCGGCGGCAGAGCAGCGCCTCGCCCCCCTGATGGGGGCGGCGCTGGACCGCGAGCTCACACGGAGCAATTCGCCGCTCGAAGCGCGCTGGAACGCAGCCGGCCAGGTGCAGGTGTATCTGCACTACGACAGTTACCGCATCCCGCCGAGCCGGACCCAGTTGCGCGCGCTGGGCGCGAGCGGCGTGGTGACCAGCCCGGCGCTCGGCGTGGTGCAGGCCTGGGTGCCGGCCACGCAGCTGGATGCAGTCGCCGCCTTGCCGCAAGTGGCACGTGTCACGGTGCCGCGTTATGCCTATGTGAAGCGTGCGCCGCATAGCGGCGCCATACCGCGTACCGGTTCGGTGGATACGCAAGGCGATCAGATTCTCGGTGCCGCGGCGTTTCGGCAGGCCACGGGCTTCAACGGTTCGGGAACCTCGGTGGGGGTGATTTCCGATGGCGCCGGTGATATCTCCCAGGATCAGTCCACAGGGGATCTGCCCTCGAACCCCGCCCCCTGGGTGAATCCGAGTTTGCCGGGCTCGGGCTACGAGGGGACCGCCATGATGGAAATCATCTACGACCTCGCTCCCGGCGCCAAGCTGGGATTCTGTGGTCCGCAGACCAGCGTGGATTTCATCACCTGCCTGAACGATTTTGCGAGCAATTCCGCCGGTTTCCTCCCCAATGTCATTGTGGACGATCTGGGCTTCCCCGGTGTGGCCATGTTTACGGACGGCGGTTTTGCAACCGCGGTGCAGCAATTCGCGCAGGCGCATCCAAACATCCAGCTGGTAAGCGCCGCCGGCAACGACGCCACCGGTTTCTGGTCCGGTATCTGGAATCCCACGCCGGTCAACACAACCATCAACAGCATCACTTATACCCAGGCACAGAATTTCGGCAGCACCTCCAATCCCAATACCAAAATGTCCTTTGCGGTGCAGCCGGGCGATACCATTGATTACCTGCTGGAATGGGATGACACCTGGATTCCCAGCAGTCAGATCACCAAGAGCACACCGAATGATCCGAACGACTACGACGTATTCCTGGTGGATGGCAACGGCAACATTCTCGCCTGCAATCAGGGCGACAATTTGGGTGGCAGCGCCACTCCGCCTTCCCCCGCCAGCTGCCCCTACACCAACACTCCGGCCGGACCCACCGGCACGCCCGGCCCGCAGCCGGTCCAGGGCAATCAGTGGAAGAACAGTGGCAGCAGCACCGCGACGGTCTATCTGGAAATTTTTTATGGCGGCGGCAACCCCGGGAAAAACCTGAAAGTGCTGGTGAATTCGGTGAGTGCCAGCCAGATGAACCTGACGCCCCACACCGCCGCCGGCAGCATCTTCGGCCAGTCGGCCTTGCCGTACCCCGATGAGATCACCGTCGGCGCCATCAGCGCGTCCGGCGCCAGCAACGGCAATGATGTCATTGAATCGTACAGCTCGCAGGGACCGGTGTTTCTGTCGCAACCCGCCACCGGCACCAGCACCCGCATGAAACCGGATTTCGTCGGGGTGGATTGCGTAAGCGTCACCGGCGTCGGTGGATTCGTGTCGCCCTTCTGCGGCACCTCCGCCGCGGCACCGCATATTGCCGGATTGATCGCGCTGCTGGAATCCGGATATCCACAACAGAACCCTTACACCTTGCTGAAAAATGGCGCCACCCATCTTGGCACGGGCTACCCGAACGGGGTCTATGGTTATGGGCTGGTGAATGTCCTGGCATCCGTGGCTTCTTTGTACCCTGCCCCGTCGGCCAGCATCATCAGCCCCGGAGCCAATGCCACCATCAACACCGGACAGACCACAACTTTCTCCAGCAATTGCTCCAGCAACGGCGCGCCGGGCAGTATGAAGGCCCTTTGGAATTTTGGCGGTGGATCGAACATACCCGACTCGACACAGCTGAATCCCACCGTCATCTATAGCGGCGGAGGGGTGTTCACGGTGACACTGACCTGCAGCAACGCATTTGGCGCTTCTGCCTCCACGACCCGGACCATCACCGTGAAGGTGGTAACTCCCACAAGCACTGGCGGTGGCGGCGGCGGCGGACTGGGATTCCTGTCTCTGCTGGCCTTGCTGCTTGCTGCCTGGGCGGCGAGATTGCCACGGGCCAAGTCAGCTATCCCGACGACAAGTGGAATTTTCATGCAGTAACGGCCGTGCCTTGCACCTCAGCGCGCAACGCATTTACCAGGCGCTCGGCATGCGCGCGGGGCACCACGCAGTGCTGGAACGGGATTTCAGCTCGGCAGCGCGTTAGAAACTCAGCGTGTTGTCCCCACGCTGGGCCGGCCCACGGAATAATGCACAAAACCGGCGGCACGCATCTCCTCCGGGCTGTAGAGGTTGCGGCCGTCGAAGATCACCGCCTGTTTCAGACGCCGCTTGAGTTCCCCGAAATCCGGGCTGCGGAACTGGGTCCATTCCGTGACCACCGCCAGCGCATCGGCGCCGTCCAGACAGTCCATCTGCGCGCGGCAGAGCCGGAGCAGGGGCTCATCGCCGTAAAGCCGCCGGGCTTCCTGCATGGCCGCCGGGTCAAAGGCCTGTACCTTCGCACCCTGCTTCCATAAAGCCTCCATGAGCATGCGGCTCGGCGCTTCGCGCATGTCATCGGTGTTGGGCTTGAAAGCCAGCCCCCAGAGCGCAAAGGTGCGACCCTTGAGATCACCCCTGAAATGGGTGTTGATTTTCTGGAACAGGGTGGTTTTCTGGCGCCGATTCAACTCCTCCACCGCGTGCAGCAGCACCGGCTCGTAGCCGGATTTGACCGCGGTGCGCGTCAGCGCCGAGACGTCCTTGGGAAAGCAGGAGCCGCCGTAGCCCACGCCGGGATACAGGAAATGGTAGCCGATGCGCGGATCGGAGCCGATGCCCTTGCGCACCTGCTCGATATCCACTCCCAGGCGCTCGGCGATGTTGGCGAACTCGTTCATCATGCTGATGCGCGCCGCCAGCATGGCGTTAGCCGCGTACTTGGTGAACTCCGCGTCGCGCACCGCCATAATCATCAGGCGCTCATGGTTGCGGGTAAAGGGAGCATACAGGGCGCGCATCACCTCGATGCTGCGCACCTGGTTGGCACCCACCACGATGCGGTCGGGATGGGCGAAATCCTCCACCGCGCTGCCTTCCTTGAGGAATTCCGGATTGGAAACCACGTCGAACGGCAGCGTGACGCCGCGCTTCTTGAGTTCCGCACCGATGGCCTCGCGCACCTGGTCGGCGGTGCCCACCGGCACCGTGGATTTGTCCACCACGATTTTCTCATCCTGCATGTGCTCGCCGATGGTGCGCGCCACTTGCAGCACGTACTTGAGATCCGCGGAGCCGTCCTCGTCCGGCGGCGTGCCCACGGCGATGAACTGCAGCAAGCCGAAATGCACGCCCTCCTCGGGTACGCCGGTGAACTTGAGTCGGCCGCTCCCGATGCCCTCCTCCAGCAGGTGATCCAGGCCCGGTTCCACAATGGGGACTTCGCCGCGTTGCAGCCGTGCGATGCGCGCCGGGTCCACATCCACGCACAGCACGTCGTTCCCCATGCCGGCAAAACAGGCTGCGCTCACCAAGCCCACGTAGCCGCTGCCGTGTACGCTGATTTTCATGACCTGACCTTTGGAATTCCGGCCCGGAAAGGCCGGTCATTATAGCAGCGGTACCGTCGTCCTTCGCTCTGGGTGCATGGCCGGTTTCAGTGCATACTGCGACAGCGGAGAACCCATGCTCAAAGCCGGCGACACTGCGCCCGATTTCGAATTGTCCGACCAGGATGGCAATCCCGTGCGGCTGTCAACGCTGCTCACCCGCGGGCCGGTGTTGCTGTATTTCTATCCGGCGGATTTCACGCCGGTCTGCACCCGTGAAGCCTGTGTGTTCCGCGAACTGCAACCCGATCTTGAACGCCGGGGCGCAACCTTCATCGGCGTCAGCCCACAGGACAGTGCGAGCCACGCACGTTTCCGCGACCGCCACCGGTTGACCTTCCCCCTGCTCGCGGATCCGGGAAAGCGCGTCATCCGCGCCTACGGTTGTGACGGTCCGCTGGGCCTGGGTGTGAAACGTGTCAGCTATCTCATCGGCAAGGACGGCCGCATCGTGGAGGCTGTCAGTGCGGCATTCCGGGTGGCGCGCCATGCGGCCGTTGCCCACCGGCTCATTGACAAAACTTCCTGAAGCGGACGCACCTGTTTGCGATGCGTTGCAGTGACCGCCCTACGAGACTGACCCCCATACCAAGAGCCATCTGGAACGGCACCGTCATCGCCGAAAGTGACCGCTGCGAGCGCGTGGAAGGCAATGGCTACTTCCCGCCGGATGGTGTGCAGCGCGCCTGCCTGAAACCCAGCGACAGCCATGCGCTTTGCCCATGGAAAGGCACGGCCAGCTACTATCACGTGGAAGTGAATGGTCAGCAAAACACCGACGCGGCCCGGTACTGTGCGCGCCCCAAACCCGCCGCCGCCAATATCCGCGGCTACATCGCCTTCTGGCGCGGTGTGCGCATCGAAGCCTGACATTTGTCACTTGCCGTCATATATCAGCCCGATATACCATGCGCGTCTCGTTTTCCCCACCCGCAAGGATTTCCCGCGGTGAATGTCAAGGACCTGTGCCTCGGCGCACTGACCTTCGGTGATGCCAGCGGTTACGACCTCAAGAAGTTCTTCGAAACCACTTTCAGTCATTTCTGCGTCGCGGGTTACGGTTCCATCTATCCCGCCCTGGCGGAACTCGCAGCCGAAGGCCTGGTGAGTTGTCACGAACAGCCGCGGCAGGGCCGTCCCGGCCGCAAGCTGTATCAACTGACGGCCGCGGGCCGCAAGACATTTTTGCAAAAGCTGAAAAAAACCGCGCCCCGGCACACGGTGAAATCCGACTTTCTGCTGAGCTTGTACTTTGCCCACCTGCTGCCGCCGCAACGCCTCGAAACCATCCTGGACGAGCGTATTGCCGCGATTGAACGGCAACTGTCGTCCCATGCGCAAGGCAAACGGCGATCCGCACAGGAGGACGACGGACCCGTGGGTGAAAAATTCGTACGCGGCTTCGGCGAGACTGTCCTGACCGCAGCGCGGGATTACCTGCGTGTCCATCGGCATGCGCTCATCACCGCGTCCGATCTCCACAGGCAGGATAAGAAATCACCGTGCCGTGGCAATCACAGTCGTCACGGCATCCATAATTCCTGAAACGAGGGACCATTCATGGCCAAGCGCATGATCATCGCCATCGTCGCCCTGCTGCTGGTGATCGCAACCATCGCGGGCATCAAGGCCTACCAGATCATCAGCCTGAAGAAGCAATTTGCACACATGGTGCAGGAAACGTTCGTATCCGACGCACCTGCGACGGTTGAAACCTGGCAGCCGGAACTCCCGTCAGTCGGCAACCTGACGCCGGTGGAGGGCGTGGAGGTGAGCAACCAGATCGCCGGTACCGTGACCGCCATCTATTTCCACTCCGGCGAGACGGTGAAGCAGGGGCAGTTACTGGTGCAGTTGGACGACTCCAGCGAGCGCGCCCAATTGCCTGGCTTCCAGGCCCAGCAGAAACTGGCGGAAATCACCCTGCGGCGCACCCGGGAACTCGTGGCCCGCCACCTGGATTCGAAGTCCGATCTGGACGCCGCCGAGAGCGCCCTCAAAACCGCCCAGTCCACCGTACTGAACACCGAGGCGGCCATCGCCAAAAAGGCCATGCGCGCGCCGTTTTCCGGTCAGCTCGGCATCCGCAATATTGACCTCGGCCAGTATCTTGCCGCAGGCGCTGACATCGTGACCCTGCAGTCCCTTGGCAGCCTGTATGCCACCTTCGCTTTGCCGGAACAGCATCTGGCGCTGCTCCGGGTCGGGCAACGGGTAGAGGTGCGTGTGAACGCCTATCCCAAGAAGATTTTCACGGGTGAAATCACCGCCATTGACTCACGAGTCAACGCCAACACCCACAACATCACCGTGCAGGCCCGGATCCACAACCCAGGACATCTGTTGCGTGCCGGTCTGTTTGCCAATGTCACGGTATTTGCCGGTGAGCCCCAGCAGGTGCTGTCGGTGCCGGCCGCAGCCATCAACTATTCCCTGTATGGCGATTCCGTGTTCGTGGTGCAGGAAAAAGGTAAAGACCACAATGGCAAGCCGATTCTGAAAGTGCAGCAGCGATTCGTGAAAATCGGTGAACAACGTGATCACCGTGTCGCCATTACTGAGGGGCTCAAGCCCGGCGAACTCGTGGTCACTGCCGGCCAGCAGAAACTGCAGAACGGCACCCGCGTGGAAATCAACAATAGCGTCAGCGTGAACTGACGGCGAACGGAGCTGCGCACTATGAAATTCACGGATATCTTCGTCCGCCGCCCGGTACTGGCGACCGTCGTCAGCCTGGTGATTCTGCTGCTCGGTTTGCGCTCCATCAACGAACTGCAGTTACGCCAGTACCCGCAGATTGAAACCAGCCAGATCACCATTATCACCGCTTACCCGGGCGCCAGCGCGGATCTGGTGCAGGGGTTCATCACCACCCCCATCCAGCAGGCGGTGGCGAGCGCCGAGGGTATTGACTACATCACCTCTTCCAGCCAGCAGAGCCTGAGCACCGTTACCGTGTACCTGAAGCTCAACTATCCGGTGCACAAAGCGCTCACCGACATCATGGCCAAGGTGGATCAGGTGAAAAACATCCTGCCACCCGCTTCCCAGGCGCCGGTGATCCAGTCATCCGATGTGCGCGGCACCGCCATCATGTACATCAGCTTCTACTCCCACGAGATGAGCCGCGGGCAGGTGACCGATTACCTGGCGCGGGTGGTTCAGCCCAAGTTGCAAACGCTGGACGGCGTGGCGCAGGCGCAGATCCTCGGCGGCCAGCCCTTCGCCATGCGCATCTGGCTCAATCCGGAGAAAATGGCCGCCTTCGGCGTCACGGCGAGCGATGTGGCCAACGCCCTGATGGCAAATAACTATCTCGCCGCCGTGGGCAATACCAAGGGCCACGCGGTTGCCATCAATATCGCTGCCACCACGGACCTGCACAGTGCGCGCGGTTTCGGTGACATCGTGATCCGCCAGCAGGGCAATGCCCTGGTGCGCGTCAAGGATGTGGCGAGCGTGGAGCTCGGCTCCGAGAGCTACGATTCCTCCGCCACTTTCAACGGCGTGCCCTCGGTTTACATGGCGATCTCACCTACGCCGGACGCCAATCCGCTCACCACCGTGAAACGGGTGCGTGCGGCCATTGAGGATATGAAGCCGCAGCTGCCCACGGCTCTCAAGGTGACCATCGCCTACGATGCCACCAAATTTATCAGCGCCTCCATCTACGAGGTCATCAAGACCATCGTAGAGGCGGCGCTGATCGTCATCCTGGTGATTTTCCTGTTCCTGGGCGCGCTCCGAGCGGTCTTGATTCCAGTGATCACCATTCCACTGTCGCTGATCGGCGTCACCTTCATCATGCTGCTGCTGGGGTATTCGCTCAATCTGCTCACGCTGCTCGCCATGGTACTGGCCATCGGTCTGGTGGTGGACGACGCCATCGTGGTGGTGGAAAATACCCACCGCCACATCGAGGAGGGCAAGACACCGTTCCAGGCCGCGCTCATCGGCGCGCGCGAGATCGCCACCCCGGTGATCGCCATGACCATCACGCTGGCGGCGGTGTACGCCCCCATCGGCTTCATCGGCGGCCTCACCGGCAGCCTGTTCCGGGAATTCGCCTTCACGCTTGCGAGTTCGGTGATTCTCTCCGGCGTAATCGCCCTCACCCTTTCACCCATGATGTGCTCCAAGTTCCTGCAGCCCATGACCGGCGAAGGGCGCCTGGAAAAATGGCTGAATCACCAATTCGAGCGTCTCCGCACCCGCTATGCACACCTGCTGCACCAGTCCCTCAACTGGCGCCCGGTGACCGTCATGGTGGCGGTGGTGGTGCTATTCCTGTGCTTTGGGCTGTACATGATTTCCGGAAAGGAACTCGCGCCTACGGAGGACCAGGGTTTCGTATTCATCACCGCCAACGGCGCACGGGACGTGACGCACGCCCAGATGGACAAATATGCCGCCCAGGTAAACACGGTATTCAACGGCATTCCAGAGCGGGATGCATCTTTCCTCATCAACGGCCTGGGTTCGGTCAACAACTTGATCGGGGGTCTGGTGCTCAAGCCCTGGGATCAACGCAAGCGCAGCCAGATGCAGATCACCTCCGAAGTCCAGCGGGGCATAAACCGGATAGCCGGCCTGCAGAGTCTGGCGCTCAATTTTCCCTCGCTTCCCGGGGCCTTTGGCACGCCCGTGCAGTTCGTGGTGAGCTCCACGGAGCCTTACCCGCGTATCTACGGCGTGGCGGAACGCCTCATGGACGCGGCGCGCAAAAGCGGCATGTTTTATTTCGTGGACGACGACCTCAAGTTCGACAGCCCGCAGGTAAGCATTGATATCAACCGCAACAAGGCCCAGCAGCTCGGCCTGTCCATGCAGGGCCTGGGCTCTTCCCTGAGCACCATGCTCGGCGGCGGCTATCTCAATTTTTTCAATCTCAACGGTCGCAGCTACAAGGTCATTCCGCAGGTTGCCGACCGGTTCCGCCGCAACGCCAATCAGCTCAACAGCTATTACGTGAGGGCAGCGGACGGTACCATGGTGCCGCTGTCCACGGTAGCGACCCTGCACTCCAGCGTGCAACCCGACCAGCTCAACCAGTTCCAGCAGTTGAACGCCGCGACTATCCAGGCGGTACCGAAATACAACGTGACCCTGGGCCAGGCGCTGGACTTTCTCAAAACCCAGGCACAGCGGATTTTCCCAAAGGGCTTTTACATCAACTACGCCGGCGAATCACGCCAGTACATCCAGGAAGGCAATACGCTGCTCTACACCTTCTTCTTCGCCATCGTCATCATTTTTCTGGTGCTGGCGGCGCAGTTCGAGAGCTGGCGTGACCCATTCGTCATCCTGCTGAGCGTGCCGCTGGCCATCTGCGGAGCACTCATCCCCATTGCGCTCGGCGCCGCCACCATCAATATCTACACCCAGGTGGGGCTGGTGACGCTCATCGGTCTCATCAGTAAACACGGCATCCTGATGGTGGACTTCGCCAACAAATGGCAGACGCAGACGGGCTGTTCCAGGCGCGAAGCCATCGAGCATGCGGCCGCGGTGCGTCTGCGCCCCATCCTCATGACCACCGCCGCCATGGTGCTGGGGGTAATACCGTTGCTCATCGCCACCGGCGCCGGCGCCGTGAGCCGCTTCGACATCGGCCTGGTCATCGCCTGCGGCATGACCATGGGTACCGGCTTCACGCTGTTCGTGGTGCCCACCATGTACACCTTCTTTGCCAAGACCCACCACGGGAACGCTGCGGCTGCGCCGGCCAGCGGGGAAAAATGAAATCCCTGCGGCATATTGTACAAATGCCCCCAGAAAGGGTATAAAGCGCGCCGCATTGCCATCGTGTTGCTTGAGGAGAAACATGGCTATTTCAAAATCATCCGGCATTGACGCACTCATCCGCAGCAACGACGACTCCGAGGCGGACAACATGGAGGCACTGGTCATGCCCTCCAAAAAGCGCGACCGCAAACTCGCAAAGCCGCAGATGTCGCAGGCCTGGCGCGTGCTGGAAGATCACCTGGATGATAAACGCCTGCAGCGCAAACTGAAGGAATATTACGAATAACGATTGAATGTCCCGGCGTGAGGATCCACGAACCCGGCTCACACCGGATTCGCGGTTTTCAGGGTTCCATATCAGGGCGAGGGGCGTTTCGCACGGCGGGTGGGTGTGGCGGCCATGGGATCATCCGGCCAGAAATGCTTCGGGTAACGTCCCTTCATATCCTTCCTCACGTCCTGATAGCTCGTGCGCCAGAAGCCCGCCAGATCCCGCGTCACCTGCACCGGCCGGTGGGCGGGCGAGAGCAGATGCAGCAGCAAGACTACCCTGCCATCCACGACGGCCGGCGTGTGTGCGAGACCAAACAATTCCTGCAGGCGCACCGCCAGTACCGGCGTGTCTCCCGCCGTGTAATCAATCGGGATACGCGAGCCGGTGGGTACCACGCAATGAGTCGGCGCCAGTTCGTCCAGCCGACGCTGCTGTGCCTGATCCAGCAGACAGTTGAGGGCGTGCTGCAAGGGAAGGTTCGCCAACTGGCTCAGCCGCGACAGGCCCTGCAGAAACGGCGCCAGCCAGGTTTCCAGCGTCGCCAGCAAGCTGGCATCCTCCACAGCGGGCCACGTCTCCCCAGCCACGCGCCGCAGAAACAACACGCGCGCCTGCCAGTTCCTGAGCGCCGGCGTCCAGGGCAGGCATGCCAGGCCGCGGCGACGGATCGCCTGCAACAACAAAACTGCCACTTGCGAGGAATCGGGAGCATCCAGAGGCCGGCGCTCCAGCACCAGCGCGCCCAGACGCTGTTCCATCACCGCCATCACGCCGCCGTTCGCTTCGTCCCACTCCACCACTTCATGTCGGTTGATTTGTTTCGCAAACAGCCGACGCACATCGGCTTCATCCATGGCGGCCGCCAGATAAATGCGCGCTTCACGGGGATTACCGTCCAGCTCCGCCACCGCCAGCCATTCGGCGGCACCCAGTGGATCCGCTTCCGGCAGGAATGCACCGCGACCCCCACTCAGAAGATAACGCGGCACATTCCCCGGCCGACGCCTGGCGATACGGTCCGGATAGGCCAGCGCCAGCAAACGGCCGGCGGCGTGAATGTCCATATTGCGCGCCTCGAACTTCATACCCGCCGCGTGCGCGATATCCTTTGCCGCCATGAGTACGCGCTTGAGCTGCTGCGGATCCGCCCTGCTGTCCGCGCGTTCGTCTGCTGCGAAAAGCTGCAACCTTGCAGCAATATCGGCCTGCGATGCGCCGGGCGGCAGGATGTCGCGTTCGCTCAACAGCGCTGCCATGAGTGCGGCGAGTCCGCCGTGACCGTCGGCGGCGCCTGTTACCACCATGTGCGCCAGGCGCGGATGCAACGGTAATTCCAGCAGACGGCTTCCGTGGGCGGTGATGCGCCCCGGTTCATCCAGCGCTTCCAGTCGCTGCAGCAGCTCGCGCGCCTGCGCCAGCGCCGCGGCAGGCGGTGCATCGAGCCAAGCGAGCATACCCGCCTCCTGCGTACCCCAGCGGGCCAGTTCCAGCGCCAACGGTGCCAGATCAGCTTGGAGGATTTCAGGAACGCTCTGCGTCTCCAAGCGTTCGCCTTCACTCCATAAGCGGTAACACACACCTGCTTCGAGACGGCCGGCACGCCCGCGGCGCTGATCCGCCGATGCCCGCGACACCCGCATGGTCAGCAAACGTGTCATGCCGCTTACTGGATCGAAGCGCGGCATGCGCATGAGCCCCGCATCCACCACCACACGCACGCCCTCGATGGTGAGGCTGGTTTCCGCAATGGACGTGGCCAGCACCAGTTTGCGGCGGCCCGCCTCGGCGGGAAGAATGGCCGCCTCCTGCTGCGCCTGGGAAAGATCGCCATACAGCGGCATGACCGTCACATCGCTGGGGATTTGTTCCGCCAGCAAGTTGGCGACGCGGCGGATTTCGCCCGTGCCCGGCAGAAACACCAGCACGCTGCCGCTGTCCTCCGCCAGCACCCGCCGCACGCTATTCGCCACCTGCGCCTCAAGGCGCTCCCGCGCCAATAACGGCCGGTAGGTGGTGGTCACCGGGAAACTGCGGCCCTCCGAGGTCAACAGCGGTGCATTCCCCAGCAGTTGCGCCACCGGCGCCGCGTCCAGAGTCGCCGACATCGCCGCCAGACGCAGATCGGGCCGCAATATCTGGCGGGCTTCCAGACACAGGGCCAATGACAGATCCGCGTGCAGGCTGCGCTCGTGAAATTCATCGAAGACCACCAGTCCGTAGCCGCTGAGTGCGGCATCGGATTGCAGCAGACGTGTCAGGATGCCCTCGGTCACCACTTCGATGCGGGTGCGGGGGCCGACGCGCGTATCCATGCGTATCCGGTAACCGACCGTTGCCCCGACCGTTTCGCCCAGCAGCTTGGCCATGTAGTGGGCAGCGGCACGCGCGGCCAAGCGCCGCGGTTCCAGCAGGATGAGCTTGCGGCCTGTAAGCCAGGGCGCATCCAGCAGTGCCAACGGCACGCGCGTGGTCTTGCCCGCACCCGGCGGCGCTTGGATCACCAGCGCGGTTTTTTCCGCCAGCGTGGCACGGATCTCCGGCAGCAGACTGTCAATGGGAAGCGACGCCATGGGGGCTATTCTATATATATGTGCCCATGCCCTCCGCGTGACCCGTACAATTTGACCGCCCATCACCAGCCCCGTAAAATCCGCCTCCCGGACGGGCTACTTGTATATGGATATCGCAGCAGCCGTGCTGCCTCTTCGCGGGTGACTGAGCGACAGGGGGCAAGTCAACCAACGGGCGGTTAGCTCAGCGGTAGAGCACTGCTTTCACACGGCAGGGGTCGCAGGTTCAATCCCTGCACCGCCCACCAAGTCTGCATAAAAACCGTGGCTATGTCGCGGTTTTTTTATGCAGAATCCCCTTAACTTCATCGCCGACGATACAAATAGAGCGTGTACCCCACGTCATTTTCCGAGCGCACCGGCACCACCCGCTCGGGACGCCAGCCCGGCACCGGAAATTCCAAAGCCACCACCCGTGCCCCACTCCGCAGGTGGCTCGCCATGCGCGGCTGCAGTTGGCCGTTGACCGCACCCAGCAGGTACAGCGTGATCACCGTGGCGGGGCGCAAGTCGGCTTCAAAAAAGTTTTCCTGCCGAAGGGATATCCGCTCCTGCAAACCGTACTCAGCAATTCGCGCCAGCGTGTATTTGCAGAGCTTCGGATCCAGCTCGATACCCACCGCCCGGCAGCCAAACTCCTGTGCCGCCAGGATGGGAATCCTGCCATCCCCGGAACCCAGGTCATAGACTGTATCGTCGGCGCTGACTTCCGCCAGCTCCAGCATCTCCCGCGCTACCGCCAGCGGTGCAGGATAAAACTCCGCTGCGGTGCGCAGTGCCGCCCGTTGTGCATCAAACGCGCTGCCGCGTGAATGCCGTCGGAACAACGAAGGAAAAGGCATCATGAATAACGTGTTCCCTGTTTTGCGGCAATGCGTTGCACTGGTCTGATCCCAGATAATCAGCGGCACTCATCCAGCACTGGTTACCTCAACGGCTTCGGCGGCGTGACCTTGCTTTGGTTGGCTTTATGCTCCTGCTGGAATTTCCGCCACTTCAATTTTGCCTGGTTCCTGGCTGCCTGGTTTTCCCTGAAATGCTGGGCGGCTTTATGTTCGGCGGCATTCAGATTCCGCTTGGATTCCCGCCGCTGCTGCTGCATCTTTAACTCCGCCTGCTGTTTCTGCCGTTTCTGCTCAGCCTCATGCCGCATAAATTTCATATATGCGTCTCGCGCCACGGGCCGAGATTGCGGGCCCGTTGAAGGCGCCCGGGCCTGCTGTGAAACGGCGATTCCCGAAATCACCAAACCGACGAACGAAAGCAGTGCTATCCATCTACTCTTCATTTCACTCCCTCCCTTCCCGTCCTGTATGGCGGGAAATTCGCCATGTTGAATTCCAGTATTCGAATGGTATCCACTTTAAACCCGTTGAATTATCGTGCTCCAATCACGCTTACCTCTGCGCGCACCCGCCGCTGGCGTCTTCAGTGAACCATGAATTCCCGCCAAGCTCCCACTCCTGACAGGTGGTCGTCGGTCTGTGACACTGCCACCCGCAGCCGGTACTGGCCGGCGGGAAGCGATCCCTGTGTGTAGGTAAACTGCCCGGCCTGCGCCTGGATCGCGGTTCTCGCGCCCTGACTTTGGCACGTTCCCCAATGCATGACGGACAGTTTGTGTTGCAGGCAGACGTGGACCGTTTCGGGCCGGGAGGCGGGCGCGACGCTACCGGCCAGGATCACCGGCTGGTGCGCGGCGTAGGCAGGCGACACGCCGGTGCCGGTCAGACGCTCCACGATTTGCGGAAACGGCAACTGGCGGGCATAGAGGTAATCCACGCCGTCCCGGACCATGAGCAATTGCATCCGCCCGGCGGAGGAGGCCAGCAGCGGCAAGCTGTCGCTATGCGCACTGCGGGTGACGTTCGCGGGCGCGCGCCAACCGCCGCCGGTTGCATGCAGGAGGTATACGGCTTGACTACTCTCGCCGCCCAACGGGTAATTTGCAGTACCCACATAGGCGACGGTGATCCCTGTATCACCGATGGCGATCGCCGGTGCGAGCGGAACGACATCGGTGTCAACCGCCACCTTGGGCGCCTGGTGGAGCACTGTCCGCTGCCAGCCGCCCGGGCTACGCACGGCATACATAAGGCGCCCGGGAATCGAACTCCCGCCGCCGCCCAGCCAATAGACTACCTGCGGCGCTCCTTGCTCATCAAAAGCGAGCGCATAGAATCCAGGTTGCCCGTTCAGTCCCCAGTTGCCAGCGGCGGGTGCCGGTTCAATGACTTCCTCCGTATTGGCGGCGAGCGTACCTGAGCGCAAGCGCAACTGATTCAGCGAGTTCGGGTCGCCGGTGTACTGGTAAAGCATGTAAAGGATGCCGGAGGGGCTGTAGGCCAGTACCGGATGCTGGCCAAACAGGCCCGGTTTGCAATAGTCCTGCGTCACGTTCCGAGGTTGCGACCAGGTGCTGTCGCCATCCGTGAGGGCACTCAGGAAAATATTGCCCTCCTGCTGGCTGCACACAGCCGTGGTATCCACATAGGTCGCGTTAAAGGCGAGTGCCACCGTGCTACCGTGGGCTGCGAGCGCGGGCGCCATCGCATCATGGATTGCACCGCTACCGCTACCAAGCGGTAACGCCAGTGGCTGCCAGCTTCCCGACTGGTTACTGAAGCTCAGCAACTTCGCACCCGAGGCGGTGTCGTCTGTGACTGCGATCACCACGTGGTCGGACGCCGGCACCACCGTGATCTGTGGCGTCAGTGCACCGTTCTGGTCGGGATCATCCGGTACCTGGGCCACCAGCGAGCGTACCCAATGACCGCTGCGGTTGGTACTGAACCAGATCTGTGACGTGCTGTTGCCCCCGGCGTGCGCGTCGGTGAGGTCCACCACATACGCGTGGCCCTGAAAGGCGGTGGCCGCATACCCGCGCGTGTCATTGTTACCCGGCCGGATCACGATTTTTGCCGCCGTCCACCCGAGCCGCGGCGCGCTGGCCACGGGTTGGGCGGCCAGTGCGGCATACATAAGGATCACGGAGGCGGCCGCCAGCCACGCTCGCCGGCCGCGCCCGGAGGCGTGGCGGGGCTTGAGGGACAAACACCCGCCGCGGCGGACGGCGACCCTGTTGTTTGGCATGATGTGATACATGATGGATTTCCTCACAATTGGGGCGTGGATGACCTAGTCAATGATGCCACTGGCCGCACCGGCGAGCGGCACCGCCACCGTTACCGTGGCCAAGGACTGGTTGACATAGAAACCCGTCACTTGGGCGCCGGCCGAGAAACGGAACGCGAAGTGGCCGATGTGCTGGGGTGCCCACCGATCAGCGCCTGGCGGCAGGCGGGGCGGGAACGCGAAACGGGTGAAAGTGATGGATCCGGCGGTACGATTGGCTGGCGGGTGGCCGGGCGCGCACTGCACCATACTGAAGACGGGTTGCCCACCCTTGAACCCGCAGCGGCTCACGTACCCTTGAACGGTCGAGTAGCCGTGGGAATGCAGAAAGGCGAAAGGCAGAGAATCGGCAAACCCGGCCTGCGACAGGATGAGCAGGCACGGATCGTTGAGCTTGAGCGTCACCCCCGCGCCGTAGTGGCACCCCGGCGCTGACGAGAAAAAGATGTACATTTCGCCGTTGCCGCCACCGAACGATTTCGCCGCCCGGTTGAGCGAGACCGTCTCTTCAGCAGGCGAGAGAAAGAATCCGACGTGGGATAAACCGGGGAAGAAAAAGCGGGACTCGCCTGCGAAACAGCTATAGTGAACCGTGATCCCCGGGAACTTGGCGGTGACAGTACTCTGACAAAGAGCGTGCCGGGCGGGTGGGCCGGGCGGAGCGGCATGTGCAGCATGCGCCGGAATTAATTCCAAAGCCATGAGAACCAGGATCGCACCGCGTTTTATATGGACACCCTCCCCAGCGTGCAAGATTTTATTTCTGAACACAGTGCATCCCGCCACCGCTACCTGCGTTGCGGATACTAGCGCAGCGGCACGTACCTGCATTCGTTCCATCATACTCTCACCCTTATCCGCCACCTCTCCGTTTGCCACCCGGAGAGATGACTGCGACACACACGGTACGGCGATGGATCGTGACGAGAGGTTTGACATTCACTGAATGTGCTGGAGTACACAGACGCGCGCCTCACTTGGGACAGTTGCCGAGACGCCATCCTTCAATGCTCTGCGTCATGTGCATCGCGTGGCCGTGCTGGATCATCGTCATCTTCGTCTGGCCTTTGTAGTGATCAGCACCGTAATAGGTCATGGTGCCGACCGTCTCCATCTTCTCCGCGCCGCTACAACTCATCTTCCAGCTCACGGTATTGCCGTGACGCGTGACATCCATGGCCTTGCAGGCGGCCTTGGCACTCATCGGCGGCAGGGGAATGGCCCCGTGGGGCTTCTTCAGCGCCGCGGGCGTGACGCAGTGACGAATGATTTGTGGTGGCAGGGTCATGCCGTTCATCTGCATAATGATGGATACCTTCCACAGTCCCGGGGTGATGGATGGATTGCCGCCCCAGGCCAGGAGCGGCGATGCCAGTAAAATGGGTGCGATCAGCAGCGTACTGATTTTCATGGGCTTGTCTCCTCGTGATTAAATGAATTCCTGTTGCTTCCCGCCACGGTCATTTTATGACGTCCACAAGTATTTTCACTATTTGCTTGCGTCCAAGCTGGCGCGCCAGATCCAGGGCGGTATCACCGCGTATATCCCTGAGTTTCAGGTTCGCGCCAGCCGCAATGAGCGCACGCGCCGCCGCAAGATTGTTGCCGATGACGGCCTGCATCAGCGGTGTCACACCGAAGCGGTCCTGCGCATTCACGTGGGCACCACGCCGGATCAGGGCCTGCACGCGCGCGGCCGGGGCAGTCGCCGCTTGGAGCAGCAGTTGTTTATCCAACGATGCGAGGTGGGTCTGGGCCAACTGCCCGGCATGCACGCCGCTGACTACCACAATGTTCGCCAGCAGAAACACCCCGACTCCCAGACCATGAATTGCCTTGGCGGCGGGGCACTGTCCGTGGAGTAGGGGTGCGCTCGTACCCCACGCAACACATATAAGGTATGCAGGCCTCATGCGGCTCACTCGGTTTGTCGCGCCAAACGCCGGGCGGCTTGTTCGAGTTCGATGGCGCGGTCATGGACCGCGTACCGGGCGTGATCCAGCGGCGGAAGCACCGTGCGCAGACAGCGCCCGAGCACCGCGTCCCGGCACCGGTCCGCCTGATCGTTGGCATGACAGCCGGCGGCGGCGCGTACCTCTGCGGTCAAGTGCAGCCTCCTGCAATAGCGCAATTGCCGGTCATAGTCACGCCACCTCCGCCGGTATTCCCGATAACTCGTACTGAGCGCCGCCGCGTCACGCTGCATCGAAGCCAGAACCGCATCCGGCGGCGGAGCATAACGCCAACGGGCAGTTACGAAGGGAACCGCAGCGGGCGGCGGCGGAGCGCGCGCGGTAGCCGTTCCCGATTCCGCCGTGCTGCCTGTGGGACTCAGCTCCCCCGCCATCGCACCAACCCACAGTGCCAACCCGAAGCCCGCATATCGCCACGTCTTCATCATCGCTCCCGCTCGCGCAACCAACACACCGGCAGACCCCGCTACTCCATACTGCCGCAGGCCGAATCAGTCCTCGGCGCCGGATCGGAACCCGGCCGAAGCCGCCAGCGCGTCCGCAGCAAAGCCAGCAGTGAGCCGAGACTCCACAGACCCAGTGCGCCACCGCCTCCCCCACCCCCACTGCTGGGCGGAGGCGATGGTAAAGCATTCACCGTGAGGCTTTCGGTGGCGGTGTTGGAGAGCGTGCCGGCACTGTCCTTTGCGTTGAACGTGAAACTGTCGCTGCCGGAGAATCCCGCCGTTGGCGTGTAGGTGAACGCACCGGTGCTGGCGTTGGTGAGCGTGGCGGTGCCGTGGGCCGGCTGCGTCACGAGTTGATAGGTGAGCGTCTGACCTTGGTAGGCCGTGCTCGCCGAGAGCGTGCCGCTCACCGCTTGGCCGGCCGTGGTGGTCACACTGTCATTGTTGGCGGTCGCAGGTATGTCTTTAATCGTCAGGGTGAAGCTGCCGCTGCCCTGCTGCCCGTTGGTATCAGTCACCGTCACGGTCACCGTAGCCGTGCCCGTCTGCCCCGCCGCCGGGGTGATAGAAAGCGTGCACTTCGCACCGTTGGCATTGCAGCCCGAAGAGATGCTCAAGCCGGCGTTCGGCAACAACGTGGTGTTCGATGAGCTCGCGGTCACTGTGAGACTGCCGGTGCCGGAGATCGTGAAACTCTCCGCTGGCACACTCTGGCCGATGGTCACGCGCGCGTTCGCGAGGCCCGTGACGGCCGGCGCCACGGCCACCGTGGTCGTGGAAGTCTGGCTCAGGGCCGGGGTGCTCAAAGCCAAATTTGCACTGTTGGCCAGCGCAGTACCCGCCGCCGCGGTGGCCTGGAGTGTGACGCTGCCGCTGGCACTGCCACCGCTGGCCGCGAGACTGCCGAGATTGCAGGTGACGGTGCCCGCGGTCTGGCTGCAGCTCCCCTGGGTGGCGCTGGAGGACACGTAGTTCGTGCCGGTGGGCACCGGCAACAGCACACTCAGCGCCGGGCTCGTATACGAGCCGTTGTTGGTGAGGATCGCCTGGCTGGTATAGTTGGCGCCGGACGCCACCATGGCCGGGGTGCTCAGCACCAGGCCGAGGTCGGCATTGCCGAAGAAATAGGCCGCGCCTTGGTTGGTGTTGCTGCCGACTTGATGTTGCGGCGCTCCCACCAAGACGTTGGAACCGGAGCCGGCGAGCGACATGCCGAACCGGTCGCTCAACCTGCCATCGCTGGCGGTCAGCTCCACCGTCTGACTCCAGGTGCCATTATTGGCCTCGGTATAGACATAAGCCGCGCCTTGACTGCCGTTGCTGCCGACTTGGTGGTTCACCGCCCCCACCAAGGCGTTGGGACCGAGGGCAACCGAGTAGCCGAACATATCCGAGGCCGCGCCATCGCTGGCGGTCAGCTCCGCCGTCTGGCTCCAGCTGCCGTTGGTATCGGTATAGATATAGGCCGCACCTTGTTGGATATTGCTGCCGACTTGATGTTGCGGCGCTCCCACCAAGACGTTGGAACCGGAGCCGGCGAGCGACGTGCCGAACCAATCGTACGCCGTGCCATCACCGGCAGTCAGTCGAGTGGTGTAACTCGAGGTACTGGTCCAGCCACCCGCCGGTTCGGTATACACGAAGACCGCACCCTGCTCCGTCTGGGCGCCGATCATGATGAACGGTGTCCCCACCAGCGCGATCGTGTTGGGTCCGATGAGGGCGACGGAATAGCCAAGTTCAATGTCCCCCGTCACACCGCTCAGGCTCAGCTCCGCCGCCTGGCTCCAGATACCGCTACCGCCCGTAAATACATAAGCGGCGCCAACTTTACTGTTGTGGTTCGGCGCCCCCACCAAGGCGGTGGGACCGATGAGGGCAACCGAGTAGCCGAACGCATCCGAGGCCGCGCCATCGCTGGCGGTCAGCTCCGCCGTCTGGCTCCAGACGCCATTGGTCTCGGTATAGACATAAGCCGCGCCTTGACTGCCGTTGCTGCCGACTTGGTGGAACGGTGCCCCCGCCAGGGCGGTGGTGCCGTTGAGGGCAACCGAGTTGCCGAAATAGTCGCGCGCCGCGCCATCGCTGGCGGTCAGCTCCGCCGTCTGGCTCCAGACGCCGTTGATCTTGTTATAGATATAAGCCGCGCCTTGGTCGGCGTTGCCGCCGACTTGATGTTGCGGCGCGCCTACCAGAGCGGTGGGACCGCTGAGGGCAACCGAGTAGCCGAACATATCCGAGGCCGCGCCATCGCTGGCGGTCACTTCCTGCTCGACCCACACCAGCGGGTCCACGTTGAGCGGATAGCGGGCATGGGCGGCGTCGAAGCGCAGGACTACCTTGCGGCCGACGGCCGTGAGCGTGGCGGGCAGCACCCGCCCCCGCGCATCGGTCACCACGAGCTGGCCATAGTGCAGCCGTCCCCAAGCAAGACTGTTGCCGGCTATCGCGGGCGCACGGCTCGCACGCAGTTCGATTATTACTGGCCCCCGCCCCGCTGGGGCGCGCGTAATCGTGAAGCCCTGCTCGTAACCCAAAGGCAGCACTCGCCACCAGGCCCGGATGCCGCTGCCCAGGTACTCGATCCGGTTGGCGTGTGGCCGGCCGGGGGCCAGCGCCAGCGCCGTGAGGCGGCCGGGACGGCCCCAGGCGGCCAGGCGTAGTTGCAGCGCGACGTGGGGCGTGCGGAAGCGCGTCGCACCCGGGGCAAAACAGGCGGTAAAACGCTGAACAGAAAGTTGTGCGCAGCCGCGGGAATCAATACGGTAGGCGGGATCGCGGGCCGCTTCGCGCGCAGTGCTCTGCACCATCGCCGCCACCAATCCGGTGGGTGCGCGGCTGAGCCCCCGCGCGCCGTTCGGCGCCGAAGCGGCGGACACCGCCGTCATCGTCAGGGCCATTGCCAGCACGCCGGCACTCACCCCCCATCTCAATCCCGTTCTTATGCTTCTCATGCTGGCTCGCCCCTCGTCATGGTTTGGATTCGGTCCACCCAATAGCCGACTTTACGACCGTGGGTCACGCGCAATTACAGTGCGGAATGGTGCTCAGTTTCTACGTCAAAAACTGCTCGATTTCTGCTCACCTCCCGGGAAATAACGGGGTAACCGCAGCGCGGGCCTGTCCCGGTCCATTACAATTGGCCAGGGACGGCGGTGGACGTAGTGCGGGATGGGGGGCGAGATGAATAACGGCGAACCCCCTGCGGGGAATCAGCCCAGCACCGGGCCCGGGGATCCGATCCCAACGGATAGGGAGTCAGCCGCGTTATCTGCGCCGGACATCCGCACGGAAGCCGGGTTCGCAGCCGCGGTACGCCAAGCGCTGCGGGATTTTCACCGGCCGAACTGCCTGCGAAACAACCCGCTGCTGGCTTCCCGGATCGTGATCGCAGTTCTGGAGCGCGAACCCACGACCCCGCCGGCGCAAGCCCTGCGCGAAATCCTCCGGGCGCATTGCGAGCGCCTCGGGGAGAACGTCAAGTTCAGTCGGCTCAAACACGTTCTGATACATACCTATCTGGCTCCCCTGCGCAGTCAGCAGGCGGTCGCCGAAGCACTGCATCTGAGCTGGAGTACCTACCGTCGGTACCTAGCCGAGGCGACCCAATTACTCGCGGTGGCGTTGTGGGAATCGGAATCCACCTCCCGTGTCCCCGTACCCAAGGTCCCGGACACCACTTTGGCGGCGGGTGCGGCACAAGTCCCGCCACACTCAGCGACGCCGATGCGACGTTGGGGCTGGCTCGCGGCTACCACTGTGGTGATCCTCCTTACGGCAGGCGTGGGCGTGATACTTCTGCATGCTCCCCTGCGCCGCACCAAGCCGCGCGCGAGCTCGGTGAACCCTCGCACGCTGGCGGTGCTGCCCTTTCTTAACGTGAATCATGATCCTGCAACCCGCTATTTGAGCGACGGCATTACCGACGAACTGATTGCCCGCCTGGGGCGCATCCCCACTCTGCGGGTAGTCGCGCAGACCTCCTCTTTCAGTTTGCGCGGCAAGCCCATGGACGTGCGCGAGGCCGGACGCCTGCTGGGGGCCGACAAGATCGTCGAGGGCAGCATCCAGCGGGCGGGACCCGCGCTGCGCATTGATGTGGCGCTGGTCAACACCGCTGACGGCTATGAATTATGGACCGATGAATTCACCGTGCGCCGCAGCGAGGTCTTTCATACCGAAGATGCGATTGCCCAGGCGATTGTAAAAAGGTTGAATTTATCGCCCGCTCAATCGCTCATGAAACCGGTGCAACGGCAGGCAGCGGTCAACCCGCAGGCACATGATTTTTACCTGGTCGGCCTGGAATACCTCAATAACCGCGACCCTGGCGACATCACCCAGTCCATTGCCTACCTGCGTAAATCCATTCAAGCCGACGGAGACTACGCGCAGGCGTGGGCGGCACTGGCCATGGCGTATGCGGTGATGCGTTCCTATCAGGCCAACGTGCTGCCGGACACGCACTACGACGACGCGCTCGCGGCCGCCGACCGGGCAATCGCGCTCGATACGTCGCTACCCAGAGCCCACGAGGTGTTGGGCTTGCTGGACGATGAGCATTGGGAATGGCAAGCGGCCGGGCGGGAATACCGGCTCGCGCTGCGACTCGACCCCAGCGACGCCACCGCCCACCAGTGGTACGCGATCCATCTCTGGTTCATGGGTCAGATGCAAGCGGCATTGCACGAGATGCAGGCGGCGCACCGCTTGGATCCCTTATCGCCCATCATCAACGCCGACCTGGGACGTGCACTGTGTTACGCGGGGCAGTGGCAGGCCTCCCTGGCGCAGTATCGCACCACTGTGGCGCTCGCCCCACGTTTCGCCCTGACCTATGCCTTCATGGCCGAAACCGATTTGGCGATGGGAAACCCCCGCCAAGCGCTGGCCGACGCCCGCACGGCGGTCACTATCTGGGGCCATCCACCCGAGTATTCGGTGGCCGAGATTGGCGTAAGCGAGGCTTTACTGGACAGAAAAGCCCGCGCTCGCCAGGCATTGGATGAATTGCAGCAACACGCCACCCGCCACTATGTTTCCGGTGTGCTGCTCGCCTGGCTGTACTGGAATCTGGGTGAAAAAACCCTGACTTTCACCCAACTTCAGCGCGCCGTGCGCGACCATGATTTTGTCATGATGTTCGTCTTCGGCCCTCTGGGCGCCGGCGTGCGCGCCGACCCGCGTTTTGAAGTTATCCGCAAGATAATGAACCTGCCGCCTGCGCCCGCTGTGCATTGACGAATTGCAGGAGCGGCGACCTTCGCCGCGACAGCTTCAAAGAATCGCGGTCGAGATCTGTCGCGTGCACCGCACAGGCAGGCGACCGCTCCTACGGGAGAGATATGGCGATATTCGCCGTGACTGAAATCCGTCGCGGTGTGTGACACCGCTCCTACAAGACCTATCCATTCAACCCATGGGAGCGGCGGCATTCTCCGCGATTGCAATTTGTCGCGGTGTATGACACCGCTTCTACAGGGCCGATCCATTCACCCGCTGGGAGCGGCGACATTCTCCGCAATTGCAATTTGTCGTGGTGTGTAACACCGCTTCTACAGGGCCGATCCATTCACCCGGTGGGAGCGATGACATTCATCGCCACTCACAACCAGGCTGTCAGCCGTAGCGGCCGGTGATGTAGTCCTCGGTCTGTTTCTGGACGGGATTGGTGAACAGGGTGCTGGTGTCGGCGTATTCGATCAGATTCCCCAGGTACATGAAGGCGGTGTAATCGGAGACGCGCGCCGCCTGCTGCATGTTGTGGGTGACGATGACGATGGTGTAATCGGTTTTCAATTCGGCGATCAGTTCTTCGATCTTCAACGTGGAAATGGGATCCAGCGCCGACGCCGGCTCGTCCAGCAGCAACACCTCCGGCTTTACCGCGATGGCGCGGGCGATGCACAGGCGCTGCTGCTGGCCGCCGGACAGACGTGTGCCGCCCTGGTGCAGCTTGTCCTTCACTTCCTCCCACAGCGCCGCCTTGCGCAGCGCCCATTCCACCCGGTCATCCATGTTCACCCGTGAAAGCCGCTCGTAAAGCCGCACTCCGAAGGCGATATTCTCGTACACCGACATGGGAAAGGGTGTGGGTTTCTGAAACACCATGCCGACCTTGGCGCGCAAAAGAGTCAGGTTCTGATCCCGATTGAGGATGTTCTCGCCGTCCAGGGTGATCTCGCCGCTGGCGTGCTGCTCCGGATACAGCTCATAGATGCGGTTGATGGTTCGCAGCAATGTGGACTTGCCGCAGCCGGAAGGGCCGATGAAGGCGGTCACCTGCTGTTCAGGAATATCCAGGCTGATGTCGTGCAGGGCTTGAAACTGGCCATAATAAAAATTGAGCCGGCGGATGGACAATTTGGGACGTTCAATGGAAATCTTTCCGTCCGGGGCGCGTGCGGCAGCCGCCAGGACTTCCGGCGATATCGCATGGGTCAGGGTGGGATCAGGCTGGCTCACGGCTTACTTCATATTTAAAGTGGACAGGAAGACTGGGGTATGGCCCATCAGATTGAACACATAATCAACACATGACATGGAGATCCGCGGCAGCTCGGCGATGGACCGGTGCATGGAGCTGCTCCGAAAAGGCTGATTGAGCGCCGGGAATCGTGTTTGCCCTGTGCCGCTCCCGCCAGGCCCGGCTCCTGGCGGCGGCCAGCGGATACGGCCTTTTGTGCCACCGACCCCCCGCATCCAGCGCCATACGGAGTGTAGGGGCCAAATATGACAGAAATGTGACAGACAAGTACAGCGGCTGCGCTGGCGAGGGTGCCCTGCCCGCCCCCACGCGGATCGCCACCACATAGGGGCTTTATCCGTCCGTCCCGGGGAGAAAGACCGCGCGCCGGCGCTGCATCGCCGGCCCGCCCTCGCGCAGTCAGAACCGGCGTGCCTGCGGCCTGAAGGTCCGGTTTCGCAAGCGGTACTCGCGCCAGATGAGATACAGCGTCAGTACGTCGAAAAGCATAAAGCCCAAAAGCACCAGTGAATGCGTATGACTGAACCGGTATAACTGGTAACAAACAAAGATGGCTATAAAAACAAACGCCGTCCGGTAAGACCAGAGTTTGCCACGCAGTATGCCGATCATCAGCAATACCTTGACCACACCATTGAACAACAGGTAAACACTGGCAAAATATTTTGTATTGGCTGACAGATTGAGTACCACATGGCGCAGATAATTGGCGACCAGATCCCCCGGATCTTCGGCCAACTCGGGCGCCGTAAGAAAAATGACGATGTTGATCAGATCGACACGGCTTGCCAGCAGAACGAGAATACCGCCGATGGTTTCCAGCACACCGTCCAGGCCCTTGACAAGGATGCTGACCCAGAAGAGACGATGCAAATACCGTGTGTACGGGCTGCCATCCATGGATTCAGGTCCATCCCCATTCTGCCCAGCAGAGTCGGTCATCGTGGGGAGTACGCACACAGACTCCTCTATGCTTGCGGGAACAATGAGCAATCATTCCATCCCGGCAAACTCGAATTGATTTCCGATTCTCACGCTGGATCGGATTCCGGTTCACACCAGAAAATCGGTCTCCGCGGTGATTTTATCAAAGCGCCCGAACTTGAGGGCGATGGCCGGGAGTATCAACAGGTTCAGGACCGTGGAGGTAATCAATCCGCCGAGAATCACAATGGCCATGGGACCCTCGATTTCCTGACCCGGCACATTTCTGCCGATCGCCAGCGGCAGCAGGGCCAGAGCCGTGACCAGGGCGGTCATAAGTATGGGCACGAGTCGCTCACTCGCACCCCGCAGGGCCGCTTCCGGCCCCCAGGTCATACCCTCTGCCTGCACCAGATGCTTGTAGTGCGAGATCAGCATGATGGAGTTGCGCAAGGTGATGCCGAACAGGGTCACAAACCCCACCAGGGAACCGATGGACACCACGCCGCCCATGAGAAGTACGGCGGCGACGCCGCCCACCAGGGCAAAGGGCAGGTTCACCAGCACCAGCAGCAGCGAGCGCATGGACCGCAACGCCAGGAACAGCAGCATCATGATGGCCGCAATGGCCACGGCGGTCTTGAGCAGCAGCTCATGGGTGGCCTGCGCGCGTGCCTGGGCTGCCCCGCTGAATACCGCATAGGTACCTTGCGGCAGGTTTGCGGCATGCAAGTTTGTCTCGGCCTCGTGAACGAATCCCGTCAATGAGCGTCCGCTCAGGTATGCCGTCACCGTCTGTACCCGCTGTGCCGCTTCATGCAAAATCATGAAGCGGCCGGATGTGAGCCGGATATCCGCTACCGCCCTGAGGGGCACGAGCAACCCTTGGGGATTTTTCAGCAGCAGGGAACCTACCGCCATGGGATTGCGGCGCGCCGCGGGCGGAAAAATGACGCTCACATTGAAGACACGTGTGCCCAGATAAATCTGTCCGACACGCATGCCCTGGTAGGCGGTTTCAATGGCATCCAGGGCATCCACCGGCGCGATGCCCCAGCGGGCGAGCACCCGTTCCCGGAGACGGATCGCAAGCTGCGGGCTGCCCTGAGGCGCTTGCACCTGCACATCACGCGCCCCGTGTATTTTCGACAAGATGCCTGTCACCTGTTGCGCCGCCCGGTCGAGTGTGGCCAGGCTGTTGCCAAAGATGTTCACCACCACAGGCGCATAATAGCCGCTGAGGGTTTCATGGATACGCTCGGTCAGGAAAGTGTTGACGGTAAATTTCGCGCCGGTGAACCTGCGCAATAACGAATCAAACTGTTTGAGTATTCTTGCCTGAGCATTACCCGACAACGATTTCTTCAAGTTCACCTGGATTTCACTTTTATAGCTGGGCGCGGGCCCGCTCAAAAGATTTGCACGCCCCACTCGCTGGGCGACGGATTCCACCCCCGGAACCGATGCGATGGCAGCCGTAACGCGATTTCCCATGCGCAAGCCTTCGTCCAGGGAGGCACCGGGATCCAGTTGCATGTGAACGATGAAATGCCCTTCTCTCATCTCCGGCAGGTACTGTCCCTTGAAAAATGGAATGGCGGCAAGCGCGGCCGCACACAGCACCGCCACCGCGAGCATCACGAAGCCCGCATGTTTCCGGATTCCCGTCAGCCAGTCCTGGTAATGCCGTTTCAGCCAACGGATGTAACGTGGCTCCTGTTTATCCAGTGGCTGACGGGCCAGCAGCACGCAACAAAGTGCCGGAGTCACGGTAAGCGCCACCAGCAGTGAGGCGAGAATGGAGGCGATATAAGCAAAAGCCAGCGGACTGAACAACCGGCCTGTCACACCCGTAAGCGTGAGCACCGGCAAAAAGATCAGCACCACTGTGAAGGTCGCATACACCACGGCACTGCGCACCTCCAGGGAGGCGTCAAACACCACACGCAGGAGCGGTCGCGGCGCGGAGCGCGTGCGGTTTTCGCGCAACCGCCGGAAAATGTTCTCCACGTCAATGATGGCGTCATCCACCACCTCGCCCAGCGCGATGGCGAGTCCGGCGAGCGTCATGATATTGATGCCGTCGCCCAGCCAGTTCAGGAAGATGACGGCAGTGAGCAGCGACAGCGGAATGGCGACCACGGAAATGATGGTAGTACGCGCGTTGAACAGAAACAGGAAAAGAACGATTACCACCAGCACCGCGCCGATTGCCAGTGAACGTTCGATGTTGCCGAGAGCGGTATGCACGAAACTCGCGGGTTCGAACAGGTCCGGATAAACATGAACGCCGTCTTTTTCCAGAACCGGGGTCAGTTGTTTAAGACGCTGATTGACTGCGTGGGTCACCGTGACGGTATTGGCGCCATACTGCATGGCGATCTTGATCATCACGCCCGGCTTGCCGTCAATCATGGCCGCGCCGACGGGTGGTGCCGGTGCGTACAGAACCCTGGCGACATCCCCCAGATGCAGGGTCTCGCCGTGCGCGTGACGCAGCACCACTTGGGCGAGCTCGGCGGGAGTCACGGCCTGGCCGTGGGGTGCCAGAAGGATGTTCTGATTCCTGGTTTCGATAAAGCCGCCGCCGCGCACGCCCGTGGCCCGTCGCGCAGCCCGCACGATGTCATTCAGGGAAAGTCCGTATTGGACCAGCGCATGCGCATGCACCTGGATCTGCAATTGCTGCTTGTCTTTGCTGAAAATCGCCATGCCCGCTACGCCCGGCACGCTCAGCAATTGCGGCTTGAGCACCCAATCCGCGAGGGTACGCAGGTACATCAGCGAGCGGGTCCTGGAGCTGAGTCCAATGATCGCCACCAGTTTGGTGGCCGAGATGAGCGGCAGCATCACCGGCGGTTTCACACCGACAGGCAGCGCGGCCGCCACCGCCCCCAGGCGTTCACTGACTGACTGCCGGTCCTGGTAAATATTGCTGCTGCTGGCAAACGTCAGGGTGAGGTAGGACAAACCCTGGATGGACTGCGAGCGCAGATTGCGGAGCCCGCCGGCGCCATTCAGCGCATCCTCCAGCGGTTGAGTCACCAGAGCCTCCACCTGCTCGGGGGAAAGCCCGGGGGCTGAGGTCTCGATAGTGATGATGGGTGGCGCAAATTCCGGGAAGACATCAAGACGGGTGTGAAATACCGTCCACAGACCGTAGCCGGCCACCACGCAGGCGAGCGCAATCACCACTCCCCGGAAGCGGACAGCGAAGCGCACGATACTGTTCAGCATCGGGCAGGGCCTGTGCTGGTGTGCGTAGACACGACGCGGTTAACCACCACCGCCTCCCGAAGAATGGCCGGAGAATTCATCCGCGAACAGCAGTTCCGCACCCTGTGTCACCAGTTGCTCTCCGGGAGGAACGCCCGCGGGAACAAACCAGCCGCCCGCATCGGGATATTGGGTCGTGATCAGCCGGCGCTCAAATCCCGTGGCGGTAGTGCGCACATAGACCCAGGCGGCGCCGGCATACCAGATCACGGCGGCTCCCGGTATCCGTACTCCCGTGAGTACCTTCTGCGAAATCGGGAAGCCGGCAGTGAACTGAAAGCCGACCGGCATGGCGGATTCAGCCAGATAAAAATACGTCGGCGCCTGGATTTCCGGGTTGACCCGGGGTGCGATGGAAACCAGCGTGGCGCGTGCCCCGCCCCCGATCTCAATGTGCACCGGCGGCTTCACCTGGTAGCTCGCCTGTGATGCGCTGATGCGCAAGAGCTGCCGCCTGCCATCAGCCAATCCCTCCAGTCCGGGGTTACCGCGGCTCTCCAGCCAGCGGGTAAGCGTGCTTCCCCAATGCTGGAGTGCGCGCACGCGCAGCACGGCCACCTGGGCGCGAGCACCCTGCCAGACTGCACGCGCCGCCTGCAGGCGTTTTGCGGAGATGTTCTGACCGTGCCGGTTCAGTCCCTTGAGCCGCAGGTATTCCTGCTCTGCGGCCGAAAGCGCCACCCCGGCCGCCCGCAATCGGGCACGCAGTGTAAGCAGCGGCGTCAGGTCCACGACCAGCCCGTATCCGGTCACCTGCGGACGATAGCGCACCGCCGCGAGTCGCTCGACTTCCATGCCGCTGGCGCGCTGAACCTTTCCGGCAACCGTCACCTGCATGGCGGCAGGCGCGGCAGAGGGGGATCCGGCGGCAAAGACCCCGAGCGGCATGCCGAGGACACCTGTCAACAGGATGGCCAGCCAGGAAAAGCGGGAGTAATGCTTCATGAGTGCTCCTTTGGCAGCGCAACACGCGGCGCGTGTGTGCCGTTCAAGGGTTGTTGCAGGGCGTTTTCCAACCGGGTGAGGGCCGTTTGCGCGCGGATGAGTGCATTGAGATGAGCGAGTGCGCTGCGCAGCGCGGTTTGTCTGGCGAAAAACAGGGCAAGCGCATCGGTTTCCCCAGCCTTGAATTGCGCCGTTACCGCCTGCGCCGCTTGTGCGGCGCTATCCGCCGCCTGCGTGGCCAGCGACAGGCTGTCACGTGCGCCACGATAGGCGGCCATGGCCCGGGTCACCCGGGCGATGACGCGATTCTGTACTACCTCGAACTGCGCGGCGGCTTCGCGGCGGCGTGCTTCAGCGGCCGCCACCGCTCCCTGGTTATGATTGAAAATCGGCAGCGAGATGCCGATGCCCAGCGACCATTTATCCTGACCTTGATCCCACCGGAAGCCGGGACCAATTTGCAGGCTGGGATATTGGCGGGCGATTTCCCTTTGCAGGGCATACTGGCTTGCCGCGTAGCGCGCCAGGGCGGCGAGGATATCCGCACGATTCAGCAACGCATTGCGCTGCACCGCGATTTTGGGCGCCACGCCGAGCGGCCGGGTGAATCCATTGAATGCGAAATGCATGCCTTGAAGCGCTGCCGCCGGCACGCCCAACGCCGCGGCCAGGGCATCCCGCGCGGTGGTTGCCCGGGTTTTGGCGCTGACCAGGGCGTACTGAATCGCCTGATAGGCACTGCGCGCCTCCAGCCATGCAGGTGCGGAAATCTCCCCGGAAACATACCGTGCCTGCAGGAGATTCGACGTTTCCCGCTGATCGGCAGCTTGTTGCCGCAGCAATGCCACTTGCTGTCCGGCCGCATACAGATCAAGCAGGCGGCTGCGTAAGCGATTGCGCACCTGCCATGCGGTCCCTGCCACGTCGAAGTCAGCCGCCGTGCTGAGTGCCTGCGCCTGTCGGATAGCCGCGGCGCGGCGCCCGGCGGTGGGAATGGGAAAGCTCAGCGCGTAGTCAAAAATCCAGGGTGATTCACCGGCGGGGCTGCTGGTGTTATAACCCGGTGCGAAACTGAATTGTGGATTGGGGTATTCACTGGCAATTTGAATACCGGCGTTGACGGCGCGGGCATGCGCCTCGGCCGCCGCAAGCACGGCGCTGTAGTGAAGTGCCACCGGCGTCAGCAGCGCGAGAGTCCAGCGCCGCGGCGGCCAGGGCGCGACGCTGTGCCGCAGGCTTGCCTCTACGGCATGACGCGTCTCGGCACTGTCGAGACGCCGGGCGTCAAACGTCGCCAGGGTATTCCCGGGGGCAAGGGGCCGATTGTGAAAAGTGGCGCAGCCAGCCAGCACCGCGATTATCAGCAGCAATAATGCAACACGCCTGCACCGCATCCAGGCAGTTTACAGTCCGCCGCGTGAAAATTGCCGCTCAGACAGATGACAGTTCTGTCATCTCCGTGCCGGACATCCTGCCCGGGAAACGCAGGCGCGCCACGCTGCCCTCGCCCGGCCGGCTGTCGAGACTTGCCTCGCCGCCGTGCAGTTCCATGATGGAGCGCACGATGGCGAGCCCCAGTCCCGTGCCCTGGCCGCGCCGCGCCCGTGCCGGGTCGGCCTGATAGAAACGGTCGAACACATACGGCAGGTGTTCCGGCGCAATGCCCTCGCCCTGATCGCGCACCTCTATCTCAACACCGCCGGCAGCGAACCCCCGCACCAGCACGCGGACCTCGCTGTCCGGCGGCGAATAACGGATGGCGTTGGCAAGCAGATTGCCCAGTGCCTGGCGGAACAGCAACGGGTCAGCATGGAGCCAGGCATCACCTTCGCACACCAGGCGCACACCGTGGCTGGCGGCGGAAGCTGTATGGTAGGCCAATACATGTTCACAGGCCTCGCGGGTGTCAAACCGTTCGGTACTCACGGATTTCTCCGCGTTCTCCGCCCGGGCGATGAACAGCAGGTTCTCAATGAGCGCCGCAAGCCGCCGGCATTCCTCCAGGCCTGAAACCAGGGTTGCCCGGTATTCATCGGCACTGCGCTCGCGCGTCAGGCATACCTCCAATTCCCCCATGAGGTTATTGAGCGGATTACGCAATTCATGGGCGAGGTCCGCGGAGAAACGGGCGAGACGTGCGAACGCCTCATCCAGCCGTTCCATCATTTCATTGAACACCCCCACCAGGTTCGCCAGTTCCGGTGGCCAGGGCGGATCCAGCGGTATGCGGTCGGTAAGATTCGCGGGGGTCACGGCATTCGCGGCCCTGGTAATGCGTTCCAGCGGCCGCAATCCGCGTTTTGTGGCAAAGCGGCCGGCGAGCACCAGCACCGGCAGGAGCAACAATAGGAATATCCCCAGTCCATGCCGATAATCGGCAAGCAATGTGTCATCGCGTGACACATCCAGGGCGAGCTGTACCGTGTAGGTGCTTCCCGAGATACCCGGCGCATGCGTGCTGAATGCCACCAGCACATAGTGATGCCTGCCGGCGTTCCAGTTACGGATGGCCTCTTTGGTGATCGCATCCGGTGCTACCGGTACAGGAAATATATCCGGCGGCAGCGGTGTGCTCATCCCCGGGGTCTCGCCGAGCACGGCACTCTGCAGGGCTAGCACCCGCGCCTCGTATTGCCGCAGCTTGGTACCGGCGGTTTCCTTGTCAATTTCACTCAGCAACGCACTGGGTTGGTTGCCGCCGTCCTGAAAATCCTCGACCAGTTCCTGCGCCTTGGCGCGCAGGAAACGCAGATGCTCTGCGTCAAAGTTGATCGTCAGTTTCCAGTAGAGAACCGTTGTGAATGCGGCAACCGCGATCAGTGAGGTCAGCGTATAAAACAGCGTAAGGCGTGCGCTGATGGAGCGCGTCACCCACCGAGTGTGAAAATCAGCGTTTTTCCAGAACATAGCCCACGCCGCGCACAGTGTGAATCAATGGATCATCGAATGGTGTATCCACCTTGGTGCGCAGACGGCGTATCACCACATCCACCACGTTGGTCTGGGTATCAAAGTCCACACCCCATACATTCTCGGCGATGTAAGTGCGCGCAAACACCCGGCCCGTACCACGCGCCAGCAGTGCCAATAGCGCGAATTCCTTCGGCGTCAGGTACAGTACCTGTCCGGCCCGTTCGGCACGATGTGCCACCGGATCAATCACCAGATCCGCCACCCGCAGCAGTTCGGACTGGAGTTGCGCTCCGCGCCGCAGCAGCGAGCGCAGTCGCGCAAGCAATTCGGAAAACGCGAACGGCTTGACCAGATAATCATCACCGCCGAGTTCCAGACCCCGCACCCGGTCCTCAACCCGGTCGCGCGCCGTAAGAAACAGCACCGGTGTACGGCTCCCCGTCGCGCGCAGGGACTGCACTACCGACCAGCCGTCCAGCGCCGGCAACATCACGTCGAGCACCACCGCGTCATAGACATGGGCATGGGCGAGACGCAGAGCCGTGCGCCCGTCCGCCGCCGTATCCACGGTAAAGCCGTTTTCCGTGAGCCCCTTCACCAGATAGGCACTGGTCTTGGCTTCATCTTCGGCGATCAGGATATGCATCCCGTGACTCATGAGCTGCTGCGTCAAACATTACCATGATACGGCGTCCCGGACGTTCCGAGGCCTGCGGATGGCATATTCCCCCCCCGCCGGCCACGTACCAGCAGATAATAAATCACCGGCATCACGATCAACACCAGCGGCAATTGCACACTCTCGCCGGCGATGATGGCGACAGCGAGCGGCTGCTGCATAGCGGCTCCACGGCCCAGGTTGAGGGCCAGCGGCAACAAGGCGAGTATGGTGGTGAGGGTGGTCAGGGCGATGGGGCGCATGCGGTTCAGCCCCGCCTCCACCAGCGCCTGCTCGAAGTTCTGCGCATGCTTCAACTCCACGAACTCGGAAAAATAGAAAATCGCCACTTCCGTGACGATGCCGATGATCATGGTGAGGCCCATCATGGCGGTGATATTGAGCTCAATACCCGTGAGCCACAGCGCAAAAAACACGCTGGCCGCCGCCAGCAGCGGCGCCGTGAGGATGGTGATCACCACGCGGAAGCTCTCGTACAAAAACAGCAGCAATACAAAGATGAGCACTACCGCCGCCAGAAACACCACCGTCAGACCGCGGAAAGCGATCTGCTGCTGCTTGTAGAGACCGCCCAGTTGCACTTCCACGTTTTTCGGGATCAGCCCCGGCGTCGCCAGTACGCGTTTTACATCATTCACTGTGGAACCGAGGCTGCGGCCGCTGATGCGTGCGGTCACGGCGAACAGGTGTTTCAGATTATCGCTGTCGATCTCCGGCTGGCCGGTGACCGTGGTGATGGTGGCGATACGGCCCAGGGGGAAGACCTGGCCGCCCGATGCACGGATCGGCAGTTGTGCCAACTGGCCGGTGCGCAGGCGCAGGTCCGGCGGCATCCACACGCGGATGCCCACGAACTTGATCCCCTGCTGCACCTGCGTCGCCACCGTACCTTGCAGATAGGTATCCAGTTGCTGCGTGACACTCGCCGGATCGAGACCCAGCAGACCGGCCTTGATGCTGTCCACATGGATATCCAGGGCATCACCCGCGTACACCACACCACTGTTCACATCCACGATGCCCGGTACCTTGCTGATGGCATGCGCCACCTTGGGAGCGAGCTTGAGTATTTCATCGGTGTTGTCGCTGAACAGCTTGATTTCCACCGGCTGGGGCACAGCCGTCATGTCGCCGATCATATCCTCCAGAAGCTGCGACAGATCAATCCGCAGGCCGGGAACCTGTGTGTGGATGGCGGCGCGCACCTCGTTCATGATCTTCTCCACGGATTCCCGCGGAAAGGGCTTCAGGTGCACGAAGAAATCGCCGGTGTTGGCCTCGGTGACACCGCCGCCCAATTGCGCGCCGGTGCGCCGCGAATAACTCTCCACGTTGGGGTTATGCCGCAATATCCGCCCGACCTGGTGCAACAGACGGTCGGTCTCCGCCAGGGAGGTGCCGGGTGCCGCGCGATAATCCAGCGTGAACCCACCCTGATCCATGTGCGGCAGGAAGCCCGTACCCACTTCCCGGTAGCCGATATATCCCAATACCGTGAAGGGAATCAGCCCCGCCAGCAGCCACACGGGCCGGCGCAACAAGCGCGGCATGAGCCAGCCATAGAACCTGTGGGCATGGCGTGCCAGCCAGCCGAATTTTTCCGCATGGGAATCCGTGTCTTTGAGCAGCCAGCCGGCCAGCACCGGCACCACCAGCCAGGCCAGCAGGAACGAGATGATGAGGGTACTGGCCATGGTCAGCGCCAGCGATTTGAAGAACGCGCCGGTGATACCGCCGAGGAAAGCCAGGGGGATGAAAATGATGATGGTGGAGGCGGAGGAACCCATGAGCGGCCGGGTGAATTCCTTCGCCGCCCACATGACCCGCTCATGCGGCGGCTGATGCCGGGCCTCGCGGAAGCGCCGGATGATGTGCTCGCACATGACCACCACGTCATCTATCACCAGCCCTACCGCGGCGGCGATGCCGCCCAGGGTCATGATGTTGAAACTCAAATGCATGGCATAGAGCAGCAACACCGTAATGGCGAGGGCCGAGGGCACAATCAGAATACTGATGAAGGTGACCTTGAGGTTGCGCAGAAACACCAGCAGTACCAGCGCCGCCAGCACCACGCCGATAAAAATCGCATCGCGCACACTGTGGGCCGAGGACACGATGAGACTGCTCTGGTCATACCACTTGCTGATGTGCACATCCGGCGGCAGCTTGGTGCGATAAGCCGCAAGCTGGCGTGCGATATCCCGATCTATCTGTACGGTATTGGCGGCGGGTTGCTGAAAGATGTTGAGCAGCACCGCACTGTGGCCATTGGCGGTGACGCTGATCCACTGGGGCACGGTGGAGAGCGTCACCCTGGCCACGTCGCCCACGGTCACCAGGCCATCGGTTCCGTGGCGCAGTACCACCTGTTTCAGACGCCTGATGTCCTTGAGCCGCGTCCTGGAGACCAGCAGGTATAACTTGTAGTGGTCCTGCAGGCGGCCCACGGCGGTAAGCGTGTTGTTCGCCGAGACGGCATGCATCACATCGGCAAGGGATAGATGCAGCGCGCGCAGCCTGGCCGGATCCACGTCCACGTGGTATTCCGCCTGCTGACCACCCTGCACGCCCACCCGTGCCACACCGCGTACGCGTGACAGCAAGGGCCGCAACTGGTAGAGACCGATATCCCGCAGTTGCACCAGACTTTCCGTGTTGGACGTCAGACTGTAGGCAATGACGGGAAACGCCGTGGGGTCGCGCCGCCGCACGGTGAAACGCGTGCTCGCCGGCAGGTCCGGCAGCATCAGGCTGATCTTGGAGGACACCTCCAGCAGTGCCCGGGCCATGCCCTGGCCCCAGGTGAAATTCACGGAAATCTCGGCGCTGCCGCGGCTGGTGATGGAGCGCACCGATCGTACGCCTGGAATGTCGCGCACCGCCGTTTCCACGGGGCGCGTGATCTGCAGCTCCATCTGCGAGGCGGGGCGGTCGCCTGCGTCCAGCATGACCACGATGCGCGGCGGTTGCACGTAAGGCAGCATGGCCACCGGCAGATGGAAGGCGCTCAGCACGCCGCCGACGGCAAGCGCCGCCGTCAGGAACAGCAGCGAGCGACGGTGGCGTTGCAGGAACGCCGTGAAATTCAAGGCGCCTGCTCCCGTACCGCCATGCCGTTCCGGAGTTCGTAATTGCCGAGCGTCACCACCTGCTCGCCGGCATGCAGGTCGCCTCGTACGGCGATCCAGGTGCCGTCATCGGTGCCAGCGTGCACCTGCACGCGATGCGCCACGTGATCCTTCACGATAAACACGTAGGCGCCTTGCGCATCCCGCAGTACCGCGGAGCGCGGCACGGCCAGGGAACGGCTGCTGCTGAGGGCGATTTCCGCCGTCACCTGGCTGCCCGGCAGGAAGTCCGCGGCCGCCTTGCCGGTCAGCGGCACCAGCACATTCACCAGCCCACTGACGGGCGCCACCATGCCGCCCACTTGGTTGACCCTGGCCTGCAAGGTAATCCGCGGATCGAACACGGTGCGCAGCGTCACCGGCATGCCGATCCGGACCGCCGGTGCCCTTTCGGGATCCACACCGAGGCGCGCGTACAGATTCCCCTGTTCCGCCAGGGTCAGGAGCGTGGTATTGGCCGCCACCCGTGCGCCGCTGGTCACCGCCACCGCGGTGATGACGCCGTCCGCCGGCGCACGCATCACGGTCGCGTGACCGCCACCCATCTGCCGCTGGGCGGCCAGATTCGCCTGCGCGTCCAGCAGGGCTTTCTCGGCGGCCGCCACCTGGTTGCGGGTGGCGAGATGCTCCTGGAACAGCGCGCGGGTGCGCCGCAGTGCCGATCGTGCATAGCCGGCTTGGGATTTCGCCTGGGCATAGGCCACGGCGGCATCCGGTGTCGGCATCAGCGTCACCAGTGGCGCGCCGCGTTTCACGCGCACGCCGGCCACCACATCCAGTTGTACTTCACTGGCGCGCGGCGCGGCGATCACCTTGAGTTGGCGGGGACCGGGCTCGATGGTGCCGAATGCCCGCAGGGTATCGGCAACCAGGCGTTCGCCCACCCTGGCGGTCTGTACCAGCGCGCTCACCGGGGGAGTGGCGGCACTTTGCTGGCTATGTACGGGCGAGAGTGGCATGGTCAATGCGGTGCACACACATATGTATAGGAGCAAGCGTTTCATGACTGACCCTCATCGGCAGGCACGGGGTGTTGCAGGTCCTGCGGCGGCAGGCCCAGCAGGGTTTCCAGCGCAATCTGCAGTTGCTGCTGCTGGGCCTCGAGGTCCATGGTCCCCAGCTCGCGATTCAATACCGCCATGCTGAGATCGTAATAGGCGGGAGCGGTCAGATCACCGTGCGCATAGGCGGCCCGGGCACTGGTAAGCATCTGCCGCGCATCCGGTACGGTGGCACGGGCATCGGCCAGCTCACGCTCCAGCACGCTGAGATCTGCGCGTATCAGTTGCACCTCACTCACCGCCTCGTCCAGCCGCTGCTGGTACTGCTGCCACAGCGCGTTGCGGGTGGCTGACGCCGCGTGCACCACCGCCGTACTGCCTGTGAGGAACGGAAAACTGATATTCACGCTGAACCCGGTGGTGTGCACGTCGCTGGTATCCTGGCCGCGGGTGATACCGAAATTGATGCCGGGAAACTGCGCCAGCACCGCGCGCCACACGTTCTCATCCTGGCTCTTGTAACCGTATTGCAACGCCAGCAGGTCGGGACGCCGCTCCGGGAGCATCGCCAGCGCTTTCTCCAGCACGCTGCGACTGGGGCTGATCCTGGCGTCGTCGCCTGCCACGAGATTCAGTGTGGCGCCGGGATCCAGTCCGAGGATTTCATCAAGCGAGCGGCAAGCGGCATTGCGGCCGGTGGTCACGCTGCCGGCAAGGGTCTGCACATTCTGGAGAGCGGCAAGATCAAGGCCCAGACTGGTAAGAGATACGTTACCCGCCGTATAAGCACGCCGCTCCGCCGCATAGCGGCTTTGCATGCTGTCGCGCAGCTTCTCCAGCAATGCCAGCTTGCGGCCGTTCTCCAGGCAAGCCACGAATAAAAAGCGTGCCTGCTGCGCCACCTGCCATTCCTGCCACAGCAGGTTCAGATCCACTTGTTTGGCGCTGGCGCGGGCAGCGGCTTTTGCCGCGCCATGGGTCAGAAGTGCAGTGAGATCGTAAGCGAGTCCGGCGCTGTAGGCATTGGTGTATTGCGAAGCCTGGTGGGTGGGCTGATCCAGGCTGTAGTTGATCTGGGGTCCCGGCAGAAGTCCGGCCACGAACGCTTGCGCCTCGCCGGCACGCGCCTGGGCACGGGCGGTGCGCAGTGCCGGATTGTTCACCACCGCCAGGATGGCCATGTCGGTCATGTCGAGGCCCTTGGCGGGATCAAAGGGGTGCGGCTTCAGTCCGGGCAGGTGAATGTTGCTCACATCCACGCGCAGCGGCGCGATCCCGGCCCGCAGGTCAGGTTTCCGCGGCAGTGGTTTGGCGTGGTACAGCGCGCAGCCGGCGAGGCTGCCCGAAAGCAGGCAGGCAACCCACAACCGGTTTTTTGGCCCGATGCGCATCAGCAGCCCCAAGATGTCATTCCGTCGAAAGCACGCGTGGTGTTATTCTAAGTTTTACGGGCCGATGCCGCTCTTCTTTGAAAATTAACAGTTGTTAATCTTGCCGGGATGCAGTGGCCGACGGGCAGGGATTGCCCTATCCTTCTCCCATGCACCTGCTGATCATCGAAGACGATCCGGAAACCGCCAGTTACCTTGTCAAGGGACTGGAGGAGAGCGGTCATATGGCTGAACACGCTGCCACCGGTCCGGACGGGCTCAGCAAAGCGCAAGCCTTTGGCTACGACGCACTCATCGTGGACCGCATGCTGCCGGGACTGGACGGCCTCAGTCTGGTGCGTGAGTTGCGCAGCAGCGGCAATAACACCCCCGCCCTGTTCCTCACCGCCCTCGCCGACGTGGATGACCGTGTCATCGGTCTGCAAAGCGGCGGCGATGACTATCTTGCCAAGCCGTTTGCCTTTGCGGAACTCCTGGCAAGAATTGACGCCGTCGCTCGCCGCCGCGGCATGCCTGCCGCCGACATGGTGCTGCGGGTGGCGGACCTGGAGATGGACCGCCTCAAGCGCAGCGTGAAACGCGACGGCCAACCCATCCCGCTGCAGGCGCGCGAATTCCGCCTGCTGGAATATCTCATGCTGCATGTGGGGCAGACAGTGACGCGCACCATGCTGCTGGAACAAGTATGGGGCTATCACTTCGATCCCCAGACCAACGTCATTGACGTGCACATGAGCCGCCTGCGCACCAAGATAGACAAGCAATCGGCTCACCCTCTGATCTGTACCGTGCGCGGCGCCGGATACTGTCTGCGTGAACCGGATTAGCCTGCTGCACACCACGGCCTTCCGGCTGGCCATGCGTTATGCCGGTTTTGTATGCCTGCTCACCATCATCTGCTTCGGCATTATTTACGCAGTCACCATTTCACAGTTGCGCACCCAGATCGATGCCGGTTTGCGCGCCGAACTGAGTGCGCTCACACGCCTGTATCAGCTGAAAGGCATCACCGGGCTGCAGCAGACCATCGCCGCCCTGAGCACCACCAAGGGCCTCGCCAGCAGCGATACCGGTGATGCCGGCCCGCGCCAGTATCTGCTTACCGATGCGCATTTTCGGCCGCTGGCCGGTTCGCTGTCACGCTGGCCGCAGGGCATCGGTACTTCCACTCTGTCCTGGGCCACGTTGACACTCACGGAGCACCGCTCAAATCCGGCACTGGATGCCAGGAATCGTCACTTCCAGTTACGCGCCGTTGCGGTGGCACTGCCGGGTAATTATCACCTGTTGGTGGGCCAGTCCTTGTACGAGCTCATCGAACTGCGCAACACCATCCTGGCGCTCACCCTCGCCGCCATTGTGCTGGTACTGTGCGTAGGCCTGATCGGCGGCGCGCTGGTGGGTCGCGGCGTGGCGCGGCGTTTACAGAGTGTGACACGCACCGCCGATACCATCATGGCCGGTGATTTATCGCAGCGCATCCCCGAAGAACACCGCCTGGATGAGTTCGATGCACTGGCCGGCAAGCTCAATGCCATGCTGGAGCGCATTGAGCAGCTCATGAAAAGCGCCCGCGAGGTGACGGAAAACGTGGCCCACGACCTGCGCAGCCCCCTCACCCGGCTGCGCGGCCGCGCGGAAATGGCGCTGCTGAAGCGCGACGATCCCGCGCGGCAGAAGGAAGCCTTGCAGCAAGCCATTGAGGAAACGGATGGCATCGTGGCGACATTGAACGCCATCCTGAGCATCGCGCAGATCGAATCCGGCGCACGCCGCGAGTGGAGCGCGGTGGATCTCGCCACCGTATGCCAAGATGCCGCGGAATTGTATGAAGCCGCGGCGGAAGATCAGGGTTTGACATTCAAAACCGACATCGGCGTCGTCCCCGCGGTGCGCGGTAACCGCCAGTTGCTGGCCCAGGCGGTGGGCAACCTGCTGGACAATGCCATTAAATACACTCCGCGCGGCGGCATGGTATCCCTGTCGCTTGCACAACAGCAGGGCCGCGTGATGGTCAGCGTGGCGGATACCGGCCCCGGTATTCCCGAAGCCATGCGCGACAAGGTGCTGCAACGTTTTGTGCGTCTGGACGCCAGTCGCGGTACCCCCGGAAACGGCTTGGGACTGTCCCTGGTCAAGGCGGTGGCGGATCAGCACGCTGCCACGCTCAGCCTCGCGGACAATCATCCCGGCCTGCGTGTGAGCCTCGGCTTTACGCAAAGATAACGGCTAGTTCAGGCCAAAGCGGCGCACCAGCTTGCCCTTGGCCCATTGGGTCAGCGCAATGTAGGCCACCATGATGAACGGCATGACCAGCAGGAACGACAGTGGCACCGGCACCATGCTGAACCCGTGTGCAAGCCAGCTGAACGGCAGCCAGACGCCTATCGCACAGATGAGAGAGGTGGTGCCGAGCAGCGGCCAGCTGGGCCGGCTCTGGATGAACGGCACCTTGGCGGTGCGGATCACGTGCACGATGAGTGTCTGGGTGAGGATGGATTCCACGAACCAGGCGGTCTGAAACAACGGTGCATTATGCCAGCCGTGGAAGAAAAAGATCAGAATGCCGAAGGTGACATAGTCAAACACCGAACTCAGTGGTCCGATCACCACCATGTACCAGCCGATATTGCGCAAATCCCACTGGCGCGGCTTCTCCACGTATTCAGCATCCACATTGTCCGTGGGAATGGCGGTCTGGGAAAAATCATACAGCAGATTGTTGACCAGTATCTGAATCGGCGCCATGGGCACGAACGGCAGGAAGATGCTCGCTCCCAGTACACTGAACATGTTGCCGAAGTTGGAGCTGGCTCCCATCTTGATGTACTTTACGATGTTGCCGAACACCTTGCGGCCCTCGATGACGCCCTCCTCCAGCACCATCAGGCTCTTCTCCAGCAGGATGATGTCGGCGGATTCCTTGGCGATATCCACGGCCGTGTCCACGGAAATGCCCACGTCGGCGGCCTTGAGCGCCGGGCCGTCGTTGATGCCGTCGCCGAGGAACCCCACCACGTGGTTCTTGAGATGCAGCGCGCGGATCACGCGCGCCTTCTGTTCGGGCGACAGCTTGGCGAACACGTCCACGACTTCCGCCACATCCGCCAGTGCTTCATCCGTCATACGCGCCACGTCGGCACCCAGGATGATGTGCTCCACTTCCAGACCCACTTCCGAACAGATCTTGCGGGTGACCGCGTCGTTGTCGCCGGTCAGCACTTTCACCCTGACGCCGTTCTGGCGCAGCACGGCGATGGCCTGGGCGGCGCTTTCCTTGGGTGGATCCAGGAAGGCGATATAACCCAGCAGCACCATGTCGCATTCATCGTCCTTGGAATAGACCCGCTTGGTTTCGATGATTTCTTTATAAGCCACCGCGATGACGCGGAAACCGTCTTCGTTGAGTGCCCGCGTCAAGCCTTGCAGATGCAGCAGATCATCCGGCACCAATGGCTTGGATGATCCCTCCACCTCGGCGCGGGTGCAGATGCTGAAGATTTCCTCGACTGCGCCCTTGCAGATGAGCACGTGCCGCTCGTGTTCCTCCTCCACCACCACCGACATGCGCCGGCGCTGGAAATCGAAGGGGATCTCGTCCACCTTGCGATAATTGGCCTCCGGGTGCAGATCCGCATACATTTCGACCTTTTCCAGCACCGCCACGTCCAGCAGATTGCGCAGGCCTGATTGGTAATAACTGTTCAGGAAGGCCAGTTCCAGCACGCGCTCATTATCATTGCCGTTGATGTCCACATGCTTTTCCAGGAATACCTTGTCCTGGGTCAGCGTACCGGTCTTATCGGTGCACAATATATTCATGGCGCCGAAATTCTGGATGGAGCTGAGGCGCTTGACGATCACTTTCCTGCGTGACATGGCGAGCGCGCCCTTGGCGAGGTTGGTACTCAGGATCACGGGCAGCATTTCCGGCGTGAGACCGACGGCCACGGCCAATGCGAACAGGAACGCCTCGCCCCAGTCACCTTTGGTGACGCCGTTAATGATAAATACCAGCGGCACCATCACCGCCATGAAACGGATCATCAGCCAGGTGAAACGATGGATACCCCTGTCGAAGCTGGTCAGGACACGTTCACTGTCGAGCGTTTTTGCCAATGAACCGAAATAAGTGCTGCCGCCGGTCATCACCACCAGTGCGATGGCGGTACCGCTCACCACGTTGGTGCCCATGAAGCACAGATTACTGACCTCGAGTGGAATGCTGCCGGCCATCTCCACCGCGACGGCGAATTTCTCCACCGGCAGGGATTCACCGGTGAGTGCGGATTGGTTGATGAACAGATCCTTGGCTGACAGCAGACGCACATCTGCGGGAATCATGTCCCCGGCGGATAATTGCACCAGGTCGCCGGGAACCAGTTCCTCTATCGGCACCTGCCTGCGCACCGGTTTCTCGATGGTATGCGGGCCGGCCTGATTCTCTTTGCCCCCGGTGATTTCCTGCGGTGCTTCCACTTCCTCCCTGCGCAGCACCGAAGCGGTGGTTTTCACCATGGCGCGCAGTTTTTCCGCGGCACCGTTGGAACGCGCTTCCTGGACCCACGTCAACACCACGGAGAGCACCACCATGAAGGCAATGATGATGCCTCCGTCCAGATCTCCGGTGACGAATGAAGTAACGGACAGGACGATGAGCAGCAGGTTGAGCGGGTTGAGCAGGCGTCCCACCAGTTGGCGCAGGAAGCCCTTCTTCTTCTGACGGGCGATGGTATTGGAACCATGTTCGGCCAGGCGCTTTTCGGCCTCACTCTCCAGCAGCCCCCGGATACCGGTGATGAACTGTTCGAGGACGTCTTCCGCGCCCATGCCGCTCACTTCGATCAGGCGTGCGGCCGCGCGAGCGCGCGCCGCCTCACCATTAGCGCGGCCCGTATTGCCCGCCTTCAGCAGTTTGCCCAATACCTTCATTTCCATGCCACACCCATCCAGGGTTCAGGCGTACGCCACAGCCGGACACGGCCATACCATGCACCCACGCCAGGGATCGGCGGCAATGCCGGGAATCAACTGCTCTATTAAATTTGGTCCAAACATCAGCCGCGTGGATATCCTGAGTACCTGACGGCACCGGCCCACGCGCAAAGAGAACAATCAGACGAGGGAGGCGGTGTCCGCGAGGCGGGTTTTGTGTTTACAGCGACTACTGCAACTGCCCACTGGGCATCCTCCTGTGATCAAACCGGCGCGCATGCTAGTCCCCGGATTTTGGCGAGTCAACGGTTTTGCATGGACTTTTTGAGAAAAATGCGCACTGGTGGGGTAGCGGTTCCCGCCACGGTTTCTCGGATCCATCGCGACAGAGACCGCCTTCCACGCTGGCAAAACACAAGACCAGGAAAAGGCCGGCGGATCCGCCGGCCTTTTTTCGCTCTTTCCTCACTCCCTCACCCCTTGATCACGGATTGGGCCCCCTCACCACTTCCACAAAATGATCAGGGCGGAGCCACTTGCGGTAGGCTGCCTGCACTTGCATGGCGGTAAGCTTCAGGTAATGGCGCGCCGCCACCCCGGGCTCATCCAGGGGCAGACCTTCGGTCGAATAGGTCAGCAGGCTGCCGGCGATGCGGTCCACACTCTCCTCCCGCAGCGGGATGCTCCGCAGCAGCATGGCCTTGGCGCGGTTGAGTTCCACCCGCGTCAGGGGCTGGGTCTGCATCTGTTTGAGGTCCCGTATCACGATGGCCCGGGCTTTCGCCACCTTGTCCGGATCGCAGCCGTACTCCACCCGGTAAAAGCCGCGGGTGGGACTCCATTCGAAGCTCGAGTCCACGGTGTACACCAGGCCGGTTTTCTCCCGCAGATCGCGGTACAGGCGTGAGGCGTAGAACCCCCGACCCAGCACCTGGTTGCCAAGCTCCAGGGCGTAGCGATCCGCACCGAACAAATTCATGCCGAGGCTTTCGGCCAGCACCACCGTGTCCTGCACGCTGGTCTTGTCCGGAACCACTGCCTGGGAAGGCGGGCTCAAGGGGATAGCCGGCAGTTCGGTAGCGGGCCTGGGTCCCTTCGCCTTCCAGCCGCCGAAATATTTCTCCACCACGCGCTTCGCTTCCGCCGGCGTCACCTGTCCCATCACCACTAGGGTGGTGAGGTCCGGGCGGAAGGCGCGGGCGTAGTACTGCTTCACATCGGCGAGCGTCAGGCCCATGACCGACTGGGGCGTGGCCTCGCGCAGGGAGGGATCCCCCGCCGGCACCAGTCCCCGGGTGAGTGCCCGGAAGAACAGATAACCCGGACTCTGCAGACGACCGGCCACCAGCCGCGCGGTCTGCATCTGCACCACCCTGAAGGCCGGTTGCGGTAGCGCCGGGTGCAGTTCATTCTCGGCCAGCAGCTGTACCGCCTGGTCAAAATGGGCGGCTGGACTTTGCACCGAGAAGTTCGCCCCGGCGCTTTCGGTGGCGGCGATGTCATCCAGTGCTTTGGCAAAGGCCAGCCGGTCCAGTGTGGTGGTACCGTACGGGAACAGTTCATCCAGCACGCTTGCCGCCCCATCCCGGCCCTTGGTCTCCTCCATCACCGGCTTGTTGCGGATGCGGCCGAACACCGACACCGTATCGCTCACGCTTTCCGGTTGCACGATAAGCTTGAGACCGTTGGCAAGCGTGGTCACGTACGGATGCACGGTGGATTTCGGCAGGCTGATGCGCGCCAGCGCCTGCTCCGCCCAGGCCGGCAGCGGCACCGGCTTTTCCGGGGCGGTGTTGAAGGACTCGGCACCACCGAAGCCCTTGCCGGCCACCGGCTTGCCGGAGGATTCCGGCGTGAGGACGGCGGTGATGGCGTGCTGCGGATTGAGGTAGGCATGCGCCACGCGATTCACGTCTGCCACGGTCACGGCGCGGAAGGCGGCCGCCATCTGCTCCGGGGATTCCAGCCCCTGGAAGGCGAGCGCCGTGGACCAGGCGTTGGCCAGGCCCGACACCGAATTTTTCTGGAACTCCAGCTGGGCGATTTCCTGACGCTTGGCCGCCGCCACCAGATCCGCCGGCACGCCATGCTTCAGGGTATCGGCCAGCACCCCCTGCATCTGTTTCATCAGCGCCGCTGAATCGCCGCCCCTGGGGAACACCCCCACGGCGAAACCGAGGCCGGTGTCCGGGAACGCCGCCTCCTGGAAGCCGGCATACAGCGCCTTGCCCTCGGGCACCAGCGCATACAGGCTGCCGCGCTGGCTCGCCAGCACGTCGCCGAGAATCTCACTCGCGGCGTAGTCTTTCGCCGTCATGCCCGGCAAGCGGTAGGAAATCAGCGCCAACCCATAGGGCAGGTCCGTAGGCAGGTGCAGGGTCTCGGCCGTCACCGGTTCGAGCTTTACCGCCGGCCGGGCCGGGAGCCGCCTCGCTGGAATGCCGGCGAACAGCTTCTCCACCTGCGCCAGAGCGGTGCGTGGCTCCACGTCCCCCACGATCACCAGGATGGCGTTGTTGGGCGCGTACCAGTTGCGGTAGAACCTGCGCAGCAGCGGCGCACCAGTGGCCTGAAAGGACGGGCGAGTGCCCAGGGCATCATGGGCATAGGGCGTGCCTTGGAACAGGGCCGCCAGCAGTTGCGAGTAGAATACGTACTCGGGATTGGAAAGATCCCGCGCCACCTCCTGCTCGATGGCGCCGCGCTCTTTCTGCCATTCGTGCTCGCTGAGATCGAGACCGCGCATGCGCAGCGACTCGATATGCAGCGCCACGTCCAAGTCCGAAGCCGGCGCGGTGAAATAGTACTGGGTCACCGTCTGGGTGGTGTCAGCGTCAAAATCGCCGCCCATGGCCGCCGAAATCTCCGCCAGTTGATCCTTCGAGAGGCCCGGACTGCCGCGGAACATCATGTGCTCCAGCGCGTGCGCTGTGCCCGGAAAACCCGCCGGCGCCTCGTTGGAGCCCACCCGGTAATTCACTTCGGTAGTCACTACCGGCGCCAGGGTGTTTTTCACGATCACCACCCGCAGACCGTTCTTCAGCGTGGCACGCAACACATCGTGGTCGGCACCCTTGGCGAAGCTTGCCAGCGGCAAGCCGATAGAAAGCAACAGGAGTACAGACAGGATACGAATTACGGAACGCAGCATAGAAACCCCCAGTTGAATGACGGCGCCCGTCTGGCTGGACGGACCAGGGTACTATCCCAGATACGACATCCCATCTCAAGCATCTACTGGCAAAAACTCCCTGGTCTGCCTGTTACCAGCAATCGAGCACGGTGTATTTCGATTTTTTTTCAGCATGCGGTAACAGGGCGTGCGATTCCGCTCACGCCTTAAACAGATTCCCGGCAAGCCCGGAATAGAGTCGTGGCACAAAACTTGCCGTCGGGTTGTCTCACTCAAATCCGCAGACTCGGTATAAAAGGGCGAACCGGAAGCGAGAATTCCGGCGCCGGCTCCAGCAACCAATATGATACTTCCTTGCGGTGCTTGACGATGGCTTCTTTTCCGCTCCAGTTGAGTGCGAGCATCTCGGGACGTAATCCTTGTTTATTGGATTACTACATCATGCCAACGCCTGACGCAGGCTTTCCAAGGGTGGGAACAGTGTCGGCGGCTGATCCGGTAGTGGGATGAATCCATCGCACCCCGCCGCGCAAGATGAATCGTGCTTTCCCGCTCGATGATGGTTTCCGCCTCTTTCATCGGAATCTGCAAGATAGATTCCCGCCTCCGTTCGAGCCGGGGCAGCGTTTGCACGGGAGTGACGAAGAGCACCAGGTTTCAGCAAACCGGAAAGATCCGCGGCGGCGTCCATGCCATCCGCGATTCCTGAGCTTCGATGGAGGCCAGAACCGTGCCACACAGCAGAAATAAAACCGCCAGCGCCAGGCCTCACAGCAACTTCCATCGCTGAGTGACCGGGCGCCGGCGATCATGGCCATCAGTTTGGATACGTCAAATCAACCGCGGTCGTGATGATGCTGGTGCACTTCGTGGCGACGCATGCGACGCTCGTGATGACGCTGCATCTTGTCGTGGTGACGATCGCGTTTGTCGTGCCGGATATCGCGAGTCTGCGCCCTGGCAGCATGGTATTTGCCCTGCCGGATATCCCGGCGGCGCTGTTGCTTGTCGTGGTGGATGCCACGGGTATCGCGCCGGATATCACGATTATCACGCCGGATATGATGCGTGTCCTGTTTCACGGTCTGCTCCGCGAGGCTCAGACTCGAGGCTGAGAGCGCGAACAGGCCCGCGGCCAGCAGGGCAAAGGTTTTGCGATTCATGGTCATCTCCCCTGGAAATTTGTGGTTACAACCGGCGGTTGCCGGCTTCAGCCCAACAACGGGCCTGCCCGGGAGAGGTTGACGGCCACTAAGGTGAAAAACCGCGAACAGGGAGGCAAGCGACCCGCCCCTCAGGGTGCATATCCCAGGTTCGGGGCGAGCCAGCGCTCGGCGGTGGAGACATCCATACCCTTGCGACGCGCGTAGTCCGCCACCTGGTCGCGATTGATCTTGCCCACGGCAAAATAGCGGGACTGGGGATGTGAAAAATAGAAGCCGCTCACCGCCGCCGCCGGCCACATGGCATAGTGCTCCGTGAGCCTGATGCCGGTGCGGCGTTCCGCATCCAGGAGTTCCCAGATGCCACCCTTCTCGGTATGCTCCGGGCAGGCGGGATAGCCGGGTGCCGGGCGGATACCATTATATTGCTCCTGGATCAGCGCCGCGTTGTCGAGATGCTCATCCGAGGAATACCCCCAGAATTCCCTGCGCACGCGTGCGTGCAGCAGTTCGGCGAAGGCTTCCGCCAGGCGGTCCGCCAGTGACTTGAGCAGAATGGCGCTGTAATCGTCGTTGTCGGCGCTGAAGCGCTGCAGGGGCTCCTCGATGCCGAGACCCGTGGTCACGGCGAACGCGCCGAGATAATCCTCGATACCTTGCGCATGGGGTGCCACGAAGTCCACCAGGCACTGGTTGGGCTTACCGGGCGGTTTTTCCTGCTGCTGGCGCAGGAAATGAAAGGTGATCAGTTTTTCATCGCGGTTGGCGTCGCGGAATACGTCAATATCATCACCATTCACGGTGTTGGCCGGAAACAGGCCATACACGGCACTGGCCCGCAGCCATTTCTCCGCGATGATACGCTCCAGCATCGCTTGCGCGTCGGCGAACAGTTTGCGCGCCGCATCGCCCTTCTCCGCGTCGTCCAGAATCCTCGGGTAGCTCGCCTTTAGTTGCCACACATGGAAGAACGGCGTCCAGTCAACATATTGCCGGATATCCTCCAGTGGATACTCGTTGAACACTTCCACACCGAGAGCACGCGGTTTGCACGGTGTGTATCCTTGCCATGCGATGGGGGTGCAATTGTCGCGTGCCCGTTCCAGGGTAAGCCATTTCGTGTGGTCCTCGCGGCCCGCGTGCTGCACGCGTACCTCGTCATATTCCCGCTTGACGGCCTCCACAAAGGCTGCTTCGCCGCCGCCCAACAGGCTCGTGGCCACGCCTACTGCGCGGGAGGCATCCTTCACGTAGATTGCCGGACCTGAATAATGGGGCGCGATCTTCACAGCCGTGTGCGCGCGCGAGGTGGTGGCGCCGCCGATCAGCAGCGGGATGGTAAAACCACCGCGTTGCATCTCCCTGGCCACATGGGCCATCTCATCCAGGGACGGCGTGATGAGACCGGATAAGCCGATGATGTCCACTTTCTCAGCGCTGGCAGTGTCAAGTATCTTCTGCGCCGGCACCATCACGCCCAGATCCATGATCTCGTAATTATTGCAGGCAAGCACCACGCCGACGATATTCTTGCCGATGTCATGCACGTCACCCTTGACCGTGGCCAGCAATATCCTGCCCTTCGCCCGGCTGCCAGAACCCTTCTGCGCCTCTATATGAGGAATCAGGTGGGCCACGGCTTTCTTCATCACACGGGCGGATTTCACCACTTGCGGCAGGAACATTTTGCCGGCGCCGAACAGGTCGCCCACCACGTTCATGCCGTCCATGAGCGGCCCTTCGATGACGTCCAGAGGGCGCTCGGCCTGTCGGCGCGCTTCTTCCGTATCCTCTTCAATATAGTCGGTGATGCCCTGCACCAGGGCGTGCATCAGCCGTTCCCGTACCGGTGCGGTGCGCCAGGTGAAGTCGGTTTCGCGCTTCCTGCCGCCCTGCTCAAGGGTTTCCGCGAAGTTCACCAGCCGCTCGGCGGCATCCGGCCGGCGGTTAAGAAGCACGTCTTCCACACGTTGCAGCAGGTCCTTGGGAATTTCCTCATACACCGCCAGTTGACCGGCATTGACGATGCCCATATCCATACCGGCGCGAATGGCGCGGTACAGGAAAGCCGCGTGCATGGCTTCGCGCACCTGGTTGTTGCCGCGGAACGAAAACGACACGTTGCTCACGCCGCCGCTGATGAGCACCTGCGGCAACTGTGCCTTGATTTTCTCCACCGCCTGGATGTAATCCACGGCGTAGTTGGCATGCGCCTCGATACCGGTGCCGACGGCAAAGATGTTGGGGTCAAAGATGATGTCTTCCGCCGGCAAGCCGGCTTTCTGCGTAAGCAGTTGATAGGCACGTTCGCACACCGCCACGCGCCGCGCCAGGGTATCCGCCTGGCCCTGCTCGTCGAAGGCCATGACCACTACGGCGGCGCCATAGCGGCGCGCCAGCTTCGCCTGTTGCAGGAATTTCTCTTCTCCTTCCTTGAGGCTGATGGAATTGATGACGCACTTGCCCTGCAGGCATTTCAGTGCCGCCTCGATGATCTCCCAGCGGGAGGAGTCAATCATCACTGGTACGCGGGCAATGTCCGGCTCACAGGCTGCGAGGCTCAGGAAGCGCACCATGGCGGCCTGCCCATCCAGCATGCCCTCATCCATATTGACGTCAATCATCTGCGCGCCGCTCCTCACCTGCTCGCGCGCCACGTCCAACGCCGTCTCGTAATCGCCATCAAGAATCAACTTCTTGAATTTGGCCGAGCCGGTGACATTGGTGCGCTCGCCTACATTCACGAACAGACTTTCGGGCCCGATATTGAGGGCTTCGAATCCACTCAGCCGGCATTGCGGTTGGATGCGGGGTACCTGCCGTGGTTCATGTCTCGCCACTACCTCCGCCAGTGCCCGGATATGCGCCGGAGTAGTGCCGCAGCAGCCGCCCACGATGTTGATGAAACCGCTTCCAGCCCATTCATCAATGAGCCGCGCCATATGTTCCGGTGTCTCATCGTAACCGCCGAAGGCGTTGGGCAACCCTGCATTCGGATGGGCGCTCACATGGCAGTCAGCGAGATTGGACAGCTCTTCCACGTAGGGACGCAGCTGCTCGGCGCCCAGGGCACAGTTGAGGCCGACACTGAAAGGCCGCACGTGCCGTACCGAGTTCCAGAAGGCTTCCGGCGTCTGTCCAGACAGGGTACGGCCACTCAGGTCGGTGATGGTGGCGGAGATCATCACGGGTACCCGCGTGCCGATCTTTTCGAAATGCTCCTCAATGGCGAACAGCGCTGCCTTGCAGTTGAGCGTATCAAACACGGTTTCCACCATGAGCAGGTCGGCGCCGCCGTCCAGCAGGCCGCGTATGGCTTCGGCATAGGTCGTCCGCAACTCGTCAAAGTTGACATTGCGGAAGCCGGGGTCGTTCACATCCGGTGACAGGGAGGCGGTACGGCTGGTGGGCCCGAGGATGCCGGCCACAAATCGCGGTTTGTCCGGCGTGCGCGCGGTGGTTTTCTGCGTCAGCTGCCTGGCAAGCCGTGCGGCTTCCCGGTTCAGCTCGTAAACCAGCGATTCGGTACCGTAGTCCGACTGGGAAATGGCGGTGGAGTTGAAGGTATTGGTCTCGATAATGTCCGCACCGGCGTCGAGATACGCCTGCTGGATTTCCGCGACCACCTGCGGCCGGGTAAGCACCAGCAGGTCGTTGTTGCCTTTGAGATCGCGCGGGTGGTTTCTGAAGCGCTCGCCGCGGAATGCCTGCTCCGGAAGCTGGTAACCCTGGATCATGGTACCCATGGCTCCATCCAGGAGCAGGATGCGTTTCTTGAGTAGCGCGTCGAGAATATTTTTACAGGACATGGAATGCATCAGCTACCGGCTACGGCGCTGCCCCGCGACGCGTCATCCTCAAGATTCCGCTCGCTTGCACGGATGCCGAGCAGATGGCAGATGGCGCGCGTGAGTTCCGGACGATTCAGGGTATAGAAGTGGAATTCGTGCACGCCCTCGGCTTGCAGCCGGCGACACTGTTCACCGGCCACGTGGGCTGCTACCAGTTTGCGCGTTTCCGGATCCTGGTCCAGGCCATCAAAGAATTTCGCGAGCCATAGCGGCACGCTGGCGCCGCAGCGGGCACTGAATTTCTGTACCTGCTGGAAGTTCATGACCGGCAGGATGCCCGGTACCAACGGCATGCTGACCGCGGCGGCCGCGGCGGCGTCACGGAAGCGCAGAAACACATCCACGTCGAAGAAAAATTGGGTAATGGCGCGGGCTGCGCCCGCATCCTGTTTGCGCTTGAGATTTTCCAGGTCCGCCTGGGGCGAGAGCGCATCGGGATGCACTTCAGGATGCGCGGCCACACTGATTTCGAAATCCGCCACGCGCTTCAGGCCCGTCACCAGCTCCGCCGCGTAGGTATAACCGCGCGCATGCGGCGTGAAATGCCCCCCGCCTTCCGGTGGATCGCCGCGCAGGGCGACCACATGACGGATGCCGGCGTGCCAGTAGCGGCGCGCGATAGATTCGATCTCGGTCTTGCTCGCCCCTACGCAGGTGAGATGCGCGGCGGGACGCAATCCCGTCTCCCGCCGGATGGCCACCACCGTGTCATGGGTGCGCTCGCGGGTGGAGCCGCCGGCGCCATAGGTCACCGACACGAAGCGCGGTGATAACACTGCAAGACGCTTGAGCGCCTGCCAGAGCTTATGCTGCATCTCCGGCGTGCTTGGTGGAAAGAACTCGAAGGATACCGCGGGCTGCGCGGGGAACGCGCTACGGTCCCAGACGGTGGAAAGCGGATTCATATTCTGCTCCTGACGCTTTGGCAGCCGGTGTGCGCCGTATCGCCTTGCAAGTTGTCACTTGGCAGGGGCGCATCGCCTGCCAATCAAGCAGGCAAGTGCTTGATTCGGCGGATCTGTTAGACGGCGTTGCGTTTTGTTCTCCTGTTACGCTGCACTGACTCCAGTGGAGACAGGCGTATTTCAGGCAACAAAAAACCCGCTCAGCGTTTATCCCGGTAGGCGCTAGAGCAGGTTCGTCAGAGCCCGCTTTAGCCGTATTTATTAAGCGCCCGCAAGCTGAGTATCAAATCGGCGCTGGGGAGCATTATTGACTCTGACAGGTAGCCTGTCAACCCGAGGCGGGCGGGCGCCGCAGGTTATGCAGGTGGCGCCACACATACCACGCGGCGCCCAGCAGGATGAGGATCACGATGAGCGCATCAAAGCGGTGGAACCAGGGTCCGAGAGTGTCCCAGTGCTGGCCGAGCCGCAAACCCACCCAGGCGAGCGCCCAACACCAGATCAGCGAGCCAACGAAGGTATACAGGATGAACTTGACCAGGGGCATGCGCGCCACCCCCGCCGGGAAGGCAATAAAGGTGCGGACCAGAGGCAACAGCCGGCCGATGAGAATGATGATGTCACCGCGACGGGCGAACCAGCGGTCTGCCAAATCCAAGTCATGGCGGGATACCAGTATATAGCGGCCGTATTTCTCCACCAGTGGCCGTCCGCCCCATGCGCCCACCCAGTACGCCAGCAGCGAGCCCAGAACGCAGCCCACTGCGCCCGCCACCGCCACCAGCCACAGGGTAAGTTCCCCACGGAACACCAGGTACCCGGAGAACGGCAGGATGATTTCCGACGGCAGCGGGATGCAGGCGCTCTCAATGGCCATGAGCAGCACGATACCGCCATAGCCCAGCGTGGAGATGGTAGCGATGATGAAACCGGCGACAAGCGCGATCAGTTTGGCGAGCATCCGACCCTCAGAGCCTGGAAATCGGCGGTGGCGGGTGGCCGGCGCGACGGATTTCGGCAAAACCCATGCGGATACCCAGTTCCACGGTGCGATCCGGCGGGATCTGGTAGAAATCGGTGGCGCGGATGGCGTTTCGCGACATGAAGACGAACAATTTCTCGCGCCAGGCCATCATGCCCGGCACCTGCTTGGTGGGCACCAGGGTCTCACGGCCGATGTAATACGTGACAGTCTCGGGATCGATTACCAGACCTAAATCCTTGGCGCGCCGCAGGGCCCGGGGCACATTGGGAATCTGCATGAAGCCGTAATGCACCAGTACGCGAAAGAAACCCTGGTCCAGCTTTTCCACTTCCAGGCGATGGGATGGATGCACGAAGGGTACGTCCTCCGTCAGCACCGTGAGCAGTACCACCTGTGCGTGCAACACCTGATTGTGTTCCAGATGATGCTGCAGCATCGGCGGCGTACCCAGGTTGGGAGCAGTCATGAAAATGCCTGTGCCGCGTACGCGTACCGGTTGCTCGATGCGTATCCGTTCGAGAAACACGTCCAGCGGTTCGGTGATGGTACGCAGACGATCGATAAGATTCTGCCGCCCGGTGCTCCAGGTGGACATAATGGTGAATCCGATAACGGCCACCAACAACGGCAACCAGCCGCCATCCCAGATCTTGAAAATATTGGCCAGAAAGAACATCAGATCCACGACGCAGAAGGAACCGATGACCGGTATGATCACCGCGATGTTCCAGTGCCAGCGATCCCGCATCGCCAGGAACAGCAACATGGTGGTAATCAGCATGGTGGAACTCACCGCCACTCCGTAGGCCGCCGCCAGATTGTCCGAGGTGCGGAAACCCAGCACGATGGCGATGGTCGCCAACATCAGGATCCAGTTGAGTGAGGGGATATAAATCTGCCCTTCCTGGTCCGGCGAGGTACGCACAATGGTCAGGCGCGGACTCTGGCCAAACTGGATGGCCTGGCCCATGAGTGAGAAGGCACCGGAAATCACCGCCTGGGAAGCAATCACCGTGGCCGCCGTGGCCAGTATCACCAGCGGATACAGGAACCAGCCGGAATTCGGTACCAGATTATAGAAGAGCTGTTGAGTGGACCGGCCGGGATTCGCGAGTATTGCCGCACCCTGGCCGAAGTAATTTAGCATCAGCGCCGGCATCACGTAGATAAACCATGACAATCTTATGGGCAATTTCCCAAAATGTCCGATATCAGCATACAGCGCCTCGGCGCCTGTCACGCACAGGAATACGGCGCCCAGCACCACGATGTCGGCAAAGCCATGATGAAAGATGAAATGCAGCGCATAGACGGGATTAGCGGCCGCCAGCACGGCCGGATAGCGGATGATGGCCAGCAACCCGAGGATGCTGATCACCGCAAACCACAGCACCATAATCGGACCGAACACGAAACCCACCCGCTTGGTACCGCCCTTCTGGAATACAAACAGCCCAACAAGAACAGCCACGGTGATAAGGAGGATCACCCCACGATCCAGTGAGGGTATGGCCACCTGCAGTCCTTCCACGGCGCTCAGCACCGAGATAGCCGGCGTGATCATGCCGTCGCCATAGAGGAGTGCGGCGCCGAATATCCCCAAGGCGATGAGTATGCGCGAGCGCCGGCTGCGGCGCGTGCGCCACGGATCAAGGGAAGCCAGCAATGCCAGGATGCCGCCCTCGCCCTTGTTATCGGCGCGCAATACAAACAACTGGTACTTGATGCAGACAATGATTATCAGTGACCAGAATACCAATGAAATCACGCCCAGCACGTTCTCGGGCGTCGTGCTCAGACCGTAACCGCCATAGAATGAGCTGCTGATGGCATACAACGGGCTCGTGCCGATGTCGCCGAACACCACGCCGAGCGCCCCGAGGCTCAGGGCAACCAGGCGCTTGCGGTCCATGGATGACGCGTCGCCGTTGAAGGCATGCATCTGGCCTGTGCGTGACGCACTGTCGGTCTCGGTGCTGTTCACCCGTGTCTCCCCTGTCCAGGGACTCCCAAAACACAACCGGCCGGTCTCATTGCGAGCACCAGCCGGTGTTGTGCTTGGCCTGCGTTACTGACATTGGGGCGATTAGATTTCGCCCTGCCTGTATCTAAGGGCGCGCATTATACTCCACCCCCACCGGCGCAAAGCCCTGCCCAGCGGACAGGCTTTTGCACAAGCGGCGTTGTGCAAGGGATTTTTTCTTTAGCTGAATCACCCGTGAAAATGGCGTCCCCAAGGGGAGTCGAACCCCTGTTACCGCCGTGAAAGGGCGATGTCCTAGGCCTCTAGACGATGGGGACAGGCCTGCAGAAACAATAAAAGCGGCTCTTGGCGACCGCCCTCTCGCAGCGCTGGTGGAGCCAGCCGGGGCGAGGTGGAAATAGGCAAAGCACGGCTTTGCCCCGCCGCGTGCCGCATCATGGATGATGCGGCGGGTCTGCCCGCCAAGGAGAGCTCGCTGTCACCAGTCATAACAAACTCTGGTGGAGCCAGCCGGGATCGAACCGGCGACCTCCTGCATGCCATGCAGGCGCTCTCCCAGCTGAGCTATGGCCCCACGCGGGGCGCGTATTTTCCGGCTTGAGTTCATACCTGTCAACCAAAAGACTTGAAAATCAGGATCTTCCCGTTTCAATCCAGCCGATGGCCCGGTCGAGCCGGCGCAAGCTGCACTCGCGGCCAAGCAACTCCAGGGTGACATCAATGGGCGGTGATACGCCGCCTCCCGAAACGGCGACACGCACCGGCTGGGCGACTTTGCCGAGCTTGACGCCTAATGCCGCTACCGTACCTTCCAACACCCGGTGGATCGCCGGTGCGGACCACTCCTCGATCGCAGCCAGCCGCGCACGTATTTCACGCAATGCCGGCAGCGTTTCCACGGTGAAATTTTTCACCGCCGCCTTGGCATCGTAGTCCGTGAACTCCTCGAAGAAGAAACGGCTGGCTTCCGCCATTTCCTTGAGTGTCCTGGCGCGCTCCGCCTGGGCGCGCACCACGGCCGCGAGCTTTACCGTATCCGTCACCGTGATGCCGATGCGCATCAGATGCCAGCCCAACTCGGCGGCAAGCCTGTCAGGGTCGCCGCTTTTGATGTAGTGCTGATTGAGCCACAGCAGCTTATCGGGATTGATGGCGGACGCAGACTTGTTCACGTCAGCGATGTCGAAAAACCGGATCATTTCCTCGCGGGTGAATATCTCCTGATCGCCATGGGACCAGCCAAGCCGTACCAGATAATTAATTACGGCCTCGGGAAGATAACCGTCCTCACGGTATTGCATCACACTCACGGCCCCGTGACGCTTGGATAGCTTGGCCCCGTCCGGGCCGAGGATCATGGGCAGGTGTGCGTATTCCGGCGGCTTCGCGCCCAAAGCATTGAATATATTGATTTGACGCGGTGTGTTGTTGAGATGATCGTCGCCGCGAATCACGTGAGTGATATGCATGTCCATGTCGTCCACCACCACGGTAAAGTTGTAGGTGGGCGTGCCATCGGAGCGCGCGATGATGAGGTCATCCAGTTCACTGTTCTCGAATACCACCCGGCCGCGCACCAAATCGTTTACCGTTGTCTGACCGCTTTGCGGGTTCTTGAAGCGGATTACCGGCTGCACACCTGCACGCGATACAGGGTGGGTCCTGCAACGTCCGTCGTAGCGGGGCTTCTGCTTGCGGGCAAGCTGCTCATTGCGCATCTGCTCCAGCTCTTCCTTGCTGCAGTAGCAATGGTAGGCATGCCGGGCATTGAGCAGTTTCTGCGCCACCTCCCGGTAACGCTCAAAATGCTGCGTCTGATAGAACGGACCTTCATCCTCCTTCATACCCAGCCAGGCGATTCCATCGAGGATGGCCTGTACCGCCTCGGGCGTGGAGCGCTCGCGATCGGTGTCCTCGATGCGCAGGATAAACTGTCCGTGATGATGCCGTGCATACAACCAGCAGAATAGCGCGGTACGGGCGCCGCCGATATGCAGGTAACCGGTGGGACTGGGAGCGAAACGGGTGCGGACGGTCATGGGCGGCAGGCCGGCGTCTTGGGGCGGCCTATTCTATCCGAAGCGTCGCGCCTCAGGAGCGGAAGTGCAGCAGCCGGTCGAGCAGGTCGCCGGAATCGAGTTGCTCGCCGGAGAGCGCCATGGCAAGCATTTCCCCGCCGAGGATCTGCGGCGCGATGATGAGATCCGGATGCACGCGCTTGAGGCTCGCCAGGTTGCGGCTGCGGTTAACCGCTGCCACGGTCTTGACATTTTCCGCCAGCTCGCGCATGGCGAGCACCACGAAGGCATTGACGGAGTCGTCGTCGGAAAGCGCCAGCACCGCCTTGGCATGCTGCGCACCTGCCTCGCGCAACACTTCCAGATCACTCGCATCCCCCACCACCAGATCGGCACCCTCTTCCACCCGCGCGTCGGCGCTGCTCTGGACAAATGTGACATGCTGCTTGCGTTCGCGCAGCGCCTGATAGGTGTTGCGCGCGAGCGCGGTGTCACCGACGATGATGAAATGCCCTGACCTTTGCATGCCTTCCTCCTTCGCACCCAGAAGCCGTGCGATACGGCGGTTGATGAGGGGCATCAGCACCGCGCTCAACGAGGCGGCGAACACGCTGATACCGAGCACAATCACAGATACCACGAACAGCCGGGCCTCGACGGTCCTGGGTGTGATATCGCCGTAGCCCACCGTGGACATGGTCTCCACGGAAAAATACAGCGCCGTCGGGAAATCGGTGATCGGTGGATTGAAGTCGGCCCCCAGCCGGTAGCTGCCGAATACGCCGTACAACAGCACCGCGACCATGCTGGTGACGGCAAACAACGTGCCGCTCGCAAGGCTGCTGCGTGAGAACACCTGGTAGGCGACGAGCAGCAGCAGGAGCAGCAAGGCGTTGTAGCCGAGCATCAATCCGGACACCGCCGCGGTGTGGCTCACGGACAGGAAAAGGTTGGCCGCAAGCATCAGTATCACCATGGCCCAGGCGAAGCGTGAGCGCAGCGCCAGGCCCGCGGCCAGAATGAGTACAAAGGCACCGAACACCGCACTCGGCACTCCGTGCAGCGCCGCCCGCGCCAGCGTTGCATGCCCGCGGCCCACGACGTCAGCCAGGGAGAATTGGAGCGACGGTGGCAGACCCTGCAGGATCTTGCTGACCGCGAACAGTGCGGTCAAAGCCGCCAGCAGTCCGTGGGGAAACCAGCGCTCCAAACCCAGCCGCCGGCTCACGGCGCCGTAGATGCGTCGCGCCCGCTCAGGCAGCCCGACATCGAGTGCGCGGGAGAAATCCCGGTGATGTGGCATGAGGTATGTGCATCCTTGACCGAAGAACGGACTCTGGCCGCCCGGTTCAGCAGCGCTCAGCGGTAGTACCAGTTGAGGTAGGCTTCGATGCGATTGCCATCCGCCGTATGTTCACCCGCCAGCATGATGCCGAATTTAGTCATATTTAATCCTATACCGAGATGTTCGCCAAACGGGCGGCTGCCGAAATTCGTATTGCGATCCGTGAAGATGGAGCCATCGAGTTCAAAAAGACTGCCGATATGGCGCCGAAAACCGTAGTTCACCCGCCAGTATTTATCCATCGCGCCATTCAAGATGCCGCTGCTCAGGCGATCGTGCAGATACTCCAGACTGATGAAAAATGAGGTAGTCGGGCTGTAAGCCTGATGCGCACCGACGCCGACGCCTGTAACAACCTGATGACCCGGCAAAGCGGAGAAATCAAGCTGATTCCATTGACCGAAAAGGTAAACCCCGCTGGCAAGGCCATAAGAAAACCTGAGGCCATTGCCGGTGGAACGGTCATTGAAAAAATCAGAGTGCTCCGAAAGACGATTGACCTGCAGATAGCTGTAACTGAAAACATCCTGTGAGGATTGAACCTGCGGTGCCTGCATGGATTGCTCCTGCATGGGCTGATACTGTGGATTCGCATGCGCCGCCAGAGGAGCAAGCACAAGTAACGAAGTCAATAATACCCGGAGCATTCTCATTGCGATTTTCCTCCTGCGTGCATGTTGGATGCCGCAACTCCGCCAAGCGGAGACGGTCGTGCGACAAATCAAGTGTAGCCGATTCGAGGTTCCTAAACGAGAAATAACAGCGCCAGCAGGCCCGTCAGCGTCAGTACAATGGTATAGGGCAATGCCATCCACACCATGCGCAGGTAAGACAGGCGGATCAGGGGTGCGATACCCGAGGTCAAAAGAAACAGAAAGGCCGCCTGACCGTTGGGCGTGGCGACACTCGGGATATTCGTACCGGCATTAATGGCCACCGCGAACAGCTCGAATTGCCCACGGCTGATGTGGTGGGCAAGAAAAGCCCCCTGCACCTGTTTGATATAGACCGTAGCCACGAAAACGTTGTCGCTTACCGCAGAAAGCAGCCCGTTGGCGGCGTACAGCAGCGCGATCTGCGTTCTGCCCTCGAATCCCAGCACCCAGTCGATTACGGGGGTGAACAGACCGGCCTGATGGATAACGGCTACCACTGCGAAAAACACCACCAGCAGCGAGGTGAAAGGCATGGCTTCCCGGAAAGCATGGGCGAGACGGCGCTCTTCGGTAATCCCGGTAAACGCCGTGACCGTCACCAGCAACGCCAGTCCGATAAGTCCCACTTCAGCCAGGTGCAACGCCAGCGCCACGATCAACAACACGCCCACGATCGCCTGAATCGCTATCACCACATGCTTGCGCACCCCGTCCTGCTCAGCATTCGAGTGCACGTGCGCTTGCAGCACCTGGCGCACGTCGTCCGGCAATTCGGCGCCGTAGCCGAATAATCGCAGCTTCTCCAGAAGGATCACGGTCAATAGACCAATACCGATCACCGGCAACGTTACCGGCATCATGCGCAGTAAAAATTCGGAAAAACTCCAGCCCATGGTCTCCCCGATCAGAAGATTTTGTGGTTGGCCCACCAGCGTGCTTACACCGCCCAGCGTCGTGCCCACCGCAGCGTGCATCATCAGACTGCGAAGGAATGCGCGGAAGTTCTCCATATCTGAGACTCCCGCTTCCCGGCCGGCCCCCTGTTCCGCCACCCGGTGATATACCGCATAAAACCCGCCGGCCACAGTAATCAGTACCGCGGTCACTGTCAGGGCATCGAGAAATGCCGCGAGAAAGGCCGACACCAGGCAAAACAGCAGGCTCAGCAGCCACTTGCGGCGGATGCCAAGCAGCAGGCGTGTGAATACCGCCAACAGCAAATCCTGCATGAAGAAAATACCCGACACCATGAACATGAGCAGCAGGATAACGGGCAGGTTGCCTGCCACCTCCCGGTACACGGGTACGGGTCCGACCATGCCGAGCAGGATGGCTTCCAGGGCCAGCAAACCGCCGGCCTGTAGCGGATAGCAGCGCAGTGCCATGGCCAGCGTAAAAATAAATTCGATCACCAGCAGCCAGCCCGCCGCGAACACACCTGAACTGACGAACACCAGTGGGTTGATGATGAGGAACGCAACGATACAAAGCTTGTACCAATCCGGAGCGGTACCCAGGAAAAGTTTTCGGGAAGTGAAAAGTGCGGTGCGCAATGTCATGGAAACTTTACCGCGAACGCCTGTTTAATCCCGCCACAGACACTTGCCTCCGCTGGCTTTGCTGATGGCTTCGAGACGGGCCTGATGCGCTTTCAGCTCGGTATCCGAGGCAGGAATGACTTTGAGCGCCAGACCATCGCGCTCGACATGCTGCAACCTGTTGTTGCCCAGACGCCGGCTTTCAACCGAGGGATCCAGCAACAATGCCGCCTGCCCGCCGGTCATGGCGAGATAGACATCGGCGAGAATCTGGGCGTCCAGCAGTGCGCCGTGAAATTGCCGCGAGGAGTTATCCACGTTGTAGCGTTTGCAGAGTGCATCCAGGCCGTTCTTCTGCCCCGGATGCAGACGCCGTGCAAGCTCCAGGGTATCCAGCACGCCGCAGCGTTGCGTGATATCCGCGGAGGCATCACCCAGGATTCGCAATTCATTATTGATGAACGCCACATCAAAAGCGGCGTTATGAATAATTAACTCGCCTCCATCAATGAACTTTAGGAACGCTGCAACGATATCCGCAAAGTGCGGTTTGTTGGCCAGGAATTCGTTGCTGATGTTATGGATCTCGAGGGCGCCTGCATCCACGTCACGGCCCGGATTTACATATTCATGGAACGTGCGGCCCGTAGGACGCCGGTCCACCAGCTCAATGCAGCCGATTTCGATGATGCGATGACCCTCAGCAGGTTCCAGACCCGTGGTTTCGGTATCCAGGATTACCTGCCGCATGTTACCGCCGCTTCCGGTTGTAACGTTATCGGATCCCGCCGGGTATTGATCACACAATCCATACGCTCATTCCTCATTCCGCACTCTTTACTCGCAACAGATCATCTATAGCTGCGTTAGCGAGCCGGTCCACCTCCTCGTTACCCGGATTGCCCGCGTGCCCGCGTACCCAGCGCCATTTCACCACATGCCGGCCAGCCGCCGCATCCAACTGCTGCCACAAATCCTGATTCTTCACCGGCTTCCTGGCGGCGGTTTTCCAGCCACGCGTCTTCCATACCGGCAGCCATTCGCTGATACCTCTTTGCACATACTCCGAATCGGTATAGAGCGTCACGCGACGGGGCTGCCCGAGCGCATCCAATGCACGCACGGCCGCCGTGAGTTCCATGCGATTGTTCGTGGTCTCTGCTTCCGCTCCTTGCAAAATTTTCTCATAGTCAGTGCCGCGTAATACCGCCGCCCAGCCGCCCGGACCCGGATTACCACGGCATGCACCATCCGTATAGATATCCACTTCACTCACGAAAATTCACCGTATAGTGGGTTTTGCCACGCCCGCAAATACGCGGCGCGGTTTGGCGCGTTTGAGACGCAACGGCGTCACGGCAAACACGCGCTTGCGCGCCACCAGCATATAGGCGCTCGCGCTCAGCCGCCAGTGGAGCCGGTCGAAAAACGCACTACGCACCAACAGGCGGTGCTGGAACGGTGGACGAAAAAGATAATGACGCAGCCGCACGGTTTCAAAGCCGAGCACCGCCAACCACTCCTGCAAACGCCCGGCACGCACATAGTGTCCTGCCCAGGGCGTCACCGGACCCAATCGCTGCCGCAGACTCCACAGCCCCCAGGGGTGAAATCCCAGCACTATAAGATGCCCCTCACCGGTGAGGACGCGTTCGGCTTCACGCAGTATCTGGTGCGGATCGTTGGCGCGCTCCAGCGTATGCGGCAATAACAGTGCGTCCACGGCATCGCTGGCGAATGGCAGGTAACCGGGATACCCGCGCACCTGCACTCCCACGGACGAGTGTTTTCCAAGTACGAAGCGTGCACGGATGGGGCTGTCCTGCAACAGGGTGTCCTCGGGGCCCCAGAGACCGGCCTGCACCAGAAAAAAGCCAAAAATGGTCGGCAGCGCCTCGGCCAGCACGGCGCGCTCCTGCCGCAGCAGGTAGGAGCCCATACGTTCGGAAAACCAGGAATCGAGTTCAGCCTGCATGACGCAACACGCCAGCATGCTCCGGTGATGATCTGCCGCGGGACAGTAGCATAATAATCACCGGTTTGGAGGACGGCGAGCGCTCCGCTACCATACACACATGTCCTTTGAACTCGTGGCCCTGCCGGCCTTTCGTGACAACTACATCTGGCTGCTGGCCGGAATGAACACCGCGGCGGCGGTGGATCCCGGCGACGCGGAGCCGGTATTCCGTGCCCTCGCGGAGCGCAGGCTGCGACTCGTCGCAGTGCTCGTGACCCACCACCATGCGGACCACATGGGCGGCGCGGGGGCACTTGCGGAGAAATTCGGCTGTCCGGTTTTCGGCCCCGCAGATGAGCCCATGGCAGCCGTGACCCAGGCACTCCATGAAGGCCAACAAGTGGACATTGCGCCACTGGAAGCCGGCTTCCAGGTACTGGGAATCCCCGGACATACCGCCGGGCATATCGCCTACTACGGCCACAATATAGTATTCTGCGGCGACACGCTTTTCAGTGCGGGGTGCGGGCGGCTTTTCGAGGGTACCGCCGGGCAGATGAGCCGCTCACTGGCCAAGCTCGCGGCCCTGCCGGATGCAACAGCGATCTGCTGTGGTCACGAGTACACGGAGGCTAACCTGCGGTTCGCCCAAGCGGTAGAACCCAGCAATCAGGATATCCTGCGCTATGCTGAAGAGGCCGCGGCGCGGCGGGCCCGGAATGTGCCGACCTTGCCGAGTTCGCTGGCCAGGGAACGCCGGGTGAACCCCTTCCTGCGTTGCAGGGAGCCCGCAGTGGCGGCTGCCGCCACGCGGCATGCCGGTCATGAAATTCACGACCCAGTAGAGGTATTTGCAGTGATCCGAAACTGGAAAGATAACTTTACCTGAACGAGCCATCACCAATGACCCGACGCACGACCTTGCTTGCTTTTCTGTGCGCCTGCGGCCTGCTGCTGGGCGGCTGCGCGACCCTCCACCACGGGGCTGCAGCAAGCGCGGCTCGCACTGCCGCTCCGGCCGCCGCATCTGCCACGGCGGCTCCCGCCGCCGCCAGCACGAATACTGCAATCAGCGCCGACGCCGACACGCCCATTCCGGATCTCAACGATCACTCACCCCTCGTCCAGTGGGAAGACCTTACCATCACTCCCGCTGAAATCAAATACAACAACCTCTGGAATTATCTCGGCAAGCATCTATCGCTGTCAGCCACCGGTGGCGACGGCCGGGTGCAAGGTGAGCTGAACTGGTACATCCACCATGGCCAATACCTGCAGCGGGTGGCCAATCGCGCACAACCCTATCTTTACTATATCGTGCAGCAGATCAAGGCTCGCAAAATGCCGCTCGATATAGCGCTACTGCCGGTGGTGGAAAGTGCGTATGATCCATTTGCTTATTCCAATGCCCGTGCCGCGGGACTTTGGCAGTTCATTCACGGCACCGGACGGCATTTCGACCTGAAGCAGAACTGGTGGTACGACGGGCGGCGCGATGTGGCCGCCTCCACGCGTGCCGCACTCGACTACCTGCAATATCTGCACAACGAATTCAATGGTGACTGGCTGCTGGCGCTCGCCGCTTATGACTCCGGCAGTGGCACGGTGAGCTGGGCCATCAAACGCAACCAGCGCCTCGGTCTGCCCACCGACTTCTGGCATCTGGACCTGCCGGCGGAGACCCGCGCCTATGTACCGAGATTGCTCGCCATCTGCCGACTGGTGGCCACCCCCGGGCACTATGGCGTAGAACTGCCGCCCATTCCCAATAAACCCTATCTCGCCCGGGTGAATACGCACGGTCAGATTGATCTCGCCACCGCCGCCAGGCTTGCGGGCATCACTACGCAACAGATGTACCTGCTGAATCCGGGTTTCAATCGCTGGGCCACGGACCCGGACGGCCCCTACAGCCTGTTTGTGCCGCTCGACAAACAGGCCGCGTTCGAAAAAGCGCTCGCAACATTGCCGCCGCATAGCCGTGTGCAATGGGCCACGCATGACGTGCGCAAGGGCGATACCCTCGGTGGACTCGCACGCGACTACCACACCACCGTCGCCGTGCTCAGACAACTCAACGGCATCCACGGTACCCTCATCCGCCTGCATCAGATGCTGCTCATACCCGTGGATCGCAGGACGCTGGCGGATAGCGTGCTGCATGCTGAAGCCCGGGTTGCACGCATAAGTCATTACGCGCCTGATCGTTATGAATCCCACGGACGAATTGTGCACAGCGTAAGAAACGGCGAATCCCTGTGGACTATCGCGCGCCGTTATGGCACCAAAGTGGCCGCACTGGCCCGGTGGAACCGCCTCAACACCCGCAGTGTGCTGCATGTGGGTCAGAAACTCGTAATTTGGCGGCGCGGTGCACGTGCGATAAATACCGCCTACGAAATCGGACCGGGGCCACAGGATACTCAGCGCACTGTCTATTACACCGTGCGCGAAGGCGATTCACTGTATTCCATTTCCACACGCTTCCGTGTGAGCATAGCGGAAATCGCCGACTGGAACGACATCAACGAACACCATTACATCCATCCCGGTGAACGCCTTAAACTGTATGTGGATGTGGCGGATCAGGCGGCCAGCAGCTAAACCGGACCCGTTTTCCAGGGTATAGTGCGGTCGTTTCCAAGGAGCTCCCATGGGATTTCTCGCGGGTAAACGTGCGCTGATCGTCGGCCTTGCCAGTGAACGTTCCATCGCCTATGGCATCGCCTGTGCTTGTAAACGCGAGGGAGCGGAACTTGCCTTCACTTACCAGGGTGACCGTCTCAGGGAGCGGGTGGTGAATATGGCCGAAGAATTCGGCTCCCAGTTCACCTTGCCCATGGACGTGACCAGCGATGCTGAAATCGAAACAGCCTTCGCATCCCTGGAGCGGCACTGGGACGGGCTCGATATCATCGTACACTCCGTGGCCTTTGCCCCGAGGGAACAGTTGGCCGGCAACTATGCCGATGTGGTGACCCGCGAAGGCTTTCGCATCGCCCACGATATCAGCGCCTACAGTCTGGTGGCTCTCGCCAAGGCGGGCCGCCCGCTGATGCGGGGGCGCCACGGCGTCCTTGTAACCCTCTCCTATCTGGGCGCGGTGCGGGCGATTCCCAATTACAATGTCATGGGCCCCGCCAAGGCGAGCCTGGAAGCCAATGTGCGCTTTCTCGCCAATGCCCTCGGCCCCGAGGGTACCCGTGTCAATGGTATTTCCGCGGGTCCCATCAAAACGCTCGCGGCGGCAGGCATCGGCGGCTTCCGCAAGATTCTTGAGCATGTAGAAACATTGGCACCGCTCAAACGCAATATCACCATCGAAGACGTGGGCAACGCAGCGGCGTTCCTGTGCTCGGATCTGGCGGCAGGCATCACCGGTGAAATCCTCTATGTGGATGCCGGCTACAGTCACGTGGGCATGAGTATCTGACAACCTGTTTCAATCAAAAACCAGGCCCGTATGGCGAGCTTGGTTTTTTCCAAAGACACGGTTGCTGCACTTACTCCTGGATATTAGCGGGATAAACTTTTATTTCTGCGTGCTGGCGCAGGTTGGCCAGGTAGGCGGCAAATTCCGCCTCGCCATTGAGACGGCCAAGTTCCCGTAACTGCGCTATCTGCTGTTCCTTCGTCAAGCTCATGACATCACCTGCTTTCACTCCCGTCAGCACAAACACCGCCTGATCGCCGTCAGCAAGCGCCACCCTACCCACCACCAACCCGCCGCTCGCAGGCCTGGGAGCACTGAAAGCAGCCATAAGCACCGCTGCGGGTACACTTGCATCGTTACGGCTGACAAACTTCGGCTGTGTAAATGTGGCGGCATACTTTTTTGCCACTTGCATCGGGTCTTTACCCGATTGGACGGCGCGCTTCAATGCAACCGCGTTCTGCTCGGCCTGCTGCACCGCTTGCTGCTGTTTGAGAACACTAACAATCTGGTCGCGTACCTCGGTCAGAGGCCGTTGTTCACTCGGCACGTGCCGCTTCACACGGATCACAACCACGTAATGGGGTCCGATCTTAATGGGGTTGCTGTTCATCCCCTGATTGAGCACTTCACTGCTGAAGGCCTTCTGCCGCACTGCAGGATTGGCAGCAATGCCAGTACCGCTGTCGCGCGTCACATCGGCAACGGTGCCAATGGGCAGGTTGAGTTGCCTGCTCACCGTCTGCAGAGAATCCGGATGTTCGTAGGCCAGGTTCGCCAGCTTGTCACCGAGGGCATAGTATTCATCATCTGCTTTCTTCTTCTGATACGCGGCCAGTAACTGGCTGCGTACTTGGGAGAATGGCTGGGTAGTGGGCGCGCGGATGCCGTCCAGCTTGATAATGTGATACCCGTACTGGGTGCGGATGGGCCCCACCACATCACCCACCTTGGGAATGCTGAAGAGCGCGTCTTCGAAGGGCTTCACCATCTGACCGCGCTGGATCCAGCCTAGATTGCCGCCGTTTTTTGCGGAACCCGGGTCGTCGGAATATTTTTCAGCCAATTTGGAAAAATTCGCGCCGGCTCTGATCTGCTTGAGGATATCTTCCGCCTTGGCTTTGGCGGCGGCAGCCGCCTTCGGATTATTGCCGCTTACGGCAATGAGAATGTGCTGCGCCTTGCGTGCTTCGTCCTGCTTAAACGAGCTGATCTGCTGTCGGTATATGGCCTGCAACTGCGCATCGCTTGCCTGCACACTTTTTGCCATCTGCGCCTCATTCAGTTCCACATAATCCAGCGTGACTTTTTCCGGTGTCATGAATTGGCTGGTATGTGTCTTGTAATAGGCAGCAATGTCGGCATCGGATACTTTGGCCCGATCAAGATACTGCTTCGCGGAAACAGTGAGGTAGGCAATCCGACGCTGTTCATCCTTCACTGCCAGGTTATTTGCCAGCTCCTGGGGCGTGGCAAATGCACTGTTCTGGATGGCATTCTGCAGTTGACTTACAGCGAGGCTCTGGCGCTCGCGCTGTTCAAATATGGCAGGCGTCATGCCGACATTAGTCAGGGTTGACTGATACACTCGCGAAGAAAACTTGCCATCCACCTGAAACGCCGATATCTGCTGCACCGCCGCAACCAGCTGGGCATCGCTGACGCCGTAATGCTGTTTGCCCACCTCCTGGTCTAGCAGGGTTTCATTGATGAGTTGTTGCAACACCTCATCGCGCAACTGTTTTTCGTTGATCATCCCCGGCTGAAACGCGGCGCCGAATATCTGTTGTAGCTGCTGATAACGCCCCTGATAAGCCTGCTGAAAATCCTGTGGGGAAATTTCCGTACCATTAACCTTGGCAACCGATGTGTTGCCCGAAGCAGAGAAGTAGGAATTTATGCCCCACAGCGCGAACGGTCCGATGATCAATGCCAGGATAATACCTGTGAGCCATTTGGGTATATTGTCTCGGAACGCTTGTATCACCATGACGAGTCACCCTGGAAGCCTGACAATAGATTAATCACAAAGTCAGCAAAAAAGGGCGCCATGCGGGCGCCCTTTTGCGGGACTTCAGTTTGGCGGAGTGGACGGGACTCGAACCCGCGACCCCCGGCGTGACAGGCCGGTATTCTAACCAGCTGAACTACCACTCCGCAGCGGGTGGTGGGTGCTGAGGGGATCGAACCCCCGACCCTCGCCGTGTAAAGGCGATGCTCTCCCAGCTGAGCTAAGCACCCCCGAGAGAGCGCTTCAGTTTACGGCATCCTTCAGGGCTTTGCCAGCCTTGAAGCCTGGAACCTTGCTCGCTGCGATCTGGATGGTCTGACCGGTCTGCGGGTTACGGCCGGTGCGGGCGGCACGCTGCTTCACCGCGAATGTGCCAAAGCCCACCAATACAACTTGGTCGCCTATCCTGAGCGCTCCGGTAATGGAGTGAAGCACGGCCTGCACGGCACGGTCCGCATCCGCGTGGGAAAGTTTGGTGGCTTCGGCCACCGCGTTGATCAATTCAGCCTTGTTCATGGTGTTGTGTCCCCTGGTTGCCTCAGTGTTGATAATGAAGAGTCCCCTCAGTTGGGGTATCAAATACACATTTTGCTTGCTCGCTGTGTGTAACAATACAGCATACAAGCTGTTTCAACGTTCTGCCCGCGGTAATTCGCAGGGTTTATACAGGTGGCCGCGCGCGCTTGTCAACTTGAAAGGGCTAATGGGCCCGCACACTTTCCGGTTCATTTTTCGGGGCGACCAGATCCGCCTGCGGGCCCGATTCCTCCGCCTGCCCGATGGTTTTGGGCTCTGGAATGTGCTGCAGCGCCAATTTGAATACATCATCTATCCAGCGCACCGGCCGCACATCGAGTGCACCCTTGATGTTCTTCGGTATCTCCACCAAATCTTTCTCATTTTCCTGTGGAATCAGCACGATACCGAGACCACCTCGATGCGCTGCCAGCAACTTTTCCTTGAGACCGCCTATGGGAAGCACTTCACCGCGCAGGGTGATTTCGCCGGTCATGGCTACATCCGCGCGTACGGGAATCTTAGTAAGTGCCGACACCAGCGCAGTGCACATGCCGATACCGGCACTGGGTCCATCCTTGGGTGTGGCGCCTTCAGGCACATGGATATGCACATCATATTTCTGATGGAAGTCCGGTTCGATACCCAGCAGAGATGCGCGGCTGCGCACTACAGTCATGGCAGCCTGGATGGACTCCTGCATGACACCGCCCAATTGTCCGGTATGGATCAACTTGCCCTTGCCGGGCACCACGGTGGCCTCGATGGTGAGGAGTTCGCCGCCCACTTCGGTCCAGGCGAGACCAGTGACTTGCCCCACCTGGTCGTGGTCCTCGGCACGTCCATAGCGGAAGCGGCGCACACCCAGATAATCATCCAGGTTGCGCGGTAGTACATGCACCTGCTTGTCACGCGGCTTGAGCAGCAGACCTTTCACTACCTTGCGGCAGATCTTGGAAATCTCGCGCTCCAGGTTGCGCACACCTGCCTCGCGCGTGTAGTAACGGATGATATCCGTAATGGCACTTCCGCCGATGACCAGTTCGGCGGGCTTCAGACCGTTGTTGCGCATCTGTTTCGGCGCCAGGTAGCGCATGGCAATGTTGATTTTTTCATCCTCCGTGTACCCCGGCAGACGGATCACCTCCATGCGATCCAGCAGCGGCGCCGGAATGTTCATGGTATTGGCGGTGGCCACGAACAGCACCTCGGAAAGATCGAAATCCACTTCCAGATAGTGATCGTTGAAGGTGTTGTTCTGTTCTGGATCCAGAACCTCGAGCAGCGCCGATGAGGGATCCCCGCGAAAATCCATGGACATCTTGTCCACTTCGTCCAGCAGGAACAGCGGATTACGCACGCTCACTTTGGCCATGTTCTGCAGTATCTTGCCGGGCATGGAGCCTATGTAAGTACGGCGATGGCCGCGGATCTCCGCCTCATCGCGCACGCCGCCCAGGGACATGCGCACAAACTTGCGGTTGGTGGCCCGGGCAATGCTCTGGCCCAGGGAGGTTTTGCCCACTCCGGGCGGACCCACGAGACACAGGATAGGTCCCTTGAGTTTGTTCACGCGCTGTTGTACGGCCAGATATTCAAGAATCCGTTCCTTGACCTTGTCCAGACCGTAATGATCCTCTTCCAGCACTTTTTCCGCAGCTTCAAGGTCATGGCGCACGCGCGTGCGCTTTCGCCACGGCACGTTCACCAGCCAGTCAATGTAGTTACGCACCACGGTCGCTTCCGCGGACATGGGCGACATGAGCTTGAGCTTGTTGTATTCGGACATGGCCTTGCCCCTGGCTTCCTTTGACATGCCCGATTTCTGGATTTTCTTTTCCAGCTCTTCAAGCTCGTTGGGGGCGTCTTCCAGCTCGCCGAGTTCCTTCTGAATGGCCTTCATTTGCTCATTCAGATAGTACTCGCGCTGACTTTTTTCCATTTGCTGCTTTACGCGCCCGCGAATGCGCTTCTCGATCTGCAGGATGTCAATTTCACCCTCAATGAGGGCCATGACATATTCGAGCCGTTCACGCACATCCTCCAGCTCGAGAATCTTCTGTTTTTCATCGAGTTTGAGCTGCATATGCGCCGCGATGGTGTCCGCAAGACGACCTGGCGCGTCAATGCCCGCGAGGGAGGTCAGCAATTCCGGTGGAATCTTTTTATTGAGCTTGACGTACTGATCAAAAAGGGACAGTGCCGAGCGCATGAGTACGTCCACTTCGCGTTCGTCGTACTGGCCACGTGGACGCACTACGGTCACCAGTGCGGAAAAATACTGCCCGTCGTTCATTTGCAGGACGCGCGCCCGGTCTCCGCCTTCCACCAGCACCTTCACGGTGCCGTCGGGCAACTTTACCAGTTGCAGGATGGTGGCCAGAGTACCGACACGGTTCAGGTCACCTTCTCTGGGATCGTCCACTTCCGGGGTTTTCTGCGCCAGCAGCAGAATTTGCTTGCCCGCCTGCATACCATGGTCCAGGGCCTTGATGGACTTGTCGCGCCCTACGAAAAGCGGAATCACCATGTGCGGGTACACCACCACATCGCGCAGCGGCAGTACCGGCACAAGAACAGGCTGACCCTCAAGCAGATCGGATTGATGCGTTTCGCTGATCACACTGAATCCTGCATAAATACCCGGATTAAGAGACTACCGGCAAGCTTGCGGCCGGTCAATAAAGAATGTGGGCGGATGCCGCAACTTTCAACTGGTTGGTCGGCTGTTTCAGCCGTCCGAGGCGGCAAGCTGTTTCTTCTCGCGTTCGTAGATGATGTAAGGCTTGTTTTCACCGCTGATGACCGATTCATCAACCACCACCTTGGAGACATGCTCCATAGACGGCAGCTCGTACATGATATCGAGCAGCACATGCTCCAGAACCGTGCGTAAGCCGCGGGCACCGGTTTTACGTTCCATGGCGCGACGGGCAGTACTGCGCAGTGCATCCTCGCGGATTTCGAGATCACAGCTTTCCATGTCGAACAACTTCTGATACTGCTTGGTGATGGCATTCTTGGGCTCAGTGAGGATACGCACCAGCGCATTCTCGTCCAGCTCATCAAGGGTCGCCACCACCGGCAGGCGCCCCACGAACTCCGGAATCAGGCCGAACCTGATAAGGTCTTCGGGTTCCACATCCTGTAACACCTCGCCCACGTTCTTGGCTTCGGCCTTGCCTTTGACCTCGGCCATAAAGCCGATGCCGCTCTTCTCGGTGCGGTTACGAATAACCTTATCGAGCCCTGCGAATGCGCCACCACAAAGGAACAGGATATTAGTGGTATCCACCTGCAGGAATTCCTGCTGTGGATGCTTGCGTCCGCCTTGGGGCGGTACCGAGGCGATGGTGCCCTCAATGAGTTTCAGCAGCGCCTGCTGCACACCTTCGCCGGATACGTCGCGGGTGATGGATGGATTATCCGACTTGCGGGAAATCTTATCGATCTCGTCTATATAAACTATACCGGTCTGGGCCTTTTCCACATCATAGTCGCACTTCTGCAGGAGCTTCTGAATGATATTCTCCACATCCTCCCCCACATAGCCCGCTTCCGTGAGCGTGGTGGCATCGGCTATGGTGAAGGGCACATTCAGCAGGCGTGCAAGTGTCTCCGCCAGCAGCGTCTTGCCGGAACCGGTGGGCCCGATGAGAAGAATGTTGCTCTTGGCGAGTTCCACATCGTCCTTGTTGCGCGTATTGCGCACTTCCAGGCGCTTGTAGTGGTTGTAAACGGCGACGGAAAGAATCTTCTTGGCGCGCTCCTGGCCGATGACATACTGGTCCAGCACCGACTTGATTTCCTGCGGTCGTGGCAGTTTGTTACGGGTGGTCTGTGCCTGCTCCTGCATCTCCTCGCGGATAATGTCATTACACAGTTCGACGCACTCGTCGCACACATACACAGATGGGCCGGCAATAAGCTTGCGCACCTCATGCTGGCTCTTGCCGCAAAAGGAGCAGTACAACAGCTTGCCGCCGTCCTCGCCTTTACCGCGCGTTTCATCTGCCATGTCTTAAGATTACCTCGGATTTCGCCTGAACGCCCTGCCCCGGGGAAATACTATGGGGATTTTTACCGACCGCTTCAAGAGCGCTATCCATAATCCCTTGGATGCTCCCGGCCGGTTTCCGTTCCCTCCTAAATCTATAGCTTGACGGCGCGCCTTTCCCGTATGGAGTCAATCAGTCCGTACTTGACCGCTTCCTCCCCGCCCAGGAAGCGGTCGCGTTCCGTATCCTGTTGAATTCGCTCGATAGGTTGGCCGGTATGCTTGGCCATGATCTCATTCAGACGCTCACGCAGGTGCAGGATTTCCCGGGCATGAATATCTATATCCGTGGCCTGACCCTGCGCCCCTCCGGAGGGCTGGTGAATCATCATGCGGGAATGCGGCAGGCAGTAGCGCTTGCCTTTGGCGCCGCCCGCCAGCAGCAGTGCCCCGGCGCTGGCCGCCTGACCGACACAAATCGTGGACACATCCGGTTTCACGAACTGCATGGTGTCGTAGATGGACAAGCCCGCGGTTACCACCCCTCCCGGCGAGTTGATATACAGGCTGATGTCCTTGTCCGGGTTCTCAGATTCCAGAAACAGCAACTGCGCTACCACCAGGTTCGCCACGTAATCGTCAATGGCACCCACGATGAACACTATCCGCTCCTTGAGCAGGCGCGAATATATGTCGTAGGCACGTTCCCCGCGTGCGGTCTGCTCCACGACCATGGGAACAAGATTAAGCCCTTGAATTTCTCCGGCTTTGTTCATGTCATCCTCTGTCTAGTCAGTGGTTTCAGTCATGGGTATGCACATCACCGTGTTCGTGGAAGTGCATCAATTCCTGGAAGGTGGTGGGCTTATCGGTGACAGCCACCTTCTCCAGCAGCCAATCCACCGCCTGGTCCTCCAGTACGAGCGTTTCCAGTTGGCGCAGCACCGCCGGATTTGAGCGCATGCTGCGCATAGCTTCCGCCGGATTACTGTAATCGCTGGCCATGTGTTGCAGGCGTTCGTCCATGCGCTTCTCATCCACATGCAGCTGTTGCTTGCCGATGATCTCACCGATGAGCAGACCGAGAGCAACACGCCGCTTTGCCTGCTCCATGAAAAGCTCGCGCGGCAGCCCCCCTCCCTTTTTGCCATCCTTGACACCCATGCGCGTCAGCGCTGCCTGACGCATGTGCTCGATTTCCTCATCCAGCAGAGCCCCGGGGATCTCCACCGGGTTCGCGGCGAGCAGCGCTTCCAGCACCTGATCTTTCATGCGGCGGCGCACACCTTCCCGCATCTCACGCCGCATATTCTCAGTCACTTCGGCACGCAACGCGGCAATACCACCTTCCGTGACACCGAAGCTGTTGCAGAAAATCTCATCCAACTCGGGCAGCTTTTCCCTCTCCACGCGATGCGCTGCCACCCTGAAGTGCGCTGTTTTACCCGCCACCTCCTTGACATGATAGTCATCGGGGAAATGCGCATCGAACTCGCGGGTTTCCTCCGCGCGGATATTGTCCAGACCCTTCTCAAAATCCTCCAGCATGCGGCCTTCACCCAGCACCACAGTGGCATTCTCACCCTTGCCGCCCGGAAACACCCCGCCATCCACGCTGCCCTCGAAGTCAAGCTGCACGCGATCGCCTTTTTGCGCACCGCGCTGCACGGCTTCCCAGGCGGCGCGCTGGTGACGCAGGTTATCCACCATGGCATCAATATCAGCCTCGGTGACTTCCGCCACCGGACGTTCCACTTTGATGGTTTCGATGCCGGCCAATTTGATCTCGGGATAGATTTCGAAAGTGGCGGTATATTCCAAATCCTTGCCGGGTGCGTTACTCACTGAATCAATGCGTGGACCACCGGCAGGAGTCAGTTTCTCCTGCAGGAAGGCTTCATTGCAGGTATCACGCAATATATCCCCCAACACCTCCTGCCGAACCTCGTTGCCAAAGCGTTTCTTTACCACTTCAAGCGGCACCTTGCCCGGACGAAAGCCGTTGATCTTGGCGCGCTTGCCCAGTGATTTGAGCCGCTGCTCCACCTCGCGTTCCACACGCTCAGCCGGCACCTGCACTTTCATGCGGCGTTCAAGACCGCCGGTAGTCTCGACTGAAACCTGCATGGACTGATTACCTCGATTAAGCAACCCGGCTGGAGCCGGATCGCATAGTTTCAAAAAGCCTGCCGCCGCGCACTGGTGCGAAAGGAGAGACTCGAACTCTCACGGGTTGCCCCACTGGAACCTAAATCCAGCGCGTCTACCAGTTCCGCCACTTTCGCCAAGAACGGCCGCTTGGGGTCATCCACCCGATTACATGATTTTCCAAGTATATCAAAGACTTGAGAAAACCTGTGTGCCCGCGACTGCGGCGAGGCCCGCCCTCTACCGCCATTATACAAACTTGGGAGGTAAGTGCTTGAAAAACAGGCTGTTGATGGGTACAGGAAGCATACGGTTTTCTATCGTCCGGCCAAGCAAACAAGCCGGTCAATCCGGATAAGCGCCCGCACAGGAATGTACGGACCCGGGCAACACATTGGGATGACCGTGCTTTGTCAGACCAGGAACACTTGGCAGCGAGCCAGACAGGTCGTGCCTCATTGATTTATCTGAAATATTCTCCTTCATTGCATTAGACCGTGCGAGATTTGGAGAACCTCTTGCCGAATGTTCAGCGTTTCTGTTGGGTTTTACTCTCGGCTGCACAGAATGCGGCGGTGTTGATTGCGATGCCCTTGGTTGGCGGCTCCACTTATGCCGGGTGTGTGGTGTTTCCGTGGGCCCTTGCACTACACTCAAGGTACGGCACGAAACTTATGTATTCTAGGGACTTTGGCGGAGCCTGTGCCTGGGATATCGGGCTCAATATCAGCGGCGTATCATTAGATGACTTTAATCCAGCGGCATCACCGCAATTCAGGATTCTCGCAACCAGGAAGCCTCTATAGCGAGAACTTTTTGTCCTACCGGCCTGAGAACATGAGCCATCGTTATGCCAGGCACCTGGTGCTGCCTGACTTCGGGGAAACCGCGCAGGCACGACTCGCCCGTGCGAGCGCACTCATCGTCGGGCTGGGGGGGCTGGGTTCTGCCGCCGCGCTGTACCTCGCCGCCGCCGGCATCGGCCGGTTACTGCTCGCTGACTTCGACACCGTGGATGAAACCAACCTGCAACGTCAAATCTTGTACCGGACGGCGGACTTGGGACAACGCAAGGTACAGGTGGCGCACGCTGCACTGCTGGCACTCAACCCTTCAATTGGAGTCGAGGTACTCGATACACGGCTCGCCGGAGCGGCGCTTGAGACAGCCGTCGCGACGAGCGATATTGTGCTCGACGGCAGCGATAACTTCGTCACGCGGGCCGCGGTCAATGCGGCCTGCATCACCCACCGCCGCCCGTTGGTTTCCGGCGCGGCTTTACGCTGGGAGGGGCGGCTCGCCATTTTTGATCTGCGCAGATGCGAGAGTCCCTGCCTCACCTGTCTGCACCCGGATACCCGGGAATCGATCGAGAACTGCGAACGCGGCGGCGTGCTCGGTCCCCTTGTGGGGGTGATCGGGAGTCTGCAAGCCGTGGAGACGCTGAAACTCCTGACCGGAACCGGCATACCTTTAACCGGACGGCTGCTGCGCTACGATGCGCGCAACGGCCGTATCACTGTGTTCGCCATTGACCGCCGGCCCGACTGCCCGGCATGCCGGAATCGGCCGGTGGCGTAATAACAATTTGGCGTATACCGCACCGCTCAACTGCTCAGCATCGCCACGCTCTTGATCTGTGCATACACGGAAAATCCCGGCTGCAGACCCAGCTCACGCGCCGAACGACGGCTCACGCGGGCGAGCAGGGGGCTGGCGCCGATGCGCAGGGAAACCACGACTGCGGCATCCGGCAGTTCAGCGAGCGCGACGACGCGTGCCGGCAGGACATTGAGTATGCTCGTCGCCTGCGGGCGCTCGCGCGCCAGGCTCACATCCCGGGCATGCACGAGCACGCGTCGCCGGACGCCGCGTGCGCGCGGGAGATTTTCGCTCACCCAGAATTCGCCGCCGGCAAAAGTCAGGCGGCTCACCCGGTCCTGTGCATCGTGCTGGACAAATTCGGCATTGATCGCGACCGCCGCATCGGGGCGGCGGGCGAGCGGCAAGGAAACATCCGCCATCAAGTCATCCGCCGGACCCAAGGCGCGGACCCGGCCATCCTCCAGCAGCAACAAATGCTCGCCGAAAAGCACCGCCTCCCGTGCCGCATGGGTTACGTACACCATGGGCAAAACCAGGGCGGCCTGCAGTTCTTCAAGCTCATGCAGCAGCGCCGCACGCGCCTCCTCGTCAATCCCGGAGAACGGCTCATCAAGCAGCAGCAGACGTGGTGAAGCAAGCAGTGCCCGCACCAGCGCCACGCGCTGGCGCTCCCCGCCAGAGAGGGTGTCCGCCTTCCGCAAGAGCAGCGGACCGAGCCTGAAGCGCTCGACAGTATCGGCAAAGCCGACGCGACGCTCCGCAGCCGGGCAGCGGCGCCATGCGTAGCGCAACGCTTCCTCCACCGTGCAGCCGGGCAGGAAAACCGGATGCTGAAATACCAAGCCGACGCGGCGGCGGTGCGGCGGGATGAAAATGTGCCGATCCCGGTCCTCCCAGAGTTCATCCCGGTAAAAAACCCGCGCCTCCGCGCCATGATTGAGGCCAGCAAGGAGCCTGAGCAGCGTGGTCTTGCCCGCACCGGAAGGTCCGAAGATTACGCTGCGCCCCTGCGCCGGCAAATCGCCCTGCGCCTCCAGCACAAATGCCCCCTGCCGCAGCCGCACGCAGAACGCGAGCACGCCGGTCAGCGCCGCCCCTGCGCAAGATAAAGCAGCAGCAGCGCCGTGAAGCTCATGCCGACAGCGACCGCCGACAGCAGATCCGCCTGGTGGTATTCGAGCGCCTGCACGTGATCGTAAATCGCCAGTGACAGCACGCGCGTCCGGCCGGGGATATCACCGCCAACCATCAGCACCACACCGAACTCGCCGAAAGTATGGATAAAGCCGAGCACGCTGGCTGTCAGCAGGTCGGCGCGCAATAACGGCACCACTACGCTCACCAGCCGATCCCAGGGACCGGCACCGAGCAGTGCCGCGGTCTCCAGGTGGCGTGCATCCAGCCGCTCAAACCCTGAAGTCAGCGGCTGCACCACCAGCGGCAGAGAATACACCATGGAGGCGATCACCAGACCGGAGAAAGTAAACGCAAAGCTCGCACCGGTCCAGTGCACCGCAAGCGCGCCCAGCGGTCCGTGCGGACCGAGCGCCAGTAGCAGATAAAAACCGAGCACGGTTGGCGGCAGGGCGAGCGGCAGAGCCACCAGCGCGTAGGCGACGCGGCGCACAAGAGTCTTGCGCCGCACCAGCCACCAGGCGAGCGGGATTCCGGCGAGCAGTAGCAAGACGGTCGTGACCACGGCGAGTTCCAGACTCAGAACCAGAGGTGACCAATCAAACATCGCGAATGGTGTCGAAGTGCTCACCGGTGGGCAGGCGGTTGGAATCCTGCAGCTTGCGGCAGGCGGTAGCCGAGTCGCATGATTAGGGGGCGGGCCGGTCCGCGCAGAAATCGCAGGAACCGGCGTGCCGCCTCCGGATCCCGGGCGTGTACCAGCAACACTGCCTGCTGTTCAATCGGCGTGTACAGAGTTGCCGGCACAAGCCAGTGCGAGCCGCGCTGCCACAGACCGGCGGCCAGCAGCTGCGCACGCGATACGAAGGCATACTGCGCCGCGCCGCTCAGGGCGAATTGCAGCGTCTGCCCCACATCCTCGCCGAAGACGAGCCGTGAGCGCAGCGGTTCAAGAACGCCGAGCCGCGCAAGCACTTCCTGCGCCGCCCGCCCGTAGGGTGCGAGGCGTGGATTGGCCAGCGCCACATGCGCGAAGCGCGCATCGCGAAGCGCCGCCGGCCCGGCCGGTGGGCGAGCCTGCCCGCCCCACAGCACCAGCACGCCGAGAGCGTAAGTGAAGCGGCTCGGGCCCGCGGCCAGCCCGGCTGCCACAAGCCGGCGCGGATATTCCGCATCCGCCGACAGAAAAATATCATAAGGAGCCGCGTTCGTGATCTGGGCATAGAGTCCGCCGGAAGAACCGGGGCTCACAATGACACGGATACCGGACTCGCGGGTGAAGGCGCTGGCCACTACCTGAAGCGGCCTGTAGAAATCAGCCGCTACGGCGACCCGTAGTGCCTCCTGCGGAACCCGTACCTGCGCATCCGCACCCGCGTTAAAAGAAAACGCGAGCAGGATAACCGCGCACCACCTTGCCCACTTTCCGGCAAACATTCCGTTCCGTTGCGGATGGATCCGATGCGCGCGGCTCACCTGCACTAGGCGCTGCTTGCCGGGCGCCGCACCACGATCGGAAGAATCGTGGCGAGCAGCAGAACCACCGCAATGATGTGCAGTGCCTGTGCGTAGCCGCCGGTGCTCTCACGCAGGAAAGCGGTGAGCATCGGCCCCAGCACCCCGCCAAAGCCCCAGGCAGTCAGCATCAGCCCATAGATTGGTCCGATGTTCTTCGAACCGAAATAGTCGGTGGCAAATGCCGGCATGGTGCCAAACCCGCCGCCGTAGCAGAGCAGCACGATAAAGGCGAGACTCGTTAACAGCGCAAAACCATGCATGTAGGGAATCGCAAAGAAGATCAGCACCTGCAGAAGGTACATAGTGATAAACACGTTGCGTCGCCCGATGGCATCCGACAACCAGGCCCAAGCCAGCCGCCCGGTACCGTTGGCGATGGAGATGATGCCCACCATGCCGGCCGCGACCAGCGCCGTAACCCCGGTGAGCTGCTGGGCCATGGGCGCCGCCTGGGAAATGATGCTGATGCCGGCGAACACGTTAAGGAACAGGATTCCCCACAGCGCGTACCACTGCCAGGTGCCTAGTGCTTCCTTGAAGGTGTAATCACGTGCGCTGCGCTGCGACTGCATGCGTTCCGAGGGCGTCCAGCCCTGCGGCGCCCACCCTGCGGGCGGATTGCGCATGACCAGCGCGCCGATGGTCACCATGAAGAAATAAATGATGCCGAGGATCCTGAAGGTTTCGAGTACGCCGACTTGGTTGATCAGCCAGGCGGCAACCGGGGCGGTGATCAACGCGCCGGCGCCAAAGCCCGCCACCGCAATGCCGGTGATCAAGCCGCGCTTGTCCGGGAACCACTTGACCAGGGTCGCCACCGGCACGATATAACCGAGACCGACCCCCAAGCCGCCGAGCACGCCGTAGGTCAAATACAGCACGCCCAGTTTATGTGCGGACAAACTCGCCAGCAGCACGCCGAGTCCATACAGAACCCCCGCCGCGATTCCCACCACGCGCGGTCCCTTGCGGTTCATCCACAGCCCGCCAAAAAAAGCACCCAACCCAAGTACTAGAATGGCAATTGAAAATGTCAGTGTGATTTGTGCAATGTTCCATCCGAACGAGGTCGCCAGTGGCTTGACGAACACGCTCCACGCATACACCGCACCCAGAGCGAGCTGCATGAGCACGCCCCCCGCCGCAATCCACCACCGGTTCAGCATAACGCCCCCTTAATTCAGGAGATGCCTGAGGAACGTGCGCCACGCGCACAAGTAGTCGCGGTATGTACCCCCCCTCTGTCCCTCTTGTCAAGAGGCGGTTCTGCCACGCCCTGCAGCTGGGGTCCGCAGGCAGGAACAGGCGGCCGTCGCAAAAGCCCGCGTCGGGCGGCTGCATGCATGCCATTCTGCGACGCTCTGGACAGCCGTCATCCGGGGGTTTACAACGGTGCACGATCACCTGTTAAGAAGACCTTGGGAGGGTTAACCATGAACAGGCTCAGTGCCGTCCTGTCGCTGGCACGCGAGGCCCTGCGGCCACCGCGCCCGATTGATCCCGTACGTCCACCCGCCCGGCATTGGCAACCCTCCCTGTGGGCAAGCTGGCTGCCCCTGCGCCAAGTGGAAAACTTCCGCGAGATATTCCGCGCGCTGCGCGAGAACCGCGACAACCTCGACTACGCTTGGCGCATCCTCAACCATGGCGTGTGCGACGGCTGCTCGCTCGGCACCACCGGCATGCACGACTGGACCATGGAGAACATCCATGTGTGCAACGTGCGCCTGCGCCTGCTGCGCCTCAGCACGTTGCCGGCCTTCAATGCTGCGCGGCTCGCCGACGCTGCGGCACTCGCCAAGCTCGGCGGCAAGGCCTTGCGCGCCCTCGGCCGCATCCCCTACCCGATGTTGCGCCGCCGGGGTGAAGCCGGCTTCCGGCGCGTGAGCTGGGATGAAGCGCTGGGACTGATTGCCGCAAGCATCCGCTCCAGCTCCCCGGAGCGTACCTATTTCTACATGACCAGCCGCGGCGAACCCAACGAGAACTATTACGCCTTCCAGAAAATGGCGCGTGCCATCGGCACCAACAACGTGGACAACGCCGCGCGCATCTGTCACTCGCCCAGCACCTTCGGCCTCAAGGCCGCGCTCGGCGTGGCCGCCACCACCTGCAGCTACAAGGACCTGATCGGCACCGATCTGGTGGTGTTCGTCGGCTCCAACGTCGCCAACAACCAGCCGATGATGACCAAGTACCTGTTCTATGCACGCAAGGCCGGCACCAAAGTGGCGGTGGTGAACCCGTTTCGCGAACCCGCCATGGAACTGAACTGGGTGCCCTCGGACCTGGAGAGCGCGCTGTTCGGCACGCGCCTCACCGACCGTTTCTTCCAGGTGCGCCCGGGCGGCGACGTGGCATTCTTCAATGGTGCACTACGCAAGCTGGCCGATCTCGGTCTCATGAAGGAAAGCTTCGTGCGCGAGCACACCACCGACTTCGACAAGGTGATCGCCGCGGCCCGGGCGCTGCCTTGGGCGGAGCTGGAGCGCTCCAGCGGAGTGTCGGAAGCGGAGATGGAGGCCTTCGCGCGCATGGTCGGCGAGGCCGAGCGCGCGGTGTTCGTCTGGGGTATGGGCATCACCCAGCACGCCTGCGGCGAGGACAACGTCTATTCGATCGTGAACCTGGCCCTGGCCCGTGGCTTCGTGGGACGCGAAGGCTGCGGCCTGATGCCGGTGCGCGGTCACTCCGGGGTGCAGGGCGGCGCGGAGATGGGCGCCTATGCCACGGCCTTCCCGGGCGGACTCGCGGTCAATGAGGATAACGCCCGCAAGCTGTCCGGGCTATGGGGCTTCCCGGTGCCCGGCAAGGTCGGACTCACCACCGCCGAGATGATCGAGGTGGCCGATCGCGGCGGCACCGACATCCTGTTTGCAACCGGCGGCGACTTCCACGAGGTACTGCCCGATCCGGAGCGCGTCCTGGGCGCCTACTCGCATATCAGGTTGCGCGTGCACTTCGACATCGTGCCCTCCTCCCAGATGTTCATCGAGCCGGGACAGGATGCGGTGCTGCTGCTGCCCGCGGCCACCCGTTACGAGATGCCGGGAGGTGTGACCGAAACCACCACCGAACGGCGCATCATCTTCAGTCCCGAGATTCCCGGACCGCGCATCGGCGAGGCACGTCCCGAGTGGCAGGTATATATGGAACTCGCACGACGCATACGACCCGAATGGCAGGATAAACTCGGTTTCGCCGACACCGCCGCCATCCGCGCCGAAATCGCCCGCGTGATACCGATGTATGCCGGCATCGAAAAACTCACGCGGGAGGGTGACAATTTCCAGTACGGCGGGCGCCTGCTGTGCGCCGGCTGGAAGTTTCCGACCGCCGACGGCAAAGCTCACTTCCAACCGACCACGCTCGCCGGGGTGCAGCCGCCCGCAGACAACTTCCAGGTGGTACAACGGCGCGGCAAGCAGTTCAACAGCAACGTCCACGAGGAAAGCGATCCAGCCACCGGACTGCCGCGGGATGCGGTCATGATCAGTGCCGCTGACCGCGGGCGACTCGGCCTGCACGACGGCGATAGTGTGGTGCTGGAAAACGACTATGGCCGCTATGCCGGCCGGGTATTCACCGCCGATGTGCGTCCCGGCACGCTGGAGATGTACTGGCCCGAAGGCAACGTGCTGGTGTCCGGCAGCGCGCGCTCGCCCCTCGCCAAGATTCCCGCCTACCGCGATGTGATCGCGCGCCTGCGCCGCTCGCAGACCGGCGAGGTCAACAAAAAAACCACGGCACATGCCGCCTAGATCGGAGATCCATGGACCCGGTGCTGGATGAGATTCTTGCGCTGGACCGGTCGCGGGTGAAGCGCGGCCGCTCCATCGAGCGCGTGCGGATCGCGCACTTGCAGGATGCCAGGCGTGAGGACCGGAGCGACGAGGTCGCGGGCGAAGAGCCCATGGAAATCCGCGTGCGGGTGCCGGCGGCGGACGGCTGGAAACAGCATTCCATCGCGGTCACGATGCGCACTCCCGGCCACGATTTCGAACTTGCGGCCGGCTTCCTGCATGCCGAGGGAGCGTTGCACAGCGCCGACGAGGTCGCGCGCATCGGCTATTGCACCGACGTCGAGGAAGATCAGCAATACAACATCGTCACGGTATATCTGGCGCCGCAGGTCAGCTTCGACGCCGAACGCCTCTCGCGGCATGTTTTCACGTCTGCAAGCTGCGGCATCTGCGGCAAAGCCGCACTCGATTGGGTGCAAACCTCCTGCCCGAGGAAACCGCGGGGGGAATTCCTGCTCGAACCCGAGACGCTGTTCGGCATGCGCCGCAGTCTCGAAAAATCCCAGTCTCTGTTCGCCCGCACCGGCGGTTTGCACGCCAGCGCCCTGTTCGACCTTCAGGGACGCCTGCTGGTACAGCGGGAAGACGTGGGGCGTCACAATGCCACCGACAAGCTCGTGGGCACGCTGCTGCTCGAACGACGCCTGCCCGCTTCCGACTCGGTGGTGCTGTTCAGCGGACGGGCGGCCTTCGAGCTGGTGCACAAATCGATACTCGCCGGTATCCCGTTTCTCGCCTCGGTCGGCGCACCTTCAAGTCTCGCGGTGGAGCTCGCGCGCCGTTACGGCGTGACCCTGGTGGGTTTCCTGCGCGAGGGGCGCTTCAACGTGTACAGCGGCGCCGAACGCATCCGCTGGCCGGAGGGGACGTGAAACACTGGCAGGCGCCGACGGCCGCCGGCTTTGTCGGCATCGTGCTCGCCGGCGGGCGCTCCGCGCGCATGGGACGGGACAAGGCGATGCTCCCCTATCGCGGCCGGACCCTGCTGGAGCATATGGCGGCCTTGCTGCAGGCAAGCGGCGCGTGCCGCGTGCTCGTCAGCGGACCGCCGCGTACGGGTTACACCAGCGTGCCGGATCGGCAGCCGGAGCTCGGACCGCTCGGCGGAATTCATGCGGTGGTGACAACGCTTGCCGGCACGCCCGACAGCATACGGCTGCTTATCGTTCCGGTGGATATGCCGGCGCTCAGCATACCGACTCTTACCACCCTACTGCAGCTCAGTCCCGGCATCCGGGCCTGCCACTACGCCGAGCATCCGCTGCCCCTCGGGCTCGCGCTCGACGAAACCGTGCGCGCGCAGCTCAATCGTTTGATGGAAGATACCGTCCGCCCGGCTGCCGAGCGTTCACTGCACGCCTTCTGCAGCGGACTGCACGCACGGGTGCTGCCCATGGCGCGCGAAATCGAGCAGGAATTTGCCGGCCTCAACACGCCGGAAGAATGGGCGGCGTTTCGCGCCGCCTGCGACGCGGTGCCTGCCCCGTGAATCTGCGGCTTGCGCCCGGCATGATCCGTGTGCGCCTCAGTCGCACCGAATTGGAGACACTGCTGGAGCACGGCGAGATCGGCGCCGCCACGGCGTTCGCACCCGATCGGACCTTCACCTATACGGTGACGCTCGACGACGATGCGCCGGGGCTGGTGCTCGACACCGCCGCCAAGGGGTTGCGGCTGCGGCTGCCAAAGACCCAGGCGCGGGAGCTCTCGGCGCGTATCCCGAGCAAGCAGGGTCTCGCCGCGAAACAGTCAGACGGGCACGGCGGCCTTATCGCCTTGAGTCTGGAAGTGGATCTGCACAACAGCCGTCGCGAAGACACCTGAATACCGTCCACCATCCGGAACCTACACGCATGCCCGTCAAGGCAATGCGTCGAGCGGCATGACCTCGACCTCGCTGCCGGCGGGCACTGTCGCGGCTGCGGCCGGCAACAGGATGAGGCAATCGGCGCGGCTCATGGAGCTCAGCGCACTCGAATCCTGACTGCCTGCCGTTTCCACCAACCATGCGCCGGCTTCGCGTCTCAGCATGCCGCGCGCGAACTCGGCGCGTCCCGGGCGCTTGTCGAACGCGCCCAGGGTGCGGGCGCGCAGCGTCAGCGGCTCGCGGTAAGCCTCGCCGGCGAGTGCTCGCAGCGCCGGCGCGACAAACAGCTGAAACGTGACCAGCGCCGACACCGGGTTACCGGGCAGTCCGAAAAACCAGGCACGGCCGAGCCGGCCGAAAGCCAGCGGTTTGCCGGGCTTCATGGCCACGCGCCAGAACCTGACCTCGCCCAGTTCCCCGAGGATCTGCCGCACGTAGTCGGTGTCGCCCACCGACACCCCGCCGCTGGTCAACACCGCGTCGGCCTGCATCGTCTGGTGCATGGCGGCGCGGATGGCGGCGGGTTCATCCGGAACGATGCCGAGATCGCGCACTTCGGCGCCCAGGTTCGCGAGCGAGGCGCCAAGCGTATAGCGGTTGCGTTCGTAGATCTGGCCGGGCGCCAGCGGCGTGCCCGGCTCACGCAATTCATCGCCGGTGCCGAACACTGCCACGCGTACCCGGCGGCGCACCTGCACCTGTGCCAGGCCGAGGGAGGCGATGACGCCCAGATCGGCGGGGCGCAGGCGCCGCCCGCCGCTGAGCACCCGGCTGCCGCCGGGTATGTCGCCGCCCGGGAGCCGCACGTTCTCGCCCGCCCGGTGTCCGGCGCCTATGACGATCTCCTCGCCGGCGGTGCGCACCTCTTCCTGCATGATCACCGTGTCGCAGCCCGGCGGCAGCATCGCGCCGGTCATGATGCGCACGCACTCGTCCGCACCGACCGTACCGGTGTGCGGATGCCCCGCCAGCGACTTGCCAATGACCCGCAGATGCCGCTCGCCGCTCTGCGGCAGGCTGTGTGCCGCCAGCGCATAACCATCCATGGCGGAATTCGCGAACCCCGGCACCGGCTCGCGGGCGCTGAGGTCCGCGGCCAGCACCCGGCCGCTGGCTGCGGAAAGTCTCAGCAGCTCGGTGTCTTCCACCGGCATGAGGTTGGCGAGGATGCGGGCGCGGGCCTCCTCGACGCTCAGCGGGGGTGCGGTGGCGGTGTCGCGCCGCATCTCAGGTGTTCCCGTGCCCGCCCCGCCCGTGGGTGGTACCGTCCAGCGCCTCAAATACATGCATGAGACCCGGCAGCGTGGCCTCGAGGCTCTCCAGCGCGCCGCGCGTGCTCCCGGGCAGGGTGAAAAGCAGGGTTTTGCCGGCCAGGCCGGCCACCGCGCGCGACAGCATGGCGTAGGGCATGCGCCGCTGGCCGTAAGCGCGCGCCGTTTCGACGATGCCCGGCAGGGCCAGTTCGATGAACGGGGTGACCGTCTCCACGGTGCGATCCCGCGCTCCGACGCCGGTGCCGCCGACGGTGAGCAGCAGATCCACGTGCAGTGCCAGCCAGTGCTTGAGGCGTACGCCCAGTTTCTCAGGATCATCGGGTAGTATCTCGTAACCCCTGACCTCGATAGCCGCCTCCGTAAGCCGCGCCCTGACCGCCGCGCCGGCCTGATCCTGCGCACCGCCCGCCGCCACCGTGTCGGAAAGCACGATCACCGCGGCGCTCAGGGCACGTTGCGCTGCTCGCCGGTACTGGGACTTGCCGCCGCGCTTCTCCAGCAGGCGGATGTCGCTGATCTGCAGCGCGGTGCCGGCATGCGGTTTCAGCATGTCATAGAGCGTGAGTGCGGCGATCGCGACCGCCGTTAGGGCCTCCATCTCGACCCCGGTGGCGGCGATGACCTCCACTTCGACCTCGATGTGCACCCGGCCTGCGTCTTCGAGACGGTAATCCACGCGCACATTGGCGAGCGGCAGGGGATGGCAGAGCGGCAGCAGTTCCCAGGTGCGCTTCGCACCCAGCATCGCGGCGGCGCGCGCGATCTCCAGTGCATCGCCCTTCTCGGTGCGCCGTTCGCGCAACAGCGTGACGCATTCCGCCGGCAGATACAGCGTACCGCCGGCACGCGCCGAGCGCAGGGTTTCCGGTTTAGCCGTGATGTTCTTCATGCAGTTCGCATCCCATGACGTAGGCGTGGGTACCGTCGCTGTATTCCTCGCGCTTCCAGATCGGCACGCTGTGTTTGATGGCCTCGATGGCGTGCCGTGCCGCCGCGAACGCCTCCGCCCGGTGTTCGGATCGCACCACCACCAGCACGGAGAGATCGCCGATGCTCAGCTCGCCGAGCCGGTGGCGTACCAGACAGAGGCGCGCGCCGCAGCGTGCCACGGCCTGCGCCTCAATCTCCTGCAGCCGGCGTTCCGCGAATGGCGCGTAAGCCGAATAGGCGATCGCGCGGACCTGCTTGCCGTCATTATGCCGCCGCACCGTGCCGCCGAAGATGGCAAGCGCTCCATCTTCGAGTCCCTGGCTGAGATCGAGGAGTACCGCGAGATCCAGCGGCGCACGCGTCAGATGGATGCAGCCCGCGAGATTATCCGCCATGCATCAACCCCCGCTCACCGGCGGCAGCAGCACCAGCCGCTCGCCCCGTTGCAGGAGCCGCTCGCGGCTCACGATGTGGTCACCGACAGCGCAGGCCGTGCGGCCGAGCATCTCACGGGCCGCCGGCTGTTCAGCGGCGAGCCGCTCGATCAGCTCGGCGATGCTGATGGGAAAGCGCGGCAGCCGCAGCCGGTACTCGGAACCGCCGCACAACTCCTCGAGCACCCCGCAGCACTCCACCACCACCGCGATATTCTCTGCAGGCCGGGTCACGTCAGCCCCCAATGTAGGACATCTCGATCTTGGAACGCTTGGCGGTGGCGCGGGCGCGCAGCTCCGAGTAGCGGTCCACGCGCTGCGTCCAGCCGCCGTGGATCGCTGCCGTGATCGCCCCGTCATCGGCCTCCGCGCGCAACAGCGCGCGCAGATCCAGTCCTTCCGCCGCGAACAGGCAGGTAAACAGTTTGCCATCACTCGACAGGCGCGCGCGGTTGCAGCCGCCGCAGAACGGCTGCGTCACGGAAGCGATGATACCGATTTCCCCGCCGCCGTCGCGGTAGCGCCAGGTCTGCGCCACTTCGCCGGCATGCCGGGGCGGCGCCGGTTCCAGCGGCCAACGCGATCCAAGCTGTGCAAGGATGCTGCTGGCCGGCACCACATCATCGAGCCGCCAGCCGTTGCTCTGACCCACATCCATGTACTCGATAAAACGCACGATGATTCCAGTGTGGCGGAAACGCTCGGCCAGCGGCACGATGCTCGCCTCGTTCAGCCCCCGGCGCACCACCATGTTCACCTTGACCGGGGCAAGACCCGCGTCCCCGGCCGCGGTGATGGCATCCAGCACCCGTGAAACCGGCAACCGGGAATCACTCATGGCCGTGAAGGTCGGCTGATCCAGCGCATCCAGGCTGACGGTCACGCGGTCCAGCCCCGCCGCCTTGAGCGCACGCGCCTTGGCCGCGTCGAGAAGCGAGCCGTTGGTCGTGAGGCTGATATCCCTGATGCCCTCGATGGCGGCAAGCCGGGTAATCAGCGTATCGAGATCGCGCCTGAGCAGAGGCTCCCCGCCCGTCAGGCGGATTTTCACCGCGCCAAGCCGGACAAAAATGCGCGCCAGCCGCGCAATCTCCTCATAACTGAGGATCGCCGCGCGCGGCAGGAACGGATGGCCGGGACCGAATACCTCCTGCGGCATGCAATAGGGGCAGCGGAAATTGCAGCGGTCCGTCACCGAAATCCGCAGATCCCGGAGCGGGCGTGACAAGGTATCCAGCGGTGGCGCGGCTTGGCGCACCCTCGCTCCAGCGGTTTGAAGCATGAGCCTGATTCTATGCCCCCGCTTGCAAGTAGCCAACTCGTCCGTTTGAAGAGTCTGTTGCATCTGCAGATGCTCGGCCGCATTTGCCGAGTCCGGGACTCTCCTGAGAAAATGCGGAACTGTACCTGCCTGCGCATCTCAAACACATCAAAGAGAGGCCTCATGAACTTTGATCTCGAGACGATACTGACATTCATCACCCTTGCGACGGGTCTGATATGGCTCGCAGACGCAGTATTTTTTGCCCGTCGGCGACGCGAGCACCTGCCATCGCCGGCAACTGGGATCAGTCCGGATGGCGGCAAAACGCCCCGGGGACCCTGGTGGGTGGACTATGCGCGATCCTTTTTTCCGGTGCTGCTGGCGGTACTCCTGATCCGCTCCTTCCTGGTGGAGCCTTTCCACATCCCCTCCGGCTCCATGGTGCCAACATTGCTGGTGGGGGATTTCATCTTGGTCAACCGCTATGACTACGGTCTGCGCCTGCCCGTGCTGGATACGAAGATTCTTTCAATCGGGGAGCCCAAGCGCGGCCAAGTCATCGTATTCCATTATCCGGAACGCTCCGCATTGCGGTATTGCTCAGAGAACCCAATCTGCGGCCCGATGGGCCTGCAGGAAGTACGGCACTCGGCTGGAACCGATTACATCAAGCGCGTGATTGGCCTGCCGGGAGACCACATTCGCTATCAAAACGGCACCTTGTTCATCAACGGGGTCAGGCTGCCAAGCCGCCCCCTGGGTCCCTATACCGGCCCCGATGTGCGGGGAGCCACTCTCAGCACTGAGCACATCGGCACGGTAGCCAACGACATTCTCACCAACACGTATTCGGAGTATCCGGCAGGGCCCGATGGCGAATGGACGGTACCCGCCCGGGAATATTTTGTCATGGGCGACAACCGCGGCGACAGCTTTGACAGTCGTTACTGGGGATTCGTCCCGCAGAGGGACTTGGTGGGCAAAGCCATGCTGGTCTGGCTCAACATTGACGCGTTTCACAACGCAGCACTGTGGCGGCGGATTGGGGACGTGATTCATTGAGACAATGCGCTCCACACAGCCACCGCGGGCGGCGGCTCAAAGACTCGCGTTCCCCTCGTAGATGACCCTTGGCTACTATCTCCTACACAGTGCCTGAAAATTGCGAGTGATCTTCTCGGGGATGGTGTTCCTGGACTTTCGACGAAGCAGGGATCGCGGAGCCGAAAATAAATCCGGGACCCCGCAGTCCTCAAGGTTCAGTGACCCCTGAAAGCCCCCATACCTGTCAACAGGTTACTAGAACTTATCTCAAAATAGAAAAACACGCATCATTGTCTATACTTGATGCATGCAGGGTTTGAGCGATGAACAGTGGGATCGGATCCGGAAGCATTTTCCGGAGGAACACCTTCCCGACGAT
>JAKAXB010000044.1 GCA_021816765.1 Natronospirales bacterium | reverse complement strand
GTGGATAAGTCGTGTTCAGCGCTCGGGGGTGGGAGGCGTCCATACCATTTCTCCTGGCAGGGAGGGGTTAGCTTACGCATGTCCCGGCATGAGATGTAGCAGCAGTCTCCGGTACGACAAAGGGTTGATCCCCGGGCCATGCCTCACTCCAACGCTGCCGGGGGCGCGGTGCTTCAAGACCGACTGCAACGATCGCGGCATGCTGCTATCTTATGTCACCTGAAAAATATGGCGCGGTGTCTTGCAGGCAGCCCCGACTGCAAGAGGGGTGCCGGCGGATGGAGCATGCAGGCTATGGATGCGGACCAGAAGATGCGACTGGGCGCGCTCGTGATGATGCGTTCGCGGGCGTCGAAATACGCCCTGTACGGCACGCTCATTGCTGTCGCGAGCGTCATCATCGGTACGCTGCTGGTGGCTTATGTCAGCGCCGGTTTCGTCAACGTTGATTCCATCGCCAGCGCGCAACGGGGCAACATCGCCCTGTGGGTGCTCGATTGCATGCCATTTGTGTTTGCCGCCTGGGGGCAGTATGCCAGCCTCCGGATGACGCGCGAGGCCAACCAGCTCATACGCGATAACACCCGCAACCTGCGCACCGCACTCAAGGAGGAACAGGTCAGCAGCCAGGCCAAGAGCGATTTCTTCGCGCGCATGAGTCACGAGCTGCGCGCGCCGCTGAACGGCATCGTGGGCATGAGCGAGCTGCTGGTGGACGGACAACTCGACGAGGAACAGCGTCGCCAGATCGGCATTATCCAGAGTTCGGCGCAGAACCTCCTCAGCCTCATCAACGATATCCTCGATCTTTCCAAGATCGAGGCCGGAAAACTTCTGCTTGAACACATTGAATTCAATCTACAGGAGTGCATTGAAAGCGCGGTGGCGGTACTGGCGCACTCGGCGCAGCGCAAGAATCTCAAGCTCAGTGTGCGCATTCAACCGGACGCTCCACGGCGCCTGAGAGGCGACCCGGGGCGGTTGCGGCAAATCATCATCAATCTCGTAAGCAATGCCATCAAGTTCACCGACAAGGGCGAAATCACGGTAACGGCACAGATACCCGGACCGCCCGCGAAACATCGGTATACGCTGCGCGTTGAAGTGACGGACAGCGGTATCGGCATCACATCCGGGGAGCAGGCAGCGCTTTTCCAGCCCTATCACCAGGCGGGAGCGAATGCCGTCCACAAGCCGGAAGGCACCGGGTTGGGACTGGCCATTACGCGTGAGCTGGTGGAGGCCATGGGCGGGGAGATCGGCGTGGTGAGCGAGCCCGGCAAGGGCAGTCGCTTCTGGTTCAACGCGCACCTGGGGGAAGTGGAACCGGTTGCGGCGGGAACCGGCACTGCCGCGCTGCGCATCGAGGGGCTGCGGGTGCTGGTGGCGGATGCGAACGACAGCACCCGGCTCATCCTTGCCGACCAGTTGCGTGCACTCGGCATGGAGGCGGAGGAGGCACGCGATGGCATCGAAGCGCTGCAGAAGGCGCTGCTCAGCGTGCAATACCAACGGCCCTTCGATTTGCTGCTTACCGACATTTTCCTGCCGCACATGACAGGCGACACTCTCGGCCAGGACCTGAGGCAGCGCCGCGAAACCGCCCACATGGTGCTGGCGGTGGTGACTCGCAGCGGCGCGCGGGGCGACGCCGCGCGCCTCAACCAGATGGGGTTTGCCGGCTATTTCGGCAATGGCATCCTGCCCGCTGATCTGCGCGAGGCGGTGGCAGCGCTCATGGATACGCGCGCGCTGGCCGAGGAGGAGCGCCGCCGCCACGGTCTGGTGACACGTTACTCATTGAACGAGAGCCGTCGGCAGGCGCGGCGACTGCTGCTGGTGGACGACAGTGCGGTGGACCGCGAAGTGAGCCTGCGTGCCATCAACGAGTCGGGCTGCAGTGCGGACGTCGCCGCCAGCGGTGCGGAAGCGCTCGCCGCCCTGGAGCGGAACACGTACAACGCGGTGCTGCTCGACATGCACTTGCCGGACAGCGACGGACCCGGCTTGCTGGGGCGGGTCCGCGCGCTCCGCGGTGAAGCCGGACGTGTGCCGGTCATCATGCTGACTGCGGGGCTCGCGGATGCCGAACGCCGGCTCTGCCGCGAGCTGGGTGCCAATGATTTTCTCATCAAGCCGGTGGAACGGGAGCTGTTCCGCCACACGCTCGCCAAATATGTACCGCTGAGCGTGCCGAGTGAGAGCGGCATTGCCGAGCAGGAACGGTTGTTGGCGCTGTTTTTCCGCGAGGCGACCGGGCGCATCGGCGTGGCGAAGGCCGCGTTCGAGGCCGGAGATACGCATGGCATTGCCGCGCAGGCGCATACCCTCAAGAGCATCACTGCCCACGTGCAGGCGGATGACATGCGCGCGGCCGCCGCGCGCCTCGAGGTCCTGGCCAAGGCCGGACAACTGAAGCAGATCAAACCGCTGCTCGCGGAGCTGGAACGGCAGCTCGCCGCGTTGCGCAGCAAACACGGGGCCGCCGAAGACCCCACGGTACGCGTGAGCCGGCATTGAACGGCATTTGGCTTGACAGCCGCAGGGGAGCGGGTAATTTGTGCGCACAGTCTCTCCGCGGAGTCGCCTCATGACGAGCGCCCACGTTACCCGCCGCTGGTTCTGGTACTGCCTGCTGCTCGTGCCCTACGCAGGCGTGCTGTGGGTGCCGTTCTACAACCACGCGCAGCCTGCGGTGTTCGGCATCCCGTTCTTTTACTGGTTCCAGTTCACGTGGATCATCGTCACCGCCATCATTACGGCGCTCGCTTATTTTGCCAAAGTATAAAAACAATCATTGGGGGTGCGCATGAACCGGCCGGCGCTCACGGTTTTTATCCTGCTGTTTGCCCTGGTCACGGTGCTGGGCTTCGTGGCCGCCCGCTGGCGGCGCGGCGATCTCAACCATCTCGACGAATGGGGTCTCGCCGGACGGCGTTTCGGCACCATGGTCACCTGGTTCCTGCTGGGCGGCGATCTTTACACCGCCTACACCTTCGTGGCGGTGCCGGCGCTGGTGTTCGGCGCCGGCGCCATCGGCTTCTTCGCCTTGCCCTACACCCTCATGGTGTATCCGTTCGTGTACGTGGTATTCCCGCGCCTCTGGTCCGTGGCCCGCAAGCACGGCTATGTGACCGCCGCGGATTTTGTGCGCGGCCGCCATGACAGCGGCCTGTTGACGCTGGCCGTGGCTGTCACGGGAATACTCGCCACCATGCCCTACATCGCCTTGCAGCTCGTAGGCATCCAGGTGGTCATCGCCGCCATGGGTTTCACCGCCACCGGTTTCGCAGGCGATCTGCCGCTCATCATCGCCTTCGTGATTCTGGCCGCCTACACTTACACCAGCGGCCTGCGGGCGCCGGCGCTCATCGCCATCGTGAAAGATTTGCTCATCTACATCGTCATCATCACCGCGGTCATCGTCATTCCGGCACAACTCGGCGGATACGCCCACATCTTTGCGAGTATTCCGGCGGACAAACTGCTGCTCAAAGCGCCGGCGGCAGGCAACTTGGGGACCTACAGCGCGTATGCGACACTGGCGCTCGGCTCCGCATTGGCGTTGTTCCTGTACCCGCATTGCGTCACCGGATTGTTGAGTTCCCGCAGCCGCAACGTCATCAAGCGCAACATGTCGCTGTTGCCTGCTTACTCGCTGGTACTGGCGTTGATTGCTTTTCTCGGCTACCTGGCACTGGCGGCGGGAGTGCAGCACGATCCCGCCTATGCGGGCTGGTTCAGGCAATACGGCAGCACCTTCGCGGTACCGGCGCTGTTGTTGCATTCTTTTCCGGCCTGGTTCGCGGGCGTGGGGTTCGCCGCCATCGCCATCGGCGCGCTGGTGCCGGCGGCCATCATGTCCATCGCCGCCTCGAATCTGTTCACGCGTAATGTCTATAAGGAATACCTGAAACCCGCCTGCACTCCCGGGCAGGAAGCCGGCGTTGCCAAGCTCGTCTCGCTCGTGGTGAAGCTGGGCGCGCTGGCGTTCATCATTTTTTTGCCGGAGTCCTATGCGATCCAACTGCAGCTGCTGGGCGGCGTGTGGATCATTCAGACGCTGCCGGCGGTCATCATCGGTCTCTACACCCGCTGGCTGCATCGCTGGGCGCTGGTGCCGGGCTGGCTCGCGGGGATGCTGGTGGGCACCGGTATGGTCGCCTCACAGGGGTTCAAGACTTCCATCTTTCCGCTGCACGTGGGCGCACTCACCGTTCCCGGTTACGCCGCGCTGTATTCGCTGATGATCAACGTCGGCCTGGCGATCGTCCTGAGCCTGATCTTGCACGCCCTGAAAATCTCCCCGGGCAAGGACCAGACCGCACATGCGGATTATGAATACGATGCTGCATGAACATTGAACGTCTCATCGGTTTCACCGCGGCGACGCTCACCACCGTGTCGTTCGTGCCGCAGGTGTATCGTTCGCTGCGCAGCCACGATACCAAAAGCATCTCGCTCTTGATGTATTCGGTCTTCACTGCCGGTGTGGCGCTTTGGCTGCTCTATGGTCTTATGCTTCACGACCTGCCCATCACCCTCGCCAATGCCGTCACCCTCGCACTGGCCCTCTGCGTGCTGTTTCTCAAGTTGCGTCACGGCTGAACGGGCTTGTCAGCACTCTGTCGTGATGGCTGCTTGTCACCCTTGTCCGGCCATTTGCGCAACACGCGACAGGCGGCGAGGTATGACCGACAGAAGGAGGCTTGAAAAGCCTGCGATTGTGTTTAAGCTCTGAAGCCAGTCAAATCTACGGCGGTATCCCTGCTCAAATACGGAGAGCGAGTCGAAATGAGGCATACCCGCGGCGAGGTCATTCCGATAAGCAATCTCGAAGACTGGTTCCGCAAGTCCATAGCCGGTGCGCTGACACATCGGGGTGTGGAAGCCGAAATCCATACCGAGCATTACATGGTGCGCTTGGCGACCCATTTCGCCCGCGCGGAAAATCTGTACGAATACACCGAGCAGGGTGGCGCGGCTCTCAAGCCGCTGGCGCTCATGCTGGCGGATGCTTTCGAGCCTTCTTCCGTTGAGGAACGCCAGCACACCTTGCAGCGGCTCGGTGATGTGGCCCTGTTCATCGCCGGTTTTTTTGCCGACAGTCTCAATCACAAGACAGTGGATGTGGATTACTACAGCCGCATGGGCGGGACCGCCTACGGCGTGTTGGCCGGCTTGCCGGCGCGCTCACTGCGCAATACGGCCCTGATCGCCGTCTTCAAGGAATTGGCGGAGAAATTCGTGGATTTCGTGGATGTGCTCAACGAAGTGGCGCAGCAGGCACGGGTGTTCGATCAGCAGGATATCCTGCGCCTGTACGAGCTGTGGGTGCGTACCGGCAGCCGCCGCGCCGCGGACAAGCTGCGTGAGTTGGGTGTGCAGCCCGCGGCTGCCGCACATACGCGGTTTACCCACTGAATCCATGTCTGCCGTGCCCGCCACCGCCACCGTCGGTTCGCTGCAGGATTATCTCAGCCGTGTTTACGAACTCGACATGGCCTGCCGCGTCGAAGATTTCCTGTTCACCGATGAGAACATGGCGCGTCGGCTGGAAGGCGAACACTTCCGTGCAGCCGGCGAAAAGCTCCTGATACACGAATCGGCGGATGAACTGGAACTGTCGGTATATTTCGATGCGGCGATGCTGGTACGGCTGGATGCCAGCACACCGCTGGTCTCGATCGCCGCCGCGGATCTGCGTGATTTCTGGACGGCCCTGGAAGGGGTGAGCCACTTCCTGTATCTCGCCTGGAATGCGCACTACGACCGCAGCGTGCGCGGCGTGGAACTGGAACTGCAGGCGGAAGTGGACAAATACGTGATCACCACGATGCTCGTGGAAGAGCA
>JAKAXB010000043.1 GCA_021816765.1 Natronospirales bacterium | reverse complement strand
TGGCTTGATATGAAAAAGCTTGCGGCATTGCTTCAGAGCATCGGCAACCGAGGCCGTTTCATCCCGCCGGGACTCCGCTCCCGGACGGGTGATAACCGCCAATTCATCCAGCACTACCGCGGTATCCTCGACGAACACCGCGTCCGGCAACGCCGGTTCCGCAGGCAGCCGGTGCAATTCACAACCGAGCTCCGCCAAGAGATTTTCATATTGACGATGCTGTGCCACGGCGCGTTCCACGTCAATCGGCGCGCGCGCCAGATGGGTGAGTTCACACGCACCGACAGCCGGACTGACCTCGCGTGTCATGGCGATCAACACTGGATACAAGCTCCGCTTGTCATTGTCCCGCAATAGCACCAGTCGGATGGCATTTCGTTTCTCCGGCCCGCCCCGCAAATGATAGTATCTCAATCAATTCAGCGTACGCGATGTAAATATTCCAAATCGCTGTGTAACCATGGTCACAATCAACTGTATGGGATGCGGCGGTGCATTCGCCGATATTGAGGGGCCGACACATCGCTACCTGGAATCCTCGCCGGGCTGCTGGGCGGTTTTCGGCGAAGTGCTGGCACGGGAGTACAGCGACCCGGCTTACCTCCGCGTGCATCGGCTCACGGTGGATACCTATGCGGTACAGCATCCGGGCCGGCCCTCGGCGCAGAGCATCCAATCGGTGGCCGTCCACCTCATCAGTTTGTGCCTGGTGCTGGAGCGCGGCGTCGAAATGACGCGTGCCACCGCCGCCATCCAGGCGGCGGTGGCACACAAGGAAAGTTATATATGGCTGGCGCCCCCGTCTTCGCTGGGATCAACAACCGTAGCGGACATACATCGCGCCCAGGATGCGGCGGAACACGAGAAACTTGTGCGCGCCTGGGCGGCATCGGCGTGGTCCGCCTGGTCACCGCATCACGCCACCGTCAGAGAATGGCTGCCCAGGAGATTCTGAGGAAAGAACGCCGCTGCGGGCCTATTTTCTGTCCAGCGCCTCGCGATAAGCCTTGCGCACCAGTTCCTGGAAATGATGCACACCGGCTTCGCGCCTGGGCGACAGCCGGCCGGCGGTATAGGCGCCGGATTCCAGTCCCCGCTGCACCCGCTCGCAGATGGCCATGTCCTCCTGCTGCACTTCGTCGCTGAAACGCAGGTCTTCCGCGATCATGGCCCTTGCAGCATCAGACTCCATGTCCGCGTAATGGTAGTCAAACATCACGCGGCAATGATCCTGCGAGATGGGTATCACAAGATTCGTTTGCAACCGCCCCGGCAGGAGGTTGAGCATCAGGTTCGGAAACACAAAATAGTAGTGCGCCTCGCCGCCGGCATACGGTCCCTGTGTGCCGTCCAGCGGACTGTGCTGCCAGGAATACCATTCCGCCGTGTGGGTGGCATAGGCGCGGTAATCCAGCAGCTTGTTCAGACCGGGATGCACGTGGGGCAGGTGGTAGCCCTCCAGGTAATTGTCCACGTATGCCTTCCAGTTGCAGTGCACCTCATAGGTAACTCGGGTGTGAAAATGCAGCGCCGACAGCTCAATGGGGGCGATGCGTTCCTGGATGCCCGCCATCACCTGTTCCAGCGTCATGTCGGGATCTTCCACCGCCGCAAATACCAAGCCCTGCCACTCTCCCACCCGCACCGGATCCAGATGGATGCAGGAAATATCGAAGTCACTTGCCTCCTGCATCTCATGGGCCGCGCGCAACTGACCTTCCAGCGTGTAGGTCCAGCCGTGGTATTTGCACTGGAGCTGCGACGCATGCCCGCTGGCAAGCGCCAGCGGTCCGGCGCGGTGTTTGCAGACGTTGAAGAAGCCGCGCAGCGCTTGGTCATTGCCACGCACCCCCAGAATGGGCCTGCCCGCCACCTCGGCAACGATGTGGTCGCCGACTGCGCGCACCTCGGCGGCACGCCCCACCCATTGCCAGCTCCGGGCGAACACCGCTTCCTGATCAAAGAGATGGAAGGCGGAATCCGCATACATCGGCGCCGGCAAGGTCCGGGCATCCGCCAACAGGCATGGCTCGAGATCCCGCCTGGACAGAGACGCGGGCAGGGCATCGCGTGCAGATAAGTGACGGTTCATGGGTATGCGTGAGGATAGCAGCCGATGGATTCAAGAAGCATGACCGGCGGCGAACCATTGGGGTCTTTTTTGGTCTAGTATCCGGTGCCCGCCTTTGGCGGATTCCCCTTTGTAGGTCAAGTCTGGAGTCAACAACATGAAGCGGCTTGCCTTGTCTTTCCTGCCCCTGCTGTTTGCCGTCACCCTGGCCCCGGCCGCCCTGGCGGCGCCTCCTGCCCATGGGCCGTTCCACCATCTCGCGTTCCGCGACCTCGGCCCGGCGGTGGCCGGCGGGCGAGTGACGAGCGTGGTGGGCGTGGCCGGCGATTCCAATCTTTATTATGTGGGCACCGCCGGCGGCGGTGTGTGGAAAACCATCAACGGCGGCGACTCCTGGACGCCGATCTTCACCCACGAACCGACGCAGTCCATCGGCGCGCTGGCGCTGGCGGCGAACCATCCCGACTGGCTGTGGGTGGGCACCGGCGAGGCCAATCCCCGCAATGACATGCTCAACGGCGACGGCGTGTACTTCTCGCCGGACGGCGGCAAGACCTGGCAGGACAAGGGCCTGCAGGACGCCGGCCAGATCGGCGCCATCGCCGTCAACCCGGATGATGCCGCCAACGTGTTCGTGTGCGCCCTGGGCGATGTGTGGAAACCCGGCCCGACCCGCGGGGTGTTCATGACCGAGGACGGCGGCAAGCACTGGCTGAAGGTGCTGTACCTCAACAACCACACCGGCTGCTCCGACATCGCCTTCCAGCCGGGCAACCCCAAGGTGCTGATTGCGGGCATGTGGCCGCTGCAGCGCCATCCCTGGGTGCTGGAAAGCGGCGGCAAGTCCGGCGGACTCTATCGCTCCACCGACGGCGGCCTCACCTGGAAGAAACTCCACCACGGTCTGCCGGCCGGTCCCATCGGCCGCAGTGCGGTGGCGTTTGCGCCCAGCGCGCCCGATACGGTATACGCCGTGATCCAGGCCAAGGGCGGCGTGCTGTGGGTGTCCCACGATCTGGGCAGCCACTGGAAGAAGGTAAGCGACAACCACAATGACGATGTGCGGCCGTTCTATTTCACCCAGCTCGCGGTCATGCCCGACAACCCCGACCGCCTGTTCCTGCTCTCCATGAAGATGATGGAGTCGAAGGACGGCGGCAAGACTTCCTTCTATGCCGACCCCGGCGTGCACGTGGACCATCACGCCATCTGGATTGATCCGAAAAATTCCCGGCGCATTCTTCAGGGCAACGACGGCGGCGTGTACCTTTCCACCGACGCCGGCAAGCACTGGCGCTATCTCGACAATCTGCCCATCGAGCAGTTCTATCAGGTGGCGGTGGCCGACAAGCAAACGCCGTTCCTGGTATGCGGCGGCTTGCAGGACAACGACGCCTGGTGCGGCGCCTCCAGCGACTACCGTCGCGGCGGTGTGGTGGGTTATCAGGACTGGTTCGACGTGGCGGGCGGCGACGGCCAGTACGTGGTGCCCGCACCCAGCGACCCCAACATCATCTACGCCACCACCGACGACGGCTATCTCACCCGCTACGACCGGCTGACGAAGCGCGCGCGCTCCATCAATCCCTATCTCAAGGACGTGCTTTCGGGCTCGCTGCTCTCCGGCAAGGTGATGGCCAAGCAGAAATACCGCTTCGACTGGACCACGCCCATTGCGGTATCCGCCACCGACCCCAACGACATCTATATCGGCGGCAACGTGGTATTCCACAGCACGGACGGCGGCCGTCACTGGCAGGTCATCAGCCCGGATCTCACGCGCAACGACAAGGCCAAGCAGGGTCCCACCGGCGGTCCGGTCACCAAGGACATGTCGGGCGCCGAAACTTACGACACCCTGCAGTCGCTCACCCTCGCGCCCACCAATCCGAAAGTACTCTGGGCGGGCAGCGACGACGGACTGGTGTGGGTCACCCGCGACGGCGGCAAACACTGGCGCAAGGTCACACCCTCGGGCGCACCCGCCTGGGCGCGGGTGTACCACGTGACGGTGTCACCGTTCCATGCGGGCACCGCCTATGCGGCCTTCGATGCGCACGAGCTGGGCAACGACCACCCGTATGTTTACCGGACGGATAACTACGGGGCGAGTTGGCACAAGATTACCGGGGGTTTGCCTGACAATGCCCCGGTGCTGGTGGTGCGCGAGGACCCCAACCGCAGGGGATTGCTGTTCGCCGGCACCATGAACGGACTGTATTACTCGCGCGATGACGGCGGACGCTGGCAGCGGCTTTCGGCCAATCTGCCTTCGGCGGCGGTGTTCGATCTGCAGTTCGTGAAGCCGCTGCACAGCCTGGTGCTGGCCACCCACGGGCGCGGCATCTGGGTGCTGGACAACCTGCGGCCGGTGGAGGATTTCACCCCGGCGGTGGCACGCGCATCCTTCCACCTGTTCCCGGCTTCGGACGGCATGCTGCTCTACGCGAGCCACACCAACGGCATCGGTCCCAGCCGTTACCGGGCACCCAATGCGCCCACCGGCGCGGTGCTGAGCTACTACCTGAAGCAGGCGCTCAAGCCCACGCACGCCGAGAAAGCGGCGCACCATACGCCGGTCAAGATCGTGGTCAGCGACAGCACCGGTCAGGTCATTGACACGTTCTACGGCCCCGCCAAGGCAGGCATCAACGCAGCGGTGTGGAACCTGCGCTACCAGGCTCCGGTGAAACTCGACCTGCTGCCGGCCAAGAGCGGCGGCTTCTTCAACCGCAACGCGGGTCCGGCAGTTCCGCCCGGTGAGTACACCGTGAGTGTCACGGCAAATGGCAGCACACAGAAAACCGCTTTGCGGGTACGGCCGGATCCGCGCTTCGAGGTGAGCCTCGCCACCTACCGGGCGAACACCGCCGCGGGTCTGGCGATGCGCGCCGAACTCTCCGCACTCAACACGGTGCTCAATCGCGTGGTTGCCATGCGCAAGGGCCTGGGCGTGGTGATCGCCCGCAGCCACAGGGATGCGGAGTTTGCGCGCAGTGACGCGGCACTGATTGCCCAGGCGAAGACGCTGGACAAACAGTTGACGCACTTCGAGGACCGGCTGTGGAATCCCCACACCCAGCACACGGTGTCGGAGGACTTCCTGCGGCATTACTCGCGGCTGCACCAGCACTTCGCCACGCTTTACGGCATGACGGCGTTCGCCTGGGGCGAGCCGCCGCGGCCGCAGGTGCGCACGCTCATGGCCGCGGACCGGGCGAAACTGGAACAGGTGCTCTCGCAATTCAACGGCCCGATCGTCGGCGCGGTGAAATCCTGGAACAGCGCCGCCTACGCAGCGGGTGTGGCCACCCTGCCCACGGGAGCGCCGGTGGCCATCAAACCTGCGCCGCCGCTGCCGCCGGTTTCAGCGGCGACAAGCACCGGCGCCTGAGCCCTCGACGTCAAGGGAATGTTGTGAAGCAAGCAGGACCCGCAGTACTCCGGTACCGCGGGTTTTGTTTTTGCATTTGCGGATGCCAGCGCCGTTTATTGCGGGGTGTACAATTTTTGGGAGTATCTCCCGGCCCGGGGAAACTCAAACGGCGGATGCTCGTCTTTTGAATAGCGGCAGATAGAGGCAACTCAGTCAAGGGAGGACAGCTGATGCGTAACCGTGCACACATCCGCCCGGCAATAATTCTCGCCATGGTTACGGCCCTGCTCACCGCCTGCGGCGGCGGGGGCGGTGGTTATGGCGGCGGCAGTTCCTCAGGCTCCACCCCGATCCCGGTGCAGGGGGTGTACTTCGGCACCTATTCCATCAGCGGCACTCCGGGTTCCACCGCCGTGTACGGTGCCATCCAGTCGGGGGGCTAC
>JAKAXB010000022.1 GCA_021816765.1 Natronospirales bacterium | reverse complement strand
CGTGGTCTTGCGATACTGTTCAAACCCCGCTTGCGCAAATGTCGCTTGCTTCTCACGCATGGCCTTCTCCATCAGAAAATAAATTGATGTACGCTATGACCACGCGAATAAATCAGAGTTTCCTTAATCCACAGACCCGTCCATCCTGTGTCAGACCCCGCAAGCCAGGAATTTCTGTATTTGCTGCCCCTGGCAAAGCCTTGCCAGGCATGAACAGGTCCGCCGAATCAACCATGGACCCGCTTGATTCGCGGGCGATGCGTTTCTGCATCGTCTTAACCGGGTGCTGAAAAAATCTTTTCAGCACCCGGTTAAGAGAGCAAGTCATCGGGATTACAGTTATCAACCCAGCACTTTCTCACGGCGGTAGAGCCAGGCGAGCAACAAACCGGTGATGAGCGTACTGGTCACCGAGAGCGTCACGAACAAATTGTTCAGCATGTTGCCTTTCATGAGCGAGGTGACTAGCACATCCTGACTCAAGGCTGGCACCCACATCATCCACAGGGCTGGCCGGGCGGGGTACAGTATCAGCGCCAGCACCGGGATCATGGGCAGGATGAAAATGAATAAGAGCCATGTCTGGGCTTCCTTGTGGCTGCGCGTGAATGACGCCACCACAGTCAGCAGTGTGGCAATGAACAGGCAGAATGGCACGCTTACCAGGAACACCGCCAGCGCGACGTGCCAGCCAAAATTCACCACGATGTTGAGCTGGGCCGCGGGGATCAGTCTCTGGCTCCAAGACAGGGCCATAACGTCCAACGCTAGAGACACGGCGGAGATATGGTGTCACCGCAGTGAACTTGCCGGAGACAAGCGTGCCGCGGGAGATTGACGTGGTGAACAGCGGTTCCAGTGAACCACGCTCGCGTTCACCGGCGGTGGTATCAATGGCGAGATAGAAAGCACCGATGATGGCGGCAAACAGGAAGAAATACGGTATGATGACCTCAACCGGCTGACGCACTCGTCGGTGACCAACCCGAACCACAATGGCCCGTCCCTGAGCCTCGGTTACGACGCGATGGGCAACATCCAGGCCAACTCGAACCTGGGAACGTATGCGTACACGCCCAACCACCCGGATGCGGTGGCGAGCGTGACCGACAGTGCCGGGTCGGTGGTCTACAGCGCGAGCTACGACGCGGACGACCCTTGGAAGTCCCAGACGTGGGACGGCGACATGACCACGCGCAACGGTTTCCCCCTCACCTGGACGGTGGACGATGTACAGGGATGTACAAGTGTCGCGCGACCCTTGGAAGTCCCCGGAGGGGGAGGAGGCAGGATGCCGGGAGCGGCCAATTTACCCGCGAGTATCGCCTCGGCCACGGGTGTCAATTTTCACCGAATGGAGCCAGCAGATTTTCAGGTAATGGCGCCACTGGATTTTCACTAAGGGAGCCAGTGGCGAGGGGGTCTGAGGATCGAACGTTTTCTTTAGCGGTAGGCTGCCGGCTTTTTGCCGGGGGCCGCCATGAGCAAGAGGACGTTTGAGATGTATCAGTACCGACAGATCCTGGTGCGGCTACGCCAGGGGGACACCGACCGGCAGATTGCCCGGGCGCGGCTGATGGGGCGGCGCAAGCTTTCGGCGGTGCGGGTCGTGGCTCACGAGCACGGCTGGCTGGATCCGCAGGCTCCGCTGCCGGCGGATGCGGAGCTGGCCGCGGTGTTTTCCGTCTCCACCGCCACCGGGCCGGTGAGTCTTGCGCCCTGGCGCGAGCCGATCCGGCAGTGGCAGCAATCCGGCATCCAGGGCAGCACCATTCACGCGGCCTTGGTGCGCGAGCACGGCTATACCGGCAGCTATTCCACCGTCTACCGGCTGTTGCGCCGGCTGGCGGCGGAACAGGGTCAAGCGGTGCCGCTGCGGCTCGAGTTCGCGCCCGCCGAGGCCGCCCAGGTGGACTTCGGTGCCGGGCCGCTGATCACGGATGTGTACACCGGGGAGGTGTTCAAGAGCTGGTTCTTCGTGATGACGCTGTGCCACTCGCGCCACCAGTACGTGGAACTGGTGCGTGACCAGACGGTGGCCACCTGGCTCGGCTGCCACCGGCGCGCCTTCGAATGGTTTGGCGGGGTGGTGCACCGGGTCATCATTGATAACGCCAAGTGCGCCATCACCCGAGCCGATGATGACATAAAAGCTGTCCCATTCCGCGAGTGCTGACATGTCGTTACCTACCCTGTTGTGAGTCGCTTTTGTCGAACCCGCTTGTTTTGAATGTTGTGGGTTCGAATGCCGATTCAAACCTGCCAAATACAAATCCCCACCTCATGTGGGGATTGCCCTTTCTGGCAGATAGGTTACAGATTATTCCGAGCACATGGGTGACACTTTCCAGCATTTGCGGAGGATACGCAAATGCCATGGCGGGAGTGTTGCAAGGTGGACGAACGTTTACGGTTTGTAGCCCGTCTGCTGGAGGGCGAGAAGATGGCGGTGCTGTGCCGGGAGTTCGATATCTCCCGCAAGACCGGTTACAAAATATTCTCGCGCTACCAGCACTGTGGGCTGGAAGGCCTCGCCGACCGCTCTCGGCGACCATATCGGCAGGCCAATCGCCTGCCGTTTCAGATCGAGAAGCGCATCGTGCGCCTGAAGCAGGAGCATCCCAGCTGGGGGGCCCCGAAGATCCGCGAGAAGCTGCACCGTCTGCAGCTAGGGATCAGCCTGCCGGCCATCAGCACCGTGCACGCGGTGCTCGATCGGCATGGACTGGTCACCCGCGGCCGCAAAGCCCGCTACCACGCCCAGGGTACGAGCCTCTCGGCCCCCACCCGACCCAACGACCTGTGGTGCGCCGATTACAAAGGTGAGTTCATGCTCACCGACCGCCGCTACTGCTACCCGCTCACCATCACCGACTTCGCCAGCCGTTACCTGTTGTGCTGCGAGGCGCTGGAAACCACCCGGGAGCACTATGCCTTCCGCGTCTTTGAGCAGATTTTCAAGGACTTCGGCCTGCCCCTGGCAATCCGTACCGACAACGGCGTGCCCTTCGCCAGCCGCAGTGCGTTCTTCGGCTTAAGCAAGCTGTCAGTGTGGTGGCTGCGCCTCGGCATCGGCATCGAGCGCATCAAGCCCGGCAATCCCCAGCAGAACGGCCGCCATGAGCGCATGCACCTGACGCTCAAGCAAGAAGCAACCCGGCCGGCCGGGCGCAATTTCCTGCAGCAGCAGGCCAAGTTCGACCGCTTCAGGCGCGAGTACAACTTTGAACGGCCTCACCAGGCGCTTGGCATGCGGTACCCCGCCGAACTCTACAGCGCCTCCCCGCGTCCCTATCGGGGCTTAACCGAGCCGGACTATCCGTTCCATGATCGCACCGTCACCGTCACCTATTGCGGGCGCATCTGCCTCGGCAGGCGCAAAATTAACCTCAGCCACGTCTTTGCCGGCCAGAAGCTCGGCATCCGCGAGGTCGCCGAGAACATCTGGCTGGTGAGCTTTATGCATTACGACCTGGGGTTCTTCGACCATGAGACAGGACGCGTCGAATGCGCCGATAATCCCTTCGAGACAACAGTGTTACCTATGTCTCCGGAATAATTCGTCACCCATGTGACCGGAATAGACCATTTGTATTTGGCGCGCCCGGCGGGATTCGAACCCACGACCCCTGCCTTCGGAGGGCAGTACTCTATCCAGCTGAGCTACGGGCGCATGATCAAAGCTTAACATCAGGTGGTAGTAACCATCCCTGGTACACCCGCCAGCTCGGCATCCATGCCTCGCGTTCGCGCCGCCGAAGCGGTGCTTCGGCTTTCTCGCTCACCCAGCTGAGCTACGGGCGCAATAAATCAGTTCTTTTATTCAGTCAACCATCCATGGTGGGCGGGCCAGTCCAAACATCCCTGTTTGGCCGTTCGCCGGTGCGAAACAGTGTTTCGCGTGCTCCCGGCTCACCCCTGGTATTCCTGCCGGTCCGGCCCACAAACTGTACAATCCTGCTCCGCTTGTGGTCTCCGCGGAGTCCGGCGTGCGGCATTATATCCGCTCCCGGGTTTTTGCCGATCCACGTGCGGTTTGATTCATGCTTTAGCCCGCCGATATTGTACGGGCCAGTCCACCTCCGCGCCGAGGAGGCGCGCGGCGCGCAGCGGCCAGTAGGGGTCACGCAGCATTTCGCGGGCAAGGAACACCGCATCGGCCTGGCCGGTGCGCAGGATGTGCTCGGCCTGCACCGGCTCGGTGATGAGCCCGACCGCCCCTGTCAGGATGCCGGCCCGGGCGCGGATCGTGGTTGAAAATCCCGTCTGATAACCCGGTCCGGCCGGGATGGGTACGCGCGGCACGATACCGCCGCCGGAACAATCTATGAGATCCACGCCGCGGTGCTTCAATGCCCGCGCGAGCATCACTGATTGCGGCAGGTCCCAGCCGCCGTCAACCCAGTCGGTCGCCGAAATTCGCACGAACAGTGGCAGCTCTGCTGGCCAGATGGCACGTACCGCCTCGGTGAGTTCCAGCGCGAACCGCAGGCGGTTTTCCGGTGCACCGCCGTATCCATCGGTGCGGCGATTGGTGAGCGGGGAAAGAAACTCATGCGCCAGGTAACCGTGAGCCATGTGCAGTTCCAGCACGCGAAAGCCGGCGGTAAGGGCACGGCGAGCGGCCTGTACAAAATCCTCGATGATGTCGGCGATTTCCGCAGCGGTCAGTTCGCCGGGCACAGGGGAATGTTCATCAAAGGCGAGGGCAGAGGGCGCCGAGGGCATCCAGCCGCCGGATTCCGGCGCGAGCGGTGCTCCACCCCGCCAGGGGACATCCGTCGAGGCCTTGCGGCCGGCGTGGGCGAGCTGGATGCCGGGGACCGCGTTCTGCGCGCTGATGAACCCGGTGATGCGCTGGAAAGCCTCTGCGTGGCGGTCCGACCAAAGGCCGGAGTCCCGCGGTGATATGCGGCCTGTTGGGCTGACAGCGGTAGCCTCGACCATCACCAGTCCCGCGCCGCCTACCGCCCTGCTGCCGAGGTGCACCAGATGCCAGTCGCCGGGCAGCCCCTCATCGCTCGAATACTGGCACATGGGCGAAACGAATATGCGGTTGCGGAACCGCACCTCGCGGATCGTGAGCGGACTGAAAAGCTCGGACATGGGTACTCCCGTCAAACATCATCAAACCCGGCGAGGTCCGGCTCGGACAGCATCAAAACGTATAAGTTTGCGGAAAGCCGGACGTCAAAGACAGTGGGAAGCCTGTAACTGTCATCGGGGCAGGTATCCTGTCCCCATCCGCGTCCAACCCGCGCTCAGTGACTCTCGCTGTCGAGGTGCGTCATCTGTGCCGCGTCGTAACGTGTTCCGGCTACCTGCTCCGCCGGCACCGCCGCTTCGATGCGGGCGAGATCCCCGGCATCGAGTTGTAATTTCAAGGCTGCCAGTGCCTCTGACAGTTGCTGACGTCGGCGCGCGCCAATGAGCGGCACGATGTCCGTGCCGCGTGAACATACCCAAGCGATGGCAAGCTGCGCCGGCGTCGCGTGCTTTTCTGCTGCAATCCGTTGCAACGCCTCCACCAGTTTGAGATTGCGCTGCAGATTTTCCCGCTGAAAGCGCGGCATGCGCAGACTACGGATATCGCCCCGGGTGCCGGGCGCAGGCACATGTCCGCTCAAGAGCCCCCGCGACAGAATGCCGTAGGCCGTCACTGAAACCCCTAGTTCCCGCAACGCCGGCAGGATTTCCTTTTCCATGCCGCGGCTCATGAGCGAATACTCGATCTGCAAATCCGCAATCGGATGCACCTTGTGTGCCCGGCGCAGGGTCTCCACACCCACTTCCGACAGACCGATGTGGCGCACGTAGCCCGCCTTCACCATGTCGGCGATGGCGCCCACCGTTTCCTCGATGGGCACGGCCGGATCGAGGCGTGCGGGACGATAGATGTCTAGGTAGTCCGTCCCGAGCCGCTGTAGCGTGTAGGCGAGAAAATTTTTCAGTGCCTGCGGCCGCCCGTCCATTCCGCCCCAGCCGCCGTCGGGGCTGCGTAGCGCGCCGAACTTGACCGAAATAGAAATGCGCTCCCGCATGCGGCCTGCCAGCGCCCTGCGGATAAGCGACTCATTGTGCCCCATGCCGTAGAAATCACCGGTGTCGAGCAGAGTGATGCCGGTCTCCAGTGCCGCATGAATTGTCGCAACGCTTTCCGCCTCGTCCGCCGGCCCGTACATCCCCGACATGCCCATGCAGCCCAGGCCGACCGCCGAGACTGGCGGTCCGTTTCTGCCGAGGTTCACATTTCGCATGGGAACTCCTCACTCATGTCAGTGCCGCCGCGTGCGCACTGGTTGAGGAACAAGCGCGCTCAATGCGTGGGTCGCGCCCGGCGCAAGCGCCGCACGCTCACCGCGACAAGCGGAACCGCATGCATCTCATGCTTGCCGGCAGCTTGTCGCGCACGCAGGACCCCCGCTAGAGGAGCTTCCTGCCGCGGGCCATGGCGAACTCAAGCTGCTGCTCGCCCCGTGCCGCCTCCCGATCGAGATAGCGGAACACGGCGTACTGCGCCGCTGTCGGCCGCACGTAGGCGAGGTCAATGTCGGCGGCGAGATAGGCCAGGTGGCTGCGCAGTTTGGTTTCGTGCACGAGACTGCCCTCACTCGATTGGATGGCCATCTGCACCAGTGCCTTGATCTCGCGATCGAGACCGGCAATCGCCGCGGCGGCCTGGCTGCGCGTCAAACGCCGCGTGTCCACCGCCGTCCGCAGCTGATCGCGCACCGTCATCGCCTGGTTGATGGTTCGGTCGAGGGCGTTGAGCGTGGCGTGGATTTTGAGCTCCAGCGCAAGGCGCGCGCGGAGCGCCGCCGGACTCGCGTGCAGCCGCGGGTCAAGGGTGACCGCAAATATCTGCGCGCTCTTCATGCCGTCATAATCCAGCACCACGTGATAACGTCCGGGGACCACCACCGGACCCGCGACGCTGTCCTCGAGGCCGCCCGCGGCGATGGGTGGATGGAAGCCCCGCACTTCCGTGGCGTCGGGATAGCGCAGGTTCCACTGGAAGCGGTTCATGCCCGGGGTGATGGCGGTGAGCTTCACTTCTTTTTCATGTTTTTTCTGCGCCGCGCTTGCCGCGTAGGGCAGGGGCGGCAGCCGGGTTTTCAGATGCAAAGCGAAGCGCCGAATCACCTGTCCGCGAGTGTCGGTGAACGTGAGCGTCACCGGTATGTGGCCGTGGTAGTCGGCGGGGATATGGAAAAACACCGTGGCGCCGAAGGGCGGGTTCTCACCCACCGCCGGCACGCGCTTGGCATAGCCGCTCTGTCCGTAAGCGTGGCTCAGCCACGCACGCTGCGGTGCGAACACCCGGGCACGATCCGCTCCGACGGCCCCATGGTGCGTCAACTGCTCGAGCAGCGCCAGGTTGTCAAGCACCCAGAAGGAGCGGCCGTGGGTCGCAATCACCACGTCGCCCTGACGCGTGTTGATGGCGACGTCGCGCACTTGTACCGCAGGCAGGTTGAGCCCGAGCGGCTGCCAGCGGGCGCCGCCGTCGAGACTGACATAGACACTGCTCCGCGTGCCGAGAAACAGCAGGTCTGCATCGTCCGGATCCTGCCGCACCGCGAGTACATATTGGTCATCGGGCAGCCCGCTGGTGATGGCGGTCCAGTGCCGACCGTAATCGGTGGTCTTGTATACATAGGGATGGAAGTCGTCCCACATGTAGCGGCTCGCGGTGAGATAGGCCGTGCCCTTGGCCACGTGGGACGGCTCAATGCCGCTGATCTCGGACCACGCGGGCAGGCCGGGGAGGGTGAGCCGCGTCCAGTGCCGGCCACCGTCGGTGGTGACGTGCACCAGCCCATCGTTGGAACCCGCCCAGATGAGTGCGCCGTCAAGCGGGGAGACCGCGAGCGCCGACAGGCCCGGATAGATTTCCGCCCCCGACTGGTCCAGATCCACCGGTCCGCCGGTGGGTGCCTCGGTGGCGGGATCGTTGCGTGTCAGGTCTGGGCTGATGCGTTGCCAAGTGCGGCCCTGGTCGTCGCTTTTCAGTACGTACTGCGAACCGATAAGCAGCTCTTTTGGATTCGCTGGCGAGAACAGGATGGGATGCGTCCACGGGAACCGGTATTTGAGCTCCGCCGAGGAGGCGCCCTCTTGGTAATCCGGCCAGGGACTCACGCCCCGATACTGCCCCGTAGCCATGTCGTAGCGCAGGAAGATGCTGAAGTAGCCGCTGCCGTAGGTGATGTCGGGGGTACCTGGCTGCGGCGCCACCATGGTGCTCTCCCCGTAGGCCACGCGGTGCCAGGCGCTGAGCGGGATCATGCCATCGGCGGACGCGCTCGGCCCCTCAAAGGAGCCCTCATCCTGCTGGGCGCCGTAGATGTGGAACGGGAACTGGCCGTCGAGATTCACATGGTAGAACTGGCCGGTGGGCTGGTTGTGCTCGGTGCTCCAGGTCTGACCGCCATCGGTGCTGACGGTGGCGCCACCATCGTTGCCCTCCAGCAGGATGTTCGGATGCTGCGGGTTGATCCACACGATGTGATTGTCACCGTGGGGCGTGTGCAGCTTCATGAAGGTTTTCCCGCCGTCGTGGGAGACCCACAGCGCATCCACTTCCGGCACGTACACCGTGTCGGGGTTTTTCGGGTCTACATAGAGACTCATGTAATAGAAGGCGCGTTGGCGCAGCTTCCATTCGGCATTCACCCGCTGCCAGTGCGCACCGCCGTCGTCGGAGCGGAACACGCCGCCGCCCCGGGCCTGGATGATGGCATACACCACTTCGGGATTGCTGGCCGCCACGGCCACGCCCATGCGTCCCAGCACGCCCTGCGGCAGCCCCGGGTTGCGCGAAATATCGGTCCAATGGGCACCGCCGTCAGTGCTCTTGTACAGACCGCTGCCAGGCCCGCCGCTCGACAGTTTCCAGGGCGTGCGGTAGGCCTGCCACATGGCGGCGTACAGTACTTCGGGATTTTTCGCATCCATCACCAGATCAATGGCGCCGGTGCGGTCGTTGACGAACAGCACTTTGTGCCAGGTTTTGCCGCCGTCAGCGGACTTGAACACGCCGCGCTCCGCATTGGGTTTGAACACATGCCCCATGGAGGACGCATACACCACGTCGGGATTGCCCGGATCCACGACGATGGCGCTGATGGTGTGGGTGTCCCGCAGGCCGGCATACCGCCAGGTTTTGCCGCCGTCGCCGGACTTGAACACGCCGTCGCCGGTGATCACGTCACCGCGGATGTCACTTTCGCCCGTGCCCGCGTACAGAATCTTCGGGTCAGAGAGCGCTACCGCGAGCGCACCGATGCTGTTGCTCGCCCCCGGCAGCGCCGCGTCGGAGATGTTGGTCCATTTGATGCCGTAATCGGTACTTTTCCAGATGCCGCCGTCCACTGCACCCATGTAGAACAGATCCCGTTTCCCGGGCACGCCGGCGACGGCCACCACGCGACCACCGATGTAGGGACCGACACTGCGCCAGGCGAGCTTGCTCATCAGCAGCTGGGAAAAGACGGTGTCGGCACCCGTCACCGGCAGCATGAACGCCGTACACAGGGTGGCAAGAGTGACAAGGGCAGAAAAATTCATGGCAGCGGTCAGGCGTTTCATTCTCGGACTCCTTATTTTATGTATGCTAAGGGGTGCCGGAGTCTGCTGACCATCCTTGCGCCAAAGCGGGACGCCGACGCCTCGACTACACAGGGCCTGGGCAAAGACCGGACCGGGTGCCGCGCAGGCACCCAGGTCGGCGGCTGTCTACCCGCTTCGTTCGGGAAGCGCGCGCCGGTTTCCCAGCTGTTTCGCCAGTCTCTTGCACCGACGCCACCCGGCGTCATGCCAAGTTCCGGTTGCGATAATAGCCGGTCTCCGAATCGCTGGCTAATCCAAGCCCGGGATGCGTCCAACGGATATGCCCCGCGGCACGGTGCTTGATGTCCGCCCAAGTGGACGTTCCCGGAGGACGCGGCGGGTGACCGGTCGGTACCCGTGGCGCGCGCAAACACCGTATAATTGCGCCACCCCGGGGCGCGCTCCGGTGGTTCCCCGTCATGGCAGTTTGCACAGGTGTGAGCGTGGAGCACGATAGTCATCATCCCCACACGGACAAGCACGACCAGCACTTCTTCGACACCTTTCTACTGGTGTTCGGCATCTTGCTGGCGTTGGCCGTTTGTTCCTATTGGCTGGCAGTCGGTATCGCCCATACCGATCCGGGCGCGTACAACCGCGGCGGGGTGTTGCAGGAAAGGCTTATAGACCGGCGCTTGGCGCCCATCGGCGACGTGCAGATTGCCGGCAACAGCGTCACCCAGATGGCTACGGCGACGCCGGTTGCCGCGTCCGCGGGTAATGCGGCCGCGCAAACCGGCAAGCAGATCTGGGAGGGCACCTGCTCCGCGTGCCATGCCAGTGGCGCATTGGGTGCACCAAAAATCGGCAACCGGACTGAGTGGGCTCCGCACCTGGCAAAGGGCCTCGCGGTATTAGAGGATCACGCCCTGCATGGTTACAAGATGATGCCTGCCCATGGAGGCAATCCCGCGCTCAGCGACGCTGAGGTCATCCAAGCGCTGGAATACATGATCAGCCAGAGCGGCGGCGCGAAACTGGTGCACAAATAGCACAGCTACCCTGTGCTGGATGAAACAGGTCGTTTCCAAGACGGCTTTTTTTGGCAGGTGTTGAAACGGATGGTTCAGGACCGCGCCAACAGGCTGCGGATGTGGTCCAGATAAAAACGCCCATTCTGCTGACGTTCCTCCTCGCTCGCCGGCTGACGGCCATCCTCGAACTGCAGATCCGCTGCGGGCAGTTCCGCGAGAAAACGGCTGGGTTCACAGTGTTTTTCCTCGCCGTACTTGCGGCGCCTGCTGGCATAACTCAGTGTTAATGTCTGTTGTGCGCGGGTGATGCCCACATAGGCCAGGCGCCGTTCCTCCTCGAGGCTCTCGCCTTCCAGGCTGTTCCTGTGCGGCAGCAGCTCTTCCTCCAGTCCCACCAGAAATACATGCGGGAACTCCAGCCCCTTGGCTGCATGCAGCGTCATCAGGTGTACCGCATCGCCGGCGTCCTCTTTTTCCGTGCGATCCAGCCTGTCCATGAGAGACAGCCGCGCAAGTGTCTCGGCGAGACCGCATTCCTCGCCCGCTTCCGCCGCGGGCCGCGACAGCCAGCTTACGAACTCCTCCACATTCTCAAGTTTCCGGTCCGCCGCCTTCGGATCGCGGGCGTTGTCCCGCAGCCATTCCGCGTAAGGGATATCGCCGAGAAGCTCACGCACGCTGTCGCCCGCCGCCTGATTTTCTGAATGCTCCGCCAGGCGTGATAGCCAACCAGCGAATTCCCGGAGACGTTCCGCGCCGTGTGCCGGCAGATGTTCATGCAGGCCCGATTCGAAACAGGCGGAAAACAGACTGATGCCGCGCGCACCGGCATAGGCGCCGAGTTTTTCCAGGGTGGCGGTACCGATCTCGCGCCGCGGCACGTCCACCACCCGCAGAAAGGCGCTGTTGTCGTCCGCATTCACCAGCAGGCGCAGGTATGCCACCAGATCGCGCACCTCGGCGCGCTCGAAGAACGAAGTGCCGCCGGAAAGATGGTAGGCAATGCGTTGTTCGCGCAGCGCGCGCTCGAACAGGCGTGACTGATGGTTGCTGCGGTAAAGAATCGCGTAATCCCGGTAATGCCGCTTGTGTTCCAGACGATGCTGGATCAGCGTGCCCACCACGCGCTCCGCCTCGTGTTGTGCGGTGTCGCAGGCCATCACGTGGACCGCCTGGCCTTCGGCCAGTTCGCTCCACAGCCGCTTCTCGAACGTATGCGGGTTGTGGACAATGAGGGCATTGGCGACGTGCAGAATGCGGCGCGTGGAGCGGTAGTTCTGCTCCAGCTTGATGACTTGCAGCCGCGGGTATTCCTGCTGGAGCAGTTTGAGATTGTCCGGCTGCGCGCCGCGCCAGGAGTAGATGGACTGGTCGTCGTCCCCCACCACCGTGAATGACCCTTGGAAATCCCCGACGGGGGAGGCGGTGGGCGGTCCGGCCAGCAGTTTCAGCAGCTGGTTCTGGGCGGCATTGGTGTCTTGGTACTCGTCCACCAAAAGATAGCGCAGCCGGTTCTGCCACGCTTCGCGCACGTCTGCGTGCTGTTCCAGGAGCCACACCGGCCGCAGGATGAGATCGTCGAAATCCATGGCGTTGTACGCCTTGAGATGGCGTTCATACTCGGCATACAGATGCGCACAGCGCTGCGCTTGGTCATCTTCCGCCTCCGCCAGTGCCTGCGCGCAGTTCTTGAGAGCGCTTTTCCACGCGCAAATCTGCCACCGGGCCCGTTCCAGCACCCCGGTGCGCGCCGCATTGTCTGTCTTGAGCAATTCCCGCAGCAGCGTGAGACTGTCCTCGGCATCGAACAAGGTAAAGTTACGTCGGTACGCAATGCGCCCATGCTCCTGCCGCAGAATACGCAGCCCGAGGGTGTGGAAGGTGGACACCGTGAGTGCGCGGCTGGCATCCGCATCCAGCAGCGCGGTCACGCGCGCTTTCATCTCCCGTGCCGCCTTGTTGGTGAAAGTCAGCGCGGCGATATGCTGCGGTGCAAAGCCGCGATTATTTACGAGATAGGCGATCTTCCGGCTGATAACCCGCGTTTTGCCGCTGCCGGCACCGGCCAGCACCAGCAGTGGGCCATCCATATGAGTGACGGCGGCGCGCTGCTGTGGATTAAGGGAGTGGAGTACGGGGTACCGTTGAGGCGACATGCCGGCATTGTAGCGGCGACGCCGGTGCGGACCAGTCTTGTGTTCGCGCAGATTCTGTGTACGCCGTTACGCGGCGGATTGGTACCGGTCCAGCACGCGGTAGCCGATAGCCTCGGCAATGTGTGCGGTGAGAAGCGTGTCGCTGCCGGTGAGGTCGGCGATGGTGCGTGCGATCTTGAGCACGCGATGGTAGCCGCGCGCCGACAGGCCTAGCCGCTCCATGGCGCGTTCCAGTAATTGTTGGCCCGCGGTTCCGGGATTGCAGTGAGAGTTCACCTCGCGGGTGGTGAGGCGCGCATTGGGTTTGCCGCTGCGGGCGAGCTGCAGGCTGCGCGCCGCCGCCACGCGCGCCGCAATCACCGTACTCGGCTCGCCGTCTGGCGGGCTGTCGGGGCGCAGCGCTTCGCGCGGCGGGCGCGGCACTTCCACGTGCAAATCAATGCGGTCCAGCAGCGGTCCGGAAATGCGGGCGCGATAGCGCTGCACTTGTTCCAGCGTACAGCGGCAGCGGCCCGAGGTATCGCCAAGGTAACCGCAGGGGCAGGGGTTCATGGCGGCGATCAACTGGAAGCGCGCGGGGAATTCCGCCTGACGCGCGGCCCGCGACACCACGATCTGCCCGGTTTCCAGCGGCTCGCGCAGTACTTCCAGCACATGCCGGTCAAATTCCGGCAGTTCGTCCAGAAACAGCACGCCGTGGTGCGCCAGTGAAATTTCGCCGGGACGCGGATAGGAGCCGCCGCCCACCAATGCAATGCCGGAAGCGGTATGGTGCGGCGCGCGGAAATTCCGCTGCCGCCAGCGGCAGGCATGGAACCCTTGCTCACTGATGGACGCGACCGCCGCGGTTTCGAGCGCCTCCTCTTCGCTCATGGGCGGCAGAATCCCCGGCAGACGCGATGCCAGCATGCTCTTGCCGGTACCGGGCGGACCCATGAACAGCAGCGAATGGCCGCCGGCCGCGGCGATTTCCAGCGCCCGCTTCGCTTGATGCTGGCCGCGCACATCGGCGAGGTCGTCGTACTGCGGCGCCGCATCCGTAAGTGTCGAGATGTGCGGCATAAGGCGCTGCGCGCCCGCAAGATGCGCGCATACATCCAGAAGATGCCGCGCGCCGAGGATGGTGACACCGGACACCAACGCGGCTTCGTCGGCATTCTCGCATGGCAGCAGTAACGCGCGGCCGGCGGAACGTGTCTTGAGGGCGGCGGGCAAAGCACCGCGTACCGGCTTGAGCTCGCCGGAGAGCGACAGCTCGCCGAGAAATTCCAGGTCGCGACAAGTATCCGGCGGCAGTTGTCCCGAAGCCGCGAGAATGCCGAGAGCGATAGGCAGATCAAAGCGGCCGCCTTCCTTGGGGAGATCCGCCGGCGCCAGATTGACGGTGATCCGGCGGCTGGGGAAATCGAAACGCGAGTTGAGTAACGCGCTGCGTACCCGGTCACGGCTCTCGCGCACCGCCGCTTCCGGAAGTCCGACGATGGCAAAAGCCGGCAGTCCGTTGGACAGATGCGCCTCGACGGTGACCGGCGGTGCGTCCACTCCGGCCTGGGCGCGGCTGAAAATCCTGGCAAGCATGTCCCGCTCCTTCCTTCCCTGGTGGCGGTGTACCGCGATGAATGGGCAGCGCTATTTTTTTGCGGAACCGTTCCGGCCTTCGAGGGCCGTCTCGAGCTCCTTGAGGCGCGTGGCCAGCTCTTCCAGCCGTTCGCGGGTATGAGCCAGCACCGCCGACTGCACGTCGAACTCCTCGCGCGTGGCCAGATCGAGTTTGCCGAGCACGCTCTGCAACACGGCACGGAAGTTGCGTTCCACATCAGCCTTGAGCTCCTTCAAACCCGCCGGCACACTGTCGGCGAGCTTCCTCGCCAGCTCATCGAGAATCTTCGGGTCCAGTGCCATAGCCGCCACCGCTCAGACGTTAGCCTAGTACCAGTATATATGCGCTCCGGCCCCGCCCCAACCGGTGCTAGACTGATGGCAAACCACCGGAACGGGTAATTTTCGGCGGCCCATGTGGCAAAAAACGGTGAACAGGCGGAGTTGACGCGCCGGCCGCCGCCCAAGATGCCCGTTCCCTGAAAAGGACAGCGTTCCTATGAAAATGGTATCGGCCGTCATCAAGCCTTTCAAACTGGATGATGTGCGTGAAGCGCTCTCCGATATCGGCGTACAGGGCATCACCGTCACGGAGGTGAAGGGTTTCGGCCGGCAGAAGGGGCATACGGAACTTTACCGCGGCGCCGAATACGTGGTGGACTTCCTGCCCAAAGTGAAGATCGAGTTGGCGGTGCCGGATGACCTCCTGGACCGGGTGATCGAGGCCATTGCTCATGCCGCCAAAACCGGCAAGATCGGCGACGGCAAGATTTTCGTCTATGAACTTGAACAGGCGGTGCGCATTCGCACCGGCGAGACGGATGCCCAGGCGCTCTGAACAGGATGCTGAAAAAGGGCTTGCCTGCCCTGCTTCCGCGTCGCGAGTCCGGCGCGCTTCCCGTGTTGCTCCTGCCTTGCGGGAAGTTCAGCCGGTGCATCCCTGCGCGGGCGTTTGGGGCTTGCACCCCTCACCCGGACTTGCTTCCGCTGTTTTTTCAGCAGCCTGCTGAGGAGGTAACCATGAACGTACGTATCATTGTCATGCTGCTGGCCGCGCTGATCATGAGCGCGACACTGGCGGATACCCCCATCTACAAGTGGGTGGACAGGGACGGTCATGTGCATTACAGCACCGTGCCCCGGAGTGCCAACGCCCAACAGTTGAATATCATGAACCGCGCCGCGAACCCGGCACCCGCCGCCAGCACCGCCCCACCGGCTGCCTCGGCGAGCTCGCCCGACCAGGCACTGACGCAAGTCTCGCCGGATGATTCACCTGCCTGCAAATCCGCCAAAGAAATCCTTGGCAGATATCTGGCTGCCTCGTATCTCTATACCCTCGGCAAAGACGACCAGAAGCAGAAACTCCCCAAAGACCAGCAGGACAAAGCCATTTCCCAGGCCAGGAACACCGTCACCCGGGCATGCGCGCCGCAAGGGGGGCAGCCATGAACCGGGAACTTTTTCCGCATTCCCAAAAACGGCTGCTGCTCACGGGTCTGGGTGCGGGCATGCTGTTACTGTTGATATTTTTCAGCTTTGCGCATGCCGATAGCGTGTACCGCTGGGTGGATGCACAGGGTCACGTGCATTATTCCCAGACACCGCCTCCCAATGGCACCACCCGGGCCCGGGTGATGGATGTCGAACCGCCGCCGCCGGATCCGACCTCGCTGCGGCAGCAGCAGAAGCTGGTGAAAACGGTGGACGCCGCTGATGCCGCGCAACAGAAGGCGGCTGCTCAGACCCGGCAGGAAGCACAAAAGAAAGCCCGGCAGCAGCAGGCCTGCGCCGCCGCGCGCAAGCAGTTGCAGGGGTACATGGAAGCCCACCGTGTTATCACCCACCCCAAGAACGGTACGATTGCCTATTACACCGGCGATAATCTGGTGAAATTCCGTGAACAGGCCCGGCAACAGGTCAACAAAGTCTGCGGCGGGGCCTAGCGCACACGCTTTTCCGCTCGTCATCAGCCTGCCATGACCCGCGTACACACGGGCTTCGCCCGAGCATGAATAGCAAGATACTCCTGTTCACTGCGGTGCTGACGGGTACCGCATTGACGCTCGCCGCCGTGCAGGCGGATACGGTATATCGCTGGATGGACAAGCACGGCCAGGTGCACTATTCCCAGACGCCGCCCCCCGGCGCCCGCACCCGGGTAAAAGCCGTGCACATCAATGCACCGCCGCCGGACGCGGTGATGCTGCAGCAGATACACAGCCTGGAAAAATTCGCCAAGGCTTATCGCAAGACGCACCGGCAGCAGGCGGCAAAAGCGGAGAAGCAGGCGGAAAAACAGGCCCGCGAGCAACAACACTGCGCCGCCGCGCGTACGCGGTTACGACGATATCTGGCGGCGCATCCGGCACTCCCGCAAGTTACCACCAACGCCATGGGCTATTACCCTTACAACGATGCGCTGATCAAGGCCCGTCAGCGCGCCGAGAAAAGAACCCAGCGGATCTGCAACGACAACTAGCGGAGAAGCAGGTTCTGCAGGAATGTCGGCAGTGCGAAAGCCGCCTCATGTATGGCGGCGTTGTAATACTGCGTGGGGAAGGTCTTGTTTTCCGCATCCAGCCTGCGGAACCCCGCGATTTCCCCCTGCTTGCGCGCGAGAGTCGCTGACCACCAGCCGGAAGGATAGGTAACCTGCGGGAAGGTGAGGGTTTTCACATCGCTGAAGCCCGCCTGCCTGAATTCGGCGTGCATATTCCTGATGAGTTGCGCATGCAACAGCGGCGATTCGCTCTGCTGTGCCATGAGTCCGTCCGGTCGCAGCACACGCCGGCACTCCTTGTAGAACGGTGCCGCGAACAACCCTTCTGCCGCCCCCACCGGATCGGTGCTGTCTATGAGGATCACATCCAGGCTCGCCGCCGGCGCGGCCTTGACCCACTGGATGCCGTCGCCGAAGTAAAGCCGGGCGCGCGCATCGGCATTGGCGGCGCACAGTTCGGGGAAATACCGCTCGGCGAGGCGTGTGACACGCTCATCAATCTCCGCCTGGGTGACCGACGCCACTTCCGGGTGCCTCAGGACCTCCCTCAGTGTGCCGCAATCGCCGCCGCCGATGATAAGCACAGCGTGCGGTGCCGCATGGCTGAACAGCGCCGGGTGTACCAGCATTTCGTGGTACACGAAATTATCCCGATCGGTGAGCATCACGCAGCCGTCAATGACCATGAGCGTACCGAAGGTTTCGGTCTCGTAGATTTCGATGGCCTGGAAGGGCGTCTGCTCGGCGTGCAGCTTGCGCGCGCCTTTGAGCGACAGGGCGATGCCCTCGCCGGGTGCGACCTCGGTGAACCAGCTGGCGTCGAGAGTCATGGTCGGTTCCGTGGATGCGCGGGACGGCGATTATAGCCCGTCATGAAAAAGTACTTTCCACGCGCGCCGCGTTGCCGTACTCTTGCGCCGTTTTTTCCCACCGCAGCGGAGCCCCGCCATGAGCCAGAATCCCATCGAGGACGCCCGCGAGATCTTCAACGTGCTGCGCTGGGGCGACGGGTATTTCGACATCAGCGACGCCGGCCACTTGGTGGTGTTTCCCACCCGCCGCCGCGAGGACGGCTGTGTGGACTTGCACCGCCTGGCCACCGAGGTGAGCAAGTCCGGCCTCAACCTGCCGGTACTGTTCCGCTTCGGCGATATTCTGCGCGACCGGGTGGATCGCCTGTGCGGGGCTTTTGCCGCGGCCATGCAGTACCACGAGTACAAGGCCGGCTACACCGCGGTGTACCCCATCAAAGTGAACCAGCAGCGCGCGGTGGTGGAGGATATCCTCAGGCACGGCGAGGGGCGCGTGGGCCTGGAGGCGGGCAGCAAGCCGGAGCTTCTGGCGGTGCTGGCGCTGGCACCGGCGGGTGCCAGCATCGTGTGTAACGGTTACAAGGACCGGGAATACCTGCGTCTCGCCCTCATCGGCCAGCAACTGGGGCACAAGGTTTATATCGTCATCGAGAAGCTCTCGGAGCTGGACCTGCTGCTCAGGGAAGCGGCGGAGATGGGCGTGAAGCCCACCCTCGGCGTGCGCGTGCGCCTCACCAGCACCGGTCGTGGCAAGTGGGAGCATACCGGCGGCGAGAAATCCAAATTCGGCCTGTCGGCGGTGCAGATACTCGAGGCCGTGGACCGGCTGCGCGGCGCCGGCATGCTCAACTGCCTGCAACTGCTGCATTTCCACCTGGGCTCGCAGATCGCCAACATTCGCGACGTGCAGCGCGGCATGCTGGAAGCCGGGCGCTGCTTCGCGGAACTGGCGGAACTGGGTGTCGGCGTGCGCATCATGGACGTGGGCGGCGGACTGGGCGTGGACTACGAAGGCACGCGTTCGCGCAGTTCCTGCTCCATGAACTACAGCATGGAGCAATACGCCAATACCATCGTGCGCTCCCTGTGGGAAATCTGCGAGGAATACGAACTGCCGCATCCGAGCATCATCACCGAGTCCGGCCGCGCCATTACCGCGCATCACGCGGTGCTGGTCACGGAAGTGGTGGACCTGGAATCCATTTCCGACAAACCGCTCACACCTCCCGCTGCGGAAGACCCGCAAATCCTCGCCGACCTGTGGGAAGACTACGAAAACACCGACAACCGCTCGCTGCTGGAGGTGTACCAAGATGCGCTCTACTGGTACGGCGAAGCGCAGACCATGTACATCCACGGGGTGCTCACCCTGGAGCAGCGTGCGCGCGCCGAGCAGATCTACCATGCCATCTGCCGCAAGGTGCGTGATGGCTTGAAACCCACCACCCGCGCCCACAGCGAGGCCATCTTCGAGATTGACGAGAAGCTCGCCGACAAGTTCTTCTGCAACATGAGTGTGTTTCAGTCGGTACCGGATGTGTGGGCCATTGACCAGGTGTTCCCCATCATGCCTGTGCATCGTCTGGGCGAACCGCTCACACGCCGCGCGGTACTGCAGGACCTGACCTGCGATTCCGACGGCCGCATCGAGCAGTATGTGGACGAGGAGGAACTGGAAGCCACCATGCCGGTGCACCCCATGCGCAACGGCGAGCCGTATTACCTGGGTTTCTTTATGGTGGGTGCTTACCAGGAAATCCTCGGCGACATGCACAATCTGTTCGGCGACACCGACTCGGTGAACGTGGAACTGGATGCGGAAAACGGTTACAAACTGGTAAAACCAGAGCAGGGTGATACCGCGGAAGTCGTATTGCGCTACGTTCATTTTGAACCCAGCGATCTGGTGGCGCGCTATCACAGCAAAATTGACGGCGCCACCACGCTGGATCCCTATCAGCGTGCGCAATATCTCAAGGAACTGGAGGAAGGTTTGAAGGGTTACACGTATCTGGAAAAGTAACTTATCCGGACTACGCGAACTCCCGTTCGGTGTGGTGTTGTGGCTTTCGGCATCTACCTACTTTGTAAAATAACCCTAACGCGGCGGGTGGCAACCCATACAAAACCACCGAACTCAAGATCCAATAAACGATTTCCCACTTGGGTTCATCCAACAAACCCATACCCGCTGGCATGGGATACAGCCAAGATATTATTATCAGGTAAACGGCATTGGGGCCGATTAACAGCAGGCTATAAATAAGCCAGCGGGCGGGTCTGAATAGGCTGGTAAGATAAGCTGCTATCAGCACCGGGGCGATGTATCGCAAGAAATCGTGGCTGAGAGCCAGAACCGTGAATTCGCCAAAAGTACGACGCACAAGCACATCGTGCTCCCAAGTTGGATAAGTAGCATGTGCAGCCACAAAACCTGTCAGATAAATGATTGTTTCAAAGTACAGAAATCCCACGGTGACAACTACCACGCTCTTTCCCAGTTCCAAGAAAACTTGAGTTCGCTTCATTTGATAACATCTCTCGCCAACCTGGGCCGCGATCTAACTATAGCACCGGGCATCAAAATCACCAGGACAGCATCATGAAAGTTGGCTTCATCGGTCTCGGTGCCATGGGTTATCCCATGGCGCTCAATCTGCACAAGGCGAATTTGCTTACGGCAGTCTATAACCGCACCCACTCCAAAGCCGAAGCGCTGGCAGGGGAAACCGGCTGTGTTGCGGCACGCGCGGTTCCCGATATGGCTGCACATTGCGACACCCTCGTCCTGTGTGTGTCCGCCGACCAGGACGTGCTGGCAATCACCGGCAGGTTGGCCGGCTGTCTCCATCCAGGCGCTCTGGTGATGGACTGCTCCACCGTCAGCGCCGACACCGCCCGCCAAGCCGCGCGACTTCTGACGGAACACGGCATCGCTTTTCTCGACTGCCCGGTGTCCGGCGGAACCGAGGGTGCCAGGAACGCGACCCTCGCCATCATGTGCGGCGGCGATGCCAAGGTTTTCGAGCGCGCCCAACCGGTATTGAACGCCCTCGGCAAACGCAGCGCGCTCCTCGGGCCGGTGGGCGCCGGGCAGGCCACCAAGGCGGTGAACCAGATCGCAGTGGCCGGCATCGCCCAGGCGGTCACCGAAGCCCTGGCCTTCGCTGAAGCCCAGGGCCTGCCGCTGGACCAGGTCATCGAAGTGGTAGGCAGCGGCGCGGCGGCTTCCTGGTTCCTGAGCCACCGCGGCCCCGGCATGGTGCGTGGCCAGTATCCGCTGGGCTTCAAGGTGGCGCTGCACAAGAAGGACCTGGAGATCTGCCAGCGCATGGCCGGTGCCCGGGGCGTGCGGCTCCCGGTGGTGGAAATGACGCTGCTGCACTATCAGCGCCTCATGGAAAGCGGTTACGGTGACGAGGACATCTCCTCCCTGTTTCGCCTGAAACACGCACTGTTCGCCCCATCCGCCTGAGGACACCAACCCCGCGGGATGGCGTGCTCCGCTCTTGCCGACCAGGCCTGAACCGCCGACACTGATGCGTATGGCCGAACCCCGCGATACCAGCCCCGCCGCCGGGGAATTTTTCCTGCCGGATTTTTGTTCCGCCCCGGTGGTGCTGGTGGTGATACTCATCGCCGAGCTCACCGCCTTTGTGTTCACCATTGCACGGCATCTGCCCGGAGACGGTATGCCGTTGTGGCTGGATCTCGCGCGCGTGTCGCTGTTGCTGCAATGGATCGGACTCACCAGCGCCGCCGTTCTGTGTGTTGCGCACAAACCCCTGGCGCGCATGCCGCTGCGCCGGGCCGCCGTTGCCAGCTACATGCTGCTGCTCCTCACCACCGGCGTACTCAGCGAGATCGCCTACGAACTCGCCACCTATACCGGCATCGGTGAGGAATTCCTGCCCACGAGCCACGGCGGATTCGTGCTGCGCAACCTGATTGTGTGCGCCATCGTAAGTATACTGGTACTGCGCTATTTCTACGTGCAATTTCAGTGGAAACGCAACGTGCAGCGCGAGGCGCGCGCACGCATCGAAGCGTTACAGGCACGCATCCGTCCGCATTTTCTGTTCAACAGCATGAACACCATTGCCGCATTGATTCACAGCAAGCCGGATCTGGCGGAACGCACCATCGAGGATCTCGCCGATCTGTTCCGCGCCAGCCTCACGCAGAACAATCCCACCGTGACGCTTGCCGAAGAGATGGCCATCGCGCACCAGTACCAGCGCATCGAGGAACTACGTCTGGGTGACCGTCTCAGGATAAACTGGCAGACAGACGCACTGCCCGAGGATGCGCACCTGCCGCAACTCGTGTTGCAACCGTTGCTGGAAAATGCCATCTATCACGGCATCGAGACCCAGCCGCGGGGAGGCACGGTGGAAGTGCATGGCACACGCGACGGCAACATGCTCAGCATCGAGATCAGCAATCCGCTGCCGCCGGAAAATGCGCTGCGGCGCCGCGGCAACCAGATGGCGCTGGACAACGTGCGCCAGCGGCTGGCGCTCGCCTGGCCGAACCGGGCCAGGCTCGAAGTGGACACGGCGGAGGGCCGTTATCGCGTGCGCCTGCACCTGCCTTATGAGATCCGTGCGCCATGAAGGTCCTGGTAGTGGACGACGAATTGCCGGCACGTGTGCGCCTCAAGGGTTTACTGGCCGCCATTGCCGGCTGCGAAATGGTGGGCGAGGCCAGCAACGGCCGTGAAGCATTGGAGATGTGGGAGACCAGACAGCCGGACATACTGCTGCTGGATATCCGCATGCCGGTGATGGACGGCCTCGAAACCGCGCGCCATCTCGCCGCTCTCGACAACCCGCCGGCGGTGATTTTCACCACTGCCTACGAGGAATTCGCGGTGGAGGCCTTCGATGCCCGCGCCATCGCCTACCTGCTGAAGCCCGTGCGTCACGAACGGCTTGCCGCGGCGCTGGCCAACGCCGGACGGCTCAACCGCGTGCAGCTTAGCCGTCTTGCCACACAATCACTGCACGCGGTGCGGCGGCACATCTGCGCGCGGCTGCGCGACAAGCTGCATGTGATCGCGGTGGAAAATATCCAGTGCTTCATCGCCGATCAAAAATACGTGAGCGTGTGCCACAGCCAGGGCGAGTTGCTCATCGACGAATCGCTCAAAGACCTGGAAGTGGAATTCGCCGAGCGCTTCCTGCGCGTGCACCGCAATGCGCTGGTGGCACTCGCCTGGGTGGAGAGTCTGAAGAAAGTGGACGAGGGCCATTTCCGCGTGCACCTGCGCGGCCGTACCGAGCCGGTGGAGGTGAGCCGGCGCCTGGTGGCAGAAGTGCGCGAACGGCTGCGCGCCGGCCATTAAAGCCCCGGCATCTTCCTGCTACGATGAGCGTCATTTTTGCCGCCGGCCGCCGATGAATCCCAAGCCCCTCCGCATCGCCACGCGCAGGAGCGCGCTGGCCCTCTGGCAAGCCGAGCACGTGGCTGCGTGTCTGCAGGCACGGGCACCGCAACGGCCCGTGGAACTGGTCGCGCTCACCACCCAGGGCGATCGCAACCTGCAGGACTCCCTCGCCCTCATCGGCGGCAAGGGTCTGTTTGTGAAGGAACTGGAGGTGGCGCTGGCCGAAGGCCGCGCAGATCTCGCCGTGCATTCCATGAAGGACGTGCCGGTGGAGATGCCGGAAGGCTTCGTCATCGCCGCAGTGCTGCAACGGGAAGACCCGCGGGACGCCTTCGTCTCCCCCCGCTGGCCGGCCTTCGCCGCGCTGCCTCCGGGCGCGCGGGTCGGCAGCTCCAGTCTGCGCCGCCAGAGCCAGTTGCTGCACCGGCGACCGGACCTGAAGTTCCTGCCGCTGCGCGGCAATGTGGACACCCGCCTCAGGAAATTGGAGCAGGGCGAATATGACGCTGTGGTCCTCGCGGTGGCGGGATTGAAGCGGCTCGCGCTTGCGCACAAAATCACTGCTGTGCTCGATATACGCGTGAGCCTGCCGGCCATCGCTCAGGGCACCATCGGCATCGAGTGCCGCCGCGACGATGAGGAGACGCGCGACTTGCTCGCAACACTCAACCATACCCCTACCTGGCAGCGCACGCTGGCGGAACGTGCGCTCAACCGCGGCCTGTCCGGCAGCTGCAACCTGCCGGTGGCGGGGTACGCCGAACTGCGGGGTGAGGCACTGTGGTTGCGCGGCTGCGTGGGTTTGCCCGATGGCAGCCGTCTGGTGGAAGGCGAAATCACCGGAGCGGTGGCGGAAGCCGAAACCCTGGGCGGCCGCTTGGCGCAGGACATGCTGACGAAAGGCGCCGCCGAGGTACTGCGCCAAGTGACGGGATACTGAACATGGCTGCACCACGACCATTGAAAGACGTGGGTATTGTCATCACCCGCCCGATGCATCAGGGCGAAACATTGAAGACGCGACTGGAAAGCAAGGGAGCGAGGGTGCTGCATTTCCCCACCATCGAAATCCTGCCGGCGGTGCGCTCGGCGGAGCTCGACACCTGTCTGGGAAAACTCGGTGGCTACCACTACGCCATCTTCATCAGTCCCAATGCGGTGGAATACGCAGCGAAGCTTCTGAATTTCAGCGTGCTGCCGCCGAAGCTCAGGGTAGCAGCCATAGGCCCGGGAACGGCGCGCGCACTCGCCGTCTATGGCCGCAAACCGGACATGCTGCCGCGTGACGGCGCCAACAGCGAGTCACTGCTGAAGCTCAAGGCCCTCAATGCCGTGGACCGAAAACGCATCCTCATCTTCCGCGGCCAGGGTGGTCGCGAGTTGCTGGCGGAAACGCTGGAGGAGCGCGGTGCGGACGTGGATTACGCCGAAGTCTATCGCCGCGCCGTGCCGCGTCTCGACCACAGTGAACTCAGCCACTGGTTCCGGCAGGCCGGGGTGGATGTCATTGCCATCACCAGCCGCGAGGCGCTGCTCAATCTGGATCGCATGCTGAGCCCGGCACTCACGCCGTATCTGCGTGCGGCACAGCTCTTGGTATCCAGCCCGCGTATCATTAAGCTGGCTGCGGCGCTGGGCATACGCCGCCGGCCCGTGGTCGCCGCCGATGCCGGCGATGCCACACTGGTGCGCGCTCTGGTGCAATGGTGGGCCCGCCAGGGACGCGAACAGCGCAAGAACAGGAGAGAACATGAACGCAGCGCATGAATCCCGCAACGGCGACATGAGCGGCAAAAGCCTGGTTAAAGTCACGCCCGCGCAACCCGGTCTTCATGCCCCATGGCAGGGCTGGCTGGCTTTGGTAATTGCCATCGCGGCGTTGATTCTCGTCGTCATCGGCTGGATTAATTTCAGCAAGGTACAAAAAACGCAAACGGCTGAACTCAACACCAGCTTGCAGGCCATGAACCAGCGGCTGGCTGCACTCACGCACTCCGTCGCACCACAGAGCGAGCTGAATACCGACATGAGCACTATCCAGCAGACGCTCAAGAGCTTCAGCGAGCGGCTGGACAGCATGGATGCTGCTCTCACCGACTTGCGCCGCCGTTCCGAGGAGGGTCGCGATGCCTGGATCAAGGCCGAGGCCGCCTCGCTGCTCATGGCCGCCAACGAACAGGTACAGCTTTATGCCAACCCTGGCATGGCACTCAAGGCGCTGCAAAACGCCGACGAACGGCTGCGGCTGCTGAGCGATCCGCGTCTTATTCCGGTGCGTCAGGAAATTGCGCGTGAAGAAACCGCACTACATGCCGTACCCCAGGCGGATGTGGAAGGCATGGCCCTGACGCTGGCAAGCCTCAGCGAGTCGGTGGACACGCTGCCTCTGAAACGCGTGGCGCCGGATCGCTATCTGCCAGGCCAACCAGCCGCCATCACCGGCAGCGAGCCGCCGACCCTGTGGGGCCGGTTCAAGGCCGGCGTGGTACGGCTGATCAAGGACATTTTCACGGTGCACCACCTTAACGCGCCCATCGTGCCGCTGCTGGCGCCCCGGCAGGAGTATTTCCTGCGCCAGAATCTGCAACTGCGCCTCGACGCCGCCCGCGCGGCCTTGCTGGAGCACGACGGCGCCAGCTTCCAGGACAGCGTGCACATGGTGCGCGAGTGGCTGCAGCGGTACTTCAACACCCAGGACGGCGGTGTGCAGGCGGCGATGGCCGAACTCGCGCAGATGCAGCACCAGCAAATCAGCCCGCCGCTGCCGGATATCTCCGCCTCACTCATACTATTGCGGCGGCAGGAATCCGCGCGGAACCAGGCGCCATGAAATACGCCTTCTTTCTGCTGCTGACACTGCTCGCCGCCGTCATCGTCGCTGGCGCGCTGCACGTGGATACTGGTTATGTGCTGCTTGCCTGGCACGATACCAGCGTGGAGATGTCTCTGGGCACGCTGGTGGTGCTGGTACTGTTCGTGTTCTTCGGCCTGTACCTGCTGACCACGCTGGTCATCAAACTCTGGACCTTCCCGCGGCGCATACGTGAGGCGTTGGAACGGCGCCGCGAGCTGCGTGCACGCCGCGCTTCCATCCGCGGCCTCATTGATCTTGCCGAAGGTCGCTGGGCTGACAGCGAACATAACCTCATGCGCCACGCGGTGGACAGCAAGGTGCCGCTCATCACCTACATCGCCGCGGCGCGCGCCGCGCAGATGCAGGGCGCCCACGAACGCCGCGACACGTACCTGCGGCGCGCCTACGAGCAGGTCCCGGCGGCGCATCTGGCGGTGCTGCTTACCCAGGCCGAGTTGCAGATCGGCCATCGCCAGTATGAGCATGCACTTGCCACCCTGCGGCACCTGCAGGAACTGGACCCGAACCACGCCTACGGCCTGAAGCTGCTGGCCCGCCTTTACAAAAAGCTGGGTGACTGGATGCCGCTGCGCGCGCTCATTCCCAGACTGCGGGAATTCCGCGCCATGCCGCGCGCGGAAATTGATCGTCTGGAAGCGCATGCGGTGTGCGCCTTGCTGGAACGCCTGGACGCAAAATCCGGCGCGCAGGCAACCGTCCTGTGGAGCGAGATGCCGAGACGCCTGCGCAACGACAGCAACGTGGTACGCGCCTATGTGCAGGCATTGGTCAAAATCGGCAACTACAGCACCGCGGAAAGCATCGCCCGCGATGCGCTCAAATCCGACTGGGATGAGGAGCTGGTGGTGCTCTACGGTCTGGCGCGCGGCGAGGATCCCATCCGCCAGCTGGCGCGCGTGGAGGATTGGCTGGTGGAAAAGGGCGAGAGCGCGGCGCTGTTGCTCACCGCCGGTCGGCTGTGCGTGGTGGCGAAGCTCTGGGGTAAGGCGCGCAGTTATCTGGAATCCAGCATCGTGCTGGGTGGCCGCCCCGAAGCCTATGAGGAACTGGGCAAGCTGCTCAAGTCCCTGGGCGAACCGGAGCACGCCATGCAGGCATTCAGTGACGGACTCGCGCTCTCCCTGGGGGGCAAGGTAAAGACCTTCAAGCCGGGCAAACCGCGGCTGCGTCGCGTGCGCGGCTGATAATACCGTAGTGCGGGTGCGCACTGACAACACGGCCCGCTGCTGCGGGCCGTGTCATGTCGAGGACGGGTGGACAGTTCAGTCGGTGTTGGCCTTTTCCACGGAATTCTCCAACAATTTGCCGGTCTTGGCGTCCACGCCGACTTCGTGAGTAACGCCTTTGACACGGATATCGAAAGAATAACGCAGTCCGCTGCCGCCTTTTTCTTTCTCGAGTTCCTCGGCAACGACCTTGCCATGCACGGCCTTGAGGGCAATGACGCGTGCCTGTGCCAGGGTGATATGCGCGTCCACGGCAGGTTTCCAGTGGGATTGCGGCTGGGTGGCCAACAGCGGTGAGAGAAACAGCATGCTGATTGCCAAGGCGGCCGTGGACAGTATGAAGCGCTTGCTCATGATAGGAACCCCTGTTGTTTGTTACAGTCAGGATGATTTTACCGCGTACCGGGCGAGTGCTCCTGCTTTTCTCATTACCATGTCGTTACCAGATGTTAATTACCGACGCCGGCGAGGACCGGCAGACAAGGTAGCTGCATGGTGTCGGCACCCACCTGCCGGCACGATTTTGTGTACACAGTGGTCAAGGCTTAGAATTGCGGCCAGACACGAACTCCATGTGAATCAACTTTCATGCAAATCCCCGAGATACTCATCATCGAATCCCAGCACCGGCCCGGCAATCTGGGCCGCATTCTCACCGCCATCGGAGAATGCAGCGTCATGATTGACCACATCACGCTGGTGCGCCGCGCCCAGGACCGCAGCGTGTGGGAGATCACCGTGGAAATGGACGACACGGCGAGCAAACAGCTCTACGAGCGTCTTGCACAGTTGCCTTACGGAAAGCTGCTGGGCCGCTCCGACCGGGTGTTCGACCGACACCGCGGCGGCAAAATCGAAACCGTTTCCAAGGTGCCGCTGGATTCCCTGCAGCAGTTGCGCGATGTGTACACGCCCGGCGTGGCGCGGGTGTGCCTTGCCATCCAGAAAGAGCCGGACAAGGTGTGGGAGTACACCAACCTGGGCAACACCGTGGGCATCATCACCAACGGTACGGCGGTGCTCGGCCTCGGCCATATCGGCGCCATTCCGGGTCTGCCGGTGATGGAAGGCAAGGCCATGATTTATTCCAAATTTGTCGGCATCTCCGGTGTGCCGATTTTGCTCAACGACACGGATCCGAAAAGGGTCATTGATGCCGTGCTCGCCGTTGAATCCTCTTTCGGCGCCATTCATCTCGAGGACATCGCCGCCCCGGCCTGCTTCGAGATCGAGGACATGCTTGCCAAGGCGCTCGACAAACCGGTGATGCAGGATGACCAGCATGGCACCGCGGTAGTGACGCTCGCTGCGCTGCTTACCGCCAGCCGGCGCGTGCACCGGGATCTGCAAAGTTCGGTCGTCGGGCAGATCGGCCTCGGCGCGGCCGGCATCGGCATCGCCAGTCTGTTGATGCGTTACGGCGTGAAGCAGGTGCTGGGCGCGGACCTGCGTGAGGAGGCGCTGCTACGGTTTGAGGATATGGGCGGCAGGCGCGCCGCTCTGGCGGAAATCATGCAGAAGGCGGATATCATCATCGCCACCACCGGCGTCAAGGGTCTCATCCGGCCCGAGATGGTGCGCAAGAGACAGCTGGTATTCGCGCTGTCAAATCCGGAAGCCGAGATCGAGCCGCGTGTCGCGCTGGAACACGGCGCAGCCTTTGCGACCGACGGCCGCAGTGTGAACAACGCCCTGGGTTTCCCCGCGCTGTTCCGCGGCGCGCTGGACGCCCGTGCCAAACACTTTACCGATGAAATGTATCTCGCCGCCGCCGGCAAACTCTCGGAACTGGCACCGCCCGATGAACTGCTGCCGCACGTACTGGACAAATCGGTGCACGCAGCCGTGGCGGAAGCGGTCAAGGAAGCCGCGTTGAAAAGTCAGTAGGCAAAGCCGGCGCGGCGGTATGCAAACGCCAGCAGCCAAAGCGGGCCGATCAGAAGAAACTGGATATCCTTGAAGAACGAGGGTTTCTTGCCCTCGATCTTGTGGCCGATGAACTGACCGATCCAGGCCAGGACGAACACCATCACGGATAACTGCCACAACGGCATGGGCAGGCGGCTGGCGCCATGCACGATGGCGATCATCACGATGGTAACTCCGGTCATGCCCAGTGCCAGGCGCCAGGCAAGCGCGTAGCAATAGACGAGCGCCGCCAGCATGAACAGCACGCCCCAGTTGAGGAACGGCGAGCGTACGGCCCACGCGGCAGGCACCGGGAGGGACCACAGCAGGCCGACCAGCGAAATCATGATGAGCGGCACGCATATCCAGTGCAGCGTCTTGTTGAGCGGATGGCAGTGGCTTGCGCCGTACTCATCGAGCCAGTTTTGCACGTTGCGCATGAACGATTTCTCCGCGACCGGCAAGGGGTGATTGCCGCTAAAATACCCGCGTCTTCCCCCGCATGAGAAGGATTATGGGCCTGCTGCGTTTCATTGCCAATCTGAAATTCCTGCCCGAAACCCGGCGGCTGGAGTTTTATCCGCCATTTTTCCTGATGCGGGTGAAGGTGCTGGAAGCGCGCGACAACTGGCGCCATGTGCGTCTGCGCCTGCCGCTTACCGCCTTCTCGCGCAACCTTTCCGGTGACATGTTCGGCGGCTGGCAGGCGGCGCTGGCCGACCCGATCGCAGCACTGTGCTGCGCGCGGGTGTTCCCCGGTTATTCGGTGTGGACCCGCGCCATGAGCATTGATTTCCAGAAGACCGGTAACACCGATCTGGAACTGCGCTTCGACATGGACCCGCAGCAGGAAGCGGCCATTGGTGCGGAGCTCAGGGCCAACGGTCGCGCCACGCCCAGCTTCGAGTACGGCTATTATCTTACCGACGGCACGCTGTGCACCTTGGTTCGCAACACTGTGGCAATCCGTCCCCGGGGTTACGTGAAGACTGGAACCGGGCAGTTGGATATGGACGCACTATCGCACTATTAGGAATCGCTGCGGGCCACCCTCCCGCCACAAAATTATGATGTTTCCATCCCGCAAGGTATGGCTGTCGAGGAACCGGAACCAGGCACGCGGGAAACAGGCTGCAAGAGCAATCTTTGGTATTCCCCAGGAATTAATAATGTCAGCGCGACTCGATTACCATAATATCAATCCCCCTGCCCTCAAACCGCTACGGGCTTTGGAAGCCTATCTGCGTGGCTGTGGTCTGGAAGTCCCGCTGTTGGAGTTGATGAAGATTCGCGCGTCACAGATAAATGGCTGCGCCTATTGTCTCGACATGCATACCAAGGATGCGCGTGCCAGGGGTGAGACGGAACAGCGCATTTACGCCCTGAACGCATGGCGGGAAGCGCCGTTCTTCACCAAGCGGGAAAGGGCGGCATTGGACTGGACTGAGGCGGTCACGCTGGTGGCTGAAACACACGTCCCCGATGCGGTGTATGCGCATGTGAAAGAACATTTCAGCGATGAGGAGCTTCTCAATCTCACCATGGCGGTGATTGCTATCAACAGCTGGAACCGTCTTGCTGTCAGTTTTCGGATAATCGCGGGAACCTACAGACCGGACCGCACAAAATGAACCCAACAGCTGCCGGTAATCATAGCCATCAACACGCAGGGCGGCTTTCACCGCCCTGTGAATATCGGTTCCTATGATGGTTTTAATGTAGCGAGGCCAGCCTTACCTTTTTATCGCCAAGTGCGTGCGCAACGTCATACATAGCCTGATTGGTGATGGCATGCATGTTCGTGTCATACGGCGCACCGTACTTGGCATCGATGTCCACCATGACCTGATTGTGGACCTTATGGGATAAGGCATGGTCGAACAAAAGTCCCGACCAGAACACATGATTTTTAGCAGTACCCGCATTCACTAGCGTTTTGGCGAGCTTTATGCCGCGCAAGTTTTTGGGTGCGGCCGGCAGCTTTATGCCTGCGGCGGTAACCTGTTGCAGAGCGTCATGTACTGCAAAGT
>JAKAXB010000042.1 GCA_021816765.1 Natronospirales bacterium | reverse complement strand
GGTGGCCTCACACATAATTTGGGAGGAGCTGCCATGACAGAAGAATCCAAACCCGTGTTTGCCAATCCCGCCCCCCTCGGCCTGGTTGGCTTCGGACTCACCACGGTAATGCTGAGTCTAATCAATGCCGGAGTCCTGCCGAAAGGCGGCGAGCAGGTGGTTCTCCCCCTGGCCTTCGCTTACGGCGGGCTCATCCAGATGCTGGCGGGCCTGCTGGAATTCCGCACCGGCAACACCTTCGGCACCGTGGCGTTCCTGAGTTACGGAGCGTTCTGGTGGTGGTTCGCGCTGCTGATACTGCTCGGCGGCCACGGCGTGCTGGATCTGTCCCAGGCGGGCAGCACCATCGCCGTCACCCTGATCGGATGGGGCGTATTCACGCTGTACATGTGGGTTGCCACTTTCCGACTAATCAAGGCACTGTGGTGGGTGTTCCTGACCCTGTGGATCACCTTCTTCCTGCTCGGTTTTGGTGCGCTGCTGGGTGTGCATGGCCTGTCGCTTGCCGGCGGTTGGCTTGGCCTGGTCTGCGGACTGCTCGCCATGTACACCAGTTTCGCGCTGGTAACCAACACCGTATTCGGCAGAACCGTCGTGCCGGTGGGCGCACGCTCCGGCGAATGAGAGATAGCGTGCCGCGGCGGGCGGCCGCAGGGAAGCGGCCGCCCGACTAGAGAGTCATACATTGTGCCCACCGCCTGTTGCCGCAGACCGGTGTGCGGGGCTATACACCGCTGCTGATGCGGAAAGGGTTTGAACATGAGCAATCAAAAAGCCGAATTCTCCGAAGCCGAAATTGCCGTGCATTGGCGGGAGGAGCCGCTCATCAACCCGCCACCGCAATTCATCGGCCAGGCCAACTTGACCGATCCGGCAATATTCGAGCGCATGTCCCTGGAGCATTTTCCGGAATGTTATCGTGAATACGCCGACCTGCTCACCTGGTACAAGTACTGGGAGAAAACCCTCGACACTTCCCACCCGCCTTTCTGGAAATGGTTCGTAGGCGGCGAGTTGAACGCCTGCTACAACTGCGTGGACCGGCACTTGCCCAAGTACCGCAACAAGACCGCCATTCACTTCGTCCCCGAGCCGGAAAACGAACTCATCCAGCACATCACCTACCAGGAGCTGTGGGTGCGGGTGAACGAATTTGCCGCGCTGCTGCGCGACTTCTGCGGCTTGAAGAAGGGTGACCGCGTCACCCTGCACCTGCCCATGACGGCCGAGTTGCCCATTACCATGCTGGCCTGCGCACGGCTTGGAGTGATCCATTCGCAGGTATTCAGTGGTTTTTCGGGCCAGGCATGCGGTGAGCGCATCGCGGATTCGCAAAGCCACGTGCTCATCACCATGGACGCTTACTACCGGGCGGGTAAGTTGCTGGACCACAAGAAACAGGCGGACATCGCCGTGGATAAGGCCACGCAGGAAAAAGCCCCGCCCGGAAAAGTCCTCGTCTGGCAGCGCTACCCTGGCCGGCATTCCGCGGAAACCCCGCCCGTAAAGGGCCGTGATTTCATCGTCAACGAACTCTTGCCGAAATACCGGGGCCAGCGGGTGGAGCCCGAACGGATGCAGGCCACGGACCTCCTGTTCCTCATGTACACCAGCGGCAGTACCGGGCGCCCCAAGGGCTGCGCCCACAGCACCGGCGGCTACCTTGCTTACGTGGCAGGCACCTCCAAGTACATCCAGGACATCCACCCCGAGGATGTTTACTGGTGCATGGCGGACATCGGCTGGATCACGGGGCATTCGTACATCGTCTATGGCCCCCTCGCCCTGGCGGCCTCGTCGGTCGTATATGAAGGCATTCCCACCCACCCCGACGCCGGCCGGCCTTGGCGCATCGCAGAGGAGCTGGGGATCAACATCTTCCACACGTCTCCCACCGCCATCCGGGCCCTGCGCCGTGCCGGCGATGAGGTTCCCCTCAAATACCACCACCATTTCAAACACATGACCACTGTGGGGGAGCCCATCGAACCCGAGGTGTGGCGCTGGTACTACAACGTGGTGGGAAAGAAGGAAGCGGTCATCGTGGACACCTGGTGGCAGACGGAGAACGGCGGCTTCCTGTGCAGCACCGTGCCGGCCCTCAAACCCATGAAACCGGGCAGCGCGGGTCCGGGCGTGCCGGGCATCCACCCCGTCATCTATGATGATGATGGAAAGGAAATACCCGCGGGCACGGGCAAGGCCGGCAATATCTGCATCCGTAATCCCTGGCCCGGCTTCATGCAAACCATTTGGGGCGATGATGAGCGTCTCGTCAAGCAGTACTTCGCGCGCTACTGCAAAGACAAAAAGAGCAAAGACTGGCGCGACTGGCCGTATTTCGCCGGTGACGGCGCCATGCAATCCAGCGACGGTTACATCCGCATCCTTGGGCGCATTGACGACGTCATCAATGTCGCCGGTCATCGCCTCGGTACCAAGGAAATCGAGTCAGCGGCACTGACGGTGCCCGAAGTGGCCGAGGCTGCCGTGGTACCGATACCCGACGAGGTCAAAGGCCGGGTGCCGGACCTGTACGTATCGCTCAAGCCGGGCGTGACTGGCGACGGGGCGCTGGCGCAGCGCATCTCCCAGGCCATCGAGACCCAGATCAGCCCGGTGGCACGCCCGCGCCGCGTATGGATCGTGCCGGACATGCCCAAGACCCGCTCCGGCAAGATCATGCGCCGCGTGCTGGCCGCGCTCTCCACCGGCGGCGACCCGGGCGACATCACCACCCTGGCCAACCCGGAAGTGGTGGAGAAAATCCGCGAACAGATATCGAAGGGCTGATCCCGGGGCACTATCACCCCCGGAACAGGAAGTGCGGGCGGCGTGCCTATTCGACGGTGACGGATTTCGCCAGGTTGCGCGGCTTGTCCACATCGGTACCGCGCTTGAGAGCGGTGTGGTAGGCGAGCAATTGCACCGGGATGGCGTGCACGATGGGCGAGAGAATGCCCGCGTGCCGCGGCGTGCGGATCACGTGCACACCCTCGCTCTCGACGAAGTGGCTGTCCAGATCCGCGAACACGAACAGCTCACCGCCGCGGGCACGCACTTCCTGCATGTTGGATTTCACTTTCTCCAGCAGCGCGTCGTTGGGCGCAATCACCACCACCGGCATGTCCTTGTCCACCAGCGCCAGCGGGCCGTGCTTGAGTTCGCCGGCCGGATAGGCCTCGGCGTGGATGTAGGAGATTTCCTTCAGCTTGAGTGCGCCTTCCAGCGCGATGGGGAAATGGATGCCGCGCCCCAGGAATAGTGCATGCTGTTTGCCGGCGAAAATTTTCGCCCACTCCAGTATCTGCGGCTCAAGATTCAACGCGTGCTGCACACTCCCGGACACATGGCGCAGAGAATCCAGAAATTCCGTTTCCCGCCTGGCCGTCAGCACGCCCCGCTGCCTGGCAAGCGTGGCGGCAAAGATGAATAGCGCGGCCAACTGGGTGGTGAAGGCCTTGGTGGAAGCCACGCCGATTTCCGCGCCGGCGCGGGTATGGAACACCAGCCTCGACGCGCGCGGAATGGCGCTCTCCCGCACATTACAGATGGACAGGGTCTGGTCGTGCCCCAGGGATTTGGCGTGCTTCAGCGCCTCCAGAGTGTCCAGGGTCTCGCCGGACTGGGAAATGGTGATGACGAGCTGGCGCGGATCGGGTACGGAATCGCGATAGCGGTATTCGCTGGCGATCTCCACGCTCACGGGAATTCTGGCGATGCCTTCAATCCAATAGCGGGCGGTAAGTCCCGCGTAATAGCTGGTGCCGGCCGCCAGGATTTTCACCGCGCTGATGTTCTTGAAGATAGCCGCCGCAGCCTGACCGAACAGCTCCGGCACCAAGCCTTCGGCGATGACGCCTTCAATGGTATCGGTCAGTGCCCGTGGTTGTTCGTGGATTTCCTTCTGCATGAAGTGGCTGTAGGGGCCGAGCTCCATGGATTCCAGCGACACGTCACTCTCGTGCACCTTGCGCTGCACCGGCCTGCCGTCCCGGTTCACGATGCTGACCTGTTCACGGCCCACTTCCGCCACATCGCCTTCTTCCAGGTAGATGACACGGCGGGTGGCGGTGAGCACCGCGGAGACATCCGAGGCCACGAAGTTCTCGCCTTTGCCCAGACCGATGAGCAGCGGGCACCCCCTACGCGCGCAAATCACCGCGTTCGGAGCCCTGATGGACATCACACCGATGGCATAGGCGCCCACCAGCTCGCGTACCGCCTGCTGCGTGGCGCGGAACAGATCCTGCGTCTGCGAAAAATGGTAATGGATGAGATGCGCGATGACTTCGGTATCGGTCTGCGAGGTGAATGCGTACCCCAGCTTCAGCAGCCGTGCGCGGTGTTCCTCGTGATTCTCGATAATGCCGTTGTGGACTACGGCAATCTCATCGCGCGACACATGCGGATGGGCGTTGGATTCGGTGACGCTGCCATGGGTGGCCCAGCGGGTATGGCCGATGCCGATGAAACCATGCAGGTTCTCGGCATTGGCCTTGGTCTGCAGCTCGGCAACGCGCCCCACGGTGCGCACCCGGCGGATGCCGCCGTCCAGTATGGCCACGCCGGCGGAGTCATAGCCGCGGTATTCCAGGCGCAGCAATCCTTGCACCAGGATCGGCACCACATCGCGCCGCGCTACGGCTCCCACGATTCCGCACATATTCACCAACCCCCTGATAAGTCACTGCACGCAATATCAACTTTCCCATACGGCAGGGTACCTGCACCTGGGTGTGAGGCGAATGCCGACTTGCTCCTCACGCCTCACCCCTCACTTTTTCCCGGGCGGCTTCCACCCGGCCACCGTCTCCTGGCGCGCGCGGGCGATGGTCAATTGTCCCGCCGGCGCGTCCTGGCTGATGGCGGAACCCGCCGCAATGTACGCGCCCGCGCCGATGCTGACCGGGGCGATCAGGGTGGTGTCGGAACCCACGAAAGCATCGTCGCCGATCAGCGTGGCATGCTTGTTCACGCCATCGTAGTTGCAGGTAATGACGCCGGCACCGATATTCACCCGCTCGCCCACCTCGGCATCGCCCACATAGGCGAGGTGGTTGGCCTTGCTGTTGCGGCCGAGCCGGCTCTTCTTCACTTCCACGAAGTTGCCGATGTGCACTTCGTCGGCCAACCGGCTTTCCGGCCGGATACGCGCGAAGGGACCGATGCGCACCCGCGCACCAATGCGTGCGCCGTCCAGCACACTATGGGCGAATACCTGCGTATCGTCGCCGATCTCGCAGTCCCGGATTACGGCATTGGGACCGATATGCACCCGGTTGCCGAGCTTTACCTCTCCCTCGAACACGCAGTTGATGTCAATTACAACATCCCGGCCGCAGCTCAACTGACCACGCACGTCCAGGCGCACCGCATCCCGCAGCGTCACCCCCTGCTGCATGAGTGTGTCGGCAACGCGCTGTCTCAAGGTTGCTTCGGCGGCAGCCAGCTGCTTGCGATCATTGACACCCGCCACTTCACTTTCCTCCGTGGCCATAACGCCATTCACCAGGACGCCTTCCGCCACCGCCATGGCGACGACGTCCGTGAGGTAATACTCCTTCTGCGCATTGTGGTTACGCACATCCTTGAGCCAGCGGTGCAGCAATGCGGCCTTGCAGGCCATGAGCCCGGTATTGATTTCAGTAATCCCGCGTTCCTCCGCGCCGGCATCCTTGTGTTCGACGATGCGCTGCACCTGGCCCTCGGCATCCCGCAGCATGCGGCCGTAGCCGGAAGGATCGGCAACCTGTGCGGTGAGCACCGCCAGCTCACCGTGCGCGGCGGAATCCGTCAGCTTCTGCAAGGTTGCGCCACGCACCAGCGGCACATCGCCGTAGAGTACCAACACCACATGATCGTCGGAGATGTGCTGCATCGCCTGCATGACGGCGTGGCCGGTGCCCAGCTGCTCCGCCTGCTGCACCCAGTGGACATGCAAATGCCTGAGTGCGGCAGGCACCTGATCGCCGCCGTGACCATAGACAACATGGATGTGCGCGGGTTTGAGCGCCGCGGCGG
>JAKAXB010000021.1 GCA_021816765.1 Natronospirales bacterium | reverse complement strand
ACGATCGTCGGGAAGGTGTTCCTCCGGAAAATGCTTCCGGATCCGATCCCACTGTTCATCGCTCAAACCCTGCATGCATCAAGTATAGACAATGATGCGTGTTTTTCTATTTTGAGATAAGTTCTAGATAAAAGCGCATCAGGTAATCAAAAGCTGTTCCTACCAAGGAATAGTGATTTGAAAGCGGAGGTGCAAAAATTTCCCTTTCTACTGCCATTGTGGGCATCGGAAACTCTTGGCGGAATCTTTGCTTAACATCTTGCTTCTGCAGCAGTGATGTGAGGCTCATCGTCCTCTCCTAATGTTTGCTGAGCCACGAAACGCAGACCGAGATCAAACTCAGCAATCGAAGGTCGCTCAAAGTTTTCTCAGTGAGAGGTTTTTTTGAGTTCAGCATCCCGTAATTCCCGCCGCAATATTTTCCCGACATTGGACTTGGGCAATTCCTCGCGGAATTCGATGTATTTGGGGCGCTTGTAGCCGGTGAGTTCCTTGTGGGCCCAGTCCTGGAGGGCCTCGACGGTGAGCGCCGGATCCTTCTTCACCACGAACAATTTCACCACCTCGCCGGAATGCTCGTCCGGCACGCCCACGGCGGCGACTTCGCGCACCCCCGGATACATCATCATTACATCCTCGATTTCATTGGGATACACGTTGAAACCGGACACCAAGATCATGTCCTTCTTGCGGTCCACTATGAACACATAACCGCGCGCATCCACGCGACCCATGTCACCGGTGCGCAGCCAGCCATTCGCCGACAGCACCTTGGCGGTCTCATCCGGCCGGTTCCAGTAGCCGCGCATCACCTGCGGCCCCTTGATGCAGATCTCGCCGACCTCGCCCATCTTGAGTTCCTTGCCGACATCATCGCGGATGGAGAAGTCGGTGGAGGGAAGCGGCAAGCCGATGCTGCCGTTGTAGTCCTTGAGATCCAGCGGATTGATGGACGCCGCCGGTGCCGTTTCCGTAAGACCGTAGGCCTCAATGAGCGTAATCCCGGTTACCTCTTTCCATTTCGCCGCCACCGCGCGCTGTACCGCCATGCCCCCACCCAGCGCGATCTTGAGCGCGGAGAAATCCAGCTTGTCGAAACCCGGCGTGTGCAACAATCCATTGAACAAGGTATTTACGCCCGTGATGGCGCTGAACTTGACCTTGCCGAGTTCCTTCACGAAGCCGGGCATATCCCGCGGGTTGGTGATCAGGACGTTGTGACCGCCGATCTGCATGAATGTCAGGCAGTTCGCGGTAAGCGAAAAGATGTGGTACAGCGGCAACGCCGTGATGATGACCTCCTGGCCGCTTTTAATGTAGGCGCTCAGCCACGCAGACGCCTGCAGCACGTTCGCCACCATGTTGCCGTGGGTGAGCACCGCGCCCTTGGACACGCCGGTGGTGCCGCCGGTGTACTGCAGGAACGCGATATCCTCGTGGCCGAGCGTGACCTCATCAAGCATCTGACGTGCACCTTCGTCCAGCGCCCGGCGCAGCGGAACGGCACCGGGGATCGCCCAGGCTGGCACCATTTTTTTCACGCGCTTCACCACCAGATTCACCAGCGGCCGCTTGGGGAACGGCAGCAGGTCGCCCACCTGCGTGGTGATGACGGTTTTGACGTCCGTGTTGCCCACCACTGCCTGCAAGATGGCGGCGAAATTCTCCAGGATGACGATGACGCGTGCGCCGGAGTCCTTAAGCTGGTGTTCCAGCTCGCGGGCGGTGTACAGCGGATTGACGTTCACCACCACCATACCGGTCCGCAGGGCGCCGAACAGCACTAGCGGATATTGCAGCAGGTTGGGCAGCATGATGGCGACCCGGTCGCCTTGTTTGAGGCCCGCTGTTTTTTGCAGATACGCGCCGAAGCGGCGGCTCTGCCGTTCCAGGTTCGCATAGTCGAGCGTGGCGCCCAGATTGGAATAGGCCGGCAAATCTGCATACCGGCGACAACTGTCTTCGAAAATCGCCTTCAAAGAAGCGTATTGATTGCAGTCAATCTCGGCGGGCACGCCTTGGGGATATTCCTTGAGCCAGATTTTTTCCATTACGCTTCTCGTCGGCTTCGGCACGGCGTCAGCAGGGAGCCACAAGGTATAGCAGTCGCCCGATGGCGGCAAGCCGGGGAACCGCGGTAATTCGGGGTAGAATCGCGTCCCCGGTCTCAATAAGGACAAGCGGCATGAATGCAGCGGCAAGGCGCGTGGCCTGGGTCACCGGCGGCGGCAGTGGCATCGGCCGGGCGCTGGCACTCAGGCTCGCCCGCGAAGGCTGGGTGGTAGCCATCTCCGCGCGCCGCACGGAGTTGTTGCAGGAAACCGCCGGGCTTGCCAAGGGCTCAATCCATGCCTTCCCGCTGGACGTAACCGACACCGCCGCCGTGCGCGTCACGGCGGAGCGCATTGAATCACAGTTCGGTCCCCTGCAACTCGCAGTGCTCAACGCGGGCATGGGGGAGTTCGTGAAACTCGACAATTTCCACGCCACGACGTTTGCCGCGCATATGCAGGTGAACTACCTGGGCGTGGTAAACGGCATCGAGGCCGTGCTGCCCACGCTGCGCCGGCGGCATGACGGCCACATCGTCATCGTGGCGAGCGTTGCCGGCTACCGCGGCGTGCCGCGCGCGGCGGCCTACGGTCCGACGAAAGCCGCGCTCATCAATCTGGCCGAGTCGCTGCGTTTTGACCTCGAGCGCGAGGGCATCCAAATTTCGATCTGCAATCCGGGTTTCGTGGACACGCCCATGACCGCCGGCAACCGCTTCCCGATGCCGTTCCTCATGCAGGTGGAAGACGCAGCAGAGGTGCTTTATCACGGCATCATGCAACAGAAATTTGAAATCGCTTTCCCCCGGCGCTTCGTGCTGCTGCTGAAAATATTCCGCTGTCTGCCTTATGCGCTGTATTTTCCCCTGATGCGCAAGTTCGCCGGTATCAGGAGCCATCACCATGAGTGAGAAACACGCTGTGCATCACTACACCGGCACCTGTAGTTGGCGGGGTTCTACGGGCGAAGGTTATGCGGCTTACGGCCGCAGCCACGCGGTCACAGCACCGCCGTCGGAACAGAGGCTGACGCTGTCATCCGACCCGGCGTTCCACGGCGATCCGGCGCTGCTCAATCCGGAACAACTGCTGGTGATGGCGGCGGCGTCCTGCCAGATGCTCTCCTTCCTCGCCATCGCCGCGCGGGCGCACCTGGACGTGGTGGAATACGAGGATCAGGCTGAAGGTTTCATGCCGGAGGATGACAAACCCGTACGCATCATCAAGCTCATTCTGCGGCCGCGCATCGTCATCAAGGGAGACGCGCGGGAAGAACGCGTGCGCCAATTCGTGCATGTCGCCCATGAACACTGCTTCATCGCCAACAGCCTGAAGACCGCTATCGAAATCGTGCCGGAAATCATCGTCCGCGCCTGAGCAGCAGCGGCGCATCTTCAGGATATGCGCAAATCCGCGAGCCAATCCGTGAGAAACGCGGCGCTCTGCTGCACCAGTGCCATGCCGTGCTGCAATGCCTCACGCCGCAAGTCTGCGGGTACAAGTCCGTGGGCGCGCAGCTCGCCGCCGTAGCCCACGTACCACTGCTCCAGCCCCCTTGCCGTCACTTCCGGATGGAACTGCAACGCCATCAGCGCCCTGCCCAGGGAAAAAGCCTGATGCGGGCAGCTTTCCGTGGCGGCGAGAGGTACGGCACCTGCCGGCAAATCAAAGGTTTCACTGTGCCAGTGAAACACCGGCTTGCGTAAATGCCGGAGCGGGGAATTACGGCCGGCAGCGGTTAATGTCAACGACTTCCAGCCTATCTCCGCTGCGCGGCTCTTGTACACGCGCGCGCCCAGCGCGTGTGCCACAAGCTGGCTGCCGAGACAGATGCCCAGTGTTGGCGTGTTGCGCTTGAGACGTGCTTCCACAAAACGCAGCTCATCGCCGAGGAAGGGATAATCGTCGCGCTCGTTGACGCCGATGGGCCCGCCCAATAGCACCAGCAGATCCCAGCTTGCCTGGTCGAGCCGGGTAAAATCCGCCGTGGGTGCATCCACATAACGGATGGCATAGCCCGCCTCAGCAAACGACCCCTCCCAGGAACCCAAATCCTCGAAAGGGACGTGGCGGATGGCAAGCAGGGTTTTCACACTGCGCATTCTAACGGCTGCGGCGATCGCCGGGACGGGCGGAAGCGCGTTATCGAGCGCATCTTGACGCACCTGGCGGCGTGGCTGCACGAGCCGCTTGAATCAGTGGGTGGCCTGCAGTCTTACCGCAGGAACCCCGCCATGCGCATGGCCGGATCCGTTGCTGTTACCTTAACCAGCCCGCCCCTTAATCCTGTAGCGGGTTCTATACTGTCTCCATGTCCTCCATATCTCTGCACCTCTCAGCGGGGGTCGCTGTGCTGCGCGATACGCCGGCCGGTTGTCTTTATCTCCTGCTGCGCGCCTACCGCTACTGGGACTTTCCCAAAGGAGCTGTGGAGCCGCAGGAGACGCCCTTGCAGGCCGCGATGCGGGAAGTGCGAGAAGAGACCGGCCTCACCGACCTGGAGTTCACCTGGGGCGAGGTCTACCGGGAGACTGAGCCCTATAACCACGGCAAGGTGGCGCGCTATTACCTGGCTTGCACCCGGGAAGAAAAAGTCGTGCTCGCGGCCAACCCCGAGACCGGCATCCGCGAACACGTGGAGTACCGCTGGGTCAACTACGCACAGGCGCTCAAGCTGGTCACACCGAGGGTGCAACTGATACTGGACTGGGCGGATACCGTGGCCCGCGGTGCTCGTCCGGAGAAAACACCGGGTACGTCGGAATAAGCATTCCACGCACGTTGAACTTTGCCGGGCTGCTCTCCGGCGGGCGGGATTTTATCAGCAGAGATTGGAGATACCGCCAGATGTTGTCCAGCACCCGCGGCTCGGCGGACGCCAGCGGGTGCATGCCATCCGCCTGCATGAGTTCACGGTGCTCGGCGATACCCGCCAACAGAAACGGCACCAGCGGCACGTGCTGTTTTTTTGCGAGCCGCGGATAGATCGCAGCGAACTCTTGCGTATAACGCGGTCCATAATTGGGCGGCAGCAGGATACCGATGAGCAGCACCTGGGCGCCCGCGTGCTGCGACAGTGTGATCATTTTCTGCAGATTCTGCTGCATGGCCCTGAGCGACAGACCGCGCAAGCCGTCGTTGGCGCCCAGTTCCAGGATCACCAGGGCGGGACGATACTGCGCGAGTTCCAGGGGTAGGCGTGTCAGTCCTCCCGCGCTGGTTTCGCCGCTGATGCTGGCGTTAATCACGCCATAGTCATAGCCGCGTTGCGTAAGACGTTTGCGCAGCAAGCCTACCCAACCCCGGGAAGTTTCGATACCGTAGGCGGCACTCAGACTGTCGCCCATCACCAGGATCAGCGGCGGCCTGGCCCAGGCCGGCATGGCAAAACACAGCAAGCAAATAAAAAGGATACGTTTCAACATGCGCAGCGGCACTCCCGATAATTCCCTGCTTCGCGCGGAGCATCTCGGCAAACAGGTTATCAGTCCCGACGGTACGCTGACCATCCTCGAGGATGTATCCCTCGCCGTCCTGCGCGGCGAATCGGTGGCCATTGTGGGTCCTTCCGGTTCCGGCAAATCCACGCTGCTGGGCCTGCTGGCCGGACTCGATGTACCGAGCCGCGGCAGCGTGTGGCTCGATGGCAAGAACCTGAGTACCCTGGATGAAGACGCGCGTGCCGCACGGCGCGCGCGACGTATAGGCTTCGTGTTCCAGTCATTTCATCTGCTGCCCGGTCTCACGGCCCTGGAAAACGTCATGCTGCCGCTGGAACTCGGCGGACAACGACAACCCGAGCAGACCGCCCGCGCGGTGCTCGCGGCGGTGGGTCTCGCGGAGCGCGCCGGCTATTATCCACCGAAACTTTCCGGCGGCGAGCAGCAGCGTGTGGCCATCGCCCGTGCCTACGCCGGCGAACCGGCGATCCTGTTCGCCGACGAACCCACCGGCAATCTGGATGCCGCCACCGGTCAGCTCATCATTGAATTGCTGTTCCGTCTGAACCGTGAACACCATGCCACGCTGGTGCTGGTGAGCCACGATACGCAGCTGGCATCCCGCTGCAACCGCATCCTGCACCTGCGCGCCGGCCGGCTGGTGGCGACCCCATGATGCTGCTGCGCCTTTCCCTGAGGCAGTTCCGCCGCAGCTGGAAAAGCGGTGAACTCACTGTCATCGCCGTGGCGCTCGCCCTCGCCCTTGCCGCCGTGAGTGCCGTGGGTTTCTTCACCGGCCGGGTGCATACGGCGATACAGGAACAGGCGGGCGAAAGCCTCGCCGCAGACCTGGTGCTGTCTTCCGGCGAACCGCTGTCACCCCGGTTCGCGCAAACCGCCCGCGCCGCCGGCGCGCGCACCGCCCAGGTCATGGATTTCCCCACGGTGCTGTTCAGCGACAATCACTCCGTGCTTACGGATATACACGCGGTCAGCGCGGACTATCCGTTGCGCGGCCGGGTGCGCACCAGCCAGGTACCCTTCGGCCCCGCGGACGTGACTCACATCATCCCCGTACCGGGTACCGTGTGGATGGAACCGCGTGTGCTCACCATGCTGGGACTCAGGGTCGGTGACAAGGTGCGGATCGGCAACCTCAAGGCACGCATCGCATCCGTGATCGCCTATCTCCCCGACGGCGGCTTCGGGTTTGCATCACTCGCACCCAAAGTGCTGCTCAATATCGCCGATATTCCCGCCACCGGACTCGTGAACGCCAACTCGCGCGTCAACTACAAACTGCTCATGGCTGGCACGCCGGATGTGATCAGTGAACTCAAAAAAACTTTCCGTCATCATTTGCCCGCCGGCGTGGAAATGCGCGATGCGCGTGACAGCCGGCGCGAGCTGGTGGATGCCATTGACCGCGCGCAGCGTTTCCTCGGCCTCGCCGCGCTGGTGAGCGTGCTCATCTCCGCCGTGGCGGTGGCACTGGCGGCGCGTCGCTACGCCACGCGCTACACCGATACCGCCGCGGTACTCAAATGCCTGGGTCTCACGCGCCGCCGCGTACAGATGTTGCTGTTGCTGGAACTCCTGTGGCTCGGCATCGCCGCCGGCGTGAGCGGCGCGGTGCTCGGTTTCCTCGCTCAGTTCGGCTTGGTGATGGCACTCGGAAATCTGCTACCGGCGCACCTGCCTTACCCGTCTTTCGTCCCGGCCTTGTCCGCCTTCGGCATCGGCCTGGCACTGCTCATGGGTTTCGCCCTGCCGCCCCTCATGCGTCTCGGCGACACGCCGCCGGCACGGGTGTTGCGTCGCGATCTGCTACCGCCGCCGGTACGCGGCTACGTCATCTATGGCGCGGCGATTTTCGCCACTCTGGCGCTCACTTGGTGGCAGGTGCGCGAGCTCAAGCTCGCGCTGTATGTGCTGCTGGGCCTCACGCTCACGGTGCTGTTGCTCGGCCTGGGGGCGGGGTTGCTGCTCGTCATACTCAAACCACTGCGGCATGGCGCCGGCGCCGGCTGGCGTTATGGTCTCGCCAATCTGAACCGCCACCGCCGCGACGCGGTCATCCAGATGACAGCCTTCGGCATCGGCCTCATGGTGCTGCTGCTGCTGGGTCTGGTGCGCGGCGATCTGCTTTCAAGCTGGCGCACCACGCTGCCGGCGGATACGCCCAACCAGTTCATTATCAACATCCAGCCAAATCAGCGTACCAGCGTTGAAAGATTTTTCACTTCCCGCGGGATTCCCGCACCGCCGCTTTATCCCGTGGTGCGTGCCCGCCTGAGCGCGATTAATGGTGTCTCCGTCACAAAAATCCATTTCAGGGATGCGCGCGCCCGGCACATGCTGGATCGCGAAGCGAACCTGAGCTGGTCCCGGGCGCTACCGCCCGCGAACACCATCGTGGCGGGACACTGGTGGAACGCCGGCGAAACGGAAAAACCACTCGCCTCCGTCGAGAAGGGTTTTGCCAGACAGTTGAATCTGAAAGTCGGCGACACGCTCACCTTCGATCTCGCCGGTACGCCGCTGTTGGTTAAAATCATGAGCCTGCGCAAAGTCCGCTGGGATTCATTTCAACCGAACTTCTTCGTGGAACTCTCTCCCGGCGCGCTTACCGGTTACCCCGCCGACTGGATCACCAGTGTGTATCTGCCGCCGCAAAAGGCGGTCATCCTCGCGGATCTGGTGCGGCAATTGCCCGCACTCAGCATCTTCGACGTGGATTCCATCCTGGAGCAGATACGCCATCTCATGGACCAGGCCTCGCTGGCGGTGGAATACGTATTCCTGTTCACCCTGGGTGCCGGCATCGTGGTGCTGCTGGCCGCCGTGCAGGCCACCCGCGACGAGCGCCGCTTCGAAGCCGCGGTATTACGTGCGCTGGGCGCCTCGCGGCGCCTGATACGTTCCGCGGCAGCGGTGGAATACGCCGTGCTGGGGTTTGCGGCAGGGCTTCTAGGCGCGCTCGCAGCCACGCTGGTCGCCTGGATTCTTGCCCGCCGCGTATTTTCGTTGCCTTATCATCCGGATTGGCGCGTGTGGGTCATCGGAATCGTAGCCGGTACCTTGATCGTAGCTTTGAGCGGATTACTGGCGACCCGGCACGTGCTGAATGCGCCGCCGGTGGAGACATTGCGGGAAACCTAAGATGCGGGGTTCCGTTCCAGCCCGGCCATTCCGGTCGGGCGCTCGTCGCAGTGCGACTCGCCCCCGCACGACGGGTGATTTTTGTTTCGGCAAAAGTCACCCCAACCATATCCTCCGAAGCGCGGACCGCCGAAGCAGCGTAACCCGCTGAAATGCTCAAGACTTTGGTGGAACACGCTGCGCTATTCCACCCTGCAGCTTGCTGGATACGATAGGGGATCGGGCGATTCCACGCCGTGACACAGGGGCGTATGCTCTTGGTACTCTGAGGAAGGCAACAACTGTCAGTTCCGGGTTTCCACCCGGCGGGAGGTACAGGCATGATCGTCGTGACATCCGAATATGCAGCGGGCTACCGGGTCAAAGAAACCAAGGGCCAGGTGTTCGGCGTGGTGGTACGCAGCCGCGGCATCGGCGGCAACATCATGGCGGGACTTCGCTCGATCGTGGGCGGTGAGATCACCGAATATACCCAGATGCTCGAGGAAGCGCGGCGTCATGCGGTGGATCGCCTGGTGCAGAACGCCACTGCCATGGGCGCCAACGGCATCGTCGTGATGCGCTTCGATTCCTCGGAAATCGGCCAGACTATGAGCGAGATCGTGGCCTACGGCACAGCGGTGGTACTGGAAAAGGACGGCTGAAATGCTGCGCCGCGTGCTGGTGGTTCTGGGCGTAGCGGGCTTGCTGGCGGCGTTCGTGTGCCTGTTGGCGAAGGCCTACGCTGCGGCCTTTAATCTGTTCATCGTGGGTGTTGTCCTCACTCTCGGCATTTTGTTCGAGCGCTGGCGCTATGCCCGTTCTGTCAACCGCAACCAGGGTCACTGGCAGGCCACCGGGGAACGCTTCATGGATCCCACCAGCGGCAAGCTGGTGGAAGTGTATTACAACCCGGAAACCGGCGAACGGGACTATCAGGACAGGAGTGTGCAGAACTAAACCCGCTCCCCGGATTCACGTATGCGGCTGCATGTAGAAAAAGATAGATTTCCGCTTCCGGGGAATGATGTATTGCGACCGCACGTGGTCACGCTCCATCAAACCACCCGGTTCCGCTTCTCGTCTTTCTGAAAGGCGGCGATGTTGGCCGCCATCTCGTTAATCACCCGCTGGCGCGCTTCGCGGGTGGCCCACGCGATATGCGGGGTGACGATGAGGTTGGGGATGTCCGGCGCGAGTAGCGGGTTGCCGCGCACCGGTGGCTCCTCGCTGAGCACATCCACACCCGCGCCGCCGAGCTTGCCGGCGCGCAAGGCATCGGCCAGCGCCTGCTCGTCCACCAGACCGCCGCGGGCGGTGTTGATGAGCAGCGCGTCGCGCTTCATGAGCGCGAGTTCGCGGGTGCCGATCACGCCGCGGGTTTCGGCGGTGAGCGGCAGGTGCAGACTGAGTACGTCCGCCTGCGGCAGCAGTTCGCTGAGCGGCAGACGGCCGGGACGGGAGTCTTGGGCATCCCGCGCGGCGATAAGTACGCGCATGCCGAAGGCTGCGGCGATCTTCGCCACCGCGCGGCCGATATCGCCGTAGCCGAGAATCCCAAGGCTCCTGCCGTCCATCTCCCGCAGGGGATGATCCAGCAGCGTAAATTGCGGCGCTTGCCGCCAGGCGCCCTGACGCAGCAGCGCTTCGTATTCCTTCAGGTGCTGATTGAGTACCAGTATCAGTGCGAACACGTGCTGCGCCACCGACAGCGCGGAATACGCCGGTACGTTGCACACCGCAATGCCACGGCCGCGGGCGGCTTCCAGGTCCAGGTTGTCGGTGCCGGTGGCGGCGAGGCACACCAGCCGCAGGCGCGTGACGCGCGCCAGCAGCGTGCCCGTGAGCTTCACCTTGTTGACCAGCACCACCTCGGCGTCGCCAATGCGCGATGCCGTGTGCTCCGCCGGCGTAGTACCGAAGGTACGCAGATCGGCGAGCACTTGCCGCAGAGGTGCAAGGTCCACGTCACCCTGATGGCTGACGGTATCCATATCCAGGAATATGCCGCGCATGCCTCTATTCTCCCGCCGCTTGACCATCGGGGTAAACTGAGGGGACATTCGACATAACCCATGTCCGAAAATCTCAGCCAACTCCTCAAGGAAGTGCGTGCCTGCCGTGCGTGTGAAGGCAGAATTCCCACGCCCAGACCCGTCCTGCGCGCCCATGCAGACGCGCGTGTATTGATCGTGGGCCAGGCGCCCGGCCGGAAAGTGCATGCGAGCGGTATTCCCTGGGATGATGCCAGCGGCGACCGCTTGCGGGAATGGCTGAGTGTGGGGCGGAATGCCTTCTATGACGAGCGCCGCTTCGCCATCCTCCCCATGGGCTTCTGCTACCCCGGCAAGGACAAGTCCGGCGACCTGCCGCCGCGGCGGGAGTGCGCGCAACTGTGGCTGGAACGGCTGCTGGCGTCCTTGCCCAATATCCAATTGACACTGCTCATCGGCCGGTATGCGCAGAGGTATTATCTGGGTGACAAGCGCAAGAAGACGCTCACCGAAACCGTGCGCGCCTGGCGTGAATACTGGCCGCGCTATCTGCCGCTGCCGCATCCCTCACCGCGCAACACCGGCTGGTTCCAATACAATCCGTGGCTGGAGCAAGAGGTGATCCCGGCGCTGCGCCGCCATCCGGCGGTACGCGCCATCAAACGGGCAGCTCAGTTCTAAGAGGCTTTAACCATTCAATCAGACGGCGGTGGTGGAGGAACGCTTCGCCTGTCAGGTTCAATGGGGCTCATGATTCCCACCGGGTTTTTGTCTGGGTCCAACACAATGGCATAACGTGCGCCCCAGAAAGCGTCCAATGGATACTGCTGGCTCTCGTAGCCAGCGTGCGTTATTTCAGCATAAAGCCGATCTACCTCATTGCGAGTTCCCACGTAAAAGAAAATCACGCCATTGGCGCCCGCTCTTGCTGTTTGCCAACCGACGTTCCATTGCTTCACAAATGACTCACTGTCAAGTTCCAGTCGCATCCCGTTTGGCATGATCGCGGTAGCGTGATGTGCCCGCCAGCCCGGATGGGCGGCGGGTTCAATGTTTATTCCAAGATGGCGGTAAAATGCAATAGATGCCGTCATGTCTTTTACCACCAGGTTCAACTGGCTCAGCACTGGCAAAGAGACAATAGGCCGATTTCCAAACTCATTATTCACGGCGTTTATAACCTCTATCAGGCCGCCTCTAAATATATACTCTGGATCTGGAATAATAAAAATTCGTCTCGCCTGCGTACTTTTCCTTGACCTGACAAAAAATACCCCAACAAAGTCCTGAGACAAGCTCAATGTACACACCTGATACATTCAAAGAAACTAATCTCAAGCGCCTGCACGCGCTCATGCGGCGTTATCCGTTCGCGCTGCTGCTGACCGCGCACGACGGCGAAATCGCCGCCACGCACTTGCCGTTCATGCTGGATGCGGAGCGTGGGGCGCACGGTACGCTGCTGGCACACATGGCACGCACCAATCCCCACTGGCAGTTGCTCGACGGGCAGCGTGGGGCGCTGGTGGTATTCACCGGCCCTCACGCCTACATTTCGCCCTCCTGGTACGAAAGCCCGGTCACGGTACCCACCTGGAATTACGCGGTGGTGCACGCTTACGGCCGGCCGATCATCCTGCGAGACAAGATATGCGTACGTGCCATGCTGGAGCGGCTGGTGGCGGAACACGAAGCCCGCATAGACCCGCCCTGGAGCACCGCCCAGGCAGACCGTTACGTGGATGAGCAGCTGGATTACATTGTGGCATTCGAGATGACCATTGAACGGCTGAAAGGCAAGTTCAAGCTCAACCAGAACCGCTCCCGCAACGATCAGGAAGGCGTGGTACGTGCCCTGGCCGGCTCCGATGATCCGCTGAAACGGGAAGTGGCCGAGCTGATGCGGACGCATCTCGCATCGTCAAAGAAGTGAGCGTTCGCCCCGCTCCAGTTCCAGCAGTTGCTGCTTGATCCTGAGGCCGCCGCCGTAACCCGTGAGGCTGCCGTCGGCGCCGATGACACGATGACAGGGCACGATGATGGCGATGGGATTGTCGCCGTTGGCGGCGCCCACGGCGCGCGCAGCACCCGGTTTGCGGATGCGTCGCGCCAGTTCCCCGTAGGAAAGGGTCCCGCCATAGGGGATACCGAGCAACGCGCGCCACACTTTCAACTGGAAAGGCGTGCCTTCGGGGGACAGGGGCACATCGAACTCGCGCCGCTTGCCGGCGAAATACCCCCGCAACTGTACGATCGCCTCACGGAAGGGTTCCCTGTCCTCCCGCCAGCCGGGTTGCGGCTGCGCCGCACGGGGGCCGTCCTGAAAATCCAGCATGCGCAAGCCTTTTACATCGCCCGCCAGCAGCAATTTACCGACCGGGCTCGATTGGTAGCAGTAATACATGTTGGTTTCACCTCCGCACCGATTTGCTTGATCGTGATGTCGCATTGGCCGCCGTACGCCACAGATACATGGCCGCATAGGCGCGCCAGGGCCGCCAGCTCTCGGCGCGTTTGCGCAAGGCCGCAGGCGTCAGCGCTTTGCCGTTGCCCGCCGCGCGCAACAGCACCAGGTCACCTGCGGGGAATGCATCGGGTTCGTTCTGCGCGCGCATGGCGAGGTACTGAACCGTCCACTCACCGACGCCTTTAATGGCGCCCAGTTGCGCCGCCAGCCCCTCGTCCAGGTCGGCGCCGCCGAAATGGATGCGGCCAGCGGCTGTCTCCCGCGCCAGCGTCTGAATGGCCTGGGCACGGACGGCAGGCATGCCGGTAAGCGTTGCGCCCGTCATGTCTTCGGGCCGCGGGAATACATGGGTAAGTCCACCGCGGTCGCACAGGGCGAGCGGTGCGCCGAAGCGCTGCACCAGGCGCCCCGCCAGGGCGGTGGCGCCGCGCACGTTTACCTGCTGGCCGAGGATCGCGCGTACCGCCATTTCGAAGCCATCCCAGGCACCGGGCACGCGCAGGCCGGGATACTTTTTCAGCAGCGCCGCCAACAGCGGGTCGCGGCGCAACTGCCGGGCGATCAACGCCGGATCGGACGCCAAGTCGAACAGGGCGCGTACCCGGGTCACGATTTGCAGCAGGGCGGAAGGCTCGGGGAAACGGATGTGTACTTGTAAGACGTGGGCGCGTGTTACCGGCCGCACCTGCAGAATGCCGTGCTGACCATTGAACGCGATGCTGCGCCGGTAGCTGTCATCCACCACCTCCTCCACACCCGGCGTGGCACGCGCGGCGAGGAATGCCAGCAGCGATGCCCAGTCATAGGGCGGCCGGTACGCCAGGCGGAAAATATATTCCCCATGTTCCGCATGCGACGTCGCAACTGGGTGCAGCCTGCGCAATTCCGACGGTGTGCGCGCATAGAGTTTACGGAAGAGATCGTTGAAACGACGGATACTCCGGAAGCCGGATGCCAGGGCCACCTGTGCCATGGGCAGGTGCGTGTCGCTGATAAGCTGCTTGGCGAAATGCAGCCGCCGTGTCTGCGCCACGGCGATGGGCGGCGCGCCAAGATGCTGCAGAAATAACCGGTGCAGATGCCGCGGACTCACCCCCAAGCGTGCGGACAGCGCCTCTACTCCGCCGTCCTCGTCCAGGACCCCGGCGGAAATCAATCGCAGTGCGCGGCTGACGGTCGCCGAGGTGCCGTTCCAGGCCGGCGTTCCGGGGGAGGTTTCCGGCCGGCAGCGCAGGCACGGACGGAAACCCGCCTCGGCGGCGGCCGCAGCCGAGGGGAAATAGCGCACGTTGATGCGCTTGGCTGCGGGCGTGGGACAGATGGGCCGGCAATAGATGCCGGTGGAGGTGACGCCGATAAAAAACCGCCCGTCAAAGCGCGGGTCCCGGGCGAGCCGGGCGCGTTCACAGACTGTCTCGTCAAGTTCCACCGGTTCATGCCTGCCACAGCGGGAAAACACCCCATGCCCCTCACCCTATACCCTTGGCTGGCAGCCGGCTAGCCGTTTTCGGACATGAAGGCCAGGCAGCCGGAAAACAAACGGGCGGGTTCAAACACAACCCGCCCGTGCATCGGTTTGCCCGATGAATATGCTTCAGCCGCAGGGAGGTGCGTTCCTTTGCGTGACATTGAAATTCACCGGCTTGCTGCTGGCCGGGATCGTGGCAAACATGTACGGCTGGCTGAACGCATTGGGATAACGGCAATTGGTTCCCGGAATCGTGACTTCAACTGTCACGTTCGTCGTGGTACCGGAACTATCTATTTTTTTAATACGGATCAGGTAGCCGCCGTGGTTCTGCTCGCCGAGAAAGGCCCCGACCACCATGTCCTTGGAGAAATCCACCTGCGGCATGGTGGGTGCCGGGAATCCCTTGAAAGTCTTGGTCCACAGGGCGGCGAAATCCGCCTGATTGTGTACGTCCACATATTGCTGGTTTTTCATACTGCTGTGATTGCCGGTGTCCAGCACATTCACACCCGCAACCCCTCCCATGCTGGCGCAACCGCTGAGTGTCAGTGCCAGTGCCGCGGCAGCGGCCGATGTTTTGATAACGTTGCTATTCACACTACACCTCCCGTCGTCAGTTAGTGATTCGATTGTACGCCAGTGGCTATCAATGCGCTTCCCCGATGAGATACACCGCGGTTATCTCCGCGGTGATTTCAATGCTGCCGGCCTCGTATTCCGGACCGCCGGATGAAACCGCGCTGACCGCCATTATCAGGGGGCGCGGTTGAGAAACGGCGCTGTTGTCGGTGATGCTATACACCCTGCCGAGGGATACGCCCGCACCGGCGGCAATGGCCGCGGCGCGTGCATGTGCATCTCTCACTGCCCGGGCAAGCGCTTTGGCCATGAGATTCTGCATGTCGCTGCGGCCCGGCTGCACCGCACCGAGGCTGGTGACGCCGATCCGTACCAGCCCGTTCACCAGTTGCGGATAATTTTGCAGGTTGCGCAGCGTGAGTTGCACGCTACGGGTGACATGCTCGCCGAGGTAACGCTGTTTGTTGTTCTGCCAGTCGTATTGCGGCGAAATGTAAATGGCCGCGGCATTGATATCCCTGTCGGCAATGCCCAGGCGATGGGCCAGGGCGATCACCTCCCGGGCGCGGGCGTTCACAGCCCGTTTGGCGGTGCTCAGGTCCCGGTTCGTCTGCTCCAGGGTGAGCGAAATGTGCAGCAGGTCGGGAGGCACCCTGAGGCTGCCGTGACCGGATACCTGGATAAAAGCTGCGGACGGCAGCGCCCCCGCCCATGCCGCGGCCGGCATCAGCAGCAGAGCGATGACAAACAGGCGGGCACGCGGCATGACGGCGCTCCTCAATCGGCCAGTACGCAGGCGAAAATCAGCGGCGCCACAATGGTGGCGTCGGATTCGATGACGTAGCGCGGCGTGTCCGCACCGAGCTTGCCCCAGGTGATCTTCTCGTTGGGCACCGCGCCGGAGTAGGAACCGTAGCTGGTGGTGGAGTCGCTGATCTGGCAGAAATAGGCCCACAAAGGCGTGTCCTGCTCCATGTCCTGCTCCAGCATCGGCACCACGCAGATGGGAAAATCCCCGGCGATGCCGCCGCCGATCTGGAAGAAGCCCACGCCCCGGCCGGCCGAGTTCCTGCGGTACCAGTCCGCCAGCAGCATCATGTACTCGATGCCGGTGCGCACCGTGTGCACATTCTTCACGTCGCCCTTGAGGCAATGGGCGGCAAAAATGTTGCCGAGCGTGGAATCCTCCCAACCCGGCACGATGATCGGCAGATTCTTCTCGCAAGCCGCCACCATCCAGGAATCCTTTGGATCGATCTGGTAATGGGACTTGAGCACACCGGAACGGATCAGGCGGTAAAAGAATTCGTGGGGGAAATAGCGCTCACCTTTTTTGTCCGCCGCCAGCCATTCCGCGAGAATCGCCTTCTCGATGCGACGGATGGCCTCGCCTTCGGGGATGCAGGTGTCGGTCACGCGGTTCAGGTGGCGTTCCAGCAGCGCCTGCTCCTCGGCCGGCGAAAGCTGCCGGTAGTGTGACACGCGCACATAATGGTCATGGGCCACCAGATTGAAAATGTCCTCCTCGAGATTGGCGCCGGTGCAGGTGATGATGTGCACTTGGTCGCGGCGGATCATCTCGGCGAGGGACAGTCCCAGTTCCGCGGTGCTCATGGCGCCGGCCAGGGTCACCATCATGCGACCACCCGCAGCCATGTGCCGCTTGTAGCCTTCCGCGGCGTCCACCAGCGCAGCGGCGTTGAAATGGCGGTAATGATGCCGGATGAAATCGGCGACGGGCTGGGTGTTCATCAAGCCTGGCGGCCTCCGCAGCAGCATGGACAGTGACGAGGTGGAGATTGTAGCGGCTCGCAGCGGAAATGGAGCAGCCCGGTCAGGGCTTTTTGCCGGGGTCCGCGCGCCGGGTCAGAACTGCGTCGAGATCCAGGGCGCGGATGGCATCCAGCGAGGCTTCCATCGCGCCCTCGTGGCACAGGCCGGCCAAGGCCGCCCGCTCATAGCCCTCACGCGCCGCCGTGACGCAGGCCTCGCGCACTGCGGCGGCCAGTTGCTGCAAATTACCGTGCGATGGACCACCGTGGGTCATGATGCGCCCCGCTCCACGGCGGCGCAGCAGCGGCGTCCGTCTCCAGCGGACAGAGGATACATTCCGCTACAATCCCGCCGGGTCATAACACCTGAGGATGCCTGCCAATGCAAAATCAACGCAGTCTCGGCCTTGCCACCACCACCTCGATTGTACTCGGTAACATGGTGGGATCCGGGGTGTTCCTGCTGCCCGCCTCGCTGGCCATCTACGGCACCTACAGCCTGGGTGGCTGGGGCTTCAGCACCTGCGGCGCGTTGCTGCTGGCCTGGGTGTTCAGCAGCCTGTCGCGCCGCCTGTCCAGGGCCGGCGGTCCTTACGCCTACCCGCGCGAGGCCTTCGGGGATTTCCCCGGGTTCCTGATCGCCTGGATCTACTGGCTCAGTATCCTCGGCACCAACGCCGCCATCGCCGTGGCTTTCGCCAGCTACCTGGCGGACTTCTTTCCGGCGCTGGCTTCGACGCCGCTCTTCGGTGCGCTCGCGGCGCTTGCCGCCGTATGGTTGCTCACCGCAGTCAACATCTGGGGCGTGCGCGCGGCGGGCAATGTGCAGCTCATCACCGTCATTCTCAAGCTCAGCCCCCTGTTGGCGCTGGCGGCGTTCGGCATCTTCCATTTCGATCCGAAGATATTCCACTCCGCGCACCCGACCCTATCGCCGTTCTCGGCCATCAACACAACCACTGCATTAACCATGTGGGCGTTCCTGGGCCTGGAATGTGCCACCATACCCGCGGGACACGTGAAGAATCCGGAGAAAACCATCCCGCGTGCCACCATGCTCGGCACCCTCATCGCCGCGTTCTTCTACATTGTCTGCACCACGGTGGTGATGGGCATCATTCCCAGCGCTGCGCTGGCACATTCCAATGCGCCCTTCGCCGATGCCGCCAAGATACTGTGGGGCAGTTGGGCCGGCTATCTCATCGCCGCCGCCGCCATAATCTCCTGCTTCGGCGCGCTCAACGGCTGGATCCTGATACAGGGACAGTTTCCCCAGGCGGTGGCGAATGACGGCCTGTTCCCCAAACTGTTTGCGCGTGAATCGCGCCGGCGTACCCCCACGCTCGGATTGCTGCTTTCCAGCGTGTTGGCTAGCCTGCTCATCCTGACGAATTACAGCCACGGTCTGGTGGCAATGTTTACCACCCTCATCCTGATCACGACTTTCTTCGTGCTGGTGCCCTACATGTTCTGCTCCATGGCCGAGATCGTGTTGAGCCGTACCCAGAATCGTGCCCGCGCGCTGGGCATACGCGTACGCGGTACCGTGCTGGCCTGTCTGGCGTTCGCCTTCGCACTGTGGGCCGCGGCAGGAACCGGCAAGGATTCCCTTTACTGGGGCACGCTGCTGCTGCTGGCCGGAGTCCCGATTTACGTCTGGCAAAAGCGGCAGAAAGCCGCCGGCTGATACGGCCGTCAACCGCGAACGCAGTCCGGCGGGGTTCAGCCGATAAGAATGATGTGTACCCGCCGCGGGCCGTGGGCGCCGATGACGATGGTCTGCTCAATGTCGGCGGTGCGCGAGGGACCGGAAATGAAAGCCAGCGCCCGCGGCAGCGCGCCGTGCTCGGCGCGCACGCGCGCGAACGCGGCTTCGAGATCGCACACGATGCATGCGCGCGGCAGCAGTGCGATATGGGTTTCCGGGACCAGACTCGTGGCGCCGGGTGAATCACCTCCCGAGAGCAGCAGCAGCGTGCCGGTTTCGGCGATGCCGCAGCAGGCTGCGGTGATGCCGATGGCGTCCGTCGCCCGCGGTGCACGCGCGGCGGCGGCGATACCGGCGGCGGCCCACGGCAGCGCCGCCAGCGCGGGCCAGACGACGGCTGTCTGCGGAAGGCCCGCTTCCTTGAGATAGGCGGCGACACGCCCGGGAGCCGCCGCCGGCGAAGCGGCCGCATCCAGGGTCGAGCCCGACGTCTCCGCCAGGCGGCGGAAGCGTAGCAGCGGATCTTCCGTCAGGGTACCGGCGGCACGCGGAATCACCTCAGGCGCGGGCGGTACCTGTGTGCCGGCAGTCGCAGCACGCACCCGCGCGAGGATTGCCTCGCGCGCGCTCATCCGCTGCGCTCCCGCCGCAGCACTTCGCGCGCGGTATGGCCCTCGCCCGCGGGGAAATCGCGCGTCGCCGTCCAGCCCGCAGCCAATGGCAACCGACGCACCCAACCTCTGCGGCCGCCGAGCCGGTAGAGCACCCGGGCGGCAAACGCGGTGAGCAGCGCGTACAACCGTGGGTGGCGGGCGGCATACCCCCAGAGATTGAGCGCCAGGCGCTCGCGCGCCGGGCGCAGATGTTCCGCGGTAGTGCGCGTGCGCAGCCGGCGCAGCAGATCAGGCAGCGGGATCATCACCGGGCAGGCCACCTGACACTGCCCGCAGAACGTGGCTGCCTCGGGGAGCTCGCGCGCGCGCTCAAGCCCAACGAGCGCCGGCGTCCACACCGCGCCCATGGGCCCCGGGTACACCCAGCCGTAGGCATGACCGCCCACCGTCTGGTACACCGGGCAGTGATTAAGGCAGGCGCCGCAGCGGATGCAGCGCAGGATCGGACGCAGCTCCGAGCCGAGCAGCCGGCTGCGGCCGTTGTCCAGCAGCACGATGTGGAACGCCTCGGGACCGTCGCTCTCCGTCGCGCCGCGCACCCCGGTGAGCAGCGTGAAGTAGTTGGAGATCGCCTGACCGGTGGCCGAGCGCGGCAGCAGGCGCGCGAGTGCGGCCAGCTCCCCGAGCGTCTCCACCACTTTCTCGATACCGGCGATCGCCACGTGCACCCGCGGCAGCGTGGTCACCAGCCGGCCGTTGCCCTCGTTGGTAAAGAGCGCCACCGACCCGGTTTCCGCCACCAGGAAATTCGCGCCGCTGATGCCCATGTCGGCGGCGAAGAACTGCGGCCGCAGGATCTCGCGCGCCTCCTGGCAGAGCGCCGCGATGTCGGTGCTGCGCGGCCGCCGATGCCGGGCGGAAAACAGTTCGGTCACCTCCTCCCGGTTCTTGTGGATCACCGGCGCGATGATGTGCGAGGGCCGCTCACGGGCGAGCTGCAGGATGTACTCGCCGAGATCGGTCTCCAGCACCTCCAGCCCCGCGGCTTCGAGCGCGTCGTTGAGGGCGCATTCCTCGGTCACCATGGACTTGGACTTGACGATGCGCCGCACCCCATGCCCGCGGGCGATATCCAGCACGATGCGGTTCGCCTCGGCTGCATCTACGGCCCAATGCACGCTGGCGCCCCGGCGCACCGCTTCCGCTTCGAAGCGCTCCAGCAGCACGTCCAGGCGCGCCAGTGTGCGTTCGCGGATGGCCGCGCCCGCCGCGCGCAGTGGCTCGAACTCGCCGAACTCGGCGGCGGCGCGGGCGCGTGCCGCCACGAAACGCTCCGGGATGCGCGCCAGCGCGCGCTGCAGTTGCGTGTTGGCGAGGCTCTCGGCCGCGGCCGCGCGGAACTTGTCCGAGATTACTTCCACGCCTGCGCTCCGCTTGTGCCGGCCACAATCTCGGCCCAGTGCAACACGCGCGTGGTGGTATCACCGGTGCGCTGCAGCCGCCCGGCCAAGTGCATCAGGCAGCCGAGGTCGCCGCCCGTGACTGTGCCGGCGCCGCTGGCGCGGATCGCCGCGCACTTGCGGTCGCAGATGGCCGCGGAAATCGCGCCGTACTTCAGCGCGAAGGTGCCGCCGAAACCGCAGCAGTCTTCGGCGTTGGCCATCTCCACCAGCGTGAGACCCGGCACCCGCGCCAGCAGTGCGCGCGGCGCCTGCTTCACGCCGAGTTCGCGCAGTCCGGAACAGGAATCGTGGTAGGTCACCCGCCCCGCATAGCGCCCCGGCACCTCCGGCAGTCGAGTGTCGAGGAATTCGGCAAGCTCATGGGTGCGCGCGGCCAGCGCCTCGATGTCGCGGCGTTCGGCTTCCGGCCGTTCGGCGAAAAGCCCTGGGTAGTGGATGCGCAGCGTGCCCGCGCAGGAACCGGAGGGCAGGACCACCGCATCACAGTCCGCGAATTCGCGCGCCAGCTTGAGCGCAAGAGCGCGGGCGGCGGCGGGATCGCCGGCGTTATGCGCCGGCTGCCCGCAGCAGGTCTGCCGACGCGGCACCACCACCTCGGCGCTGGTGAGCGCCAGCAGCGTGCGCGCCGCGCGCGCCAGACTCGGCCGCAGCAGATCCGCGAGACAGGTGACAAACAGTCCGACGCGCACCGCGGCAGTATATCGCCGGGATGCCGCCCACGCCCGGGATCACACGCACGCCCAGCCGAACGGACCCAGCCCCGGACCTTCCAACATAATGGTGTCACCCGGGACCAGCGGTCCCACGCCTGCTGGCGTGCCGGTATAGATGAGGTCGCCCGGCAGCAGCCGCCAGTGGCGGCTGAGAAAGCTGATGATCTCCGCCACCGGGAACAGCATGTCGCGGGTGGTGCCCTGCTGACGCAGCGCGCCGTTCACCGTGCAACGCATCTCCAGATTCTGGAAATCGAATTCCGCCGGCCAGGACGTGAACCGGCCGATGGCGGCGCTGCCATCGAAGGACTTGGAGAGTTCCCAGGGCTGGCCCGCCTGCTTCAGCTTGCTTTGCAGATCCCGCAGGGTGAGATCAATGCCCAGCGTCACGCCCGCCACATACCCGGGCACTGCAGCGACAGCAATATCCTTGCCCTCCCGGCCCAGGGCCACCACCAGCTCCATTTCGTGATGCACACCGCCCCGACCCCGCGGCAGCACCAGAGGCTCACCCTCCGGCACCAGACTGGTGGCCGGCTTCATGAACACCACCGGCTCCGCCGGTTTCGGCGCGCCCATCTCCTGCGCATGCTCCGCGTAATTGCGGCCGATGCAAAAGATGCGCGCGGGGTCGAATTGGTTCATACCTACATTGAGTTGCATATACACCTCGGTAACTTCACTATAACCCCATCGCTGTTAACTGAGATCATGTCCATACCGCTGTAATTCACGGCAGTTTACCGCGAGGCACCGGAAGGGTATATCGCATGCGTCAAAGAGTTGTCGAAGACCGGCTCTATCCACTGGATATTACGTTGTTCCAGTGCACGAACAGCAGCGCCGGACTCGAAGCGCGTCGGGGGTTTGATCGAGTAAGCGCGACTTTTGCATGTGTGCTTCCCTGCGCAGCCCTGATATGCTAAAAGTTGCTAAAGGATTGATTTTGTTGGCGTCAAGTTTTATTACCGCCCAAATGCGGCGTTTGCACGTCACATTTAGGCGGTCGAATTTAAGTTATGCCTTCATAAAATTAAGCGAATGAGTACGAAAAAAGGTGAATCCCTCCTATCCAGCTCCACTTCAGTGGAAAAGTATCTGGAAATGGAGAAAGCAAAGAATGTCTCGGGGATTGCGGTATTCATTCGAGAACGATTTGCCGAGCGTTACATAAAGCCATTCGATAAGAACCACAACAAGAACGGTTTCATAATGATGACCTCCTCATGTCTCATGATCGAAGCGCTTGAGTCCTTTTGGCAGGGGTGGCGAAAATCACCTAATAGCGCATTGGCCTTCTGCCAGTTCTTCGACAGAAGCGGTCGTTTTGCTTCTCTCCGTGGGTTCAGTCAGGAGTTCTACACCCATATTCGTTGCGGCATCATGCATCAAGGAGAAACAACGGGTGGTTGGCATATAAGAAGAGACCTAAAAATGATCTTCGACAGCACAACAAAGACTGTTGACGCAACAAGGTTCTTGAAAGAAATGGCTGGCTCACTCTCTAATTACTGTACTTCGCTTGAGGAAGCAGAGTGGGATAGCGAACAATGGAAAAATCTCAGAAAGAAGATGAAGGATGTTTGTGCCAATACCAAACCGAAGGCATAACAACGCCATCAACTCGGACGTGCAAAAGCGCCGCTTCGCTCTGCTTTTGCACGCCGGTTATGGCGAACGTTAGGCCTTGTTGCGCGATGCGCAACGGGTTATTATTGGCACATGATTCAGTCATTCCGGCACAAGGGGCTGAAGAGGTTCTTTGAGTCGGGGAGTGCGGCGGGAATCCAACCGCACCACGCCAAGCGGATTCGCATGCTTTTGGTGGCCCTTGACACGGCTCATGCTATCGAGGATATGAACGTTCCGGGGTTCCGCCTGCACTCTCTGAAAGGGGCGGAGCGCGGTCGCTGGTCGGTATGGGTCAATGGAAACTGGCGCTTAACGTTTGCATTCCGGGACGGACACACCCACGTCTTGGATTACGAGGACTATCACTGATGACCATGCACAATCCCCCTCATCCCGGTGAGTTCATCACCGCGGTTTATCTGAAGCCGAATGGGCTCAGCGGCCGCGAACTGGCCGCTAAACTGGATGTGGCCGCGTCAACCCTGAATCGCGTCCTTACCGGCACCAGCGGTATCAGTCCGGAAATGGCGTTGCGCCTTTCCAAGGCGCTTGGCCGCTCTCCGGAGAGTTGGCTTGCCATGCAGTACAACCACGACCTGTGGCAGGCAAAGCAGCGCGTAAAGTTGGGCAATGTCGGTAAAGTCAAACTTACCGCGGCCTGACCAGACGCTACAGTAAAACGCTCGCTGCGCTCGCCCCCTTGAACCTTAGGTGCTAGGCATCTCCCAGAAAAGGAGCAACCTTAGAAAGCAAGGAATCAATGGGCGTGATGGGCTCAGGCTTCAGCGGCCGGCAAAATATCCCTGGAACGCGGCAATCACCCGCCTCACATCCTCGGCGCTCACATCGAGATGCGTCACGAGCCGCAGTCTGACACCGGGCAGGATGAGGATGCCCGCCTGCCTGAGATGCTCCGCCAGCGGTTGGGCGTGTTGCGGCTGGATTTCCAGGAATAGCATGTTGGTCTGAACTGCCGTCCGATCAAGTTTGATTTGCTTGATCTGCGCCAGACCCTCGGCGAGCGCTTGCGCATTCGCATGGTCCTCCGCCAGCCGCTCCACATGATGCTCCAGCGCATACAAGCCCGCGGCGGCGAGGATGCCGGCTTGGCGCAGGCCGCCGCCCAGAATCTTGCGCGCGCGGTGCGCCTTCTGGATCAGTTCACGCTTGCCCACCAGCACCGTGCCCACGGGACAGCCCAGCCCTTTTGACAGGCAGATGGAAACGCTGTCGAAGTGTTGTGTGATTTCCCGCACCGGCACGCCCAATTTCACCGCGGCGTTGAACACGCGCGCGCCGTCCAGATGGATTCCAAGTCCATGCCGGCGGGCGAATCCTGCCGCTTCCTTTATATAGGTGAGCGGCAGCACCCGTCCGTTCTGGGTATTTTCCAGCACCAGCAGGCGCGTACGGGCGAAGTGCGCGTCATCGGGTTTGATGAGCGCCTCCACCTTGCGCAGATCGAGGCTGCCGTCGGGTTCGTAATCCAGCGGCTGCGGCCACAGGCTGCCGAGCACCGCTGCGCCCCCGGCTTCATACTTGAAGCTGTGGCCGAGGCCGCCGATGACGAACTCCTCGCCGCGCCCGCAGTGGGCCATCAGCGCCGCCAAATTCGATTGCGTACCGCTCGGAAAGAAAAGACCGGCCTCGTGGCCGGTCTTTTCCGCAAGTTGCTGTTGCAACCGGTTGACGCTGGGATCATCACCGAACACATCATCGCCCACGTCGGCCGAGGCCATGGCGGCGCGCATTGCATGCGTCGGCCGCGTCACCGTGTCGCTGCGCAGGTCAATCATATTGGCGGTGTCGCAGACACTCATTGCCCCCTCTCCCCCGCATTTGCGGGGGAGAGATTCGAGGGGGGATTACTTCTTGCCGCCAGACGGCTTCTGAGTGCTCTTGGCCTTCTGCATCTGTGCCCAGTCCTTGTTCATGGCTTCGACAACACCATCAGTGACATCGTACTTGCCCGAGGAATACACCGCGCCGGCTGCATCTCTGCTCAGCAGGATGTCGTAGTGGTGGGACTTGGCGTATTGGTTGAGCACCTTGCCCAGTTCCTGGTCTATAGGCTGCAACAACTCCTGGCGGCGGGATTCTATATCCTGGCGGCTCATCAGCACGAGCTGCTGCAAGTTATTCTGGCCGTCCTGATAGCTTTTCAGCAGTTGCTTGTAGTTGCCGGCCTTGCTATCGGTCGTGTCCATCTGCTGTTTGATCACCAACAACTTCTGTTTGCGATCATTCACGGTACTCTGCAGCTTTGACACCAGGGCTTGCAGCTCTTTGTTGGCCTGCTGACCCGCCTGGGATTTGCCGATCACTTCCTGCAGGTTCACGACGCCGATATGCGGGCCTTCCGCCGCCTGCACTGACGTGACAACCAAAAAACTGGCCGCCAGCAAGCCGGCGGTGAGAAATCCGTAACGCATGATGTAATACTCCTGAGATGAAATAACGCTCCGCCGGGTGGCGGAATATTTTAGGTATGTGGCTATAGGATAACGCAGGAACGGCGGCATGGACCAGCCGCAGCCGACTTGCCAGTGGCCGCCGACCCTCGGAAACAGCCAGGAAATCACACCTGCGGGCCCGGGAGACCGCCGTCCCAGGCCACGCACACAGCCTGATCGGGGATGCCGCCGCACCCTCCGGTCTGCGGTGGTGGCATACTTGCGCCGGTTTAAATACCAATTTTTAAATGAGGAGAATCCCCCATGAATCGTCGCTGGTTATCCCTCCGGCGGCCTGTGCTGTTCCCCGCACTGGCCGCATTGGCTCTGGCGGCGGGCGCGGCTCAGGCGAACAACACCCTCATGCGCTTCCCCACCCTGCACGGCGACTCCGTGGTGTTCGAGGCCCATGGCAACCTGTGGAAGGTGAGCCGCACAGGCGGCACGGCAGAGCGCCTCACCACCGACCCCGGCTTCGACATCATGCCGCGCTACTCTCCGGACGGAAAATGGATCGCCTTCACCGGCCAGTACCGCGGCAACACCGACGTGTACGTGATCCCGGCTGGCGGCGGCCCGGCGAAACGCCTCACCTATCACTCCGACGTGGTCAACAATGCGCCCCTGCGCTGGGGTCCGGACAACATGGTGGTCACCTGGACGCCGGATTCCAGGAACATCGTATTCCTGTCGCGCCGCAACACCTTCAACTCCTGGTTCGGCCAATTGTTCACCGTGCCGCTCGGTGGCGGCCTGCCGGTGCAACTGCCGATTCTCAAGGGCGGCATGCTCACCTACAGCCCCGACGGCAACGAGATCGCCTATAACCGCATCTTCCGCAATTTCCGCACCTGGAAGCGCTATTACGGCGGTCTCGCCCAGGACGTGTGGATCTACAACTTCAAGACCCTGGCGCTCACGCGCATCACCCACTGGAAGGGCACCGACTCGGATCCCATGTGGTACGGACACCTCATTTATTTCCTCTCGGACCGCGGTCCCGAGCTGCGCAAGAACCTGTGGGTGTATGACCTCAACACCAGGCAGTTCCGTCAGGTTACCCACTTCAAGGATTACGACATTGATTGGCCGAGCCTGGGCGACACCGGCATCGTGTTCCAGGACGGCGGCGCACTCTACGTGATGGACCTGCCCAGCGAACAACTGCACAAGCTGGACGTGACTGTGCCGGACGATGGCAGCCGCACCGGCCCGCGCTGGGTGGATGCCGCCAAATACATCCAGAGCACCGATACCGCCGGCGATACGAATATCGGTATTTCACCCAACGGCAAGCGCGCGCTGCTGCAGGCGCGCGGCGATATCTGGACCCTGCCGAAGGCACATGGCCCGAGCCGCGACCTCACCGACACCTCCAACGCCGAGGAGGAATATCCCAGCTGGTCTCCGGACGGCAAATGGATCGCCTACGCCACCGACCTCACCGGCGAGGACCAGATCGCCGTGCGTCCCGCCGACGGATCCGGCAAGCAGCGGATATTGACCGACTTCAAGACCGGCTATTTCTATCAGCCGCTGTGGTCGCCGGGCAGCGGCAAACTGGCGTTCTCCGACAACGCGCACCGGCTCTGGTACCTGGACGTGAGGACTCACAAGCTCACGCAAGTGGCCCAAGACCAGTGGCAGGAAATCCATGACTACGCCTGGTCGCCGGACGGCCGCTGGCTTGCCTACAGCGTCACCGGCGACAATCAGATGCGCCAGATTTACCTCTACAACCTTGCGGACGCCAGGGCGACGCGCATCAGTTCGCCCATGAACAGCGACATGAACCCGGTGTTCGACCCCGCCGGGAAATATCTCTATTTCGTATCCATGCGCCACGAAAATCCGACCTTCAGCGAGAGCGAGTTTAACGTGGCCACGCTCAAGATGTTCGGCATCTACGTGGCTACGCTCAGCAAAGACGAACCCTCGCTGTTCGCGCCGCGCAACGACGAAGGCACCTTGAACCATCCCAACAAGAACGGGGGGGAACCTGCCGTGTGGAAACCGGGCGACAGCAAGCCCATCAGGATGGACCTGCATGGCCTGATGCAGCGCGCCGTGCCGCTGCCCATCCCGGCGGCCAACATCGGCGGCCTGGCAGCCACCCCGGGACACCTCTACTACGCAACCTTCCCCAACCAGATGATTGCGGGACCCCTGCCGGGCGTGCCCCCGGAATTGCACGTCTATGACCTCGCCCAACGCGCGGACAAGGTACTGGCCTCGAATCTGGCGGGCTTCACCCTGTCGGCCGACGGCGGCACCATCCTCTACAACACCCAGGCCAACAAGTTCTTCCTGCTGGACGCCAAGCCCGGCGCCAAACCCAGGGCGCTCGACACTTCGCACATGTGGGTGCAGGTGGAGCCGGTGGAGGAATGGACGGAGATGTACAACATGGCCTGGCGGCTGGAGCGTGACTTCTTCGTGAACCGCGAGATGAACGGCATCAACTGGCAGGCGGTGCATGACCAGTACGCGAAGCTGCTGCCGCTCATGGGCAGCCGCGAGGATCTGAATTACCTCATCGGCGAGATGATCGGCGAACTCAGCAATTCCCACACCTACGTGGGCGGCGGCGACATGGACTACCACGTACACCGCACGCCGACGGGACTGCTGGGCGTGGACTTCGCACTCGACGCGAAATCCGGCCGTTATTATTTCAAGACCATTTATCCCGGCGACAATACCCGCGCCAATTATCGCTCACCACTTACGCAACCTGGAGTGAATGTGAAGCGAGGTGATTACCTGCTGGCGGTGAACGGTCGTGAACTGAAGGCACCCACCAATCCCTACAGTCTGTTCGTGGGCACCGCCAATCAGGATGTGGAAATCACGGTGGCAGACAACGCCGGCGGCAGAAACAGTCGCACCCTCACCGTAAAAACCATTCCCAACGAACTGGACATCCGCCTCAAGGCGTGGATAGACCACAACCGCGCATGGGTGAACCGGGAATCCGGCGGCAAGATCGGCTATGTCTATCTGTCGGACATGGAAGCCCAGGGCATGGACCAGTTCATCCGCCAGTTCTATCCGCAGATCAACAAGCAGGGGCTGATCATTGATGACCGCTGGAACGGCGGCGGCTTCATTGACCAGATCGTGCTGGAACGGCTGCGGCGCATCCTGATCGGCATGAACAGCAATCGGGAGCGGGTGGCCTCGCCGATCCCGCAGCAGGTTTCCTACAGTTACAAGGCGACGCTCATCAACCACTACTCGGCGTCCGACGGCGACATCTTCCCGTACTTCTTCCGCAAGTACGGCCTGGGACCGCTCATCGGCGAGCGCACCTGGGGCGGGGTGCGCGGCATCCGCGGCTATTGGCCGTTGCTCGACAACGGCTACATCACCATACCCGAGGACACTATGTACGGACTGCATTCCGAGTGGGTCATCGAGAACCACGGCGTGGAGCCGGACATCAAGGTGGACAACAACCCGGGCAAGGAGATGCTGGGCCAGGATGCGCAGCTCAAGGCGGCAGTGGATTACCTGATGGAAAAGATCAGGGCGCATCCCTTGAATCTGCCACCGCCCCCGCCGCTGATCCCGGCCTACCCGCCCGACCACGGCACATGATGCGGATCAGTTGGCCCGCGTTCCAACACTCTGCGGCGGCCTTGCGGCCGCCGCATGCCATGGCACTCTCAACGCCGGGCTTTGCCGTCCATTCGTCGCCGCTCCGCAACCGTTGAGCAGAGGACTCCGCGGGTGAAATTCGCCCCTCGGGGCCCGGGACACTGTGTCCCGGGCCAGGGACAGCCCGAGATTATGGCTCTTTCGCCCCCGGCCCATGCCTTGGGGATACGCGCCGGTTTGGCCCTTGACTATCCCCTGGACCCGGTCTAGTTTCTTTTGCGGAGTTGAAGTTCGTCCGACCCCACCGGTCGGAGCATGGGACCAAAAGAACTCTGAACTGGTCTCTTCTCAAGGAAGCGTTGACCACAGACAGGAAGTCTGACGAACTTCTCTCCTGTATGGCTTTGCGCATGGCTCGCATGCGATAACAGTTTCCGGCACGTACCCGCAGACCCGGGGTACGTCAAACAGGACGGGGCAAGAACCGTTAACCGCGGTTCCGTGCCCATCCCGCCGCAGGACGGCGGGAAACGGATGGATTGCGCGCCGGCACAGCCATGGTACAAAAAAACAATCAAGACCAACATCACGACAAGCACGCGACGGCAGGTTTTGCCGCGGGAGTGTGTTTTTGCGCCTGTCTGGCGGTGTTCTGGGCCATCCCGCTTGCGGCTGTTGCCAAGAACTACGGTACTCCCGTCAAGATCAGCGTCGGTTACCAGCCCTATTACGCGGAAGCCTGGTCCGCCGCCGTATTGCGGGGACTGCATCTGCAGGCGCGGTTCCTGCCCGCTGGTTCCTCGGTCAATTTCTATATCGCCAACCGCGGGCTGGTGCTGGTACGTGCACTTGAGGAAGGCAAGATACAGATCGCCTATCTGGGCGACGTGCCCGCGGTGCTGGCGGCTGCAAGCGGGGATGCAACCATCGTCGCGGTTCCGGCCACCAGTGAAAATCAGTGCAGCGTTCTGCTGGTGCGGCCGGGCGCGCCCGCGAATCTCACCGCACTCGCGCATTGGCTGAACGGCAGGCGTATCGCCGTTCCGCGAAATTCCTGCAGCGAGTCGTTTCTCGACCACCTGCTGCGGACCGACAACATCCACCCCGCCGCGGTGTACAACCAGGATCCCGGCACCATCGCCACCGCCTTTCGCGCGGGATTGCTGGATGCCGCCGTCGTCTGGCAGCCGGCGGCAACGCGCATCCAGTCCGCGGGGCTGGCGCGTGCAGCCCTTACCGGGGCGGACCTGCATTGGCACGACGGCGCGTTTCTGCTGATCCGCAACGACCTGATCCGGACTCGTCCCGACATCGTCAAGGACTGGCTGCGGGCTGAACTAGCCGCGGAAAATTACCTGGCTGATCCGGCAAACAGGCAAGCCGTGGTGCAAATACTGGCAGGCCAGACCATGAACTACACGACTGCCGAACTGCGTCAGGCTCTTGCCACTCTTTCCAGCAAGCACGGCCTGCGCAGGGATTTCACCCTCACGCCGCAGGCCCGGGCCGTGCTGCGGCAGGCCAGTACTTTTCTGGCAGGGCGGCACCGCCTGGGTGCACATGCGGGGCTTGCAGTGCAAGACCGTTTCGCCGCCGCGATCCTGCGCCAATCCGCGTCCGCAGCCGCGCAGTAAACATAAAGAATCGCCCATGACCGCCATCAGCATGGAACGCAAGGTACTCGGGGTATTCGTGCTGATGTTTGCCGGGCTGCTCGCCACCACCGTACTGGCGTTCATTACCACGCGGAGATTGATGAACACGGCCGGATGGGTAAGCCATACCTATGCGGTCATGGACCGTCTGCAGGCCACACGCGCGGCCGCGTTACAGGCGGAATCCGCCATGCGCGGATTCGTCATCACCGGCGACAATAATTTCCTGAATACCAAAGACTCGGCGCTGTCGCATCTGGCGACGGACTATATCCAGTTGCGCAAAATGACCAGCGACAACCCGGTCGAGCAGCGGCACCTGGACCGGCTCTCCCGCATCCTCGGGGATTGGCGCACACGCGTTGCGGACGTGCAGATAGCCAGGCAATTCACCGGGTTCGCCGCGGCACAGGCGCTGGTGCGGGCGCGGCATATCGCCACCCGCACCGCGCAGATATTCCTGACGCTTGACACGATGCATGCCGAAGAGCAGCGGCTGCTGGATGCGCGCCTGGTGGAAGAGCGCCACAGGGACACCGTGGTGAATGTCGTCTATGTGCTGCTCTGCTCACTCGCACTGATTTTTTTCATCGGCATCTACCTGCAGATCCGCCGCGAAATCCGCCAGCGGAGCCGGACACAGGAGGCGGTAACCGCCCTCAACAGCGAACTGAAACAGCAAAGCGAGTCGCTGGAACAGGTCAACAAGGAACTGGAAAGTTTCAGCTATTCCGTGTCCCACGACCTGCGTGCGCCGCTGCGTGCGGTGGACGGCTTCTCACGTTTGTTCGAGCAGGAATACCGCGCGCGCCTCGATGCCGAGGGACTGAGGCTGCTGGGCGTCATCCGCAACAACGCAAAACGCATGGGCATGCTGATTGACGACCTGCTGGCCTTCTCGCGTCTCGGCCGCAAACCGGTGACCAATACCGAATTCGACATGCGCGCACTGGTGGAGGAAGCGTTGGCCGAAGCGCTGTCAGGCGTTGAAGCGCCGCACCCCCGGGTGGAGATCGCTGCGCTGCCTGACGTCCGGGGGGATCGCGCGCTGCTCAGGCAAGTGTGGCTCAATCTGCTGGCCAACGCTGTGAAATACAGCAGCAAGACCCCGCAACCTCGGGTGAGTGTGGAGGGGCGGATCGCGGAGGGTGAGAATATATACTGCGTGCGCGACAACGGCGTCGGCTTCGACATGCGCTACTACGACAAGCTGTTCGGTGTGTTCCAGCGGCTCCATAGCGAGGAGCAGTTCCCCGGCACCGGCGTGGGACTCGCCATCGTGCAGCGTGTCATCCTTAAACATGACGGACGCGTGTGGGCCGAAGGCAAACCGAATGAAGGCGCTGCCTTTTTCTTTTCACTGCCAAACAAGGATCTGCCGACATGAGCGAATACCAGCATATCGAAATCCTCTATGCCGA
>JAKAXB010000041.1 GCA_021816765.1 Natronospirales bacterium | reverse complement strand
CCAACGAATCAATCGAGTCTGCACCGTCGAATCTGTGGTCTCAGTATTATAATCCAACGGCTATGACCTTGACCACACAAACTGAATGACCGAAGGCGATCCAAAAAAGACGGTCACGAGGTGCTAATTCAAAATGCGTGACATGCATAAAATCGCGCAGTGGCTTTTCATAGTCTGTATTGCTTTCGGCTTGCCGCTGGTCGTCTACGCTCCAACGTTTGCACTGGTTTCGATACTGCACAAATCGGCTTTGCGCCTGTCAATGGCTGGCATGGTTCCGATCATTATTCTGATCAGCGCGACATTGGCGCTCGGCATCATGGCAGCACTGGGCGCAGGGGAACGGCTAACACGTGCGGACTACGGATTCGCATGGCCAGCTTGGCGGTTTGTCGTCTTTGCCATCGTCATTGCACTTCCCCTATCCTTCATCTTGAATGCAGCGCTTTCGCACACGCGCGAGCCGGGCCCCTTGGCAGGCGCAAGCATCACGCCGATTCTGATTTGGTTCTATTTCGGCTTGGGTTCTCCGGTGCAGGAAGAGTTAATTTTCCGCGGTTTGATCCAGTCTGTGCTGGCGCGACATCTCTCTGCAACGATCGGTAATGCGACGCGAGCCGGAGTGGTGGCGATGGTCGGCGCTGCGGTACTGTTCGGGTTAGTGCACCTTACTGTTGGTCCATGGACAGCTGTGGCCGCGCTTGTGCTCGGCCTGCTGGCGGGTGAGATGCGCCGCCGCAGCGGCAGCTTGGTGCCTGCAATCCTGATTCATTTCATCTTCAACCTTCCTGGATTGCTTGTGGTAGTTCGCTGAATGTACTTTTACCTGGTGATGGTACCGAGGTGGAAGGGAGGCAGCGAGCCGAGGCTATCGGGTGGCACAGTGCGACCCGTAGAAACGGTCAAGTTTTCCAAAAGCAGACGCTTGGCGTTTGGAATTTCGGGTCAATCCGGGGCGGAACTCACCACGCGGTGCGTGGAGCGTATCGCTCCACTGGGATCAGGTAACTGTTGATATCCTTGAGCCTCGGGGGCGCCTTTTGACCGATGAGCTTGCCCTTATTCCAGGGTTCATGCTGTGGGGTAAGGAAGTTGAGCTGTTCCATGACGGACTCCTGTTGCGTGGGTGAAGCCCGAGTCTGTGCCGTGACGGGCAAACGCACTGGTTCATAAGGAATGCGCCCCGCGCAGGGAAACAGACACCACACTTGAGTAAATCATAGTTAATCATTAAGATTAATTATGATTGAGTTAATCTGTGAGGTGTCCTGATGACAACCAAGGTTCTGACGACCCATGTGCCGTTGTCACTCGCTGAAAAAGTGGATCAAGTGGCGACTCGCTTGGAACGATCGCGCGGGTGGATCGTGAAGCAGGCCCTGACCGCCTGGATTGACCAAGAGGAAGAACGCAGACGGCTGACGCTCGAAGCCCTCGCAGATGTCGACACGGGTCACGTTATCGACCACCAAGCGGTGCAAGCCTGGGCAGAGAGTCTTAGCACCCCCAAACCGTTGCCGGTGCCCCGCGGATGAAGCTGAAATGGACGAACAAGGCGCTGTCTGATCTCGTACGGCTCCATGAGTTTCTGGTGGTAGTGAACCAACAGGCTGCGGCGCAGACGGTGCAATCACTCTCTGCTGCGCCCAGGAGACTGCTGGAACAACTCCGCATTGGTGAACAACTTGAAGAGTTCGGACCGCGCGAGGTTCGTCGTATCCTCGTCGGACATTATGAGATGCGTTACGAAATTCAGGACTCAACTATCTACGTGCTACGCCTCTGGCATACACGCGAAGATCGCTCGTATAATGTCCTGTGATGAACTTTCATAAGTATTAGGTATCCAATGGGCTATCCTGAATACGGAGGGATAGCCGATGAGAACTGGACGACCGAAGAAACACACGCTGGTGTTGAGCGAGACGGAACGCACGCACTTGCGGCGTTACAGCCGCTCGCGGTCTCTGCCACATGCGCTGGTACGGCGGGCGCAGATCGTGCTGCTGTCGGCGGCAGGGCGGTCCAATACGGCGATTGCCGCACGCCTGGGGGTATCGATGCCAACCGTCGGCCTGTGGCGCAGGCGGTTTCTGGCCCGCGGGCTCGCAGGGCTCTACGCGGAGCGGCCGGCTGGCCCTCCCCGGACCTACGACGAGGAACGGATCGCGCGGCTCATGCGCAAGGCCCTGACCACGCGCCCCCAGGGCGCCACCCACTGGAGTGTGCGGTCGTTTGCGCGCGCGAGTGGGGTGTCGAAGAGCACGGTGCAGCGCTATTTCAATTTGTTCGGCCTGCAGCCGCATCGGCGCAAGTCTTTCCAGTTGTCCAACGACCCGTTCTTCGTGGAGAAGGTACGCGACATCGTGGGGCTGTACCTCAACCCCCCAGACCATGCCCTGGTGCTGTGCGTGGACGAGAAGACCCAGATTCAGGTGCTGGAGCGCAGCCAGCCCATCCTGCCCATGGGGCTTGGCTACGCGGAGGGCGTCACCCATGACTATTTCCGGCACGGCACCACCACGCTGTTCGCGGCGCTCGATATCGCCAACGGCACGGTCATCGGCCAGTGCAAGCCGCGCCACCGGCACCAGGAGTTCCTGGGCTTCCTGCGGCATATCGAGGCGAGCGTCCCGCCCCACCTCGATGTGCACCTCATCGTGGATAATTACAGTACGCACCAGCATCCGAAGGTGCGGGCTTGGCTCGCGAAACGCCCGCGTTTCCATTTGCACTTCACCCCGACCCACGCTTTCTGGCTCAACCAGGTGGAGCGTTGGTTCGGACTCATTACCCAGCAGGCCATCCGTCGCGGCTCCTTCCGCAACGTCCCCGACCTCATCCGGCAGATCGAAACGTATGTCGCCCGACACAACGCCCAGGCCTGTCCGTTCCTGTGGACCGCCGCCGCCGACTCCCTCCTCGCCAAAGTCGAACGAATTTCACAACTTATCGGTGGGACACGACACTAGCAGCTCACCCGCTTTAGCGGGTTGAGAGTGTCACGGACAGTCTTGGTGAAGGAATTCCCGCACGAATAAGCGGGCAATGGTTTTGGGACGGGATGGGTGGCAGTTTTCAAATCAGAATCGTTAGTGTGTTTGCAACCATAATCCGCGGCGGCTTTGTCCGGAAGAGGCAACACAGCTTGCCTACCGGCAAAAGGCGCCAGTGCGCAAAAACGCAATCACCTGCTCTGCCACTTCCGCGCTGAACACCATGCCGGTGTGGTGCACATCCAATTCCACCTGATCCGTGGCGCCGGGGATGCGCGTTTCCTCCACTGCCACGAGCCCATCGTGGGGCCGCGGCAATTCCGGATGGGGCAGACCGAAACCCGGGCCGGCGGTGCCCACCAGCACGCCCAGTTCACGTTCACCACTCCACACCGGCTCACGCTCCTCCGCAAGGCCGCCCGGACCGCTCTGACCCAGCAGCCAACCCCAGTTCTTCTGGGCTATGCTGCGTGCGGCGATGCTGCCGCGCACCGGTGAGCCCATGAGCACCACACGTCCGGGTGGAATCTTTACGCCTAACTCAAACATGCGCAGGATCACCAGGCCGCCCAGACTGTGACCCACCAGATGCAGCGTCGTGGCATCGAGACCGGCGATGTAATCCGCGAGATGCCTGGCATTGGCGTGTACTGGTTCCAGCACCGTGTGGTAACGGAACTGCTGCGTGTCGAAGCCGGCCTGGGACACACGCAACCGCAGCAGACCCAGTTCCAGGCCGGTCATGTACAGGCCGTGGACGAAGACGACGGTTTCTTTGGGGCTTCCCGCCACGGACTGACCTTTATCTGTGAACCGCCTGAAGTCTGCCAGTATCGGCCGCTTGCGGCCAGCGCCGGACGCCGGTCGAGTGAATCCGCTATCATTCCGGCTCTTTGCAGCACATCCCGGTCCCGCAGACTTCATCCCAATGAGCGCCCGCATTTCTCCTCTCCAGCGACGCCGCAGTGTGGCGGTGATGGTCGGTCCCGTGCAGGTGGGCGGCGGCGCGCCCATCGTGGTGCAGTCCATGACCAACACCGACACGGCGGATGTGGAAGCCACCGTGCACCAGGTGGCGGACCTCGCCCGTGCCGGTTCCGAGCTGGTGCGCATCACCGTCAACACCGATGCCGCCGCCGCAGCGGTGCCGCACATCCGCGAGAGGCTGGATGCCCAGGGCATCCACGTGCCACTCATCGGCGACTTCCATTACAACGGCCATAAGCTGTTGACGGCCCACCCCGCCTGCGCCGAGGCGCTGGCCAAATACCGCATCAATCCCGGCAATGTGGGACGCGGGTCCAAACACGATCCGCAGTTCGCCACCCTGATTGAGGTGGCGCTCGAATACCGACGGCCCGTGCGCATCGGTGTGAACTGGGGCAGTCTGGATCAGGACCTACTGACGCGCATGATGGACGAGAATGCGGCTGCAGCGTCGCCCAGGGACGCCAAGCAAGTGATGCATGACGCCATGATTGCCTCGGCATTGCTGTCCGCGCGGCGTGCCGAGGAGCTGGGGCTCGGCCATGACCGAATCATCCTGTCCTGCAAGATGAGCGGCGTACAGGATCTGATCGGCGTTTACGCCCGTCTCGCCGGACGCTGCGATTACCCGCTGCACTTGGGACTCACGGAAGCCGGTATGGGCAGCAAGGGCATCGTCGCCTCCACCGCCGCCCTTGCGGTGCTCTTGCAGCAGGGTATTGGCGACACCGTCCGCATCTCCCTCACACCGGAGCCGGGCGGCGATCGTACCCGCGAGGTGATCGTAGCCCAGGAGCTCCTGCAGACCATGGGCTTCCGGGCCTTCCTGCCGCTGGTGGCCGCCTGCCCGGGCTGCGGGCGCACCACCAGCAGCGTGTTCCAGCAGCTTGCCCAAGACATCCAGACCTACATTCGCGTGCGCATGCCGGAGTGGAAAAAGGCCCATGCCGGGGTGGAGAGCATGCAGGTGGCGGTCATGGGTTGCGTGGTGAATGGCCCCGGCGAGAGCAAGCACGCCAACATTGGCATCAGCCTGCCAGGCACCGGGGAAAACCCCGTAGCACCGGTGTTTGTGGATGGAGAGAAGACAATCACGCTCAAAGGCGACAAGATCGCAACAGAATTCCAGCATATCGTAGAGGAATATGTGAGAAGTCATTATCCAGCTTTGATCTGATTTCCCTTGCAAGCTGATTACTGACCTCAGGTCATCGCATCTCAACCCTACGGCTGAAGAAAGAACTATATAAGGTGGGAAACCGGCCTTCGAGCCATAGCTGATAGAATTGCAGGTGAGGCAGCGGGTTCATGGGCAAAAGCAGCAAATACGTCGCCAAGGTTCCGGACAAGAGCGGTTTTATCCCCTATACCGGGGAAGAGCACGCCGTCTGGCACGACCTGATTACCCGTCAGCGCCCCATCGTCGAAAAATACGCCTGCGACGACTATTTGCAGGCCCTGGAGCGGATGCACTTTCCCACGGACCGCATCCCACAGTGCCAGGAAGTGTCTGCGGTGCTGCGCCGGCACACCGGCTGGGAAGTGGCGCCAGTGCCGGCGCTGATCCCCTTCGACCGCTTTTTCCAGTTGCTGGCGGACAAGAAATTCCCCGCCGCCGCCTTCATCCGCAGCCGTGAGGAAATGGATTATCTGCAGGAGCCGGATATCTTTCACGAGATATACGGCCACACGCCGCTGTTGACCGACCCGCGCTTCGCCGAGTTCACCCATGCTTACGGCAAGACGGGGGCGCGCGCCGACAAAAAAGACCACGTGTGGCTCGCGCGGCTCTACTGGTTCACAGTGGAATTCGGATTAATAAACACGCGCAAGGGATTGAAAACCTACGGCGCCGGCATCGTCTCGTCCTTCGGGGAAACCCCCTATTCCATTGATAGCGATAAACCCATGCGCAAGCCTTTCAAGCCGGTGGATGCGCTGCGTACCCCCTACCGCATCGACATATTCCAGACCACGTACTTCATCATCAACAACCTGGAAGACATGTTCAATCTGGCTCACATGGACCTGATCGGCCTCATCCACAAGGCACGGCGGCTGGGCATGCATGAGCCTAATTTTCCGCCGGCTGAAAAGAAAGTTTCCTGAGCCTGAATTCTGCAGCCGCCGCCCAAATCAACCCTGGATTAACCAACCACGAGGTCTTCTCATGACGGAACTGGCCGAAAAACACTGCGTACCCTGCGAGGGCGGCGTCAAACCCCTGACCCGCGAAGAAGCCGAGCGCTATCTCAAGAAGCTTACGCCGGA
>JAKAXB010000040.1 GCA_021816765.1 Natronospirales bacterium | reverse complement strand
CGTGGTTTCCTGCGTACAGAGCTTTGGCCGGCTGATTTTGCTTTGTAGCCGCCGCGGGACTCGTGAACTTGGTTTCGTGTATTTGATTGAATGTGCACGCGCAGCCTGGCTGCGAAGTCCTTTTCGCTGAGTTTGCCTTCGGCGAGTGCGAGATAGACCGGAAATAATTCGAGATCGCTGGCCTCAAGCGTAACTTGATTGAGTTCCAGAAAGGTTTCACAAGCCGCAGCGGCGGTGCGCTTGTTGCCGTCCACGAAGGGATGATTGCGGGCCAGGCCGAAGGCCAGGCTCGCCGCCAGTTCGGCGAGGTCGGGCGCGGGATCACCGTAAGCGAAAAGCTGCTGCGGACGGGCGAGGGCGGATTCCAGCAGGGTTTCATCGCGCACGCCCGCACTGCCGCCATGCTCGGCGAGCTGGCGATCGTGCATGACGAGCACCAGGGCTTTTTCCAGCCAGACAATCATGTTCAGTTTTCGGAGAGCTTGCGCAGCAAGGTGCGGCGCTTGCGCATCACTCGCTCGGCTACCTCCATCTGCTCGGCGAGCTTGGGATCGAAGGGCGTGAGCTTGATGCCGTCCGGCAGTTCGGTGGCGTAGAGGGCGTCGCCTTTTTCCAGGCGCAGGCGCGCCAGGAGTTCCTTGGGCAGGATGACGCCGGCGGAATTGCCGACCGTGGTGACTTTGAGCTTCATGGAAGAGCCTCCTGCGAGAATTATAACGTATGTTATATATCAGGCAAAAGGCCTCGCCGCGTTGGCCGGCGAGGCGGGCGGTACAATGCGCGTCTGTATTTTTCTGGGACTTGTGCCATGGATGCCGTGAGCAGTCGGAAATCCGTGAATCAGATCAAGCTGGAGAAGCGCCTGCGCCGCCAGGTGGGCCAGGCCATCCAGGACTTCAACATGATCGGGGCGGGGGACCGGGTGATGGTGTGCCTCTCGGGCGGCAAGGACTCTTACACGCTGCTGGATATCCTGCTGAAGCTCCAGCAGAGCGCGCCGGTGGAGTTTGAAATCCTGGCGGTGAATCTCGACCAGAAGCAGCCGGGATTTCCCGAGCACGTGCTGCCGGAATATCTGACGCGGGTCGGTGTGCCGTTCCACATCCTGGAACAGGATACCTACGGCGTGGTGAAGCGCGTGATCCCGGAAGGCAAGACCACCTGCGGCCTGTGTTCACGCCTGCGCCGCGGCGCGCTCTATACCTTTGCGGCCGAGCATGGCATCACCAAGATCGCTCTCGGCCACCACCGCGGCGACATCATGGAAACCTTTTTCCTGAATCTGTTCTACGGCGGCAAACTCAAGGCCATGCCGCCAAAACTTCTGTCCGATGACAGCCGTCACGTGGTGATTCGGCCGCTGGCCTATTGCGAAGAGCGCGATATCGCCAAGTATGCCGCTATCCGGGAATTCCCCATCATTCCCTGCAACCTGTGCGGTTCCCAGGAACACCTGCAACGCAAGGCGGTGAAGAGCATGCTGCTGGAATGGGAGCGCCAGTTCCCGGGCCGCAGTAATTCCATTTTCGCGGCACTGCAAAACGTCGCACTCTCGCACCTCGTTGATCCCAATCATTTCGATTTTGCCGCACTTGGCGCCCAACAAGCGCCGCGGCGCGACTGGCTGGCTTCGCAAAGCGCGGACGGGGAGTCGGACGACGACGTGCTGGTGGCCACGGTTTCCGTGGATGAATTGCTCAAGACCATGCCGCAGGGACGACTGGCGCAATCTGAAACACAGCACGCATGAACACCCGCAGCGACGGGGCTTCGGATAGGATCGCGGTCGCGGTGGAATCGGGTTATTTTCCCGAAGACAGCCTTGCCGCGTTCGCCCAAAACGGATTGCCGTTATTTTTTATTGAAACCCCCGCGGATTTGAAAACCCGGGCCTGTGCGGTGTTGTGTCTCACGCCGAAGTTGCTCGCGGGTGAAGTCACCCGCACACAATGGCAGGACGCCGCGCCGGATGCAGTCATGGTTCTGGACGAATCCGTGGCGCAGGCGGGCGAGGTGCGCGTCTCCAATCTGTGGCCGGCGGCGGCGGTGATGAGTACCCTGTCCCTGGCTGCGGCCATGACGCGTCAGCGCCGGCACGTGCATCAGCTCACGCAGGTGGGTGTGGCGCTTTCCAGCGAGCGCAGCCATCAGGCGCTGCTGGAGCTGATTCTCACGCAGGCACGATGCCTGGCGGGCTGCGATGCCGCCACCATCTTTCTCACGGAGAAACACCCGGACGGCACTTCGGAACTGGTGGTGCGCCTGGCGCAGAACGAATCGGTGGAGTTTTCCTTCGAGGAAGAACGCCTGCCTCTCGACCTGGCATCCCTCGCCGGCTATGTGACGGTGACCGGCAACGAGATCAATGTAACGGATGTGTATGCACCACCTGCGGATGTGCCCTGGCGTTTCAACAACAGCTTTGACCAGCGTTTCGGCTACCGCACCACTTCGATCTACGCGACGCCGCTGCGCATACCGCAGGGGGAAATCATCGGCGGCATCGAGTTTATCAACCGCAAGCGCGATCCGGCGGCGCGGCTCACCAGTCCCGACGCCACCCTCTCGGAAACCCTGCCGTTCAGCGCTGACATCGTGCCGCTGCTGCGCGCGCTGGCCAGCCAGGCGGCCGTGGCCATCGAGAACAACCGCCTGCTGCTCGCCATCGAGGACATGTTCGAGGGTTTCGTGGTGGCTTCCGTGACCGCCATTGAGCAGCGCGATCCCGTCACCAGCGGCCATTCGTTCCGGGTGGCACGCCTGACCACCGGTCTCGCTGATGCCCTGCCGCGTTCCGGGTTGGCGCGCTTTCACAACATGCATTTCAGCGAGCGGCAATTGCGGGAACTGCGGTACGCGGCGTTGCTGCACGATTTCGGCAAGATCGGGGTGCGCGAGCATGTACTGGTCAAGGCCCACAAGCTCACCCGGGAACATTATCTGGCGATCCGCGAACGCATCAACGTGGAAACCGAACGGATCAAACGCCGCGCCCTGGCGCAGCAACTGGTGATGCTGCGCAGCGGCATGGGTTCGCATGAGGAACTGCTCACCATCGAGCAGGAACTGGAGGGCAAACTGGCGGCGCTGGAGGCTTACTGGGCAGCCATCCAGGAAGCCAACGAGCCGGACATCCTGCAAGGCAAGCCGGGCAAAGCGCTGAAAACCGCGAAAAACTACAGTCTTTCCGAGGAAGGCACGCCGCTGCTCACGGACGAGGAGCACCGCGTGCTCTCCATCCCCCACGGCAGCCTTACCACCGAGGAACGCCGCGAAATCGAATCCCACGTGGTGCATACCTACAATTTCCTGCGGCGTATTCCCTGGCCCGCAGACCTGGCCGCCATTCCCGAGATCGCCGGCGCCCATCACGAAAAGCTGGACGGCAGCGGCTACCCGCACGGCCGCACCCAGGCGGACATCCCGTTTCCCTCGCGACTCATGACGGTGGCGGACATTTACGACGCGCTCACCGCCGCGGACCGCCCCTACAAGAAATCCCTGCCCTCGGAACGGGCTTTCGCGGTGCTGGAAGACGAGGCCAAGCACGGCAAGCTGGACGCGGACCTGGTGAAGATATTCATCGAAGCGCGGATATTCAGCCTGGCAGGCGATCCCACTGCGGCTGCGGGCCAGCATCCACGGTAAGCGGCGATTACGATGTATGGGGATGTACGCTGTACATGGAGGTACGAGTACCGCGAGCGCAGGAAGCACCTGAGCGGCCAAGTGTGCGCAACCCTTGGAAGTCCCCGACGGGGGAAAAGGCATGGACGCGGGAGCAGCCTCGCCGCGATTCCTTCACACATCGCGACGGAGGCAGGTTTTTGCTCCTGCAAAATCTGCATTTCCGCCATCCCTGGCGGTCACCGTCGCTTCCACACCCAACTAAAAGCATTCCCACACCGGCGTGAGATTCTCCGGCAACGGGGTTTCGATGCCGGGTTGCAGCCACGGCGTTGCCGGGTTGTGGAAATCCGAACCCACGGAGGCGGCGAACCCGAACCGCAGCGCGTGATGAGTGGCGGTTGCAATGTGATCCCGGGTGTCGCGGCCGCAGATGACCTCGATTGCGTCGCCGCCCGCCTGTTTGAATGCAGTGAGCGCTTGCATGAGCCAAGTACGCGTCATGTCGTAACGCAGCGGATGCGCCAGTACCGCGCGACCGCCCGCCGCGTGTATCCAGCCGATACTTTCCTCCAGGCTTGCCCAGGCCGTCGCCACGTAACCCGGTTTACCGCGCGCCAGGAAGCGTTGGAAAGCTTTCTGCGGCGTGTCGGCGTGGCCCTGGTCACTGAGCCACTGGGCGAAATGCGTGCGTGTCACGTTGTCACTGCCGGCAAGCCGCTGCGCGCCCGCGCAGGCATCGTGAATGCCGCGGGCGCTGAGGCGCCGGCCCATTTCCATCGCGCGGATTCCACGCGCCGCCTGCAAGCATGCCAGCCCCGCGCAGAGCCCGGCATTCCCGGAAGCGATATTCAGACCGACCACGTGTAACGTCTTGTGCTCCCAGGTGACGGAAATCTCCACGCCCGGCACGAAGCGGATGCCTGCGGCCTGTGCCGCAGTGCCGGCTTCTGCCAGGCCATCCAGCGAGTCGTGATCCGTGAGGGCGAGAAGCCGGACCCCGCGTGCCGCGGCAAGCTGTACCAGGTCCGTGGGCGTGAGGCTGCCGTCGGAGGCGCGCGAATGCAGGTGCAGGTCAATCATGCGTCGAGATCGGGGATGAGCAGGCTTTCAAGTTTGGCGATGTAGTCCTTGAGCTGCAGCTTGCGTTTCTTGAGGCGTTTCAGTTGCAGCTCATTGGTGCGCAAATCCTCGGCCAGGCGGCCGATGGCGATATCGAGATCCCGGTGCTCCAGGCGGAGTTGCTCGAGCTTGGCGCGGATTTCCTGGGGAGAGCTGGTTTCCATGGGACGGCAATCCGGCCGGATGGGATCTCACCGGCGATGCTTGCCAACATACGGGAGCGCTTTTGCCCGTGCAAGCGCCAGGTTCCCAGGCTGCAAAACAGGCGGCAGCAGCCGGAAAATGCTCATGCTTGTGGTGCGGCCGGGCACTGCGACCAACGGGGGCCTGGGCTTGAAACCGTATCCGGCCCCGCCACCAGGAGGAGTCGGCGGCGGCGCCCGGGAGAACCCGCTAAAATAGGCGTTACATTGCACACGCATATACCAGGAAATTCAGCAGGCCTCCATGGAAATTTTCAAGGTGTTCCATATCGAAGCCGCCCACCGGCTGCCGAATCTGCCGGCCGGCCACAAGTGCAGCCGCCTGCACGGGCATTCCTTCCGCGTGGAAATCCATGTGGCGGGTGAAGTGCGGCCGCCCACCGGCTGGATCATGGATTTCGCCGAGCTGAAAGAAAATTTCCAGCCGGTATTCGAGGCACTGGATCACCGGTATCTGAACGAGGTTCCGGGACTGGAAAATCCCACCAGTGAAAACCTGGCGCGCTGGATCTGGCAACACCTCGGGCCCATGCTGCCAAGCTTGTGCAAGGTGGTGATCGCCGAAACCTGTACCGCCGGCTGCGTGTATCGCGGCGAGTAATTTATCCGTGTGCCGGCCGTGCCTTCGCCAATCCCTCCGGCGCCGCACCCGCGCCTTTTCCATGCGCTTCAAGTCATGCCTGCCGCCGTCGCGGCGTGCTACGCTAAACCCGTTCCGGGATGCATCACGAGGTTCAGTTATGAAAAAGCGGTTGTCATTACTGGTATTTCTGGCGGCGGGCGTGCTGGCGGGTGCCCAGGCGGCCACTTACCAAGGCGTCACTCTGCCGGACACCGCCACGCTGGGCGGCAAAACCCTGGTGCTGAACGGCATGGGTCTGCGCGAGTATTTCATCTTCGATGTCTACGTGGGTGGACTCTACCTGCCGCAGAAGGCCACGACGCCCGAGGCGGTGCTGGCCGAGCAGGGACCCTATCGGGTAGTCATGGTCATGAAGCGCGACGTGAGCCGCAAGCAGTTTGTGGGCGCCTGGCGGGGTGACCTCAAGGCCAACAACAAAAGCGATTACTCCAAACTGGAACCGCAGGTTGCGCAGTTCACCAAACTGTTCGATGCCGCCAAAAGCGGTGATGACATCACCATGGACTATGTGCCGGGGAAAGGCGTGAGTGTGACCCACAACGGCAAGCTCATGGGCACGGTGAGCGGTAACAATTTCCATGAGGCGCTGCTGCGCGTGTACGTGGGACCCCACCCGCCCACCGCGACCTTGAAGAAAGGCCTGCTGGGGGCCCATGGCTGAACCGGGGATGCCGGCGCGAGCCGGCATCTTTAC
>JAKAXB010000020.1 GCA_021816765.1 Natronospirales bacterium | reverse complement strand
CGCCCCGCCACCACGCTGGGTTTGCGCCTCAGCATGGCCTTGAGGCCGATGCGCACCACCTCCACACTCTGCATCATGAACAAGCGCTGATAGAGCGTGGGGGTCTGACCGGATACCCGCAGGAATTCCGTGGCGGTCACGCCAGGCGACAGTACGGTGCAGCCGACATGGGTATTGCGCAGCTCGTAATTCAGCGCTTCGCCGAAATTGAGAACAAAACTCTTGGCGGCACCGTAAGCGGCGTACGTGGGCGACGGCTGGTATGCACCTGTGGAACTTATCTGCAGGATATAGCCGGTATTGCGTTTCAGCATATCCGCCAGCGCCAGTTTGGTAAGCTGCATCAGCGTCACGATATCCAGCATCAGCATGCGCTGTTCCTGCTCCCAGGGAATGGCCGCGTGTCCGCCGTAGATGCCGAAACCGGCGTTATTGACGAGCACGTCCACGGCCAATCCGGCAGCGCCGATGCGGTCGTAGAGCGTCCGCCCCGCATCCACCGCCGCCAGATCCGCGGCCAGTACCTGCACGTGGATGCCATGTTGTGCGGAAAGTTCCTGACCGAGCAGTTGCAAGCGCTCTTCGCGGCGTGCGACCAGGATCAGATGACAGCCGCGCGCCGCCAACTGGCGCGCGAATTCGGCGCCCAGGCCGCTGGACGCACCGGTAACCAGCGCGGTTTTGCCGTGCAAACGCCGGTCAGCGTTCATTGCGGTACTTGGCCTCGTAGGCCAATCCCATGAGCAGGGTTCGCAATGTTGCCAGCAGTTGCTCGGTGAGATTGACGCGGAACAATGCCATATCCGGCTCCTGGAGCACGTCCCGCACCACGCTGGAAGGCTCGGCGAGATGCTCAAAACCTATGACCAGCGCATTGATCTTGAGCAGCAGGTCCGCACCCTGGCCCGCCTTGAGAAACGGCAGACAGGCTTCCAGGAGCGCGCCAGTGCGCAGCATGCGTTCCCTGAGGCTGGTCTTGAATCGCAGCGCGGTGGCGCGATCCACGTTGCGTTCCAGCACCGTGTGCAGGATGGCGATGAGCCGCAGGAAAGCCGCACGGCCATGCAGCGAATCACTCATGAGCTGCACGATGCCGTCGAAGCTCGCACCGCGGCGGTTGTGCTCCAGGGCCGCGTCCAGTTCCTGGAACCAGCGCGCGAGTTCTTCCTCGTAGAGCGCGAGGAACATTTCCTCCTTGCTGCGGAAGTAGAGATACAGCGTCCCTTTGGCGACGCCCGCCTCGGCGGCGATTGCCGCCATGCTGATGTCGTCGTACGAGGTATCCGCAAAACACGCCATGGCGACCTTGAGAAGGTCCGCACGGCGCATCTGTTTCTGCTCATGGGTTACGGCTCGGCTGGTCACGGCCATAGCACAGCTCCTTGCTGACTCTCAGTCATTTATAAATGACTGAGAGTCACTTGTCAAGCCGCCTGAAATTATTTGGCGGGCAGGAAAGCCTCGGCCAGATCGCCGGGCACCGGTGGGCTGAACAGATAGCCCTGGGCATAATCGCAGCCGAATTTCTTCAATAAACCCAGCTGCGCTTCGGTTTCCACGCCTTCCGCCACCACCGTGAGCCCGAGACTGTGGGCCAGGCCGATCACGCCCCTGACCACGGTTTCAGCCGCCGCGTCCTTGCCCAGATACAACACGAAACTGCGGTCGATCTTGAGGGTGTCCGCGGGCAATTGATTGAGATAGCTCAGGGACGAATAACCGGTGCCGAAGTCATCAATGGCAAGTCGTATGCCGAGCGTGCGCAGTTCGGTGAGTAACCCGGCCACCTGCCGGGGTGTCCCCATCAGTTGACTCTCGGTGATCTCAATATTCAGCAGCGACTCGGTATGCTGGGGGCAGGTGGAAAAAATGGTCTTTACCCGGTCGCCGAAATCCGCTTCGCGCAGCTGCCGCATGGAGACATTGACGCTGACGGGAACAGCCCGCCGATAGCCGGCCTGCCAGATATGTATCTGACGACACGCCTCTTCCATGGCCCAGTAGCCCAGCGTCACGATCCCCCCGTTCTCTTCGGCAACCGGGATGAAAGTTGTGGGGGAGACAGCGCCGAGCTGCGCGCTATTCCAGCGCAGCAGGGCTTCCATGCTCACCGTGCGGCGCGTGCTGATATCAACGATAGGCTGGTAATACAGCCGCATCTCATTACGTTCCAGGGCATGGGTCAGTGCGGCATCTATGGCATAACGCTCCGCAGCACGCCGATCTATGTCGTGTGAATAAAAACGATAGGGGGTACCGGGGTCGTCCGCGGTCGCGTGCAACACCAGTTCCGCCTGACGGTAGAGTCCGGCGCCGTTGGGGGCATCAAATGGAAATACCGCAATACCCGCATTGAGATGAATCATGACTTCCCGATTTTCGCTATGCATGGTTTTGGGGAAATCCTGCAGCATGCGGGCTATCAGGACAGGCATGTCCTCATGTGCCGTGATATTTTCCATGATGACGCCAAACGTCTGGCCCCCGATGCGGGCCAGGGTATCGCCATAACGCATGTTGGAGGTGACCATTCGGCCGGTCTGCTTGACGATATCGTCGCCGGCCGCATATCCGAGGGTACCATTGATGCGGTCAAGTTCCGCGATGCGCATAACCACGGCTGCAACAATCTGCCCGCTTCTTTGGGCGCGGCTGATGGCGTTGTCCAGCCTGGTAAGAAAATAACTCTTGTTCGGCAGACCGGTCAGCGGATCAAAATTGGCGAGAAATTCCGCTCGCTCGGAATTGGCGATATGCTCGAGACCATGAGAGGTGTCTGCTGCCACCTCGGCCATCAGCCGGATCTCGTCCTCATCAAAAAAATTCTGTTCGGCGGAATACACAGCCAGTACACCGACAACCCGATCCGCGACTTTGAGCACGAAGGCACCTGCCGAACGATAGCCATGATCATGGGCGGCTTGACGCCAGAGTTGCATGGTGGGGTCGCCATCAATGTCATTGGTGACGGCAAAGGTGCCGGCCCGGACTGCCTGTCCGACGACGCCGCGCCCCTCCACTCTGTCGCTGCGCGTTGACAGGCGCAGGCTCTCAAGATACGTGGCACCGCTACCTGCGCGCGCCAGTGGCTTTACCTCGTCGTTTCCCACATCCACCGTCCCGGCCCAGGCGAAACGGAAATTGCCCACTTCCACCGCCACCCGGCAAGCCTCCTGCAACAGTTCCCGGCGATCCCGTACGCGCAAAATCACTCCATTGATGCTGCTGATCACACGGTACAGACGGCTCAACCTGTTGATGTGTGCGATATATGCCTGTGTCTCCTCCCGCCGCCGCTGCAAGGATTGCGCCATGCTGTCGAACTCCATGGCGAGCTCGGCAAATTCACCACTGCCTCTCACAGCCGCCCTGCTCGCATAATCACCGCTGCGGATACGCCGGGCACCCTGCAGCAATGCATGGAAATGCCGCAATATGAGCACATCGCTGCCGAACCAGGCGATCAACAGGAACAGGCCGGTCAAAACAGTAAACAAGACGAGATTGTGATACAGCAATTTGTCCGGGGGTCCGAAGATAATATCGGCGGGTAACCCGACCACCGCATACAGATCCGATTCATTATGCCCCACATGCATGCGCACGCGGGCATACAACGAGGTCCGCCCCTGCGGATCTCTTCCCATGAATGTGGCGGCTTCATCGTTGCCTTGCCACGCCGCTCTTTGCGCGAAACCCAGAGTGCTCCCGCGCACAGTTCCTCCATCGGGACGCGCCACAAGAACTCTGTCCTTGTTATCAATCAGGTAAAAGGAATTATCCGCCGGCAACAGGGCCGAACCGTCCACTTCACTCAACCACTGCATGTTTACGGCAGCATATGCCACCGCAGTTACCGACCCTCTGCGTGGATCAAACATCGGATACGCAAATATAATCTCCGGGAGATCCGAGACCTGGCCAATTGCGTATCCACCCACCGCAAACTCACGGGTTGCAAAAGCCTGACGAACTGCGTTTCGCCTGGGAACATTCATGGCGCCGTTGTCTGGGAGGCCACTGCAAAGCAACCGTCCATTGGACCCCACTACGCCAAGATTGTTGAACCGCTTGTCATGAGCGAGTATCCGCGCAAAAGTCGTTTTGCAACCCGGTTGCCGAGCATCAGCGACATCGGGGATGGTGGCGAGGGTTTCCAGCATCACATGAACCTGAGCGGCAAATTCCGCGTAGTAACCTATTTTCAATCTGGCAAAGGCAAGCATCTGATCTTCCGCATGCGAAAGAGCCTTGTGCCTTTCTATATCCGTATCTACGAGAAACACGATCAAAGCGGGCAGGATGGCGAGTACTACCAAGAGCAGCAAACGGGTGCGCAGGCGTGTCCAGAAATACATGGGGTGCAATTTCGAAACCCTTGTAATTTTTCCACAACCAGTGTGACACAGTTTCAAACAGGGGGTTACACGGGAAATCCAGGCGGATACGGATTTGATTGAACCCGGCAATGGCGGGTGTCGGGCTATTCCCCCACCAGCCAACGCACCTCGCTGCCACCCTGAGTCGGTGACAGAAGTTGCGCAAGAAAACCCAACGCTTCGGCGAGAGTGTGCTCACCCTGCCACGGGGGATTGACGATAGCCATACCACAGGCAGTGAAGCCGGGGGTGCCGGGTGGCGCAATATGGAATTCAGCAAGCAGGATGCGGCGGATGCCGGATGTTTGCAGCACACGCTGCAGGCGCCGCACCGGTGCTTCCTCCTTGCTGGGATACCACAGCGCATACATCCCCGTCGGCCAGCGGCCGTGAGCGGCAATGAGCGCTTCGGTCAGTTGCGCGAACTCATCGGCCTTCTCGAAGGGTGGATCCATAAGCACCAGGCCGCGCCGTTGCGGCGGCGGCAACAGTCCCTGAAGCATTGCGTAGCCATCGCGGACGTGAACCGCCACACGCGGGTCAGTACGGAAACGATTCTTGAGCAACTGCGCATCCTGAGGGTGCAATTCCGCCAGTACCAGGCGGTCATCGGCACGGGCAAGCGCCGCCGCCGCCATGGGTGAACCGGGGTAAAACTGCGGCGCATCGGTTCCGGCGAGGGCCATGTTGCTGGCCGCCACTATCTCACGCAGCCGCGCCAGCGGTGCCGGCAAGCGGTCCACCGGCGCATGCCATACACGACCGATGCCGTGCGCGGCTTCACCGGTTTTCACCGCCGCTTCACTTCGCAGATCGTAACCACCTGTCCCTGCGTGACAATCGTAGTAGCACCAGGACGCCGGCTTGCGATTGAGCGCCTGCAGCAGCGTCACCAGCACCGTGTGCTTCATGATATCGGCGAAATTGCCGGCGTGGTAATGGTGGCGGTAATTCATGGAACCTCGCGCGGCAGGGATCATCTCACGAAAAGACTTGCTATGATGAAGCTTACTCATCCGCACCTGGCGCTGCGCGTGCATCTGCTGAAAAAACTCGATCCGTTCCACTGGCTGCTGCTGGCCATGGCCTGCATCTACGGCATCGCGCTTTTCAATCACGGGCCGGTGCCTTCCATGGAACCGCGCTTTGCGGAAGCGGTACGCGAGATGCTGGCCCGCGGCGAGTATCTCATTCCCATCAAGAACGGCGTTCCTTATATTGAATACCCGCCGCTGTATTTCTGGCTGGGGATGCTCGGTGCGCTCGCGCATCTGCCGCTGCTGGCCGCCGTCCGTCTGCCGGGTTATATCAGTTTCCTGCTGTGGGTATGGTGGCTGCGACGCCTGCAACAGGACCTGTTTCCCGAATGGCCGCGCCTGCTGCTGCCACTCACCGCCGCAGCACTGCCGGCGATTCTCTACAACTTCTTCACCGCCCAGTCCGACAGCCTGCTGATCCTGGGCACGCTCATCGCCTTGACCGGCTTCGTGCGCTTACGCACCGATCCCCGGCGGCGAGGCTTCCCGTGGGAACTGTGGCTGGGTGTGTTGCTCGCCACCGCTGCCAAAGGGCCGGTGGGGCTCGCCATCACCCTGCCGATCATGGGCGTCGAGGTGATTCTGTCCGCCTTCCTGAGCGCCCAGCCGGTTACGAGCGAGAACCGCGGCATCGGCGCGCGCCTAGCCTGGATATTCAAGGAAGCGTGGCGCATGGCGCCGTTCCGCGGCATCGGGCTGGCGCTCCTGGGCATCGTGCCCTGGTACATCGCCGCAGGCCTGACCGTGAATTGGGAGTTCGTGCGCGCGGCGCTGGTATACCAGAACTTCACCCGTTTTATTTCAGGCTTCGATCACCTGCAACCCCGCTGGATGTATGCCCAGAGCCTGTGGGGTGACCTGTTTCCGCTGTCGCTGCTGTTTCCCCTCGGCATCGGATTCGGCTTGCGCCACATCCGCGAATTCCGCTGGCGTGTGTTGCTGGTGTGGGCGCTGTTCACGATTCTGTTCTTCACCATTTCCGCCTCGAAGCAGAGCAAGTACATCCTGCCGGCGGCGCCGGCCATTGCCATGCTGGCACTCGCCAGCCTCGCCATGCTGTTCAACGAACGTACGCGTGTGACCGCATGGTGTGTTCTGCAAGGCTGGGCCAGCGCGTTCATCGTGTTTTTTGCCGCATTGGTGCTCGCCTGGCTGCCGTTCCATGACCGCAAAATCGGCGGCCTGACTGGTTTCAATCAAATCAAGACCACGGTGGCGAAAGCACCCGGCGCCATCGTGAGCTTCCAATGGCCGCGATCCATGACGCTGTATGTGCTGGGCGCGCCCATGCCTTACGTGCGTTCCAGCCGTGAACTCTACAAGGAAATCCACGCCGGCAAGATCAAGCCCGGGGACTACATTCTGGTGGACATGAAATACCTGTCATCCGGCGGCGAACCCGCCGGCATGAGCCTTCTGCCGCCGCCAGCGGCACCGTATTTTGCGGAAGTGCTGCAGGTAAACGCGGAAAATCCCATGGTGCTCTACCGGGTGTTGCCGGCGGCTGCCTCCATGCCGGTGCCGCTCACGCACGCACCGGCGCCTTGGCACTGGTGGGAACAGTTCGATACAGACTGATGGGGCGGGACGCTGAAAAAGAGCTTTCCTGCACTGCCTCAGCTTTGCTCGATGTCCAGCGTCACCGGTCTCGTGCGGGAAAAGCCGAAGCGGGCGGTCACCAGCATCACGCCCACCAGGATCACCAGCATGCCGACGAGACGCGCACCGCTCACTTTTTCACCCAGCACTACCCAGCCGAGTACCAGCGCGATGGCCGGATTCACATAGGCGGTGGTGCTGAGCTTGTCGGGCGTCGTGTGGTTCATGAGCCACACATAGGTGCTGTAGGCAAGACAGGAACCGAACACCGTCAGATACGCGAGCGCGCCCATGCCACGAACACTCCAGTGCCACCCGGCCGGTTCGCCGGCGGCCACACCCAGGATTATCAGCAACAGGCCGCCGGTAAACAGCAGCATGGCGGACAACATCAGCGGTGACACGCTGACTTTGAAACTGCGTCCGTAGATCACGCCCGCCCCCCAGCAAAGGGTGGACAGCAGAATCACGAGTTGCGCGCCGAAATGGTCGAAAGAGAAATGGTTATCCGGCATAAGCATGAGAATGGCACCGATAAAACCCAGCACCAACCCGAGCTTCGCACGCCAGGAAAGCGGATGGCCCTTGGGACCGAAGGTACCGAACCAGGCTACCCACAGGGCCGAGGTGGTGGCGATCAACGCCGCCTGGTTGGATTGCACATACACTTCCCCCCAGGTGACGAGCCCGTTGCCGAGCGTCACCAGCAATATACCCATGACGAGCGCGTGCAACCAGTCGCGCGGATGCCTTGGCAGCGGTTGTCCGCGGGCACCGGCGATGAGCATCAGCACCAGACCCGCGATTGTGTTGCGTACGCCGGAGAGCAACGCAGGCGGGATATCCATCACACCGATGCGGATGCCGAGGTAGGTGGAACCCCACACGATGTACACCACCGCGAAGGCTGCCATGAGTCGCAGCCGGTGGCGCGCGTCGGCGGTCATGCGCTGTCCTTGTTGAGCGGGTGAGCCGGAAAGAGCGCGTATTCTACACGCACGATCACTCTTAATCGCCGGGTTTTCATTTTGAACCGCGGAACGCTGGTTCTGGTTCCCGGCTTACTCCACCTCACTGCGTGATTCGCCGTGCCGTAGAGCGCGCAGGCAGATCCCGTGAGGATACCACAGGGTCATTCGCTCCTCGTTTCATGGGGAATGGCGGCGCCCATGTCACATCCGGTCCCTATTCACGCTGCGCGTTCATTTGCCTCGATCCCGGCACCAGGATGCGCGCCATGAGCATGCCGATCTCGTAAAGACAGTAGATCGGCACCGACAGGAGTGTCATGGACACCACATCCGGCGGTGAAAGTACCATGCCGACAATGAAGGAACCGACAAATGCGTAAGGTCGGACCTTTTTAAGTTTTGCCGGCGAAGTAAACCCCGCCCACACGGCTAACACGATGGCTACCGGCACCTCGAAGGCCAGGCCGAAGGCGAAAAAAATGGTAAGCACGAAATCCAGATAAGCATTGATGTCGGTCATCATCTTGACACCCGCCGGTGCGACAGAAGTCAGGAAGGCAAACGCCACCGGGAACAGCACGAAATAGGCAAAGGCCACGCCGCCATAGAACAGAATCACGCTGGATACCAGCAGCGGGAAAAACATGCGCCGCTCGCGCTTATACAGCGCCGGCGAGATAAACCGCCACAGATGCCAGAGGAATACCGGCACGCTGAGGAACAGCGCCACCATGAGCGTGAGCTTCATGGGTGTCATGAAAGGCGAGGTCACGCCCGTGGCAATCATGCTGCTGCCCGCCGGCAGGCGGCGGATCATGGGCATGGCCACGAAGTCGAACACCCGGTTCTGGAATGGGAGCAACACAAAGAAAATCGCCAGCAACGTCGCCACCCAATACAACAGCCGGCGGCGCAATTCCAGCAGATGCCTGATGAGGGAACTGCTGATGAGCGGTTCAGCGGAGGACGGGTTATCCGGCGTGGGGGGCACGTTTCACGGATTCCTGCACCGGTTCGGCCGACGCCTGGGCTGCGGTTTTCGTGGCACCGGTGCCCAGAGGCTCGTGTACCGCCTGGTGCAAGACGTCAACGGTTTTGCGCACTTCCTCGACAGCCAGTTCGCGCTCGATTTGTTCAGTCAGGTTTCTCACTACGGCGCGCGCTCTGCCCACCCACAGGCCGACGCTGCGCGCGAACCCCGGCAGGCGCTCGGGACCAAACACCACCAGCGCCAGCACAAAGATCAGCGCGAATTCCCAAAAGCTTCCTTCAAGCATGAAACCGCCTTGAAAAGTGCATCGTTTGCCGGCACGAAAATTCAGTTTCCCAGCCGGTCTTTGCCGCGCGAGAAACCCGGGGCTGTGTTGTTTGGGGCCGCTTCAATATCAGTGGGTGGTGTTTTCGGAATCGGGCTTCGTGCTGCCGTCATCTTTGGCGGGATTGGCGGCCGATGGTTCGTTTTCGGTTTCGCTATCGTGCATGCCTTTCCTGAAGCTGCGCACAGCCTTGCCCAAATCCTCGCCAATCTTGGGCAGCTTGGCGGTGCCAAATACCAGCACCACAATAATAAGAATCAACAGAATTTTGGGGACACTGAGTTCCATGAAATGCTCCTGCGGTTCCGGAAAATAGCGGAGTCCGCTAAAAAAACGCGGTCCGGGCAAGCCGGATGCCGTTATTTTACCCCTCTCGCAGGATTTTCGCTCCCGTCGGGGGTGAAAGTTGCACATCCCGGCACGGGGTGAACAGAAGCCTGGGACAAAACATCAGGGAATTAGGCCTGGTTCACCAGGGAATCGGTGAGTTGCTGTGCTTTGGCGAAATCCAGCACGCCGTCGTACAGTCCGTCTTTGAGGACAACGCCACCCAGGCTGCCGCCCCCCGCCAAACACAGTTTCTTGAGATCTCCGAGAGAGCGCACACCGCTGACGATTACCGGAATGGTGATTGCCTGCGCCAGTGCCAGCGCCACTTGCGCGTCAACCCCATCGGGCTTGCCGTTCGTGTCCATCTCGTTATAGAGGATGGCCGCCGCGCCCTCACGCTGGAAATGTTCTGCCACCTCAATCACATCATGGTTGGAGAATTTCGACCAGCCTTCCGCCACCGCCTTGCCCGCCCGGCCGTCCAATGCCACGATCACGTGACCGGGATACTCAAGGCAAAGATTGTTCACGAAATGCGGGGTGCTTGTGGCCTTCATTCCGAGTACCACGAAGCTCACGCCTGCCGCGAAATAACTGTCCACCGTCGTGTCGCCGCGCAGACCGCCGCTCACCTGCACGGGCACGCCGGGGCAGGCAGCCACCAACGCATGAATGACGCCGGCATGGACCGGCTTGCCTGATATCATACTGTCCAGGTCCGTAACATGCAGACGACGCGCACCGGCCTCCACCCAGCGCCGGGCAATGCTTGGCGGATCGTCCGTGGGCGTTGCCTTGCCGTGCGTATTTACACCTCCCGTATGCACGCACTTGCCGCCCTTGAGATCAATCGTCGGTATCAACAGCATCGCGGATACTCTCCTAAGCGCTCCTTAAGCGGTTACCGGTGACTGCCTGCTCCTCGACCGTTCGCCTGGCAATCTTCGCGCGCGCATTACTGCCGCGGCGACATGGCAGACTGACTGGTAGAGGGCAACCAATGACATTGGGATGGGGCGATCAGAATTAGGCGGGATTCGCCGTGTGTATGGGGATTCTTGGATGCAGCGCAATGCCCTGTGCAAGGTACACATCGAGTCAAAGTGTAGCCCAGCCCGTGCATTCCGGAAGGCCGGTCAACACCGGGGCAAACCAGCCTGGCCCAGCCCTGCGCTCCGAACAAACTCCCTGAGACCGGTTGACGCCGGATTGCACGTCACGGTTTGGCGCCGCCAGCGGGTACCTGCAACCAGAAGGTGACGGGACCGTCATTGACAAGGTGCACCTGCATGTCGGCGCCAAACACGCCATGGGCGGTCGCTGCATGCAGGCGCTCGGCCTGGGTGCACAAATACTCGAACAGTTGCCGGCCCGTTTCCGGCGGCGCGGCCGGCGTGAAGCTCGGACGGTTGCCCTTGCGGGTATCCGCCGGCAGCGTGAACTGCGGTACCAGTAACAGCTCCCCCTTGATTTCGCGTATGTCGCGGTTCATGCGGCCGGCGTCATCCGCAAACACGCGGTAGGCCAGCAAGCGTTGCAGCAGGCGCTCTCCCTGCGCTTCGGCATCCGCGCGTTCAACACCGATGAATACCAGCAGTCCGCGGCCGATGGCGGCGATGGGTTTTCCCTCCACTTCCACCGATGCGCGATTGACGCGCTGCAGCAATCCGATCATGGCGCGGCAAAACGGGCGGCGAAAACATCCGTCGCTTCAATGAGCGCGGAACAGATGCCGGGCTCGCTGGAAGCGTGGCCCGCGTCGGGAATCAGCCGGAACTGCGCTTCCGGCCATACTTTGTGAAGACGCCAGGCGGCAAGCATGGGGCACACCACGTCGTAACGCCCCTGCACGATGATGCCTGGGATAGGGCGGATGCGGTACGCGTCACGGATGATCTGATCCGGCTTGAGAAAACAGTCGTGCACGAAATAATGGCATTCGATGCGTGCCACGGCCATGGTCACGTCCGGCTCGGCGAAATGCTCCAGGATCGCCTCACTGGGCAAAAGTGCGGAACAGCGCGCCTCAAACAGCGACCAGACTTCCGCAGCCTGCCGGCGTGTAGTCATGTTGTCACTGGTGAGACGCCGGTAATAAGCGCGCATCAGGTCCGTGCGCTCCGCCGGCGGAATCGGCGCGGTGAATTCCTCGAAATAATCCGGAAACAAATGCTGAATACCGTCCTGATAGAACCAGTACAGTTCTTCCGCAGTGACCAGGAAAATGCCACGCAGGATCAGCGCCATCACCCGCTCGGGATGGGTTTCGGCGTATACCAGCGCGAGTGTTGAACCCCAGGAACCACCGAACACCACCCAGCGCTCGATGTCGAGCGTTTCGCGGATGCGCTCCATATCCGCCACCAGTGCCTGGGTATTGTTGTGTTCGAGTTCCGCGTGCGGGCGGGACCGGCCACAACCGCGCTGGTCAAACAGCACGATACGATAGCGCGCAGGGTCGAAAAATCGCCGGTTATCCGGGATACAGCCGCCGCCCGGACCGCCGTGTACGAACACCGCCGGCAGCCCCTGCGGATTACCGCACTCTTCCACGTAGATTGCATGAGGCGCTTGCACCTGCAGCATGCGGGTTGCGAAGGGCTCAAGCGGGGGAAAGAACTCACGCATGACGACGGCCACCGGAATTCAGGGCACAGTTTTACTGCAAATAGGCATTGCGCGCAGCCCGCGATGTAAGCCGTTTCCTACACATGTTGCCGTGGTCCTCCGACTGTAATGAACCCGCACCGGTGGCAGAGTACCACTCGCCTACATCGCCAAGGAATGGCGAAACAAGGATGTGTTAAGGACCCGGGGCGGGGCTAGGAAAGGCAAGGATGCTCGCGCCCTTTGTTAGTGAGTAGCACTCAATCACCTCCAGCCAGGAAGGCTCTGCCCCGGCGGTACCCCATTCCGCCGGGGTTTTTTTATGCCCCTCCGCTCACTTCCGCAATTTGTGCTTTAATCACGGCTGACGCCGCCGTACGGCACATTCCGCCGGGAAGGGCAATCAGCCTGCTGGTCTTCTCCACATTCAGACGGTTTTCGGCGTTCCTGCTGCGCCGCTACGCTGCTTTCACGGAAAGTGACGCTAATCCGCTGCGTGCCTTGCTGCCTGCGCCCCTCGCACCGGAGGAACGGGATCCCAACCGCGACCTGCAATCCAACATGGATGAATTCGTCACTATCGCCACCTTTGACAAAACCACTGAGGCCCATATCGCCATGGGACGGCTGGCCGCGGAGGGCATCCAGGCGGTGCTGTTCGATGACAACATGGTGCAGATGGACTGGCTGTACGCCATCGCCCTGGGCGGCATCAAGCTGCGGGTGACGCGCGGCGACGAGACGGCGGCACGGCGCATCCTGGCAACCGATTATTCCCATGACCTCGATGATGTGGACGTGGGCAAGCCTGAAACCTGAATAGGGTGCTGAAAAGGTCTTTTCAGCGCCCGGTTAAAGCTCCAGCATCACCTCGCGTTCTTCCGGCGACGGTTCGAAACCCCGCGGACCATAGTGGTCAAAGATGGCCCGTACCACATCCTCGGGCTTGTCCACCAGCTTGAACATGCCGAAATCCTTGCCGTCAATCATGTTCTCCTCCAGCAGCCGGGCCTTCAGCCAGCTCACCAGCCCGTTCCAGAATTCGCTGCCCACCAGCAGAATGGGGATGGGACGCGTTTTCCTGGTCTGCACCAGCGTGAGAATCTCGGCGAGCTCATCCAGTGTGCCGAAGCCGCCGGGCAGTACCACATAGGCAGAGGCATACTTCACGAACATCACCTTGCGGGTGAAGAAATGCCGGAATGACAGCGGGATATCCTGGTAGGCGTTGCTCTGCTGCTCATGGGGCAACTGGATGTTGAGCCCGATGCTCGGCGATTTGCCGGCGTAAGCACCCTTGTTGGCCGCTTCCATGAGCCCCGGCCCGCCGCCGGTCACCACGGAAAACCCCGCGTCGGAAAGCGCGCGGCCGATGTGCTCCGCCAACACATAATAGGGATGGCCCGGTGGGACGCGCGCGGAGCCGAAGATGCTCACCGACGGTTTTATGGAGGCGAGTCGCTCGAAGCCTTCCACGAACTCCGCCATGATCTGGAATATCTTCCACGATTCGCGTATCAGCACGCTGTCCGCCGACACGCGTCGTTCGCGTGGATGCCGGTTATCTTCCTTATTCATGGCTGCGTCTCCGTTAGTCCATCATGTGAGCTTGGCGACTTGCGCAGCAGTGCAGGCCGGGCCATAAACCACGGACTGCGCTACCCGCCGCACAACACCAGCATCAATATCGGGCATGCTTTGCTGCCCTGAGGTTTACCATGCTGTCGCCGGCTCCGCCCACCCAAGGTCTTTCCCAGCGAGCCGCGTGACAATATGGCAACCGCGATGCACCCTTCGCAAGGGTGCTCAAAGCAGGGTGAGATTGGCGTAGGCTACCACGAGCCATTTCAAGCCGGCGGATGTGAAATTCACCTGCACACGTGCGTGGGGTCCGCTGCCCTCGCAATCCAGCACCACGCCCTCACCGAAGCTGGGATGCTGCACGCGCTGGCCAAGATTCAAGCCCGCAGGCGCAGTATCCTGGCGTCCGCCGGGCACAGCAAAAGCCCGGGATACCTGCACCCGCGGGCGAACTTCTTCCAGGAGCTCAGCGGGGATTTCCCGCAGGAAACGCGAAGGTACGCCGTAGTTTTCCCTGCCGTGCAGCCGGCGGCTCTCGGCGTAACTGAGGTACAGTTCCTGCATGGCGCGGGTCATTCCCACATAGCACAGGCGCCGTTCTTCCTCGAGGCCTTCCAGATCATCACTGGAGCGTTCGTGCGGAAACAGGCCATCCTCCAGGCCGCAGATGAACACCAGCGGAAATTCCAGGCCCTTGGCGGAATGCAGCGTCATGAGCTGTACGCAGTCTTCCCATGCCTCCGCCTGGCCTTCGCCCGCCTCCAGCGCGGCATGGGAAAGAAACGCGGACAACGGCGTCATGCCCTGTAAATCCTCCGGCTGGAAACCGCGGACCGCACTCACCAGTTCCTGCAGATTCTCCACGCGCGCCTCACCACGCTCGCCTTTCTCCGCCTGGTAATGCTCCATCAGCCCGCTGGCGTGGATGACATGATCCACCTGCTCGGAGAGCTCCAGCCCGCGTACGTTCCTGTCCATGTCATCAATGAGCCTGGCAAATCCGGAAAGCGCGCCGAGCACGCGCGCCGGTGCATTGTTCCTGTCCAGCACGGTGCGCAGAACACGCCACAGGGAAATACGTTCACGGCGGGTCGTATCGCGCAGCATATCCAGCGTGCGCGTGCCGATACCGCGGGTGGGCAGATTGATGATGCGCTCGAAGGAGGCATCGTCGTCGCGGTTTTCAAGCAAACGCAGATACGCCAGCGCGTCCTTGATTTCCTGGCGCTCGAAAAACCGCGGCCCGCCGTAAACCCGATAGGGAATGCGCTCGGCCAACAGCCGCTCCTCGAACACCCGCGACTGAGCGTTGGAGCGGTACAGCACGGCGATGTCGTGGCGTGCTCCGCCCTGTCCCTGCCACCGCTTGACATGCTCAAGGACGAATTGCGCTTCGTCCTGTTCGTTGTAGGCGGCATACACACGGATCGGCGCGCCTTCGCTGCCGCTGGTCCACAGGTTCTTGCCAAGGCGCGTGCTGTTGTTGGCAATAAGCGCATTGGCCGCCTTGAGGATGTTGCCGGTGGAACGATAGTTCTGTTCCAGGCGGATGACGCGTGTATTGGGAAAATCCTTCTCGAAGCGCAGGATATTTTCGATCTTGGCACCGCGCCAGGCATAGATGGACTGGTCATCATCACCCACCACGAAAGGCGTGCTCTGCTCCCCGGCGAGCAGCCGCACCCAGGCGTACTGGATGGCATTAGTGTCCTGGAATTCATCCACCAGGATGTGACGGAAGCGCTGCTGATAATGCGCGAGAAGTGCTGCATCGTCGCGCCACAGTTCCAGCGCGCGCAACAGCAACTCGGTGAAATCCGCCAGACCGCCGCGTTCGCAGGCTTCCTCATAGGCGGCATAGGCACGCACCATCTGTCGCTGGAAAGGGTCGTCATCCTGGTGGATATGTTTGACGCGCAGGCCCTCATCCTTGCGGGAATTGATGAACCACTGTACTTGCCGCGGCGGATAACGGGCTTCGTCCAAGTCAAGGTTCTTGAGCAGGCGCCGGATGAGGCGATGTTGGTCCTCGGAATCCAGTATCTGGAAAGTCTGCGGCAGTTTTGCTTCGCGCCAGTGCTGGCGCAGCAGACGATGGGCTATGCCATGGAAGGTGCCTACCCACATGGCACGCGCGGATTGACCCACGAGTTGCTCGATGCGCCCGCGCATCTCACCCGCCGCCTTGTTGGTGAAAGTCACGGCCAGGATGCCGTAAGGCGAGACGTGCTCCACCTGGGTCAGCCAGGCGATGCGGTGCACCAGCACGCGCGTCTTGCCACTGCCTGCCCCCGCCAGCACCAGCACTGGCTTGGACTCCGCCGTCACCGCGGCGCGCTGCGCCGGGTTCAAGGGATCAAGAATGCTGGTAACATCCATGCGGGGATTTTAACAGAGGCGTCCCGCGGGTTCTGCCCGTGAACTTTCTTCCTGTCCGGCATGCGGCAGACGCTATTGTCACGCGCCTGCCTTTTTGCGCACACGTTGTATCAGGATGGAGATATGTGGACGTTCATGCTGTGGGTCATTCTTCTCATCCTCTGCTGGCCACTGGCATTGCTGGCGCTGATCCTCTATCCGCTGCTATGGCTCATCTTGCTGCCATTCCGGCTCGTGGGCATCACCGTGGACGCGGTATTCAATCTGCTGAGCGCCATTCTTCGTTTACCCGCACGCCTGCTGCGCGGGCCGCGAAAGGCGTGAACAATGCTCATTGATTCTGACTGACATACCGGCCTGCTTCAGGCCTGTGTTCGCGAAACCAGCGGGCGAATGGCACACCGTGTCCGCGCAGGAGATCCTGGGAAAGCCCTCGCTGACCGCGGCTTTGCCGCCTCACGCTTGCCGCGGGGTTTATACTATTTCCCATGCGCAGCTTCAGCGACGACACGGGACGGGTCTGGCAGGCGGATGTCGTCGAGGCCTCCTACGGTAACATGAGCATGCTGTTCTCGCGTCTCGGCAGCTTTGACGTGTATCAGAGTCCGCTGGCGGCCGGTAACCGTCTGTCCGCGGAGCACGAGATCGCTGCCTTCAACGAAATGGAACTGCGCGCCCGGCTGGGAGAAGCGGAATTATGGCCAGGAAGCGCACGTTAAACATGCGTATGTCCGTTGCATTGCCGTGGTTCCTGTTGCTCATGACGGTCGTGCCCGCCGTCGGCATCGGCACCCCCGCGACAAATGTCTTGCGACTGACCTCCCCGGCCTACCGGAATCACGCCGGCATACCGGCGCGTTTCACCTGTGACGGCCGGAATATTTCTCCACCGCTGGCCTGGTCCGGCGCGCCGGCCGGCACCAAGAGCTTCGTGCTCATCCTCGAAGATCCCGATGCGCCGGACCCGGCGGCGCCGCAGATGACCTGGATACACTGGCTGCTATACGACATTCCGGCGAGTGTGCACGCTCTGCCGGAAGCCGGATCCAAACATCTGCCCGCCGGCACACGCGCAGGCACCAATAGCTGGAAACGTACCGCCTACGGCGGACCCTGTCCGCCCATCGGCCGGCACCGTTATTTCCATCTGCTCTACGCACTCGATGTGATGCTGCCGGACCTGTACGCGCCCGGCAAGGCCCGGCTGGAAACCGCCATGCGCGGCCACGTGCTCGCCGAGGCGCAGCTCATCGGCACCTACCAGCGCACACGCTGACCGGGAACTCCACTTTGAGCATTCACCCCACAAGCGAGCGCCAGGACTATCGAGCCTCCATCACGGCTATGCATCATGAACTCGGTATCCCCCACGATTATGAAAAACGATTTGCGCTGCGGCTGTGTACCGAGGTCCGCGAACTCGTGCCGATTGGAACGGATATTTACGGCCGCTTGCAGCAGCTTGCGCCGCGCGCGGCGGAGTACTGGCAGGCCATGCGGGCACGGGCACAACAGGACGGCATAGTGCTGCTGGTGGTATCGGCATTTCGCAGCGTGGACTATCAGCGCGGCCTCGTGGCGCGCAAGCTTGCGGCGGGAAGACCCTTGCAGGAGATACTCAAAGTGAACACGGCGCCCGGCTACAGCGAACACCATACAGGCTGCGCCCTGGATCTCACTGCCGCGGGCTCCGCACCGCTCGAAACCGCGTTTGAAACAACGGGCGCCTTCACCTGGCTGACGGAACATGCCGGGCATTTCGGCTTTCGGCTCTCGTATCCCCGCAACAACCGCCACGGCATCGCCTATGAGCCATGGCACTGGGCCTGTCTCCCGGACTAACCGATCTCCGCCCGCCAACAAGGAGAACTCATGTCTGCTCCCGTCACGGCCTTGTACACTGCTTTGCTCGGTCTGCTGATTGTCCTGCTGGCTATCCGGGTGACCATGCTGCGCCGGGGACATCACGTCGGCCTGGGTTCCGGCGACAACGATGCGCTACGCCTCGTCATCCGTGTCCACGCCAACGCCATCGAATACATTCCCATCAGCCTGTTGCTGCTGCTGGTGCTGGAACTGAACGGCGGGCCGCGCTGGCTGCTGCACGTCTTCGGCATTACACTCGTGGTGGCGCGACTGCTGCACGCTTGGGGACTGTCGCATTCCGCCGGCACATCTTTCGGGCGCTTTTCAGGAACCGCTCTCACCTGGCTGGTCATCATGGCGTTGGCAGCCGTCAACATTGTGCGCTTCGCAGCACTGGTATGATGCCGCCGGCTTGGTGAATCCGCATCGGCGTATTAAGCTTCACGCGTATACCCTGCCCCAAGAGGACCGCATTGCCCCATGAAAAAAATCATCATCTTCCTCGCGGTCACTATTCTGGGCGGTGTGGGTTGGGAAATGGGGGCGTACTTTGGATTGGGCATGGCGTGGTTTTTGTCCAGCGTCGGCTCCCTCGTCGGCGTGTATATCGGCTGGCGTATCGGCCAGGCGTATCTCGGCTGAGGCGTCAAGTAACGTAACCAGGGTTGTCCATGTTGCAGTCCGGCTTCAGGCGCAGAGTGGAACATTTGCTGGAAGGCACCGGCATCCGGATCGGTGGCCCCAACCCCTGGGATATCCAGGTGCATAACGGGGATTTTTACCGTCGTGTGCTGGCCCACGGCTCGCTGGGTTTGGGTGAATCCTATATGCAAGGCTGGTGGGAGGCGGGGGATCTGGACGGCTTCATCCACCGCCTGCTCATGGCGAACCTGGAAGAAAAGGTGCTTACCGTGGACAACCTGCTGGGATTTCTGCAGGCAATGGTCTTCAATCTGCAAAAACCTTCGCGTGCTTTTGAAGTCGGTCGCCGCCACTACGATATGGGTAACGATCTGTACAAGCACATGCTGGGCAGGCGCCTGGTGTACAGTTGCGGCTACTGGGAAACGGCCGGTAATCTGGATGACGCCCAGGAAGCGAAACTGGAGTTGGTATTTCGCAAATTGGGGCTAAAACCCGGCATGCGCGTACTGGATATCGGCTGCGGCTGGGGCGAAGCCTTGAAGCTCGCCGCCGAACGTTACGGTATAGAGGGTGTGGGTATCACCGTGTCGGAACAGCAGGCGGAGTACGCACGCAGAATATGCAACAACCTGCCCATTGAAATCCGCTTGCAGGATTACCGGCTGCTCGACGGGAAATTTGACCGCATTTTCTCCATCGGCATGTTCGAACATGTGGGCGTGAAGAATTATCCCGCCTATATGCAGATGGTGCACCGCTGCCTCAACGATGACGGCCTGTTCCTGCTGCACACCATCGGCGGCAACAAATCGGTGCACGATACCGATGCCTGGATAGCCAAGTACATCTTCCCCAACGGTATGCTGCCTTCCATCGGACAAATCGCCGCCGCCAGCGAAGCGCTGTTCATCATGGAAGACTGGCACAATCTCAACGTCAATTACGACAAGACACTGCTGGCCTGGCGGCGTAATTTCGAGAACAGTTGGGAAGAACTGAAAACCCAGTACAACGAAACTTTCCGCCGCATGTGGTATTACTATCTCAGTACCAGCGCCGCCTCCTTCCGCGCCAGAAAAAACCAGGTGTGGCAGATCGTGTTCTCGCCCCGCGGCGTGCCCGGCGGCTACCGTGCGCCGCGCTGAGCCTTATTCCGCCTTCTCCGCGCGAACATAGAAGCGAGGGGCGGAGGGTCTTTTCATGTTCTCGCTGCATCCACAGCTCGCGCAAGACACCATTGCATTCGGGCGCTTCGAGCTTTGCCGGCTGTTGCTCATGAATGACAGCAACTATCCCTGGTTCGTGCTGGTGCCGGAACGGGAGCACATCCGCGAGATTCACGAACTCAACACGACAGGCCGCGTGCAACTCATCGAAGAATCATCTCTTCTGGCACGTGCGTTGACCGGTATTTTCAAGCCGCATAAACTCAACATCGCCGCCCTCGGCAACCAGGTGCCACAACTGCATGTGCATCACATCGTGCGCTATACGCATGATCCCGCCTGGCCCCATCCGGTGTGGGGCAGACTGCCGCCGAAACCCTATTACAGTGCCGAAATCCACAAGCTGAAAAACCTGCTGTCAAAAACCCTGGCGGGCACGCTCAAGCCGGCCTGACCCGGCTGACGGTATGGGATAATTGCCCCCCGCTTTCCACCCACCGCAGCTTGCATGCCCGGTCACGACGATATTCCCTTTGTATTTGCCGGTGCCGGCCTTGATCGGCTCGCGCCACGACGCGATGACCCTGACTGGCTGCGGGAAACCCTGGCTGCAGCGCGGACACGCTTTGTGCCGGTGCTGGGAGAGGAAAACACAATCGTTGCCGGCAGCGATGCCCCTGCGCCATTGCTGCTGGACTGCGCAGCAGCACGGGTATTGCTGACGCAAGCCCACTGCATGGTACTGCTCGGCAGTTATGCCGGCGAGACGTGTTTCGCCCTGGGCTTGCCGCCTGACGCGTCCCTGCCCGCCGGCAAGATCGCGCTCACCAACCTGCGGCCGCAGTTGGCGGTGCTGGAATCCGGCGTCCTGGCGCTGCTCGGTTATGCGCGTGCCATGGTGCATTGGCACCGCCATAACCGCTTTTGCGGGAAATGCGGTGCGCCCACCCGCAGTCATCGCGCCGGGCATGAATTGCGCTGCACGCGCGCCGAGTGCGGCAATGTCATCTATCCGTGCGTCAATCCCGCCATCATCGTACTGGTGACCCACGGCGGGCATTGTCTGCTCGGCCGTCAATCCGGCTGGCTGGAGAGACGCTACTCCACCATCGCCGGTTTCGTGGAACCGGGCGAAGACCCGGAGGCGAGCGTGCGTCGCGAGGTACGGGAGGAAACCAATATCCGCGTCACCTCGATGCAGTACGATGCGTCGCAACCCTGGCCGTACCCGGCCTCGCTGATGCTCGGCTTCCGTGCCACAGCGGACAACACCGACATCCATTGCAACGACGGCGAGCTCGCCGATGCCCGCTGGTTCTCGCGCGAGGATATCGTCCGCGGCATCCGGGATGGCGGTCTGGTGTTGCCGACCTATCGTTCCATCTCCTACCGCCTGGTACAAACCTGGTTCGAGGAGAGCGGGAAATATTCACTTGACCATTACCCGCAAACCGAGGCGTTTTCAGACCGCTGATGAATAAAAACGCGGCCGCAATGCAAAGTACAGACCGGCCCGCGCTCTCGGCCTTGGGCGTGCTCACACTGGTATGGGGTTACAACTGGGTGATGATGAAGGTCGCACTGCGCTACGCCGCGCCGTTCACCTTCGCCTATTCACGCACGCTCGGCGGCGGCTTGTGCCTGTTGGCCGTGCTGTTTCTGTTCGGCCGGCGTTTCCGGCCACAGCATTTCTGGCGCGTGCTGCTGCTCGGGCTATTGCAAACCACGCTGTTCATCGGCTTTACCACCCTGGCACTGGTACACGGCGGCGCCGGTAAAAGTGCGGTGCTGGTATATACCATGCCCTTCTGGGTCATCCTGCTGGCACCGCTTGCGCTCAAGGAGCGTATCCGCGCCAGACAGTGGTTCGTGTTGGTACTGGCGCTTGTCGGCCTGCTGCTCATCCTGTCGCCGTGGCGGCAGGCACCGAACCTGGTCAGCAGCCTGCTGGCCTTGGCGGCGGGACTGTTCTGGGCATTGTCGGTGCTGGTGGCGAAGACGATTCCGGTACGCGACGCCTGGGATCTGCTGTCGCTCACCGCCTGGCAGATGATGTTGGGCGCCGTGCCGCTGGTGGCCATCGCCGTTATTTTCCCGGGTCGTGGGGTGGACTGGACGCCCGCCTACCTCGGTGCGCTCGCCTACAACATCGTACCGGCCAACGCACTTGCCTGGCTGCTGTGGCTGTTTGTCGTGGGCCGGCTGCCGGTCAGCGTGAGCGGACTCGGTTCCCTGGCTACGCCGGTGGTGGGTGTTTTGGCTGCCTGGCTGCAACTGGGGGAACGCCCGCAACCCGAGGAAGCCGCCGGCATGCTGCTGGTATTGCTGGCACTGGCTGCGCTCAGCCTGCCGTTGCGTCGGCATCGCTGAAATACCCGGGGCAGGAAATGCTGCGGGCTATAATGCCCGCATGTGTCTGCTGGTGTTCGCCTGGAAAACCCATCCCGACTATCCGTTCGTTTTCGCCGGCAACCGCGATGAACTGCACGCACGCCCCGCGCGGCCGGCGGGTTTCTGGGAAGATGCCCCGCAAGTGCTCGGCGGCCGTGATCTGGAAGCCGGCGGTACCTGGCTCGGTGTCAGCGTCAGCGGCCGTTTTGCCGTGGTCACCAACTACCGTGAAGGACCCGCACCGCAAAAAGGTCCGCGTTCGCGCGGCGAACTCACCGCGCAATTCCTGCGCAATGACACGCCGCCGGAGCTCTATATAAGAGAAGTCGCGCAGCGTGCGCGGGAATACGGCGCTTTCAGTCTCATCACCGGCGACTCCGGGACACTGTGGTACTTTTCCAACCGCGCCGATACCCCGCCGCGGGAAATCCCTGCCGGCCTCCACGGCCTGAGCAATCATCTGCTGGACACGCCCTGGCCGAAGGTGATTCGCAGTATGACGATACTGGAAGCACTGCTGGTCCGTGCGGATCCCGCCAGCGAAGCCCTGTTCGGACTGCTGGCGGACCGCACGCCTGCCCCGGCCGGCGCGCTGCCGGATACCGGTATCGGCGCGAAGCGTGAACGGCTGTTGTCATCGCCGTTCGTGCTGCATCCCGTTTACGGTACACGCTGCTCCAGTGTGATCCGCATGCGTCAGGACGGCGACGTGTGCTTTACGGAGCGCCGCTTCGACTCCGGCGGACAGCCACTGGAAACGCGCTGCTTCCGCATCGCCGGTGGCCCGAAGTGAGGCAGGCGTCTCGACCGGCCCCCTGCGGCACCTGGCTTTCCCCCATCAGCGCGGCGCAGGTTGCCGGCAACAGCGTGCGTCTCATGCAACCCCGCGTTGCGGGTCAGTACGTGTATTGGGTGGAAAGCCGGCCGGACGAGAACGGCCGCTGCATATTGCTGCGGGGTCGCCCGGGAGAGAAAAACCGGGAACTTACGCCGCCGCCATTCAGCGTCAGAAGCCGCGTACACGAATACGGCGGCGGTGCATTCGCCCTCACGGACACGACGATTTATTTCGTCAATGACCGTGATCAGCAGATTTACATGCACCCGCCGGCCGGCGGCGCACCGCAAGTCTTGACAGACAATCCCGCCTGCCGCTTCGCTGATCTGGCGGTGGATGAGCAACGACAGCGGCTGGTGTGCGTGTGTGAGGACCATGCGGCCGGTGATCCCACGCCGCTGAACACGCTGGTGGCGGTCTCCATCCGCGGCGGCCGCATCATCCCGCTGGCGCAGGGTCATGATTTTTACAGCTCAGCCTCGCTCAGTCCTGACGGCAGGCATCTTGCATGGCTTGCCTGGAATCAACCGCAGATGCCCTGGGACGGCTGCGAACTCTGGCTGGCGGAATTGGACCGGGCCGGCATTCCCAAGAACGCCAGATGCATCGGCGGCGGCCGTCAGGAATCGGTTTTCCAGCCACAGTTCTCGCCGCACGGGGTTCTGTATTTCATTTGCGACCGCGACGGTTTCTGGAACCTTTATCGATATGAGGACGGCGGCTACCGCGCCGTCACTCACGAGCACGACGATTATGGTTTCGCGCAGTGGAATTTCGGCATGTCCAGCTACGGCTTCACGGCGGATGGTGCCATTCTCGCGGCGCGCAGGCACGAAGGTTGTGCGGAGCTGGTAAAAATTACCGCCGGCGGCGAAGTGCAATCGCTTGCTGTTGACTTCACCCAGATTGAGCATCTGCATGTGTGTGGCAATCAGGTTGCGCTGCTTGCGGGCACCCCTGTGCGCCTGCCGGCGGTCTTGACGGGCGATGCAGCATGTTTCACCACACTCAGCCACCCGGCTGTAAACGGTATTCCGGCAGCATGCATTGGTACCGCGCAGGCCATCCGCTTTCCTGCCACGGAAGGCGGGATCGCCCATGCCTGGTATTACCCGCCATGCAACGCGGATTTCAGCGTGCCGCACGGCGAACGGCCGCCGCTCATTGTGAAATGCCACGGCGGGCCCACGGCCATGAGCGGCAACAGCCTCGACCCGCGCATCCAGTACTGGACCAGCCGCGGCTTCGCGCTGGTGGACGTGAACTACCGCGGCAGCAGCGGGTACGGCCGCGCCTACCGCCAAAGTCTGCATGGCTACTGGGGTATCAGGGATGTGCAAGATTGCATCCATGCCGCGCGCTACCTGGTGGAACGGGGACTGGCGGACGAAAACCGTCTCGCCATCAGCGGCAGCAGTGCCGGCGGCTTCACGGCACTGTGCGCGCTTGCGTTTCACGGGTACTTCAAGGCAGGTGCGGTCTATTACGGCCTCAGCGAGCTTGCCAACGCCATGACCGATACCCACAAATTCGAGGCGCGCTACGGCGACAGTCTGCTCGGGCCCTGGCCCGCCGCCCGGGATGTTTACCGTGCGCGTTCGCCGCTGTACGCGGCTGAGCGGATCCATTGCCCGGTAATATTCTTCCAGGGCCTCAAGGACCGGGTGGTGCCGCCCGATCAGACGGAACGTATGGTGAACGCACTGCGCACCAGAAAACTGCCGGTCGCCTGCCTGAATTTCGCCGGAGAAGGTCATGGTTTCCGCCGTCGCGACACCCTCCAGCACGCACTGGAAGCGGAACTCGGCTTCTATGCACGCGTGTTCGGCTTCACACCGGCGGACGCCTTGCCGCCGCTCGCCATCGAAAACCTCCCGGAATAGGGCGGCATGTGAAAACCGGCGTATCCGCATCACGTTCACGCCGCGTCAGCACGGCAAGCACATCGTCGGCCTCGGTTACGGCACCGACACCGGCCCGACCCATTCGGACAAGGAATTGATGCACTGGGCCAACAGCGTGGATATGAATCCGCACCATCGAGCGGTAAATCCCGGTTTTCCGGAAACAAAACGGAGGTCGCATTATACGCCCGATGTTTAACGCCAAGGCCAGCATACTTTCAGGCGCAGTCATCCCGGCTTCCTGTCTGCGATCCCACGTTCTGCGCCGTCGCATTAACAAATGGTAATATTTCCATGGAATGACTTCAGTATCATTTTCCCGCAACCTGTATGCCCAGCCTCTTTGTAATTGTATGCTGCCGGAATGGACAGGCCGTTTACCCTTGCCTGGAAATAACAACGTTAAACCGATGCCCCGGCTTTCCACACACAGTTCTCATACCGCGGAGCCATGATTGTGAACGATTTGGACACATACTCAATCATGATTGAACGATTACGCGCTTATGCCGATGCGCTTGATCTCAAGAGCGATGATGAGCTGGTGTTCACCGCTCTGGATACCGGCAAAAATACGGGGGAGGCGCTCGCGCTGCTGCGTGAGAAACTCAGCACGCGCGTGGGCGGCGATTTTCTTGCTTACCGCCTACATAGATATTTTGCGGCGATGGAAACGGATTTCCGCGGCCCCTTGTTTGCAAGGCAGCGGCTGGTTACGGCGGCATTGACACTCAAATAGCAGCGGTTTAAAAGCCAAGGTCAAAATGAGACTGGAACTCTGGAGAGGAAAGGCTCTGCGCCGGCGTACGGCACTCGTCATTCTGGTGACCGTACCGGCCTTGCTCGCCAGCGAATTCATGGCGGGTGCGCTTCCCATTCCCGGAAACCCGTTGTTGGACGATGCGGTCATTCTGGTCTTCGGCCTGCTCACAGCCTGGGTCGCGATCGGATTTTGGACCGCAATCTTCGGATTTTTCGTATTATTTACCCGCCGACCCACGGCACCTTTGCAGATGCCTTCCGTGCGCACGCTGCCGGAATCTACAACGGCCATTATTGTGCCTGTATACAAGGAATCTGCCGAGCGGGTGACTGCTGCGATCGAGGTGATGTACCGGGGACTCGAGAAAGAATCCGCTCTTGAGCACTTTGAGTTTTATATCCTCTCTGACAGCGACGATCCTGATGCATGCGTGCGGGAACAATGGGCCTGGGCGCAGCTGTGCCGGACACTGGGAACGTTTAATCGCGTACATTACCGGCGGCGTCATGTAAATATCAAACGGAAAACGGGCAATATCGCCGATTTCCTGCGTCGCTGGGGTTCGCGCCATGATTACATGATCGTCCTCGACGCGGACAGTTTAATGTCCGCGGCAACCCTGGTAAGACTGGTTGCACTCATGGAAATCAACCCCACCGCTGGAATCATCCAGACCGCTCCCGGCATCATGCTTTCAAGGACACTGTTCGGCCGCATTCAGCAGTTTGCAAACCGCCTCTACGGTCCGATGTACGCCGCCGGGCTGTCATTCTGGCAACTCGGTGACAGTTATTATTGGGGGCATAACGCCATCATCCGTGTGGCACCCTTCATGCAACACTGCGCACTGCCGAGACTGCGTGGCCGCGCGCCGCTATCCGGAGACATCCTGAGTCATGATTTTGTGGAAGCCGCACTCATGCGGCGCGCAGGCTGGTCAGTGTGGCTGGTGCCCGGCATCGGTGGAAGTTGGGAGGAAACGCCGCCGACCCTGCTGGATGAACTGAAGCGAGACCGTCGCTGGTGTCATGGAAACCTGCAACATCTGCGCCTGCTGCTTGCCAAAGGGATGCTTGCCACTCACAGGCTGATGTTCATCAACGGCGCGATGTCCTATATCGCATCGGTCCTCTGGTTCATTTATCTGCTGCTCGGTACCGCGGTCATCGCCTGGCATGCGCTTATTCCCCCCAACTACTTCCCTGCGGGCCACGGTCTGTTTCCGGTCTGGCCGGTGTGGCATCGGGGACTTGCGGTTATTCTGCTTGCCTTGACCGTACTGATACTGTTTCTGCCGAAGCTGCTGGCGGTGGCACTCACCGTCGCACAACGCCGCACGCATGAGTTTGGCGGCCTGCTGCTGCTGTTTTCCGGAGTAGGTATCGAGTTCCTTCACTCGGCATTGCTGGCTCCCGTGCGCATGTTGTTCCACAGCCGCTTTGTGTTGGCGTCCCTCAGCGGGCGGAAGGTGAGTTGGGGTCCGCAGCAGCGCCAGGCGAGTGCCACCGGTTGGGGGGATGCGCTGCGCTATCACGCTTTGGGCGCCGTGCTGGCATTTGCCTGGGCCGTTCTGCTGTATGCGCTCGATCCCGGTTTTCTCTGGTGGCTGCTGCCCGTACTGGGCTCCCTGATTCTCGCCCTGCCCGCTTCGGTGTACACCAGCCGCGTGCAAGTGGGTCAGGATGCCAGACGCCTCGGCCTGTTCACCACACCTGAAGAACGTACCCCCACAGCCGAGATCAGCCTGCTGCAGCAGGCATGGGTCACCCGCAAAGCGGCGGCGCGGCGCGGCGCACCGGGATTCAAGGCAGCGATTACGGACCCCTATGTCAATGCGGTCATCATTGCACGTTTATCCCCTGCTTTGCGCCGCTACAATGAAGAGGTGACACTTACGCGGGCCTTGTACCGTGCGCGCCTCCTGGCACGGGGTCCGGCGGCGCTCAACCGCAACGAGCAACTTGCGGTTCTCGGAGACCGCGGCTTGCTGGAGGACCTGCATGGGAGCGTGTGGGCATCGCCCGAAGAACGGGCCTCCTCATGGTCCCTGGATATCAAGGCAAAGACTTAAATCAGGACGCAGCCAACATGATCAGATTCAAAGCACATTCACGCATCGTCCTTGCTTTATTCCCCCTGATGCTCGGCAGCTGCGCGTCCCTATCCTCGGTACAACGCGCACAGCATGCGGCGGTGACGGCCAATATGCGCGCACAACGCGCTGACGCACGAACCCGGCTCCTCGCAAGAAAAGTTGCGGCGATGCAGGCGGAATTCTCCTCAAAAGTGGCCGATATAAGCGCCCGGCAGACGACACTCGCCTCGGCCACGGCCACGGCGCAAACACAATCCCTGACCGCCCTGCGCCGGGCGAAGCGTGCCGAGCAAATGCTCTCGGCAACCCTGGCGGGCAATGAGAAGAATTCCCCCGGCGAACAGCGTCCCGCTCAGGGAGATTGGCTGTATTCCCGTTTGGTGGCCGAGGCACGCCTGCGCGCCAAGCGTGCTTACGTGGCGCCTCCTCCCGCACCTGCCGCTTTGACCCGGGTGGATCAGAAAGTATTCGATAAACTTGCCTGGCATGGAACCGTGTCCGGTTGGCCGGTTGATTCGCGTTTCTCGTTGGCCTTTCAGCCGGTCGGGTACCTGTATGCTCAGGGGATCACGCTACATCTTGTAAACGGTACCGGTGTGGAAACACTCACATTCACGCCGCAGGATTTCAGTACCCCCGCGTCTCTGGCACGCCGCCTCCCGGCGCGGGTGGCTGCCGCAGGAATCAATTTTTCATACCCGCTGAATGCCGCACACCAGGCGGATGAGTTTCTTTCGTTTCTCGGTGCAAGTTATTTTCGTGCGGTGGGCCGCCGTCAATGGTGGGGGCTCTCCGCCCGCGGTCTGGCGGTGAATACGGCGGTGCCGAACATGGAGGAAGAGTTTCCCTTTTTCCATTCCTTTTGGATCGTGGTACCCGCTGCGGATGCCCGTTCGATGACTGTGCTGGCGCTGCTGGACAGTCCGAGTGTCACAGGAGCGTACCGCTTTTTGATTACCCCCGGCGAAACGACCACACTCCACATAACCGCCATCCTGTTCCTGCGTCATCCGGTACGCAGACTCGGGCTCGCGCCGCTCACCAGCATGTTTCTGCAGGGACGCGCCAGCCCGAGGCGCGTAAATGTGTTACATCAGGAGATTCATGATTCCGATGGACTGTCCATCGAAACACAAACCGGCCAATGGCTGTGGCGACCGCTGACAAACCCCAGACGACTCAGCACGACGAGTTTTGAACTGGACAACCCCATTGGCTATGGGCTGATGCAGCGTGATCGTGACTTCAATGAGTACCAGTCTCTCAGCAAACATTACCAGGATCGCCCGAGCGCATGGGTCAGGTTCCTTGGCCACTGGGGTCGCGGGCACATTGAACTCATCGAGATCCCAAGCCAGAGCGCTGCAAACGATAACGTGGTGGCATTCTGGGTGCCCGCGGAACTTCCGCAGCCTGGCCAGCCGTTGACACTGCGCTATGACATTCAGTGGCAGGGAGAGGAACAGACTCACCCGCCGCTCGCCTGGACCGTGGAAACCCGTCAGGTACGCCTCGGGGGAGACACACGCATGTTCACCCTCTACTTTTCGGGCGGCGAACTTGCACAATTGCCATCCTGGGTGTCACTGCAACCGGAGGTGCGGATCAGCGGCGCAAAGCCCGCCGCGGATGTGACCCTCGTCAAGCTGCCGACCGGCGGACGCTGGCGTTTGCGATTTACAGTCCATGGAAATGCTCACGTGAAGATCAATGCCCGGATCGTTTACCGCGGCAAGCCGCTCACGGAAAACTGGAACTATGGGGCATAGCCCTGAAGCCGGGACCGATACTCAAGCCCCGGGGCACCCGGGTGTTTCCAGCAGCGGGCGCGCATTGCTCCAGGGCAGCAGATAGCTCCACGTTTCGGTGAGGGTATTGCGGCCGCGTTGCAGGAATGCCCTGAGTTCCAGCGGGCGCTCCGCCTGGACTCGGACAAGGAAAGAGAGTCTGTAGCCCCCCGCTGCGCGGTTTCGCATAACGGAAACTTGGCTCACCCGCGCGGATTGGTCGGCGCTGACGACAGCGTGCACCGCGTCTCTGTCCGGCGGAAACTTGCCGCCGAAATCCACAACAAACCGCAGAGTGTTTTTTGCGGAATCACACGGCATACCCGGATTCAACCCGGAACCGATGAAGGTATGCCTGACATAGCCCGCGGGCGGACGGGCAACCCCGGCACGGCCGAATAGCACCCGATAGGCATAGTGATACTCGCGGCCGGGCTGCGCAGGCTTCCGGGGAACCCAGTAAGCCACGATGTTATCCATCGTCTCGGAGCTTGCGGGTATCTCGACGAGCTCAAGCTGTCCGCGCCCCCAGTGGTTTGCGGGAACCACCCACGCGCTTGGCCGCAAATCATAGCGGGCCCCCAGATCCTCGTAGGCCGAAAATCGCTCCTCACGCTGCATGAGTCCGAAACCCACGGGATCGTCGAGGGCAAAACTTGAAACCAGAAAATGCACCGGATTGAGGAGCGGTCGCCATAGCCATTCGCCGTCGCCGTTCTCCATCTGCAATCCGTCCGAATCATGCACGGCGGGACGCCATTCGCCGGCAGGCCGCGGGGTTCCGGTGCCGAAGAAAAACATGCTGGTAAGCGGCGCGATGCCGACGGCGCGTGGCGTCTTGCGGAAGAAAAGCGCCGCCTGAACCGCAATGCGGGTTGCCCCGCCCGGTGTGACCTGAAAACGGTAGGCCCCTGTGACACTGGGTCCGTCGAGGAGGGCGTAAACCGTTATGCTGTCAGCCCCATGCTTGGGCTCAAGCAGCCAGAATTTCCGGAACAACGGAAATTCTTCGCCGGGGGGGAAGGCGGTATCCACAGCAATGGCGCGCGCGGAAAGGCCAAAATGGTTCGGGCGTCCGACGGCGCGAAAATAGCTTGCCCCCGCGAATACCAGGAACTGGTTTTGAATATCCGGTGCCGTCAAGGGAAAGGTAAGCTTGAACCCGGCGTAACCGGAATTGCGGGGTAGGTGCCGGGAAAACGCCCTGGAGGGATACGTAAAATCCCGTTTTGAAAAACGCAGCGGATACACGGCGCCATTCCTGACAATCTCGATCACAACCGGGGTCGTGTAATAGAGTCCAAGCGGAACCGGTTGAACCTGGAAGTTGCGCCCGCTGTCGTGCCACAGGCTCTGGGCGGGAATAAAGCGGATGGCTTGATACTGATCGTAGGAAAGAGCGGACAGGAACTCCGGCACCCGCGGCGGCGGCACGTAAGGGTGGGTCGAAGTCACGCGGGCTTCCTGTATGACATCCGCGAATGAAAAGCGTGTTCGGCCTTGTGCCGCAGGTATTGGCACAAGCGGTACAACCAGGAAAGCGAACAGAATGGATGATACGATGCGCATGGTTTCTCTGACAGATTGCCGCAAACCCTTCTCCGGACCTTTCCGCTTGCGGGCTGTTGAAATACTGTGCCCTGTGTTTTGCTTTAATCTTTCGCGCTGGACTCCATTGTAACGAAGCGCTCACCTGATTTACGGCCGTCACGTTGCTCAGCGCGGGAAGTCCTCTTCACGGAACTCATTCGGCGACCCGGCCTCGGCGTGGCGGCGCAGTTCCACCCGGCGGATTTTTCCGGATATGGTCTTGGGCAAGTCAAAGAACTCCAGCCGGCGGATGCGCTGGTAGGGCGGCAGGCGCGTGCGTGCAAATGCGAACAGGGCGGCGGCGGTCTCGCGCGTCGGCGCAAATCCCGCGCGCAACGCCACATAGGCCTTGGGCACCGCCATCCGCTGCGGATCGGGCGCCGGCACCACCGCCGCCTCGGCCACGGCCGGGTGCTCAATGAGTGCGGATTCGATCTCGAAGGGGCTGATGCGGTAATCCGAACTCTTGAACACATCGTCGCTGCGGCCCACGTACCAGAAACGCCCCGCGGCATCACGCCGCGCCACGTCACCGGTGCGGTAATAGCCGCCGGCCATGGCCTCAGCGCTGCGCGCCGCATCATCCAGATAACCGCTCATGAGTCCCAGCGGCCGCGGCGTGAGCTTGAGCGCCAGCATGCCTTCCTCGGCGGGTGCCCCGTCGGCATCGAGAATCACCGGATCGAACCCCGGCAGCGGGCGACCCATGGCGCCCGGCTGCACCGTCTCGCCCGGCAGGTTGCCGATCTGTGCAGTGGTCTCGGTCTGTCCGTAGCCGTCGCGTACCGTGAGCCCCCAGGCGTGTTGCACCCGCTGGATCACTTCGGGATTGAGCGGCTCACCGGCGCTCACAAGTTCCCGCAACTGTGTTCGGCAAGCCCCCAAGTCCTGCTGGATGAACAGCCGCCACACCGTGGGCGGCGCGCACAGCGTGGTCACGCGCTTTTCAGCGATGAGTGCCAGGGTGCGGGCCGCGTCGAAGCGTCCGCCGCGCTGGCCGAACACCGTCGCGCCGGCATTCCACGGGGCAAACACGCTGCTCCACGCATGCTTGGCCCAGCCGGGCGAGCTGATGTTGAAATGCACATCACCCTCACGGATGCCGATCCAGTAAAGCGTGGATAGATGGCCCACCGGATAACTCACATGGCTGTGGCCCACGAGCTTGGGATGCGCCGTGGTGCCGGAGGTGAAGTACAGCAGGAACAGCGTGTCGGCACGCGTGCGCACCGGCGGACGAAAGCCGGCAGGCGCCGCATAAGCTCCGGCATACTCCGTCCATCCGGCAGTTGTTTCCCCCACTGCGATGCGCGTGAGCGCGGCCGGCAATGCGGCACAGCGTCCGGTATGTTCGCTGGCGACGATCAAATGGCGGATGTCGCCGGCCCGCACCCGGTAGGCGAGACCCTCGGCGTTCATGAGCGTGGTGGTAGGTACGATCACCGCGCCGAGTTTCATGACGGCGAGCAGCGTTTCCCACAGCGCCGGTACGTTGTCGAGCATCACCAGCACGCGTTCGCCGGGCGCGACACCCTGCGTGTGCAGGAAATTGGCCACCTGGGCCGAACGCCGGGCGAGCTCGGTGAACGACAGCTGCTCCTCGCCCCCGGTCTCGTCCGTGAGCCACAGCGCCGTGCGCGCGTTACCGGCGGCATAGTGATCGAAATAATCCAGCGCCCAGTTGAAATGCTCGAACACCGGCCAGCGAAAACCGCCGTAGGCGCGCGCGTAGTCGAGCCGGTTCGCCAGCAGAAAATCCCGGGCCTTGAGGAAGGTGTCGAGTGGAGTCATGGCTTCGCCCGGTGAACGTACCGGGAAAATGTTAACACCGGCGCCGGTGCCGCGTCAGGATTCGCGGGGCCATCCTGCTGCGGGGGCATCGGCGGCGGCGCGTCCCCTGCGCCGTCCCTCTGCGCCCTCGTCAGAAATGATACGCAATGCCGATCATCAGGGTGTCCAGATTCGTGCCCAGATTGCCACTGCGGTTTGACAGCACCTGGTATTCGCCCCGCAGGCTCATGTGATGCGTGAACCGATAGGATATCCCCACGCCAATCAGGGGATCCGTACCGGTGGCTTTGTAGGTGCTCACCGGACTTTCCGTCCAGTACGCCATGCCCAGACGCGCCAGCAGGTGTACATGCCGGGTGAGCGGGTAACGCCCGAGGGCGCTGACGCTCCACAGTGTCATCTCATAGCCCATCAGGGATTCATAGCCCGCCTCCACGTTCAGATAGCGGTTGAAGCGATAGCCGCCGGAAAACCCGAAATTGGACGAATTGCCGTACCCCGAGGTCGTGGTCCTGCCCAGATTGGCTCCCGCATAGAAACCGGTACCGGCGTGCGCCAGCGGGGCGGCCAATACGGCGGCCAGAACAAAAGTACCAATAAATTTCTTCATGAACGTAGGTTCCTCGATTTATGTTATGACGGCAGCGCGCCGAGAAAATCTTCGCAGCACGCTGCTACTGGGACGCTGGGAGTGAATCCGTATATTCAGCAATAGACGGGGTTTTTATCCAAAAGGGTTCCGCACC
>JAKAXB010000019.1 GCA_021816765.1 Natronospirales bacterium | reverse complement strand
TCCGGCCGCGTACACCTGCTGGGGGCGGTGGGCTCGGAGCTCCTCGATCTGCCGCTGCCGCTGTACCTCGAGGCCTTCCAGGGCCCCGACAGCGGCTGGCAGGTGAACGCGCACGACACCTGCACCACGCTCGCCGCCTCGGACTTCTCGCTGAGCTACCTCCCCGGCGGCCTGCCCAACGGCACCACCTCCATCAAGAGCGTGAGCCTCACGAACGGACAGGGCAACGTGACGCTCGCCGCCCCCGGTGCCGGTAACACAGGTGATGTGGACGTAGTGGGTAGCGGCATTCCTGCCTGGCTGCAGTTCGACTGGCAGACCAGCGGCACGCTCACCGATCCCACGGCGCGGGCGAGTTTCGGCGTGTACCAGGGCGATTCCCACCAGATTTACATCCAGGTGATTCACTAGCCCGGTATTTGCGGCTCCTGCGCGCGCCGGATACCCTGCACCCATGGCCTCCCCGTTTCACCGCCGATGCCTTTGAACCCCCCGGCCCGCCGCTTCCTGACCGGAGTGGTGATGCTGCTGCCGTTTGTGGCGGCATTCGCCGCGTACTACCCTGGCCTGCACGGCGGCTTCCTGTTCGACGACTACTCCAGCATCGTCAACAACAAGGCGTTGACCCTGCCCTCGCTGGCCTGGCACAACTTGGTGGCGGCGGCCCTGTCTGCCCCGACGGGTCCTCTGGACCGTCCGCTGAGTGTGCTGAGCTTCGCCCTGGACCGGTATTTCTTCGGACCGGGCCCGTTGAGCTTCAAGCTGACCAACCTGCTCATCCATCTCGCGGTGGGCGCGGTATTGTTGCTGCTGACCCGCGAGCTGCTGGCTGCCTGGCGGCGCACTCACCCGGACGTGTCCACGCAGGATGGGTTGTTTGCCGTGCTCGCGGTCACCGCCGCCTGGCTGCTGCATCCACTCAACCTCACGGCAGTGCTGTACGTGGTACAGCGTGAAGCCAGTCTCGCGGCGCTGTTCACCGCCCTCGGCGTACTCTTCTACACGCTCGGCCGCAACCGTGAGCTCGACGGAAAACGCGGTGGGCCGCTGATCTGGATCGCCGCACCGCTCGCGGGGCTGGTGGGTCTGTTCTGCAAGGAGACGGCGGTGCTGCTGCCGCTGTTCCTGTTCGCCGTCGAGCTCACGTTGTTCCGCTTCCGCAACGGTGAGGGACGGGTCGCCCGTCCGCTGATTGTTTATTTCATCCTCGGGCTTGGCGGCCCGGCGCTCATCGCCGCAGGGTTGATAGTCTTCCACCCGGCGTTTCTGCTCGGCGGCTACGCCATCCGCCCGTTCACGCTCGGCGAGCGGCTGTTGACCGAGGGCCGGGTCGTAACGCTCTATGTCCTCTACACACTCTGGCCGCTGCCCCACTGGCTTGGTCTCTACCATGATGATCTCGCGGTCTCGACCGGTCTGCTCACGCCCCCCACGACGCTTATCGCGTTTCTGTTTCTCGCCGCCCTGCTTGCCGCGGCTGTCTGGCTGCGCCGGCGCCAGCCGCTCGTCACGCTCGGCATCCTGTGGTTCTTTGCGGGACAGGTACTGGAATCGGGCTTCATACCGCTCGACCTCATGTACGAGCACCGCGCTTACCTGTCGGATTACGGTCTGCTGCTGGCACTCGCCGCCGGCCTGCTGCTTTGGAAACCGGCGCGGCTGAGGTTTTCGCGCCGCACGCTCGCCATCACGGCTATTGTGGTGCTCGGCTGCCTCACCTGGCTGCGCTCCGTACAATGGTCCAATGACCTCACCCAGGCGCTGTTCGAGGCGAAATATCATCCCGCGTCGCCGCGCGCCACCTTTGCGCTCGCCTTCGAATACGCGCTCGCCGCCGAACACGGCAACCGCAGCGCCTATCCGCTGGCACTCGAGCATTTTGAACGGGCAGCAAAACTTCAGCCGCAGACGCTCGCCCCCTACGTGGCGATGATCGAGCTCGCCTCCGAACTGCATCAACCCGTGCACCCCGGGTGGATGCGGGAGTTGCGGCAGCGGGCCGGCCGCACGCTGATGCCGCCGCTGGATCTGGTTTATCTCGGTTATTGGGTGCAGTGTGCCCGCAGCACCTGCGGGATCCCGGCGGCCGCGATGCTGCCGGTTCTGAAACGCGCCCTGGATAATCCCCACGTGCCGAAATCAGGCTGCGTACGCGGCAACCTGCTGGACCTCTACGCCGAGGTGCTGGGCGATGCACGCCAAGTCGGCCCCGCATTCCAGGCGTTGCAATCCGCGGTGCACCTGTGCCCGCAGCAGCCGCAACTACGCATCAATCTGATCAATTCCTACCTGAATGTCGGCGCGCTGGCAGCGGCAAGGGATGAACTGCGACAACTGGAGACCCGTAACCGCTTCGGCCAACTGGACAATCCGATCGCCAAACTGAAGCAGCGGCTGCAAACGATAAAAACCGCAGCGCCCGTTCGCCACGGCAAACCGACGGTGCCGGTTACTCGCCGCGGGAAGCCGGCCTGAGTTTGCGGGTGAGCGTGTTGCGGCCGATGCCGAGCCGGCGCGAAGCCTCCTGACGGTGTCCGCCGCTGGTTTCCAGCGCCGCTTCAATCAAAATCTTCTCCAGATCATTCGAAGCCACAGAAAAAATATCCGTTTTCCCGGCCATCAATTGCTGTCGTGTCCAGGCACGCAACACAATCCGCCAGTCATCACTCATTTCACCGGATGATTTGTTTTTGTGCAGTAACTCCGCAAGATCGTCGCGGTGCACGATGCGGCCCGGGGCCATGAGTGTCAACCGGTGGCAGGCATTCCTGAGCTCACGCACATTGCCGGGCCAGGAGCGTTCCCGCAACGCGGCCATGGCATCCGCCGTGAGCCGCTTGGGTTCAAGGGCAAGTTCCCGCGCCGCCGCCGCCATGAAATGCTCCAGCAACAGCGGAATATCCTCGCGGCGCTCACGCAGCGCCGGCATGCGTATCTGCACCACATTCAGACGATGGAACAAGTCCTCGCGGAAGCGGCCCTCCTCCACCTGTTTTTCCAGATCCTGGTGCGTGGCGGCGATGATGCGTACATCCACCTTCACCGACTCATGGCCCCCCACGCGGTAAAATTCGCCTTCCGCCAGCACGCGCAACAGTCGCGTCTGCAAGCCGGCCGGCATGTCGCCGATCTCGTCCAGGAACAGCGTGCCGCCATGGGCCTGCTCGAAACGTCCCACACGGCGTGCATTGGCCCCGGTGAAGGCGCCGCGTTCATGCCCGAACAGTTCGGATTCCAGCAATTCAGCGGGAATGGCGGCGGTATTCAGGGCGATAAAGGGATGCTGGCGGCGCGGACTGTGACGGTGCAGGGCGTGTGCCACCAGTTCCTTGCCGCTGCCGGATTCTCCGGTGATGAGTACCGTCAGATGCGTGCCCGCCAGCCGGCCGATGGCGCGAAACACCGTCTGCATGGCGGGAGCTTCGCCGATCAGGGTATCCGCTGCAACGCTTCCCCCGGACCGGGTGCCGCCCGGTGGTAACGCTGTCTGCATTGCACGCGCCACCACCGCGGTGAGTTCATCCACATCAAAGGGTTTGGGCAGATATTCGAAGGCGCCGCCCTGGTAGGCCGCTACTGCACTTTGCAGATCGCTGTGGGCGGTAACCACCACCACCGGCACAGACGGATGTGATGCGCGCAGTTCACGCAGCAGCTCGAGTCCGTCTTCGCCAGGCAGACGGATATCTGTCACCAGCGTGTCCGGCACGGTTTCCTGCAGCGCACCGCGGACTTCTTCCATGCCGTTGAAATCGCGCACCGCGTGGCCGGCTTCCCGCAGTGCTTCGCTCATCACCCAGCGCAATGAGACATCATCGTCCACCACCCATACGCTATGTTGTTTGCTGCTCATATTGATTTCTCATTGGCAGTAAAATCGAAAACACCGTGTTGCCTGCTGTGCTCGTACATTCGATAAGCCCGCCGTGGCGGCTGACGAGTTCCTGGGCGATGCTGAGCCCCAATCCTGCACCGTGGGGCTTGCTGCTGACCAGCGGTGAAAACAGACGCGACAGCGCTTCCGCTGCAATGCCGGGGCCGTTATCCACGATATCCACACAGGCCACCAGTCGGTGACGCGTTCCGTTGAGCGTGAATTGGCGCAACACGCGCGTGCGGAAGGTGATGCAACCGTGTTCAGCCACCGCCTCACGCGCATTCTTGGCGAGATTGAGCATGGCCTGGATGATCTGGTCGCGATCCAGTTGCAGGTCCGGCAAACTGGGATCGTAGTCGCGGATGATCTTGAGCGTCGGCGTCACCGGTGTTTCCGTGAGATGCACCACGTGTTCCACCAGTTCGTGAAGATTTACCTCGACACGCCGCGGCGCCTGCGGTGGACCGAGCAGGGTATCCACGAGTGCGGCAAGGCGATCCGCCTCCATCACAATGATGCGCGTGTACTCGATGAGCTTCGCATCCTGCAGCCGCCGTGCCAGAAGTTGGGCCGCACCGCGCACGCCGCCCAGCGGGTTCTTGATTTCATGGGCGAGGTTGCGGGCCAGAGTACGGTTGGCGTCACTCTGGGCGGTGAGTGCCTGTTCGCGGCTGATGCGCAGGTAACGATCCAGCGGCACCAGCTCCACCAGGAACCCCAGCACCCCCCGCCTTTCCACCACGGGCGTCACTGTGCAATCCGCGGTCGTCACCGGGTGCCGGGTCTCTGGCCTGCCCAGAGTCAGTTCCAGCTCCCGCCGCGTCACGGTTTCCCGGGTGGCCATGGCGCGTTTCAAGATCAAGGTGAATTCGCCGTCTTGCGCAAAAAAGTCCGTCAAGGCTTTACCCGTAGTGCTCTGCCCATCCAGATCCAGCAGGGTTTCGGCCGCGGGGTTCAGGTAGCGCAGACGCAGTGCCCCATCCAGCCAGAGAATACCCGTGGTCTGGTTTTCCAGCAGAAGGTCGGAGAAGGTGGGTTCGGCAGTATTCATCATTTGCACTATTGTAGTGCAAATGCACTTTAATGGTGCGACTTGGGACCTAAGATCGTCTTCTGGTGGACATAAAAGGTGACCGGACCGGCAGACAGGCTGGCACCGTTGGCGGCATGGAGTGTGGCGGAGGCAGTATGCGTGCCGCGATAAATATGTTTGAAGGTCGCGGACGTATTGGTAGTGGGTCCGATGGTCTGACCGTCCAGATGGTAGGTAATGGTATCTCCGGACTGCAGTGACGGAGACACGCTGACTGACACCGTCACCTGGTGCACATACCACAGATTCGCCTGACTGGCGGGTGAGGTAATGGAAAACTGGGTATAGGCTGCTGTGGGCGCGGAGGCGGAAGCCGGGAATGACGCGGCAGGTACATCAGCCGCCGAGGAGGGGGGAGTGTACGTCTGTGTCCTGGGCAACTGCACCTTCTGGGAACCTGGGCGCGGATGATCGGAATAGTGCACATTGCCCTGGGCATCCACCCATTTGTAAATGCTGTCCGCCCGGGTAGTACCTGCACCCACGACAAAAGCCAGCAGAATAATGCACACGATTCGATACATGCGGTCCAGCCTAGCCAGAATGTCGGAGGTAGGCAAGTGTCTTTTGCCGAGCCAAAAACCCATGGCTCCGAAGCTGGTGACGTTTGTCTGAACTACGGGTCATTAAATTTTGGCAAGGGAACAGGTCAGGGACCAGCACCGCTGTGAACAAGGGCTCGGCAGTTCAGTTTGAGCACCAAGTCAGTGGGTTTCGCATTTTCGGAGGCGGGGAAGAGTGCCTCCACAGTTTGCCGAAGCGAGTGCTGGCGCTCCCCTACTTGTGAGAGCCGTCTTCACAGACAGCTCGTCCGGGGCCGCGGTCGCCTGCTGCATCAAGCGGCGATTTGGGGCCGCAGCAGAATCTTGCCGGCGCTTTGGCGCGAGGCCAGCCGGGTCTGGGCGGCGGCGGCTTCGCTCAAGGGAAACTCACTGTCAATGCGCAATTTCAGGCTCCCATCCGCCGCCCAGCCGAGGATGTCGCCGGCGCGCCACTGCAGTTCCTCATGCGTGCGGGTGTAGTGCGCCAGGGTGGGGCGGGTCACGAACAGACTGCCTTTGCGGTTAAGCACCTGCAGATCGAAAGGCGGCACGGGTCCCGAGGACTGGCCGAAGAGCACCAGATAACCGCGCGGGGCGAGGCAGTCCAGGCTCTTGTCGAAGGTGCTACGCCCCACCGAGTCATATACCACTGCCACTCCCGCACCGTCCGTAAGGCTGCGCACCTCGGCGGCAAAATCCTGCCGCTCGTAGAAAATCACCTCCTCGGCGCCCGCCGTACGCGCCAGCGCGGCTTTCTCGTCGGTGGAAACCGTGGCGATGATACGTGCGCCAAGGCGTCTGGCCACTTGTACAAGCAGCAGCCCCACACCGCCGGCCGCCGCATGCACCAGACAGGTCTCGCCGCGCTTGAGCGGGTAACTGCTATGCGCGAGGTAGTGGGCGGTCATACCCTGGAGCATGAGCGCCGCCCCGGCACGCACATCCAGCCCTGCCGGAAGCTTCACCAGCTGCCGGGCGGGCACACAGGCCATTTCGGCGTAAGCGCCCAGTGCCCCGCACCAGGCTACCCGGTCACCCACGATGAAATCGCCGACCCCTGCGCCGAGCGCCTCCACCGTGCCGGCGCCCTCGTTACCGGGCACGAACGGCAGGGACATGGGATACAGCCCCTGGCGCTGATAGATGTCTATGAAATTGACGCCAGCGGCTCCGACCTTCATCCGCACCTCGCCGGCGCCGGGTTCGGGCCGCGGGCGCGTAGCGGGCCGGAGCACCTCCGGCCCGCCGGTCTTCTCCACCAGAATCGCACGCATGGTGCGCTCAGAGCATCATTGCCCCGGGGGCGATGAAGTAATAGAACAGTCCCACGATGATCAGCCAGCCGAGGATCACCAGCGCCCAGCCGAAATTGTAGCGGATCACCGTACCCTCTTTGCGCACATAGCTGGTGGTGGACACGCCCACACTCGCCGTCTGCGGCGCGATCGGCTTGCCCACTTCGGCGCCCACCGAGTTCAGGCTTGGCAGCAGCAGGATCGGAAAATTAAGCAGTTTCCCGGCCATGAGCTGGATGGTGCCGAACATGGCGTTGGTGGAGGTATTGCTGCCCGATAGCGCCACGCCGATCAGTCCCACCACCGGAGCCAGCAGGATGTACCACGGCCCGATGCGCGACAGGCTGTAGGCAAGCGACCCCGCCATGCCCGAGTAGTTGTATACGAAGGCCAGACCGAAAATGAAAAACCCCACCAATAGCGCGCCCCACATCTGGTGGAAGGTGCGTTTGAACACCTCGGCGTACTGCGCGGGCTTGAGACCCACCACGAAGGTAATCAGTATCCAGGAGATCAGAATCCAGGTGCCGCCGCTGAACGGCGTGAACAGGAATGCCGAGCTCATGGTCTTGCCGGTCACCGCCGAAACCGCGTCCACGTGCGCCGCGAACAGCTTGAATGCGGGCAGGTGCGACCAGGGGCCGGTGCCGGCCACCACCACCACGATCAGGATGAGGAACGGCAGCCAGATCTTGAGCAGCTCGCCACCCGTGACCTTGTGACCCCCGTGCACGGCCACCTGTGCCTCGCTGAGCGGGGTGCCGCCGTAGCCGAGTATGCTTGCCGGCCGCCACACGCGCGTGAACAGCAGGATGACGATGAAGGCCACGATGGCGCCGGCCACATCGGGAAGATAGGGGCCGACGAATACCGCCACCGGCAACTGCCCGGCGATGTAGCCGAGGGAGGCAACGATCGCGAGCGGCCAGCCGTCACGCAGTCCGCGCTTGCCGGCCACGAGATAGATGAGTATCCAAGGCGGCAGAAACGCCAGCAACGCCACCACCTTGCCGACCGAGGCGCTGAGAGCCAGTAGCGGCAGACCGGTGACCGCGGCAAGCGCGATAATCGGCGTGCCGAGAGCGCCATAGGAAACCGGCGCGTTGTTGGCAATGGCGGACACACGCAGCGAATCGAGCTCCGGAATGCCGAGCGCGATCAGGATCGGCGCCACAAACGCCCACGGATAGCCGAAGCCGACCAGCCCCTCGAGCAGGGCGCCGAATGCCCAGGCAAACAACAGTGTTTGGATCCGCACGTCGGCGGTGCCCACGCTTACCAGCCAGACGCGGAAACGCTCGAACATGCCGGTGAGGACCAGCGTGTTGAAGATCATCACGCCCCAGAAGGTAATCCAGTCAATCGCCCAGGCCCCGGTCAGGGCTCCGTACAGGTAGGAATGGATGCCTTCGGCGAAGGGCATGTGCCACACCCAGAGCGCAATCACGAAGGTGACGATGGAGCCGATGATCGCCGCCACCCATGCGGAACGGCGCAGTATCGGCAGGAGCAGCAGGAGAACCGCGAGCGGGATGACGGCGACGACGAAGGTAAGCCAAAGCGGACCGGCGGGACTCAGGACTTGCGTGAACATGTTACCCCCTCCCATGTGACAAATCTGGCGGCTTGTACTACTCCCCGGGCATCCTGCCGTCAAGACTCCCCCCGGCCGGCCTGACTCGCAGACCATATCACTTGCCGGAAAACGCCGATGGGTTAGGCGAGGCGAGTGTAGGCCGGCAGCGTCAGAAACTCAGTAAATTCTCCGTCGAGCGCCAGCGATCGCAGGATGTCGGCGGCTTGCCCGGCCTGTTCCGAGACCTCCGGCTCGACGGCAAAGCGTGCGCGGAATGCAGCGAGTTCTTGTCCGAGCGTGCGCTCGATGAGTGCCGCGTCCACGCGGCGGCCGTCCTCGAGCCGCACGCCGTGGGTGCGCCATTGCCAGAGCTGGGCGCGGGAAATCTCGGCGGTGGCCGCATCCTCCATCAGATTATCGATCGGTACACAGCCGTTACCGCCGAGCCAGGTCGAAAGGTAATGCAACGCCACGCGCACGTTGATGCGCAACCCATGCTCGGTAATCTGCCCCTGCGGCACTTCCAGCAGGTCGCGCGCATTCAAGGCGAGCCCTTCACCAAGTTTGGCAAGCTGGTTCGGTCCCGGCATGAGCCGGTCGAAAACCTCGCGCGCCAGCGGCACCAGCCCCGGGTGCGCGACCCAGGTACCGTCATGACCGTCACCGGCCTCGCGCTCCTTGTCAGCGCGCACCTTGGCGAGCGCTTCCTCATTGGCCCTGGCATCGCTCTTGATGGGAATCTGCGCCGCCATCCCGCCCATGGCGAACGCCCCGCGCCGGTGGCAGGTGGCAATGAGCAGACGCGAATAGCTTCTCAGGAAATGCGTGGTCATGGTCACCTGGGCACGATCGGGCAGCACCGCCCTGAAATCGCAGCGGAATTTCTTGATGAAGCTGAAAATGTAATCCCAGCGCCCGCAATTGAGCCCGAGAATATGCTCGCGCAGGGCATAAAGGATCTCGTCCATCTCGAATGCCGCGGGCAGGGTCTCGATGAGCACCGTGGCGCGAAACGTGCCGCGCGCGAGCCCGAGCTTGTCCTCGGCATGAACAAATACATCGCGCCACCATTCGGCCTCGTGGTGGCTTTCGAGTTTCGGCAGGTAAAAGTAGGACCGCGAACCGCGCGCCAGCAATTCACGGGCATTGTGAAACACATACAACCCGAAATCGAGCAATGCCCCGGCCACCGGCCGCTCTCCGGCAAGCACGTGCTTCTCGATGAGATGCAGCCCGCGCGGGCGCACCATGAGTACTGCGGTCTCAGGATTAAGATGGTAATCCTTGCCCTCGGGACTGCGGAAAGCGATCGTGCGCCGCACCGTGTCATACAGGTTTGCCTGGCCGGCGGCGACGTTCCTCCAGGTGGGAGCGAGGGAATCCTCGAAATCCGACATGAATACCCGCGCCCCGGAGTTGAGGGCATTGATAATCATTTTGCGGTCCACCGGCCCGGTGATCTCGACCCGCCGGTCGGTTACTTCCCCGGGAATGGGCGCGACTTTCCAGTCGCCCGCACGCAGGGCGCGCGTTTCTGCGAGAAATTCCGGTTTTTCGCCGCCATCAAACCGTTGTTGACGCTCCGCACGCGCGGTCAGCAGCGCTGCGCGCCGCGGCTCAAAGCGGGCGTCAAGCTCGGCAATAAAGGCCAGGGCTTCAGGGGTGAATATGCCGCGCTCGGCGGCCTCAAGCTCGCCAGTCAGACGGATGGGGATTGGACCGTCTGCGGGACGGGTGGATGGTATGGCCATGGGTGGAACCTCCTCGCGTACACGCGCGGTGGAATACAGGACACGGCGACCGCGCTCCTCTGCACAGTGGTATAAGTATAAGCCCATGGTGCCGGCGGTTTTGAGGAAACGAAAACGTGCATCCCGTCTCACTTCCCGTGCTCACGCTGCTTTTCGTCTTGGGTGCCCTCGCCGCGGTGCTCAATGTGTTTGCCGGCGGTGGTTCGATGCTCACTCTGCCGGCCCTCATATTCGTCGGTCTTGATCCGACAGTCGCCAACGGCACCAACCGTGTGTCCATCGCTCTGCAGAACCTCGCCGCCACCGGCGGCTTCAGCCGCTGGCACGGCGCGGAACTCGGTGAAAGCCTCAAGCTCGCGCTGCTGACCCTGCCGGGCGCGATCCTGGGCGCCTGGTTCGGTGCACGCATCAGCGACACACTTTTCAGGTACGTGCTCATCGGGGTGCTGGTGCTGAGCACGGTGACGCTGTTTCTGCCCGCGCGCCGCCTCGGGACCGGTGCCCCCTCCGCACAGCGGCGCTGGCTGATCTATCCCGCGATGCTCGCGACCGGTCTGTACGGGGGCTTTATCCAGGTGGGCGTCGGCTTCCTGTTCATGGCGGCGCTGCGCGGCATCCTGAAACTCGATCTGGTGCGCGTAAATGTGTACAAGGTGTTCATCGTATTCCTGTACACGCTGCCGGCACTTGCGATATTTGTCGCCCTGGGCAAGGTGGCCTGGGGTGATGGCCTTGCACTCGGCGCGGGCGGCATGGCGGGGGCGTTGCTTGCCACCCGCTTGCATCTGCGCGGCGGTGAGCGCTGGGTGAAGGTGGTGTTGGCAATCGCCATCCTGCTGATGTCGGCGAAACTCCTCTGGCCCGGTCTTGCGGGTGGCTGAGGCGGTTCCATGAGCGCTGCCCGCGCCACCCTGTTTACCGATCTGCGAGCTGCGCTGCCCGGGGACGCACTGCTCACCCGCGAGGAAGAATTGCGTCCCTACGAATGTGACGGCCTTACGGCCTACCGCGCGCTGCCGTTGGCAGTGGCATTGCCACACACGGTCGAGGAGGTTGTCAGCGTGCTGCGGCTGTGTCGCGCACGCGGTGTGCCGGTGGTGGCGCGTGGGGCGGGTACTGGGCTTTCAGGCGGCGCACTGCCGCACGCCGAGGGCGTGGTACTGTCGCTGGCGCGTTTCAACCGTATCCTGGAAATCGATCCGCGGGCGCGCATCGCGCGCGTCGAGCCCGGCGTGCGCAACCTTGCGATCAGCGAGGCGGCACGCCCGTACGGGCTGTATTACGCACCCGATCCCTCCTCGCAGATCGCCTGCACCATCGGCGGCAATGTGGCCGAGAACTCGGGCGGTGTGCACTGCCTCAAATACGGCCTCACGGTGCACAACGTGCTCGCCCTTGAGGCGCTCACCATCGAAGGCGAGCGGCTCACGCTCGGCGGGCGCGCAGCGGATGCCCCGGGCTACGATCTGCTGGCACTGCTCACGGGCTCCGAGGGATTGTTGGCGGTGGTGGTGGAGGCAACCGTGCGTCTGCTGCCGCTGCCGCAATGCGCGCGCGTGCTGCTCGCGGCCTTCGACTCCGTGGTGACTGCGGGCAATGCCGTGGGTGCGATCATCGCCGCCGGTGTGATTCCCGCCGGACTCGAAATGATGGACCGGCTCGCGGTGGAGGCGGCGGAGGATTTTGTGCACGCGGGTTACCCGCGCGACGCCGTGGCCATTCTGCTATGTGAGGTGGACGGTGATGAAGAGGAGGTCGCGGCCGCGCTGACGCGCGTCCAGGAAATCCTCAAGCACGCCGGCGCACGCGAGTTGCGCGTGGCCCGCGATGAGGCCGAACGGCAGCTTTTCTGGAAGGGACGCAAGGCCGCGTTCCCGGCGGTCGGACGCCTCTCACCCGATTACTACTGCATTGACGGCACCATTCCGCGTTCTAAACTCGCCGAGGTACTGACCCGCATCGCGGAACTTTCCCGCGAGCACGACTTACGGGTCGCCAATGTATTTCATGCGGGCGATGGCAACCTGCATCCGCTCATTCTCTACGACGCCAACATGCCGGGCGAACTGGCGCGCGCCGAGACGCTCGGTGCCGCCATCATGGAGCTGTGCATCGCGGTCGGCGGTACCATCACCGGTGAACACGGTGTCGGCGTCGAGAAAATCAGTCAGATGTGCGTGCAGTTCACCCCTGCAGAACTCGAGCAGTTTCATGCCGTGAAGCGCGCTTTCGATCCCGCCGGGCTGCTCAATCCCGGCAAAGCGGTTCCGACGCTGGCGCACTGCGCCGAATATGGCCGCATGCACGTGCACCGGGGCGAGTTGCGTTTCCCGGACCTCGAGCGTTACTGAACGATGGACAAAGACGACCAGAGCGCGGTGATCGTGGCACGAGTGCGTGAGGCGGCCGCGGCACACACGCCACTGATAATTAGCGGCAGCGGCAGCAAGAACTTCCTCGGCCGCCGCGTTACGGGCATACCTCTCGCCGTGGGCGGACACCGCGGCATCCTGCACTACGTCCCCGAGGAACTGGTGTTGAGCGCACGCGCCGGCACGCCGCTCGCCGACATCGAGACGGCGCTCACCGCCCGCGGACAAATGCTCGCCTTCGAGCCGCCCTATTTCGACACCACGGCCACCCTCGGCGGGACCATTGCCGCCAACCTCAGCGGCCCGCGCCGTGCCTACGCGGGCGCGGCCCGTGACTTTGTCCTGGGTTGCCACCTGGTCAATGGGAAGGGCGAGATACTGCACTTCGGCGGTGAGGTCATGAAAAACGTCGCGGGCTACGACCTCTCGCGCCTCATGGCCGGCGCCTTCGGCACACTGGGTGTGCTGCTCGATATCTCACTCAAGGTACTGCCGCGGTCCGAGACGGATACTACGCTGATCTTCGAGCGGGACGAGACCTCTGCCATCGAACTCATGAACCGCTGGGCGAGCCGACCACTGCCACTCTCGGCTACGGCTTGGAGCGATGGACGACTCTATGTGCGCCTCTCGGGTCCCGCGCCGGCAATTGCCGCAGCAGCGGCCGGACTCAGCGGCGAGCATCTGCCGCAGGCGGAGGAGTTCTGGCGCGATCTGCGCGAACACACAAGCCCATTTTTCACTGACCCGCGCCCCCTGTGGCGCCTGGCGTTGCCCTCCACTGCCGCGCCCCTGGCCCTGGACGGCCCCGAAATCGTCACCTGGGGCGGGGCGCAGCGCTGGGTGAAAACCGGGGTTCCCGCGGACCGAGTGCGTGCGTGCGCCGCCGCCGCTGGGGGTCACGCGACCCTGTTCCGACCTGCCCGGGGGGCGCTCCCTGCCGAGGCCCCCTTCGCACCGCTCACGCCTGCGCTGCATCATCTGCACCAGCGGCTCAAGGCCGCCTTTGATCCGGCCGGCATTCTCAATCCCGGGCGCCTGTACGCCGGAATCTAGAGCGACGCCATGGAAACCCACCTCGCCGATTTCATCCGTGGCACGCCTGAAGGCAATGAAGCGGAAGCGATTCTGCGTGCCTGCGTGCACTGTGGTTTCTGCACCGCCACCTGTCCGACCTACCAGCTTCTGGGCGATGAGCTCGATGGTCCGCGCGGGCGCATTTATCTCATCAAGCGAGTGCTCGAGGGCGAAACCCCCACCGCCATCACCGCGCAGCATCTCGACCGCTGCCCCACCTGCCGCGCCTGCGAAACCACCTGCCCCTCGGGGGTGCGCTACGCGCGGCTTGCCGATATCGGCCGCGCCGTGGTGGAACGGCAGGTACCCCGATCCTGGCACGCACGACTCCGGCGCACCGGCATCCGCTGGCTGTTCACTCACCCCTGGCGGCTGCGCTTCATACTCGCGCTGCTGCGCCCCCTGCGTCCCCTGCTACCGGTGCGGATCGCCGAAAAACTGCCGGCACGCCAACGCCTGTTGCTGCAACCGGCGCTACCCCACCCGCGACAGCTGCTGGTACTGGAGGGCTGCGTACAATCGGTCGCCACGCCCGTGACCAACGCCGCGCTCACGCGCGTGCTGGAACGTCTCGGCTGCGGTACGCAATCCATCGCGGGCTGCTGCGGCGCGCTTGCCTGGCATACCGGCGCACAGGATCAGGGCCGCGCGCGCATGCGTGGCCTCATCACCAGGGTAGAAGACAGACTACAGGCGGGCGCCGAGGCGTTTGTGGTGACCGCCTCAGGCTGCGCCGCCATGATCGGTGATTATCCGGACATCTTCCGTCACGAACCGCCCTGGGCAGAACGCGCGCAACGCGTGGCCGCGGCACTGCGGGATCCCTCGGAGCTGATTGCACCGGCGGTCGAACACTGGGCCGGGATCGGCGCGGGCAAGCGAATTGCCTTTCACGCGCCCTGCACGCTGCAGCATGCCCTGCACCATGCCGCCGCGGTGGAAACGATACTGGCGCGCGCCGGTTACCTGCTTACGCCGGTGCCCGAGGCGCATCTGTGCTGTGGTTCCGCCGGAAGTTATTCGCTCACCCAGCCGGAGATTTCCGAAGCGCTGCGGACGCGCAAACTCGCCGCGCTCACGAGCGGCGCCCCCATGTTCATCGCCACCGCCAACGTCGGCTGCGAGCTGCATCTCGCAGCCCGTGCTGCTGTGCCCGTGTGTCACTGGCTGGAGCTTCTCGAGCCAGCCAATTCCTTGCCATAAGCACGTGCTGCCCTGTCACGTAGTGATCCACGGGCCGCACTGCCTCAACAGTGGACCCTGAAGTGCAACAAGCGAAACGGGAAGTTGTGGCGGAACCGGGCGCATGCCCAGCGATTTTTGCCACCAACTCACATCGTGCCACGCACCGAGCTTGTATCCGGCGCCACGGAACACGCCTACGGGCTCGAAGCCGACAGCGGCATGCAAGCGTTCGCTGGCAGAGTTAGGCAGACTGATACCCGCATAGGCGGTGACATAACCTTGCCAGCGCAGTAGTTCCATCAGCTGAATGTACAAGGTACGGCCGATACCCTGGTGGCGGGATTCCGCACGCACATATACCGAGGTCTCCACCGACCAGAGATAGGCGGGCCGCTCACGGTGGGCGGTGGCGTATGCGTATCCCTGCACGCGGTCATGCTGTACACACACCAGCCAGGGATAGTGCGGCAGGGTTTTGCTGACGCGCGCAGCCATGGTTGCCGCGTCCGGCGGCTCTATCTCAAAAGAGATGGCGCTCCCCAGTACCGCGGGCCGGTAAATATCTGCCAGTTCCGGCGCATCGGCAGAGGTGGCAAAGCGTAGCGTGACGGGCATGCTGAGTTGTAGGTTGGGGGAATCCCCACCCCGCGGCTGCACCGGGGGCGGGGCATAGGTGTATTACTGACCCACGGTCAGAGGCTGTAGTAAAGGTCAAACTCCACCGGGTGGGTGGTCATGCGCAGGCGCGTGACGTCCTGCATCTTGAGCTTGATGTAGGCGTCAATTACATCGTCCGTAAACACGCCGCCAGCTTTGAGGAAAGCACGGTCTTTGTCCAAGTGTTCCAGGGCCATATCGAGCGCATAGCAAACCTGTGGAATATTTTTCTCCTCTTCCGGCGGCAGGTCGTAAAGGTCCTTGTCCATGGCCTCCCCCGGATGGATCTTGTTCAAGATACCGTCGAGACCGGCGAGCATCATGGCGCTGAAGGCGAAGTAGGGGTTGGCGGTGGCATCGGGGAAACGCACCTCGATGCGACGTTTCTGCGGGCTCGATACATACGGGATACGGATGGATGCCGAGCGGTTGCGTGCCGAATAGGCAAGCATCACCGGTGCCTCGAATCCCGGCACCAGACGCTTGTAACTGTTGGTACTGGCGTTGGTAAGCGCGTTAAGCGCCCTGGCGTGCTTGATGATGCCGCCGATGTAATGCAGCGCCAGCTCCGAGAGACCCCCGTAGAGGTTGCCACTGAACAGATTTTTGCCGCTCTTCGCCAAAGACTGGTGCACATGCATGCCGCTGCCGTTGTCCCCCACCAGTGGCTTCGGCATGAAGGTGGCTGTCTTGCCGTAAGCGTGGGCTACATTCATCACTGCGTATTTTAGAACCTGCACCTCGTCCGCCTTCTGCAACAAGTGACCGAAAGCGACGCCGATCTCACATTGGCCGGCGGTGGCCACCTCGTGATGGTGCACCTCGGTCTTGAGTCCCATGTCCTCCATCGCCAGACACATGGCGGAGCGGATGTCCTGCAGTGCGTCCACCGGCGGCACCGGGAAATACCCGCCTTTGATTCCCGGGCGGTGACCGATATTGCCGCCTTCATACACCCGCTCGGAATTCCAGCCGGCCTCCTGGGAATCAATCTTGCAGAACGAACCGCTAATGTCGGCACCCCAGCGCACGTCATCAAAAATGAAAAACTCATTCTCGGGACCGAAGTAGGCGGTGTCGGCGATGCCGGTGGATTTGAGATACGCCTCGGCGCGTTTGGCCAGCGATCGGGGATCACGCTCATAGCCCTGCATGGTGGTGGGTTCGATGACATCGCAGCGCAGGATTACGCTGGCTTCCTCGAAGAACGGGTCAATGACGGCGCTGGTGGGATCCGGCATGAGAATCATGTCGGACTCATTGATGCCCTTCCAACCGGCGATGGAAGAGCCGTCGAACATTTTGCCGTCCTCAAACAACTCCTCATCCACCGTATGAGAGGGCACACTGACATGCTGCTCCTTGCCACGGGTGTCGGTGAAGCGGAAGTCCACGAATTTCGCGCTTTCCTTGCTAATCAGGTCCAATACGTCTTGGGCGGTCTTGGCGGTCATAGAAAACTCCGGAGTGGGTAAGCGATATTCCCCTTACTGTGTGCAAGCGGTATGCCAATCGCGAACCCCTGGTATCCGGGGCTGTCACAGGAGGGGGGCTGCATGAATACAGTGCATATGCACTAAGTTGGTGCAGAAGGAGATTCAGGGTAAATGTCCTGTCAGCTTGTGCAAGCAAGTCTTTGAAGAGGCTATACTTGGCGGGCTTTGAGCCGGGCGAGACGCCAGCCATATCCTACAAAAATGAGCGCCAGAACCCCCGCAACCTTCCAGAACCTTATCCTCGCCTTGCAGCAATACTGGGCCCGTCAAGGCTGCGCGCTGCTCCAGCCCCTGGACATGGAAGTGGGGGCGGGAACCTTCCATCCGGCCACCTTTCTGCGGGCTATCGGTCCCGAGCCCTGGAGCGCCGCCTACGTGCAACCCTGCCGACGGCCCACTGACGGCCGCTACGGCGAAAATCCCAACCGTCTGCAGCACTATTACCAGTTCCAGGTGATCATCAAGCCCTCGCCGGACGATTTTCAGGATTTGTACCTGGACTCCCTGAAGACTCTGGGGCTGGATCCCCTGGTGCATGACATTCGTTTTGTGGAAGACAACTGGGAGTCGCCGACGCTGGGCGCCTGGGGACTCGGCTGGGAGGTATGGCTGAACGGCATGGAGGTGAGCCAATTCACCTATTTCCAGCAGGTGGGCGGTCTCGAATGCCGGCCGGTGAGCGGCGAAATCACTTACGGCCTCGAACGCATCGCCATGTACCTGCAGGAAGTGGAAAGCGTCTTTGATCTGGTGTGGACCGACGGGCCCCCGGCCCGCATGAAATACGGCGACGTGTTCCATCAGAATGAAGTGGAACAATCCCAATACAATTTTGAGGAAGCCGATCCGGCGAGTCTGTTCATCTGGTTCGACACCTGCGAACGGGAATGCCAACGGCTTTTGGAAAAGAATTTGCCGCTGCCTGCTTACGAGCAGGTATTGAAGACCTCTCACACCTTCAATCTGCTGGATGCGCGCCATGCTATTTCGGTGACCGAGCGCCAGCGCTTCATCCTGCGGGTGCGCACGTTGGCCCGGAACGTGGCCAAGGCTTACTACAAAAGCCGTGAAACACTTGGGTTCCCGATGAGCCGGGTGCAAACACGGATAAAGAAGCTGGCTCATGGTTAAGAAGCCACCGCTCTCGCAGCCTTTTTTGGTGGAAATCGGCACCGAAGAACTGCCGCCCAAGAGTTTGAAGCGCCTGGCACTGGCATTCCTGGAGAATTTCAATGAGCAGCTCAAATATAACGGATTGCCATCGGCATTCAAAAAAAACGCGGCATTCTTCACACCGCGACGGCTGGCAATTTACTCTCCTGCCATACATGTCAAACAACCAGATCGCAGACAAGAAATCTGGGGTCCCCCAACCAGTATTGCTCTTGATACGGTAGGGAATTTCACCAAGGCCGGAGAAGGCTTTGCCAGATCTCAGAGCGTGAGCACAGATGCGCTCAAGAGTGCCCGCCATCCTATAGACAAAGTTGAACGCCTCTTGTACGAGACCCGGATAAAAGGCAAAACCGCTGCAGAATTATTGCCAGAAATCGTACGCGGGGCTCTCGCCAAACTTCCCATCGGTAAACGCATGCGCTGGGGAAGCGGGGAGGCGCAGTTCGTGCGCCCCGTCCATTGGGTGGTGATGCTCTTGGGCGACCGTCCGTTGAAAGCCGAAATCCTGGGCGTGCCTGCCGGCAACAAGACCTATGGCCATCGCTTTCATCATCCTGCAGCGATCACGCTCAAGCACCCTGCGGACTATCACAAGACTCTGGCCATTACCGGCAAAGTGCTGGTGGAAGACCGCCAGGGCACGCTGGCGAAAAAGATCGGCACTCTGGTCACACGGGCCGCCAAACGCGCGCGGGGTAAGGCGCAACTGGATCAGGCTTTATTGGAGGAGGTGGCGGCGCTGGTGGAATGGCCGATGCCGGTCACGGGCAACTTCGACAAAAAATTCCTGACGCTGCCAGACGAGGTGATCGTGGCGGTACTGGAAACCCAGCAACGTTACTTCCCGCTGCGCGACGCCAAGGGCAAGCTGCTGCCCCATTTCGTCGCCATCAGCAACATCCAGAGCCGTAAACCGGCGGAGGTGCGTCGCGGCAACGAACGCGTCATCGTGCCGCGGCTTACAGACGCCATGTTTTTCTGGAACACGGATCGCAAAATGCGCCTCGACGCCCGCATTCCGGAACTGGATCGCGTAGTGTTCCAGAAGGAACTCGGCTCCTACGGCGACAAATCGCGCCGTGTGGCGAAGTTGGCCGTGCAAATCACCCACCAGATCGGCGGCGCTCCACAACTGGCGGAGCGGGCCGCGCGGCTTGCCAAATGCGATCTCGTCACCGGCATGGTGGGCGAGTTCCCGGAACTGCAGGGCAGCATAGGCAGTTACTACGCCCAATACGATGGTGAACCGGTGGAAGTGGCCATCGCCATCGCCGAACATTACCAGCCACGCTTCGCGGGCGATAAGTTGCCAAAGACCAAAATCGGCCAGGCCCTGGCTATCGCCGACAAGCTGGATACCATCGTCGGTATCTTTGCCATCGGCGGGAAACCCACGGGTGAAAAGGACCCTTTTGGATTGCGGCGCGCCGCCTTGGGCCTGCTGCGCATCGCCATCGAGTGTGAACTGGATATCGACTTGGTGGAGCTTATCCAGACATCACTTGCGGCCCAGACAGCACAGAGCAGGGCCGAACAGCCCTTGGTGATGGAGATTTTCGAATTCCTGCTGGAACGGCTGCGTATCTACTATCTGGAGACAGGTATCCGCGCCGATGTGTTCGAGGCGGTGCGCAGCAAACAGCCACGCAAACCGCTGGATTTCCACCACCGCGTACAGGCGGTAAATGCGTTTCTCGCGCTGCCGCAAGCGGCCAGCCTCGCCGTTGCCAACAAGCGCATCGCCAATATCCTGCGACAGGCGGGCAGGCGCCAACAAGTGGAGGTACTGGCCGCCAAATTCAACGTACCCGAGGAGCAGGCCTTGCATGAAAAAATCCTTGCCCTTCGGCAGGATATCGCGCCCTTGCTGCAGAAGGGCGATTACGCGGAAACGCTGCGTCGCCTTGCTGCCCTGCGTACGCCGGTGGACAAGTTCTTCGAAGCGGTGCTGGTAATGGACACGGATCCCGGCGTGCGTGAAAACCGTTTGGCATTACTCGCGAGCCTTTCGGCACTGTTTCTGCACACCGCCGATTTGTCACTCATCCAGGTCGAATGACGTGCGTCTGGTGGTGCTGGACCGCGACGGTGTCATCAATCATGAGTCCGAAGCCTACATCAAGTCGCCTGACGAATGGATTCCCATTCCTGGCAGTCTCGAAGCCATCGCCCGTCTCAATCAGGGCGGTTTCAACGTGGTGGTGGCGACCAATCAGGCTGGCGTGGGGCGGGGGCTCTTCGATCTCGCCGCGCTGACGGAAATCCATGCAAAGATGACAGCCTCACTCGCAAAGGTCGGCGGCCATCTGGATGGCATTTTTTTCTGTCCTCACCGCCCCGAGGAAAATTGTGGGTGTCGCAAGCCTGCGCCGGGTCTGTTCCAGCAGATCGCGGAGCGCTTTCACATCAGCTTGAGCGGTGCGCCGGTAATCGGCGACTCATTGCGCGACATAGAAGCCGCGGAAACCGTGGGCGCCCGCCCGATTCTGGTACGCACTGGCTACGGAGAAGAGGCACTGCGGCAGCTAATAGACCAGTCTCGCGCAGAAGTGTTCGCTAACCTAGCCCAGGTGGTGGATTACCTGATCAAACAAGGGAAACACATGTGATTTTCATCCGCTCGCTGCTTTTCAATTTATTCATGGTGCTCAGCGTCGCGCTGTGCTGCATACCGGTGGCGCTGGCGGCACCTTTCACTTTCGGCAAGCGTTTCGGCCATTGGGTTGCGGTCAACTGGGTGCGCGGGCAGCTCTTCGTGCTGAAGCATCTATGCCGGCTCGATTACCGCGTGGAGGGGCGGGAAAACATCCCGCAGCAGAATGCCATCGTCTATTGGAAACACCAGTCGGCCTGGGAAACACTGGCTCAGTTTCTGGTTTTCCCGGCTCAGTCCTGGGTGATAAAGCGCGAACTGATGTGGGTGCCATTGCTGGGCCAAGCGCTCTACACCCTTGAACCCATCGCCATCAACCGCAAAGCCGGGCATTCTGCCGTGCAGCAAGTGTTGGAGATCGGTGTCGAACGCCTGAAAGAGGGCTTGTGGATCGCGATCTTCCCCGAGGGCACACGCATGCCACCGGGCACCACGCGCCGCTATGGACTCTCTGGCGCGCTGCTGGCGAAGCGCACCGGCCGGCCCATCGTGCCGGTGGCCCACAACGCCGGGGATTTCTGGAAACGCAACGCCTTCCTGAAATACCCCGGCACCGTGACGGTGCGCATCGGCAAGCCGGTATATGCGAACGACCGCAGGCCGGATGAGGTAAATGCCGAAATCCAGGACTGGATTGAGGCGCAGATGAAAGACATCAGCCCTGGTTATGCGGGCATCATGTTGGAACGTAAAAAGCGGACATGATCAAATATCCAGATTCGCCACGTCCAGGGCGTTACGCTCGATGAACTCTCGGCGCGGCTCTACGGCATCGCCCATGAGGGTGGTGAATACATCGTCGGCGCTACGCGCATCATCAATGCGCACCTTCAGCAAGCGCCGCGTCTCCGAATTCATGGTAGTTTCCCACAGCTGTTCCGGATTCATCTCGCCCAGACCCTTGTAGCGCTGAATGGCTTGGCCGCGTTTGGCTTCGTCAATAAGCCAGTTCATGGCCTGCTTGAAACTGGTCACATCCTGGCGGCGCTCGCCGCGGGTGACAAAGGCACCTTCGCCAATAAGCTCATCCAGCTGCTGCGCCAGTACCGCAATGCTTTTGTATTCGCCGGAACTGAAAAATTCCCGATGGATGAGCTTGTCTACCGACAATCCATGGTGCGTGCGCGTGATCCTGAGGCTGGGTACTTCCCGGCCCGCTTCCTGATGGAATGCTATGCTATAGCGGGTACCGCTGCCATCATCAGTATTCAGCCGTTCCTCCAGCGTCTTGGCCCACTGGTTCATCCAGGTGGCGTCGGTAAACCTGCTGGTGGTTACTACCGGCACATACAACAGCTTTTCCAGCACACGTTCGTCGTAGCGCCGCGTCCAGCGCCGCGTCATGGCCATTACTTCCATGTATTTGGCGGCGAGTGCTTGCAACGCAGTGTTACTCATGGCGGGCGCGCCAGTGCTGACGTGAAATCTGGCGTCGTCCGTCGCGGAACGCAGCAGCAGAGTATTCAGCTCCGCATCATCCTTCACATACTGTTCCTGCTTGCCACGCTTCACCTTGTAGAGCGGCGGCTGGGCTATATACACATGACCGCGGGCGATAAGCTCCGGCATCTGCCGGTAGAAGAATGTAAGCAACAACGTTCGGATGTGGGAACCGTCCACGTCCGCATCGGTCATGATGATGATGCGATGGTACCGCAGCTTGTCTATATTGAATTCTTCCTTGCCGATGCCGCAGCCGAGTGCGGTGATGAGCGTGCCCACTTCCACGGATGACAGCATCTTATCGAAGCGCGCTTTCTCGACGTTGAGGATCTTGCCCTTGAGCGGCAGGATCGCCTGGCATTTCCGATCACGACCCTGTTTCGCCGAACCGCCGGCGGAATCGCCCTCCACCAGAAAAAGTTCGGACAATGCCGGATCCCGTTCCTGGCAATCGGCAAGTTTGCCGGGCAGTCCCGCCACATCCAGCGCACCCTTGCGGCGCGTCATCTCGCGGGCTTTGCGCGCCGCCTCACGCGCGCGTGCGGCTTCAATGACCTTGCCGACTATAATCTTGGATTCCACTGGTTTCTCCAGCAGGAATTCCTCAAATTTCCCGGCCATCAGTGATTCCACCACACCCTTCACTTCCGATGAGACCAGCTTATCCTTGGTCTGGGAGGAGAACTTCGGGTCCGGCAGTTTCACGGAGACGATACCTGTAAGTCCCTCACGGGCATCGTCACCCGTCATGGGAATCTTTTCTTTCTTGAGCAGTCCTTCTGTCTCAATGTAATTGTTGATGGTGCGGGTAAGGGCTGCGCGAAAACCGGCGAGATGTGTGCCCCCATCACGTTGTGGAATGTTGTTAGTAAAGCAGTACACCGTCTCCTGATAGGAATCATTCCATTGCAATGCGATTTCCACTGTGGTGCGCTCGTGTTCCGCAATGAAATGGAATACGGTTTCGTGCAAGGCGGTTTTATTGCGGTTCAGGTGCTCCACAAAGGCTTTGATGCCGCCTTGGTACTGAAACACGTCGTGTTTATCATCACGCTGATCGTGCAGCAGGATGCGCACACCGGAATTCAGGAAGGATAGCTCCCGCAAACGGCGCGCCAGAATGTCGTAATTGAATTGAATGTGAGTGAATACCTTGGCACTGGGTTTGAAGCGGATTTCTGTGCCGGTGCCCTGGGCATCTGCAACGACCTGGAGCGGATACACCGCATCACCGTTGCGATACTCCTGCTCATGCAACTTGCCTTCCCGCTTGATGAGCAGATGCAGGTGCTCCGAGAGGGCATTGACCACTGACACGCCTACACCATGTAGACCCCCGGAAACCTTATAGGAATTGTCGTCGAATTTACCCCCTGCATGCAGTACAGTCATGATGACCTCTGCCGCCGAACGGCCTTCCTCCTTGTGCAGATCCACCGGGATACCGCGACCGTTATCCACTACCGTAACGGACTCATCCTCATGAATCGTAACGGAAATTTCTGTGCAATACCCGGCCAGAGCCTCGTCAATGGAATTGTCCACCACCTCAAAAACCATGTGGTGAAGGCCGGTACCGTCATCCGTATCACCGATGTACATGCCGGGGCGCTTACGTACCGCGTCGAGTCCTTTTAAGACCTTGATATTGTTGGAATCGTAGCGTTTATTCTCAGGCATGTGGAGAAACATTCCGGTGTGGCAGCGCATTATACCATTGCGGTAATTTCATCCTGTTTCACGTGGAACACCTGTGCTGCTTGTTGAGCCACCATAATCGGCGCTTCAACAGCGGTAATATGGACCTGGGCATGGGTTTCTGCCACCATTTCCATAAATCTTATTAAATGACCCACGTCCAGTTCTGCCGCCAAGTCATCCAGCAATAAAGTACAGGAATGGCCTGTTAACATCCTGTAAATACTGGTTTGAGCTAGAAGAAGTGCCCCGGCCAGCACTTTTTCCTGGCCCCGGGAGACACGCTCTTGGGCCATCCTGCCTTCTACCTTGATCGCCATATCAGCCCGATGGGGGCCTACCTGTGTCAGGCCTGCTTTACGATCCCGCGTGGTGGACTCCTGGAGTGCCTCAGACAGGTCGCGCCCTACCGGCCAGCCAGCCTGGTATTCCAAACTGGTCTTCAGTCCCCCTAAAGCCCGTTCCGCCCAATTAGCGGCGGTTGCCGAAAAATTCGCCAGATAATTACGCCGCAAACCATCGAGGAGTTGGCCTGTTGCGGCCAGCTCCCCATTCCAACTGTCCACTTCCCGTTGAGGCCTGCTGGTCCTCAATAGGGCATTACGTTGTTGGAGCGCTCGCTGGAAACGACGCCAGATTGGGAAAAAGGCTGGTTCCACGTGAAACACGCCCCAATCCAGAAATTGACGACGTTGTCGCGGCCCGCCACGGATCAACTGATGGGCTTGGCTGTCTATTAATTGAACCGGGAAGGTTTGAGCCAATTGAGCCAAGCTCTCAGTACGTTGCCCGCCAATCCGGGCTTCAAGCAGCCCAGTTGTTCGGGCAAGTCCGATAATTACTGGAACAGATTGGCTGGTTATCTTGCCGATCAGTTGAAATCCACTTGCTTCGGTACGTGTCAGAGCCCCCAAATGAGGTGTTCTAAAAGAGCGGCCCCGACCCAGCAAAAAAATGGCTTCCAGCAGGCTGGTTTTACCTGAAGCGTTTTTACCAATAATCAGATTGATGGTAGGGGCGAACTCAAGCTCAGCGGCAGCAAAACAGCGGAATTCCCGTAAAGAAAGGCTTAACAGCTCCATGGTGTCTCTGGGTCAGAGCCGCATGGGCATGACCACATAACGGCAAAATTTATTTTGCGGGGCGCGTATCAGACAACTGCTGTTGGCATCGGTAAGGGTAACGTGTACTTGCTCCCCCTCCAAAGCTGACAAGGCTTCCAGGAGATACGTTACGTTGAAACCTATTTCCAACTCACTGCCCTGGTACTGAACCTCTATCTCATCTTCTGCTTCTTCCTGTTCGGGGTTATGGGCCAGTACTTTCAGGCGGTTGGTGGATAACTGCAAACGTACACCTCGATATTTTTCGTTAGAAAGGATAGCAGCACGACCTAACGCTTCTTTCAGCATAAGCCGGTCCGCCGTGAAAATCTTGTCTCCGCCTTTTGGTACCACGCGTTCATATTCCGGAAACCGCCCGTCAATCAACTTGGAAGTAAAACGTAAACCCGGTAAATGTATCCGCACGTGATTTGTGCCAAGTTCGATTTTAGCCTGTGTATCCCCCTCACCCAGTAATCTTTGCAGTTCCAGGACCCCCTTGCGTGGTACGATAACCTGTTGGGCGGTGACATCACCCAGATCTGTCCCCAAATCACAGAGCGCTAGTCTATGACCATCCGTTGCCACGGCGCGTAGGCACTTCTCGCTGGTTTCCAGCAGCAAGCCATTCAGGTAATAACGCACATCCTGTTGAGCCATGGAAAACGCAGTGCGGGTAAAAAGATCACGCAGTTGTTTTTGCCCTACGGAGAAGCTGCGTTGTACATGTATGTCCTCCACCGCTGGAAAGTCTGCTGCAGGAAGGGTAACCAAGCTGAAACGGCTGCGGCCTGAGCGTAAAGACAGCTTGTCTTTGTCCAGGTAAACGACAATTTTTGCGCCTTCCGGCAGCGCACGACAAATATCCAGAAGCTTGCGTGCCGGAACGGTAATTTCGCCTTTTTCCTGTATTTCTACTGCTGTATCAGCCACCAGCTCCACTTCCATATCGGTTCCGGTAAGTGACAAACCGGTATCAGTGACTGTTAACAGCAAATTGGCAAGTATTGGCATGGTTTGGCGCTTTTCCACTACGCCCACTACTGCCTGAACCGGAAAAAGAAGGGTATCCCGCAGCGTTTCAAATTTCATTTATCCACCTGCTCTATCAATCTTAGGTTAAAGATACTTCAAGAACTGTGATAGTAATTACTATGCAAAGCGTCTCGTCTGGGAATCCTGTTATTCCTTTGTAAATCAATATCTTGTGTTTATTTTAACCTGTTGGGTTTTAGCTTGGAGACCGGTTGAAATCTTGTGTGTGGAATGTGCGCATTTCTCTTTGGATTGTTGGTGCACAGTTTATACACATACCGTTAACCCGTTAATGTCCTTACCAAAGTCAGATAATCCTCATCAAATCTCGGGTCTAGACCCCGCAATTCCTGTACCTTGCGACAGGCGTGTATCACGGTAGTGTGATCTCTTCCTCCAAAAGCATCACCGATTTCCGGAAGACTGTGAGTCGTGAGTTCCTTGGCAATCCCCATAGCTATCTGACGGGGCCGGGCAATGGAACGGCTGCGCTTTTTGGAAAGCATGTCGCCCACTCTCACATGAAAATAGTCCGCAACGGTTTTTTGTATATTATCCAACGTTACTAACCTGTCCTGCCGTGCAAGAATATCCTTAAGCCATTCCTTGGTGCTCTCCAGAGTGACCGGCTGCCCGGTAAATTGGGCATTGGCAGCAACCCGGCGCAGGGCGCCCTCCAGTTCACGGATATTGGAGCTGATCCGCTGGGCGATGAAAAAAGCCACTTCGTTGGGCAAGGCTACATTTTCCATTGTGGCTTTTTTCATGAGGATCGCCACCCTGGTTTCCAACTCAGGTGGTTCGATGGGCACCGTAAGCCCCCAGCCGAAGCGGGATTTCAGGCGCTCTTCCAAACCTTCCACTTCCTTTGGATACCGGTCACAGGTGAGGATCACTTGCTGTTGGCCTTCCAGCAAGGCGTTAAACGTATGGAAAAACTCTTCCTGGGAGCGCTCCTTGCCAACGAAAAACTGGATATCGTCAATCAGCAGGGCGTCCAGCGTACGGTATTGTCGCTTGAATTCATTAATACTGTTGTGCTGTAACGCCCGTACCATGTCGTTCACGAAGCGCTCGGAATGCACGTAAGCCACGCGCGCTCGTGGAATATGTTGCTGAATCAACTCGCCTACACTATGCATGAGGTGGGTCTTGCCCAGGCCCACGCCACCGTATATAAACAGCGGGTTATAGGCCCGGCCTGGGTTCTCAGCCACTTGGCGGGCAGCAGCCAGGGCGAACTGGTTCGATTTACCCTCCACGAAAGTCTCGAAGGTATATAAGGGATTGAGGCCACTGCCAGGTGTTGGCGCTGCAATACCGCCAGTTGCGGTTTGGGGAGGGGGGGGGGCTGGTGCTTCTTCACGTCCGGTACCTACTTCCAGTAACACACGCCGCTCCCGGTCCTTAGCCAGTTCTCTGGCCAGATTGGAGATGCGTGGCAAGAAACGGTCCCGTACCCAGTCCATAACAAAGCGGTTGGGAGCGAGAAGGCGCAGCGTGTGGGCGTCTTCCAGGGCATGCAGGGGTCGGATCCAGGTATTGAGCTCCTGTTCGGTGAGCTCATGCTCCAAATGATCCACACACCGCGTCCATAGCGATGCCATGCCCAGACCCCCAGTAGTTGCGATTCGTCAATCGGATCGCCGGTATGCGTAAGATACCGTGCGAAAGAGGGGAGGCAGTCTATACCGGTTTTCGCGAGTTATCCACAGGCTGCAGACCATGAAAGGTTGTGCTACATATTGACAGCGACACGTCAGGCACGTTTAATATCGCGCCTTTGCCCACGTATTCATCAGGGCGGCAAAGCACGTCGGATATCACTATGAAAAGAACCTACCAGCCCAGTAACCTGCACCGGAAGCGCACACATGGATTTCGCGCGCGCATGGCAACGAAAAGCGGGCGGTTGGTACTGAATGCCCGCCGCGCGAAGGGCCGAGCGAGACTCTGCCCTTAATCCCGTCCAATGCCGGCTTTCCTTCTGAAGTACGGCTGCGAACGCCAGCTTGCTTTAGCCGTGCTTTTCGTAGCGGGTTTTGCAGCACAGATTCCTGTTTTCGTGTGTACGCTTGCCGGAACCATGCGAGCACCGCTCGGCTTGGCATTACTGTGGCGCGCAAGGCCGTGCCGGGTGCAGTGTCACGCAATCGTCTCAAGCGGCTGGTGCGCGAAAGTTTTCGCAGGCGGTGCATGACCATGCCGGCGCTGGATATGGTGGTACAGGCTAAATTACCTGCCGCCGCAGCCAGCAATGAAGAAATACGCGTCAGTCTGGAAAGGCACTGGCAGGAATTGGAAAAGCGATGCGCAGTCTCCTGATTCTTTTCATCCGCAGCTACCGCTATTTCCTCAGCCCGCTGCTCGGTTCCCATTGCCGTTTCGAGCCCTCCTGCTCCGTATATGCCATGCAGGCTATCCAGCAATTCGGCATTTTTCGCGGAAGCTGGTTCGCGGTATGCCGAATTCTGCGTTGCCATCCGCTGCATCCAGGTGGCTTCGACCCCGTGCCCGATGTGAAGCATCGCCATGGATAATCGCCGGCTATTCCTGTTTGCGACGTTGGTGTTTGTCGCATTTCTGATTTATCAGGCATGGATGCGCGACTACGGACCGAAACCGGCGGCGCCACCCTCGCAGATCTCAGCCACAAGCATAGCGCCTGCTCCCGGAAACAGTGCGGCACCTGCCGCGAGCAATATGGGCACTGCGCCAATTCCGGCTTCGGCAAGCGCGATCCCACCGCCAAGGGGCCGGCAGATTCACGTGCGCACGGATGTGCTGGCTGTAGAGATTGATACCGCCGGCGGGGATATCCGCCAAGCCGAACTCCTCAAATATCCGGTCGAACTCAAAACGCCGACAGAACTTGTCAAGGTGTTGAACACCGACAGCGCAACATTGCTGATCGCGCAATCCGGGCTGCAGACGCTGTCAGGCCCTGACGCTCCGGGTTATCAGACGCTCTATACCGCGAGTCAGGCACGTTACACCCTGGCGTCCGGCGAAAAGACGCTCGCGGTCAGGTTGACCTGGAAGGGACCCCAGGGTCTTGAGGTACAGAAAACCTACACCTTTACCCGCGGCAGTTATCAGATTGGCATGCATTACCAGGTACAAAACGGCGCCGGCGAGCCATGGAAGGGTGCTCAATATGTGCAATTTGAAGACCACTATGTACCGGAGAGTCACAGCCTGTTCAGCGCTCATCGCTATGACTATCAGCGCATGGCGGTCCACGGCGTGGGCGGTTACCGTCAATACGAATTCAATGATCTTGCGGAAACGCCGGTGAACATGACTACTCCCGGGGGCTGGACCGCCGTGGTGGATCATTATTTTCTTGCCGCCGTGATCCCTGAAGACCGGCAACAGGCGGGAAATGCGGCGGAAAACCGTTACTACAGCAAATCCCTCGGTAATTCGCGTTTTCTGGCGGGTACCATCACCTCGGTGAAGACCGTCATGCCCGGCATGACCGGCGTCTTCGCCGATATGTTCTATATCGGCCCGAAACTGCAAACGCGTCTTGCACACGTGGCTCCCGGGCTGGAACTCACGGTGGACTACGGAAAACTTACCATTATTTCCGAGCCGATTTTCAAGCTGCTGAATTTCATCCATCGCTTCATCGGCAATTGGGGCTGGTCCATATTGATTCTTACGTTGTTGTTCAAGCTGACGTTTTTTCCGCTGAACCAGATCAGCGGCCGCTCCATGGCGAAAATGCGGCGCGTGCAGCCGCGTATCAAGGCATTGCAGGAGCGCTACAAGGATGACAAGCAGCACCTGAGTCAGGCGATGATGGAACTGTACAAAAAAGAGAAGATCAATCCGATGAGCGGCTGTCTGCCCATGATCATCCAGATGCCGATCTTTTTCGCGCTTTATTACGTGCTGGTGTACAGCGTGGAACTGCGCCAATCGCCATGGATCGGCTGGATACACGATCTGTCCGCACCTGATCCATACTATATCCTGCCGGTGGCGTACGCCATCGTGATGTTCATCCAGTTCCAAGTGAATCCGCAGCCCACTACTGACAAGATGCAGCGGCGCGTGATGATGGTCATGCCGCTGGCGCTCGGCGTGCTGTACGCGTTTCTGCCCTCGGGTCTGGCGCTCTACTATGTGGCGAATTCCATCATTTCCATCGGCCAGCAGTGGCACATAAACCGCATGATCCAGCGCGAAAACCGCAAACACGCCGCCAGGAGCAGTTGATCACATCGGCGTTATTTCTTGAGATGTGTCTCTATGAGCACTTCCGAACGCAGCGTCTGATGTACAGGACACTTGTTGGCGATTTCCAGTAAGCGCTGCTGCTGTGCCGCATCCAGGGCACCTGCGAATTCGATTTCCCGCTTGAATCGGTCAAGCCTGCCTTCCCCGGTTTCGCAGCTGGCGCAATCGCTGGCGTGAATTTTCTCGTGCTTCAGGTGCACGGTCACGGCTTCCAATGGCCATTGCTTGCGGTCCGCATACATGCGCAAGGTGATGGCCGTACATGCGCCCAGCGCACTGGTGAGCAGCCCGTAAGGCGAAGGGCCGGTGTTGCCGCCGCCCGCATCCTGAGGTTCATCCGCTACCAGCACGTGCGCGCCGGCGTACACATCCGTGCGGTAATGTTCCCGGCCGATACGCACCACCACCTCGCCCTCGGCGGCTGGGCTTGCGGCCGGTTTGACACCCAGTTCACCCAGGTATTTGCTCGCCCAGGCGGCCAGCATCACACCCACGTATTCCGAATCCTCGCTGCGCGTCAGCAGGTGATCCGCGCCGTTCAGGGCGACGAAACTCTTGGGATGCAATGCGGCGGTGAAGATTTGTGACGCATTGATGATGTCCACCGTAGCATCGGTGGGCGAATGGAAGATCAACAGCGGTTTGCGCAGGGCATGGATGTTCTGCTGCCACTGCTGCGATACTAAATCGTCCAGAAAGGTCTTCTTGAAATGGAACTTGCGGCCGACAAGCATGACATCCGCCTCACCCTGGGTTTCGATCACATCACGCGCGGGTCCCAGCAACCGTGCCACATGCTCTGGAGTAGCCGGTGCAGCTACGGTGACCACCGCGATGCAGCTTGGCACCCGATGGGCCGCTTCCAGCACCGCCGTGCCGCCCAGCGAGTGGCCCACCAGTATCTTGGGTGCCTGGTACCGCTCTTCCAGAAATCTGGCGGCGCATACAAGATCAGAGATGTTGCTGGAAAAAGTCGTGTCGGCGAAATCACCCGCACTTTCACCCAAGCCGGTAAAGTCGAAGCGCAATACCGCGATACCCCGCATGCATAAAGCACGGCAGATATCCACCGCCGCACGCACGTCCTTGCCGCAGGTGAAGCAATGGGCGTAGAGCGCATAAGCGCGTGGTTTGCCGTGAGCGGGCATCTCAAGACGTCCGGCCAGCAACTGGCCGGACGCATTCGGAAAATGGACGGGTTCACCGGACATGTTCATCCTGCCTGTGTTTGCCGTTATGATGCGAAACAGCGCCCTGCATTTTTACACGAAATCCGCTGTGCCGTCCGCGACTGAAACCATCGCCGCCATAGCCACACCCGCCGGTCGGGGCGGCATCGGCATCGTGCGCGTGTCCGGTCCCGCCGTCACCGGCATTGCGACGGCAATGTTCGGCGGTCTGCCGGCACCGCGGCGGGCGGTGTTTCGGCCATTCACCGATGCCCAGGGTGTGCAGATTGATGCCGGTGTCGCGGTGTTTTTTCCCGGTCCACAATCCTTCACCGGCGAGGACGTTCTGGAACTGCACGGGCACGGCGGCCCGGTGGTGCTGTCGCTGTTGCTCAAACGAACCTGCGAACTGGGCGCGCGTCTGGCGCGGCCCGGCGAGTTTTCCGAACGTGCCTTCCTCAATGACAAGCTCGATCTCGTCCAGGCCGAAGCCATCGCCGATCTCATAGACAGCGGCACCGAGCAGGCAGCCCGCGCTGCCATGCGCTCCCTGCGCGGCGAGTTTTCGATGCGCATCCGCGAATTGGTGGAATCATTGATTGCTTTTCGCATGTATGTCGAAGCTGCCATTGACTTTCCGGATGAGGAACTCGATTTCCTGAGCGACGGCAAGGTGGCGGAACGGCTTACGGGCATCCGCGGATGTTTTGCGGCCCTGCTGGAAAAGGCCACCCAGGGCAGTCTCCTGCGCGAAGGTATGAGCGTGGTCATCGCCGGCCGGCCCAATGTCGGCAAGTCCAGCCTGCTCAACCGGCTGGCGGGTCACGAGGCCGCCATCGTTACCGAGATTCCCGGCACCACCCGGGATGTGTTGCGCGAGCACGTGAACCTGGACGGTTTGCCGCTGCATATCATTGATACCGCGGGCCTGTGGGACAGCGGTGACACAGTGGAGCAGGAAGGCGTGCGCCGCGCCTGGAACGAGATCCGTTCCGCGGACCGGGTGCTGCTGGTGGTGGATGACAACCGCGGGTTGTCCACCGATGACCAACATATATTGGAACAATTTCCGGTAAATCTGCCGGTGACACTTGTTTATAACAAGATTGATCTGACTGGCCGCAAACCGGAAACCGAGACAACCTGCCTGCCTGCTCGCGTGGCGCTGTCGGTCAGGACCGGCCAGGGTATGGAATTACTTGAAGCCCACCTCAAAGACGCCGCCGGTTATCACGCAACCGGTGAAGATGTGTTTATCGCCCGCCGCCGGCATCTGCATGCGTTGGGCCGGGCACGTACTCATCTTGATGAAGCGGAGCAGCGCTTGCAGCAAGGCGCCGGTGAATTGCTGGCGGAAGAACTGCGGCTGGTACAACAGTGTTTGAGCGAGATCACCGGAGAATTCAACAGCGAGGATTTGCTGGAACGGATTTTTTCCAGCTTTTGCATCGGCAAGTAATCCCCACATCCACCAATTCCTGTCCAAGCATCATTGCATCTACGGCCCGTGTTTTCGATGGCTGCGAAGTGTGCGCTGATTCTGTGGCATGGGAAGTGTGGCGATCAGAGCAACCCGTACAGGCAGATCTAGGGTTTGTGTCCTTCTTCCGGAAAGGAACTGGGCAGTGTGTCAGAGGGGAAAGAACTGGGCTGCGTATTCCAGATGGAGGAATGGAATGCAGGTGGTGGCATGGGCCGGTGAGGAAAAGGCCGCATGAAATCATCGTGGTCAGGTTCGTGATGACGGCGTCTGAAACCGAACAGCGGAGTGACATATGACACTTCCTGTGTATAGGGGTATGCACTCGAGGGATACGCACTTGCAGCCAGCCGGGCCTGTGCGTTCTGCCAGGCAATTTCCTGTTTCTGCTGCTGCGCTTGCTGCTGGAGCACACTCTGGTACCACTTGTTGATACTCGCGATCCAGGCCGTGGTTTCCGCTTCTTGCTGTGGGTTCGGCGGCGGTGAAGCGCGCAGTTTTACGAGTTTGACCGCCTGTTGCGGTTTGGTGGGCGCATGGTCGCTGTAGTGCAGGACGCCATGACTGTCCACCCATTTGTACACGTGCAGGTTATTCGCCGACACGATCCCCGGGAACAGGGACGCGATGCAGACAACAAACAGCATGACGCTCGGTTTTCTCATAGTCACAGCCATTTCTGGCCAAGTCCGGTATTGAGTATAGACCTGCCGGCAGCGGTTTTATCTCAATGAAAAATAATTAAGGATAGTCTGATCAATTGAATGACACAGCACGCGGTGTGGTGAAGGAGCGGCCCAAGATACTTTTCGGCAATATCGGCGGGTGTGTGGTGAGGGCATGGGGCCTTTAAATGCGTGTACCGGGT
>JAKAXB010000018.1 GCA_021816765.1 Natronospirales bacterium | reverse complement strand
CCCGGTACACGCATTTAAAGGCCCCATGCCCTCACCACACACCCGCCGATATTGCCGAAAAGTATCTTGGGCCGCTCCTTCACCACACCGCGTGCTGTGTCATTCAATTGATCAGACTATCCCTAGATGGTCAGCCACAATCCAGATACCGAGTGCGCATTGGTCATCCGTTAAATATCGTCATCTCGCCGGCTGCCATTTTATAATTACCGAGGACTACTCTGGTCGAGCCGTTATCCGATCCGCCCGGCATGCCGATCTACTGCTCACCGGCGTGATAGTAGACGCTCATGCGGCATTCTCCTTGATACAGATCAAGGCAGACCACCATTCAAGGTGCGACATTCATCTGCATGTTAGGGCTCGGTATCGTCATCGCCATCCATGTGCTCGCCGTAGTGTGGTGGATCGGCGGTCTGGCTTTCGTCACCGCCGTATTCCTGCCGGCGGTACGTCATGGCTTGGGCAGTGATCCACGCGCTGCCTTCCACCAGATCGAAAACCGCTTCGCGCCCCAGGCACGCATTGCGGTACTGCTGGTGGGGGCATCGGGTCTATACATGCTCTGGTGGTTGCATGCCTGGAATTGGCTCATACAGGTGTCATTTTGGTGGCTGGATGCCATGATCCTCTACTGGCTGCTATTCGTGCTGTTGCTTTTCGTGCTGGAACCGGTAGGTCTGCTCAAGCGCGCCATGCGCGGTGCCGCGGATGAAGCCGGTGTGTGGCAGCGCGTGCAGCGTTTCCACGTTCTGATGCTGGCTATCGCACTGATCATCATCGGCGCTGCCGCCGCCGGCACCCATGGCTTCTGACCATGTCGGTGTCGGATACCCTTTGCATCTTGAGACACGAGCATGCGTCGCTGGATATCCTGTTTCGACGTCATCAGGAAATGCTGGTTAGTCACGCATGGGCACGGGCCGCACGGTTGCTCACCCGGTACCAAGAACGGCTGACTGTCCATATCCGCCTGGAGGAGAAGTTTTTACTGCCTTACTGTAATAATGATGGCAGTGGAAGCAGCCCGCGCTGGGGATCACACGTCTATCGCACCGAGCACCGTAAACTGGAGGAGTTGGTACGCGCGGTGATTGTGCGCTTGACATCCGCCCGACGGCGCGGCGTAACGCCGGCTATGCTTATTGACCTTCTGGATAAAGAACGAACCTTGAAACACGTGGTACAACATCACCATGAGCGGGAAGAGAAGGGATTGTTTACCGAACTGCATGAACGATTGCCACTGGAAACGCGCATGGAACTCAGCAAAGAATTACTTCGCGTGCCTTAGCGTATATGAAGACGCAGCACCTCAGTATCATAAACGTCCACCACCTCGTCCTGTACCTCGATCAATCCCTCGTCAGTGAGCGCGCGTAACACCCGCGAGAAGGTTTCTGGTGCGACTGCCAGTTGTGCGGCGATCAGTCCCTTGCGCGTTGGCAGTATCACGTTGACGCGACCGCGTTGCCCATCCGGCACCAGCCCCAGCAGATAGTGGATCACCCGGTAGCGGCTGTTTTGCAGTGTCAATAACTCGATCTCATCCCAGTGGGCCTGGATGCGCCGGGTCATCTGTGCCATGACCGCGCGGCAAGTATCGAACGACTCACGTAAAATAGCCAAGAATGCCTCGCACTCAATACTCACCAATGAACCGCCTTCGATTCCCTGTCCATGTACCGGATAGCGCGGCTCATTCATGAACATCACGCTTTCGGCGAAGCTCTGTCCCGGACGGATAAGGCGCATGACCTTTTCCTGGCCTTCGGCGGATATGCGGTAGAGTTTCACGGCACCCGACTGCAACAGGAAGAATGCCCGAGCTGCGTCCCCCTGATTGAACAGCAACTCACCGGCGGCAAACGGGCGGGTATGGATATGTCCCAGCAACCGTGTGCGCTGTTTGGCATCCAGTGCTGCAAACAAGTAATGGTGGCGTAGTTCACGTGTCAGGACGCTGCGGTTATCCATCACGATTCCTTGAAACAGTCAGCAAGCTGAATCAGCGCCCATCGTGCTTGCAAGCTTGATGCATATCAAGGTGCCGCCGTCGCCGATGTCATACACTGCTCGGACAAGTCAAAATCGTGGTCTGCAAGGAGAGTGACATGACACATGTGGTCACGGATAACTGCATCAAGTGCAAGTACACCGACTGCGTGGAAGTGTGCCCCGTGGATTGCTTTCATGAAGGCCAAAATTTCCTGGTGATTGACCCCGAGGAATGCATTGATTGTACCCTGTGCGTGGCGGAATGTCCGGTCGGGGCTATCTTCGCCGAGGACGATGTGCCCGGCGGCCAGGAGCATTTCCTCGCCATCAACGCGGAGCTGGCGTCGAAGTGGCCGGTGATAGATGCCAAGATTCCGGCACCGCCGGACGCCAAACAATGGGATGGCGTGCCCGACAAGCTGCCGCTGCTGCAACGCTGATGCCTGATTGTGAAGGAAAGTCCATGAATGGCGTTTCGAAAAACATCGGCTACAAGACGCCCTGCACGCAGAAGGCCCGCCACGTCACATGGAAGGATCTGCCATTGTCCTGTCCGATGCCCGGCGCGAGCCTGTGGAATTCCCATCAGCGGGTGTATCTGCCGATACACGAGAGCATGCGGGAGCAGTGTCCGTATTGCGGGACGGTGTATGTGCTGACGGCTGCCCGATCAGATGAGCCGGAAGCGGCCCAGCCCAATATCGAGATGGAAGGTCTCTATCACCAGGCGATCGAGCAGGCGCGCATATTATTACGCGGAGCACAATATTGTTCGTACATCACGGAGTCGGAACGCGGTAAATTCCGTGGGAAACACGGTTTTATGAAGTTGCCTGCATTAACCATACGAACTATTTACAGCTCCCGGTAATAAGATAGACAAACCGGATAATGATGCTTCATGAGTAGTATCGCAATTCATTGCGGTATCGTGGCGTTCACCCTGAGCGGACCGAAGTGGACTGGCAGGAAGTGCAGAAAATACGTGGCGAATGCCAGGGTCCAGAGGGTCGCTGCAAGCGGTAACCAGCCGGGCAGGTTCATGAGCCGCAGCACGGCGGCGAGTGTCGGCAAGAAGAATACGACCGCCATGACCGGACCTGCCGCGATCGGTCGGCCCGTATGACCCAGCGGCACGCGCGTCATCATGCCGATGGAGAGTGAACCCAGCGCGCCCACCGTGAGCGCATGCAGTGCCGTGATTTCCGCGAACGAGCCGCTGAGCAGCGCCACACCCCGGAGTGCAATACCGACCGCTAACCACAGGTACCCGAGGTGCAGTACCCATAACATGGGCTCACGCAAGGTCCGCCACGGCCGCCAGGCGGCCAACCGTATGATGGCCAGTACCGCCACAATCAGCGAGAGACCGCCCAGCAGCCGGGAACTCGGGACGATGATGTCCACCAGCAATAATACGAGCCCTCCACCATTCACACTCCAATCGAGCAGCCGCCAGCGCACTATCTTGACGCCAACGAGCCGGCGGGAGGTGAAGAAGGGGATGACGCGTCCACCGATCACCAGCATCAGCAGAGTGAGGAGATCAATGACCCAGACCAGTACCTGATAGGGAGCCAACGGTAGCCGTCCGGTGACGCCGAGATGGAAGAGTACATCTGCTAGTGTAAAAGTTAGCAGCAGCGGAATGACAAACAAGTTACGGTAATTGTGTGCCTGCAGGATCGGTATCGCCACCATGATTGCCAATAACAGAAAGAACGTGCTGTCAAGGATGGCGGTGAGTGTGTAGGGAATAAAAGCGGGCAGCAGGAACCCGATCCGCGCAATCAGCCAGACCGTTACCAACAGCAGTAACGTGAGCGGGGTGGCCGTGAGCCGCTTGGTCCATTCTGCCACTGCCGTCAGCAGGAACCCGGCGATCAGTGCGCCCGCAAAGCCGAACAGCATTTCATGGCCGTGCCACAGCAATGGCGGAAGTGATGCGGCTGGCAGCCACCCCAAATACAGGAATAGGGCCCACAGCAGCATGTCGAGACTTGCGCAAAGCGACGCCGCCATAAAAAGAAGTCGGAACGGCTGACATAGCAGCGATGTGAGATGCTTTAGTGACAGGGGGTGCATGATGTGATGCGTATTGGACCGTTCAGAGTGGATTCTAATCCACGTGGAAGTTTAAGGCCCGTGTGTGATCAAACAGCCGGCATGCAGCTGCATACCGGCTGTTTGCATTCCTGAACAGCGCTAGGCAGTACGACCGATTTCCACCTGCCAGGTTTGCGGGCCCTGCAGCAGGTATTTCCATGAAAACTCGCCGTTGTGTTCGGCTTCGAACTGGTAGTAGAGCGGCTTAGGATCGTGATCATTCACCAGCAGAAAACTTTCGCCGGGCTTGAGGTTTTCGTAGGTTTCGAAGATCAGCTGGTGGCGCTCGGCGGGAATGAGCATGCGGACATCAAGCAGTTTTGCCTCGGGCATATGTGTCTCCAGTGTGGTTAGGGGTGGGAAGCGCGGGTCAGCGCGTGCAATGTCCCGTTCAGGCGTTCTGCCTCACGTGGATGTTGCCGGCGCAGTGCCGTCCAACCGGCGGCGGCCAAGCGGCAAGCTCGTTCCCGCTCACCGGCCTCGCCGAGTGCCAGCAAGGCCCGCATGAACAGCCGGTTGACTGTCGAGAGTTCGTTGTTTGGGTTCGTAACGTTATTCACGGTAAATCGTCCTCGATATGGAAATAGGCCTTGGCGACGGGTGTCATCTTCTGCGGTGACCAGGGCGGTTCCCATACCAGATGGATGTCCACGTCTTGCACTCCGGGAATCCGCAGTCCACGCTGCTTCACGCCTTCCATGATGTAGTCCTGGGCCGGGCAGCCGCGCGTGGTCATGGTCAGGGTGACCTTGATTAGGTTATCCGCGACCTCAAGGCCGTAAATCAGTCCGATGTCCACGATGTTGTAGCCGAGTTCCGGGTCAATCACCTCGTGTAGGGCATCCAGCACATATTCACGACTTGGCAGGGCATGGGTGCTCATGCCTCAGGCCCCGCGGCGAATCAGCAGATGCATGCCGTCGTCGCGCTTGTCCGTGTGGATGGCAGCGCCGCGTGCCTCCAATTCCGGGTACAGAAACACCGGTTCGCGCTCGTTAATGGCTTCCAGTACTTCGCCGGGACCGAGATGTTCAAGTGAATCCAGAATGCGCACCATGGGTTCCGGCGGCTCCAGGCCGCGGTTGTCCAAAAATGCGCTGGGTGCGGGCCAGCCGCTGGTGGACACCGTCGTCGTGTGCGGCTTCTTGCCCTTCGGCTGTTCCGGTACGGCGGTGCCGGGCGTGAATAACACTTCCCAGTCCTCCACGTTGTGATGCATGGCCTGGTGGCCAAAACCCTTGCGGCCGAGTACCGCATATAAGGGCAGCGGCTCAAAAGTGGCTAGCAGACGCAGCGCCTGACCGGGCGCGAGCTGTCTCACCGTCTCCATGATGCGCGGCAACGGTTCACCGCCGCGGTGCAGTTCCTCGCGCACGTCGAGTGTCAACGGTTCGGGTGTGGTCATGGCGCAGGTCCTCCTCTGGACAGGCATGGGGGCGGTATCGGTGCGACCGGCCGCGCGCGTCCCGCGTAATAGCCGCGCCAAGCGCGCCAGTATTCGAATGCGAGTCCCAAGGTGGCGCCAGCACTGACAGTCACGCCGGTACGGCATACGTAGGCGACGTTTATGAAAGCACCAAGTGTCGCGAGCGCCACACCAAGGAAATAAATCACAAACCAGGGCGAAGTGCGGGCTTCGTCCACCAGATCCTGTACCCGGGGTACCGCGCCACGGCCAAGCTGATGGCTGTAACGCATGATCCAGGTGAGGAAAGGCACAATCTTGTAAAGCTGGGTGAGGCCGAGACCAGAGAGCCAGCCAAACAGCACCAGCAGCACCAGTGCCGGGGCGTATGCGGCAAGCCGGTGGCTCACGACCAGAATGACGGCGATGACGAGCGCCGCAGCCAGACTCAAAAAGGCGCCGAAGGTGGCGCGGTTGTGGAGTTCGATACGGGCGCGCTTGCGCGTGCGGTACAAACGCAGTACATCAATCAGGTACGCCATCACGGCTACCACGATCGCGAGCCAGCCCAGATATTGCACGGCATTCAGCAAAACTGCCTGTGGCCACCACACGGACAGCAAACCGGCACTCACTGATAATCCAAATCCGGATATACCCAACTGCAGCACGCATTCTCCCCACCAGCCGCGTTCCTCTGGCGCCAGCATGAACATGGGTAGGAGTTTGTAGCTCACGCCTATGGCGGTAAGCGTGAACCAGCCGCCCAGACCGGCGAGGACGTGATAGCCGACACCGCCGGCTAGCAACGGCGCCACCAGCGGGGTGAAAGCCGGCACGCTGAGCGCTAACGCGAACGTGAGCCCCAGTAGAATCGTCGCCAGCAGGAAGGCGAGACCCGCCAGCACGAAACGCCCCGGCAACGCCAGCGGTCGTGAGTGTAACAGCGGTGTGACGATATTCCCCATGGCCAGCAGCACGCCAGCGAGTACCAATGTCCCGCCGAACGGCAGGCAGTACACCAGACCCGATGCACCGTGATTGAGCGCCAGGAACCCAACAATCATACCTGCCAAACCGAACTCCACAAGTATCAAGACCGCGAGCGACAGCCACTGGTTCAACAATGGTTTTGTGGTGATCACCGGCACGAACTGGAACAGCGCACCGAACATCAAAAGCGTCAGCCAACCGAGGGTAATGAGATGTACTGTTACGAGTGTGCTGCCCGCGGTAAGCGCCATCTCCGGCCAAGTCATACCCGCCACGATCAGGGTCTGCGCCAGCAGAAAATTCACCAGTGCACAGGCGAAAATCAGCGGCGTCCAGCGTGAGAGGCGGTCGCTTACGGCGGGCATGGCATCCTCAATTGCGATCGTCGCTAATCTGGATCTCGCCGTCGTACACGCGAGTCGGGAAGCTGTGTACGCTTTCGTAAGCGGGGCCGGCCAATACCGCACCGGTGCGAATGGAAAAGCGCGCCAGATGCCGCGGACAGACGGCCACATCGTCCTCCACCCAGCCACCCGAGATATCACCGCCATCGTGGTTGCAGCAATCCTCGATGGCGTAATAAGTACCGCCCAGGTTATACACCGCCACCTCGGTACCATTCACGTCAATTACCCGGCATTCGCGATCGGTGATGTCACCCACCCGGGCGACGGAAAACCAGTGCGTCATGCCAAACTCCTGATACAGGCAAGTGACAGCTATGATGCGCCGACCGCCACGGTGCAGCCTTGATGGAAATCAAGCGTCGGTGCGGTTGCAATCCGCGATACGCCGATCACCGCCGGATCGTCAGCGCATTCCAGCAGCAGTGTCCGCACCCGCGCCTGCCACAGATTACGGAAATCGGTCTGTTGCTCCTGGCTCGCATTCCCGGTTAGGCACAGCCTCAGCAGTTCCCGTGTGCGCGCACTGGCCGGCACCCGACCAAGATTTGCAGTTACTGTCACCGCTGTGCTGTTGTCGGTGCGCAGGAAGCGGATCTCCTCGTCAATATGGGTGTCAAACCTCAGCAGGCCGCTACGATGGAAACGGCTGCCGAGGCCTTTGAAACCGCTGGGGCCCGCGGCACCGGTGATCAGGCCCACTACATTAGCCACTACACCGGTGGTGCCATCCGGCAGGCCATCACGGAAACCCACTTGGATCTCGCCGCGCACCGGCAGTTTGTCGGCATAAAGTGCGCTAAGTGCCGCGCGCGTCATCAAGAATGCGCGGGCTACGGTGGGGCAGGAATGACCGGTGAGCCTAACCGCATCGAGATAGCGGTATTCCATGATCCCGCCGTCCACAGCGCCCAGAAACTGGGCCAGCGGATCGTGCAAGGTTATAACCGGTGCCGCGTCGAAGAAATCGGGATAGTACGTCATCAAGTTGTTTTTCGATGGCCTGAAGAAGGCCTACAATTCTTTACCCGATACGTGTGATTCGCCTTGATGAACATCAAGGCGAATAACGCACACTGAGACTAGATTGACGCATGATCACGCGGTGTAAATACGCGGGTAAGTCATTGTAATAGCTTCAAATATCATGTTGTCCAACGGTGATAAATTCGTGACAGCGGAAGGCGTGCATGCCATTAAGCACGGCCTGCGGCCGAATGCGGTCAGCTTGCGGCCTGATGCCGATCACAAACCGTCCTGGCTGCGGGTACGTGTGCCTGCAGGCGAGCGCTATCAAGCGGTGCGGGACATCGTGCATGGCCACAAGCTGCATACCGTGTGCGAAGAATCCATGTGCCCTAACATCGCTGAATGCTGGGGCCGGGGCACCGCTACGCTCATGCTCATGGGTTCGGTGTGCACACGCACCTGCAGGTTTTGCGCCGTGGATACCGGCAATCCCCACGGTCGGCTGGATATCGGCGAGCCCACCCATGTGGCCGAGGCGGTGGAGCTCATGCATCTTAAATACGTGGTGCTGACCTCGGTGGACCGCGATGACCTCCCCGATGGCGGTGCGGCACATTACGCGGCCTGTATCCGTGCTATCCATACACGCACGCCGCAAACGGCAGTGGAAGCTTTGACGCCGGATTTTGGCGGAAACTTCAAGTCGGTGGCTACGGTACTGGCCGCGGGCGTGGTGACTTACGCGCAGAATCTCGAAACTGTGGAGCGGCTCACTCGTTATGCCCGCGATCCGCGTGCCGGTTACCGGCAAACCCTTGAAGTGCTGGCATTCGCCAAGCGTGAATGCCCCGACGTGCTCAGCAAGACCAGTCTGATGCTGGGCCTGGGTGAGACCGAAGCGGAGATCGATTTCACACTGGAGGACGTGCGCGCCGCCAATGTGGATATTATTACGCTCGGCCAGTACCTGCGCCCGACACAGAATCACCTGCCAGTAGCACGTTTCGTGACCCCAGAGGAGTTCCGGAATTACCGCGAACTCGCGCTGTCCAAGGGCTTCATGGAAGCGGTGGCCGGACCGCTGGTGCGCTCCAGCTACCGCGCCGAGCGTGTGCTGGAACGCGACAATGTGGGTCTCGGCGCATGAGCACCGATGAGTTCATCATTGCCGGTATTACCGCACGGGCCGGCCGGGAGGCCGCGCACCGTTATGCGCGGCAGACACGGCGGGTGTACCGTGAGGCAGTGCTCAATCCCCGGCATTTCGCCTCCACGCCGCCGTACCGTAGGGCTTTTATCATGTCGTACCAGTTCTATAAACATTATCTCAGCACTCATGTGGTTCCACCGGGCACGACCGGCAAACGATTCGATAATCCACGCGCGCCCACAACTACCAAGCCGAAAGCCAGAGGCACCAAAGAGTGCGAACAGTTGATTGATGAAGAACTGGCCGGCAGCTTTCCCGCCAGTGATCCGCCATCCTGGACCCTGGGCGGTTCTCTGGCGAGCAGAAGAGGCAAGCACTGAACCTGTCCCTTATGGCCACGCGCTATCCATTCGTTTCGACCAATATCCTGGACGCCATCGGCGACACACCGCTGGTGTGTGTGGACGGCATTTTCGCCAAACTGGAATTCCTGAACCCCTCCGGTTCCATCAAGGCACGCATCGCCAAATACATGCTGGAGAAGGCAGAACGCGAGGGCTTGCTGCATCCCGGCGATACCGTAGTGGAAGCCACCAGCGGCAACACCGGCAATGCGCTCGCCTTGGTGGCGGCGGTCAAGGGTTATCGCATGCTGGTGGTGATGCCCGAGGGCATGTCCAGCGAGCGCGTGGCCATCTCGCGCGCCTACGGTGCCGAGGTGCTGTTCTGCGGCCGCTTTCATGTGAACGATGCCTTGCAGAAGGCCCGCGAACTCGGGCAGCAACCCGGCTTTTTCTGTCCCCACCAGTTCGAATCGGAATGGAACGTGGAGGAAAACCGACTGTTGCTGGGTCCGGAAATCCTCGCACAGTTACCCTCCGCTACGCTCCCGGACGCACTGGTGATGGGCGTCGGCACCGGTGGTACGCTGGTGGGTGTGGGCCAAGCGTTCCGCGCGGTGAACCCCAAGGTGCGCCTGTTCGCCATGGAGCCGTCGGAGTCCTGTACGCTTTTGTGCGGCGAGATCGCGCAGCACCAGATCGAGGGTATTTCCGACGGTTTTGTGCCGGGTATCTTCGCGCGTCATGCCGGCCTCGTAGATCAGGTACTCACGGTGTCAAGCCAGGAGGCAGTGCAGGCCATGCGCGATCTGGCGCGGCATCACGGCCTGTTCTGTGGCCCTAGCTCCGGTGCCCATCTGCTGGCGGCGAAGCGGGTCCGTGAGAATCATCCTGCATTGCGTACGGTGGTGACCTTGTTCTGTGATGAAGGCGAGAAATATCTGAATGAGCACTTCATGCGCACGGACAGCGTGCCCGTGGATGCGACCCATTTTGCCTGAGCCACGCAAATGCACCGAAATCATATCCTGTGCATCCGCAAACGGCGGACAGAAAAACTACCATGACGCATACGCCACATCGAATCCTGCCCCGTGTCGCGCATCTCCCCGCGCGGTCATCCAGACTGCCTGATGACTCGCGTATCCGCAAGGGCAAGCAGTGGCCGCAGTCTCAAAATGCCACGCGGGTCAAGGAATTCCATATCTATCGTTATGACCCGGACAGCGGCGAGTCACCGCGCATGGATGCTTACTGCATTAATCTGGATCGCTGCGGCCCGATGGTGCTGGATGCGCTGATCATGATCAAGAATGAAATAGACAGCACCCTGACATTCCGCCGTTCCTGCCGGGAAGGCGTGTGCGGCAGTTGCGCCATGAACATTGACGGCACCAACTGGATTGCCTGTACCCGTTTCATCAAGGATATTCCAGGTGCAGTGGAGATATACCCCCTCAACAGCATGCCGGTTATCAAGGACCTGGTGCCGGATCAAACCCATGTCTTCCCCAGTACGCCTCAATCGAACCGGGGTTGAAGGTCGGCTCGCCTTCACCGGATCACGAGCGCCTGCAATCCCAGCAAGAACGCGTGCAGCTCGACGGCTATTATGAGTGCATCCTGTGTTTCTGTTGTACGAGCGGCTGCCCGAGCTGGTGGTGGAACGGTGATCGTTTTCTCGGCCCGGCAACCCTGTTGCAGGCTTGGCGCTGGCTGGCCGATAGCCGCGATGAAGCTACGGGCGAACGGCTGGATGATTTGCAGGATCCATTCAAACTGTATCGTTGCCACACTATCCTCAATTGCACGAATACTTGTCCGAAAGGCTTGAATCCGGGCCGAGCGATCGCACAGATCAAAAGGTTGATGGTAAAACGCGAGCATTGATGGATGCCGGGAAGATCGTCCCCGGGGTTGGTAGTACCGTGGGAAAGCGATTGGATATTTATGATGACCCGGAAAAATATATGACTCATCAGAAGCGAGAATGTGGCAATGATATTTTGTAATGCGGCACGTCCAAACCCCCGCGGCCTCCGTATGTATCTGTTGGAGAAATGTCTCACACTGCCGATACGCGAGATGGATGTGGATGCCGGGGAAAATCGCCGTCCAGAATTCATTCAGCACAACCCGGGTGGTCAAGTGCCGGTGCTTATCCTTGACGACGGTTTCTGGCTGGCGGAAACCGGTGCGATTTTCCAATATCTGGAAGAGAAATACCCGGTACCGCCACTCCTGGGCTCAACACCCGAAGAGCGTGCCGAGACGCGGATGTGGCAACGCCGCATCGAACGGCGTATTACCGAGCCGCTGTACGCTGCCTTCCACTACGGACCAGCCGCAGCGATGTACAGGAAACGCATGCTCATCCTGCCGGAATGTGTTCCCGGGCTTGAAAAGCTCGTGCACGATGGGCTGCTTTGGCTGGATGCCCTGCTGGTGGGACGTACGGTGATCGTACCGCATCGTTTCACGGTTGTGGACATTGTGCTTTATACCGCACTTGATTTCGGTTCACGCGTCGGTCAACCCTACGACAGTGGACTGCGAAACCTGCACGCGTGGTTCACGACCATGGACAACCGCCCGTCCGCCCCTGCCAGCCTGCATCCCAAAGCCGCCGTTACCGGGATGCGGTACTGAGTCCACAACAACCCCTAAAGGTATCGGCACTAACCGCAACCCATGGAGAAGTGGAGGTTTGATATGACGCTACTCAAACTGAAACGTGTTTATCTTCCCCCGGTGAGCCGTGACGGCTGCCGGGTACTGGTGGATCGTATGTGGCCCCGTGGCCTGACCAAAAAGAAGGCCGCTGTTGACCACTGGCTGAAGGATGTGGCCCCCAGTACCAAGTTACGCCAGTGGTTTGGCCATGATCCGGAAAAATGGACCGAGTTCAGGCGCCGCTATACGGCCGAATTGCGCGCCAACAAGACGCCGGTACAAGCTCTGCGGGAGATACTCAAATCACACGCCACGGTGACGCTGCTGTTCGGCGCTCATGACGAGGAACATAACCAAGCTATGGTGCTGGCTGCCTACCTGCGCCGCAGTCTGCGGAACTGACAACCACCGCTCGAGATATCGTGCAAACACAACTGGAGAAAACACCATGACCCATGCAATGTATCCCGAATCATCTGCCGCCATCTCGGCACGCCGCAAGGTGCTGGCGCCCAAACCACTGGAAGCCTTTCAGGCGTTCAGCAAGGCGGTATTTGCCGATGGTGCGCTACCCGAAAAAACCAAGCACCTCATCGCTGTCGCCGTAGCGCACACTACCCAGTGTCCCTATTGCATTCGCGGTCACACTCGTGCCGCTCGCCGCAGCGGCACCACGCCCGAGGAAATCATGGAGGCCATCTGGGTGGCGGCGGAGATGCGTGCCGGCGGCGCCTATGCGCACTCCGCACTTGCTCTGGATGAGCTGGATCGAGAGGCGGCCGGCGGTTAACCGCGGGCCCGTGCATTAAGTCCATAGACCTCCCGCAGGTAGGCGAGATAGACCGGGTCGTCACACAGGGTTTTCTCTGGGTCGTCGCTCAGCTTGGCCACCGGCTGGCCGTTGCAGCGGGTCATCTTGATGACGATATTGAGCGGCGTGTAACCGAGATCATTGGTAAGGTGTGTTCCGATGCCGAAACCGATCCGCGCCTCATGTTTGAAGCGGTTGAAGATGTCGATGGCACGTGTGATGGTGAGACTGTCGCTGAATACCAGTGACTTGGTGTGCGGATCCACGCGGTTCGACCGATAATGGGCGATGACGCGCTCTGCCCAAGTGAAGGGATCACCAGAATCCTGGCGGGCACCGTCGAACAATTTGCAGAAGTACAGGTCAAAGTCGCGCAAAAAGGCCTCGAGCCCGTAGTTGTCGCTGAGCGCGATGCCGAGATCGCCGCGATATTCCTGCGCCCAAGACTGCAGCGCGAAACGCTGCGCCAGGGCGAGCCGCGGCCCCAATACCTGGGCCGCCTGCATCCATTCATGGGCCATGGTACCGATGGGAGTCAGGTTGAATTCACGAGCCCACAGCAGATTGCTGGTACCGCGCAGGCTCAGCGCCAGCTCCCGCGCCAGTGTCCGTATCACCTCATGTTGCCAGATGCGGCTGAAACGCCGCCGCGTGCCGAACTCGGCAAGCGCGAATTCCGCCGCATCCGGCAGCTCTCGGATCATGGCGATCTTGCGCACCAGCCGGCGGCGACCCTCGACCAGATTCGGCGAGCGCACGGTGTTGCGGAAATACACCTCGTTGACGATGGCGAGCACCGGCACTTCAAATAGAATGGTGTGCAACCACGGTCCGTGGATCAGGATATGCAGCCCACCATTTGTACCATCTACCTCGATGAATCGCTCTTGCAGATGGAAGTTGCGTAGGAATTCTACGAAGTCCGTCTTCATGTAGCGCAGCCGGCTGAGCCAGTCGAGTTCCTCATCCTGCAGGCGCAGCGTACACAGGTGGTGAATCTCAGTGCGGATTTCCTTCGCAAGGGGAGCTAGGTTCGCCATCGGGTGACGGCACCCCAAACGGTACTCGGCCTGCGCCGCCGGGAACTGGTGCAGCACCGCCTGCATCATGGTGAATTTATAGAGATCGGTATCGAGCAATGACCTGATAATCATCAATTGCCGGCTGTGGATAGTGAGTGTGTCATGACCAATATTGGATCAGGCGTGTAACTGAACATACTTCGGTGCATGTTACCTGATGAAATTGGATACTGTCTGGACTCAGTGCGTATTTAGGTCTTTGGGGACAGGGCAGCCGTGGAAAATAACTGCATCTGGAGACTGCTCACTAGCCTGTCCCTGCAAGACCTTATTCCATGCGTGAGATGACATGGATATACATTTGCCTGGTACTTCGGATTTCATCTTAACCATAACTACGCCAACCGGCGACGGTGTAAAGCTATCTTTATACTCCCCCTCCCCCGGGAGTTTTTTGCAGCGCCTTGTAATAACCGGGATACCATTTCTTCAGGTATGCGTCGTAGTGTGCGTAAAAATGCCTGCGTGCGTTTTCCACGTTACCCAGGCATGTGAAAATGTAGCGACTTGTTTTTGCCATTCGCTCCCGGGAGATTCCGCTGAAACTGGGTGTGGTACATACCTTACTCGCGTGCGCCCAGGCAATTTGTTTCTGAAATGCATCGGGCTGCATAAAATTCTCGGCGTCATTTTGCTAGGCGCTGATCTCCCGGTAAACGTTATTGAGAGCACCAACAACCTCCATTTCACGCCGGTTCCAGGTCGATATTTTTGCAGAATAATCCGCTGAGCGTTCTGTCAGGTTACCTTGTTTGCTTAAAAGAGACGACGTGCCGGAAATTTCCTGAAACGTCTTGTCATTAATCTGTTTGATCCTGGCATTGCATTTGTGCGCATATTCATTCTTCTGGCGGACATCGAGGTTAACGGCACCATTGTTGCAAAATCCGGTACATCCGGTGGAAAGTGCCGCGGAATCCGCGCTCTGGGCCAGTTGCTCCAGATTCTTGCGGGGACCAAAGTCCGGACATTATTTGCGAGTTTCTTCAATTTCAGCCTTATGCTCCGCAGCCAGCTTGTTGCGCTGCTCGGCCAGGTTATTATACGTTTCCTGGTCTTTCGCCAGTTGGACACCTTCGGCGTCTAGTTGTTTTCGTTGTGTTAGCAGTGCCTGCTGCTCGTTCTCCAGTCGCACCCGCTTTTGGTTGAGTCGCATGCCGGAAGAAATGTAGTGATTGATTTTTCCATCAATGGCACCAGGATAGGCGTACGCAACGCTCCGCAGGGCCCATCCTGCAATCAAGAACGCTGCTAGAGCGATTCTTTTGAACATACTCTATGCATGAAGACCCCCCTCTGATTTCTGCAATCGGAGACTCAGGGGGTTCCTCAAATTTCGATGAGACCGCCGGGTAACTCGTCGGTGTTATCGGGATCAGGGGGGTAGTGCTGCGCCATGGCTTCGCCGCAGGCGCTGATGGCGGCGACGAAACCCTCCACCACCTGCCCCTTTTGCACGTGCTCCACGAAAGTCCTGATGATCCCCTGCCAATGGGCTTCACCGAGCTTTTCGTGGATACCCCGGTCCGCCACGATCTCCACGTAATGCTCCGCCAGCGACACGAAGAACAGCACGCCCGAGCGGTCGTGGGTCACATGCACGCCCTGCAGGTAGAACTGCGCCTTCGCCAGGCGGCTGGCGCGGGCATGCTTGATATGGCGTGGAATCAGGTGCAGATGCAGTTCCGGCACGAACAGAAACAACAGGGCCAGCACGATAAACACCGCAAGCTGGATCTGATAGACGTGCATGTAGGCAAGCGGAACCGAAAACAGCAGGAACACGCCCGGCACCAGCAGCGCCACAATCGCGGCCCACAGCAACGGCAGGAAGAGATAGTGATCGCTGATGCGCGCCACCACCGCCACGAATTCGCCGCTGGTGTTCTTTTCCGCTGCGTGAATGGCGGCGGTGATGCGGGCTTTGTCCTGGTCGCTGAATTTAATCATGTATGAGCCTCTCACCAGCCGCCCGAGGCGCCGCCGCCCCCGAACGAACCGCCGCCGCCGGAGAAACCACCGAAGCCACCGCCGAAACCGCCCCCTCCGAAGCCACCTCCACCGAAACTGCCCAGCATGGCGAGTGCACCCAGCCATAACCAGCCGCTGCCGCCACCGCCGGAGCCACCGCCAGGGCCGCCCTTACCTTTGGAAAAGATCGTTGCGATGAGCGGAAACAGGGCAAACAGAATGATAAGCAGCATCAGGCCGCCGGTGGCGGAATGTTCGCGCACTTGCTGCTGCTGCACGGCGGCGGCGTGGTCGCCAAGCACCGCAAGAATGGCACGGGCGCCGGCGACGATGCCGCCGGCGTAGTCGCCCTTCTGGAACCTGGGCACGATGATGTTGTGGATGATCTCGAAGCTGGCCGCATCGGTGAGCGTGCCTTCCAGGCCGTACCCCACCTCGATGCGCACCTGCTTCTCCGCCGCATCCACGATCAAGAGCGCGCCGTTGTTCTTGCCCTTCTGGCCGATGCCCCAGTGGCGTCCCAGTTGGTAGCCGTAGTACTGGATGGGATAGCCTTTGAGCGTCGGCAGCGTCACCACCACCAGTTGCGTGCCGGTGCTGCGGGAATAGGCCGCGAGCTGTTGCGACAGGCTGTTGAACACGTCCGCCGGCAGCAGATGCGCCTCATCCACCACCGGTCCGCTGAGCGCCGGGAACGGCGGCATGCCGGCATCCAGCATATTGCGGGCGAGTACCGGTGTGCCGCTGAACAGAATCAGCAGCACTGCCAACAGGAACAAGTGTGCGCGTTTCACGGGGTACCGGAGAAATTGACCTTGGGAACCTGCATAGCCTGTTCTGCAATGGTGAAGTTCTGGATCGGCTGGTAGCTGCTGTAGAACATCGAGTGATACCAGCGACCGGGAATGGTGGTGAGTTCCGTGTCGTATTGCTGCACCGCCAGGATGTAATCGCGGCGTGCCACGGCGATGCGGTTTTCGGTGCCCTCCAGTTGCGCCTGCAGCATGAGGAAGTTCTGGTCGGCTTTCAGGTTCGGGTAATTCTCCGTCACCATCATGAGGCGCGACAATGCGCCGCCCAGGGTCGCCTGATTCCGCTCGAATTGGTGGAACGCTTTGGGGTTGGTGAGGATATCCGCGGGAATCCGCGTCTGCGTGACCTTGGCGCGTGCCTCGGTGACCGCTTCCAGAACACTGGCTTCATGGGCAGCGTAGCCTTTCACGGTCGCCACCAGGTTCGGTATCAAGTCGGTACGCCGCTGGTATTCGTTGAGCACCTGGCTCCAGGATGCAACCACCTGCTGTTTGTAGGCGGGGATGTTGTTGATGCCGCAGCCGGCGAGCAGCAGCATGACGCTGAATACCCCCGCAAGGGCCGCAAACTTCTGTACAAGCCGTGGATCTGACATGCTGTTCACCTGAAGGATCGGACGTAAATGATGGTGCGTATGATAGCACCGGATGGGAAACACCCGTGCTGACCCCGACAACGGAGCGCACGGCGTTGTTGTGGGCTAATATGGGTACAGGGACGGGATTTTCAACACACCCCTGACCGGAAACTGAGGAGCAGGCATGACCCGGCAGAAGCGTATTGTGGTCCTGGTGCACGGCTGGAGCGTGCGCAATACCGGCACCTACGGCGGCCTGCCGGATCGCCTCAGGCTCGAAGCACGCCGTGCAACGGACCTGGACATTGACGTACGCAACATCTGGTTGTCCGAATACATCAGCTTCCACAACGAGGTCAGGGTTCCTGACATTGCCCGTGCTTTCCAGGCGGCGCTGCAACGGGAAGTAGGCGACGCCCTGAAGCAGGGCCGGCGTTTTGCCTGCATCACCCATTCCACCGGCGGCCCGGTGATCCGCGCCTGGTTGCATCACTTCTACGTCAGCGCCGGGCGCAAGCACCCGCCCTTGAGCCACCTCATCATGCTGGCGCCGGCCAATTTCGGCTCGGCGCTGGTGCAATTGGGGCTGTCCAAGCTGTCGCGGCTCAGGGCCTGGTTCGAGGGTGTGGAAGTGGGTACCGGCGTGCTGGACTGGCTGGAACTGGGCAGTCCCCAGAGTCTGGCGGTCAATCTCGAGTGGCTGCGGCGGGGCGGAGAATACATCGGTCCCAAAGGCGTGTTCCCCTTCGTGCTCACCGGTCAGTGCCACGATCCGCAGCTTTACGATTTCGTCAACAGCTACACCGCCGAGATGGGCTCGGACGGCGTGGTGCGTGTGGCGGCGGCCAACCTCAATTACACCCATGTGCGCCTGGAACAGATGGCACCGGCGGCGGACGCGCGCGCCAAACTCGGCTTCAGCGCGCCCCTGCTCAGGGCGGGTGCGGCGCAAGTCTCACCGGCGGTACCCATGGCGGTGATACCGGGCGTGTGCCATTCGGACGTGCGCATGGGCATCATGCGCAGCATTCCCGCCGCCGGCATTCCCAACGCCGCCGTGAGCGGCATCCTGCAGTGCCTGCGCGTCAACACCCTCAAGAATTATGCGGCGGTGTTCGACGCTTTCCGCGCGCAGACGGCTGAAGTGCAGCAGCAGGAGCAGGTGGAGGACCGCAGCGGGTTCGGTCCCTTCGAGCGCCAAGTCATCAAGGATCCCTGCTGTATACTTGTATTCCGTCTGCGCGATGATCAAGGCAACGCCATCAAGGATTTCGATGTCATTCTCACGGCGGGCAAGGACAATAGCCCCAATGCCTTGCCGCCGGGGTTTTTCATCGACCGCCAGCGCAATCACCTGGACCCCGGCACCATCACCTACTACATCAATTACACCCGCATGCTGGGCGGCCCGGCGGTGATGTACAAAGGCCGGCAATTGCGGCCAGCGCTGCCGCCCTGCGACGGCCTCGGCCTGCACGTGGTGCCCTACCCTCAGGACGGCTTCGTGCTCTATCAGCCGGCAACCCTTAAGGCGACGACGGGTAATCTCAAGAATCTCATCAAACCCAACCAAACCACCATCGTGGATATCGTCATGCGCCGCATCATACGAGAGGGCGTGTACCGCCTGACCCAGAATCCTTCACCGCAAGATTTCACCAAGCAGCCGCCGGGCGCACCCATCAATTAAATCATCGGGAGAAAATGCTGATGCGCCGTCCACCTATTTTGAGCCGAAACTTGCTGTTTGCCTTGTTCATTGCCACGTCGGCCGTGTTTGCGGCGAACCCCGCGGGATCCCACGTGAAACTCGCGGGTCATAGTTTCAGTGTGGAAATTGCGAGAACGGAAGCCGCGCGGGATCGTGGCCTGATGTACCGCACACACTTGACATCTGACCACGGCATGTTATTCATTTACCATGATGCGCAGCTGCGCTATTTCTGGATGAAGCACACACTCATTCCGCTGGATATCCTGTTCTTCGATGCCCAGCGCCGGCTCATCAACGTCTCGGCGGATACGCCGCCTTGCAAAACGGATTCCTGTCAAACGTATGCCAGTGCGGCACCCGCAAAGTACGTGCTGGAACTCAAGGCTGGTGTGGCGGAAAAACTGGGTATCAAAGCCGACGACCGGTTCACGATCCGTTAATCGCGGATTTGCGGGCCGCTAGTATGCCGAACCAGCGCCATGCCGAGAACCGGGCGTAATCCCAGGTAAACTGGTACCGGCGCTGGCCGGTAATACCCCGTCAAACGTGGCATGCTCCCTGAGCCAAGCACAGCCTTAGTGTCCCCCTCGGGGATGGTGGAAACCCCTCGCCTTCAGGCGAAGCCCATGAGCCATTAATCTTGAACCTTGTGGTGGAGCGTGTGTGAGCAAAGCATTTGGGTTTTTTGTCGCCTTCCAGGCGACGCTCCTTAAACCCCTCGCCTTATAGGCGAGGGTTGTTTAGTTGCGTGGGTACATTGCCGTCTATGGATTCGTAGCGGTAAGCTTAAGACCTTCCCCTTCAAAGTTACATGACGAAATCGCGATGTCATGCAGAGTCTATGCGCTGGTCGCTCTCGTTATCTTCTTCGCGGGATGTGCCAGTACCCCTCCAAAGCCCTATTGGGACAACCCCGAGTGGGTCGCCGCACTCAACACCGCCATACGGTCCTCGATTCGATATCCTTATCCTTTGAAAGAGGCCGACAATGGATGGCCCACTCTTCACGCGATTATGCAATTCACGTATCAGTCAAGACAGCTGCACGCATTGCGGGTCATTAAATCTACAGGCTCAGATAAGATTGACTATTATATTGCCAGACAGATTATGAACGTGAAGAACACTCCATGGCCTTATGGTTCCTATGCTCCGGTGCCACATACGTTCCAAGTCACGATTGATCTAAAACCGACTCAAGACAGTTTTTACGAGGCATTACACAACGATATTGAGCAGCACGCACACTATCCGTTTGCTGCTTTGCTCAACAAACAACAGGGTTGGCTAATAGTCAGCTTTGGTTATAGAGATGGTATGGTATCCCATGTGGCCATCATTCAAGCCGATGCATCAAAAACCATTGAAAATGCCGTAATCAATGAATTCAAACATTTCAAGCTTCCGCCACCTCCAAAGTCATTGAACCTAGCGGGAAAAACCCTGCACTTCACCGTCCCGTTCTGCTATCTCCTACAGCAAAGTAAGTGTTTTGTAAACTACTCGCCATGATGGTCTGCCAGCCGCGCCGGCGAAATATGTGCTGGAACTGAACGCCGGTACCGCTGAAAAACTCGGCATCCGGCCCGGCGAGCGCTTCAGTTTCCGTCGGTTGCAGATTCGGTAGTCGCGGATCCGCGTGTGAGCGCATAGTCGAGAACCGGACGCAGTACCAAATAAATCAGCACGGCGGCCCCGCCGCCCAATATCAGCCACGCCACCAGACCATGCAGGGTGTAATTCCACAGCAGCCCGGCGGTATGCCAGAAACTCATGCGCAACAGGGCGATAATCTGTGCGAACGAGAACGGCAGCGGCGGCTGGTGGAACAGCCATTGGCCCGCCTGAATGAAGGGCACCAGCAGCAGCAGTTGCAGGGGATAGGCGAGGTAATTCACCACCTGGATCAGCGGCAGGTTGATGCGGAATACCACCGCCGCGATCACGCAAAGAATGGTGGTGGAACCGAGTACCGGTGTCATCCCCAGCAGTATGCCCAGCGCCACCGTAAGCGCAATCTTGTGGGGCGTGATGCCCTGGCTCAGCAATTCCACGATGAGCCGTATGGATTTGTGGTTGCGTAGTTTCATGTATCCCGTCGCAGGACCGCACTATGCCACAGGATATACGCACAGGGATGCATTCCGTTGATCCCGCTCGGCTGTCAAGACGATTGGTAACCAACCGGCGAGAACCAACCACTACGCCGGGCGAGACACCGGTGCGCATGCCACACTTCGTGGCCGCCATGTTATGCTTGGCGCCCCGTCAAGGTCGCGGTTTCCCTCAAGCCGGCCATGCAAGCGCTCTCCCTCCACGCACTCACCAAAACCTACAAGAACGGTGTGCAGGCCCTCAAGGGGATCAGCCTGGAGGTGCAGCCGGGGGAATTCATCGCGCTGCTGGGTCCCAACGGCGCCGGCAAGACCACCGCCATCGGCATTGTCACCTCGCTGGTGAACAAGACCGGCGGGCAGGTCACGGTGTTCGGCTATGACATAGACACCGACATCGAAGCGGCCAAATCCTGCATCGGTCTGGTGCCGCAGGAAATCAATTTCAACCAGTTCGAGAAAGTCGGTGACATCGTGGTGAACCAGGGCGGCTTCTACGGATTGCCGCGCCGGCTGGCGCGCGAGCGCGCCGAGAAATACCTGCGCCAGCTTTCGCTCTGGGACAAGCGCCACGACATGTCGCGCACGCTCTCGGGGGGCATGAAACGCCGCCTGATGATCGCCCGTGCGCTGGTGCACGAGCCGAAGCTCCTGATTCTGGACGAACCCACCGCCGGCGTGGACATCGAGGTGCGCCGCTCCATGTGGGACTTTCTCAAGAAGATCAACCGCGAGGGCATCACCATCATCCTCACCACCCATTACCTGGAGGAAGCGGAAAACCTCTGCCAACGCGTGGCCATCATTGATCACGGCGAGATTATTGTGCAGGGTCGCACCCGGGATTTGCTTGAAAAACTGCATAGCGAGATATTCGTCCTCAATCTGCGGGAACCGTTGCGCGAGCTGCGGCCGCTGGATGGTTATGCCGTTACTCAGGTGGACGACACCACGCTGGAAGTGGAGGTGAACAAATCCCAGAACATCAATACACTCTTTGACATGCTCACGAAAAACAACGTACAGGTACTCAGCATGCGCAACAAGGTGAACCGCCTGGAAGAACTCTTTGTAAGGCTGGTGGAAGGCAAAGGCTGACCTTCATGAGACCGAGCAGGTTGCGCGAGAATTACATCGGTTTCCAGACCATCGTTATCAAGGAAGTGGGACGCGTGCTGCGTATCTGGATACAGACCCTGGTGCCGCCCGCCATCACCATGACCCTGTATTTCATCATCTTCGGCAGTCTCATCGGCAGTCGCGTGGGTCAGTTGGGGGGCTTCAGCTACATGGCCTATATTGCACCGGGTCTCATCATGATGTCGGTGATTACCAGCTCCTACACCAATGTGGTGTCGTCGTTTTTCGGCGCCAAGTTCGGGCGTCACATAGAGGAACTGCTGGTATCGCCTCTGCCGAATTACATGATTGTGCTGGGCTACGTGGTGGGTGGCGTGGTGCGGGGTCTGCTGGTGGGCATTCTCGTTACCATCATCGCATTGTTCTTCACACGCCTGCACATGGTGCATCCTTTTGTGACCTTGTCGGTGGTCATCCTCACGGCGGTGGTGTTTTCGCTGGGCGGGCTCATCAACGCCGTGTTTGCCAAGAAATTCGACGATGTCACCATCGTTCCGACGTTCGTGCTTACGCCGCTCACCTACCTCGGCGGCGTGTTCTATTCCATCAACATGCTGCCGGTGGTCTGGCAGCATATAGCTAGGGCCAATCCGATTCTCTACATGGTGAATGCGTTTCGCTACGGCATCCTGGGGGTATCCGACATCGGTATCGGCACCGCCTATGCCATCATCCTTTTCTTCATCATCGGCCTGTTCAGCTTCAGTCTCTATTTGTTACACAACGGAGTGGGTCTGCGCAGTTGAGGCATGGTTATCAGCGTGGTGACCTGGACATTTTCGCCCGTTTTTTATTTGCCCACTCCAGCAATTTCCGCCCGGCGCTGGGCTGGTATTCACCCGGGCAGTGCGTCAGGAACGCAATTGTCGTCCGGTTGGAAGGCGAGGGGCCGAATTGGATGGTTTGCAACCAGCTGCACACCCCATATGATTTCACGATGGTTCCTCCATAAATGGAGCGGTAGCTTTCGCCATTCCGCATGACCGATGGCTTGCGCGGCGTCTGCATGGCGTGTTGCAAATCCGCATCCGCCGGGGTGTGCGGCAGCAGGATTTCCGATGGATTCGCCTGACGCTGTGCGTAGGCCTTCGCGGCGCTATCTATCTGCTGCTGCCAGTTCACGCTTTTCGACAGCGTGTTTTTTTTGTCCTTCAACGGCACTGGTTTGGCGGTTATCCGCCGCGTCCGGTTTCGACCCGCTGCGTGCTTGGGCCGGTGTCTTGGCCGGGAACTTTTCAATGTCAGGATGTGCGCGGCTTTTGCCGAACGCAGGGTGATTTTCACCGGTGTGGCCGGAATGTCGGGCGGCGGCTGTGCGCGGAAGATGAATACCAGCGCCGCCAGCCTGCCGCGTACTGAACGGATGCGGTCGCCAAGACAGAATCTCCTCACTCCCTGGGCGTCCGCTGGTGGATCAGGTGTCCGCTTTCAGGATTCCGTCGTAATATTCCCGGGAGCGCTCGGCGGTCACGCTGCTATGCAGGGCGATATACAGAATACTGACGCTCAGTACCGCCACTGCCAGCATGTCCCAGTAAATGTTGAGCAGGCCACTGCCGCCCATGGATGCGGGGCCGACCCCGCTCAATATCCACATGCCGCCGAAATAAGGGATCAGCCACAAGGCATGACGCCAGTCGAGAGGGTCTTTCTCACCGGGTTTCAGTGCGCGATAAATCAGGTACGTCACCAGCGCGATCAACAGAATTGCAAACAAAAAACTCATTACGGCAAACCCCGCCCAGAACATCACGAAGTTGGAGGCAATGAAGGCCAGGGGCGCGATAAACCAGGCCCACCATAAGCGGAAAGGCCGGTGCACCTGCGGCATCACGCGGCGCATTTGCAGCAGCACGATACAGCCGAGTCCATAGGACAGCACCGTCGCCAATGATGCGTAGTCCACGAGCTTTTGCCAGGAAGGAAACGGGAAAAAGAACAGCAAACCGATAACGAAGGTGGCAATCAGCGCCACCCAGGGTACGCCGTGGCGGTTGATACGGGTCAATTGCCTGGGGCCCAGTTTCTCGTCAGAGATGGCCATGAGCATGCGCGAGGTGGCGGTGGTCCAGATGTAACCGCAGAACGTCGGAGAGATGATGGCGTCGGCAAACAGCGCATAAGCCCAGAAAGAGGCGCCGATGGTGATGGCGAGGCCGGCCATGGGACCGGAGATACCGCTGAAGTTCAGTCCGCTCCAGCCGTCGTGGGTGAGGATTGCCGGTGGCACCGCCGCTACAAAAGCGTACTGTACCAGCACGAAAATCACAGCGCCGATGATGATGGTGCCGATGACGGCAATGGGAATGTTGCGCGATGGATTCGCCGTCTCGCCTGCCAGCTGGATGGCCTGGGTAAAGCCGAACAATGAGAAGAATACGCCGGCCGTGGAGATGGCAGTGAACATGTGCATTACGTTGCCGCTGGCGTGGGCTGGCACCGTCAAGTTCTCCGGATGATACGAAAAGATCAGCAGTACAATGATGGTGCCGATGGGCGCACATACCTTGATCCAGGTGGCAACCGCGTTGAGCAGCAGGATGAGCCGCAGCACCAGAAAATTGAGCACCGTGAGCAACCCCAGCACAATCACCGATACCACTACGCCCACACCGGTCAGCAGGCCCGTATGTGGATGCACCATTCCGGGCAGGTAGCTGTTGGCATAGGTCACCACCGCCATGGCCTCCACCGGCGCGATGGACACGTAGGCCAGAAACAGGATCCAGCTCCAGATGCGTCCCACCAGCCGGCCGTGGCTGATGAGGCTCATGTACATCAGGCCGCCGCTGCGCGTGAACAGCGGCCCGAGTTCCGCGTACACCAGCGCGATGAGGCCCACCACCAGCGCGGCTATGGCCCAGGAGCCGATGCTGAGCGGCCCGGCGTCTTTGGCGGCGTGCATGGGGCCGAACAGCCAGCCGGAGCCGATCATGGAACTCACGCCTGCGAACAACAGGCCGACCAGGCCCGCTTCTTTGCGCAATTTGCCCTGGGCCACGGACGCGCTCCTTCTGCGACGGGATGGGAGGGATGCGAGAGGCTAACCAAGCCCGCCCTGGCGCGCAAGCGCGGCATCCTTATAATCCCCGTCTGCCGCCCTCCACCGGCTTGAACCGCCATGACCACGGACCTGAATCCGCAAAAGCAACACATGAGCGACGCGTCCATGGTGCGCACCCTGGCGGCCCAGATCGAGGCCATCTGGCCGCAGGAACAGGCATTCATCCGCGCTTATGCCTTGCCGGATAGCGCGTCGGTCCTCGACGTGGGCTGCGGCACCGGCGAATTCACTGCGCGCATGGCGGAATTCCTGCCCAAGGCACGGGTTCTCGGCATCGAAATCCTGCCGGAACACGTGGCTTATGCCCGGCAGCGTCATGCCCGTCTCGCTCCGCGGCTGGAGTTCTGCGAAGGCGATGGCTTTGCTCTGAAATTTCCCGATGCGAGCTTCGATTTCGTCGCCTGTCGCCACATGCTGCAGTCGGTGCCGGAAGCGCAGCGTGTCATCGCCGAACTCATCCGCGTCACCCGTCCCGGCGGTCGGCTGCACCTGCTGGTGGAAGACTACGGTATGATCCACGCTTGGCCGACGCGCTACGACCTGGACGGCTTTTGGCAACGGGCCATGGCGGGTTTCGCACAGACCATGCACATAGACCCCCGCATCGGCCGGCGCACCGGGAGCGAATTGCAAGCCCGCGGTATCCGGGATCTCGCCGTGGATTACGTCATCGTGGATACGCTGCGCGTACCGCGGGAAATCATGGCGCGCATCTTCGAAGCCTGGCGCGACGGCTATGCCTCGACGGTGGCGGAACTGGCGAGTATGCATCCCGGGGACGCCCGTGCCCATTTCGATGATCTGGCCGCCTGTATCCGCAATCCCCTGGGCTACGCCGTGTGGCAGGTGCCCATCGTGAGCGGGCGAAAACCGTGATGACACAACCGCCGACCCTCCGCCAGACGGTGCAGCGGGATGTCCCGGCCATCCATGCAGCGTTTCTATGAACGCTACGGATACCACAGCACCGGTTCCGGAACCTGCCGCATGTCCCACGGCCTGGAAATCGCCCGCATTTTCCTGCGCAAGCCGCTGTCGCCCCCGTCGGCAGACTGAGTGCTGTGTCCGTGCGCCGCCCGGTCATCGAACGCACCAGTGAGGCGCCGGCGTGAAAAGATTGCGCCCCAAATTAAACCCTTATAGAGTCAACACTTGTGTGAGCTTCCTGCATAACAGCAACGAAATGAGATCGGGAGGGGACATGAAAACCGCCGTCTTTTCCATACTGCTGCTGGTCGCCATCGCCACAATGCCTGCAACGTCGGTGGCCAAAGAAGGCCGCCTGCCCAGCAAGGCATTGGTCGCGCAGCAGTTCAATGTCTGGAACGATGCCCTGAAAACCGGGAATGCCGAGAAAGTCGCCGCACTCTACTGCGAGCCCGGCGGAATACTGATTCCAACACTATCGAATACGATCCGCAGCAACCACCGCGAAATCGTGGATTATTTCGCACACTTCCTGCAGCTCAAGCCGATAGGGCGGATCAACACGATGTTCATTCGTGTCCTGGGTCCGGACACGGCGATCGACTCCGGCATTTACACGTTTCATCTTGTGAAAGACGGCAAACCGGAAGAGGTCAGGGCGCGCTACACTTTCGTGTATGAGAAACAGCATGGGAAGTGGTGCATCATGGTGCACCACTCATCGGCCATGCCGGAAAGTGAAGCGCATCCAATGCCGCACTATTAACCGGTTTTGACGGTTTCCGGTTTGAAATTTGCCGGCTGGCCCGGGGCGAATTGCAAGCCAGCCCGGCATGGCCAAACAGCCGCAAACGCGGCACCGGGCAATTCCGCAGCCGGGGACGGTTTCAGCGATCAACGCTCATCATGCGCTCGGCATTGTAGCGGGGGCCTGCCACGGTATCCGGCGACAGGGTAGCGTCCAGTTCTCGCATGTCGTCCACGCTGAGTGTCACGGCGGCGGCGGCGAGGTTCTCTTCGAGATAGCGGCGCCGCTTGGTGCCGGGGATCGGCACGATGTCCTCGCCCTTGTGCAGCAGCCAGGCGAGGGCGATCTGGGCCGGCGTTGCGCCGTGACGCGCGGCGACATCGCGCACCCTGCCGGCAGCGCGCATATTGGCGTCGAAGTTCGCACCCTGGAAGCGCGGATCCTCGCGGCGGAAATCCGCTTCCGAATAGTCTTCGGCGCGTTGCGCGGTGCCCGTGAGGAAGCCGCGCCCGAGCGGTGCAAACGGCACCAGCCCGATGCCGAGTTCCCGGAGCAGCGGCAGGATGCGTGCTTCGAGGTTGCGTTCCCACAGGGAATACTCGCTCTGCAGCGCCGACACCGGATGTACCGCATGGGCGCGCCGGATCGTATTTTCACCGGCTTCCGACAAGCCGAAGAAACGCACCTTGCCCGCACGTACCAGATCGCCGACGGTACCGGCCACCTCCTCGATGGACACGTTGCGATCCACCCGGTGCTGGTAGAGGAGATCAATGTAATCGGTGCCGAGCCGGTGCAGCGAAGCCTCCACCACCTCGCGGATGTGCGGCGGACGGCTGTCGGTGCCGATGGATTTTCCAGCCTCGATGCGAAAGCCGAACTTGGTGGCGAGGATGGCCTGTTCGCGCCGCCCGCGCAGGGCGCGCCCCAGCAACTCCTCGTTGAGAAATGGACCATACACTTCGGCGGTGTCAAAGAAGATGCAGCCGAGTTCGAGGGCCCGGTGGATGGTGGCGACCGACTCGCGCTCGTCGGAAACACCGTAGGACTGGCTCATACCCATGCAGCCGAGTCCCAGGACGGAAACTTCCAGTCCCTGACCGCCGAATTTGCGTTTTGACAGCATACCTGGCCTCCTGTCTGAGCCGCTCAAGGATCCACGGATGACGGCAACATCACGCGTGTTTCAAGCTGGCGATATCAATCACGAAACGGTAACGTACGTCGCCCTTGATCAGACGCTCATAGGCCGCGTTGATCTGCTGTATCGAGATCACTTCCACGTCGGAGGCGACCCCGTGGGCGGTACAGAAATCCAGCATCTCCTGGGTTTCGCGGATGCCGCCGATGAGCGAGCCGGCCAGCCGTCGGCGGCCCATGATCAGGGGGCCGGCTGACAGGGGCGTGGGATCCGGCAGGCCCACCAGCACCATGGTGCCGCCGCGCCGTAACAGCCCGAGGTAGGCGTTGTAGTCGTGCTGTGCGGACACCGTGTCGAGAATGAAATCAAAACGCCCGGCATGCTGCGTGAACACCTTCGCATCGCGAGTGGCGATAAAGTCGTCCGCGCCCAGGCGCAGCGCGTCCTGACGTTTGCCCGGTGAATGGCTGAGCACCGTCACGTGTGCGTCCATGGCGTGGGCGAGCTTCACCGCCATGTGTCCCAGCCCGCCAAGTCCGATGACCGCGACCTTGCTGGCGGGTTTGACGCCGTAGTGACGCAGCGGCGAGTAGGTGGTAATGCCGGCGCACAGCAACGGTGCCGCGCGTTCCAGCGGGATACCTGCCGGGATGCGCAGCACATAGTTCTCGTCCACGGTGATGCGCGTGGAATAACCGCCGTAGGTCGGCGTCTTGCCGTCGCGTTCATGGCTGTTGTAGGTGAAATTCGCGCCCTGTGCGCAGAACTGCTCCTCACCGGCGCGGCAAGCTTCGCACGCACGGCAGGAATCCACGAAGCAGCCGACCCCGACGGTATCGCCTAGCTTCCAGCGGGTCACCGCATTGCCTGTTTGCGCTACCGTGCCGACGATCTCGTGACCGGGCACCATCGGGAAGATGGCACGGCCCCAATCGTCGCGCACCTGGTGAAGGTCGGAGTGGCAGATGCCGCAGTAGAGGATGTCGATCAGTACTTCGTGGGGACCGGGTTCGCGCCGCTCGACGGAGAACGGTACCAGTGCCGCCTGGGCGGAAAGCGCGGCATAGGCCGGGGTCTTGAGCATGGCTTTGTCCTCAACGTGCAGATGAAGTGGTGGCACGAAGGCTTAATAGTAATAGTATCGCTATTTTTCCGATTGAACTTCCTGCCGGGCCCGGGTGGTCACGCTCTACTGCCAAGCGCGGCACGGCTGAACCGGAGAAACCGCAGCAGCAGCAGCACCGCCGCCACCGTGAGTCCGGCGATGAATCCCGCCCAGATCATCTGCGGCCCCAGATGCAACGGGATGCCGAACAGCCACGCCAGCGGAAATCCCACCAGCCAGTAGGCCACAATGGTGATGAGCATCGGCACGCGCGTGTCCTTGTAGCCGCGCAGCGCCCCGGCGGCACTGGCCTGCAGACCGTCTGAAAGCTGGAATATCGCACCCATATATAAGAGGCCCACGGCGATGGGAATCACCTGGGGATCACGGGTGTACACGCCCACGATCAAACGCGGGAACAGCAACATGCTCAAGGCCGAGAGCACCTCGAAGCCCGCGCACAAAGCGATGCCGGTGATGCCGGCGAGGCGCGCGCCGCGTGGGTCACCGCGGCCCAGCGCCTGACCCACGCGCACCGAAATGGCGAACCCCAGGCTCATGGGGATCATGAACACGATGGAGCAGAAATTGAGCGCGATCTGGTGGGCGGCGACGATGTCGGTGCCGAGCGTGCCCATCATGAGGCCCACGCCGGAAAACAGTGTCACCTCCATGAAGATACTGATGGCAATCGGCACGCCCAGCCGCAGCAGTTCGCCGTGCACGCGCCGGTCGGGCCACTCGAAATGGCTGAAGATCTCGAACGGCCTATAAATGCTGCGACGCCGCACATACACGAACAGCATGAGGAACATGCACCACATGGCGATGGCGCTGGCGTAACCGGTGCCGACGGCGCCCAGGGCCGGCATACCCAGTTTGCCGTACATGAGCACGTAATCGAGAATGGCGTTGACCACCAGGGCGCCGATGGCGATCACCAGCATCGGCTTGGTATGGGCGATGGCTTCGCTGGTGAAACGCAGTACCTGGTAAAGGCACACGCCCGGTAACCCCCAGGCCATGGCCCGCAGATAGGCCGCCGCGGTGGGAATGATCGGCGGCTCGATGTGGATGGCGCGCAGGAACGCCGCCGCGTGCCACAGCGCCAGCCAGCCCAGCGCGGCGAGCAGCAGCGATAGCCAGGCCATCTGCCGCACGTAGCGGCCGATCTCGCGATCGCGTCCCGCGCCGTGCAGGTGCGCCGCCGTGGGCGACAGCGCCATGAGGATGCCGAGCAGGAACAGGAACACCGGCGACCAGACATTGGCGCCCACCGCGACCGCTGCCAGGATTCCGGCGCCAAGCCTGCCGGCCATGAGCGTGTCGGTGAACTGCATGCCCATGAGCGCCAGGTTATGGATGATGAGCGGCCCGCCGATGGTGAGGATGCCGAATACCTCCCTGCGTCGCTGTGGCCAACGCGGATTCCGGTTTGGCGCGGGTGCCTCGGCAGTCGTCAATTTGGAATCCGTAGGCGCGGGTTGCGCGGTGCACACCGCACGGACCGGTGCGGCACGGCATCATAGCAGGCACTTTGGTCCCGGGCAGGGCGGCTGTGGCATCATTAAGGTATCCTCGATACCTCACCCGGCGCGCCAGCGCCTGTTCCGGTTTCAGCCTGGAGGCTCATTATGATTACTACCCCCCGCCGCATCGCCATCCTCGGCGGCATGCGCATCCCGTTCTGCCGCATGAATACAAACTACCTGCGCCTCGGCAACCTGGAAATGCTGACTGCCGCAATGAAAGCGCTGGTGGAGAAATACCATCTCAAGGGCGAAATCCTGGGAGACGCGGCCGCCGGCGCGGTGATGAAGCATTCACGCGACTGGAGCATGACGCGCGAAGCGGTGCTGGGCAGCGGCCTGGATCCGCATACGCCAGCACACAACTTGGACCGGGCCTGCGGTACGTCACTCTCCACCGTCATTGAACTGGGCAGCCGTATCGCGCTCGGTGAACTCGACAGCGCCATTGCCGCAGGCGTGGATTCGGCGAGCGACGTGCCCATCGTCTTCGGACGTCATTACCAGCAGATCCTGCTGGACATGAACCGCGCCAGGACCTTTGGCCAGCGTCTGCAAGCTCTGTCACGCTGGCGTCCCAGCGACCTCAAACCGCATTTTCCCGCCGTCACGGAGTCCCGCACCGGCCTGTCCATGGGCCAGTCCTGCGAACTCATGGCGAAGGAATGGAAACTGACGCAACAGGAGCAGGATGAACTTGCCTATACGAGTCACATGAAGGCGGCGGCGGCCTGGAAGGACGGTTTTTACGCCGATCTGGTAGCGCCTTTCAACGGCATAGACCACGACAACACGGTGCGTGCGGATACGACGCTGGAGAAACTCGCCAAACTCAAGCCGGTATTCGACCGGACGGGAAACGGCACGCTCACCGCCGGCAATTCCACGCCGCTCACCGACGGTGCCTCGGCGGTGCTGCTGAGTTCGGAGGATTGGGCGAAGTCCCACGGCTTGCCGGTACAGGCCTATCTCACCCATTTCGCCGTGGCGGGCGTGGATTTTGCCGGTATGAACGGACCACGTGAAGGTCTGCTGATGGCGCCGACGTATGCGGTGCCGAAGATGCTGGATCGCGCCGGATTGAAGCTGCAGGATTTCGATTTCTACGAGATCCACGAAGCCTTCGCCGCGCAGGTGTTGTGCACCCTCAAGGCCTGGGAATCGGCGGACTATTGCCGCACGCGCCTGGGTCGCAAGGAAGCGCTCGGCTCCATAGACCGTAACAAGCTCAATGTGAAAGGCGGCAGCGTGGCGCTGGGGCACCCCTTCGGCGCCACAGGCGGGCGCATCGTCGCGGGACTCGCCAAATTACTGGCCCAGAAAGGCAAGGGTCGAGGTCTCATCTCCATCTGCACCGGCGGCGGCATGGGCGTCACCGCCATTCTTGAACGCTGACCGGATTGCAGTTCTGAGCACGAGAAAGCCGGCTGTTGTTTTTACAGCAGCCAGCTTTTTCAGAAAACAAAATCAGAGGCTGGACGTGCAGTTCGGGCAGCGTGTCGCCTTGATATTGATGGTCGAATAGCACTGCGGACATTCTTTGGTGGTGGCCGCCGCTGCGGGCTTGGTCAGCCTGTTTTGCACCTGCATCATGGCGCGGATGAGAATGAATACCGCGATGGCGACGATGATGAAGGTGATGACGGTGTTGATGAACAGGCCATAGTTCAGGGTTACCGCGCCGGCGGCATGCGCCTGGGCGATATTGGCATAGGGTGGCGGCACCTTGGTGCCGTCCTTGAGCACCACGAACAGGTTGGAGAAATCCACGTTGCCGAGCAGCATGCCGATGGGCGGCATGATCACGTCGTCCACCAGGGACTTGACGATGCTGCCAAATGAGGCGCCGATAATGATGCCCACGGCCATGTCCACGACATTGCCGCGCATGATGAACTGACGAAAATCCGACAGCATGGACATGGTAATTCCCCTGTTCCGATGGATGGAGCGACCCGGCGACCGCGAGGCCGCCCGTTGCGGCTCACTGTATAAACGCGCGGTTCAGCAAAGCAAGCGGGCTGGTATCATGCCCCGCCATGAACCGGCCTTCTGAACTCCCCGGCCTGCTGGTCAGCAATCTGGGAACCCCGGATGCGCCCACGGCGCCGGCGCTGCGCAGGTATCTGGGGGAATTTCTTGCCGATCCCGATGTAGTAACGCTGCCGCGATTGCTGTGGTGGCCCATTCTGCACGGCTTGGTGCTGCGCACGCGCCCGGCAAAGTCTGCCGAAGCCTATGCCCGCATCTGGACTCCGGCGGGTTCCCCGCTCCTGGTCCACACCCGTGCCATCGCCGCCGCCCTCGGCACGGAACTCGCCACGCGCACCGGTAATTTCTGGCCGCTGGCCCTCGGCATGCGTTATGGCAAGCCTTCGCTGCATGCGGCACTTTCGGAACTGCGCGCGGCCGGCGTCACGCACCTCGCAGTGCTGCCGCTCTATCCCCAGTATGCCGAAGCCACCACCGGCTCGACGCGCAAGGCGCTGACGCGCACGCTGGGGAATCTGCGATGGACCCCGGAGGTGCGTTTCATCAAGAGTTACCAGGATCATCCGGGATACATCGCGGCACTCGCGGTGAGCGTACGCGAATACTGGCAGACCCACGGCCGCGGCGAGAAGCTGCTCCTGTCCTTCCACGGCATTCCCAGACAGGTGGCGGACCGGGGCGACCCGTATCCCGGTCAGTGCGCGACGAGCGCGCGTCTGTTCGCCGCCGCGCTCGGTCTCAAGGAGGTTGCCTGGCAATTGACCTTCCAGTCGCGCTTCGGACCCGCGGAGTGGCTTACGCCCTACACCGACGAGAGTATGAAAACCCTTGCCGCCACAGGTGTGAAAACCGTGGACGTAGTGTGCCCGGGATTCGCGGCCGACTGTCTGGAAACGCTCGAGGAGATTGCGCTGCGCTATGCCGAGGTGTTCCGCGAAGCCGGCGGTGCCGAACTGCGCTACATCCCGGCACTCAACGCACGCCGTGATCACGTGGCGGCGCTGGCGGATGTTGTACAGTGCGCACTTGCGGATTGAGGTGCGCGGTGCTGGGTACGTTCCTCGAAATCAGCATTACCACACCCGATATTCTGGCCTCGGTGCAGTTCTACGAGCGACTCGGTTTGCAGCAGGTGCCGGTCGGTGAGACCTGGCAGCACCCGTATGCCGTGCTTTCCGATGGCCGGTTGTATCTGGGCCTGCACCGCTACGATTTCCCTTCGCCATCCCTCACGTTCGTGCTGCCGGATCTGCGCAGCCATATACAGGATCTGGAGACGCTCGGCGTCGGGTTCTCTTTCCGCAAACTCGACGAAGAGGAATTCAACGAGGTGGGATTTTGTACGCCGTCGGGCCAGATGATCACGCTGCTTGAGGCGCGCACCTGCTCGCCACTGCAACCGGTGTCGGGCAACGATTCGCTCTGCGGATATTTCCGCGAATATCGGCTGCCGGTGCCCGATCCCGCCGCTGAAGGGCGGTTCTGGGAACAGCTCGGCTTCCTGCCCACCGGCGATCAAAGCCCGTCCGCTGCCCGCGCGCAGCTTTCCGTAGAGCATCTCAACGTGGGGTTGCAGCGCGCCGCGCCGCCGCCAGCGACGCTGGTATTCGTGTGCGAGCGGCTGGCGGACAGTGCAGCGCGACTCGCAGCGCGCGGTCTCGACGCGATGCCGATGCACGACTGGGACGGGGCGGCGGCACTGGAGCTCAGCGCGCCGGAGCGCACCCGCCTGCTGTTGCGCGACACGGATTACTGACCATCGCCCTGCGTGTTACAGTGCGTCGCGCTCAAAAGAGAGTTACCCCATGCCTCCCATGCTGACGGAAATCGCGGGCACGCTGTTCCTCGCTGCGCTGGTATTGTTCGTGATGTACCGGCGCTTCCGGCGCAGCTTCGGACACCAGCCGTTGCGGCCGCGGCGCATGATTTTCCGGATCGCGGTCCTTACGCTCATTGCCGTACTGCTGCTGCCGGGCGCGCTCTTGTCCGCAACGCTGGCCGCTTCGCTCGCCGGTGGGCTCGGCGTGGGTGTGGTGCTCGCCGTCTGGGGTATCCGGCACACGCGCTTCGAGAAGCGCGACGGCACTCTGTTTTACATCCCGCACACCTACACCGGTCTGATCGTCTTTGCGGTGTTCCTCGGCCGGTTCCTCTACGACCTCCTGGTGTTCTACCCCAGTCTGAGGATAAACACCATGCAATCCGGAGGGATGTCTCCCGGCACGTTCGGCGCCTTGCCTGAGCGGCCGCTCACCGTCGCCATCTTTTTCGTGCTGGTGGGCTATTACGTATGCTATTACGCCGCCATCCTGTGGAAGTCGCGGCATCTGCGGCGTGAAGACATGGAGACGCCGGCGACGGCCGGCTGATCGCCGCGGCATGTCCGCCTGGTAAACCGGCTTTCGGTCTCGTTCCGCCACAACATGGCGATTCGTTCTGCCCCCAAAGAATTCTCACGGGCAGCAATGGCATGAATACTCGCCATCCTGAAAGATGTGATGGCACTTCAAGAGGGCCGTGAAGCTCAGAAGTTTATCGTTCCTGGGTTGTCACCGGGAATCCGGCCGGTGTGATCGCATTGACAGATAGCCATATCTCACGTATGGTTTTCCATATGAAAACCACGCTCAATATTGATGATACCGTAATGGCCAAACTTCGACACGAAGCGGCGCGCCAGCAGCGCACCATGTCCGAGCTGGTCGAGGCCGCGTTGCGCCTGCTTTTCCGTTCCGGGCGTTCCGGCCCCGGAGCGGCGCTGCTGCCGCTTCCGAAACTGGGCAGCGGCGGGCACAGAGTGGACGTCGCCGACCACGATGCGCTGCTCAAGGCCATGGACGACCGCTGAGTGTTCGTCGTCGATACCAATGTCCTGATCTACGCGGCAGACCGGGATTCCGAGCATCACGAACCTTGCCGTGCCCGGCTCGAACGCTGGCGGCGGCAGACCTCACCGTGGTATCTGACCTGGAGCATCTGCTACGAATTCCTGCGCGTGACCACGCACGCCCGGGTGTTCCGCAAACCCTGGTCGGCGGCGGACGCTTGGCGCTTTCTGGACGCCGTGCTGGCCGCGCCTGCCGTTGGCGTCCTGGTGGCCGGTGAGCAGCACGCGGCCGCGCTTGCACAAGTCATTGCCGATCTGCCGCATCTGCGCGGCAATGTCCTGCATGACGCCCACACGGCCGTGCTGATGCGCGAGCATGGCATCGAGCGGATCTGGACGCGGGACACGGATTTTCACCGATTCCCTTTCCTCACAGTGGTGGATCCATTCGGCGAATAGGAAATGGAGTCAGGGCAAACAAACATCTCCATCCGCCAACGCTGGTGCTGACGCCGAATCGTCAATTGAACTGTCATGTCCTGCCCCCCCCCGCACTATCGAGTCGCGAAACCGAAATGATTCATCTATCAAAAGTCATCGCTTGAACGCTTGGTAAAAAAGACATAGGGTCAGATCCTGACCTATCCCCACAAAATCATATCTCAAGCACAGACTGGAAGTAGTTTGCGGCAAGCTGGCCGGCGGTTTCGAAGCAGTCGCCCGGCAATCGTTTATGGAGATAGTGAATCACCAGTCTGGCGA
>JAKAXB010000017.1 GCA_021816765.1 Natronospirales bacterium | reverse complement strand
TGACGCCGATGGCCAATGGCGCGCAAACCTTTGGCATCTACAAGTGTCTCGGCAGCGGCATGTCCTCCACCTCCTCGGCACCCGCGGCAGGCACGGCGGTCAAAACCATCCCCTATCAGCCGCCGCACTGAACACACGCTATCCGGGACATCGGGAGCCTGCCCCAGCGGGGCGGGGCGAGGTGTGTGTCGCGCAGTGCGGCCGACAGAGGTTGCAGGGTGTAATCCGTCAGGATTCAGGTGTAACCGAAATACTCTATAAACGGCCGCAGGTCGGCCGTAACCGGTTGCAGATAACTCGCGTAGGTGCGCCAACGCTGGCGTGAGGTTTGGTAAATCGGCTGCGCCACCTGATGGTAGCTGGGCGTATTGATATGCCGCTGTCGTGCTGTCTTGTGGAATTCCAGCACCAGTGGCTCCCAGTGCAGGCCCAGGAACGCCAGCAATCGTTTTGCTTCGGCCTGTGTATCCTCCACCAGATCCTCGTAACGCAGCCGGTGGATACACTGTGGGAATACCTGCAATGCCCGCAGTCCGACATCCATGACGGCGGTGTAATAACGCGCCGTACTTTCCAAGGTGAAGAAATGCCGCATCGCCTCATTGGGTTCGAAACTCTGCATGAAGCAGGAGAGCACCACATCACGTGGATCACGCACGGCGAATAGGTAGCGCGCCTGCGGAAACAACCGCCGGATAAGCGGCAGCAGCAGGGTATTGAGCGGCAACTTGTCCACGAACAGTTTATCGGGCGGCCGACCCGGCATGAATTCCGCCACCCGCGCCCAGTAACGCTCGCGATAATGTTGCAGCGTGGCGCCGTCGCAGCCGGCAAATTCCGCGAGCCCCGCATCGGAAACCGCATACTCATTGAGTATGTCCTGCAGCGTGTGTTTTTCTTCCAGTACCACGATGCGTGAATGGGAGGAGAGAATCTGATCCAGCAGCGTGGTGCCGGAACGGGGGAATCCCAGCAGGAACACGGGAGAAACCGCCGCAGGTTCCCGAGCCTCCGTGTCGGCATCCTTTACGAGGACACCAAACAGACGCCGCATGCGTTTGGCGGAAGCAAGGCCGTACACGCTGTCCTCGGGTGCGTCCCCCGCCATGCCACTCAGTACCCTTTTGGCCCGCAGGAAGGCAGCATACGCAGCCGCATGTTTCCCGAGCCGGTCGTAAGCCGACCCCAGCCGTCCAAGGGTGAGAGAAAGATTGACCGGCGAGAGCGGATGCTTCGTGTACTTCCGGCACGCGTGCGTGACTGGGGGCGGCCGGGATTGATAGCGTTTCTCTGACGCCTAATTCGGGCGATTGGAGGAGCGTATGGGCAACAGAGAGAACGGGCAACCGCAGGACCTGGTGCGTCTGCGGCAACGGCTGGATGAGTATCGGCGTGATAGCCAGCCGGGCAAGGCCCTGCCAGGATGGGCGTGGGCTGCGGCGGGCAGGCTGGCGCGCCGGCACGGGGTGCATCGCAGCAGCCGGGTGCTGGGACTTGAGTACAACAAGCTCAAACGCCTCAGCGGTGCGGCGGCGGCGGATCGACCCAGGCAGGCACGCACAAGCAGGTCGAGGAAGCCTCCTTCGCCGCAGTTCGTGGATCTGAGCGGCGCGCTCACCGTCGGTGGAGACTGTCGGCTGGTTCTCGAGGGTCCGGGCGGGCAGCGCTTTTCCGTGCAGATGCCCGCGGGAGCGGCAACCGAGGTGGTGCTGGGGCTGTGCCGCGCAGGCTTGGGAGCGCGGTCATGATCCAGATTACCCCGCAGATGCGCGTGCTGGTGGCGATCGAGGCGGTCGATGGCCGCCGCGGGATCGATGGGCTGGGGCAGGTCTGCCGTTCGGTGCTATTGGCCAACCCCGGCGACGGGACGATGTTCGTGTTTCGCACCCGCTCGGGGAAGGCGATCCGCCTGTTGGTTTACGACGGCCAAGGATTTTGGCTCGCGAGCAAACGCCTGAGCGCGGGGAGATTCCGGTACTGGCCGGCGGGTGCCGGGGCGGTCAGCCGGGAGCTGCTGGCGCATGAGTTCTCGGCGCTGATCTGGGGCGGGGATCCGCAGCGGGCTCAGGCGGCCCCGATGTGGCGGCGGATTGCCCTCGAGCCGCCCGCAGCGAGACCCTCCTGACTCGAAGGCTCGGGCCCGATCCCTATGCGGGCGGGTCCGGGCCTGCTTCCAGACGCGCGAGCGTCGAGTCGAAGTTCCAGGGCATCCACTCGCCCGCTCGCTCGGCGAGCTCGAGCGGGTGGCGCAGCAGGGCCGTGAGGTACTCGAACGGATTGACCCCGTTCAGTTCCGCGGTATAAATCAAACTCATGAAGACATCGCCGGCCTTCGCGCCGTTGAGCGTCTTGTAGAACAACGAGTTTTTACGGTGCAGGATCGCCCGCTTCAGCGCTCTTTCGACCACGTTGTTATCGAGTGGCACGCCCTCCACCCGCAAAAACAGTGTCAACCCATCCCAGTGGTTTTGTAGATACCGGATCGCCTCCCCGAGGCGCGAGTTCGGTTCGATGAGGCGCTCGGTGAGCTGGCGGTCCATCCACTCCTTCAACGCCGCCATGCGCGGGGCGCTCTCACGCTGGTGCAGTCGCAGCCGTTCTGCGGGGCTGAGCTCTCGAGTACGTGCCTCGGCATCGCTCTTGTAGACCTCCCGCAGCGTCTCGAGCACAAAACGCACCTGCTCGGGGAAGAGCTCGGCGAGCTCGACGAACTTGCGCCGACCGTGCGCGTTACATTTCCCTAGCAGCGTCTCGAAGTCCCCGGCGGTATTGCTTGATGAGCCATCGCACATCTGGATCGGGATGGGCAACTGCGCCGCGCGCCGCTTGAGGACTTCGGCGAGGTTCTCTCCGGCATGGCGCGCGCCGGTGAAAAACAGCACGATCTTGCGTCCCTCACCGATCGAGACGATCCCGGAGGTGAACACCCCGGTGCGCCCCTCGGCATCCTCCCCGAGCGCCGCCGCGCGCTGCTCGGCGGTGAGCTCGAGCAGCTTCATGGTCGTATCGTCGGTGTGCACCAGGGTGCCTTGGGCGGCCTGCTCGATCAGCTGCTCGTGTGCGGGAAGGAGCTGCGGAAGGGCACCTCTCACCAGATCCCACTGCGTGGCCGCGGGCAGTGGCACACGCATCGCTTTCTGCAGTTGTTCGATGCGATTGAACGGTAGCCCGGTGCCGTAGCGCAGCATCCCCACCATGGCGGTGGCGCTCGCATCGTACTTCTCGCTCCCCACCCCGGGGGCGGCGGCGGCGGTGTAGACTTCTCCGCACAGATTGCAGCGCAGCCGATCACAGGCGTATACCCGCGCCCCAAGCGGCGCCATCCCCGTAATGCGCACCAGCACCGCGGGGGATTCGAGCGGATAGACCTTGCCCTGGGGACAGCCGGGGCAGGCATCGCCCCGGGAAAGATCCGCGTGCGCGACCCGGATGTGCTCGGCCCCAGAGTAGGCGCTCGCCGCGTTGCGCCCGTGGCCAGGGGCTTTCTTGCGGGCCGCCGCGCCATCGGGCGATGCGCTCACCGCCCCATCCTGCCGGTCCGCACCGGCGCGTTCCTCGCCCAGCACCTCATCGGTCTTCTCCGTCGGGGATCCAAAGAGCATCCGGCGCAGCCGCTCGAGGGAGGTCTTCTTCCCTTGCAGCTGTGCGATCAGCTCGGCCACGATCTGCGTCGTCGAGGCGAGCGTTGCCATCGCCGCCGTCAGCTTCGCGTGATCCTCGGCACTCAACGCTCCCTTGGCGCGCTCGAGAACCGCCGCGAGCTCCTCGAGGTTCACCTCCATCGTTGGCGGCTTGCCTATCGGGGCATGCCGGTGCGGCTTTCCACCCTTGCGACTCATGCCGAAAGCAGCCGCTCGCGAAAGTCCGCCACCAACGCCAGTCCCAGCACGTCCTTCACCGTGCGGTTCGGCCGGTGCGTGAGGTCATCCTTGCCACGCCCCTGGGTGCGCCCGAGCATCACCCAGTTCGCTGCCCGGTAGCAGGTGCCCCGATGACGCGTGGGATCGACAAACGTCTCGGCGAAATACACCGGATGCCCGTACACCTTCTCCCATTCGACAGACAACATCCGCGTCATGCGCGAAAGCAGGTGCGAGGCCAGGTGCGGCACCTGTACCCAGCTCGGGATCAGGTAGCGCGTGTTGTAGGCCAGGAAACGAATGTTCTGCCGCCGCGCTTCAAGCGACCATCCCAGATGCCGATCACGAGGTCCCAGGTGCCGTGCCGCCGAGCTCCAGGCGAAGAGGGCCACCGGTCTAACCCCCGCGTACACCATGAACTTCAGATGCTCCCCGACCGCCCGGGTATAGCCCAGATAGTGATCGCTCTCGATCAACCAGTTAAACAGCGCCTCCTGCGGTGTACGCCGAACCTGACAGAACGTAAGCGCTCCCAGCTCCCGCAGGCTCGCACACAAGGGCGTGCGATCGACCTCCACCGGGTGCGGTCGCCGACGGGCCAATTGGCGCGCCGCCAGAGGATTATGCAACCCGCGGCGCACCGCCGGCAGCTCGATGTGCCCGGCCCGATGCAGCGCCAGCATCAGCCCCCGTGCCACCATATCCCGCAGCGCACCGTTCGCCTGCCGCCAGCCCCATTGCTCGCACAATCGCTCTGACAGCTTCCGCCGGCTCATACCCGGGTGCGCCGCAATCAGCTCCCGAATCTCTCGGATATCGGCCGTCGTGAGCGCACGGCCCCGGTAGCGCAGCAGGGTCTCCATGCCGCAGACGATAGCGGAACCGATCTCGGAACGCAAGCTCCGCAGGGGGTGAGTCCCAGGGCGAGCACCCTGCCACACCAGACGCCGACATCAGTCGCCTACCTCAGCGTACCGCCTCTACGGGACACCCGTCACGCACGCTCGCCGGAAGGACACGATGCTTCAGCTGCGCTTCCAGCCGCGCGGCCGTTTGCGTGTAGCGTCCCGTGCGGAAATCCAACTGCGCCTGGGTGAGATTGGCGACCGCATCCTCGGGACTTCCACGCAGTGCGGTATCCACCCACCGCTGTGCTTCATCCAGCCGATTCCGTGCCTCGCAGAGGGCCGCGAGCCCCGCGGCCGCGCCGGTGTGCCGGTCATTCACCAAGAGCGCCCGCCGGTAGGCGGTTTCCGCCGTGTCGCTGTCACCCAACGCCTCACAGGTCACGCCCAGGTTGTAATGGGATTCCGCACTGCGCGGATTGAGTTCCGCGGCACGCCGAAAAGCCACTTGTGCGCCGGATGTGTCACCGCTTTGCTCACGCACGATGCCCAGGTTGTGCCACCACTGCGCATCCATGGGCCGCAAGGCTTGGGCTCGGGTCAGCAGGTGGAGAGCCGCCTCGAGATCCCCGCCTTTCCAGCGACACAAACCCAGCAGATGCAATGCCTCGGGAAATTCGCCCGAGTGCGCAAGCACGCGCGCACAGCACGCGCTGGCACCGGCAATATCGCCGTGGTTGTAGCAGGCTGTGGCCTCGAACATCAGCCGATGGATTTCGCCGGGCACCGCCTCGCCGGAATGTTCCGGCATCAGCCCACCACCGTCTCAATGCGCGCCATGACGGCCGGTGTGATCTGCGGCAGGTGCGCAAGTGCGTTCAGGTTTTCCCTGAGCTGCTCCACCCGCGAGGCGCCCAGGATCACGCTTGTCACGTGGGGATTTTTCAGGCACCAGGCAATGGCCAGCTGGCCGGTGCTCATGCCGAGTTCACGCGCGATGGCGGAGAGTTTCTGCACCGCTTCGATGCGCCGGCGGCCCTCCTCACTCTGATGGCGCTCCCGCAGCCATTCATAGCCCGGCAGGTTGAGACGCGAATCCGCCGGAATGCCGTCGTTGTACTTGCCGGTGAGCACACCGGAAGCGAGCGGTGACCAGATAGTGGTGCCCATGCCATAGTCTCGGTAAAGGGGCGCGTACTCCTGCTCCACGCGCGCGCGCGCAAACAGATTGTATTGCGGCTGCTCCACGCTGGGCGGTGTGAGGTGCTCGCTGCGCGCAATCGCGTGCGCCGCGGTGATCTCCTGCGCCGTCCATTCGGACGTGCCCCAGTACAGCACCTTACCCTGCCGCACCAGATCGTGCATGCTGCGTACCGTCTCCTCGATGGGAGTCTCCGGGTCAGGGCGATGACAAAAATAAAAATCCAGATAGTCCACCTGCAGACGCACAAGTGCCTGGTGGCAGGCCTCCACGATGTGCTTGCGCGACAGTCCCTTCTGGGTCGGCTTCGGGTCGGTCTTGCAGCCGAAAAACACCTTGCTGGACACGCACCAGGAATCGCGCGGGAGCCCCAGATTCCTGAGCGCAGCGCCCATGATGCATTCGGATTCACCGTTGGCATAGGCCTCGGCGTTGTCGAAGAAATTCACGCCGGCGTCGTAGGCGGTGGCGAGACATTGCCCGGCCAATTTCCTATCCACCTGGTTCTGGAACGTCACCCAGGAACCGAAAGACAGGACGCTGAGTTTCAGTCCCCATTTGCCGAGCCGCCGGTATTCCATGCTGCGATTCTCTCCGCCGATGCCGGCGCCTATTTTAGCGCGTGCGCCCGCCTGCGGCCGCGGACAGGCTGCCGGCCCGGTCAGAATCTGGAATAATCCGGCTTCCCCGCGACGTCCCGGAGCCGCCATGAACGACGCCTTGGCCAGACACTACCCTGCTCATCTTGAGACAGTGCAAAAGCGCTTCGGCATGGCGCTGGCGGCGGCCGGTTTCGACGCGGTGGCGGTGTTCGCCGGCAGTCCGCATACCCAGTTTCTGGATGACATGGATTACCCGTTTCGGGTGAATCCGCATTTCAAGAACTGGTTGCCGCTCACCCATGCCCATGATTCATTTGTTGTGTACGTTCCGGGTCATAAACCGGTGCTGGTGTTCTATCAGCCGGAGGATTACTGGTACCTGCCGCCGGACCCGCCGGCCGGTTACTGGGTGGAGCATTTCGACATCCGTATCATCAAGCGGCCGGAAGACGCGCCGGGCGCACTGCCGACGGCGAGGCGCTGCGCTTTCCTCGGCGAATGGCAGGAGCGCTTCAAGCACTGGGGCTTCGCCGATGTCAACCCCGAAACCCTGATCCATTCTTTGCACTACACGCGTGCCGCCAAGACCGAATATGAACTGGAATGCATGCGCCGTGCCAATGCTCTCAGTGCCAGGGGTCACCGTGCCGCCGAGCAGGTATTCCGTGCCGGCGGCAGTGAATTCGAAATCCATAATGCGTTTTGCGCCGCCTGTGGCCAGACGGACGATGAGCATCCGTACCACGCCATCGTCGCGCTCAACGAGCATGCCGCGACACTGCATTATCAGCACTGGAACCGGGACAAGCCCGCGCAACTCCATGCATTTCTGATTGATGCCGCTGCCCAGGTGCATGGCTACGCCGCCGACGTAACGCGCACCTATTCCGCGGCAGCGGATGAATTCCAGTCCCTGATTAACGCGCTGGATAAAGAGCAGCAGGCGCTGGGCAAAAAGGTGAAGCCCGGACTCGACTTCAAGGCACTGCATCTCGATGCGCATCACGTCATCGCGAAACTGCTGCATGATTTTGATTTTGTGCGCCTGCCGCCGGAAGAGATCGTGGCGACACGCATCAGCAGTGCGTTCCTGCCCCATGGCCTCGGCCATTTCCTCGGACTCCAGACCCACGACGTGGGCGGCTGCATGGCAAGTCCTCGAGGCGACAGTCTGCCCAAGCCCGACGGTCACCCCTACTTGCGCACCACCCGGGAGTTGAAGGAAAACTTCGTGGTCACCATCGAGCCGGGCCTGTATTTCATCGCGCCGCTGCTCGCCAGGCTCAAGGCGGGCGAACACGGCCGTCACGTGAACTGGGTGAAGGTGGACGCTTTCCGTCCCTGTGGCGGCATGCGCATCGAGGACAACGTGGTGGCCAGGACCGCCGGACCTGAAAATCTCACCCGCGACGCATTTAAAACGGCATGATGTATCCCGTATCCCCGGCATCCGCCGGCGGGGAGACACCCGATAAGGGGGCCGTAACGGAACCTGCTCCCGCCAATATGGTCTGAGCCTCCTGTATCACCAAACTTTGGGGATGAAAACCATGCAACGCCATCTCGTCTTGATCCCGCTGCTGGCCGCAGTGTTGGCAGCGCCCGTGTTGGCTGCCGACACCGCACCCGCCGCTGCCAAATCGGCCACCCCCGCCACAGCGATTCCCAAGGAAGAAAAATCCGTCACCCACGGCCGGGTCACAGTGAATGGCAAGACTATCCATTACACCGCCACCGCCGGTACCCTGCTGCTGCGCGATGCCAAGAACCAGCCCACCGCCAGCATGTTCTATGTGGCCTACACCGAGGACGGGGTGCGCAACCTCGCCAAGCGGCCCGTGACCTTCGTGTACAACGGCGGCCCCGGTTCCTCCACCGTCTGGCTGCTCATGGGCGGCATGGGACCCATGCGGGTGATGACGAAGGATCACGTTCCCACCCCACCGCCACCTTATGACATCAATACCAACAACCCCTACACCCTGCTCAACAAAACCGATCTGGTGTTCATTGACGCAGTAGGCACCGGTTACAGCCGGCCCGTGGGCAAGGGCACCGACAAGATGTTCTGGGGCGTGGACCAGGACGTGCGTTCCTTCGGACAGTTCATCCAGCGCTACATCAGCGACAACAACCGCTGGAATTCACCCAAATTCCTGCTGGGCGAGAGTTACGGCACCACCCGCTCGGCGAACCTGGCGGACTGGCTGCAGCAGAACGGCGTGGCGCTCAACGGCGTGGTGCTGCTGTCCTCGATCCTCAACTACGGCGACGGCTGGCCGGGCACGGATCTGGGCGAGATCACCTATCTGCCCTCCTATGCGGCGGTGGCCTGGTATCACCACGCGCTGCCGCAACAGCCCGCACACCTCGCGCCGTTGGTGCAGCAGGTGGAGCAGTTCGCCAGCACCGTGTATGCGCACGCGCTGTTCGAGGGCACGCGCCTGCCGCCGGCCGAATACGACCAAGTGGTGCAGAAGCTGCATGAGTACACCGGCTTGAGCGCAAAATATATCCGCGAGGTCAATCTGCGCATCAACATGATGCGCTTCCGGGCGCAGCTCCTGCGTGACCGCGGCCGCACCATCGGGCGCCTGGATGCACGCTTCGAGGGCTGGAACCGGGACAACGCCGAGGAATACCCGGACTACAGCGCCATGAGCCAGGCCATCACGCCGGCTTACACTGCCGCCTTCAACTGGTACGTGAGCAATGACCTCAAGTTCGTGAGCCAGCGTCCCTACGTCATCCTCAACGACCAGACCATCCGCCATTGGGACTGGAAACATCCGGTGCCGGGCTCATTCTTTCCGGTGCCGCTGCCGGATGTGGCCCCGAACCTGGCGGATGCCATGCGCAAGAATCCGAACCTGATGGTGTTTTCGGGCAACGGCTACTTTGATCTCGGCACGCCGTTCTACAAGACCGAGTACGACTTTGCCCACATGAAGCTGCCGCCCGCGTTGCTGAAGAACGTCAGTTTCCACTTCTACCACTCGGGTCACATGCTGTACCTGCATGAACACACGCTGATGGATCTGCACCGGGACCTGAGCGCGTTCTACAGCCAGGTGCTCTCGCGGCACTGACTTTGCAAGACAGCCTTGCGATACTGCACCCACGGGACGATCCGTGGGTGTTTTTTTTGGATCTCAGGCACAGCATGGATCTCGATGTATCGCTGGCGATGAACATCATCAGCGGCTATCCCGCCGACCATTACAGGCTCTTTTGCACACACCGGGCACTGGCCAAGTCAGACGCAAGTTCCACGTCCGTGCCACGGCAGACTGATCGCCCATGCGATCAACACAGCCCCAGCGGGGTCCCGCAGGCGGGGGTTTATTCACGAGCCGCCGTCATGCGGCATGGCACGCCTGAGCACAGCGCGTTGCCACAGGTAATACACCGCAGGAATCACCACCAGGCTCAGTGCGGCGGCGCTCACCATGCCACCCACCATGGGTGCCGCGATGCGCTTCATGATGTCCGCTCCCGTTCCCTGGCTGAACATGATGGGCAAGAGGCCCGCCACCACCGTCGCGAAGGTCATCGCCATGGGCCGCAGGCGCAACAGCGTTCCCTCGATAACGGCCTGATGGAGGTCCTCAGGGGTATTGAGCCGGCCCTCGGAAAGCCGGGTTTTCACCGACAGGTCCAGGTACAGCAGCATCACCACGCCGAATTCCGCGGCCACGCCGGCAAGCGCAATAAACCCCACGGCCACGGCGACCGAGAGTTTGTACCCCAGCAGATATACCAGCCAGAAACCCCCGACCAGCGACAGCGGCAGCGTCAACAGGATGATCGCCACTTCCGTGAGATTCCTGAAGTTGAAGTACAGCAGCAGCGCGACCAGGACGATCACCGCCGGGATCAATAATTTCAGTCGTGCCGCCGCCTGCTGCATCACCTGATACTGCCCCACCCAGGACAGGGTGTACCCCGCCGGCAGGCGCAGGGTGCTGGCGAGCGTCCGCTGCGCCGCGTGCACGAATCCCCCGATGCCGGTGCCGGGCTTGAGGTCTATATACACCCAGTTGTTCAACTGTGCGTTATCGCTGGTGAGCATCGGCGGACCATCCTCAATGCGGAGGTCCGCCAGCTCCGCCAGCGGAATCTGTGCGCCCGAGGGTGTGGCCACGCGGCTCGCTTTCAGGGCCAAGAGTGACTGGCGCAGTTCCCGCGGATAGCGCAGCACAATGGGGAAGCGCTCCAGGCCGTTGACGGCGGTCGCCACCGTTTCCCCGCCGATGGCGGTCTCGACGAACCGGTTTATATCTGCGACGGACAAACCGTAACGTGCAGCGGCCAGGCGGTCCGTATGGATCACGATGTAACGCCCACCGATGGCCTTGGCGGCGTACACGGTGCGGGCGCCGGGCAGCTTTTCCACCGCCGCCTGGATGTCGGCGCCGAGTTGGTTCAGGGTGACCAGATCCGGGCCTGCTACCTTGATGCCCAGCGGCGTCTGCAATCCCGTGGTCAGCATTTGCACCCGGTTCTGAATCGGCTGCACCCAGATATTGGACAAGCCGGGAATGTTGAGCGCGCGATTGAGCTTGTCCTCCAGCTCGCGCATCGTCAGCGCCCGCGGCCATTTGCCCGGATCCTTGAGTGTCACCGTCGTGTCATACATGGAAATGGGTGCCGTGTCAGTGGCGGTTTGCGCACGTCCAGCTTGCCCGAATACCGTTTCCACCTCGGGGAATTTCTTGAGGATGCGATCCGTCAGTTGGAGTACATAGGCAGCTTCGCCGATGGAAATGGACGGGTCCTGGCTGATGGGCATGTACAGCAGCGTGCCCTCCTCGAGCGGCGGCATGAATTCCGACTGCAGGTACTTCCAGGGGACGACGACGCTGCCGAGCAGCAGCGCTCCGGCGCCCAGCACGTACCAAGGGTAACGCAGGGCGCGCGAAATTACCGGCCGGTACAGACGCGCCAGCACCCGGTTCAGCGGGTTCCTGTGCTCCGGAGCAATCCGCCCGCGGATGAAATACGCCATCAGGATCGGTACCAGCGTCACCGACAGCAGCGCCGCCGCTGTCATGGAGTAAGTCTTGGTGAAAGCCAGCGGCCGGAACAGCTTGCCCTCCTCTCCGCCGAGCGCGAATACCGGCAGGAACGACACGGCGATGATCAGCAGCGAAAAGAACAGCGCCGGGCCGACTTCTGCCGCGGCTTGGCGCGCCAGAGCCCAGGGATCGGCCTGCGGCGATTTCTCCACATGCTTGTGCATGTTTTCGATCATGACGATGGCGGCATCCACCATGGCGCCGACGGCGATGGCGATGCCGCCGAGCGACATGATGTTGGCCGGGACGTCCTGCGCCCACATCACGATGAACGCCATCAGCACGCCGAGCGGCAGCGCCACAATGGCCACCAGCGCGGAGCGGACGCGGAAGAGGAACAGCAGCGACACCAGCGCGACGACGAGGAATTCTTCAAGTAGTTTTTCGCTCAAGGTGTGGATGCTTCTCGAGATCAGCGGACGCTGGCTGTAGGTGGTGACGACCTTTACCCCTTTGGGCAAAGATGTCTGCAACGTAGCGAGCTTGTTCTCGATCTGCCGGATGATGGTATAGGCGTTTTCCCCCTGAATCATCATGACGATGCCGCCCACCACCTGTCCCCGGCCGTTCAGATCGGCGACACCGTTGGGCAGTTGCGGACCGTACTGAACGCGGGCGATGTCGCGCAGGGTGATGGGAATGCCGTCGCGCACGGCGAGCGACGCGCTCTCAAGATCGCCGAGATTGCGGACATAACCCGAAGTGCGCACCATGTAGGTGGCGCCGCCCATGTCCACCACCGAGCCGCTGGTTTCGCCGTTTGCCGCGCGGATGGCCGCCTCCACCTGCGGCAGGGTGATGTGGTAAGCCAGCAGTTTGTTGGGGTCCACCACCACCTGGTATTCCTTCACCATACCGCCCACGGTCGCCACCTCCGCCACTCCGGGAATGGCCTGCAACTGGTATTTGAGAAACCAGTTCTGCAACGTGGTCAGATCCGCGAGGTTCAGCGTGCCGTTCGGGTCCGTGAGAGCGTACTCGTAAATCCAGTCCACACCGGAGCTTTCCGGACCCAGTGCCGGCGTGACCCCGGGCGGCAGTTTCGCCTGGACCTGACTCAGGTACTGCAGCACCAGGTTGCGGGCTTGCCGGATCTGCGTGCCGCCCTTGAAGATAACGTACACGTAAGAATCGCCGAACATGGAATAGCCGCGCACCGCCCGCCGTCCCGGCACCGACATCAGCAGGGCTTCGATGGGATAGGTCACCTGGTCTTGCACCACTTGGGGCGCCTGTCCGGGATAGGAGGTCTTCACGATCACCTGGGTCGGTGAAATATCGGGAATGGCCTCGAGCGGTATGCGCATGACCGCCAGAATGCCGACCAACAGCAACGCGAGAGTAGCCAGCATGACGAGATAGCGGTTATCCAGGCAGGTCTCGATGAGGCGGCGAATCATGGCTGCGCTCCTTTTGGCGGCATGCCCGGCATAGGCGGCATCTTTGGCTGCTTCTTTGGCGGGGCGGGCGTGGGACCCAGCAGGCGCGCGTTGATCTGCTGCACTTGGGATTCCGCGTACAGCAGAAACTGGGCGCTTTCCGCCACCTGATCGCCCTCCTTGAGCCCCGCCCTGATCTCCACCCAGCCACCGGACTCGGGACCGAGTGCCACCTGGGTCGGAAGAAACCGGCCTTGTCCCTCAGCCACCATCACGTAGTCGCCCTCCGCGGAGCGCAGCACTGCGTCGGCGGGGATGGCGAGTGCGGTGCGCGGCGTGCCGAGTAGCGTGGCATTCACAAACATTCCCGGACGTAACAGCCCCGCCGGATTGTCGAACGTCAGACGGGCTTCCAGCGTGCGGTTCGTCTCGTTGAGCATCGGATACAGGAAGCTCACGCGTCCGTTCCAGACTTGGGCGGGATCATTGGCGGGCCGCAGACGCACCGGATCGCCCAGCGCGACCCAGGGCAGTTGGTAGCTGTAGAGTGCGACTTTCACCCAGACGCGGCCGAGATCGGCGAGCTTGAAAAGAGTCATGCCCGGTGTGACGTAGCCGCCGGTGCGCGTGCCGAGCGCGCGCACGGTGCCGTCAGCAGGCGAGAGAACCGGCATGAGTTTCCGTGCCTTGCCCCGCACAGCCAGGATCGCGATCTGCGTGCGCGTCATGCCGAGGAGTTCGAGCTTCTCGACTGCAGCCCGCTCGATGCTGCCGTTGCCGAGGAGCCGCGACTGGCCGCGCGCAATCAGATATTCGTTCTGCGCCGCATACAGTTCCGGCGAATAGAGTGTCGCCAGTAATTGTCCCCGCCGCACGGTATCCCCCAGCGCGCGCACCCGGAGGTCCGTCACCCAGCCCGATACGCGCAGATTCACGTCGTAGAGACGGTTTTCATCCACCGCTACCGTGCCCACGGTGTGGATTTCCTGGCCCAGCCGGCGGGGTTGCACCGTCACCAGGCGCACTCCCAGGGTCTGCACCATGCGCGGGCTTACCCTCAATCCTTCCTCCGGCGCGGCGGAAGCGGGTGCGTACACCGGCACGTAGTCCATGCCCATGCTGTCCTTGCCTGGGTGATCAAAGCGCTGCTTGGGATTCATGGCGCTGACCCAGTACAGCACCCGGCGGGCGGAGTTTTCCGGGGGGATTGCCTTGCGATTTTCCGCTGGCGTGGACCGAGGCCCCGCGGTGTCCGGCGAGTGTGCACCGGCATGCCACGTGAGGCCGATGGTGAGACCCGTGCCGAACAAGACGGCGGCCGTAAGAACGAAGACGATCATTTTCCGGTTCATGGCTGACTCTCCACGTGTGTCGCCAGATAGTCGAGTTCCGCCTGGGTGATCAGGAGCTCACGGCGGAGTTGGATTTCATCCAGGGCGTATTCCAGAACCGCCTGCTGGGTTCTGAGCAGGCTGGTCATGTCGGTCTGACCCGCCGTATAGGCGGCCAGCGCCGCTGCAAAGGCGGCTTTGGCAGTGGGCAGCAATACATCCCGCGTGCGGTGCAACTGTGTCTGTAGCGATGCATATTGGGCAAACAGGGTGCGCGCGCGCTGCAGCAGGGAGAGCGACTGTTGCAGGTACGCATAGCCGGAGGCGCGCGCCTTGGCGCGCGCGGCATCCAGCGTTTGATCCTGACGCCGGGCGGTGAAAATCGGCAGCGTGATGTTGATGCCCGCCGTCACCTGGTTGGGCATGCCCGGGTAATAGCTTTTGCCATAGGCACCGAACACCGTGATATCGGGGTGGTACTCGCTCCGGGCAACTTCCACGCCCTCGCCGGCGGCACGGTTGAGCGCCTCGGACTGGCGCAGTAGGGGGTTGTAGGCCAGACCGTTCTCGATAGCTGCCAATGCCGGCGGCTCGGGAATCACCGGCCAGCCCGCCGCGAGTTCGGGAAGCTCCTCTGCATCGAGCAGTTCTGCAATTCTGGCGCGGGCGGCGGTGTCCAAGGCCTGAACCTGGGAGAGGCGGTTCGCCAGCGCCTGCTCGTCCAGTCTGGCCCGCAGCACGTCGGCTTCCGGGGCGGCGCCGACGCGAAAGCGCGCCAGTGCGGCCTGAGCGCTCTCAGTCTCCAGTTCGCGCTGGGTGCGCAGCACCTCGAGCGCCTGCCCGGCGTAGATGGCGTCGAACCAGCCAAGTTGCAGTGCCAGGAGATTCTCCGTCCTGGTGGCGGCGACAGCGTAGAACGCCGCTCGGCTTTCCTCCTGCAATTCTTCGCCCCGGTGCCTGCGCTGGCCGAAGGCCGGCAGACGTTGGCTGATGCCGAGGCTCAACATGGCGTTCGGCCCCTGCGAAGGCGATGAGAGACTGTTGGCCGGAAAGTTCTGCGCCATCAATCCGATCTCCGGATCGGGAAACTGGGAAGCTGCCACCGCCTGATGCCGCAGCGCTTCCTGCGACTGCTCGGCGCCAAGCACGGCCGGGTTGACGCGCGCAAGCCGCGCTTGTGCCTGCGCGAGCGTCAACGGCGCAGGCGGGGGTGCGGACGATGCCGGCACGGCGGCGGATGCGGCGAACAGCAGCACCGCAGCCACGGCGGCGGGCGTGGAAAAAATACGGGATGTAACACGCATGGAACGGTTCCTGATTCAGGACACAACTTGCCTGTCGCGGGACAGGCACCGATCTGGTTTCAGGAAACCGCTATTTCAAAAAAACGCAATAACGCAGATTGAGTGGCAGAAAGGAGGGTGGAGAAAAATCCACAAAAAAGCCCGGGCGCGCCTGCATGCGGCAGGCAGGCGTGAGAGAGACGAGAACGACGGTCGCGAGCGGCTGCCAGTCTGGCATGCTGACGCTCGCCGCCTTGGCGCCCAGATAGCTTGCAGTCGCTTGCAGTTGCGCACAATGCTGATTCATCCCCGACTGACTGCCCATGTCCCGGGAACATTGCACCGCGGCTGCCGACGGCATCACCTGCATGGCGAGGCAGTATGGCGTCCACAGAGACAGCGCCAGCACGACGGTTGTCGTCAGCGAAGACAGGATGCTTTTCCGGCGCCGTTTCAAGGTTATGACTCAATCATCCAAAGAGGTTGAAATTGATCCGCAAGGAATTGTAGCACAGGACGCCGCGGGAAACGTTTTCATGACCGAACACGCGCGAAAACCCATGTTTTTGAACCTGCCAGCGCCGGCGCAATACGGAGCCGGCCTTACCAAGTGTTGTGACCAGACCAGCGTAACCGCGCTCCAAAGACATCCCTTCCGGGATGCGTGGCGACAGCAGATAGTTCCACTACTCTGCTGACAGGACATTTTACTTCCGGCCAGCCCGAATCAGCCGTGATCCAGCCGGTCGAGGATCGGACAGTGCGCGGAATCACCGCGACACAGATTGATCAGCAACGTGAGTTCGCCGCGCACTTTCTTCAGGGTTTGGAGCCGTTCCTCAATCTCTCCGCATTTTTGCGCAGCCAGCGCGCGGATACTTTTGCTGGATTTTCCGGGATTTTCACGCAGCTTGAGCAAGCGGCTGATTTCGTTGAGACTGAAGCCGATGCACTGGGCGCGCTGCACAAAACGCAGCCGCGCGAGATCTTTCTCCGAGTACACCCGTCGCCCCGCATAATTCTTGCCGGCCCGCGGCACAAGACCGATCTTCTCGTAGTAACGCAGTGTGTCGGGTGACATCCCGAGAATCTCCGCGGCTTTGCCGATCTGTATTCCCATGGCTAACCTCCGTTCACAACATGTTGCACCAGCGCCCGGCGCAGTCGCTGTGGCTGCCAGCGACCGACTGGGAACGGCTTGCCAGCAACCACCAGCGTTGGTGTCGAGGTGATGCCCAGCTCCACCGCACGTTCCAAATCTTCCATGACATTCCTCTCGTGATAAATCAGCGCGCCGCTTGGCAGGGCTGCAAGCGCGGCTTGGACAGCACGCCGGGCGTCGGCGCAACGTCGGCAGTAAGGCGAGTAGAAAAATTCAACCACAACACCCATACGCAGGCTCCATCCCCTTGACATGGAGTTTACTCCAGCATCTATCCTGATCCCTAATTCGATTGAGGCAACCGAGTTAAACGGAGGTAACACAGCATGAGCGCTGCGCAAACTCTTCCAGAAGAGCTTCGCTATTGGAGCGAGGAACCCACCGGCCGTGCCGATCGCCGCCGCGTGCGGGCCCGTATCGGCGGGCTGCATTGCTCGCTCTGCACCGGCACGATCGAAAAGGTGCTAGGTCGCCGCCCCGGTGTGCACAAAGTCGCCGTCAGCCTGACGCATGAACAGGCGCTGGTGGACTACGACCCGGCCATCGCCTCGGCTGACGGACTCATGGGAACGTTGCGCGAAATGGGCTATACGCTCTCCGACCCGCGCAAGCTGCGCCCGTTCGACGAGGAAGAGCGTGCGCTCGTCCGCGAGCGCAGGCGTTTTCTCACAGCGCTTGGCATGAGTATCGCAGCAATGGGATTTATCGGTTATCCGGTGAACAGTCCGTGGTTTGCGCTGTGCGTATTTTCGTTGGCGAGTCTGGTGGCGTTTTCTTTCGTGGTCTTGCGCGGACACGGCCTGCGCTGGGCGCTGACCGGCACCGCCACGATGGCGGCGCTGGGCACCGGAATTTATGCCCTGAAGCTCCGCGGCGCGTTTGGCCCTGCCATCCCCTGGATTACGGGGCTGCTTGCCCTCATTCTCATATTCGGTGTGGGGTTTCACATCGTGCGCATGGCCGCGCAAGCGCTGCGGCGCGGCATCCTCAACCAGCATGTGTTGGTCGAGTTGGGCGCCTTTGCCGGGCTGACAGGCGGGTTCATCGGGCTGGTATTCAGGCCGAGCCACTATCCGACCGCGGCCTTTTTTGCGGTGGCGGTCATGGTGTTGAGCTACCACATCTTTTCCGAGTGGCTGTCGCTGATCGTGAAGACCCGCAGTTCGCAGGCGGTCAAGAAGCTCCTGGATCTGGAACCTGACGTCGCGCACGTCGTGAGGGACGGACGGGAACAAGAATTGCCGCTCGAACAGGTGCGCGTGGGCGACCACGTCCGCATCCGTCCAGGCGGACGCGTGCCGGTGGACGGCGAGGTGGAATCCGGTGAGTCAGACGTGGACGAAGCGCTCGTCACGGGCGAACCCGTACCGGTCGAGAAAAGCCCCGGCGACAAGGTGGTCAGCGGGGCTCTCAATGGTCACGGCACGCTGCTGGTGCGCGTCATGGCCGTGGGTGAGGACAGTTTTCTACGGCAGGTGGTGCGCAGCGTGGAGGAGGCTCGCGCCCTCAAACCGGGGCTGCTGCACCTCGTGGATCGCGTGCTGCGTGTATATACCCCGTTCGTGTTGCTGACGGCGTTCGGTGCCACTCTTTTCTGGCTCCTGGGACCGCTCGCCCTGGGACTCTCCCCGGACCTCGGGCGGGCGGTGTTCGCCGGCTTGAGCGTGCTGGTCATGGGGTACCCCTGCGCCGTAGGCATTTCGGCGCCACTGTCCATCGTACGCGGGGCGGGCGAAGCCGCCGAGCGAGGCGTGCTCATGCGCACCGGCGAGGCGTTCCAGGCGCTGCGGCGCGTGACCCACGTCGTGTTCGACAAGACCGGCACCTTGACCGAAGGCCGCCCGGCCCTGCGGCAACGGGTGCCCATCGCATGCACGGAGGACGAACTGCTGGCACTCGCGTCGGCGGCGGAGGCCTTCTCCGAGCATCCCCTGGCTCGCGCGGTCGTCGCCGCAGCCTTTGAACGCAAGCTACCGTTCCCGGAAGCGCAGGCGTTCGAAGCCGTGGCCGGCCGAGGAGTCAAGGCACGCGTGGGCGATACGGCGCTCGCCGTGGGTAGCCCCGCCTTTGTCGCTGCCGCAGGCGTGGATCTCTCATCTCAGGCGGCGCGGATCCGGGAGCTGGAAACCGCCGGACTGACCGTGATCGCGGTGGCACGGGAGCGTACCCTGCTTGGTTTGCTGGCATTGGGCGATGCGCTGAGGCCCGATGCCGCGGATACGGTAAAGCGGCTGCACGCGCTGGGCATGCGCACGAGCCTGATCACCGGCGATAACGAGCATGCGGCGCGTCATTTCGCCCGAGCGGCCGGCATTGAGCAGGTGCATGCACAGGTGCTGCCTGCGGAGAAAGCGGCGATCCTGCGGCGGTATCAAGAGACCGATCGCGTCGCCATGGTGGGAGACGGCATCAACGACGCCCCGGCATTGATGCAGGCGGATGTGGGCATCGCGTTCGGCACCGGTGCCGACATCGCCATCGAGTCCGCGGACGTGGTCATTCTAAATAGATGCCTGGGTGCGGTGCTGGACGCCTATGCCGTCAGCCGTTACAGCTATCGCAAGATCGTACAGAACATAACTCTGGCATTCCTGTTCAATGGGATCGGGATTCCTCTGGCGGCGACTGGACTGGTTTATCCGGTATGGGGCATGGTGGCAATGGCGGCGAGTGTCACCGCAATCTTCATCAACTCCTTGTGGGGCCGCGGCAACTACTTCTTTGAAGCGGTCAAAGGAGTTGGCAGAACACGTGCTGCGGTTGCCGAGACGTGATTGAAGTAACCACGGTAGTTTATCTTCCATCCCTATTCGGTGAGAGTACGAGCATGCTCAAATCTGCTGTGTTCATGGTGATCGGTGACCAGAGACTGCATTGCACGAGTTGCGAACAGCGCGCGGTACGTATCCTGAAGACCCTGAAGGGTATCGAACAGGTTCGAGCCGATGCGTCGTCACAACGTATCGAGGTGCTGTTTGACTCCGCAGAACTCCAAGAGTCGGCCATTGCCGAGCGTCTTGGCCTTATTGGCTACACGACGGAAGCGGCAATTCAACCCGCCCCATCCGCCGCCCAATGATCCCAACTCAGCCAAACACTATGCAGCGGAATAGCAGACAGGAGTCTTCCGGCAGGCATTGGATTATCCCGGCCGGTGCCGCCACCACGCTCCTGCTTCTGGGGGTGGGAGGCTACTTTCTTTATCTGCACGCGGGCACGATTCTCCAGAAGGGCCAGGCGCTGCCGCCCCTGCTTATTCTGGCGTTGGCGCTGATTGGTGGAGCGGCCTCGTTCTTCTCGCCCTGCAGCATCGCCATCACCCCGGCTTTTCTGGCCTACCTCACAACGGGGGCGCCGCCTAAGACAGACACCCGGATCATTTCGCGCTCGCTGGTTTATGCCGCGGGATTGGTCGCGTTTGGAATTGTCGTTTTCTACGCGGCGGCCGGCATCCTCGTCGGCGCGTTTGGCAGTATCGTCTACAACTACCTGGTTTACCTCATTCCCGTCGTCGGTGCGGCATTCATTCTTCTCGGCGCACTGATATTGCTGGGACGCACGGGAGCGCTGGCGTTCCTTGAACGCTGGAACCCGATGAATCGCCTTTATACGCGTCAGGAAGTCGGGGCCGCTACCGTCGGCGCATCCCCGAAACGCACGCTCATTTCCTTCGGTTTTGCCTACGGCGCTGCGTCGCATACCTGTTCGCTGCCCATTTTCCTCGGCATCCTGCTGATCCCGCTGATCGCCGGGAATTATCCGCTGGCCGCACTTTCCGTGTTTGCGTACGGTTGCGCGATTGCGTTTCTAGTGGTGGTGATGATGGCATTGGGCCAGCGTGTATTCGCCGCCCTGCGGCGCATGGGTCCGTGGCTGATGCGTATCACGGCGGGCTTATTTATCGGCACCGGTGTGTTCTTGTTCTATTACTTTGGACAGAACTACGGGGTCTATCTTAACCAGGGTACGCCGGCATTTGGGACTACCCCCACCTCAATCCCGATGTACCACTTGACCGAAGGCGTCAATACGACCGGTTATCCCTATCAGCCGCGCACCCTTGAAATACCGACTAGGCGGGGTATTGAGGTGACGGTTACCGATCATATCGGCGGCTGTTTATTGCGCACCATTTTTGAGGGACTGGGCCCGGACGGTCGCGCGGCCGAGATCACGGTCCCCGTGGGACAGACACGCACGGTCTTGCTTTACGCGCCACACCCCGGGCGCTACGCATTCCACTGTGGCGCCAATATGTACTCCGGCACGGTGGTGGCTCGATGAGGTAGCAACTACACACGCTTTCACTCGCGGCCACGCTTCTGAATCCTGGGCTTTCCCAAGGTCCTCGCGCCGGTCATCGCGATACTGCTCTCGCTGGGTTACGACATGACCCAGCCGCTGTTTGCGGGCATCGTTACCTCCCTCGGTGGGAAGCGGCCGGGACAGGCGATGGGCTTGAACGTCTTCACGCTGTTCATCGGCTTCGGTCTCGGTAGCCTGGTTTTCGGTGAGGTTCTGCGCCTGGGCTTCACCGCCGCGCTTAGCACATTCGCGCTCGTCGAGTTCATGCTCGCCGCGTTGTCCCTGACGCTATTCCGCTCCGAAATCCCACGCCACGTGGCAGCGCGCTGACCCAGCTACACCGGATCCGTGCCCGACCCAGCGGCCTCCCCGCGGGAGGCGGCCGGATTTCCCCGTCTGTCCCGGAAAAAATCGCGGGTCACCGGAACGCCGCCCGGCTTTCCGGGTCCTAGAGGAGGGTCCGTGGCTCGGGGTCGCGCACCTCAACTGCATTCAACCGGGGGATTCCCATGCAACGACTGACCGCTGTCTGCCTGTGCCTGCTCGCTCTGCTCACCGTCTCCGCCGCGTTCGCGGCCGACAAGGCGGCGCCCGCCGTCAAACCGGCACCGCTGCCCAAGGAGCGCAGCGTCGTAACCCACCACAGTGTGGTGGTCGGCGGCAAGCGCATTGGTTATACCGCCACCGCCGGCACCCTGGTGCTGCGCAACGCCAAGGACCAGCCCGAAGCGAGCGTGTTTTATATCGCTTACACCCGGGACGGGGTGAAAAACCCCGCCGAACGGCCGCTGACCTTCGCCTACAACGGCGGCCCCGGAGCCTCTTCGAATTGGGTGAACATCGGCGGCTTCGGTCCGCGGCGCGTGCAAATCCCCAACGCCAAGTTCGCTCCGCCGCCGCCCTACCGGCTGGTGAATAACCAATACAGTCTGCTGAATAAAACCGATCTGGTATTTATTGACGCGGTGGGTACCGGCTACAGCATCACGCTCGGCAAGACGCCGGCCAAGCATTTCTGGGGCGTGGATCAGGACGTGAAATCCTTCGGCGCGTTCATCCAGCGTTATCTCACAAAATACGACCGCTGGAACTCGCCGCTGTTCCTGCTGGGAGAAAGCTACGGCACTTTCCGCTCGGTGGCACTCGCCAACTACCTGGAACAGCAGGGCGATAATCTGAACGGGGTGATCCTGCTCTCCAGCATTCTCAATTTCGCGGAAACTGGTCCCGAAGACGGCTTCGTACCGCGCTACTCCAACGACCTGCGCTACGAACTCACCCTGCCGTCCTACGCCGCGGTGGCCTGTTACCACCAAGTCACCCGCTGCCCCGCGGATCTTGAAAGCTATCTGCGGCAGGTTCGGGCCTTCGCCATCGGACCCTACGCCGCCGCACTCGCCCAGGGCGATGCCCTGAGCGCAAGCGAACGCAATGCCGTGGCAGCGCGTTTGCACGCGTACACCGGGCTGAGTGAGCGCTACCTCATCGAATCCAACCTGCGGGTGTCCCTGTCGCGCTTTCTGAAGGCGCTGCTGCACGGCAAAGGCAAAGAGATCGGGCGCTTCGATGCCCGCTACGACGAGCCGGACCTGGACTTGGTGGGCGCGTCTGCCCGGCAGGATGCCAGCGCCAATGCAGTGTCCGCCGCCTTCAACGCCGGCTTCCGCTATTACCTGGAGCACGACCTGGATTACCGCACGCGGCGTCATTATGTGGGACTCAACATGACCGCCAACAGCCACTGGGACTGGGCGCATGTGGTGAACGGCCAGAAATACGTGGTGGCCGATGCGGTTCCCGACCTGCGCGACGCACTGGTGATGAATCCGCACCTGCTGATCTTCAGCGCTAACGGCCTCTACGATCTCGCCACGCCGTTCTTCCGCACCGAATACGACATCTCCCACGCCAACCTGCCGGCGGGACTGCAACATAACATCACCTTCGGCTACTACCCCGCCGGGCATATGCTCTACCTGAACCCCAAGGCGCTGGCGAAACTGCACCACGACCTCGACGCCTTCTACGGACGAGCCACCCGCCGCTGAGGCGATCCGCGCTTGACACCCTTTTGCAGCCGCCTCCCTGGGGGAGGCGGCTGGACTTTCAGCCCGGTCCCGGGAAAAATCCGCCAGCCACCGGAACGCCGCCTGACATTTCCGGTCCTAGGGGTAAACCCGCGCAGGGGCGTGGGTCCGCCTGCCATCATGGGGGGATTTCCATGAAACGATTGCTTGCCGTCTGCCTGTGCCTGCTTGCCTTGTTCACCGTCTCCGCCGCGTTCGCGACCGACAAGGCGGCGCCCGCCGTCAAGCCGGCACCGGTGCCCAAGGAGCGCAGCGTCGTGACCCACCACAGCGTGGTGATCGACGGCAAGCGCATGGATTACACCGCCACCGCCGGCACGCTGCTGCTGTATGACGCCAAGCACCAGCCCACAGCAAGCGTGTTCTACATCGCCTACACCCGGAACGGGGTGAAAAACCCCGCCGCACGGCCGCTGACCTTCGCCTACAACGGCGGCCCGGGCTTCGCCTCGGCCTTGGTGGACGTCGGCGGTTTCGGGCCGCGGCGCATCGTGTGGCCGGCCCCGGGCGACATCCAGGCGGAGCAACCGCCCTACCGGCTGGTGAACAACGACGACAGCATTCTGCAGAGCACCGATCTGGTATTTATTGACGCGGTGGGCACCGGCTACAGCCGCATAGTGGGCAAAGGCAAGCCCAAGATGTTCTATGGCATCAGCGGCGATGCCGCTGCCTTTACCCAGTTCATCCAGCGCTATCTCACGTGTTTCGGGCGCTGGAACTCCCCCAAGTTCCTGTTGGGCGAGAGTTACGGCACCACGCGCTCGGCGGTGCTGGCCCAGGATTTGGTGCAGAAGGGCGTGTACGTCAACGGCGTGATCCTGTGCTCCACGGTGCTGGATCTGCCCACCATCAACTTCCGTGCCGGCAACGACCTCCCCTACGCATTGTATCTGCCTTCTTACGCGGCGGTAGCCTGGTACCACCACCGGCTGCATCCGCAACCGCCGAGTCTGCCGGCGCTGGTGGCCCGGGCGGAACGCTTCGCTGGCAACGAGTACCTGCAGGCACTGTTCGCCGGTGATCACCTGGCGCCAGTCGAAAAGCAGCGCATCGCGACGCGGCTTGCGGGGTTCACCGGCATTCCCGCCAGCCTGTGGAGGGAGGCCGACCTGCGCATGACCCTGCCGGTGTACATGCGCCGGCTGCTGGGCAGCGCATACGCCATGACCGGCCGCTACGATGCGCGCTTCACCACCCCGGAGATGCAGCCGTTGCTGCCCATCCCGGGGCGAAGCGCTGCGGGCGCCTCCACCACCGCCATCTGGGGCGCACTCACGGCGAGCTTCGACGACTATCTGGTCCACAGCCTGCATTACACCAGCGCACGTCTGTACAAACAGGACAGCGGCAAGGTGTTCAAAGCCTGGAACTGGGACTACCGTTCACCACTGAACAGCCTGGGCAGCGGCGTCGGCAATCTGCACGCGCGCGACGTGGCCCCGGCGCTGGCGCGCGCCATGAATAACGACCCGGGCATGCAGCTCATGATGAACAACGGCTATTACGACATGGCGACGCCGTTTTTCGCCACCAATTACACCTTGAGCCACATGGGTCTGCCCGCTTCGCTCGCGGGCAACATCCACGAAGACTACTACCCCGTGGGCCACATGCTGTACGTCAATCCCAAGGCGCTGCCGGCGCTCTCGCACAACATAGACGCCTTCATCGCCGGGGCCTCCCGCGGCACCCGCGGATGAGATGACAAACGTCACGCTCGCGGCTGGTCCTGCACCGGTGGAGCGGTTACCCTGTTCGCCCCTTTAATCGAGGAGGTTTCCATGAAACGCCTTTTAACCCTGCTGACCGTCGCCGGCTTCCTGGCCTTCGGCAACGCCGGCTTTGCCGCCGCGGCGCCGGCCCACGCAAAGGCCGCCCAGAGCACCGGTGCCGCCGCGCCCAAGGCGGAACAGTCCGTCACCCACGGTAGCGTCACGGTGGACGGCAGACGCATTGACTACACCGCCACCGCCGGTACGATCATTCTCAAGAACCAGGCGGGCAAACCCACCGGCAGCATGTTCTACGTGGCCTATGTCAAGGACGGGGTGAAGCATCCGAGCACCCGCCCCATCACCTTTCTCTACAACGGCGGCCCCGGCTCCTCCTCCGTGTGGCTGCACATGGGCGCCTTCGGCCCGGTGCGCGTGATCAGTGGCGATGCGCATCACACCCCGCCCGCTCCCTACACGGTGGTCAGCAACCAATACAGCCTGCTGGATGCCAGCGACCTGGTGTTCATTGACGCCATGGGCACCGGTTTCAGCCGCATCCTGGACAAGGAACATGGTGGCGTGGGCACACCCAAGGATTTCTACGGCGTGGATGCCGACGCCGCGTCCTTCGGACAATTCATATATGACTACGTGAGCCGCAATGACCGCTGGAACTCGCCCAAATACCTGCTGGGCGAAAGCTACGGCACCACCCGCTCCGCCGCCCTGGTGAATTACCTGCAGGAGCACGACGGCATGGATTTCAACGGCGTGCTGCTGCTCTCGTCCATCCTGGATTTCCAGACGGCGAGCTTCAATCCGGGCAACGACGAGCCCTACATCCTGTACCTGCCGAGCTACGCGGCGGCGGCCTGCTACCACAAAGTGGTGCAGTGCCCGGCGGATCTGCCGGCGTATCTCGATCAGGTGCGCCAATTCGCCGCCGGTGAGTACACCGACGCCCTGATGAAAGGCGACACGCTGCCGCCGCAGGAGAAAGCCGACGTGCTCGCCAAACTCTCCGCCTACACCGGCCTCTCCCAGACCTACCTGGAACGCGCCCGACTGCGGGTGAACCTGTTCCAGTTCATGGCGCAACTGCAGAGAAGCCGCGGCCTCATCACCGGCCGGCTCGATGCGCGCTACTCGGGCGCGGCGGCGGACGAACTGGGCGAATATGCCTTCAACGATCCCCAGAGCGACGCCATCACCGGCGCGTACACCGCGGCCTTCAACCGCTACGTGCGCCAGACCCTGAAATTCGGCGAGGACAGGACCTACGTGATCCTGAGCGATACGGTCAACCGCCACTGGGACTGGAAGCACAAGACCGGGCCGTTCAGCGACTTCGGCTGGCCGGGCTACACCAACGTGGCGGTGGACCTCGCCGACGCGATGCGCTACAACCCGCACCTGCAGGTGGAAATCGAGAACGGCTATTACGATCTCGCCACGCCGTTCTTCGCCACGCAATACACCGTGGACCACATGGGCCTGCCGGCCAACCTGCGCCGCAACATCACCCTCAAATACTACGACTGCGGCCACATGCTCTACGAGCATCTGCCCTCGCTCAAGCAGCTGCACGCCAATCTGGTGAGGTTCTACGGCCGCACGGAACACGAATGACGGCGGCTTGAACTGTTGCATGAAATGCGACGCCCGCGGCGACACCGCGGGCGTTTTCTTGAGGAACCTGTCATGAGAAAAATCCTTGTGGCGCTGCCACTCACCATGCTGCTCGCGGCTGGCATGCCGCTGCATGCCGGTGAAACCCCCGCCGCCTCCAACGCAGCGGCCGCGCTGCCGGTGCTCAAAGAGCGCAGCGTGGTTACCCACCACACACTCACGCTCGACGGCCGCCGCCTGCGCTACACCGCCACCGCCGGAAACCTCCTGATCCGCAACGACAAGAACCAGGCCATCGGCAGCATGTTCTATGTGGCCTATACCGAGGACGACGTTAAAAATTCCGCCCGGCGGCCGCTTACTTTTCTCTTCAACGGCGGCCCCGGCTCCTCCTCCGTGTGGCTGCACATGGGCGCCTTCGGTCCAGTACGCGTCGAGACGGCCGATGCCAGAGCGACTCCGCCCGCCCCTTACCGCATCGTGCCCAATCGCTACAGCCTGCTGGATCGCAGCGACTTGGTGTTCATTGACGCCATGGGCACGGGCTTCAGTCGCCTCGCGGGTACAGGCACACCCAAGGATTTCTACGGCACGGATGCCGACATCGCCTCTTTCGGAAAATTCATCAAACGCTATCTCAGCGTCAACAACCGCTGGAACTCCCCCAAGTTCCTGCTGGGCGAGAGTTACGGCACCACTCGCGCCGCGGGCTTGGTGGACTGGCTGCAGCAGCACGGCATCGCCTGTAACGGCGTGATCCTGCAATCCTCGTACCTGAACGCCTACGTGGATTTCCCCGGTCCGCCGCTGAGCCTTGATCTGCCCTATGAGCTTTATCTTCCCACCATGGCCGCCACCGCCTGGTACCACGACAAGCTGCCCCACAAACCCGCCGACCTCGCCGTCTTCCTGCAACAGGTGCGCCGCTTCGCCTTGGGCGACTACGCGCGGGCACTCGCTCAGGGCGACAAGCTGAGCCCGGTCGAAACGCAGGCCATTGCGCAGCAGTTGCACAACGACACCGGCCTGCCGGTGAAGTTCCTGCTGGAAATCCGCCTGCGCGTCACCCCCGGCCGCTTCGAGAAGGAGCTGCTGCGCGGTGAGGACCGGGTAACCGGGCGCCTCGATTCGCGCTTCCTCGGTTTCGACCGGGACCGTGTCGGCGAACGTCCGGGCTACGATCCTTCCGATGCAGCCATCAGTGGGGCGTTCACCGCGGCCTTCAATTGGTACCTGAGGAACGATCTCGATTATCAGACCTCACGCACCTACCTTGTGACCGATTATCCGGTAGTCGGCAAGCACTGGAACAACGGCCAGCGGCTCGATGGGCAGGAATGGCCGCTCATGGACGTGGCCGAAAATCTGCGCGATGCCATGGTGAAAAATCCAAACCTCAAGGTGTTCTCCGCCAATGGTTACTTCGACTTTGCCACGCCGTTCTTCGAGACTGAATACGATCTCGACCACATGGGCCTGCCGGCGGCACTCAGAAAAAACATCACGTATGGTTACTACGAGTCCGGCCACATGATCTATCTGCACCTGCCGGCACTGGCCGCATACCGGACGGACCTCGCCCGTTTTTACGACAGCGCCGCCTGGCAGTAAGCGAGTCATGCATCTCCCTGCCCGCCTGCGGCGGGCAGGGAGTTTTTTGGGAGCGTCGGCGTTATCTGAGCTGTTCCAGCCAGAAGCGCTGCATCGCGGTAAACAGATGGGTACGCGTCTTTGGGCCGGAAATGCCGTGGGTCTTGTTGGGATAGATGAGCAACTGGTAGGGCTTGCCCGCCTGGATGAGCGCCTCGATGAACTGCAGGGTATTCTGCCAGTGCACATTGTCGTCGCCGGTGCCGGCCACGAGCAGCAAAGGATCGCTCAAGTTGGCGGCCGCGGCCACCGATGAACTTTCCCTGTATCCGTCCGGGTTCTCCTGCGGCGTGCGCATGTAACGCTCGGTGTAGATGGAGTCGTAGTCCTGCCAGCGGGTCACCGGCGCCACGGCGATGCCGGCGTGCCATACGCCCGGTGCGTGCGTGAGTTCGTAGGTGGTCATGTAGCCGCCGTAGCTCCAGCCCCAGATGCCGATGCGGGAGCCGTCCACATAGGGCCGCGACTTGAGCCAGCTCACGGCCGCCAACTGATCGTCCAGCTCCAGCTTGCCCAGATGCAGCTTGATGAGCGCCTGATCGCGGTGGCTGAAATAGGTGGCGGCGCGGTTATCGGTGGCGAACAAAATGAAGCCCTGTTGCAGCAGCAATTGATCGAAAAGAAACTGCTCACCACCCCAGATGTCACGCACCACCGGCGGCTCATCCGGCCCGCCGTACTGGTACATGATTACCGGATATTTCTTCTGTGGATTGAAGTCCGGCGGCAGCGTCATGCGTGCGTAAATGGGGGTGCGGTTGTCGGCGGCAAGGATGGAAAAGAACCGCGGCTTCTCGAAGTGATACGGCAGTTTCGCCGCCGCCTGGATGACAAAGCGCCGGTCGTTGTCCGTGTTCGCGAGTGTCACGGACGGCGGCGTCAAGACATTGGAATACGTGTCCAGGTAGTGCAGGGCCTTCGGCCCCATGTCAATGTCGTGGGTGCCGGGTCCGGTGGTCACGGCGCTCGGTTCGCCGCCGCGCAGCGACACACGGTACAGTTCGGTGTCGAGCGGACCGTGGGTGTAGCGTGTGAAATACACTACACCGCGCTTTTCGTCCACGCCGGCGAGTTTGAGCACATTGTAGTCGCCGCGCGTCAGCTTGCGTGCCAGACGGCCGTCATCGCTGAAAAAATACAGATGATGCCAACCATCCTGGTCCGTACTCCAGATGAAGCCGCCGCTTTTCAGGAAATACAGATCATTATTCACGTCCAGCCAATCGGGGTCCGTGAGCATGAGCAGGGTGCGGGTTTGTCCGGAGACGGGATCGGCGGTCACCAGTTGCAATTGGGTCTGCGCACGGTTCAGTACTTCGCCGTACACACGCTCCCCCCGGGGCAGCCAGCCGAAACGCGCAAGATAGGTGTTCGGCGTACCGGCCATGGCCATCCACGCGGTCTTGTCGGACAGCAGGTCATGCACACCGAGCCGTACCACGGGATTGGGTGCACCCGCCGTCGGATATTTCTGCAGGTAGATCGCCGGCTGCTGATCCATGTAGTTGATGAGCGGAAAGCCGTGCACCGGGCGTTCATCGAACTGCAGGAAGGCGATGTAACGGCTGTCCGGTGACCAGGCATAGGCGGAACGCAGCGCCAGTTCTTCGGTATATACCCAGTCCAGCTCGCCGTTCAGCACCCCGTCCTGGTGAGGCGCAACGGTATAGATGGGTCCGCCGCGCAGCGACAGGTAGTGCAGGTCGCCGTCGCTCACATAGCTGACCCACTGCTCGTCCGGCGAGAGCTGCGGATCGCGCTTCCGGCCCGGTGCATGGGTAATTTGCGTGATCTGATGCGTCGCCAGACTGTAGAGATACACCTGATTGTTGCTGAGATAAAAAATGGCGTCGCCCCTGGGCGACCAGTGATAGCTCGCCACGTGGTAACGCGTGATGCGCTCCCGTTCGCGTTCGTTCTTGATGGCGCTGGGGGGGTCGGCGGCACCGGCGAGTTGCCTGGCGCTCAGCAGCAGAGATACTTTACCGGTGTCCGCGTTCACGATATACAGATCCGCCAGCCCGTTGCCCGGACGGCGCAACAGATAGGTAAAATGCCGTCCATCCGGACTCCATTCCATGCTCTCGGGGTGATAGCCGGTGAGTCCCGGTTTGGCAAAGATCTGCGCGATGGTGTAACCATCCTGGGAAACCTTGTCGGCAGCCACTACCGGCAACGCCGCAAGCAGCGCTGCCACAATGGCGACCGCAAACCTGAATGCTGTATTCATCCGATTACTCCCTGACATTCACAACCTGGCGACTCCCGTGGACCGGGCCGCTGAATTTGATCCCAACCGGCCGCTGTGGTCCGGATGGTGAAACAGAATCACCACCACGACTGACGACAGCGCCAGCAGCGCCATGAGTGAGAACGCGCTCGCAAAATTTCCGGTCAGGCCCACCAGCCAGCCAGTGACGAACGGCGCCACAAAACCGGAAATTGCGAAGAAAGTGTCCATAACGCCCAGCGCCGTGCCGGCGCGCTCCCGGGCCACGTCCACATTGATGGCGTAGAAAGCCGCATTGGCGCTCATGGAAAGGCCCACAGCCAGGGAAATGAAGATCAGCATCACGCTGAGATCATGCACGAAAATCACCGGCAGGATACACAGCCCGGCCAGAAGCTGCGAGATCCAGATGGGATGCGAGCGGGAAATGCGCAGACTGCCGGTCTTGCGCAGCAGCGCGTCGGATACATAGCCGAAACTCCACAGCAGCACCGCCGCCACCAGCCATGGCAGGATCGCGAATACGCCCACCTGTTTCAAATCGAGGTGATACGCCTTCTCCAGATACGTGGGCAGCCAGGTCATGAAGAAAAACAGGTAATAGCCGAACACGAAGAACGCCCAGTCGTTGGCCAGCAGCGTGGGATTGGACAGCAGGAATTTCCACATGCCTTGAATATGCCGCCGGCGGTGGTGCATGGATTGGATTCCAGCTTGCGGATCCAGCGGCTTGCCGTCGCGTATGTGTTCCAGTTCCCTCCTATTCACGAAGCGGCTGTGCTCGGGAAAATCGCGGAACAGGAACCACCACAACGGCAACCAGATGAGCCCCAGGACCATGAGCACGATGAACATGCCGCGCCAGTTCACATGCAGGATGAGCTGGGTGACGATGGGTGCACCGATGGCGAGCGCCAACGGCACGGCCACCAGGGAATTGGACAGTGCGATGGCGCGCTCGCGGCTGGAAAGCCAATCCGCCACCGCCCGGTTCATGGCGGGAAAGTTGGGACCTTCCGCCACGCCCAGCAATACGCGCGCGCAGGCCAGCATGACAAAGCTCACCGCCAAGCCCGTGAGGCCGATGGCGAGGGACCACACCAGTGCGGCCCAGAACAGCGTGACCCGGGCACCGTGACGGTCGGAAAGAATGCCGCCGAAGAAGGTGGTCAGCATATAACCTATGCTGAACGCAGACAGGATGAAGCCGCTCAGGAACGATTGGTCGCGCTGGCTGAAATTGAGGTCGCGGGCGATATCGCCGATGGCATAGGAGATGGCCGAGCGGTCAATATAATTGACGATGGTGATGAAAAAAAGGAGTGCGATGACGATCCAGCGAAAACGGGTCATGCGCATGACCTTGCCCTTTCATGACAGCCGCAACGGGGGGCCCATCCATACTACCGGAACCCCGCTATTACAGTCACAGGCTCCGTTACCGCCCAACCCGAGTAGGGCCGCAGAACCGTTGTCTGGCCATGCTCCGCAACGCTGCGCTGGCGCACACCTAAACCCCGGGAATTCCGGCGGCAAAAATCCCCGCTCAGCGGCGGGTTCCGCTCATGACGGGAGGCGTGAACTTGACCGTCACGGTAACATGCTGAGGCGGGTCATTGGCACTCTTGCCGTCCAGGGGCTCGAAGTACCACTGCTTCACGGCCGCGAGCGCACTGGCGTCGAACAGCCCCGGCGGTGCGGCCTTCACGACCCGTGGATCAATCACCTGTCCTTTGGGACCGACATTGAAAGTCAGGGTCACGGAGCCGGCGAGATGGTTGCTCAGGAGGGCCAGCGGATACACCGGATTCATCCGGTAAATGCGCCATTGACCGACGCTCACTATCTTGCAGGTGCTGTCCGGCGCATAGACGTCGTGCTGGTGATGGCAAAAAAAGCGGGTACGGTCCTGGGCGGCATCGGGACCGAAAAACAACGGATAGATGAAATCCCGCTCCACGGCATGATGGCCGTCTATCGCGGGCTTGAAACGCCATTGCCGAATGGCCGCCAGCACCACGTCGCTGTCCGACGGCGACAGATTGAAAAACTCCAGCCGGGGGCTGTGAACGCTGCCATCGGCTTGAATGGTAAAGCGCAGCAGGGCCTGTCCGTCGGTGAGTCCGTCCATCAGAGCCTGCAGTTGCGGAGTCACCACTTGGCTCACGGGGGTACCGATCAATGCCGGCACCGCCACTGCCGGTGCTGCCGGCTGCGGTTTGGGAGGCGCCGCGGGAGGAACGATAACACACCCCGCCAGAACAAGACATGCCAGTAAAAACCCCCACGTCTTTTGCATCATTTGTGACCCGTTACTGCGGCTTTTCATCGAGATTTACGCGGTGCTACCTTAGCATGGGATGCGTCTCCGCCCAAATCCCGCTGCTCGACGCCCGGCTTCCTGGCGATAATTCCGTACGGCCACACTGTCATGCCGATTCCACCCGCTTCTTCGCGCAAAGGCCGGGGCGCCCTTTCCAACCCGGCAGGGCGCTTCGAGACCCGCACTCGCGAAGACTCCTGTGATGGCTGGGAGCAGCCTGAAGAGGATGCACTGCCTCCGCTGGAAACCACCGTCACCGCGGATCCGGCGCGCTCCATCATCAGCCGCAACCAGTCGCCGGACATCCCCTTCGCCCAGTCCATCAACCCGTATCGTGGCTGTGAGCATGGGTGTATTTACTGCCTGGACGGCCGCACGCCGATACTCATGACTGACGGGCACCATCGCCCATTGGCGGAGATCAGACCTGGCGATGAAATTTACGGTACACAGCGCCGGGGTTGGTATCGCCGTTATGTGAAAACCCGGGTACTGGCTCATTGGAATGTCATCAAGCCTGCGTACCGCATCCTGCTTGAGGATGGCACGGAACTGGTGGCTGGCGCAGATCACCGTTTTCTAACGGGGCGCGGATGGAAATTTGTCAGCGGCGTGCGTCGGTCGCACCTCACCACGTGCAACAAACTGATGGGCACAAACGCGTTTGCCTCGCCTCCGGACCAAGATACGGATTACACCCGCGGCTATTTATGCGGGCTCATTCGCGGCGATGGTTTACTGGCCTCTTACCACTACGAACGTGCCGGCCGTATTCACGGCGACCAGCACCAGTTCCGGCTTGCATTATGCGATATTGAAGCCCTGCAACGGGCTCAACGCTACCTGTATGATTGCGGTAATATGGCGTCAGGGTCTTCGCTTCCGCGAACAGTGTCTTGACATCGGGACGCCCCGCATACCGCTGGCCACGGGGGATTTCTTTCAGGTTTCTGTCGGCCCGTCGTGTGCGTACGCGCCGCACAAATACCTCATCCCCCAGAAATATCTGGCCTCGCAACTGCGTCCACGGCCCCGTCACTCCTCGCTCCTCCCGGACAAACTGCCGGTAACGCTTTTGCGCGGTGCGACGCTGCCGATGAAACTGGCTCAGCAGCCCATCGCATTGCCACCACGCGGGCCCGCTGCCGGTTCCCGCCGTGGCCCGATAACTGCTCCAAGGATAAGCTTGCGTATCCTTCACCAGCTTCGCCCGTACGGGGTTCAGAACGATATAGCGGGAAAGCTCCCGCCAGTAGCGGTCTTTATCCACCAGAATGGCGTGATAGTGCCCTTGGAATACATGCCCCACCCGGTGGTGTCGGCGATTGAAGGCCTGGGTGTAAATGCCGTTCAACTGCCGCATGCCGGCCGCCAAGTTACCCTCCGGGGTTTCCAGCAGCAGGTGATAGTGATTGCTCATGAGGCAGTAAGCATGACACCGCTCAGCTTGCCCAGCAGTCCCGGGAACGCCCGGAAGTCTTCGGCATCCGTGTAGATACGCTGCCGGGCATTGCCCCGTGCGGTGACGTGGTACCACGCGCCAGGGTATTCGATACGCAACGGACGGGTCATGCCCCAAGCTTAGCATCAGATACTGATATTTCAAGACCTGACCCCTGCTTTCCTTTGTCTTTGTGCTTCTTTGTGCTTTGTGCTTTGCTCCGGTGACCCCATTTGCTCCGCGGCTCCGGGCCGAGAACGAGACTATCTCCCCAACAGAGGTAATCGCTGACTATTCCTGGATACGGCCTGGAAGCCAATTTGGAAGCTAATACTAATATAGTATAAAGTGGAATTTTTCTTAAGTTCTTAAGCGGCGCCAGCGCAATGCCAATAAAGCCGGGTATCCGGAGGCCAGTCCATGAAGAAAAACCCCGTTTGGAAAGCAGTTGTGTTTTGGCTGATGGCGACCCCCGTTGCGTTGGGCGCAACGCCGCATGTGTGGGCGCCGACGGTAACGCAGGCGGGGAGATACCTCGTCCTGGCGGGCGGCTGCAACGATTGCCATACCCCCGGTTGGGAGCGATCGGGTGGAAAGCTGCCGTGGTCCCAATGGCTCACCGGCAGCCCGGTTGGCTTCCAAGGGCCCTGGGGAACCACTTACGCCCATAACCTGCGTCTGCTCGTCCAGCATGTGTCCGAGCGGCAATGGGTCGCCATGTTCAAATATAAGACCCCGTTACCGGCCTATCCCATGCGGCCTCCCATGCCTTGGGTGAACTATCACCAGCTCAGCGTCCGCGACCTCAGGGCCATCTACGCTTTTATCAAGGGGCTGGGTCCCGCAGGAAGGCCTGCGCCGAGCTATGTTCCTCCTGGGCAAACACCCAAGACCCCGTATATCGTCTTTGTGCCTCAGCAACCCAAGTCGGTCCCCTGATTGGCGGCGACAACGGTATGCAAGGGTCCGCACCGCCTTCCCGCCCGCCACTCGCTCGCCAGTTGACGTGGTGGGCGCTCGCCTTTCCGGCCGTCCTGCTGGTCGCCATGGCAACGGGGAGCGTGTACCTGCTCAACTGGATCCACGTGCTCAGCGGGGCGCTGTGGACCGGCGCGGACCTCCTCATGGGTTTCATCCTCGGCCCCGTCTTGCGTCGGCTGGAGCCCCCGACACGCGCCGCGGTGATCGCCTACCTGGTGCCGCGCACACTGCTTTACTTCCCGATGGTCGCCCTGACCGCCGGCACCGCTGGCTGGTTCCTCGCCTCCAGGCTGGGGTTCATGACCCCGGGGAATCCTCTGCGTCCTTGGACTTTGCTTGCGCTGGCGATGGTATTGGTCATGACCCTCATCGGGCTGGGGGTGCTTCTGCCCAACAGTTTCCGGATCTGGCGGGAGTTGGGACGCCCGACCCCAGACCGGGAGCGGATCATCCGTCTCAACCGCATCAACATCCGGCTGGCGGGACTGCAGGGACTGATGCAGATGGGCATTATTCTGGTGATGGCCCATTTCGTGTTTTGAGAAGGCGGCGCAAACCGCTAACCGGGTATGCCCGGACATTCCAGGGAACCGGCGCGCCCCCGCCCATTCCCGCACCGGGTCACACCGTGGTCTTCCCCAACGCGGGCAGTGGCAACCGATCAGGCCGCGTGTTCAAGGGGGATTTCCGGGAACCAAACCGCTTGCGCCGTACCGGACCGCCACTCCGGCGTCAATCACGAAACTGCATTTTTATCTCACATGCCAAATTGGCTAATACTTGCTCAATCCATCACGGAATTTACTACCCAAACGTTCGATCTCAGAATGAGTAGGGCGTCGTTAATTTGACGCTTATACAATAACAAGATCCGGGTCATCCAGTGTCGTGCCTACGGACTACGCGACGAAAAATACCTGCGTCTCAAGGTCCTCACCTGCATGCTGCCGGAACTCTGAATCCGTGAAATCCGCTAAAATCCACCCACTCGGAAACGTGAAGAGCCTAAATTATCTCTAATATGATTTTTCCACGCGCATGGCCGGAAGCGCTCAATTCGTGAGCTTTCCCTGCTTCGGCGAGCGGAAACACGCTGTCAACTACGATCTTGAGCCTATGCGCATCCACGAGATCGGCAAGCGCGGTCAAAGTGGTGCAGTCACAGTTTCCGCTAACCAGCTTTCCCAGCACACCGTATCGTTGTGCAGCCTTTTCGGCAGGTTGCTCAACGAGTGAAGCCAGGATGCCTCCTTTGCGCAGAACACCCCACAACTTTTCTTGAAGCTCACCGCCTACCGTGTCCAAAATTACATCCACACTCTTGCGACGTTCAGTAAAATCATCGGAACGGTAATCTATGGCTTGATCAGCTCCTAGGGACTTCACTAATTCGACATTTCGTCCAGATGTAGTGCCAATTACATGCGCACCCGCATTCTTGGCTAGGGAAACTCTGATTTATTCGCGTGGTCATAGCGTACATCAATTTATTTTCTGATGGAGAAGGCCATGCGTGAGAAGCAAGCGACATTTGCGCAAGCGGGGTTTGAACAGTATCGCAAGACCACG
>JAKAXB010000004.1 GCA_021816765.1 Natronospirales bacterium | reverse complement strand
AAGGGCGGCTACGCCGTCCCACGTCTGGGACTTCCCAGGGTCGTCCGCGCTATCCTTCCCCGCCCTGAACGGCGAGGCTTGTCGCGCACCGGGTCAGTTGCGGCGCAGGGTTACCAGGGCGGAAACGTCACGCGGTACCGCCCACGGTGAGTCCATCCACCCGCAATGTCGGCTGGCCGACGCCCACCGGCACACTCTGGCCCTCCTTGCCGCAGGTGCCGACCCCGGCGTCGAGTTTCAGGTCATTGCCGACCATGGAAACCCGCGTGAGCACGTCAGGACCGTTGCCGATCAGGGTGGCACCGCGCACCGGTTGCGTGATTTTGCCCTTCTCGATCCGATACGCCTCGCTCGCGGAAAACACGAACTTGCCGCTGGTGATGTCCACCTGCCCGCCGCCGAAATTGACGGCGTAAAGACCCTTTTCCACCGAAGCGATGATTTCCTCCGGCGTGTGCGGCCCCGGCAGCATGTAGGTGTTGGTCATGCGCGGCATGGGCAGGTGCGCAAAGGATTCGCGCCGGCCATTGCCGGTAGGGGCGACGCCTGTGAGGCGGGCGTTGAGCTTGTCCTGCATATAGCCCTTGAGCACGCCCTTCTCGATGAGAGTGGTGCACTGCGTGGGCGTGCCTTCGTCATCCATATTGAGGGAGCCGCGGCGGTCCATGAGGGTGCCGTCGTCCACCACCGTGCACAGTTCGGAGGCCACCTTCTCGCCCACGCGTCCGGAGAAAGCCGAGGTGCCTTTGCGGTTGAAATCGCCCTCGAGACCGTGACCGATGGCCTCGTGCAGCAGGATGCCCGGCCAGCCGGGACCCAGCACCACGGTCATGGTACCCGCCGGTGCCGGCGCCGCCTCCAGGTTGATGAGCGCGCTGCGCACCGCCTCGCCTGCGATTTGCAATGCGCGCTGCGAATCATCCAGGAAATATCCGTAACCGAAGCGGCCGCCGCCGCCGGCGTAACCCTGTTCGCGACGCCCGCCCTGTTCGGCGATGACGCTTACATTGAAGCGCACCAGCGGCCGCACATCGGCGCGAAAGGTGCCGTCACTTGCGGCGATCAGCACCACCTCGTGCACGCCCGCGAGGCTCACCATCACCTGTTTGATACGCGCATCAAGGCGCCGTGCTTCCGCGTCCACGCGCATGAGCAATTTCACCTTGTCCTCATCCTCGAGGGTAGTGATGGGATCCATGGGTGGATACAGTTGACGGCCCGGCCCGCCTTCCCAGGCGCGCAGCGCATTGCCGCCGCCCTGTTTGGCTATGGCGCGTGCCATGTCGGCGGCACGCGTGAGCGCCGGCAGCAGAATTTCGTCGGAATAGGCAAAGCCGGTTTTCTCGCCGGAAATCGCGCGTACGCCCACGCCCTGCTCGATGTTGTGCGAACCTTCCTTGACGATGCCGTCCTCCAGCGCCCACGATTCTTGTCGGCAGAGCTGAAAATAAAGATCCGCGCTGTCCACCTTGTAATCCAGGATGCGGCCGAGTACGCGTTCAATGTGCCGCTCATCCATGCCGGCGGCAGCCAGAAGATTCTGTCTGGCGATTTGCAGGGAATTCATGTTGTCCATGATGTCATGTTTATCCGGTCTTGTTACTAATGTCTGATGCGATACTGCGTTTGCGTCAAATCAGTTCAAGCATCGGTGCATCAGCACCGGGAAACGCGCACGCAGACGTGCTTGCTGTGCGATATCAATGACAGCCGTGACCACGCCGGGTTCCGCATCGCGCTCTGCCAGTATCTCGCCCCATGGATCCACCACCATGCTGTGGCCAAAAGTCTCACGCCCATTGGCGTGGTGCCCGGTTTGGGCGGCGGCGATGACAAAGGCCAGATTCTCCACGGCACGCGCACGATTAAGCAGTTGCCAATGCACTTCACCCGTGGTGCGCGTGAAGGCGGACGGCACGGCAAACAGCGTCGCCCCCTGCGCTGCCAGCGCGCGAAACAGCTCCGGAAAGCGCACGTCGTAACAAACGCTCAGCCCCAGCTTGCCCAGGGGGGTATCCACCACCACCGCACGCCTGCCGGGCTCGGTACGCGCGGATTCGTGATAACTTTCGCCCGCGCTGTTCACCTGCGCATCGAAGAGATGGATTTTGTCGTAATACGCCGCACGTTCACCTTGCGGGTTGTACACCGGCGAGCGCGCATACACCTTGCCGTTGCCGGCCAGCACCGGTAGCGTGCCGCCCACGATCCACGTGCGCAAGTGACTGGCCTTCTCGGCGAGAAAATCCTGGATAGTGCCGCTGCCATCCAGTTCGCCCGCCGCCGTCCGCTCGGTGTCGCTCTTTGCCATGAGCGCGAAGTTCTCCGGCAGAACCATGAGTTCCGCGCCCTGGGCCGCGGCCTTGGCCATGAGCTTGCCCGCCTCACGCAGATTGGTGACCACGTCGGCGGCGGAACTCATCTGGATGGCGGCGACCTTGTGCGTACTCACGGCACCACGGTCAAGGTCACGGAATTCTCATCTTGGCCGCTCACCTGTTTCTCAATATCAGCCGAGGGAATACCCAGGGATACCAGCCAGTCCTGCACTTCACTCGACCACAGGCTGCCCATATCATCGCCGGAATGCAGAATCACGATATGCGACCCTGGATGCCGCATCCAGTCGTGTACCGCGGCGCGCACCGGCGGCATCTGCAGCATGATCTGGCCGCTGCGCGGCTGCATCCACATTTCGGCCGTGATGACGTAACTGCCGGCGCGGGCGGCGGCGGCACTGCCGAGGGTGGTAACGAGCAACAATAGAACAGCAATAGGCTTCATGGGCGCTGGAATTATCCGTGCTGGCCGCGAGTCGCACCTTCTGGCTCGGCGACCGGGGTGAGTATCGGATTATCCCATGTTCCCGTAAGCCGGTAGCGCATTTCGCCGACCTCATTAAGCGGTTTCCGGAAAATCCGCGTGAGCAGATACACTACCGCGCCCACACCCACCCCCCCTGCCAGGGCGCTCAGCAGCGGCAGGGTGGAACCGACACTGGGATTGACGATAAGCGCCTCATCGAAGTCATGCTTCGCGAGACCGGTGCGGCCGACCACATGGATTTGCGCCGCGGGACCCGCAACCGTAAGATCACCGGTGTAGGCATCACCATCCTGCAGAGTGAAGTCGGCCTCGATGGAATCATAGGCGAACCCTTTGCCGAGCACGTCGCTGAAATTGAGCAGCAGGTGGCGCGGCAGTGCGCTGATGCTGAGCAGGCCGAAAATGCGGCCCGCACCGGGTTTGACTTCCAGCAGATGGCCGTCTTCCAGTTTCACATGCATCTTTCCGCTCAGGGTGGCAATGATGTCGTCAAACGGACCCCCCTGCCAGTGCAGGCTGGCCTGCAGCTCGCCCTTGTCACCGGTAATACCGGGCGCATAACCGAAAGCCTGCAGGGTTTTTCCGATATCCGTGCTTTTCAGCTGCGTGGTCAGACTGCATTCCTGCGTACCCCCGCTCTGGGTCACCCACTGGCCGCTGCCGGTGATGCTAAAACCGTTACCGGCAACGGAAAACGCCTTGAGATCCACACCGTCCGGACGTGGCGTGAAATCCGCATGCACGTTATCGAGTATGATATCGTTGTAACGGAATTGCACGGCAGTAAAACGCAATGGCGGTACTGCGTGTGGATTGAGCGGCGCGGAGGCGCTGTTCTTCCCGCCATTCGCCCCGTGCATGAACGTCACGCGCTGCATATCTGCAATAATCGGATGGGCCGGGTCCACGCGGTAAGGCCAGGTGATCCGCCCGGCGATGGGCGCACTGGCCAGCGTCACATGCCAGGCATGACTGGCACGCGCCAGTTGTACGTGCAGATTGCCGATGTCCTGGCCGAAAGCGGAGAACCGCCCCACACCGACATCCAGGCTGTGCAGGAACGGTGGTAAAAGCTCCGCACCGGATTGGGTCGAATACGGCTTCCACGCATCCAGCGAGAATTCCGCCAGCGTGCCGCTCACCATAAGCCCCTGCGTAGCGGGCAGGGCTGCCTTGGCTGTGCCGAACACCAGCGCACCGCGATCAAAACTCCAGCTGCCGTTTTCATCCAGGAAGCGGTACTCACCGTTCAGGGTGTGCGCGTAGCGCACCTGCAACAGCAGCCGGGCATCGCCCGTCAACCGCAGCGTTGCGTTCAAAGGTGCGGTGGTATCAGCCGATTTGCCGAAGGGCGCCGGTAAATCCACTCCCAATCCCCGCAGATTGGAGCGGAGATCCAGTGACAGACCGCCGCTGGTTGCGGCGGGGTTGTCGGACAGGCTGCCGGAGAGCTGCCAAGCCGTATTTCCTGCCAGCACTTTATTGAATGGCGCCGGCAAGGCCGAAGACAGGGCTGCCGCGGTGACACCACCCCGGGCGCTCACCACGGTAGCGGTTCCTTTGCCATGCTGTTGCGGACGCAGGCTGATAGTCACGGCTTCGCCCAACAGTACACCGCGCAAGCGGTCCGCGCTGACGCCCGCGTCGCCGAACGCCACGCTGCCGTGCAATCGGCGAAGCCGCCACTCCGGCCGCCCGGCGACGCCCACGCTCACGTCGTCAAGTTCATCACGCCCGTTCAGTTTGAACTGTGCGGGATTAGTAACCGGCAGCACCAGATGCAGGCTGATATCGCTGCGGCCGCTCACCCTGAGACTGCCGAGGTAATGGCCAAAGCGCTTTTTCAGGGGTCCGGTACGCAGAAAATCAAGTGTCGTCCGGGCGCTGCCCCGCGCCATGCCGCGAATATCCAAAACTCCGCTACTCAGGTCCGCAAAATCCGCCGTGGTACCGCTGATATCGTCATCGAACACGCTGCCGTGCCGCACCGCGACGCTCATACCTTGATTCTTGAACTCCACATCCGCATCCAGGTTCTCCACACGCGGCCAACTCCTGGCGTAATCCAGCACGCCGTGCGTGATATGGAAGCGGATATCGAACAGGCCCTGCCCCTTGTCAAAGGGAAAATCATCCAACCTGCCGCGCAGTATCAAGCTGCCGACCGGCACCCGGCCGCTCACGATGGAAGTATCGAGCCAGTCCACCACTGCCTTCGGCATGATTCTCGCGGGCAAATAGGCGGATTTGTTCTTGACATTGGCGTTCTGCACCGTCGCCTGCAGATCAATCAGCGGCGAACTGCCGTCGGCGGGTAACAGCAATGTCCCTTTTGCCTGCACGTGCGCATCGGGATTCGCCACGGCAAGATCGTCCGTCGCGATATGCCAGCCTTGGGCATCATGATGAAATTGCACGTCGGTACTAAGCGCAACCGCTTGCAACGGCGCGCGGAAAAGATGCGGGAAGGTGGCCGAGGCATTTTGGGCGGTGAGCCTGAGCGTGCCGCCGTCCTGATTGACGTCAAGCCCGCCATCCAGCCCCGTGAATCCTGGAATGTTCCCGTCCGCCCGCAGGCCGAGATCGGTGAAGCGGCCATGCAAGGACCAATTCTCGAAGGCCTTGCCGCTCCATTGAGCCTGAAAACTGACATCCGTCACATCCCCCGTGGGTGACAGCCGCAGCAGACGCGCGGTAACGGGGGAGGAAATATTTTCCGGTAGCCAGCCTGTCAGGATAGTGATGTCCTGCAAGCGCAGAAAGCTGGTCCCGCCCGACCAGGTGGCAGCACCATTCTGTGCGTGTGCATACCGAAGATCGAATTCACTGACCGGCCAGATGTCATGGCCGCTTTGCAGTTGCATATTGCGGCCACTCAACGCCCAACCGCTGCTGTTGCGAATCCAGCTCAGAGTGCCTGCCAGGGTGCTGAACCCGGTGACAGCGCCATTCGCGGCGGGAAACACATTGTGGGCATTGATGCTGGCCTGCACGTTATCCAGGCTTCCGCCCTCACCGGATGCGGCGGCGCGCAGATTCACGAGGCCGCTGGCAAAACGTCCGCTGTAGGTGGACCAATAGGACAGCAGGTGCGGCATATTGAGTGCCGTGCCCTGCACATCGCCGCGCCACCGCCAGGCTTGTGGTTGGATGCCCTCGCCCTGGATGCGGCCGGCGAAAGACAGAGTACGGCCCAAGGCGGTCGGCAACCGCACGTGCCCGTACACCTCATGGCTGTCGGCGCTGTTATCTATCTTGAGACCCAGGTTACTGAAAACCAGCGGTGTGGCTGGTGCGCGCATGTCGAACAGCGTCACTTCACCGCCGCTGATGATGATTTGCGCGCTCTGCGAGAAGGTTTCGGTCAGGGCCCCGCGCCAGTCGGTGTGTGCATGGCCAAGATTCAAACTGCCTTCGAGGCCACGCACTTCGAAACTGCCGTTGGTATCCCGTTCCAGCACGATCCGCGGCTCAATCAGAATGATGCGGTTGGGACGGGAAACCCGGCCGTGCAACAGCGCACCCGGGGTAAACCCGATACGCAGCTCGCGCGCTGTCAGGACGATGCGCCGGCGATCCTGGGAGAGGAGTGCGACCTTTTCCAGGGTGATTTCCGGACCGTACAGGCCCCACTGGGCGCCCATGGCGGTGATCCGCACCGGCCGGTCCAGGGTGCGGCTGGCCCAGGCCTGCACATCCGCGCGGTAACCGGGCACCAGCGGCGCCAACAGGCGAAGCAAGCCCACCAGCGTGGCACACAGAATCACCAGCGCCGCAACGGCACCGGCGGCCCATTTCCAGACGATATGCTGCCAGCGGTTCACAGGGGCACCACGTCGAACTGTTCCTGGCCATAAAACGCTTCCGCCTGCAGGCGGATGGGCTTGCCGATCCGGCCTTCCAGCTCGGCAAGACTGGTGGATTCTTCGTCCAGCAGCCTCTCCACCACTTCCTGTGAAGCCAGCACGCGCAATTCCCGCACATCAAATTGATTGGTTCCCCGCAGAATCTCGCGGAAGATGTCGTAACACACCGTCTCCGGGGTCTTGAGCGAGCCGCGGGCCTGACAGGTGGGACAGGGCACGCACAGGATGTGTTCCAGGCTCTCGCGGGTACGCTTGCGCGTCATTTCCACGATACCCAGGGCGGAAACCCCGCTGACCTGGGTTTTGGCATGATCCCGGGCGAGTGATTGCCGCAGTGCCTGCAACACCAGCTGCTTGTGCTCCTCCTCGGCCATATCAATGAAGTCAATAATGATAATGCCGCCCAGATTGCGCAGCCGCAGTTGCCGGGCGATGGCCTGGGCTGCCTCCAGATTGGTCTTGAAGATGGTTTCTTCCAGATTGCGGTGGCCCACGTAGGCGCCGGTATTCACGTCTATGGTGGTCATGGCCTCCGTCTGGTCAATGATAAGGTGGCCGCCGGACTTCAATTGTACCTTGCGCTCCAGCGCCCGATGGATTTCTTCTTCGATGCCGTACACATCAAAAATGGGCCGTGGGCCGGCATAGTACTCGAGGCGCGGTGCCAATTCCGGCACGAACATGGTCGTGAAAGCGCCCATGCGCGCATGCGCGTCCGCCGAATCCACCCGTACCCGCTCCACCTCGCTGCTGAACAGATCCCGCAGGATGCGCACCGAGAGCGGCTGGTCCTCGTGCACCAGCTTGCCGGGCGGCGTGTCCGCGGCGTGTGCGCAAATGTTTTCCCACAGTCTGGTAAGGAACAGCATGTCGGCGCGCAACGCTTCCACTGCCGCGCCCTCTGCGGCCGTGCGCACAATGTAACCCCCGTTCCCCGCCGCGGTCGCGAAAGTCTGCAGCAGTTCCTGCAGCCGCGCGCGCTCGGCTTCCTCCTCGATGCGAGTGGAAAGCGCGAAGCCTTTGCCGCCAGGCAGATACACCAGATAACGGGAGGGAATACTGATGTGGGTGGTGAGACACGCGCCCTTGGTGCCGAGCGGATCCTTCAGCACCTGTACCAGGATTTCCCCGCCCTCGTGCAGCAGCCCGCGGATGTCCGCGGGAGCGTCATTCTTGCCATCGTGCTCACCGCAGACTACCTTGGCAATGTCGGCCGCGTGCAGGAACGCACTGCGCTCCAGGCCGATGTCAATGAAAGCCGCCTGCATGCCCGGCAGCACCCGCGATACCCTGCCCTTATAGATGTTGCCCACCAGGCCGCGGCGCCGGGCGCGCTCGATGTAGAGCTCCTGCAACACGCCATTCTCCAGCAACGCCACGCGCGTTTCTCCGGGCGTCACGTTGATCAGAATCTCTTCGCTCATAAAGTCCCGCGTACGTGAAGCGTGAGGAATGAGGCGCGGGAGGCAAGGGGTGAAAACCGCCTGCAAAACATGCGGTGCCTCACTTTCCCGCACCCTCACTCGCATTATCTCCACTCAATATCCGAAACCCCGCTTGCGCCAGCAATTGCGCCGTCTCGAACAGCGGCAAGCCCATGACGCCGGAATAGCTGCCTTCGAGCCGTTCCATGAATAACGCGCCACGGCCCTGGATGGCATAACCGCCCGCCTTGCCGGCAGGCTCACCCGTATCCCAATACGCCCTTGCCTCGGCAGGAGCAATCGGACGAAACGTCACACGGCTTGTGCTGAGCGCCTGCCGCATACCCGCAGGCGACCAGAGCGCCACCGCTGATAATACTTGATGGCTGCGGCCCGAGAGCTGCGCCAGCATGACAAGGCCCGCCGTTCGATCAGCCGGCTTGCCGAGAATGGTACCGTCCGCCGCCACCACCGCCGTGTCCGCCGCCAGTACCGGGCGGTTGGGCCGGACACCGAGCGTGCGCACCGCCGTCTCGGCCTTCGCGGCAGCCAGTCGCTGCACATAACGTGCCGCGTCTTCACCGGGCTGCACCCGCTCGTCCGCCACCACGCTCATCAGCCGGTAGTTCACGCCCAACTGTTCCAGCAACGCGCGACGGCGCGGTGAGGTTGAGGCGAGATAAATAAAACCGGAATTCATAATATTCATGCCTCACTCCTCACCTCTTCACACCCGGTGGTAAGGGTGGCCTTTCAGTATCGTCCAGGCGCGATAAATCTGCTCCGCCACCATCACGCGCACCAGAGCATGCGGCAGCGTGAGCGGCGACAGCGACCATTTGAATTCCGCGCGCGCGCGGCACACGGGCGCAAGACCGTCAGGCCCGCCGATGAGGAGTGCCACGTCACCGCCGTCCTGCAGCCAGCGATTGAGCTGTTTCGCCAGCTCTTCGCTGCTGAAGGAGCGGCCGCGCAGGTCCAGCGCAATGATGTGGGCGCACGTGGGCAGCGCCGCCAGCATGCGTGCGCCTTCCTCGGCAACGGCTTTGACGGTATCACCACCGCGCCGGCTCGCGCCGAGCGGAATCTCTTTCAATACCAGCTTGCATTCCGGCGGGAGACGCACGGCGTAGTCGTGGTAACCGTCGTTGATCCATGACGGCAGTCGCGTGCCGGCGGCCAGCAGGTGAATACGCACGACTCAGCGCCGGCGGCGGGCTGCGGCGGCAGGGGGTACAGCATCCGCGGCGGGGGCTTCCACACTCCAGAGCTTTTCCAGGTTGTAGAAATCGCGCACTTGCGGCTGCATCACGTGCACCACCACATCACAGAGGTCCACCAATACCCATTCACCTTCCTGTTCGCCTTCGACACCGAGGGGGCGCACATCCTGTGCGCGCGCTTTGTCAAGCACGTTGCGGGCAAGGGACTTCACATGCCTGTCCGAGGTACCGCTGGCGATCACCATGAAATCAGTGATGGCCGTCATGCGGCGCACGTCCAGCACACGGACATCCACCCCCTTCATGTCTTGTAACGCATTCATAACCAGATAACGCAGTTGCTCCGCTTGCATCAGTGCTCCGTGTGTTGCCTATAACAATGGGAATTCAGGATCAACGTCCGTACCGCTTCCGGCACCAGATAGCGCGGATCGCCGCCCGCGGCCACGCAGGCACGCACCTGGGTGGAGGAAATCTCCAGTTGTGTCACCGGCTGCAGCACAATGCGTCCTGCCACCGACTTCACCATCTCGTTTGTCGAATAGGCAAGGCGTTGACTGAGCGTACCCGCAAGCACGCCTGCGCTTTGCAGCACCCAGCCGGGACGGTGTGCCACGATCACGTGCGCGAGATCAAAAATCTTCTGCCACTGGTGCCAGCCGGGAAACCCCAGGAAGGCATCCATGCCGACGATCAGCGCCAGAGCATCATGCGGAAATTCACCGCGCAACCCGGCGAGGGTATCCACGGTGTAGGACGGCGCGTTGCGCGTGATCTCGCGCTCATCCACCCGGAAGCGCGCTTCGCCCGCCACGGCGGTTTTGAGCATGTCCAGGCGCAACGAGGCCGGCGCGGCGGGCACGCCGCGATGCGGCGGCTGGCCCGCGGGGACAAAGCGGATCTCGTCCAGGGAAAGCGCGTCCAGAATTTCGAGTGCCGGCCGCAGATGGCCGAAGTGGATGGGGTCGAAGGTGCCCCCAAAAATGCCGATTTTCCTCATGCGCGGCGGTGGCGCTCCCAGTCAGTGGGCCGGCAGGTCGAGGCCCGCCAAGCTCTCCGACAAGTTTAACAGCTCGTCCCAGGGCCGGCCCGGCGCCTGACCCTTCAGCACCCGGTCGGTACGGGCAGCGCCGGCAAGCAGCCGCTGCCAGTCCCGCGTCTCATGCCGGGCCAGGGCCTTGGCGAGCAGGGGCCGGCGCCGCTCCCAGGCACCCGCCAGCACCCGTTGGCTCGACGCACCGCCCTGAATATCCCAGGCCATGGTGGCAAGGCTGCGGATCTCACGGGTGAGCGCCCACAGAACAAAAGTGGGCTCGGTACCTTCTTCCTTGAGCCCCGCCAGGATGCGCGCCGTACGTCCCCGCTCGCCGGCCAGGGCCGCATCCACCAGCGCATGGGGATCGAAGCGGGCGCTGTCCGCTACCGCCATGCGCACCGCCTCGGCGTCCACCGGGCCGGGGCCCTGCAGCAACAGCAGCTTTTCCACCTCCTGGGCGGCCGCCAGGAGGTTGCCCTCCACCCGCTCGGCGATCAGCGCCACCGCCTCCGGACTGGGCTTGAGACCCCGGCTCTGCATGCGCCGCCCGATCCAGCCCGGCAGGTTGCGTGTTTCCACCGGCCAGATCGGCAGCATCACCCCCGTCCGTTCCAGGGATTCCGCCCAGCGCCCGCCGCCCCGCTCCAGCTTGCCGCCGAGAACCAGCAACACCGTGTCCGGTGCCGGGTGGGATGCGTAGGCCATGAGCGCGTCGGCGCCGTCGTCGCCGGGCTTGCCGCCGGACAGGCGTACTTCCAAAAGCCGTTTGGCGGCAAACAGCGAAAGATTCGCGCCGGCGCTCAAGAGCTGGTTCCAATCGAAACCGCGCTCGGCAAAAAACACTTCCCGGTCGGCATATCCCCGGGCACGGGCCGCGGCGCGCACGGCATCCGCCGCTTCTTCCCGCTGCAGCGGTTCGTCACCCGCGATCAGATACACGGATGCGAGCGTGCTCTTGAGGTGGGCCTCCAGGCGTTCGGACGTGAGTTTCAAGCGTTCCGCTTCATCGCAAGTTGCAGGCTACAACGCGTGCAGGATAGCGGCACGGCGCCGGCAGCGATCGGGAAGCCGCACGTCGTTCACTTGGGTGCCCCCATGGCGCGGCCGGCTGCCTCGAGACGGAACATGATCAATTGCGCCATGTTGCGCTCCATGGCGGCGTATAGCACGTTGGCCTGCTCGGTATCGCCGATGACGTTCGCCACATCGTAGGCATAGTCCTGCGTCAGCGTCAGCGTCTGCGGGCTTATCAGCACCCTGCCGCCCCCCGCCGTCAGGGAGAATTGCACCTGGTAGGCCACCTGGTATTCCACGGGCTGGCCGGTGTTGCTCACCGACAGCACCCGCTGGTAGCGCTGGGAATGGAGGATGTTGAGTGTCGCCGTGGCCGTGGCGGCATGCTCGGTTACGGCGGTAACGGGTGTGTTGAGGTTGCGCCGAAGCTCGCGTATGAGCTCGGCATCGCCACCCAGCGCGGATATATAAGTCAATTTCATGGCTGCAGGCAGTTGCGGCGCACCGCTCAAATGGAAGCCGCAACCTGCCAGTGACAGACAGAGTGTCATGGCCGCCCAGAAAACTCCGGTGTTCACTGACCGCATCACACCACCACATTCACGAGTTTGCCCGGTACCACGACCACTTTTCGCACCGTCCTGCCTTCGATGAAACGCTGTACACTGGGTTCCGCCAGGGCGGCATTTTCCACGCTTTCCCGGTCGGCATCCGCCGCCACCGCCACACGGCCGCGCAGCTTGCCATTCACCTGCACCACCAGCTCGATGCGCTCGCGCACTCGTGCCGCCGCGTCTGCCAGGGGCCAGCGCGCCGTCATCACCGATTCGGCATGGCCCAGCTCGCGCCAGAGTGTCTCACAGATATGCGGCACCATGGGGCACAGCAGCAGGGTGATGGCGGCATAAGCTTCCTGCTTGACGGCCCGGCCTTGTGGCGTTGCGTCATCGCTGCGGGTAAGCGCGTTCAGGAGTTCCATCACCGCCGCGATGGCGGTGTTGAAAGTATAGCGCCGGCCGATGTCGTCGCTGACCTTGGCGATGGTTTCATGGACCTGCCGGCGCAGTGCGCGCTGGAGCGCGTCGAGCGCCGCGGGTTCAAGTGACGTGACGGGACCGGCGTTCACGTGGTCGGCTACCGCCTTCCATAGGCGCTTCAGGAAACGTTGCGCGCCCTCCACGCCCGACTCGGACCACTCCAGCGTCTGCTCCGGCGGCGCCGCAAACAGCATGAACAGCCGCACCGTATCAGCGCCGTATTTGTCCACCAATGCCTGCGGATCCACGCCGTTGTTCTTTGACTTGGACATGGTGCCCATGCCGCCGTATTCCACCGGCCGGGCGTCCGCCTTGAGCGTGGCGCCGGCGAGTTGGCCGCGCTCGTCAGGGCGCAGCACCACTTCATCGGGACTGTAGTAGGTGATGCCGCCCGCCGCGGTTTTGCGAAAGAAAATGTGGTTTAACACCATGCCCTGGGTGAGCAGGTTGGTGAACGGTTCGGCAAACTTCACCAGACCCAGGTCGCGCATCACCCGGGTCCAGAAGCGGGAATACAAAAGATGCAGAATGGCGTGTTCGATGCCGCCGATGTACTGGTCCACCGGCAACCAGTAATTGACACGCCTGTCCACCATGGCGGTGCTATTGTCGCGGCAGGCGTAGCGCATGTAATACCAGGAGGAATCCACGAAGGTGTCCATGGTGTCGGTCTCGCGCCGCGCCGGCTTGCCGCAACGCGGACAGATGCAGCGGATGAAAGCCTCGCATTTCGCCAGCGGATTGCCGCTGCCGTCCGGCACCAGATCCTCCGGCAGCACCACCGGCAAATCTTTGTCCGGCACCGGCACATCGCCGCAGGCATCGCAGTGAATGATGGGGATCGGACAGCCCCAGTAGCGCTGGCGCGAGATACCCCAGTCCCGCAACCGGCAGACCGTGCGCTGCTCGCCGAGCCCCTTTTTCTTGAGATCATTCGCAATGGCGTCAATAGCCTCTTGCGAACTCATACCATTGTATTTACCGGAGTGGATAACAAGAACTTTGTCTTGCGATTTTGATGCGTACCATTCCTTCCAAAGAGTGTTGTCAAAATAGCAAGCCTCGTACTGATCTCGCGGAAACTTGCTCCTGAGTTCAGGGGTGTAAACAAGGGTATTTTCCAGTACCTGCTTTATCGGGAGTTGATATTTTCGGGCGAACTCGAAATCGCGCTGGTCGTGGGCGGGCACCGCCATCACCGCGCCCTCGCCGTACGCCATGAGCACGTAGTTCGCCACCCACACCGGCAGCTTCTCATCGGTTAACGGATGGCGCACAAACACGCCCGCGGGCACGCCCTTCTTTTCCTGGGTGGCGAGTTCCGCTTCCGTTGCGCCGCCCTGGCGGCATTCTTCCACAAAGGCGGCCACACGCGCATCGCGCGCCGCCGCCTGCCGCGCCAGCGGATGTTCCGCGGCGATGGCAAGGTAGGTGGCGCCCAGCAATGTGTCGGCGCGGGTGGTGAACACCTTGAGCACGCCGCCGTCATGGGGAAAACCGATTTCCACACCCTCGCTTCTGCCGATCCAGTTGGCCTGCATGGTCTTGACGCGCTCCGGCCAGCCCGCAAGTCCGTCCAGCGCCGTGAGCAACTCATCGGCATAGGCGGTAATCTTCATGTAGTACATGGGCAGCTCGCGCCTTTCCACGGTTGCGCCGGTGCGCCAGCCGCGGCCGTCAATCACCTGCTCGTTGGCGAGCACCGTCTGGTCCACCGGATCCCAGTTGACGGTGCCGGTCTTCCGGTACACCAGCCCCCGGTCGAGCATGCGCAGGAACAGCCACTGGTTCCAGCGGTAATACTCGGGCCGACAGGTGGCCACTTCCCGCGACCAGTCAATGGCGAACCCCAGCGACCGCAACTGCCGGCGCATGTAGGCGATGTTGTCGTACGTCCAGCGGGCGGGCGCTACGCCGTTCCTGATGGCGGCGTTCTCCGCCGGCAGGCCGAAGGCGTCCCAGCCCATGGGCTGCAGCACGTTCCGGCCGTGCATGCGCTGGAAACGCGTGAGGACGTCGCCGATGGTGTAGTTGCGCACATGACCCATGTGCAGCCGCCCGCTGGGGTACGGCAACATGCACAGGCAGTAGTATTTATCACCCTCCGCTTGCTCGCGCGCGCGCAGCAGCCCTTCACTCTCCCAGCGTTGCTGCGCGGTCTGCTCGCACAGGTGTGCGTCGTAGCTTTCTTGCATTGTTGTTCTCTGTCCGGCTCCCCTCAGGGATCAATATAGGGATACGACAGCGGCGTGCCGCCTCTGACTATATCAGGCGGATGCCGGAGCGCCTGCCACAGCGCGTGTGTACTCGGAATCGTACGATTCGGCGATACGGACGATATCCCAGCGCGGGCTCGCTGCACGGGCCGCGTGTCCCAAGCGGATGCGGCCTGCCGGATCATCCAGCAGCCGGCCGATCGCGAGGGCAAGGGACGCCGGATCCCGGGGGGGTACCAGGAGCCCCGTACGCCCGTCCTCGACAATATCCAGCACGCCGCCCGCGGCGCAGGCGACCGTGGGCAATCCCATCGCCATGGCTTCCACCAGGGAAAGCCCGAACGCCTCCAGGTGGGAAGGAAACACAAATACGTCCAACGCCGCGAACACGGCGGCGGGCTCGGCGGCGAAGCCGATGAAACGCACCGCGTCCGCCAGTCCCAGCCGTCGCGCCAGGGCATGGATATTTTCCGTATAGGTACGCTCCCGGTCCCCGTCTCCGCAGCCGCCGGCCACCACAAAATTCACGTCCCGCCCGCCGTCCCGCAATCTGCGGACGGCCTCAAGAAATTCCGCATGTCCCTTCATGGGCGTGATGCGTCCCAGCATGCCCACCACCGGCCGGCCCGGGTCAAGGCCGAGCGCCACACGCGCCTGCGCACCATCATACCGATCCGGCTGGAAGCGGCTCAGGTCAATGCCCGGAGGCAGTACCGCGACGCGGTCCGGCGGGACCGGCAGAGCGGCACGCACGCCGTCCGCCACATAGCTGGAGACCGCAAATATGCGGCGTACCTGGCGGTACAACAGCCGGTGCAGGACATCACGGCGCGCATGCTTGACCCCCATGTGGCGGGTGATGAAAAACGGCGTGTCGCGACACGCGAGCGCGCGTGCCGGCGACAGCACCCGGATATCCTCACTCACATGTGCATGCAGAATATCGTAGCGGCCGCTGCGCAGAAAGTGCGCCACGGATACGATGCTTCCGGCGATATGCCGTTTGCCGCTCGGCAGCGGCAACACCGGGAACCCGGTCGAGGACATCTCCTGTGCGATCACACTGTCCGGGGGGCACAGCAGCGTGAGCGCATGGCCGCGGTCGCGCAATGCGCGGGCGAGCAATGGTATCTGCATCTCCAGTCCACCCCAGGACGAAGAACCGCAGGAGAATAGAATCTTCACGGAACCCCCAGGTTGGTTACCGCATCCACGCGCAGGTACGGCGATGAGGAGGCTGAAAAACCGCGCCTGTCCCCGAATGCGTATCGGCGAACAAGAGGCAGGCCTGTGACGTTCAAAACGATGACCCCCCTCCGCAGTTGACACAACTCGCGGTGCAGCGGTAAAAACCCGGGCGTATCCAATGTGTCAGTCCCACGGCGGCCGCGCATCAACCGCGACCCAGCAATTTCCGGTAGCGCCCATACCAGGGTGCAGTCTTCTTCCAGAAACCGAACCCCCGGGTGTTGGGAAACACGGGGATACGGCGCACGGCATAAGGATCCTCGGCGATGCGGAGCGGTCCCCGATCCGTGGTCACGCCGAAAGCGTAGCCGGCGGCGGCGACTGCCTGGCGTTCGCGGGCCGTGAACTCCCCATAGGGATAGGCGAATGTGCCGACCTCGGCGCCGATGAGATCCTCAAGCGCGCGCCGGCTGTCCCGCACTTCGCGCAGCAGGACCGCCTCACTCACCTGCGGCAGATGGCAGTGGGTAAGTCCATGGGAACCGATCTCGATCCGTCCGCTGGCATGACAGGCACGTACCATCCCATCCTCCATGAGCGGCACCTCGGGTTCACCGATCGCCCGGTCCCAGGTATTGCTGCGCAGTGCGCGGTCTCCCAGCACGAAGATCACCGCCCGCGCGTCCCAGGTCTCAAGCAATGACAGCAGTTCCTGGTAATTATCCCGATAACCGTCATCGAAGCTCAGGATCACCGGACGGCGGGGCAGTGACTGGCGGGTAAGGAGGTCGCGAAACGTGATGGTTTCAAATCCGCGGCGCGCGAGTTGGCGTAACTGCGCCGCCAACTGCTCGCGCGTCACATAGATACGCGCCCTGGAGTCCGCGGGCGCAGTGCGCACCACCCGGTGGTAGGTGAGCACGGGAATCGGGCGCCGTGGCAGGCGGGCGGCGCGTACCGCTTCCCGGTACACGTCCAGGACCATGGGCCCCACGCGTGTCATGGCGTACTCGGCGAGAAAATCCGGGTAGGTCGCAAGCGGGGGCCGGTAGCCCCGCTGGAAACGTTCGAGATCGGCCACCAGGGGTTCGGCACGATGCACCTGGGGCGGAGCGCTGTCGCCGAAATTGGAGCGGCGGGCCGCCGCGAAGTTTTCCGGTGCAACAAAACCGATGCGACACGCCTCCCCGACCGCGAGCACCGGGCGCTGCTGCTGCATCGCCTCCAGCGCGACGCGCCCGGAGCCGATCACGAGATCCGCCGCGCGCATGATTTCCCGCGGGTCCTCCACCACGTCGCAAAGCGTTACCCGTGCGTCCGCCGCCAGATGACGGAATTCCTCCGTCACCGGCCCGCCGGCGATCACGAAGCGCACGCCGGAGAACCGCGGGAACACTTCGCGCAGCAACAGTTTCGCGAGTTCGCCCTTGGGTCCGGTCAGCCGGCCGATGAAGGCGATGGTGAGTTCAGTCGAGGCCATTGGGCACCACGCGCACGTATTCCGCCGGCATATCCAGTTCCGTCACCAACTGCTCCGCCAGATCGGCACATACAACCAATACATGATGGCCGTACGTGTTGAAATGCCGGCTGGTGAAATGCACGCTCTGCCGGCCGTGCACCGTCGAAACATATCCCACCCGCACCCGGTGCTGCACCCGATTGGCGATCCAGCTGGCGGCCCGGGAATGGGCATGGATCAGGTCCACCTGTTCATCGCGTACCAGTGCCGTCAGGCGGTTGATGTTCTGCCAGCGTTGCCGCCAACGCCGGTCGTCAATGGGCAGCGTGATATGCGGTGCCGGCGTGGAACGGTGCAGGCGGTCGGAGACGATCAGGCAGCTATGCCCGTGGGCGAGCTGATAGCGGCACAGTGCCAGTGCGTACACTTCCGCGCCGGTGAGTTGGGTCTGGGAAAGCAGGTGGAGAATCTTCATCGCTTGCTCATTACACTTGCACGCACCACCGATACGAAACCCGTCTGCTGCGATGGCCCGCAGGCCGAAAGGGACCGCCCCTCTCCACCTTCAGGGAGATACGCTGGAAACCACCCATGCCGATTATATTAGGGCACCAGGGTCGCGCCGGTGTCTGCAACCTTGCCGTCCATCCTTCAATCGGTATCGAACTGATCCCACCAGTGATGCGGGGGGGGAGGCGGTGTGGCCGGCAGCGGCAGATCGCGTACCCCCGGAAGCACCCGATACAGGGTCATGTGCTTCTCCGCCTTCACGCTCAGCACTTTTTCGAAATACGGCGGCGCGGGTGCGGGCAACAGGGTATGACTCGCCGGCTCGCCGCCACCGGGCAGGAAACGGTCGCTCACCAGCACGTAGTCCCCGGGCCGAATGCGGCCATCCTGCATCTCGGCATAGAGCGCGCGGCTTGAGGTCACCCAGGCGAGCGGCGCCCCCAGCACGTAGATCGTCATGGGCCGCGGCCACTGGAAACTCACTATCTTCCCCGGATGTGCGGCGATGGCGGATTGGATGCGGTCATATCCGCCCACGCCGCCGATCCGCAGTTGCTGGGTCGGCAGCCACGCGAGCACCAGCACGCCGAAGATCGCGATCAAGAGCACCGCCCAACCCTTGAGCAGTGCATATACCCGTCTTTGCCAGCGTTGGTGGAACAGCACCGGCACGGCTGCCAGCGCAAGCAGGGCCACTGCGGGCGCGGCCGGGAGAATGTACTTGCTCTGCTTGGATGCGGAAAAACTGAAGAACAGGATCGTGGCCAGTGACCACAGCAGCGGCATGCGCCAGCGGAATTCCCGCCCATGACGCACGCCGAGATACAGGCCGATGGGAAACAACAATGCCAGCGGGAAAAAATCCCCCCAGATCGTCCCGCCGTAAAACCACCACGGTTGCAGGTGATCGAGACCGTGCAGGAAGCGGGTGAAGTTCTGGTACACCAGCACGCCGCGCACGAACTCCCAGCCGCTGGTCAGGCCCGCGGCGAGATACCAGGGTACGATACCGAGCAGTGCGAGACCGAGCCCCCGGAACGGCGCCATGCGCCAAGCCTCGTGAAGGATATACAGCAGGCGCCGGTTCCCTGCCGGTGAGGAACCGGTGGCGGGTGCGGTTTTCTGGCAGGACGCGATGACAACTTCCAGCGCCATGGCGGGCAGGGTGATGGCCATGCCCACCGGTCCCTTGGCGGCGGTGGCCAGCAGGATGCCGAGCCACAGCTCCCAGGGGAAGGTGCGCCGTGCCGGATCATCACGCAGCCGCGCAAACCCGGTGAAGGCCATGAGCGTGCCCAGCATCAACAGGCCGTCCACCTGGGCATGGAAGAAATTGTAGAGCACCGCCGGCAGGGCCGCGGCGGTGAGCGGCAACAGCACGGCGGACCACTCGGGGAACCACTGCCGCTGCAGGCGTCGCAGCCAGAACAGCCATAAAAAGAACGCCAGGTACGTGGGCAGGCGGATGGCCGCCGCGAGTGGCAACCCGGCGAGCCGGCCGGCGATCGACAGCCAATAGTAGAGCGGCGGATATTCGATGTAGGGGACGTGGTTGATGGTCGGGATCAGGTACTGGCCCTGTGCGATCATCTCCCGCACCGCATCGGCGAAGCGCGGCTCCATGGCCGGGATCGGTCCGTGATTGAACAGCGACACGCCGAGGATCACGGCAAACGCCAGATACAGCAGGGACACGGGGGTCATGGCGATACGCATGAACTCAGCAACCTCCGCAGAAAACGGTATCCGCCGCTTGGTCCGGTTCATGAGACAGCCCGGCCGCGATTGAAAAAGGCGTTTGGCAGGCTGTTATGCAACGTCCTGCCGACCCGCGCATGGTGCGTATTCAGCGTAGGCATGTGAACTCCAACGGCCTGTGCGTCAGCGGCGCCGCAAAAACCGCATGCACAATCCCGCCGCCAGTAACAGACTCGCGAGCACCACGATTGCGGGATTTCCCAAACGACTGTAAGGCGTGCTCCCGGCATAGGGCGTGAATTCCGCGGTGAGCACCCCGCGCACATCCGCCGGCAGCGACTCACGGATCCGGCCGCGGGGTCCGATGACGGCGGTGATGCCGGTGTTGGTATCCCGCAGCAAATATCGTCCCGCTTCCAGCGCGCGCATGCGCGCGATCTCCAGGTGCTGCGGCAAAGCGATGGAATCGCCGAACCAGCCGTCGTCACTGACGTTCACCAGGAACGCCGCCCGCGGCAGGGCGCGCATTATCTCACTGCCGAAGGCGTCCTCGTAGCAGATCGACACGCCCACGGGGTAACCCGCGATCTCAAGCAGCGGTTGATGAGCGGCGCCGGGCGTGAAGGAGGAATAGGGCAGATTCATGCTCTCGAGCCAGCGCCTCACCCACTTCGGCAGCGGAAAATATTCCGCCAGGGGGACCAGATGCCGCTTGTTGTACACACCATCGTGCCCCCCTAAGCTGATGACACTGTTGTAGGCGGCACCCGTGGTCAGGTTCTCGGTAGGGACACCGATGAGCAGTTGCGTGCCGTGGGCACGTGCCGCCCGCTGCAGCGGATCCAGGTAATCCTGCTGCACTTGGTCCGCATATTCCGGTATGGCGGATTCCGGCCAGATGATCAGCCGGCTGTCCCAGTGCGCATCGGTGAGGCGGCGGTACAGCGCAAGCGTGGGGCGGAAGGCCTGCGGATCCCATTTGATGGTCTGCGGAATGTTGCCCTGGATGAGGCTCACCTGAATGGGCTGGCCCGAGGGATGGGTCCAGCGCACGTTCGCCAGCAGCCCGCCCGCCAGCCACACCGCCAGCAGCAACGCCAGGGCCGCGAGCCGCATCCGCCGGCGCACGCGCGCCGTCAGCAGGGTCAACAACAGTCCCGCAGACAGCGCCACCGCCAGGCTCACACCGTACACCCCCAGCAACGGCGCGTATCCTTTCAACGCACTGCCGATCTGGCTGTAGCCGAGACTCAGCCACGGGAACCCGGTGAGCAACCAGCCGCGCAGCCATTCGAACACGGTCCAGAGAGCCGGCAGTACCAGAAGCCAGCGCACCACGCCCGCACGCGGTGTGAGCCATACCGCCAACCCGCAGGTGAGGGCGCTGTAAACCGCCATGACGGTGACCAGCGCCGCGAGGATCAAAAACGTCAGCCATAGAGGTGCGTCGCCGATCGTGTGGATACTGATATAAAGCCAATGCACCCCCCAGGCGAACTCCGCGGCGCCGAACAGGAAACCGCGCCAGGCGGCGCGGCGTGCGGAAATATCCTGCAGCAACCAGAACAGCGCAGCCAGGGTCAGGCTCGCAAGAAGATAGAGGCCGAACGGTGCGAACGCCAGCACCGTGAGCGCGCCGCAAACGAGAGCCAGCACATCGCCGGGGATGCCCATACGCAAACGCGCGCCGCCATCCTGCAGCGCCGCGGTGACGGCGTTCCGCGCCGTGTGCGCTCCGGAAACGGACGCGGCACTCATGCCGTGGTGTCAGGGCCGGGTGATGCGGTGGCGTTCCTGCGCAATACTTCCAGCAGATGCAGCCGGCGGCTGTCGGCGCGGATTACCTTGAAGCGCAGATGCCCGATCAGGATTTTCTCACCGCGCTTCGGCAGATGCCCGAACGCGTGCATCACGAGCCCTCCCACGGTGTCGAATTCCGCGTCGCTGAAATCCGTGGCGAAATACTCGTTGAAATCCTCGATGGGCGTCAGTGCTTTTACCGTGTAACGCTTATCCGTATGCTTGAGGATGCGCGCCTCGTCCTCCACGTCATATTCATCGTCAATTTCGCCGACGATCTGCTCCAGCACATCCTCGATGGTGACGAGCCCCGCCGCGCCGCCGTATTCGTCCGCGACAATGGCCATGTGGTTGCGGCTGGCGCGGAAATTCTTGAGCAGCACGTTCAGGCGGATACTCTCGGGCACGAAGGGCGCCGGCCGCAAATATTCACGGATGTTGAACTGACCGTCCGGGTTCTCGAGGAAATGCTCCAGCAGATCTTTGGCGAGCACGATGCCGACGACCTCGTCACGACGCTCGCCCACCACCGGAAAACGCGAATGGCCCGAATCCACCACCACCGCCATGACCTCGCGCAGCGCGGCGTCCTTCTCCAGCACCACCATCTGCGCCCGCGGGATCATGATGTCGCGGGCCTGCATGTCCGCCACCTGCAGCACCCCCTCCAGCATGGCCTGAGCGTCGGTATCGAACAGGTTGCGCTGCTGGGCGTCGTGCAGCAATTCCAGAAGCTCGTCCCGGTCCCGGGGTTCGCCGCTGAGTGCCTGGCGCAGGCGCTCGAACCAGGCGCGCAGCCCGGGGCCGTGACTGCTGTGATTATCCGTGTTGGTCTCTGGCATGACGGTCGTTATCCATTCATCCCTCATCAGGAGCGATGACGGCAAGTTTGGGGAAATACGCCCGGTAGCGCGAAGCATCCCGAGTGAGCAGGCTCATCCCCGACACCGAAGCATGCGCACCGATGAAAAAATCCGGCAGGGGCGAACGCCGCGTCCCGCCCAGGCGCCGGTAGCGCAGAAAGCACTTGCCGGCCAGGAACGCCGCTTCCCACGGCAGCGGCTCGCGGCGCACGTGGCTCGTCGGCAGCGCTTCCTCCAGCGCCTCGATGGCATCGAAGCCGATGGAGACTTCAGCATAGATCACCGGGTTGATGACCAGTTCTGCGCTCTCTGCACAACGCGCCAGTTGCTGCGCGGACCAGTCAAACCAACGTGCGTCTTCCTCCAGGATGTCGAGGAGCACGTTGCTGTCCACCAGGATGCGTTGCGCGGCGCTCATTCCGCGCGGGTGAGCGCCATGATCTCATCGGTGCTCATGCGTACGGTGGCCCGGCCGCGCATGCGCGCGATGAGTGCGTCGCCGCGGCGGGCCTTGCCCACGGCCTTGCGCAGGTAGGCGCGGTCGCCCGAGACGCTGAACTCCACCTCGGTGTTGGGCATCAGGCCGAGCCGGCGGCGGATATCCTGCGGCACGGTCACCTGGCCCTTGGCGGTGATCTTCATAACAGACAAGCCCTCGCTGGAGTATTACTCTTACCGGTAAGAATACTAACTCCTCCCCCGGACGTCAACGGCCCGGACCGTAAGGGTCCGGGAAACCGAGTGTTCCGAGGATAGCCGTTTCCAGGGGCTCCATCACCACCGCCTGAGCCTCCGTTGCGTGGTCATACCCCAGCAAATGCAGGGTGCCGTGCACCGTGAGGTGGGCCCAATGCGCCGCGGGCGTCTTGCCCTGCTCCGCTGCCTCCCGCGCCACCGCCGGCGCACAGATAACCAGATCGCCCAGCAGCGGCAGGGCCACGCCCACCGGCAGCCCGGCGGGAAACGACAGCACGTTGGTGGCGCGGTCTTTGCCGCGCCAGCGGCGGTTGAGCCGGCGGCCCTCCGTCGCATCCACAATACGGATCACGAGTTCCGCCGCGCCGCGGCCTCTGAGCGCCGCGCGTACCCAGCGAGTGAAGTCCGCGTCGGCAGGCAGCTTGCGCAGGCGCGTAGCCCGCTGCACCGTCACCCGCAGTTTGCCGGTCATGTATTTGTCATTCCGGGTTGCTCTCCATCGCGACGAATATCGCCGCTCCTGCGAAAACATAAACTTCAACCATCGCGGCGGTATCCGCCGCGATATTCACCGCTTCGACTCCTCCGCCGGGTCGCGCTGCTCATAGGCGGTGACGATACGCTGCACCAGCGGATGACGCACCACATCGGCGGCGGTGAAGAATGTGAAACTCACGCCCGGCATGTCGCGCAACAGATCCACTGCATCGCGCAGCCCCGAGCGTTGCGGCCGCGGAATGTCCACCTGGGTGATGTCGCCGGTCACCACGGTCTTCGAGCCGAAGCCGATGCGCGTCAAAAACATCTTCATCTGGTCAATGGTGGTGTTCTGGGCTTCGTCCAGAATGATGAAAGCTTCATTGAGTGTGCGCCCGCGCATGAAGGCGAGCGGCGCCACTTCTATCACGCCATGCTCCAGCAGCCGGCTGACGCGCTCAAAGCCGAGCATTTCATACAGTGCGTCGTAGATGGGACGCAGATAGGGGTCCACCTTCTGCGCCATGTCGCCGGGCAGAAAGCCGAGTCGCTCGCCCGCCTCCACCGCCGGCCGTACCAGCACCAGCCGCCGCACCGCATCGCGGTTGAGCGCCGCCACGGCACTGGCAACGGCCAGATACGTCTTGCCCGTACCTGCGGGGCCGATGCCGAAATTCAAATCGTGGCCGGCGATATTGTGCAAATAGCGCCGCTGGTTCGGCCCGCGTCCGCGGACACGCCCCTCCCGGGTGGGAATCACGATACCCTCGGTTTCCCCGGCTGCATCGTTCCCGGCCAGCGTGGCGGCCACGGCCGACTGCTGCAGACTGAGATGCACGGTCTCGCGGCGGATGCGCTCCTGCGCCGTCGCGGCATAAAGTTCCTTCAGAATAGATACGGCAGCCTGCGCCGATTCCTTTTCACCGATCACGCGGAACTGATTGCCGCGGTTGTTGATCTCCACCCCCAGGCGCTGCTCCAGTTGCCGCAGGTGCTCGTCGAACTGGCCGCACAGGTTGGCCAGCCGCGCGTTGTCGGCCGGTTCCAGGACCACATCCATGGAGACGGGTTGAGAATCCATGATCAGCAGGCGGGCACCGGCGTGCGCGCATCGGCGGGGGGTCGGGGTGGACACTCCGCCGCCGTACCGCACAGGAAAGCTGGCTCACCGCGCAAAGTCAGACCCTGTGTACGGCAATGCCGAAGGTTGCCGCAGCAGACGCCAGGCTCGCATCCAATGTCACCAGCGGAACCTGAAGTCTGGCGGCGCAGGCGAGATGCAAAGCATCCAATGCACGCAGAGCGGTTTTTCTCGTCAATAGCCACGACCTTGCCTGGCGGTAGTGACCCGTGGTGAGCGGAACCCGCCGGTAGCATTGTTCCTCAATATCACTCTCGAATACAGCATGGATGCGGCTCGCATCGGCGTCACTGATCTCCTCCATGCGTACCCAGCGGCCGAGAGCGGAGGCCACCTCGATCTCGGTCAGATTGCTGATAAGCGCAGGTTCTTTCAAGCCACGCAAGAACCGTTGCGCGCGGGCGCTCCGCGCTTCTGCGCGATAAAACGCCAGCACCACGCTGGTATCCACAAAAAACATCATCAGAAGCGCTCGCCGTCCCTTAGCATGCGCACGGTCTCCGACGCGCTGGTGACCGATGGCGGCACCAGAGCCCGCAGCGGAGCGCGATCCGGAAAGCCCTTCCAACGGGTCGCACGCACGGCGGTCAGGCGGGCGGCGGGTTTACCGCGTCTGACCAGGATGACCTCTTCCCCGGCTTCCACCGCATCAAGCAACTGCGACAGCCTTTCGCGTGCCTCGCGCACACCGACCTTTTCCATACCCGCCCCCGCCACGTCTATGTGTACACAAGGAAGTGTATCTCTCCAGGGAAGGACGGACAAGTCATCCGGACGGACAACTCCGCCCCGGCCCCGGCTTTCCGCAGGCGCGGGAACCGGGGCGCCCTCGGTTGTGGGCGGGCTGCAGCAGCAGAATCGTGGACAGCGGCTCTGGGGCCCTCTTACCCGAGCCTATCCGGCCGGCCGGTCGTCGCAAATGCAATCAGCAATTCCGCCGGAGTGCATATCCGGAACTTTACCTTGTTGGCAAGCACAAGCAAATCCTTGTCACCGGTAACCAGCATGTCAGCCTGGGCGGAGAATGCAAGTTCAATGAACTTCTGATCATTCGGATCGCGGCATTGCGGCAAAGCCGGCGGTCGCGCGGGCGTAGTCACCAATTCGGCAAAGGGAAGATAGTCGCCCAACAGCTCTTCACGGTCCGCAGCCGCCAAGGTAAATTTTGGATAAGAAAGGACACGGCAAAGCTCCTGCATGGTGGCTTTGTTTGCCAGCGGGATCACTGTCCGGCCATGCCATGACTGCCGTAACCAGGCAAGACTGCCGGTTGGAAAGAGCAGCGCGGAAACCACCGTATTGGTATCAAAGACAACCCGCGGGCTCACTTCTCACGTGCCCACGCAATCGCGTTATCCACATCAGCAGAGGTTATGCCAAGCATCTGCAGCTTCTCCCGGACTGCATCCGCACCGCCGGTTTTCACAGGCGCCAGTACGATACGGCCATTTTCTTCGCGCACATCGAAATACTCGACAGCGGGGAAACGGCTGATGACCGCCTTGGGCAGAGTGATCTGGTTTTTGGACGTTTTCTTGGCAAGCATGATGAATTCCTTTAAGTAAGGATATCTTACAAAAAGGAAATGGAGAATACAAGATACCGCTGTATTGCCATTCAAGCTTAGGCATCGGCACTGAAAAAAGCAGGTATTTTTTCCCGAACCAGCCGCCCGCGCAGGGAATTCTGTTTCACCTCGGTGATCGCCACGTCGGCGAAGCGGCCGATGAGGCACGCATCGCCGGCGAAATTCACCCAGCGGTTGCACTCGGTTCTGCCGGCGAGCTCACGCGGATTCCGGGTGGAGAGCCGCTCCACCAGCACCCGCTGCACGGTGCCCTGCAGGCGCCGCATGTAATCCTGACCGAATTCGTAGATGTACGCCTGCACGGTTTCCAGGCGGCGCACTTTCTCTTCATGCGGCACATCGTCGTGGAACGACGACGACGGCGTGCCGGGACGGCGGCTATAGATAAAGCTGAAGGCCTGATCGAAGCGTACGTCCTCCACCAGCTTCAGGGTGTCCTCGAAATCCTTGGCCGTCTCTCCCGGAAAACCCACGATGATGTCGGTGGACAGGCTGATGTCGGGACGCACCTCCCGCAGCCTGCGGATCCGGGCCTTGTACTCCAGCACCGTGTGGTTGCGTTTCATGGCGGCGAGGATGCGGTCCGAGCCGCTCTGCACCGGCAGGTGCAGGTAATTGGCGAGCATGGGTACCTCGGCGTAGGCGCGGATCAGCCGTTCGGAGAATTCCAGCGGATGGGAGGTGGTGAAGCGGATGCGCTCGATACCGTCCACGGCCGCCACGTACTCGATGAGCAGCGCCAGATCCGCCACTGCGCCGTCGTGCATCCGGCCGCGGTAGCCGTTCACGTTCTGGCCGAGGAGCGTCACCTCCTTCACGCCCTGCCCGGCGAGTTCCGCGATCTCGGCGATCACATCGTCGAAGGGCCGGCTCACTTCCTCGCCGCGGGTGTAGGGCACCACGCAGAACGTGCAGTACTTGCTGCAGCCTTCCATGATGGACACGAAGGCGGTCGCGCCCTGCGCCCGTGCCGGCGGCAGATTGTCGAACTTCTCGATCTCCGGGAAGGACACGTCCACCACCGGCAAACGGCTGCGGCGCGTTTCCGCCAGCATGTCCGGCAGGCGGTGCAGCGTCTGCGGTCCGAACACCATATCCACGAACGGCGCGCGCTTCACGATACCGGCGCCCTCCTGGCTCGCCACGCAGCCGCCCACGCCGATGACGAGATCGGGATTGCGCTGCTTGAGCTCGCGCCACCGGCCCAATTGCGAGAACACCTTCTCCTGCGCTTTCTCGCGCACCGAACAGGTGTTGAGCAGAATCACGTCCGCCTCTTCGGCCTGTCCGGTGAGCTGCATACCGTGCGACATCCCGAGCACCTCGGCCATTTTCGCCGAGTCGTACTCGTTCATCTGGCAGCCGAAGGTCTTGATGTGAAGTTTGCCGGGCATGGGAAAATCCATGAAGTGACGTATCCGCCCTGTCACTGAATCAGCGTGAACATGCCCGGCGCGCTGACAGCCGCCTGCTTGTCGAAGGTAAACGTGGTCTTGCATCCTGCCGCATGATTGCGCAGGGCGATCAAATGATTGGCAAAATCCCCTCGGCCGCTCTCGTAAGCCCGCAGCGCCGCCCAGGCCTGATCTGATGAGGTAACCGCAAGCTCGGCCACGCCCAGCAACTGCCTCACCACCTGGGCCACAACGCTTCTCCCATACCCGTAGGCGGTCTCCAGCACCCAGACAAGTTCACACAGCACCACGACATCCACTACGCCCGGTGACTCCGCGGTGCAGCGTGATTCAATCAGTTTCGCCGCCTTGCTGGCCTGCGTCGCGTCATCCCGAACGATATAGCGGACCAGAACATTCGTATCCAGCGCAATCACCGCGTTGCCGCCCGCTTGCGAATGGCCGCAGCCATCTCTCCGATTGTGACTTTGCGCCCGGGTTTGGGCACAGACCCCTTCAGGCACGTCACGCTCGAGGTAACAGGCACCAGCTCCACCCGACCGTTCTCCTGCAACAAAAACTCCACCTTGTCACCGCTACGGAGCTTGAGCCGGTCCCGGAGATCCTTCGGCAGAGTGATCTGACCTTTGCTGCTGAGGGTCGAAAGCATAACCCTACCACCATATTAATTCCTTACAGGATGGTAAGGCATGCTGCTCCGCCGGTCAATCGGGCTGGGTAATTGCATCCCCCCCTCACCGCTCCGGTTGCAAGCGCATCACCGTCACAAGTTCCACGGATGCCGCAAGTGGAGGTGACGGCCCCGTGCAAAGCATTATCATGCGAGAGGCGATTTCCGCCGCGATGGTTTGGGTTTGTGTTTTCGTGGGAGCGGCGACATTCGCCGCGATGGATTTCCGGGAATCGCGGCCGGGCTGCTTGCGACATCCATGCCTACCGCAGCACTTGTACATCCCTGTACATCGGATGGCCGCTCCTGCAATCGAGATCTCCACTCTCAAAGGATAACCGGGAGAGCCCGGTCATTTCACCCCCTCTGCTTTTGCACTGCCTGGTTTGAGCAGCGCCATGAACAGGGCAATATAGATCACATACCAACTGATGTTCATGGAATGGATAAAAACGGTGTCGGTCAAACCGAAAACGGCAAACCCGCATACCAGCAGCAAGCCGGCCAAGCCCACGGCATGGGACATGTCCCCCGGGTTTTTCACGGCACGCAGGAAATAAGCGGCCGGAACCAGGAACAGAGCCAGCAAGGCCACGAGGCCCGCTACTCCGCGGCCCGACAGGGCATCGAAATAATCGCTGTGGGGATGATCGAATTGCGCGGCCGGAGGAGCGATCAAACCCCGGTGCGCCATCTGCTGTGTGTCCTTATAAAATGCCCCGGTACCGATACCCAGCACGGGATGTTCCAAAAACATATGCCAGGCGGCTCGCCACATCTCGAAGCGCTGCCCTATAGAAGTGCTCACCAATGTATAGCGATATTCACCATAATAGCCATCCACAGGAACCAGCCATAAGGATTGGCCCGGCACCAATTCGGCAATTACCGACTGTCCGGATCCAGCGGGACCGTGCAGTGTATATATGCGATAGTGTCGGGTATTGATGTTTATTTGTTGCGCGCCTCTTCCGTACAAAAATACTATGCCGTTCCCGCGCACGATGAGATGCGTAACTTGAGGTGAATGAGTGTGCATCACTGTTCTGGGAAATCCGGTCCAGCCGCTCCCTTTGCCGTTATTGGTAATATGCAGGGCGTAACCATCCTGACACTTGATATCCGACAACTTTGTCTTGATTAACATGGGGTCGGGTACAACGTGAGCTGCAATTTCCCCCGGACCGCCTTGCTGGTTAAAGGACAGCCAACCTCCGAGGAAATGACGCTGGTCGTTGCAGAAAGGAAGATCCCTGGCATTGTCTTTCCAGTCAGATGGCAAGGTGCGAAGCGCCGTCCGGTAGAGAGCAATTTGTCCAACAACGTGGCTCAGGCGGCTGCGCACATCGGTTCTGGAAATCGCTAACGCTCCTGCAAACAGCACCAACAGGGAAACCACGATCAGCGCCAGATATCGCTTGTGCGTCACCCGGCCGAGCAGCCCGAACAGCAGCGGCAGCAACAGCAGAAGCGCCACCCACGCCCCGCGGGTGCCGGACAGGATGACGGCGGTGAGTCCCAAAAGCAGGCAGAAAAGATACCCCGCCGTCAGCCATAGTTTCCGGGCTGATACCACCAGCCCGTAGGCCGCTGCCAGCATTAGCACAATGCTTGCGGTGAGATCACCGAACATGATCGGCAGATCCGTCTCCGCCTGGGCACGGTACGCGGCCGGCGCGTGCAGGAATTCCACCAGGGAATAAGCGCCCGTCAGCAGCCCGCCGATGGCAAGCCCGATGAACACGGCTTTGGCCGGCGGCGGATGGCGGCGGAACAGTACCAATACCGGCACGATGAGCAGAAAACGCAGGTCCCGGCCCAAGAAGCGGAAGCCGTCATAGGTCGCCTGGCCGAATTCGTAAGAGAGCACGGCCACCACAAAGAAGGCGAAAAAGGCCAGCGCCACATACCCATCTTCCCGTTTCAGGGTGCGGGCAAACCCCTCCCGGAACCCCACCCAGAATCCAAGTAAGGCAAGCAGGCCGAGGCCGATGCTGTCGCCCCGGTTCACCAGCAGGCAGACGGACGGGAACGCCAGCACCAGCACGATGACCGCGTAGCGCAACAGTCCGGATGCCGGCGAAACAACGGGAGAATTATCCGCGGACACGCCTGCTCCTTGAATTCAACGGCTGTTTTCCAGCCAGAAAGAAGCTTCTGCCGGAGCCAACTCACACCACACAAGACCAGCGGGCGTTGGGCATAATGGCGCCCAACTACGTCGGTCATTCAGTGGACTCAAGCCAGGGTGAAACCCCGAATCACTCCACCCTATCCATGGAGTCGAATGCAGCCTTCCGGCAACCAAACATTCTGGTTGACAGCGCGGCTGAAGCATCTCCACAGCGTTAGCGAGCACCGAAACCGGTAATCAGGATACGAAAAGTCCGGAACAAAATCGAAAAATCCATCCAGAACGACATGTACTTCATATAATAGATATCCCGCTCCAATTTCTCGGTGGTGGATTCCGTATCCGCAGTATAACCATGGGTCACTTGTGCCCAGCCGGTGATCCCCGGACGCACGGTGTGGCGATAACTATAGAAAGGAATCTCGTCCTCGTATTGTTTGACAAAGCAGATTTGCTCAGGTCGCGGACCCACCAGGCTCATGTGCCCCAACAGAATATTGAAAATCTGCGGCAGTTCATCAATACGGAGCTTGCGCATGAATTTTCCGATGCGCGTAATCCGGGAATCGTCCGTATCGGCGAATTTGGCCCCATCACTTTCTGAACCTGCATGCATGCTGCGGAACTTGAGCATTGGAAACACCCGGTCCTCGCGCCCCACCCTTTTCTGTACGAAAAATACCGGACCGGGTGAATCCAGTTTGATCAGCAGCGCCATCAGAAGCATGAATGGAAGAATTAATGGCAAACACATGAGCACGGTCAGAAGATCGAACCCGCGCTTGATCAGCGCATAGACGGGTGGGGGGTTCTGATTGCTGAGGAGGCTTTCCGACAGATACCTGAGCGAAACCCGCCCCGTCATGTTTTCGTACACCCAGAGGGAATGGTAAATCGGGATGCGGTGCAGGGCGCAGTCAGCGATGAAGTGCTGCCATTCGACTGGCAAGTCGGCATGCAGGTCCACCACGATCCCATGGGTGTCTCTATCGTTCAAGAGCGGCTTAGTCAGAATCTGCCAATGGATACCCGGGATTCCAGCCAGCGATGATGTATCGCCCACCGGGACGAGAACGAGCCGTGGCACGAAAAAACGACGGCGTATATACAGGCCGAGCATTAACCACAGCATCGTCAGACTATATGCCATCAGCAGGAAACTGCGGGCATAATACAATCTGCCAATAAGCAGCAGACACATCAGCAGCAGAAATACGCCGGATACCGCAGGCATCACGGCTGTTACCGAGCTCCAACCGGGGAAACGGTTGGTCTTCTCCACGAGAATTGTTGACAGCAGGTAGGCAATCACCACGGCGACAAACAAGAATAGATGCTGCTGCATGAATGTGGCAAGCAACACCGGCCGCTGCGCCAATCCCAGCATAGCAAAGAACGATGCCGTTATGACGACAATAAGACCGAGTGTGTACCAGAGCAATAAAGGATAGGGCGGTTGTTGCTGCAGAAACCGGTTGTTCGTCAGGCTTCCGGCATACGCGAGGTTAGCGTGCTTCTGCTGCACAAAATTCATCGTAATCGACTCTTTCCTTGGCTGTGCATGAGGCTACGGATACGTCCTACAGGAAATCGCCACTGGCCGCCAGTATACCGAGCCATTGCCCCTGACCTCAAGAAATGACCTTCAATCAGTCTAACGAGCTAACCGATGAGCCGTTGACCCGTCCATCAACCTGATCCAACAGCTCGTTTCAACCATCGCCGGCAAACAGGCTGAGGTAATAATCCGCGGCTGCCTTCAACCCTTCGCGGACGGTGTGCGTGGGTTGATAGCCCAGCAGACGCTTTGCCTTGGACACGTCCGCCAGGGAATGGCGCACGTCCCCCGCACGAAAATCCCGGTACACGGGCTCGCTGTCGCGGACAGGCAGCCGCCCCCCCACTTCACCTCGGATCAGCTCAAACAATTCCTGGAGCGTGGTGCGCTGCCCCACGGCGACGTTATATACCTGATTCACGGCTTGCGGATCCCGCGTGCAGGCCGCCAGCAGGTTAGCCTGCACGGCGTTATCCACGAAACAAAAATCCCGACTGGTCTCACCGTCGCCGTAGATATAAACAGGTTCGTGTCTGATGATGGCTTTGAACCACAGCGGGATGACCGCCGCATAAGCGCCTTCCGGATCCTGGCGTGGGCCAAAGATATTGAAATACCGCAAGCCGATCGTCTGCATGCCGTAGCAGCGGGCGAAGATATCCGCGTACAGTTCATTTACGTATTTTGTGACGGCATAAGGGGAAAGCGGCTGTCCGATCTTGTCTTCAACTTTCGGCAAACCGGGATGATCCCCGTAGGTGGAACTGGAGGCGGCGTAGATGAACCGTTGTACTTTGGCATCGCGTGCGGCGACCAGCATGTTCAGAAAACCGTTGACGTTGCTTTCGTGTGTGCCGATCGGATCCAGCAAAGAGCGCGGGACAGAGCCCAGGGCCGCCTGATGGAACACGAACTCCACCCCGTTTACAGCCATCCGGCAAGTATCGAAGATGCAGATATCGCCTTCGATGAAGGTAAAACGCTGCCACTGTGCCGGCGTCACCAGCTCACGCACCGCCTCCAGGTTGCTGCGATGACCGGTGCTGAAATTGTCCAGCCCCACCACGGTCTGCTCCAGCCGCAATAGCCGCGCCAGCAGATTGGAACCGATAAAGCCGGCCACGCCCGTGATCAGCCATGCGCGCGGACTGGCGATCAATTCCTTTTCACAATCCCCAATATTCATGCTGTTGACGTACCTTGTGCGCTGACTTCTCAAAGACGCCAGGTGCGGATGCCGACCGCTGTCAGCGCAGTGGGCGAATACATGCCCTTGACGTCAATGAGCACCGGCCGGTCATGCAGCAGGCGGAGCAGGTCCGCGGGCTTGAGCTTGCGGTAGTCGGCATGGGCCACCGCCGCGACAATCGCGTCGGCGGGTTTCAGTTGCGCCCACGGCACCAGCGTCACGTCGTATTCGTGGCGTGCTTCCTCCGGGTCCGCCAGCGGATCCGTCACCTGCACCTGCACGCCGAAATCCCGCAGTTCCCGGATGATGTCCATGACTTTGGAATTGCGCAGGTCTGCGCAATCTTCCTTGAACGTGAGACCTAATACCGTCACGGTGCTGCCCAGCACATTGTGGCCGGCGCGCACCATTTCCTTGATGGCACGCTGCGCGATAAAGCGCCCCATGCTGTCGTTGATGCGCCGGCCCGAGAGGATCACCTGCGGGATGTAGCCGAGCTCCTCGGCTTTGTGGGTGAGGTAATAGGGGTCCACGCCGATGCAATGACCCCCTACGAGACCGGGGTGGAACGGCAGGAAGTTCCACTTGGTGCCCGCCGCCTCCAGCACCGCATGGGTATCAATGCCCATGCGATCGAAGATGAGTGCCAGCTCGTTCATGAACGCGATGTTGAGATCGCGCTGCGTGTTCTCGATGACCTTGGCGGCTTCCGCCACCTTGATGCTGGGTGCCTTGTGCACACCCGCCTCCACCACGCTGCCGTACACCGAGGCCACGATTTCCAGTACCTCCGGAGTCTGGCCAGACACCACCTTTTTGATTTTGGTGAAGGTATGTTGCCGGTCGCCCGGATTGATTCGCTCCGGGCTGTAACCCAGGAAAAAATCCACGCCGCACTTGAGCCCGGACACGCGCTCCAGGATGGGCGCGCAATCCTCCTCGGTGGCGCCGGGATAGACGGTGGATTCATACACCACGATGTCGCCGCGCTTGAGCGCCTTGCCGACCGTCTCCGAAGCCCGCAGTACGGGCCTGAGATCGGGCTGGTTGGCTTCGTCCACCGGCGTCGGCACCGCCACGATGTGAAAATCCGCCTCGCGCAGCACTGCGATTTGGTTGGTGTAAACGATGTCGGCGGCTGCCAGTTCCGCCGCCGGCACCTCGCCGGTGCGATCATGCCGGGCGCGCAGCTCCGCGAGGCGTTGCTCGTTGATATCGAATCCGATAACTCGACCCTTGCGGGCGAAGGCCACAGCCACCGGCAAGCCCACATAGCCGAGGCCGATGACGGAAATTTTGCGCATCCCCTGAAACCTTGCTGATGTAAAGGCCCGCCGGAGGGCGGGCTTTCAAGGCGCATACTTTAAACCAAGCTGCCCCGAAGCGGGTAAATCAGCCTGGAATTATCTGCTCCGCGGTTAGCTCCCGCCGTATGTGTTCACGACACCCCATTCATCAGCGCATGCAAAATGTCGCGGGTGGCGGCCACCACGCGATCCGTCGAGAATCGGCTTTCCGCGAGAAGCCGGCCCTGCCGCCCCATGCGCCGGCGCATTGCGCTGTCCTCGATGAGCCGCCGGAGCGCCGCCGCCAATTCCTGCACATCTCGCACCGGTACCAGCACCCCGGTCTCACCGGCCAGCACGGCGTCGCGGCAACCCGGCACATCGGTAGTCACGACCGGCCGTCCGCAGGCGGCCGCCTCGACCAGCACCTTGGCCATTCCCTCACGATAAGACGGCAGACAGACTACATGGCATCGGGCGTAGAGCGCGCGCATATCCGGCACATGACCCAACCATTCGATATCCCCCTCCGCATGCCACTGTTGCAGTTGCATTTCAGGGATGGCACTGGGATTGCCCGCATCGGTTCCGCCCGCCAGCAGGAAACGCGCTTGTACGCCGACAGCCCTCAGTGCTGCGGCGGCCGCGACGAATTCATGCACCCCCTTGTCGCGCAACATGCGTGCCGGCAGCACCACGACCGGCACACCGGCGGGTTCATCGGAAACATTGAAGTAAGTCATGTCCACGCCGGAGCCCGGTACCACGTCGGTATCCGCCCGCGACAGAATACCGCGACACACGAACGCGTCCCGGTCCTCAAGATTGTGGAAAATGACTCTTTGACAGGGATGCCGCAAGGCGAAGCGGTAAAAACCGAACACCAGATTGCGCAGCAGCGCGCCACGCAAACTATCCTGCAAGGCGAAATATCCCAGTCCGGATATCACGCTCACCACCCGGGGTACACGCGCGCTGCGCGCGGCCAACGTGCCGTAGATCACCGGCTTGATGGTAACCTGATAGACAAGCTGCGGCTGCAGATCGCGATACAGGCGCCGGATGCGCCATAGCGTCAGCAATTCTCGAAAAGGATTCATGCCGCCGCGCTGGAAAGGCAGCGGATGAAACTCAAACCCCACCGCGCGGATAGCCTCGGCCGCCTGCCCCGGCATGGCGGCCACGTGCACCGCAAACCCCATGTCCCGCACCGCCCGTGCCAGCGGCAGACGGTGTGAGACGAAATAGGCGGGGTTATTTTCGAAAAACAGCATGCACGGAGCATTATTCATTGGTATGCCTGCCGGATGAAACCTGCACGGGTGCCACGAAATCCACGGGGTGTCCCGTCACGCCGCACCATGATCCCGACCCGCCTGCGTATAAGCGGCAACTTCATGATACAACTCCGCGTACCGATGCATGATTGCACCCTGTTCATAGTGCCGCAGGATGCGCTCGCGGGCCGCCGCCCCGAGTCGTTTGCGCGCCGCTGCGCCGGCACGCACCAGTTCCAGCAAGGCGGCAGCCAAGGATTCAGGCGCACGCGCCGGCACGACGCGACCTGTGTCGCCCACCAATTCCGCGGACGCACCCACGCCGGTGACCACGCAGGGCACCCCGCATGCCATGGCCTCGCCCACGGCGTTGGGGAACCCTTCCGCCCGGGAAGAAGACACACAGATGTCCACAGCATTCATGAGTGCCGGGATATCTTCCCGCTCCCCGAGCGCCGGCGCCCGCTCCGTAAGACCCGATTTTTCCAGCAGGCGGCGCAGAGCGGGGTTCTGCCGTTCCGCACCCTTGCCTGCCAGCAGGAAGCGGGTCATGGGCGCCTGTTCGAGCAGGATATGGGCGGCCTGCAGAAACGTCTCGTGATCCTTGACGGCGTGATACCGAGCCACCATTCCTATCACGATCGCCTGGCTGTCGAATTCCAATTCCCGCCGCGTGGCCAGTCGCAAAGCCGCATCCGGGCGGAACCGCTCACAATCAAACCCGTTGGGGATGATCACCGCCTTGACCTTCGGATACCCAAGCCGTTCATGCTGGCGCGCCGCCATTTCCGAGTTGAATACGATGCGCGCGGCGGATCCGGATAACATGCCACCCAGCCGGATCAATGCCCGCAAGCCGGCCGTTTCCTCGCGCCAGCCATCCAGCGAATGACGCACGTTCCATACCACCGGACAGCGTAATCCCGCGGCACGGCGTGCCAGGCTTGCGCCCAGGTTACCGTGGTACAGCCAGCCCTGAATCAGATCCGGCGCAAGGCGGCATGTCACCTTGCGCATCTTGAGTATCGCCGCGATGCCCGTGGGAGAAAATCCCGCACCGAGTGCGTGCACGGCGATGCCCCGATGCTGCAATCGCCGTCCAATCGGACCGATCTCCTCCAGCGACACCACCGCCGGTTCAAATTCGGATGCATCCATGGTCTGCAGCAGGCGCTCCAGGAAAAGTTCGGCCCCCCCGACTTCCAGACCGCTGATGACGTGCAATATCTTCATAGCAGTGCCTGGTTGCGTCAGAATCCGGAAAACCCGGGGCCATACACTTGCAGCGTCTCATCCAGCATTCGCTCTATTCCGAAACGCACGCGCACAAACTCCCGCGCTTCTCCGCCCGCCCGTTGCAGGCAGGGTTTGTCAGTCAGCAGTTGCACAATCACTGCGGCGGCGGCGTCTGGGCGATCATCCGCCAGTATCCAGCCGGTGCGGCCGTGCGCGAGGGTTTCCACCGCCCCGCCTGCCGCAGTGGTGACTACCGGTACATCCAGTGCCTGGGCTTCGATCAGCACGTTCGGCAGCCCTTCCTCCCGGGAGGTCAGCAGAAACAGATCCATGGCGGCGATGGCGGCGAGGGTATGCTTTTCATATCCCACCACATGCAGCCTGTCCTTCAGTGTGCCGCTCCTGGCTCGCAGTGCGATTCGTGAACGCAAGTAACCGTCCCCCACCATGAGGAAATGAGCGTCCGGCACGGCGCGCGCCACTCGTTCGGCGATATCGGCCCACAATCCGGGACGCTTCCCGTGATCGAAGCGGATGACCGTACCCACCAGCGGCACATCGGAGGGAATGCCATGCCGTGAACGATAATCGGTACGAGTACGTTCGCTGCGATGCGCGAGCGACAAATCCCGGTCGAAATCGAATCCATTGTGTATCACCCGGATATGGCCTGCCAGCAACCCCAGCCATTCCTCATAGGCACGGGCACCGGCGATGCTGTTGGCCACCAGCGTGACCGCGGGTTGTTTCGCGAGCCAGCGGTAGCTTTCTAGCATATAGGTCTTGTAGAAAGCGAAGTGATACGGCGGCAGGCTGCGCACGTGCAGGATAATTCGCGGTACTCTTGCAGCCACCGCCGCCAGTCCACCCTGTATGTTCACCTCATCCAGCCACAGATGTGCGACCTGCGGATTCTGTTTCACCAGCGTGCGTGCAAAATTCATCACCTCGGCGAGCCGGCTAGGTAATGTGCTTACTGCGCGCTTTATCTGAGGCAGGTTATCCGCACCATCCTGCGCCGGATCACGATCCAGTTCGCCAACCGAAATACCCGCTTCTTCAAGTCTGGGCAGAAAGAAGCGCTGTGTCTCCAACCGCAGATGCATGGCCGTCATGGCCAGCGGCTTCAATCCACGTTGCGCCAAGCCGAGTAGCGTGATCGCCGCCTGCCGTTCGGCACCGCCGGGACCCAGTGTGCCGATCATCAGCAACACTCCGCGGGGATCCCGCTCGCGGTGTTGCACAGAATCCAAAACTGAACCGAAATGCAGGAATACTCTTCTGTAAGAACGTTCACGCCAGTGGAGGAATGATCGCAGGATTGCACAGGAAAGCCGATTCAAAGCATGCCAGTCCGTCTTATCCTGAGCTTGCCATTGCAGCCGTACTAGAGCCCTTATTATGAGTATCTCCGGCAAAGATAGCAGCAGATTCCCGAGGTTCCTTTTTTTCAATGTCTTCCGAACCAGGCCAATGTATTTATGCACCACAGCTCCGTTATATATGGATATTGTTGAGCCAGATTACACAACGGGTTCAGAGATAAATAGTGAGAAATACATACGGCTGTTCATAAAGACCGATCAAGGTGCCCTGCTAATGACTTCTTTTCCGGAACCACGAACGTGGACCTTGGTATGACTTTCGCACCATCCATAGATGCCCGCTCACAACACGCAATAACTGGGGTGACCAGCCTCGGTAGGGATTGTCACGCGGAAGCTGCGAGATAATCTCATTGACATAATTTAGATCAGCCAATGTGTTAGGTTCCACTTCCCATAGCCAGAAATGCTTGCTGAATTGTTCAATCATCTCTGGCATCCGCTGTTTGGTACCGTGGACACCCTTCGATACGACCCGGTATTCATGATAAGCATCCTTATCAAGCAATAGATGGTCAAGCGGCCGATCGAAATTGCGGTGGTCACGAAAATCAACCTGATGCGCATGGATGCCGCCGGCTCGCGTGACCCGGGCCAGTTCAGCCACGGCTCCCGGGATGTCCAGGACATGCTCCAAGACAGCGTTCGACAGCACCAGATCGAAACTGTCAGCCGCCAATGACGCCATCTCCTCCACAGGCTCCGATACCAGCTTAAGCAAGCCGTCATAACCCCCCTGCTTAAGGGCAATCTCGATAGCTTCCTTGCGCCCCGGCCACTGCTCCAGGAATGCCCGGTAAAAACCCGGGTGATAGCCTGGATCCCATTGGCTAAGGTATTTATCCGCCAGAGTAACTCTCACACCATGGCTTACCAGTATGAGTTGCGGGGCAAAATCCGCGCCCGGTCCCAACTCCAGATAGCGCAGGCCGCTGAGTGAAATATCGTGTGTTTCCAGTTTGCGGAGAACCCCGTTGGCAATCTGGACTGCATAACTCACTGCTTCGTCAAATTTCTTGCGTGGGTTCGGGTCGGCGTCACCTGACATTTCATCTGCTCCTCAGGTTGCGTAATAGCTCCGGTACCATTTTACAAATTGCGGTAGTCCCTCCTCGATGGAAGTCCGCGGCTTGAATCCCACAGCGGCAGTCAGATCATCTATATCCGCGTAGGTTGCCGGTACATCGCCGTCCTGCATGGGCAGGTAATTCTTCGCGGCCTTCTTGCCGATAGCCTTTTCCAGTACCTCGATCATGACCATGAGCCTCACCGGAGTATTGTTGCCGATGTTGTATATCCGGTAGGGTGCATGGCTGGAGTCGGAGCTCGGACTATCGGGATTCCACTTTGAGTCACCTTGCGGGATATGATTCATCACCGCCACGATCCCCTCGACGATATCGTCAATGTAAGTAAAGTCCCGCTGCATATCTCCACCATTAAACACGTCAATCGGCCTGCCCTCCAATATCGCGCGGGTGAACAGGAAATACGACATGTCCGGGCGTCCCCAGGGTCCATAGACGGTGAACAACCGCAATCCGGTGCAAGGCAATTGATACAAATGGCTGTAGCTGTGGGCCATCAGTTCATTGGCCTTCTTGGTGGCCGCATAAAGTGACACCGGATGATCCACGTTGTCGTGTGTCGAGAATGGCATGCGAGTGTTCGATCCGTACACCGAGCTTGAGGATGCAAACACTAGATGTTCCACCCCGTGCCATCGGCAACCTTCCAACACGTTCAGGAAGCCGACAATGTTGCTATCAATATAGGGATAGGGATTCTTGATGGAGTAACGCACGCCGGCCTGGGCCGCAAGATTTATCACGGATTTCGGCTGCGCATCCCTGAAAATCGCCGCAACGGCATTCCTGTCGGACAACTCCAGTTTGTGAAAAACAAACGACGGGTGATCCTGGATGGTCCGCAGCCTGGCGTGCTTTAGCTGGGGATCGTAATAATCACTGAAATTGTCAACCCCCACGACCTGATGACCATCTCGCAGCAGTCGCGCGCAGACATGGAAACCGATAAACCCGGCAGCTCCCGTAACCAGCACCGTTTTCATTGTTAGAATTCCCAGTAACAATCTGAAATAACAAGCTTGTTCAATGCGCGGTTACGAGATCAGGCTTTGGGTTTTTTCAAAAACACGAATTCAGTATTGGCTTCGCCGGTCAGCATTTTTACCTTGCGGAACCCAAGCTGCTCGCAAAAGTGCACCACTTCGGCATCGTACACGAATTCCATAGGCCAGCCTCCCAGCCAATCACGGATGTCTGTGAATAAGCTCATGCCGCGGCTCTGCTTGTGAGTCCGTGCCCGCTTGATAAAAACTGGCAGATTTCGAATGCGACGATTGAGTATGAACCTCCACACATACCAGGCATCCATGCAGCGACGCCTCAGCCAGCCGGAGGAGACATACCTGCGCTTTACTTCCAGCCAGAATTCCGGCGTAGGGTTCTTTTGTACATCAGCAGAATACAGCGCGATATAGAACAAGCCGCCGGTCTTTACCCGGCCGGCCGCATTGCGGATGGCATGCCACACATCACCCGTGTGATGCAGCACGCCCCAGGAATAAACCAGATCAAATTGCGGCAGCCCTTCCATGTAGGCGTCATCCAGCACTGAACCCTGTTCCACCACCGCCCAGTTGGCGGGGTTTCCAGCGCGGCCGCACACGTAGCGCGTGGCCTCCACGGATTTGGGATCGTAATCGAAACTGTAAACCTCTCTGGCCCCGGCCTGCCAGGCGGCGAAGGAATGCAACCCGCTGCCGCAACCGATGTCAAGAAAGGACATCCTCTTAATATCTTCTTGACCCAGCACCCTGAGCATGTGCTTTCTCGATATCTCGACTTTTTCCTCAGTCAAATTCTTATGGATATAATTCAACCAGTTTTTGCCAAACTCGAAACGCTGGTCTTCGTTACTCATGACGCCGCCCCCTCCGAAAGGACAGGTTCCCCCTCAATTGCAGTTCTTTGGGTTCCGGCGCCATAGACCTCCAGCGTCTCATCCAGCATGCGCTCCAGCCCGAAACGGCTGTGAACAAAATCCCTGCCGGCGAGACCTGCCTGTGCGAGCCATTGCGTATCGGCCAACAGCCGGGTAATCACTGCTGCGACAGCATCCGGCTTGTCATTCCGCAATACCCACCCCGTGCGCCCATCCTCCAACGTCTCGGAAGCACCACCCGCACGGGTGGTCACGACCGGCACGCCAAGTGATTGCGCTTCAACCAGCACGTTAGGCAAGCCTTCGCCCCGGGAACTCAGCAGAAACAGATCCATGGCGGCCATGGCAGCCAGCGGCTGTTTCTCCAAGCCGATCACATGCAACCGCCCCGCCAGATCAGGGCGGGCCGCTCTCGCCTCAAGTTCTGCTCGCAGGGGGCCGTCGCCCACCACGAGAAAATGGGCCTCAGGTATGACACGCCCAATGCGGGCGGCAATCTCCGCCCACAGCAACGGCCGTTTCTCCTCACTGAGCCGTATTACCGTCCCCACCATGGGTGCCTTCAGGGGAATTCCGTGGCGCTCACGATACTCTGCCCGCCCATCACGACAAGCAGCCAGCAGCCGCTCATCGAAATCAAACCCATTGTGCACCACGCGGATGCTGCCCTTCGGCAACCCAAGCCATCGCTCATAGGCTCGTGCTCCCGCCGCGCTGTTGTTGATGAGTGTCACCCCCGGCTGCCGTAGCAGCCAACCATAACCCGCACGCATGTAAGATTGGTAAAAGATAAAATTGTTAGGCGGTAAATTACGGCCGCTGAGCACAATGCGGGGCACGCCGGCAGCTACGGCCGCCAGGCCGCCTTTGATGTTCACTTCATCCAGCCACAGATGCACGAGCTGCGGGCGTTGTGCTGCAAGGGTACGCGCGTAATCAGCCACGTCATGCAATTCAGCGGGTAGCCAGCTCACTGCCCGCAGCAATTCTCTCAAGTCCTCGCTGTCATCCTTCGAAGTATCGCGATTGAATTCGGTGAACGGCATGCCCGTGGTTTCCAGCTTGTGCTGATAAAACCGCTCGTATTCTGATCGTAGATAGCACACTGCAAGTCTGACGGACTGGAGTCCGCGACGGGTGAGTCCCAGCGTCGTCAATACGGTCTGCCGTTCTGACCCCCCGGGCCCCAAGGTACCACTCACCAGCAACAAGCCATCATAGTCCGTCGCCGTCTGCGGCAACCTCGCTACAGCCGCCCCAAACTGCAGGAAATATCTCCGATAGCGGCTCTCCAGTGCGTGCACTATTGTCTCCAGCATCGGGCATACCAGCAGACGCAACGGGTGCCAACGCGGTTTGCCGAGATAAGCCTGAATCCGTAACTGCAAGGATCCCGGAATTTCCGCAATGCACTTACCCATGCGATGCATAAGCGAGCGTAGGATGAGCTGCGGCCGTAGGACTATTTTGACCAAGTAGTATTTCAACGACCGCAAGGTAATCAGTGGCCGTCGTATCCAGGGCTCATAATAACGACCAGAGATTTTCTTAACGAAGTCTTTCGTGTCTCTTGTAAACTTATTCAAGTTTTCGCATCCTGTTCTTCTTCGCGCAATCTCATCTGGAATTTGACCGGCGGCCAACGTAAACCAGACCCATTCCCGATCCTGCGTATGTGGGTCGGTTGGCCCGTAGCTCCGCGATATGCGGTGGCAATGCCGCTGTTTCCGGCGACCCCCAGATATCGTCATAGGGCAGGAACAGATCATCCCTGTATTCCAGTTGATGGGTTGCGATCTCCTCAAAACCGTATCGGGTCAGCAGCGACGCCAGAGATTCAGCGGTAAAAGAGCGCACGTGCTGCCAGCGATGGAACAAGGTATTGCTGACAGGGCAGTACGCCATGCTTAGATCCAGATCCTCATTGTTCGGTGTTGAAACGATCAAGGTTCCGCCTAGCCGGGTAAAGCGTGCGAGCAATTGCAGCGTGTTGTCTAATTGCTCTTCCAATATGTGTTCGATCACCTCCACCAGCATGACCACGTCAAACGACTCGCTGGACTCAGTGTTGACTGTACCCAAGAAGTTGGGATGGCCAGCCACCCTCTTTTGCAGGTTCTGGTTGCGGCCCTCGGAAGGCTCATAAGCCGCAACGTGCAGGCCGCGCGCGCACATAAGCTCAATCAAATCTCCATCCCCCGCACCGAAATCGAGGATGCGCCCATCCTTGGGCAGCACATGGGCGATGGCTGCAATCAAGGCTTTCCCGCCCAGGCGCGAAAAGTTGAGTTCAACCAAACGTGTTCTGGCGATACCATTCCAAAATTGCTCCATCAGTTCGGGCGTCCATTGCAGGCGCGCAGGCCTGGTCGGATCATGTGGGGAAAACCACAGACGATCAAGAAACCTTGTAAACCAGGTTATGATTCTTGCCCGCGCAGCGGCTTGCCGGGGCATTGCGCCCTTCGCGATCTGCAGCGGCTTCCCGCCGGCTCTGCTAATCATTGCCTGATCACCAATGCCTGACCTGTGGTCAGCATAAGTATGGGTTCGGGCTTGCTGGCAAAGAATTCATCCGCCGCACGCTTCGCTCCCGGACAGGTGATGAACCCGTAGTCATCCATCAGGATGATACCGCCCCGGGATGTACGGGGATAGAAGAACTCGAGGGCGTCGCGTGTCGGTTGATATAAATCCACGTCAACATGGACAAGACTGAATTTGTTCCCGGCGACCTCCTCAAAACGCTCCGGAATCCAGCCACGATAAACGCGGTAATTGTCAAATTCCCCCAGCGTCTCCCGGAGCACCGACTCAGGCGCGCTCAATGCTCCCGCCACCCAATAGCTGCCATCCAACTCGCCTGGTGCAGACAACCCCGCAAATGAATCGAACAGGTGCACCTTTTTGTCCTTGCCTTGTAGTGCCTGACACATAAGATAAGCGGTCATGCCTTTGTAAACGCCACACTCGACAAAATCACCCGGAGCCGTCAGGGCAACCTTCAACAACTGATCGAGGGTGTATTTGCGGTCCAGCGAATGCCAGTTACCGGCATCCATGAACCGTTCGTAATAGCTCAGGAATGCCTGATCCTCAAGAAACAGACGGCCGAACTCGCTGAATTTGAACTTGGGATACACCGCCGTGCTCAGAGCCTCGGCGGCGTTATAGCGATCGGTTTCCGTGGCATCGCTGCGGAGAGCTGTGACCATCTGAGAGAGCAAATTCTCTGTTTGCTGAGGCGCAAATTTCCGCAACTCGCTTACGAGAGACATGACGCGCTCCGAATGCACATGTGCGGTCGCTGTGGAATTAGCTACCGACACATTATGCTTGTCCTCTGTGAATGCTGGTTCTTTATCCGGTGCGGCGCCGAACCAGTGAAGGAGATGTCTCATGCTTCAGCAGTGCTCCCAACTCCAGCGGTTTCACACTCGATACTGAATGCGGTTTGCAGGTTTACCGTTGAGGTCGTAAATATGCCTTCGGGCCCGACTACCTTGAATCCGATGGCGTCCTCCGCAAAGTCTATCTTCACGCCATCGGTCAGATGCGCGGTACCCAGTGTTACGAAATAATCACCCGCTGACAGCCACATGATGCAATCGGCGGCGATGGTGAGCCGCGAACCGGCGCGTGCTTTGTAGGGCGGCTGCTTCTGGGTCAAGTTAGTCACCCCCCATAATATCGTGCCGCGCCGGTCCTTGATGTTAAAGCCGCAGGACAAATCATCAATATCCTGCTCACAATCCAGGATCATATAGATACGACAGGCTTTACCGGACTCGATGACCTGGCAGCGTTGCCCGCCGCCATCCAATATCCCCCAGTCCACAAGCTGGGCCTCGCCCGATCCGTATCTTAAGGTTGCACCCGGCGGCGACACCTGCGTCGCCTGTGCTGTATCTACCGGCAACTGTTCGGCTAATGCTGATACCGACGCCGCGATCTTATCCGCAGTTTTCGGCTCGCTAACGGTTTGAAGAGACTTCTTAGCTGATTTTTTCAGTTTCGCGGTGGACTTTTTTTCACCAAACAGTAAATTGTGATAGACAATGGACATCTGCTTGGCATTACCCTCCCCATACACCTGCCCGCCCTCGAGAATCAGCGCGCGATCGCACAGTGTGGTCATGGTGTTGGTGTCATGGGACACCAACAGTATGGTGGTGGACTTCTCACGCAACTGTTGCAGACGCGTAAAGCACTTGAGCTGGAAGCGTGCATCACCCACCGACAGCGCCTCATCCACGATCAAAACATCCGGGTCCACACTGATGGCCACGCTGAATGTGAGCCGCGCCTGCATACCGGTGGAGTAAGTCTTGAACGGCTGGTCTATGACATCCCGTAATTCGCTGAACTCGATGATGGATTCCAACTTGGAATCCACTTCCCGTTTGCTCATGCCCAAGCACATGCCACCCATATAGATGTTCTCGCGGCCGGTGTAATCAGGGTGAAACCCACTGCCGAGTTCGAGAATCGCGGTAATGCGGCCGCGCACATCCAGGTGCCCCTCGGTGCGCTCCAGGGTGCCGGCAATCAATTTCAGCAGGGTGCTCTTGCCGGCGCCGTTGCGGCCCATGATGCCGACGATTTCTCCGCGCCGGACCTCAAGATTGATGCGGTTGAGTGCCACACGTTGCACATGCCGGGGTTTCCCGGTGATGGCTTCCTTCACCGCATCCAGAGGTGTTTTATAGATGCGATATATCTTACTCAGGTTGCGCGCCAGGATGGCGATGGGTGCGTCACTCACAGTGCATCTCCAAAAGAACTGCGCGTACGCTCAAACACAAGCCAACCAATAAAAAGTGTGCCAAAGCTGCACACAGGATAAACAAACCACGCTACCAGATGAGGCGCGGTGGGACGAAACAGCGCATCCTGCCAGCACCAAGTCTGATAACTGAATGGATTGAAATAAAACATAGTATGCAGATATCTGATCTTGATGAAAGGGTTATAGAGAACCGGCTGAGCAAACAGATTCAGGCTGGTGAATATCTGCACGAACTCTTTCACGTCCTTCAAAAAGACCGCCGTGGCGGAAAGTAAAAATGCCACACCGATCATTGCGGCCAGTTCGCAGACAATCAGCCAGGGAATAGCCAGGGTCCACCACGACAGGTCGCGGTGCCAGGCAGAATAGCCGAGAGCGAAAACCAGCGCCACCGAGTAGGGCAACGCACTTGCAATAGCGGTTTTGATGGGAAGAATTTCGATTGGAAATACGATTTGTTTCACCAGATTTGCCTGATATTTTAGAATACCTGGCGCCCGGAATAACAGATTCTGAAACGTCAACCACGGTACGATGCCGCCGAACACGCAAGCCGAGTAATCCGCCATGGAGGCCTGGCTGCCGAAGCGTGCGGGGAACACATACGTAAACAGAATCATGTATATGAACATGAGAATCAGAGGCTGCCCGAAGGCCCACAAGGCGCCGATGGTTTGACCCATATGTTCGTCGCGCAACTCGCGCCGCACCATCTCCGCTATAAGTTCGCGCCGCGTGTAGAGTACGCGTAAGAATTTCATCATGCTTTTTATCATGAGACTCCCGGATTGGCGTCAAGCCACGCTTGCAACATGAGTACATTCCACAACGGATAGGCCCAGTTGGCGCCTTGCAGATGGGCTTTCCAGCGTTCGCGGACAGGAGCGGGATCGAGCAGACCCTGTGATGTCAAACGCTTCTCATCCAGCAGGTTCTCTGCCCAGTCGCGTATCGGTCCGCGCAGCCAGTGGTCAATCGGCACACCGAAACCCATCTTCGGACGCTCGATCAACTGACGCGGTACGCGCTTATACAGGGACTGACGCAAGATCCACTTGGTCTCGCCATTGCGGAATTTCATGCGTCGAGGCAGACGCCACGCCTGCTCGAAGACACGATGATCCAGGAGCGGGGAGCGCGCTTCCAGCGAGACGCTCATGCCGGCGCGGTCCACCTTGACCAGGATGTCGTCGGGCAGGTAGGTAACCGAGTCATAGAACTGCATGCGATCCAGCAGATTGGGAATCGAGCGGGCCACTGTCCTGTCCCACAGAATACCTTGGGTTTCACCGGCCTGCCTCACCATGGCGTTCGGTTCGTCCCAATGGCTCATCATCTGGCGGTACATGGCGTCGGGGTCTTGCCGGAGTATGGCCCTGGCGGCTTCGTGCAATTTGGTTCCGCGTTGTGTTGAATATTTTCGCCCCGGAATCCGCGCCAGACACTTGTTCAGCAGTGCCGGCGGCACACGGAGTAAAACCCCGGCCAGGGCATTTCGTATGGGTGTGGGTGCGGCGTCTGCCCTGCCCCACAGGTTCAAGCCGGTCTGGTACCGTCCATACCCCGCAAACACCTCGTCTCCGCCGTCGCCGGACAGCACCACGGTCACATACTTCCGGGTCAGTTCGCACACCAGTATGGTGGGTATCTGCGAAGAATCCGCGAACGGCTCATCATACCAGTACGGTAACTTGGGGATTATTTCCAGGGCGTGCACCGGCTCCACATAAAGCTCGGTGTGATGGGTATGCAGATGTTGCGCGATCTGCTTGGCATAGGGCGCCTCGTTGTACTCGCTTTCCTGGAATCCGATGGAAAACGTGTTGATGGGCTGGCGGCTCTGTTCCGCCATGAGTGCGGTAATGAGGGAGGAGTCCACTCCGCCGGACAGCAGACTGCCCAGCGGCACGTCGGATACCATGCGCCGCTTCACCGCATCACGCAGCAGGACATCGAACTCGTCAACCAATTCGTGTTCGTTACCCTGGGCGGGATTGCGGATGCCCGATTCCACCATGACCCGCGCGTCCCAGTACCTGCTGATCTTTGGAGATCCATCGGGGCCGACGCGCAACAGGCAACCGGGTTCCAGCTTTTGCACACCCTTATATATGGTGTGCGGCGCGGGAATGTAATCGTGCCGCAGGAATGAGGCAAGCGCGTTGCGATCCAATTCCGGAGTCCAGCCGCCGACGGCGCGGAGCGCTTTCAACTCCGAACCGAACAACAGGCGTCCGCCGAGAATGCCCCAGTAGAGCGGCTTCTTCCCCAGACGATCCCGCACCAAATAGAGTTCGCGTTCCTTCCTGTCGAACAGCGCGAAGGCAAACATGCCGATGAATCGGGTAACCGAGCGTTCGACGCCCCATTCGGCGCAGGCTTCGAGCATGGCCTCGGTGTCGGAATGCCCCTTCAAATGACGGCCGGTGCCCGCAAGATCGGCGGCGAGTTCCGCGTTGGAATAGACCTCGCCGTTGTACACAATTACAAAGCGGCCGCAGGAAGACACCATGGGCTGGTCGCCGAGCGGGGACAACTCACGAATGGCGAGGCGCGTATGCCCCAGACCGATGCCGGCCTCCGCATCAATCCAGGTATCGGTGGAATCGGGCCCGCGATGCCGCAGCGTGGCATCCATCGCCTCGACCCGGCGGCGCAGTTCCGCGCCGTCATGCTCCCGACCAAAGGTGTAAATACCCGCAATCCCGCACATTTCAGCCTGGTCCCATTGAAGCGGAGAATAATGGTTCTTGAGGGTATCCTGCGCATCCAATCCACGGGCGTCAATCATCGTGCTGACCGATCCGGCCGGCGGCCCGTGCGCCCTCTGGATTGACAAAGCCGCGCATTTTACACGAAAGCCGGCCACGCTCCTGTCCTCGGCAGGATGTCGGATCGCATGTGGATGGGTGCCTGCCCTTTGATCCAGCGTCACTTGTACGGGCGGATGCGCGTCACCCGCATCGCATCCCAGCGTGACCCACATCCCGGATTCCCGCGCCACACCCCGGAGGACGACACGTCGCTCGCCCCCGCCCACGCGCTTCACTTCTGCATCAGGGCCTTTGGCGGCGGTGCCTACTCCCATTGGCAGAACCGGCTATTGTTCTCTACCTCTGACAACAGCAATCCCAATAGCAACGGTCGTGTGTACAGCTTTGATTTGCAGGGATAGCTGCACCTGCCACGAATTGTGGCCTGGACGACTGCCGCCACATGTTCTTCAGGTTTTTATGGTAGAAGCGGCGATTTCCACCGTGATGGTCTGGGTTTGTGGTTTCGTAGGAGCGGTGTCATACACCGCGACCAGATTTCAGTCGCGGCGAATGTCGCCGCTCCTACGAAATCCATCGCGGCGAATATCGCCGCTCCCATCACAATCGAGACCGTCGCCCCGCAAGAATACCTGGAGCCCAATCACTTCGCTGAAGCCACTTTTGCACTATCCGGTTTCAGCAGCGCCATGAACAGGGCAATATAGATCACATACCAACTGATGTTCATGGAATGGATAAAGACGGTGTCGGTCAGGCCGAAAATGGCGAACCCGCATACCAGCAGCAACCCCGCCAGTCCCACGGCATGGGAAGTTTCGTCGCCGCTTTTCACGGCACGCACGAAGTAGATTGCCGGAACCCCCAGCAATGCGAACAACGCCAGCAATCCCAGTATTCCGCGGCTCGACAGGGCATCGAAATAGTCGCTGTGGGGATGGTCATACTGCGCGGCCGGAGGAGCGATCAAACCGCGGTGCGCCATCTGCTGCGCGTCCTCATAAAATGCTCCGGTACCGATACCCAGCACGGGATGATCCAAAAACATATGCCAGGCCGCCCGCCACATCTCGAAGCGCTGGCCCACTGACGTATTCATCAATGTATAGCGGTACTCGCCAAAGTAGCTTTCCACGGGTACCAGCCACAATGTCTGGCCTGGCGTCACAATCACAGATAACCCCCACCCGGAATTAGGAGGACCATGCAATACAAGCATATGATAATTCTGTATATCAACATGCACTGTCTGAGCATCTTTGTCAGACAAAAATACTATACCAACACCCTTCACGACTAAGCGTGTGACCTGAGGCGCATGGACTCCGTTCACCATTCTCTCGAAGACAAGTCGACCGTTCAATTTTCCAGAATTCCAAATGCGAATAACATAGCCGTTATGACACATAACATCCAAGTGTCTGTCAGCACTCAGTGCGGGATCCCGCACGATTTTAGCTGTAAGAATATCGCCACCGTCTTGCCCACTGAGGGTTAACCAGCCTTGCAGGAACTGACTCTGGTCGTCGCAGAACGGTACATCCTGGATGTTATTTCCCCGGTCCAGGGGTAGCGAGCGCAAAGCAGTTTGGTAGAGTGAAATCCCTTCGATAACCCGGCTCAGGCGGCTGCGCACATCCGTTCTGGAAATCGCTAACGCTCCTGCAAACAGCACCAACAGGGAAACCACGATCAGCGCCAGATATCGCTTGTGCGTCACCCGGCCGAGCAGCCCGAACAGCAGCGGCAGCAACAGCAGAAGCGCCACCCACGCCCCGCGGGTGCCGGACAGGATGACGGCGGTGAGTCCCAAAAGCAGGCAGAAAAGATACCCCGCCGTCAGCCATAGTTTCCGGGCTGACACCACCAGCCCGTAGGCCGCTGCCAGCATTAGCACAATGCTTGCGGTGAGATCACCGAACATGATCGGCAGATCCGTCTCCGCCTGGGCACGGTAGGCGGCCGGCGCGTGCAGGAATTCCACCAGGGAATAAGCGCCTGTCAGCAGCCCGCCGATGGCAAGTCCGATGAACACGATTTTGGCCGGCGGCGGATAGCGGCGGAACAGTACCAATACCGGCACGATGAGCAGAAAACGCAGGTCCCGGCCCAGGAAGCGGAAGCCGTCATAGGTCGCCTGGCCGAATTCGTAAGACAGCACGGCCACCACAAAGAAGGCGAAAAAGGCCAGCGCCACATACCCATCTTCCCGCTTCAGGGTGCGGGCAAACCCCTCCCGGAACCCCACCCAGAATCCAAGTAAGGCAAGCAGGCCGAGGCCGATACTGTCGCCCCGGTTCACCAGCAGGCAGACGGACGGGAACGCCAATACCAGCACCATGACCGCGTAGCGCAACAGTCCGGATGCCGGCGAAGCAACGGGAGAATTATCCGCGGACACGCCTGCTCCTTTCACGGTCAAAACCCCGAGCACCTCCGCTATCCTGGCGGAGTCGCACTCGTTTAGCTAGCAACTGAATATCTTGATGTGCAGTCTTGGGATGCGGCTCACGTTTTCACGAGCCTGAGCGATGCGCTTTTCTTCATCTCTTGCTCGTGCAGAAACGTTGGATTGAATTCCGGGACCAATGACTTCAACAGGGCTCTGACCCCATCCACATCGGATTTTTCCACGGCTTTCGAAAGCATATCGAGGCCTTTACGTACCGTGGCAAGCTCCGCCGGTATAGAATTCGCCAGTAGCAGCTTGGGATGAGTGGTGCCCTGCAACTCTTCTTTTTCATAGAAAAGCTCTTCATGCATTTTTTCACCCGGACGAAGACCGGTATAAGCAATTTGGATATCCCGGCTCGGCTGCAAACCAGACAACATGATCATTTTTTCAGCAAGTTCGCGTATCAGTACCGGCTTACCCATATCCAACACCAATATTTCTCCGCCCTTACCGATGGCGCCGGCCTGCAGGATAAGGCTGGCCGCTTCGGGGATGGTCATGAAGTAGCGCGTAATCTCCGGATGAGTCACGGTTACCGGACCGCCGGCTGCGATCTGACGTTCGAATAACGGCACTACGGAGCCGGCCGATGCCAGCACATTGCCGAACCGTGTGGTCACAAACTGCGTCCCATTGCTGTATCCAAGTGCCTGGCAATAAATTTCCGCCACCCGCTTGGTAGTCCCCATGATATTGGTGGGATTGACGGTCTTGTCCGTAGAAATCAGTACAAATTTTTCTGCACCATGGCGCAAGGCAGCATCCGCAACGGTGCGGGTGCCAAAGACATTATTCCGAACACCTTCGATCACATTGTCTTCCACCATGGGAACATGCTTGTAGGCTGCCGCATGGAACACAACGTGTGGCTTGACTCTTGCAAAAAGAGACTCGATTGTGTACTCATCCCGTACATCGCCAAGCATGCTGTTGAACACCAGCGGTTTGCCGTGCGTGTTGAGCGCTTGGTCTATGCGGTACAGGTTGTATTCACAGCTATCCAGCACTATCAGCAGGTCGGGATTATGCCGGCTGATCTGGCGGCACAGCTCCGAACCGATGGAACCACCGCCACCCGTGACCAGGACGCGCTTACCGCTGAGAAATGAAACCACTGATTGTTGATCGAGCTCGACCGGATCGCGCCCGAGAAGATCCTCGACCGTGACCGTCCGCAGACGCGCCACTTCAATACGACCATCTGCGAGCTCAGACAAGGAGGGCAGCGTACGGCATTTAATGCCCCGCTCGGCACACACCCTGACCATCCGTTCCAGCACGTTGAGGGGCGCAGACGGCATTGTGGCCAACACCATCTGGATGTCCAGTTCCTCAAGCAATCGGGGAAGATCTTCGATCGTGCCACACACACGTATTCCGCGCACCTCGTGCCCTTGTTTCTGAGGATCATCGTCAACAAAAGCCACCGGGGAAAACTGACCATGATGCTCGATATCGCGCACCAGCATCTCCCCAGCGTGGCCTGCCCCCACCAGCAACACTCGTGTTCCCTGTTCAAAATCGAACTTCAGGCCCTGATCTCTCACTACGCGATAGGCAATACGCGCACTTGCCAGCGCCCCCACCAGCAGGATTGGATACAGCACCAGTACCGAGCGCGGGATACCCTCCAACCGGCCGATCATGAAACAAACAAGTATTGTCCCGATGTCGCCGGCGGCGACAGCCTTGATGAGACGAAGCAAGTCTGGAATCGAGGCAAATCGCCAGATGCCCCGGTAACAGCCAAAAAGCCAGAACATCAGCCCATTTATAACAACGGCGACCAACATCAGTTCAACGAGACCAGCACTCCTTAATGCGGGGATCGCAGCAAAATTGAAGCGCAGCCAATAACTAAAGGAGATACAGATAGGCACCCACGCCAAGTCATGCAGAAATATGAGAATTCGCTTTGTAGCGTATGGCAAAAAGTCTCTTTTTCTCATCTTGTCCTCCCTTCACCCCGGAATCCTTAGGCTATGATCCATCGTATTTATTCCATGCTACCCCATAAAGCAGAGTATGCACTCTGTGGCTTCACCTTTCCAAAGCTCTGGTAGGCAACCGTGTGGGGCGTTTGAAGAGCCCCGACTCATCAGCCTTCCGCTCATGGAAGAGGTAATCAGATCTCTCGTGACATGACGATACCGGTTGCACCGGGCGGAGGAGCAGGGATAAGCGGCTCCCTGCGACTTGCCACCCGCTGCAAGGCTTCATCCGCATGCAGTTCTGCAAGAATCTGCATCACACCTCGTAAAGCCTTTTCGCGCGATACGACAGCCAGCGCTGTTAATGTAATAATTTGAAGATCCAGCCAAAGGCTACCATGATCAATATAAAAGAGCCCGAGTCGGCTTTTCCAGGGACGAATAAGCTGGTTGTAGGCAATATCCGGGTCAGATTCATCCTTGAGAATATCACCCTCGTCCGAAAATACGATGGAAGCGAGATCGGTGATGCCTGGCTTAACCGAGAGTAGCCGCTGTTCTTTAGCCGTATAGAGGTCAGTCTCCCGCTTGACGTTAGGGCGCGGGCCAACAAGGCTCATGTCACCCTTGAGCACGTTCCACAGTTGGGTTAACTCGTCCAGTTTATAACGGCGGATGAAGTAGCCCATGGGAATAATACGTGGATCATTGCCGGAAGTAGAATCCACTCCCGAGCAGTCTGCATTCACCGCCATTGAGCGTAGCTTGACCATGCGGAATATGCCCCCACCCCTGCCTACCCTCGGCGCAATGTAAAAAGGCGAGTGACGATCCTGGCGCCATACCAAAAACATGATCGGCAACAAGACGGGCAAAGCAAACAGCAATCCCACCGCCGACGCGACAATATCAATCAACCGCTTTAGCATGTACTCCCTCCCTAATCACAAGACGCGCAACAGTCTCCATAATCGTATCCAATGTCGGATAATACAATTTCTCCAGAAAACCGCTGGTCGGGGCCGGAGCATCGGGGAGAGTGATGCGTACCGGCGCCCCCAAAAGCTTACGGGGCGATAATGTTTCAGATACCCTTGCAATAACCTCACCCGCCAAACCACAGCTGCTCCAGCTACCATCCACTACACACAACCGACCCGTCTTCTCTACAGATTGGATTACAGTAGAAACGTCCAAGGGATTGAGCACGCGCAAATCTATTACTTCCGCAGAGATGCTTCGTTGTTGGAGTGCGGCAGCCGCCTCCCTGCACAGCCACGCCGAGTAACCTGCTCCCACCAAGGTCACATCATCACCCCTACTAACCACCCGCGAGCCTTCCTGCTCTAGCGGGCACTCCACCACCGGCGGTAGATCTTCTTCCAATTCATACAACCAGCGGTCATCGAGATAGAGCACCGGGTCGTCGCACAGCACGCTGGCGATCAAAAGATCACGGGCATCCTGAGGAGTGGCAGGCATCACCACTCGAAGCCCAGGTATGTGAGCGAACCAAGCGTGCAAGGCTTGGGAATGCTGTGCCCCCTGCTCACCGCCGCGGTTGATGATGCCGCGGATGGTTACCGCGGGGTGGGCCTGACCACCTACCATGTGGGACCACTTGGCCGCCTGATTCACAATGGCATCCATAGCGTAAAGCATAAAATCCATGCGAGGATGCACCACGATGGGCCGGTAACCGCACAATGACGCACCTACCGCCGCCCCGGTACAGGCCAGCTCCGATACCGGCGAATCCATGATCCGTTCGGTCCCGTAAAACTTGTCCAGATCGGTCATAGAGTTGCCCACGTACCACTTAGCCCACAGGCCTTGACCGATCACAAACACCTTGGGATAGCGATCGAGCAGGTAAACGAAAGCCTCGCGGATAGCAGAACCGTAATTGACACGTGCCATGTCAATGCCGCTCTGCATAAACCCGATCCAACAATGCCGACGCGGGTGGATAGGGGGCCGTTTCAGCTTGCTGCCAAGCCTTTTCTACCTCCGTTTTCACCGCTTCATCCATTGCATGAAACGCGTGATTATCCCATCCCCCGGCCATAGTCAGCGCGTCGACCAAACGCCTGATAGGATCGCGCCTCTTCCAAAGAGTCAAGTCAGTGCTGCGATTGACCCCCACGTCGTTGTCCTCGCGGTATCCCACATGGCCGCGCCAGCGGTAGGTTACCACCTCCAGAAACCTTGGCCCTCCTCCGTCCCGCATGGCCGCCACCATATCGTCCGAAGTGCGCGACACCACCACCAAATCATTGCCATCCACAGTAGCGGCCTGAATGCAATGGGCCTCGGCGTAACGTGCTACGCGGTTGGACGGCTGACGCAGGGAAATGTGCATATGACTGGAAAAGAGATTGTTTTCGCACACGAATAACACCGGCAGTTTCCAGACCGCCGCCAGGTTAAGGGATTCGTGGATGCTCCCCTCCTCGGCCGCACCATCGCCTAAATACACCACCGCCACGGCACTCTCACCATCTTTCTTGGCCGCCAGCGCCGCCCCTACGGCTAGGGGTACCGTGCCGGCCACAATGGGCACGGAGCCGAAGAACCCCACGCTACCTCCCCAAAGATGCATGGAACCGCCCATGCCGCGGGAACAACCGGCATCTCGGCCCAGTATCTCTGCCATGAGAGCTGTCACCTCGCCCCCAAGGGCGAGGAAATGCGCGTGGGAGCGGTGCGCACCAAACACACGGTCTGTCGGTCGGAGGTACTCGGAAACCCCTACCGCGATAGCCTCCTGGCCAATACCCAAGTGGCAAGGCGTTGGAATTTTCTGCGCGGCCAACATATCGCCGATCTTCTCTTCCACCCGGCGGATCAAAAGCATCATGCGCAATTGCGCCCTTAGCAATACCGGATCGCAGCCACCGATGTCGAGTGGTTCAGTATAACAGCGTGGATTAGCTAGATCGCCGAGTTCGAAACTGTCCATGTCCATTGTCACACCGAGTAACCATAAAACGCGCAAATCTGGTCGCAGATGTAATCTATATCATCATCGCTCAGTGAGGTATTCATAGGCAACATAAGGCAGCGGGTAAAAAAACGATCGGTATTGGGCAACTTTACATTCTTGAAACCCAGTTCATGGAACTGGTGCACCGGCGTGCCGGCCCACTGGATGATGGTGCGGACTCCGTGCTTTTCCAGATAAGCGCGAAGCTCGTCCCGGCGCTCGGCCTCCAGTTCGTAGTTCTGGTACACGTCGAAATGCCGCGGATCGGCATCCGGCGCGGGTGGCAGAATCAACTCCCTCATGGCACCCAAACGCGCCTGGTAACATTCAGCAATGGCCCGGCGGCGGGTGATATCCTTATGGAAAGTTTTGAGTTTGAAATCCAGGACAGCGGCTTGGAGGTTGTCCAAGCGCGAATTGAAGCCCCAAACGACCACTCTGCCCTTGTCGTTACGCCCATGGTCGCGCAACAAAACGAGCTTCTCGGCCACGGCGTCATCGTTAGTCACCACCGCCCCACCGTCCCCGAAACAGCCGAGCAGCTTGGCTGGATAGAAGCTGATGGTGCCGAAGTTGCCAAAGGTGCCGGCCGATTTGTCCTTGAACCTGGATCCCAGCCCCTGGGCGGCGTCCTCCACAATCATCACCTCGTGCCGGTCTGCGATGGCTTGAAGAGCATCCATGTCGCAGGTTCGTCCATTGACCTGTACCGGCATAATGGCCTTCGTGCGAGGCGTAATGAACTCCTCCGCCGAAGCTGCATCGAGCATGTGGTCAGACCCGATGTCCGCCAGCACCGGTGTTGCGCCCACAAAATGCACAGCGGCGGCGGTGGCGATGTAGGTATGGGAAGGTAGAATTACTTCGTCTCCAGGCCCCACTCCCACGGCCATCAGACCCAGCCAGATCGCATCCGTACCATTGGCCACGCCGAAAGCGTGCTTCACCCCCATGAGCTCCGCCAAGTGTTTCTCGAACTCCGCCAAGTCCTTTTGGAGGATGTACGCACCGCGACGACATATCCCTAGGACAACCTCCGTAAGCTCTCTTTCCTTCTCGGCGAACAAGGCAGGGTAGTTAAAAAATGGGATAGAACGGCTCAGATTCATGTTGCTCTTTTCTCCTTGACCTCCGCCAATCAGTCACTACGTTTTGCGGCCAGATAAATTACCTTGTGAACACGGTCCGACCTTTTTGACGGAATCAATACAAGAAAATAAACAATTATCTTGTATCGGAAGATTTATGCAATTCAAAAGTAAACATCCACGACATCATTTTAACCAACGGGAGTCTTAATACTACATTATCTATCACATTAAATAACGGCAAAGCGAACGGCATGTAAACCCCAGCGACACTGAATAAATGCCAATGTTTTATTTCTTTCACAGCAAAAAATCGTTTAGCAAAAATGATATCTTTATAAGACAGGATATGAGCTTTTTCCCATTCTGTTCGCATCTGCGGCGTTAAAGTCCGATATAGTTTAATCAAAGGGTTATAGTCCAACGCTTCCACCGCTAAAATAACTCCCCCTGGTTTTAAAATTCTTCGCAGTTCAGGAAAGGCAAAACTTAAATCGAGATGATGCAACATACCTGAACAGATACAAACGTCTATACACTCATTTGGTAATCTCGTATTTTCGCAGTCCCCTTGAATGAAATAAGTATTTTCAGATATCCCCTTCTCTTTTGCACACTGCTGTGCATTTTTTATTGAGATATCACTGATATCCAAGCCTATTGCAAGATCCGCACCCGCTTTAGCTGCCTTGACAGCATTGAACCCATTTCCACAAGCATAATCTAGAAAAATTCTACCTTTGCTATGTTGCCTTATCCAAGTATCTACATATGCGGATGATAATTGAACAGTGTTATAGAATTTTTTGTTTCCGTGAAGCTGTTCATAAGTATCATGAGGTAGTTTAGCGGTAAACTCTTTATCTCTATCGCGATTATGAAACTCAAGCTCCGCGAGCTTCCTTCCTCCCAAACCTGCCAGCCAATCATCATTTGATATTTGGCTTAAAAGCTCTAGCGCTTGCAACAACTGTTGTTTCGCAATGGGGGAATTGGTCATCTCTCAGCCACCTCTTTTCCAAAATTGGAAGCCACGTCCGTCAAATAACTAATCATGTCGCCATATACTTTTTCTGCTTCGAAGCGTTCAGCGAACACCTTCCTCGCATTATCTGACATCGTTTTAAGACGAGCACTATCATCAGCAAGCGCTGCCAACGTTTGTGCCAGCCCCGCTGCATCACCGTTGGCACAGGTAATGCCGCAATCGTACATCTCCAAGAACGTGCGGAGGTAACCCTGGAGCGTAGAGACAATTGGTAAGCCGCCGGAGAGATACTCTATCGGCTTATTCGGCATATTGCCAGTGTAGCCCACGTTACTCTTGAAGGGTGCAAGCCCAACCTGGGACATTTCCATAAGAGTTCTGATCTCCAGCGCACCAACCCATCCAGGCAAATATACAGACTGTAACTGTGTCACTTGAGTCTTAATATATTCCAACCGTTCCCCGATACCGCACAGCACAAAACGAAAGGGCTTTCTGGCATTCTCCAATATTCTGGCCGCCTCGATCACTGTCTCGAATTCATGATGCCGGCCTAACACCCCAAAATAGCAGACCGTAAATTGATCTTTTTCCGGGATAATTCCATGTTCTGTCCAGAAAGTAAGGGCCTTATTTCTTTGTTCCTCACTCAGCGGCTTGTTCACATACCCAAACGGGAACTCACGATCAAAAAATCCCGCTGTTCTGTTTGCCATTCTTAGCCCCCAAGCAACCATGTCCGGAGCATTCCCGGTAATCGCCGTTGCCCCCTGACACGCCAGTCGCGCCTGTCGCCGCATGGGAAAGAGCAACGGGCGCAGCGCTCTCCGCGCCCAGATAGGCACAACTTCCTCAAACAAATCCGGCCACAAATCCCGAACATCTATTACTGCTGGTACTCCCGCCGCCTTCGCATAACGCACAGTAGCCACGGATAGCTCAAGCGTAGGCAGAGAGCAAAGTATGACGTCCGGCTTGGGTTCGGATTTCACGGCGCGCACGAAGTGCTTTGCCACCAATATATGATCCAGGACACGGCGCAAAGATACGTTTCGCCGATAACCGCAGCCATGAAGCATGCGGATATCCACGCCTGTATCAAGCACCTCACGCACATCGGCATCAGCACGATGACGTTTATGCGTATGGTCAAATGTGGAAGTCCACCATACCACATCGTGTCCGCGCTGAGCCAGCAAATTGGCCAGAATGCCTGCACGATGCAAGCGGACTCCCTCTGCGTCGCTGGACAGCGGCTCACCTACGGTTACGAGCCAGACCCGCATTACTTCTCCAGATTCAGGTAGACGGTGAAAGCTTCCAGCCAGATTTCAAGACAGTAAATGGAGAACACGGTTTTGTAAGCCGCCGATCTGTCACCAGCCAACCAGCGTTCATATAAATGCCTGACAGCAGCAGGCCGTACAAGACCCAAACGCCCGGCAAGCATGTCGTCTGAAAACCGTGCCATGAATGCGTTGCGGAAGTCGGAACGGGCCCACTCTTTCTCGGGGATGTTGAAACCTTTCTTGTCCTTGCGCCACCGGATAGCCTCCGGCACCTGGCCGGCGATGGCCTGACGCAGAATCCATTTGGTCCAGCCCTGGTTAAGCTTTTGCTCCACGGGGACCCGCACCAGATACTCCACGATTCGATAATCCAGAAACGGCACTCTGATCTCGCGCGAGTGCGACATGGACATTCGATCTTCATAATGCAACAGCATGGGTACGGAATAGCGACAGACATCCAGGTATTCCCGCTCGGCATAGCTCCCCGCCATGCCGGTATCCGCGACCGTGCAATGCTCCAGGGCGGGCCCCGCGTAATCACGCACCCCGCGTTGCCGAAGCCACGGCAGATAGCGCCTGGCTTCCTCAAAAGTGAACTCTCTGAAGACTGTGCCGCGAAAGCCGAACCGAGCCGCCGTCGCGGCGCCTTTCAGCCAATGACCCCGTCGCACACAATCCATTAAGTAGAAATAAAGGTATTTGTTGTATCCCCCGAGCTGCTCATCCGATCCCTGGCCCGTCAGCAGCACAGTCAATCCCTTTGCCCGCGCCTGTTCCATCATTAGGCGGTGCGCCACGGCGCTGAAGCCGCCCACCGGCTCATCCGAAAACCAGCAGGCGCGCTCCAGTTCGCCAAGAAGCATCTGTGGATTGGCATCAATGTGCACCTTGACCACATCACAACCTGCATGTGAAACCATAAGGTCAATATAAGGCTCTTCGTTACTGCGCGGATCGTCACTGACCACGGAAAGAGCGGTAAGCCGCGAACCGGCATAGGTTTTCGCCGCAGCCAGCATGGCGGAACTATCCAGACCGCCTGAAAGGAGAATGCCAACGGGCACATCGCTGCGCAGCCGGATGCCTACCGAATCAACCAGTAAATTCCATAGCTCGTTTGGATCCGGCTGGTACGCCGCTTCGGGCCTGACACCGCGTTCGTAGGGGTGACGCCAAAAGGCTTGGAACTGCAAAGAGCCGGGTATATGCCGATCCAAGGTTAAATCAATGTAAGAACCCGCCGGCACCGCTTCGATTCCCTTGAAAAACGTCTTTGCCGACGTATCGGTCAGCGACTGGAAAAGATAGCGGGCAACCACATCTTCCTCGACATCGAATTTACGGGGCGCGACCGCCAATAAAGTTTTTATCTCGGAAGCAAAATACAGGCTGCCATCCATCCGGCACCAATAAAGCGGCTTGATCCCCAAACGGTCTCTGCTGATCAGAAGTCGTTTCCTCTTCCGGTCATAGAATGCCAGCGCCCACATGCCGTTGAATCGCGAGAAAGCTTCCTCACCCCAACGAGCCAGAGCGGCCAGTGCCACAGCAGTGTCACTGTCGGAAATAGACAGGATAGGGTCCGCGTCGAGCTCTTTCGCCAGTTCGCGAAAGTTGTAAACCTCCCCGTTAAAAACAATGACATAACGCCCACAGGGACTCTCCATGGGTTGATGGCCATGAGTGCTGAGATCCTGAATCGCCAAACGCTGGTTACCCAAACCCAACGCTACATTCGGCGACACCGCTTCGACCAAGGTTCCCTGGTCATCCGGTCCGCGGTGACCCTGCACTGCTCCCATACGAACCAAAGCATCCGAAACGATGCTTCTGTTCGGTATGTCGCTCAAAATGAGTGTTATGCCACACATGACGTTTCAATCGGAAAAATACGTACGGGCCAGATAACGCACGGACTGCGCTGCGTAGTGTGCAATCTGCCGCGACGGCACATTGAGCATGACCCCGTGCTCGCGATGGCAAAGCCTGAGTCGCGGATCATAGACAATGGTCATCCCCAGTCGCCTAGCAGTTTCTGCGATAAATATCTCTTCCCCGAACAAAAAACTACCATAGCTCAGATTGCCTCCGGACTCGAAATATTGCCGGTGGAACACCATGAATGCGCCGAACGGCGCGTAGATTGGCCTTGGCCGATCTGCAGCAGTCTCCTCAACTGCTTCCCGCAGTCGCACCCTTGCCACCATGTTCATCGCGGCATAGCGTAGCGATGAAAGAAATTCGTACGCGGTGTAGGTAAAGTAATTTCCAGAAATAGCAGCGAGTAAACGCATCTTGCCTGGGATGGGGCGCTTGCAATAATACGGGTTTTGATGCGTACGACTGGAAGGATGGCCGTTCCGGCTAACGAGTAGGATATCCGGTCCGATCACCGCAGGAGGATGTTGAACGTAGAGCTCTGCCAGCTTACAGAAAAACGCTGGATCCTGAAATTCGATATCGGTATTGCTCACAATGACCCAGTCAGGAAGAGGGTGTGTATCAAGATAGCTGCTCAAACCATACGCAGCGCCACCAAAATATCCGAGATTCTTCTCCGGAAATAGTACCTGCACACCCTCAATGTTATTAAGGGGTTCAAGCCCTCCCGTCTTTTCGCTGGGCGAATTGGATATCACCACGATGTTGGCAGCTCGGGAAGGAAGATTCGCTGCCGCGCGAACGAATGCGCTCGTTTCCGCGTCATTCCTGTAATTCACGCACAAAATCAATACGGATGACTTCATATTCTTCTTTTCTTCCATAAACCACGTTCCAGAAAGAGCGTTACTGCAAACATAATCCAACCGACCAGTATGGTTGTATAAGCGAATGGAGATCCGACAAAACTCGTCATGATCACGAGATAAAACGCTGTAAGAATGGCCACACCAAGCCAGCGTCTCGAAAGCGCCCCTCGCCAAGCGAGGCCCCCCATAAATCCGAAAAGTATCAGTATAATAAGGGCTCCGGGCAAGGAATAGTCATAGATCACCTCACGGAAAAGCGTATAGACCGTGGTAGGCGCTGAGTTTATATTGCCATGACCAACAATCATCGGACTAAAATGGGCACGTTTAATCGAGAACAAGAGTCCAAGAGGCCCAGCCAAGGTACTGCTTCCCAAACCCAGAGGTACCGGTGCGTCCCAAGCACGACCGATCCACGCTGAAAATGCAGGAACCGATCCCAAAAATGCTGAAAAGAGATTCGGCAAAGAAGCGGCAACATGGGAAACACCCACGCGTCCACTGCGGAACATGCCACCCACCACATACATTATCACCGCGGCTGCCGCTGCCATCATAGCTCCGCTCACTCGCTTCCTGGTCAGCAGCCGCCAGCGCCCTCCGGTCAGCATTGCAGATAAGGCCAAGTATCCGGCAATCCACATCACGGCAACCTCCAGGAAATCTGTTCGCGTCGTCAAAAGGAGGGTAATGCCGGTCGCCGGCACGAAACAGGTCAGAGAAAGGATCCGCTGCATGCGCGTACCACCCAGCGCGAAGCGTGCACCCCCGCAAAAGGCAGCCCAGTACATAAAAGAGGTTAGAAAAACAGCGAGGCCCGGCTCTCGGTATCCAGGGATATTGTAACGTGAATAGGAATAGTAATGCGCAATAGTGAGGACATCCCTCAGGGACATCAGGCTGGATAGCGAAAATCCCGCCTTGATTGTATACACTACCATCGCGGCCAGTCCCATGAGACTTCCTACCACGCATGCGCTTAACAGAAAGTGCCCATTCCCCGACTCCACGGGGTGATTTCTCCACCTTGGTACGTAGGATGTCCGTTTTTTTATAGGAACAAGCGCGGAGCCGATTGCCATCGCCAAACAAGCCAAAAAGATAGCAACCGCTCCTGTACCGGTAACAGCATAATCCGGAGTCAGCAGCCCTACCCCCAACATCAGAAGCCCCCAAAATCCCATGATAAATGCGCCAGGCGCAAGACCTGACCCACCACGAACAGAAAACATCCAAGCGATGGCCATAAACCATGCTCCGGTAACTAAAGGAATTATGGGATCAGCCATTAACGGTCCTTATGCCGAGTAACCCCATGCCTTCAACCTTGCAGACACCCCCTCAGCAAACTTTGCTAACGATGGCACCGTACGATAGCTATAAGCCCTGCCCTGGTGTAAACGCTTAGCAATGCTTTCCATTTGTCGTTTTTCGCACGAAAGATCGCAGAACCCTGTTAGCTTTTCCAACCACGGCAGCGGATCTTCCAGCAAAGTTTCATAGCGGATTTCAAGCGCCCGTTCCCCCAACTTGGCCACCTGCCGTTGCGCCTCGGCCATGTATTCTTCCCACAGAGAAAACCCTCCCTCCAGTTGCAGGCAGCGAATTGTATTGGTCGCCTCTCGTGGGCGCACTCGTAGCCAATCTACGCAAAAGCTCTTGTCCCGGGAAACGGCAAAGAGTTTTTCCGCGCGCATCTTCAAGCTTTGTGCAACATCCACACCATGCCGATAGATATGCACGACCTTGGCTTGCGGAAAAAGATCGAGCCACAGACGCAGGGTGTAGGTGTTTCGAGGATCCTTCCACCCCCAAGGCCGATCCAAACGGAAAGGAGTGCGCCAGCGCATATAGCGGGAAGTACCAAGGTAAAATATCACTCGCGGACTACGCAAAAAACAGTCTAGCCGTTGCACCATCCACGCCCGTATATCGGGCGCTTCGGCCAAGCGATGGAAGGGATCCGGCTGGTCCCATTCCGCACCGCATTGGCGCATCAGCCAATTGTTAAGATTCATGAAAAAAATGGACTCGTGATTTTCTTCTAGATGCTTTCCGATAAACAGCCCCAGCTCTCCCAGAGCCCGCGTCAACATGGTAGTACCCGAACGGTGCATGCCAATAATAATAATGGGTGACCACCCATAGCGATAAGCATTTTTCGATATCATAAAGTATCACGGTGATCGATAGTTTTGTACAAAAAAGGCTGATTCATGAGCCAAACTTGTTTCGCATCCAAAGCAATACCTTGATCGGGAGAAAGCTTTTCACTCGGGCGATACGGCGTCGTAGTTCAGTGATGGTGTTGACGTACTCATCCAGCAAAACAGTATCTGAAACCGCTATGGCATTAAGCTTTGCTGGATCTTTGGCAAATAGTACCCAAGTTTGGTCATTAGGATGCAACCACTCCATTTCACGCACAATCAACCCGGATTTCTCAGCCATGCGTTCGACGGTTTCGGCCCGGAAAGTAACGCACCCAGGGTAGACCCATTGGTCCCCACCATAATCCTTTTCACCCCTGACGTAAGTCGCAATAAAAACGCCCTTCGGTGCCAGCACTTCAGTCACCTTGCTCAGCGCCATCTGAAATTGTTGTACAGATGTATGGGAAAAGATGGACTGCGCCAAGCAGTAATCCACTCCCTGACTTGGCAAGGATAGTCCCGAAAAATTAAATTCGCGATTATAGACAAAGTGAGGTTTTTTTATAGTGAAGATGTCTTTACCAAGCTCCTTTGACAAACCGTCTTCCACCAACCAGCGCTCAGGTTCAAGCCCAAAGTAATGATTCTCCTTGAGATACGGAATAAATAGGCGAGCAGCTCTCAACGACCCGGCGCCGATCTCAAGTAAAGTAGAGTCGCCACGCAGTCCGATTTGAAAAAGCCGTATAAATTGTATTGCAGACATAACATCATACTTATTCTCTGGTCCCACAAATGCGCGGTAATTTTGGGTCATGGTCGTAATTCCCCCAAGGTAAGGAAGCTAAACGAATATTTCATGCGCTCACCTCAGGTTGTGAGAGAATCCTGCTGACGTTTGTACCAGAATATGACCTCATCCGGTACTCTGTTGTCCAATGCTTGGTGGGGACACTGACGACTATACCGAAAACTGGATGAGGTAGTTCCTCGTTACTGTAGCGCATCTTTTGACCACGCTTGTAAGGTGCGCACGAGCCGATACAAGCGCATGGTTCCGTATGGCACTCAACATTGAGAGGGCATACTCCACCTACTTCTCGGTAACCTGTGTTATACATTGTAGTGGCCACTCATGCGCGAGTTAGCAAGTGGAACCGTGTCACACCTAAGAATGGAAAATTATTGCGCAAGATTTGTGATCCGCCTCACCTTGATATAAATTCCCGTATTAAGCACTATGAGGCCAGAAGTCGACCCCACCGCCGCACCTACAATTCCATAAATTGGTACCAGCAATAGGCACAACGTCAAAGTCAAGCCTACGGAAAAAACCAGACTGTAAGCCACAAAACGCTCATGCTTGGACATTAACAGGAGTGTGCCAGATGGACCGGTGATGGCATTCACGAACTGCCCCAAGGCAAGGATGCGCAACACCTCTGAGGCCTTATCAAACCCCGGGCCAAATAACGACAACACACCCGCTGGCCACAGAATGCATATCGCTATTACGGGAAATGACGTAATCATCGTCGCGAAGCGTAAACGCTCATAATCTTGGCGCAATAATCCTGTTCCACTATTAGCCGCTGCTGCAGCGAATCGGGGCGCGGCCACTACGTTAACAGCTCCGAGCATAAAGCTGATGAGCGCTGCTATTCGAAGCGCGGCATTGTAATCACCAAGATTGCTGGCATTCACATAAAAGCCAAGCACCAGAATATCTATCCAGGATAGTGCCCTACCCAACATTGTTACCCATGCCAAAGGCATATTCGCACGAAACTGCCTAAACAGGTGTTTTGCACTCAACACTGCTGGATGAACATGCGCAATCTTCCGACGCCAGGTAACTACAGCGGCCATCCACAGTAGAAAGCCGGCTCCTGAATACGCCCATGCCACACCCAATGTGCCTCCCAAGTGAGCTGCCCAGGTCAACGACAGCAGTGCTACTAAGGGTAAACCAATGCTTTGGATCAATATGGCGGACTGGATACGTCCTACGCCACGCAAGGCGTCACCATAGAGCATTGCCAACACCACAGCTGGCAGGGCTAACCCGAGAGGTAAAAACAGCTTATTTGCCCCGACCGAAGCCATGGCGGAGGGGGTACCTAGCCAGCCGTATATCCAAAGACCTATGGCGCCAAACAAAGCTAAACCAAACGCAAGCGCCAATGTGTTCTTCAAAGTCACCGTTAAAATGGCCCATTGGTCGCGACTGGCGAGTACCGCCACTTCTCTGACTATGAAATTATCTAAGCCGAAGGTTGCCACAGCCATGACCACGTTGAACCAAGCCAGCGCCCAGTAGAACGCGCCTGAGCCCTTGGCGCCAAGAACCCGGGCTGTGGCTACACCGAAGAGAAACATCAGCACCCCCCCCACTATTTTGAAGAGTAGTGCGTAAACCGTGTCCTGGGTAAGCCGGCTGGATGTAAACAACTCCATGGTTTTTTTTACAAATGCCATCACGTTATCCGGTCTCAGGGGATCAATACCGAGCTCAAGTTCGCTATATCAAAGAGTGAGGTTTCAATTATTTTATGCTCTCCTTTGTATATGTCCTTTCTCGATCAGATACTCATGTAATGCCTCCTCCCACGTTTCGATCTGTCCAATCAGGCCGGAAATTTTTTCATTTGATAGAACGCTGTATAGCGGCCTTCTAGCCACAGCTTTGTATTCAGAGTTGTTAATCGGAACAATATTCGCCTTTAACCCCATAAAGCTTACAAAACCACTGGCGAACTCATACCAACTGGCGCTGCCAGAGTTGACAGCATGATAAATACCATCGTCCGCCTCACTCTCACACATGCGCAATATCATTGATGCCACTGATTTCGTAGACGTCGGCGACATGATCACATCGCTCACGACGCGTACTTCACCTTTATCCATCGCAATGCGTAAAATTGTTTCGATGAAATTTCCACCCTTGCCGCTTGCGCCTGCTATACCAAACAACGATGCCACACGCAGGATCCAAAAACGGGAACACCCCTGCCTAATCAACGTTTCGCCCATATATTTGGACAGTCCATAAACATTGAGCGGCGCAGGCGAATCTGTTTCTGTGTAAGGCCGCCTTTTCTCTCCTGAAAATACATAATCTGTGCTTACGTGAACAAATCGTGCATGCTTCCTCTCGCACATTTCAGCCAATCTGGCCACGGCGTGCGCGTTGACCGCGATTGCTTTGGTTGCATTTAATTCTACTTCATCTGTTTTATGGTAACTGGTGCAGTTTATCAAGACATCGAACTGTACGTGCCTCAATATCTCGTTTATGGACTCTGCATTTTCAACATCGAGATGAGTACGACCCATCAATGATAATTGAATATTAGACGATGACTGTGCAAATACGCGCTGGATATCCGTTCCAAGCTGTCCATTCGGGCCAAGCAATAACGCTCTCATAAATCAATCATTTTCCCATCGAATTCGGTCGCTTTTATAATCTTGTGCCAGCGTATGAGTTCTTGATACCACTGCAAAGTTAGTGTATCGGTTGTCTTATCAAGCGTGCCTGCTTCCAATGCCTGACAGATTTCCTGCACGCCATCCTCAGCGCGACGCGTCGCCTTATAACCAAGTGCCTCAATCTTCGAAAAATTAACGCGATAGGAGCGATGGTCAGGATCCCCGTACCACTCAATCTCTACTTTCTTTGGCACTGTTTTTGCAACAGCTTCGGCCAATGCTTTAAGTTGGTAGTTATTTGAATCTGAGCCGACGTTAAATATATGCCCGCTAATTTTCGTTGAATCTTGCTCAAGCATAAAGCATATAGCCGCAGCAGTGTCCTTAACATGCACCATTGGTCGCCACTGGCTTCCATCGCGCATCAGCGGCAACTTTCCAGTCTTCCACGCTCCATACGTCATGCCATTGATAGCCAGATCAAATCGCATGCGTGGCGAATATCCATATACCGTTGCCTGCCGCAAAGTAACGACACAAAATGTTTTGTCAGCTAGTGGAAGAATGCTCTGCTCAGCCATCAAATTTGCTTTTGCATATGTGGTAAGAGGGTTTGGTTGGCTCTGCTCATTTGCGATTACGCCTTCTGCCTGAAAACCATAAATACTGCATGACGAAGGCAGGATGTATCGTCTTATGCCAAGACGTTTGGCGAGGTTCGCTAAGTTAACCCTGGCAATGTGATTAATTTCCCAAGTAGCGTTCTGATACAGTTCCCCGGTCGGATCATTCGATAGAGCCGCGAGGTCAATTACATAATCGATATTAGCCAGATGTTCTGGCAATATACGGCGCGTGTCTGTCTTGATCTTCTCTAGGTTCTTAGCTACTGAAGGAAGACGATTTTCTCCAAAGAAAAAGCGATCGACAGCTCTTACACCATAACCATTTTCCAGCAACATCGGTACCAGAATGCATCCAATGTAACCACCTGCGCCTGTAACAAGTACCCTTCTCATTATTCACTCCTGTTAAATCTTTAAAAATACGACGGTAATTCCGCAAAACGCGGTTGGTTTCGATCCTTGTCAGACAGGATGGCCTCCTCCACCTTCACCGGCCATTTGATGCCCAAAACAGGATCGTTCCACAGCACACCCTTGTCGTGCTGGGGCGAGTAATAGTTTGAAACCTTGTATATTAGTTCCGTATCCGGAGCCAAAGTACATATACCGTGGGCGAAACCTGCCGGCACAAGTATCTGGTTCCATTCCGCATCGCTGATTTGGACCGTAACATGTTTGCCGTACGTTGACGAATTCCGTCGCAAGTCCACAGCAACGTCCAGTATTGAACCCCGAACCACACGTACAAGTTTGTCTTGAGCGAAGGGGGGGATTTGAAAATGCAGCCCCCTAATGGTACCCATTTGCCCTGACAAAGAATGATTGTCCTGTATAAACTCTATATCAATGCCCACCTCTATTAGGGCTCTCCTATTATAAGTTTCTGAAAAAAATCCCCGATGATCCCCGTGCTTTTTGGGTCTTAGTATTTTCACATCTGGAATGTCTGTATTCACAATCTCCATATATGTGCCCTCACTTTATTAGTTGCTGAATACGATCAGCCAAGTATTTACTGAAGGGAATCGCACAGGTAAACGCTGGTGAGACGGCATTTAATACATGAAAGGATCTGTCATCCCCCTCATACTTGAAATCCATCTCCAGCTGGCCTGTCTTGACGTTCAGTAACTGCGCACGAATCCCAGGATGGCCGCGCTTTCTAAAACCCAAAGTTTCGCTTCCCCGGAGCATCGCGGCTGCTTCCTTTACCATATAACCTTTGCGGTATTTTTTTATTTCCTCAAAGGCGAGATCTCTAAAACCAAATGTATTTCGGCGAAAGAGATCCCACTCCCGCCGCACTATTTCGAAGAATTCTCCCGCCTTGAATCTGGACACTCCGTTATAATGTTCCCGCCAGAATGCGGGGATCGCTGTGGGACCAATTGTGACATGTCCGTCAACTGTAAGAGTAAAGTGTGCGCCAAGAAAGGGCTTACTCATATCCGGCACCGGATAAATGTTCGTGTGAAGCTTGAATGGCCGCTTCGTGGCGTAAATATACAGTCCCTTGAAAGGAAGTATGCGATAACTGTCGGAAAATCCATACTGAAGTGCAATTCTATCCGCGTACAGACCGGCGGCATTGACGAGATACCCTACTTCGTACTTACCATGGCTCGTAATAATCTCTCTCCCAGAAGAGCCCGGCAATAGAAACTTGCAACCATATTGAATATCAATTCCAAAATTTACTGCATCGCGAATCTTTGTGGCAACTACCTCTCTGGGATCAATGGACGCCGTGGTTGGCGAATAGAGGGCATAACCATAAGTTATGACACGCGGTTCTATTTCCTGAGCCTCTTTGGCCGTCAAATAATGCAGGGGGACGCCATTGCGCTCACCTCGGAGACATAACTCATCAAGTCCCACTAAATCCTTCTCGCTGATGGCCACAACAAGCTTACCGCTTTCATTTATACGCAGTCCTTTTTCTCTGCAATAGTCCCGCCACAAGATATTGCCGTCTCGGGTAAACCGAGCCTTTAAGCTATCTGCAGTGTAATAAAATCCCGCATGGAGAATGCCACTGTTACGGCCGGAAGCATGAAACCCGGCGAACGGTTCCTTTTCCAGCAACATCACAGAACAATCGGAGTAGCGCTGCTTAAGCTCAATGGCCAGTGTAACGCCGACGATACCAGCACCAATCACGACTATATCGGCCTTTTTGCTAAAGCTCCCTTTCCCACGCCTATCCATACTTGTTAACTCTTTGCTAAATTTGCAAGATATTGACCATAACTGGTTTTAATTAGCTGCTGGGCGAGTGCAGCTAACTGCTCCACAGTGATGAAACCCTGCCGATAAGCAATTTCTTCGGGTGAAGCCACCAAAAGCCCCTGCCTATTCTGAATAGTCTCAATAAATGCTGCAGCTTCCAGCAGTGATTCATGAGTTCCAGTATCAAGCCATGCCACACCGCGCCCGAGGATTTCCACCCGCAGTTCACCCCGCTTGAGATAGGCCTTGTTCACATCGGTGATTTCGAGTTCGCCGCGTGCAGATGGCTTGATGGAAGCGGCGATTTCTACCACATCATTGTCATAGAAATACAGGCCCGTCACCGCATAGTTGGATTTCGGCTCAAGTGGCTTTTCCTCGATTCCAGAAGCCAGACCATGATCATCGAAGGCGACCACGCCATAGCGTTCGGGATCCTTGACGTAATAAGCAAAAACTGTCGCTCCCCTTTCCTGGTACGCTGCGCGGGCGAGTTGCTCCGGCATGCCGTGGCCGTAAAAAACATTATCACCCAGCACCAGTGCGACCGGGTTTTTGCCAATGAACCGGCTGCCGATGAGGAACGCCTGGGCCAGCCCCTCGGGCCGGGGCTGCGCTGCGTAACTGAAGGCCAAGCCCCACTGGCTACCGTCACCCAGCAACTCCTGGTATCGCGGCAAATCATACGGAGTCGAGATAATCAAAATATCCCGGATACCCGCCAGCATCAGGGTGGACAGCGGGTAATAAATCATCGGCTTGTCGTACACCGGCAAAAGCTGCTTGCTGATGGCGCGGGTCACAGGATGAAGCCTGGTACCCGATCCGCCGGCGAGAATGATCCCTTTGTATGACATGATCCCAAATCCCTGACAGTGTTTCAGACCCGCGATAGCGTCGCGGGACTCGGTTATGGACAGTACGGTCCCGGCGTCCCACGTCCGGGACTTCCAAGGGTCGTTCCGTTCCCTCATCCCAGCGACGTGAATTCCTTTCGCCGCGACTGTCCTGCGTTCGGGAGCGGGCACCGCGCGCCGCTCCTACCGAGATCCCACATTATCGCGCGAATATCGCCGCCCATTCACATCTCTCTCGTGGGAGCGGCCGTCCCGGGCGCGATTCTTGGAAATCCTATCGCGGCGAGACTGCTCCTACCCGAAACCCTATCGCGACGACCGTACCTGCCGATGATTTTGCCGGGTATTGTAACCTTGCCCGCACCAGCCAGTCGCGGATGTTCTTGCCATCGCCATAGATGGGCAATGGCTTGCCATTCAGCAAATTGACGATGCACAGGGGGATGAGCTTCTCCGGGAACTGATAGGGTCCGTAGTTGTTGGAGCAGTTGCTAATGGTGATGTTCAAACCATAAATTCTGCGGCGCGGGTTTTGGTGCATCGTCCTTGCGATCGTGTTGTTCTCAATACCCGAATGTGCGGATAAGGCACCGGCTTATCAGGCAGTTGCCGAAGGCATGACCACGAGATCCAACCCGGGAATATCAGTGAAGTCGCGTTCGTTGCGTGTCAGGAAACGGAACCCATGCTGGATAGCCTGGCACGCGAGCCACAAATCCTGCACCCGGTAGCGATGACTTCTACCCGCCGCCTTAATCGCGGCTGCCAGCCTGCCGAAAATCACTCCGGTCTCCCCATCTATCGTCAGCATGGGTTTGCGCTGGAGCCGCTGCAAGGCCACAAGGCGTTTTTGACGAATGCCGGCCTCGCGGGCAATTTCCGCACTGAAATACAGCTCCGCGATGCTTACGGGGGAGAGAAACACCGGCGCATCCCCGGTCATCGACATGACATCGGCGTGCGCCCACGCCCCACGTTCCACCTCCACCCAGATGCAGGTGTCAATCAGGTAGCCCATGGATTCCTGACGCTTGCCACCGTGCCGTCTTGAGCCAGTTGAGTCCGACCGTCCGCCAGCCAACCGACGGCCGCTTCATCGGGCAGCGTCCGATACAGGTCGCCCATCGCTTCCAGGGCGGTTTGATACGTATGCTCCGGAATAATCCGCGCCACCTGCCGGTGATTGCGCTCCACGATGATTGCTTCACCCCTGGCCGCCAGCCGATCCAGCACCCGGCTGAGGTTGCGGGCCAGTTCTGTGGCGGTGATGGTTTTTATCTTCAATTCCCTGGAAATGCGAAGAATCAGATACAGTCTGATTCTATTGATTTCTGACTTACGGGTCAATCCTGAACAGTTCAACAGCCCGGCGTCTCCGCTGGCCGCATATTGTCTTTGTGGGAGCGGTCGTACGATGTACAGGGAGGTACAAGTGTGCGCGACCCTTGGAAGTCCCGACGGGGGAGGAGGCAGGGTGCCGGGAGCAACTCGACCACGATTCTTGAAAACCCATCGCGGCGAATGTCGTCGCTCCTACGAAATCCATCGCGGCGAGGCAGATTTTTGCTCCTGCAAAATCTGTATTTCCGCCATTCAAGCTCCGCTTCCTGCCTGCCCGTTCGCGGCTATCGCCGCTCACCCCTGGCGGGCATCGCCGCTCCTAATTTCTCCCTATCCGAATCCCAGGGAGGAAGCCTCTGCGGGCAGCCTGCGAACCACTTCATGTGCACGGCCGGCGAACCGGAATGGATCAGCGTGCTGCCTGTTCTTTGAACGGGTTTTCGATGCGCAGCCCGCCGATTTCACGGCCATCCTGCAAGTCCTCGCTGTATAACCGTTGAGCGCCCGAACTTAACGCCGCCTCCACAATCAATGCATCCCAGAATGACATCGCATCAGTCCGGTTACGGCGCACTGCCGCCATGATCAAGTGCGTATCTACCGCCTGAACCGGTAGTGCCGCCAGATTGCGCAGTGCCCGTTCGGCCACATCCAGGGGCAGCGGTTCGGCCAGCTTCCGGGTAACGGCCACATAGAATTCCTGCAGCACCTGCGTGCTGATCACCGCATTCCCGGATGCCACTTCTGTTTCCAGTAACTGCTGAGCCGCCGTCTTTTTCCGCGGTTCGGAATCATCAAAGAGATAGACCAGGACATTTGTGTCGAAGAAAGCCGACATCAGCGCCGGCGCTCATGCAGCTCGTCACGTGTCCAGTGACGCTGCGCACGCGCGCCGCTGGATTGCGACAGATCGAGTAAATCCCGTACGGCTGCCTGCCGTTCATCCCGGGCACCTGCATAACCCTCAAGGTACTGTCGCAAAATGCTATTCACCGAGGTGCCCTGTTCGAGCGCACGCAGGCGTGCCCGTTTAAGGACGTCCTCTTCAATAGTGATGGTCAGGTTGCTCATGACTTAATCCCGTGCTACACGGGATCAATGTAACACCGGGTATAGCACTGATGCAATGACGGTCTGCTGAGGTTCCCAACAATCACGACGGGGACCACCGCTCCCACCCATTATTTACTCCCCATCCGAATCCCAGAGAGGAAGCCCCTGCGGGTCGCGCCACTCGCACATCGCAAAAGCCATATATTCGTACTTTGCTGACGTTACCGATAAATCCCGCGTCCATGACCGATTTCCAGGGTATCCGGAAAATCCGGTTGATTTCTGGTTACTGGGTCAGCCGGCCGGCTGCAAGTCACGCGCCAGGTGTAGGCGGAATCCTGTTCTGCGTGTACCGTCAGGGCACGCCTGAAGTCACCCTCACGGCAGGCCAAGCCGCGGACCGGCGAAACCGGTGGTATGGGCAACGTTGCCCGAAGGACCTTGGCTGGCAGGCCGGTTGACTAGCGTCAAGCGACGCTTTACAACTTTTGTTCCTGATCAAGAACTTCCGGCACAAGGGGCTAGGGGCTGGAGAGCTTCTTCCAGACCGGCTCAAAGCGGGGCATCCAGCCTCATCAGGCCGGCAAGTTACGGCTGCAACTGACCACGCTGGAGCAGGCACGTAGTTTCAAAGACATGAACGCGCCGGGCTGGCGGCTGCACGCTCTCATCGGTGATTTGCGCGGCTGCTTCGCAATCACAGTCAACGGCAACTGGCGCCTGGTGTTCCGGTTTGAAGGCACGGACGCTGTGGATGTGGATTACGTGGACTATCACTGAGCGTGAGGAGGTAAATCATGTCTCGCATACACAATCCGGCGCACCCTGGCGAGGTGCTGCGTGAGTACCTACCGGAGGGCATGACGGTTACCGAGGCGGCAGAGCACCTGGGTGTCACCCGCCAAGCGCTCTCCGCACTCCTGAATGGTCATGCCGGTGTGAGCGCGGAAATGGCGCTACGCTTGTCGCAGGCGCTCGGCACGAGCCCCGAGATGTGGCTGAATATGCAGGCTGCCTGCGATCTGTGGTCTGCGGAGCAGAAACCGTTGCCGAAGGTGAAGAAGATCGCCGCCTGAGGGAAGCTCAGATTGATTTCTATTGTCTATGCCCATGCGGTTGGTAATGATTGACATTTCATTGACCAGATCACTGTTCACCACACGATGGACGTTCTCCAGCAGCCTGGTCATCTCTGCGACGCGGGGCGAACTCACGGACACCACCGTCTTGATGTCTGGGCGTACCGGACAACGCCAGCCTCGCGGCATGCCGCCGCATATCTTGGGTATGGTGCCGAGCGCCTGAACAGCCGTTCCTGCCGATTGTCGTCAGAGTTTTTCATTCCCGCCGGTATCCTGCGAAATCCAAAATCCATTGTAGGAGCGGTCGCCTGCCTGTGCGGTGCACGCAGACAGGTCCCGGCCGCGATTCCTGGAAATCCATCGCGGCGAAGCTGCTCCCACGATGAATCAGCAGGTCTTTTTTGGTAGGAGCGGTGTCACACACCGCGACCAGATTTCAATCGCGGCGAATGTCGCCGCTCCTACGAAATCCCAAACCCCAATCATCACGACGAATAGCGCGGCTCCCACCCGCAACCCCATCGCGGCGAAGCTGCTCCCACGATGAATTAGCAGGTCTTTTTTGGTAGGAGCGGTGTCACACACCGCGACCAGATTTCAATCGCGGCGAATGTCGCCGCTCCTGCGAAATCCCAAACCCCAATCATCACGACGAATAGCGCGGCTCCCACCCGCAACCCCATCGCGGCGAAGCTGCTCTCACGATGAATTAGCAGGTCTTTTTTGGTAGGAGCGGTGTCACACACCGCGACCAGATTTCAATCGCGGCGAATGTCGCCGCTCCTACGAAATCCCAAACCCCAATCATCACGACGAATAGCGCCGCTCCCACCCGCAACCCCATCGCGGCGAAGCTGCTCCCACGATGAATTAGCAGGTCTTTTTTGGTAGGAGCGGTGTCACACACCGCGACCAGATTTCAATCGCGGCGAATGTCGCCGCTCCTACGAAATCCATCGCGGTGAATGTCACCGCTCCTACCGAAACCCCATCGCGGTGGGGACCGCCGCTCCCACCGGGATTCAGGTATGTTTCAGCATGCTGTTGCGCCGCATGTACGACAACACCTGATCCACGCATTCCGCCACATCGTCCTCCGCGGTATGCAGCACCAATTCGGGGGATTGCGGCGGTTCGTAGGGCGCATCAATGCCGGTGAAATTGCGGATTTGCCCGGCGCGCGCCTTGCGGTACAGGCCTTTGGGGTCGCGCTGCTCGCAAACCTCGATCGGCGTATCCAGGAACACCTCGATGAATTCGCCCTGCGGGATAAGCTCCCGCACCAGGTGCCGGTCGGCGCGAAAGGGTGAAATGAACGCGGTAATCACGATCAGGCCGGCATCCGTGAACAGTCTCGCCGCCTCACCGATGCGGCGGATATTTTCCACGCGGGCCTCGTCGCTGAATCCCAGATCCCTGTTGAGTCCGTGGCGCACGTTGTCGCCGTCCAGCAGATAGGAATGGTAGCCTTCCAGGAACAGCCGCTGTTCCAGTGCGTTGGCGATGGTGGATTTGCCGGAACCGGAAAGGCCGGTCAGCCAGAGCACGCAGGGATGCTGGCCCTTTTGATTGGCGCGCATGGTCTTGTTGACCTTGTGTTCGTGCCATACCACATTCTGTGCACGATCCTCCCTAGGCGGGGTAAGGGTGCGCGTCACCATGCCGGCGCCGACGGTGGCGTTCGTGAGGCGGTCAATGACGATAAAACCGCCGGTGACGCGCGAGACGGCATACGGGTCAAACGCCAGCGGCTCGCTCAAGACCACCCGGCACCGGGCGATCTGGTTCAGTCCCAGTTCCGCGGCGGGGCGCTGCTCCAGCGTGTTGACGTCCACGCTGTGATGAATTGTCTGGATCACGCCGTTGGCGGTTTTTGCGGCCAGTTTGAACAGGTACTGCTTGCCCGGCAGCATCGGCGCCTCCGCCATCCAGATGAGCCACGCGTCCAGACTGGTGCCCACGTGCGGCGCCCGGTCGCCGTGCACCAGGATGTCGCCGCGGCTGATGTCAATTTCATCCGCCAGCGTGACCGTCACCGCCATGGGAGCGAACGCCGTCTCCAGCTCGCCGTCATAGGTGACGATGGCGCTGACCCGGCTGGACTTGCGCGACGGCAGCGCCATGACGCTATCGCCCTTGCGCAGCACGCCGGCGGCGAGGGTGCCGCAAAAGCCGCGGAAGTCCTGGTTCGGCCGGTTCACGTATTGCACCGGCAAACGCAGATCCCGGAAATTGATGTCCTCTGCAACCTCGACGGTTTCCAGCATCTCGAGCAGGGTCTCGCCCTGATACCAGGGCATGGCCGCGCCGCGGTGCACGACGTTGTCGCCCTTGAGCGCGGACACCGGCACGAAACGGAGGTCCGGCAGGTCGAGCGAGGCGGCCAGCGCCCTGTAATCGGCGCAGATTTCCTCGAATACCTTGCGCGCGTACTCCACCGTATCCATCTTGTTGACGGCGATGATGGCGTGGCGGATGCCCAGCAGGGAGACGATGAAACTGTGCCGCCGGGTCTGGGTGAGCACGCCCTTGCGCGCATCCACCAGAATCACCGCCAGATCGGCGGTGGAAGCGCCGGTGGCCATGTTGCGGGTGTACTGTTCGTGGCCCGGCGTGTCCGCGATGATGAATTTGCGCTTTTCCGTGGAAAAATAGCGGTAGGCGACATCAATTGTGATGCCCTGCTCCCGCTCGGACTGCAGCCCATCCATGAGCAGGGCCAGATCCATATCGTCGCCCGTGGTGCCGTGCTTGCGGCTGTCCGATTGGAGTGCCGCCAACTGGTCTTCGAAGATCATATTGGTGTCATGCAGCAACCTGCCCATGAGCGTGCTCTTGCCGTCGTCCACGCTGCCGCAGGTAATGAAGCGCAGCAGTTCCTTGCGCCTGTCCCGTGCCAGGAAGGCCTGGATGTCGCTGCGGACCAGTTGCGGCTGATCTGCCATGTCAGAAATACCCTTCACGCTTCTTCTCTTCCATGGACCCCGCCTGGTCATGATCAATGATGCGGCCCTGGCGTTCGGAGGTGCGCGTCAGCAGCATTTCCTGAATCACTTCCGGCAGTGTCGCGGCATGGGAGCGCACGGCGCCGGTCAGCGGGTAGCACCCCAGCGTGCGAAAACGCACCATTTCCCTGCGCGGTGTTTCACCCGGATGGAGCCGCATGCGTGCGTCGTCCACCATGATGAGCGCTCCGTCGCGGTCCACCACCGGGCGCTGTTTGGCGAAATACAATGGCACCACCGGGATATTTTCCTGGTAAATGTATTGCCACACATCCAGCTCGGTCCAGTTTGAGAGCGGGAACACGCGGATGCTTTCGCCCTTGTTGATGCGTCCGTTGTACAGATGCCACAATTCCGGTCGCTGGTTCCTGGGGTCCCAGCGGTGGTTGGCATCGCGGAACGAATACACGCGCTCCTTGGCGCGGGATTTCTCCTCATCGCGGCGCGCACCGCCGAAGGCGGCGTCAAACCGATATCGGGTCAGCGCCTGCTTGAGCGCCTCGGTCTTCATCACGTCGGTGTGCTTCTTGCTGCCGTGGTCGAAGGGGTTGATGCCGGCGCGGACCCCCTCTTCGTTGATGTGCACGATCAGCTTGAGGTTCAGCCGTTTGGCGGTCTCGTCCCGGAAACGGATCATGTCGCGGAATTTCCAGGTGGTATCCACGTGCAGCAGCGGGAACGGCGGCTTGGCCGGATAAAAGGCCTTCAGGGCCAGGTGCAGCATCACCGAGGAATCCTTGCCGATGGAGTACAGCATCACGGGATTGTCAAATTCCGCGGCCACCTCGCGGAGGATGTGGATGCTCTCCGCCTCCAGTTGAGCCAGATAGGTTGGTATTCGCTCGGTCACGTGATAGTCCGTTTTAGCGCAGCAAGGCGGCCTGGGGAACCGCCTGGTATCGGCGGCACCTGCTGAAGCCGCGCAATTTCATCGTATTCTTGCCTGATGTCCCGCCGGGTGACTACCGCCTGCCGCGGAATCTGCCGTGAAGCCGTCTCCCGGATCGTTTTCCGCCTCAGGTGTTTTTCGCGGCAGCCAGGCGCGCGCGTACCTGCTCTACATATCCGGCAAACAGCGCGGCGATTAAAGCGATAAAGACACTCAATACGATGCCGATGGCAAGGATGGCGGCGCGGCCGAGGCCTACTGGCACGAACGAGCGCAGCGGATCTCCCAGCACGCGGTTGTCCTGGATGTTACTGAGCTGGGACTGCAGATTGCCGATGCGGATCTGCTGGTTCTGGATCTGCTGGCCGTGGTCGAAGAGCAACTTCTGCAGCGCTAACTGATTCTGCGCGATCACCTGTTTCTGCAAGGTCTGGGCACGGGCGTTGTCGGCCAAGTCCTTGTCTACGGTGGCCGACTGCTCCGGGAGCGTGACCGCGAGCTTGTGCTGGATCGTGTTGTAGAGGTCCACGCTGCGCTGCTCTTCGGTGCTGAGGATCAGATTGGCCATGGCTTCGGTGGGACTGGCCGTCCCCTGGGCGGCACCCATGGCGGCCTTGCGCACGTCGGTAATGTGGGTCTGCAACTGCGCGGCCTCTTTCCGGTAGAGACTCACGGAGGCATGGAGTTTGCTCTGGCGGACCTTGAGCACCGTGGTACTGGCCTGCAGGTTGGCGAGGGCGTTCCGGGCATCTGCGATAGCCTTTTCCGCCGCGAGTTTCTGCACACCGAATACGGTGGGGTCCTGCAGGGCCACCAGATTCAGTTTGGCGGCATCCACCTTCTCCTTGAGGCTGGCACGCACGGCGGCCATGGCCCGGGCATTGTCCCTGACGAAATTTCCGGCCGCGGCCTTTTCCACCGCCATGCACGCCGCGCTCAGCTTGCCGGAGACCTTGCAGGTGAGCGTGACGGTGGTGCTGTCGCTGTGCGAGCCCACGTTGATCTTCAGCGCACGCAGGCTGACGTGCTGCTGCGCTTCGTACTGGTAGGTGGCATTGGGGATATAGGTGTTCTGCAATGTCCCGGCGGCGGACTGCGGCGACATGAGCGGCGCCAAAGTACCATCCTGGGCCAACATGGAACCCAACTGGATGCTGACGGTATAGTCGTACGCCGGCTTCTTGAAAATCGCGAGCAGCAAGGCCAATGCAATCAGCACTCCGGCCACCCATGCCATCAGCCGGCGCCGACGCCAGAGCATGACGCCGAGATCCACGAGATCAATTTCCTCGTTCGGTGGGTAGCCCGGCATCCAGGGCGGCTGGGGCATGCCGGCTTGTGGAACCATCGGGGAGGGGCTTGGATTCTGCAGATCGGTTTTCTTGGGGGGCTGGGATTCCGTATTCATTGGAAAATAATCCTTGACTTGAAATGGTCCGGGAGCCGGGCCGTCACACGGAAGTTGCGGCTGGGACGGCAATGCAAAGCACGGCGAGTTCCGTTCATACATTTCATTCCCAGTCAGTTAGGCAGAGTAACGTGCATCGCCAGCCCGGTGCACACGAACCCGCCCGGGCAACAGCCCCGCCGTTTCCGACACGCTGGGGAGGCCTCAGCCTTACCTCACTTAACCGCGCCGGCTATTGCGGGCGCGTGACGGGCCTGGACTTGCCGTTTGCAGCCCCTGGAGGTTCTGGCCCCGGCGCCGGAACGGATTTTACGGGACCGGGTTCATGAAAAACAGACCTCGGACCCGTAGGCCCGCTTTCACACACCCGGTCCAGCCCCCGGCGGAGCCGGCAAAGCACTCTTGGCCGCTGCCAGTGCCCGACGGGCTGGGTGAGGAATTCCTCCACCGACAGGCCGTCGCCGCCGCGCAGTAGCTTGCGGTGCGGTTTGAAGGTTTCGGTGAACGCCGCCGGCCCGGGTTGGGTGTCGTCTATGCGGCGCGACCAAAAGCCGCTCAAATTTTTCCTCAAGCGCCCGGGTTTGCCGAGCCTGCGTCAACCCGATCGTGGCACCTATTGGGAATACTTTGATTCAAGCAGTTCGTCCCAAGTGATCTTGGCTTTCCCGTGTTTCATTGCTGGTCTCTTCGTTGCCATCGAACGAAATGCTTCACCCTGGAGGTTTAAGAGCATTCACCTTAGTTGCTACTGCGCGGCAGGCGCTGATCAGGTCTGTGACAAGTTGATCGTCCACATTCAGGTCGCCCTCATACTCTCCCTGATTGCGGATGTTGTGGCATTTATCCAGGACGCGCCACACCTCCGGCCCCAACCCAAGCGTATGGGGAAGCACTTGAAAAACAATATACCGATGCTCAGGCCGGTAGCCATGCCAACGTAACGCCGCCAAACACAACGCATGCGCCGCGTTGTAGGCAAGATCGAATCGGCTCTCCAGTGAATTGGCGGGATTCGCCGCATCGGGTAAGCGCGCGAGACCGGAACGCTTTAGCCCTTGGAATTCTTTTGCATCCGCAGCCTCTTTGCGCAGGGGTTTGCCGGGTCCGCTTAGGTTTTCAAACGGCGAGCTCATGTTCGTCTCCCATCAACCAAAGTTTCGGTTGTGTCAAGACTCGCTGGATGAAGGCGTTGCCCTCTTTAACACGTTTTTCGAGTTCCTGGGGCTTATACAAGGTCGGGTTGGCAGTCCGCCCTAGCTGATTCGTCGCCCCTTCTAGAACAGCATATAAGTCAGCGTACGACAGCGTATGGCTTAGCACCATCAGATCGATGTCACTTTTCGCTGTATCCTCGCCCTTAGCGACCGAGCCGTAAACGAATGCGGTGATGATTTGACCGGCCAGCGGTGCCAGCGCTGCGCGTAAAATATCCGCCAGACCGCAAGTTTTCAGGACCAGGCCGCGCAATTCCACAAACACCGGTGCCGACGCATTAGCCTGGTAGTGCTTCTGGTTACCGATGCGCGTGAGAATAACGAGACCTGCCGCCTCAAGACGGCCCAATTCCCTCTGGACCGCACCCGTACCGGAACCTGCGAGGGCGATAATCTCGTTCGCATAAAAAGACCTACCGGAGTTCCCATATACGATAGCCAGTACTCGCTGTTGCACCTTGGTAAACAGGGCGTCTGCAATCCCGGAGCGGGTTTGCGCAGCGCCAGTCATTGGTTGATTCTTAATACCCATTTTGGGTATTATATACCCCAATTTGGGTATTAAAAAGCCAGGCCCTCTGGCACCATCACTCCACGTCCACGCACTCCTTCGCACGAAGGATGCCCGCAAGGTGCTGGGGAGCAGCGCACGTGGTGCCAGTAGACCTTGGTGTTTCTGCCCGGCAGCAACGCACGCATCCCCGCTTCCGGACCGGTTTATATCGTCCAGCGGCAGCGGGACTGGGGGCATGCCGAGCGCACGTTCCTGTGTCGGGACGCTACCCAAACCCACTGTTGGGCGGAGTGGGGGAATACTGCATAAGGAACGTCTCACGGAGGATTGAGAGGACAACGCTTCATGGAATGAGGGCGGCGAGAATCCGACGGTTGCTGTTTTCACCCAAACCGGCCGCCGGTGTCTCCCCAGTTGTTGTCAAAATAATTCAGGTATCCACTTGCCGGGAACCCTGCTTGATGGCGCCCGCAGTGTTAACAAGCAAAAACCCAGGCAGGACATACGCCTACCTGGGTTTGTTTACAAAAATGACGGAGGTATGCCCTAAAACGGTATGTCGTCGTCGTTGAAATCGCCGCCCGTCTTGGCCGGATTGGGGGCCGGAGCGGCGGCCGTTTCGGGTTCGCCGCGGCTTTCCTCCGGCGGGGACTTCCTGGGGTCGTCCGCCGCGCTGACGCGGTCCGCCCCGCCGGCACCGGCGCGTGAACCCAGCATCTGCATGTTGTCGGCGATGATCTCGGTGGAATAGTGGGTCTGGCCTTCCTTTTCGTAGGTGCGGGTGCGCAGACGCCCTTCTATATATACCTGCGAACCCTTCTTCAGATATTCGCCGGCAATTTCCGCCAGGCGATTGTAGAAAGTAATGCGGTGCCACTCGGTGCGCTCCTGCTGCTCGCCGGTCGCCTTGTCCTTCCAGGATTCGCTGGTGGCGATGCGGATGTTGGCGACCGCACTGCCGCTCGGCATGTAACGCACTTCCGGGTCCGCGCCCAGGTTGCCGATGAGAATGACTTTGTTGACGCCGCGTGCCATTGTTGAATCCTTTTATAAAGAGGGTTGGGGCTCGTTCCGCCAGCGGCGGTCATTTTACGGGTTCGGGGTTCCGGGGTCACGCGTAAGCCTACTTTCGGGCCCCCAATTGGCCAGCCCGCCGAACTGCAATCCGCTCGCCATCAAGCCAGCCGGTTCAATCACAGTATCTCAATCCGCAGAACCTGGCCAGGGTCGTTGGCGGGGCGGGGATTATCGGGGAATCACGTTTCGCTGCAGTAGATATTCGTTGCAGCCATGACGGCGACCGCAGGTTTTGCGCTTCTGCAGGGTAAAAGCACGCTGCCCGTAGAACTCGCCCACCGCCTCCGGCGATGCCACCTCGAAAGGCAAACCCCCGAGCCAATCCAAAAAGTCGTGCCAACGGGACATCCCCCGCTTCAGGCGAAACTTGCCCTTGGCAAGTTGGACCAGGGGAACGAGCACCATAAAATAGGGAATATGTACAGCGATTATCAAGAATTTCCGCAACGCACCCTGATTATATTGGCTTTTCATGAACTTCCAATAGCGGCTTATCCAGCCTTGGTCGTTGTAGATGGCGATGAACAACTGTCCCCCGGGCTTGACCAGCAGCGCCACGTTAGCGAGTGCCTCCCACATGGCGCCAGTGTGGTGCAACACGCCCCACGAATACACCACGTCGTTCTGCCCAAGCGTGCCGAGGTATGCCTGATCTAGTACGGATCCCTGTCCGATAGCCCACTGGCTATCCTGCGGGAAAAACTTCTCCTTCAAGTACCGGGCGCAAGCGACAGATTGCGGATCGTAATCAAAAGTATGCACCCGCGCGCCCAACTGGCGCGCGGCCAGTGAAAACAGCCCGCTGCCGCAGCCCACGTCAATAAAGACTTTACCCGCCAAGGAATCCAGGCCCAGCATTGACTGGAGTGAGTGCCTCGCGATCTCAATACGCTCAGCATTGAGATTCCTGAGAAACAGTGCCCAGTTCTTGCCGAACTCGAAGCGTTTGCCCTCGACAATTTCTTCTGCAAACGTGGACCGCATATCGCTCCCTGGCCCCGAATAATCTTAATCATGCAGGATCACAGCGGCCAATGTTGTATTCCCGCGCCGGGTCTCTCTGGCGGGAGGCAGCCATTGTAAGGGCTCATGCCGCCGTGGTCACACGGGGATCGCCCGTACCGGCGGGAAATGCCAAATTTTTCCCGGGTGGTATGGGCCTCCGCAGAGCAGGGTTCAAGCATCGTGGCGGAAACCGCCACTCCCACCACGCTTCTCCCGCGGGAGTGGCCGCCCCGACCGCGATCGTTCCTCGTCAATTGACAGTAAAGAAACTGTGGCAGGGATCGCCACCCGCGCTGGTGCCGCTTCCCCGGGCTACGTTTCCACCGGTATTTCATCCTACGGGGCAGCCATCCCGGCCGCGATTCTCAAATCCTCACGGCGAGTTGCAGCCCCCGCCGCGGGCCATTATGCAGCACACTATCGTGCTACAAATGTAGCTACACTTCTTAACCATGAAAATCATCACCGTTCGAGATCTCAGAAACCGACCCGGTGCGGTGCAAGAGGATCTTGCCGCCGAGGGCGAAGTGATATTGACCTCGAACGGCCGGCCTGTTGCAATCATACTGTCCGTGGACGGCAGCACGCTGGATGAAACACTCCAGGCTGTTCGTTTGGCGCGTGCGCGGGTGGCATTGCGGAAGGTGCGCCGGGATGCCCGCACACGCGGCCTTGATCGGCTCACACCGGAGCAGATTGACGCCATGATTCGAGATGCACGTCAGCACAAACGCGGCCGCACAAAAGACGGTTCCGTTTGACCCGCTTGATTGTTCTCGACACCAACATGCTGGTGTCGGGCATCCTTTCGGAGTCGGGTCCATCCGGACAGATACTGGATCTGGCGCTAAATCGCAGCCTTGGCCTTGGGACCGAGCCAAGAATACTTGCCGAATACCGGGATGTCCTTGCGCGACCCCATCTCGCCCTCCATCAAGCACGGGTCACCCAAATCCTCGATGCGGTGGAAAAGTACGGCAGGGAAGTAGCTGCATTGCCGTGGCCCTATCCGATGCCGGATCAGGATGACGAGGTATTTATCGCCACAGCCCATGCGCTGGGCGCCATCCTGGTGACCGGGAATATCGCGCACTACCCGCAAACCAGTCGCGCAGATGTCCCGGTAATGACGCCACGTGAATTCATTGATCTCTTGAGGCGATCCCTACCCGTCAGGGTGTAGGCCGGCATGAGACCGGCGGCCGTTGCCGACCAATCCGATGCTCTGTCCGCCGGTTAGGACGAATAAATTCGCCCGGCTGGAGACGGCGCTGTATCCCGGAAATTTCATCTATAGCTGGTGCCACACTTGACCGGCAAAAACGACCCCGCCGGAGAAAACCGGGAGACCGGCTGCCTGGAGCGCCTCGGCCGTCCAGGTGTTGCAGGTATGAAACGCGTCATAGGACAGCCCGGAGGCGAAGAATTCGCTGTGGGGATACGGTCCGGGGGCCATGGGCTGCAGATTCCCGTGCGCACCCTTCTGCAAAGAGTGCGCCAGGTAGTCGTCCAGACGGCTGATGCCGCCGCGGGAAACCGTCAAGACGCGCAGGTGTATTCCTGGGGAGAAACACAGCGGCGGTTTGTGACGACAGGCCTGGACCAATACCACGCTGCGGGAGGGAAAAAGTGCGGCCAGTCCCATGGCACTCGTCGGCCGGGCGGCCATGTAGTACTGGCGGTTACCCCAACCCCATACGAAGTAGCGCGCCTTGGGCGAGCGTCGCAACACACCGGCAAGCGATGGCCCCATCTCGGCCCGCGACAACACCAATCCCGTGTGCCACCCGGCATCGAAAACCCAAAGGGACTCGTCGGAGGTTGCGTGCGTCAAACGCGCGCCACGCCGGTACACGGCCGGACCGCCGGTAGAATGAGGAGTGGCGCATCCCGATACCAGCAGTACGCCGCAGGCGATGCCAAGAACCGCCCCTGCGGTCGCCGCCGCCGTGCGAAATTCCGTGACGCCATGCCATCTCAAGCGTGAACCTCTGCGCGTGTTTCCAGGATGTCGGCGGTTTTGTCCGCGCCTCCGCGCGGGTTGCCAGCATGATGTAGGACCGGTTTTTGCATAAAGGTATCCGGAAAATCCGGCTGTCGTGACCCTGACGCGCAGTGTGCCTGAGTTCGAACGTGATGGTATCCGGGGACGGCTACCTCGACCCCGGCTGGAATGCATGTTTTTTGTGGGAGTGGTGGTCCCCACCGCGATGCTTGAATCCTCGCGGCGGATATCGCCGCTTATAAACCATACATCCTCCAGACGGCCGCCTACCTAACCCAGTGCTTAACCGGCTGCGCGAGGAATTCCTCCAGTGGTATGCCACCCGTACCCACGAGGAGCTTGCGGCTGGGCCTGAATGCCTCAGTGAACGCCGCCATGCCCGGAAAGGCGCCATGCGCACGGCTGCTTTTCACTTCAATCGCGGCCACCGCACGGCCCGCGCGCACCACGAAGTCCACTTCGCGGTTTCGCTCGCGCCAGTAAAATATCTCGGCAACGCCGCGCGTCGCGGCGTTGCCGAGATGCACTCCGACGGCCGACTCGGTGAGCCGCCCCCAGAACTCCCGGTCGGCGCGCGCTTGTTCGAGCCTGAGTCCCGACTGCGCCGTCATGAGTGCCGTGTTCAGTACCTGCAATTTAGGGCTTGAGCCCCGCTGGCGGGCGGCGTCTCCGGCGTATTTCTGCAGCCCCATCACCATCCCTGCGCCGGCAAGCAGCTCCAGATAGTGTGCCAGCGTGGTGGCATTACCCGCATCCTGCAACTGCCCGAGCATCTTGGTGTAGGAAAGCACTTGGCCGGAGTAGTGGCAACTGAGCAGAAACAGTCTGCGCAGCAGCGCCGGTTTGTCCACGCGCGTGAGTAACAATACGTCCCGCGAAATCGTGGTCTCAATGAGCGAATCGGCAATGTAGCGCGTCCAGCGCGCGGGCTCCCCTACCAGCGGTGCCGCACCCGGATATCCCCCATAGAACAGGTACTGCTCCAGCGACCAGCCGAAGGCGGTGCGCATTTCCGCATACGACCAGTGCGGCAGGTGCAGCACCTCGAACCGTCCGGCCAGACTCTCGGTCAACCCGCGCGCGATGAGCAGCGGCGCGGAACCAAGCAGCACCACCTTGAGCGGACGCCGGGCGCGGGTGTCCTCGTCCCACAGCCGTTTGACCGTTTCCGACCAGCCGGGGATTTTTGGGATCTCGTCAAGCACCAGCACGGTACCGGCTTTGCCCGCGTTGCGCGCGGCAAGGCGCGCCGCTTCCCACTGCTGCTCGACCCAATCGCGACCGCGCAGCGCGGGTTCATCGGCGCTGGCGAAGTGCGCGATCAGGCGCGAGCGCTCTACCACCTGTTGCACCAGCGTGGTCTTACCCACCTGTCAGGGACCAGTGACCACTTGGATAAAACGGCGCGGCCCGATCAGGTGGTGGGCCAGCTCCTTTGCCAGGGGACGAGCGATCGCAAGAGGGATTGCCACCGGCCGACAGAATCACGGCAAGGACCGCCGCTGTCACCCACAATGCATCGCGAATAGGCCGTTGCTGCAAGCCCCCGGGCTGCCGACCGCGGCTTCTTGGCCGTCAGCGTGCGGCACCACGCTGCGGGAGGGGCCGCATGGCAACCGCCACCAGCAACCAGAGCACGGCAAGCAGCGCCGAAAAGCCAAACGCGTCCGCAAACCCCAGCCACCCCTGCACGGCACCCCCCAGCGCGCCGCCGATAAAGATGCCGAAGAACTGCGCGGAGGAATACACGCCGAGGGCCGTGCCCTTGGCGTGGGGCGGCGCCACCCGCGAGATGATCGAAGGCAGCATGGATTCCAGCAGGTTGAAGCCGGTGAAAAACAGCGTGAGCGCCAGCAGCACCACCGGCAGGTGGGCGTGGCCGGCAAACAACAGCAGCTCCGCCACGGCAAGCGCCGCCACACCGCCCAGAAACACCGGTTTCATGCGTCCGCGCCGCTCGGCGATGATGATGCACGGCACCATGAACAGCACCGAGAGCGCCAGCACCGGAAGATAAACGAACCACTGATCCTGGGTCTGTACCCCGGCGGTACGCAGCACCAGGGGCACGCTCAGGAAACTCGCCGTGAGGATGGCATGCTGCACAAAGATACCGAAATCCAGGCGCAGCAGTTCGCGGTCGCTGAGCACGCGGCGGAAGAGCGCCGGCACCGCCTCGGCATCTTCCTGCGGCGGGCTGCGTGCCGGACGGGGCACGAGGCCGAAGAGTACGCCGATGCCGGCGAGCGCCAGTGCCGCCGTGAGCCAGAAGATGCCGGGCACACCGATGAGGGAATTCAGCACCGGACCGGTCACCAGGGCGAGCGCGAAGGCCAGCCCGATGGTCATGCCGATGATGGCCATGGCCTTGGTGCGGTGCTGCTCGCGCGTCAGATCCGCCGCCAGCGCCAGCACCGCCGAGCCCACCGCGCCCGTGCCCTGCAGCAGCCGCCCGACGATGATGCCGTCAATCGAATGGGAGAGCGCCGCCAGCACGCTGCCGGCGGCAAACAGCACCAGCCCCAGGGCGATGATGCGCTTGCGTCCGAAGCGGTCGGAAAGAAAGCCGAAGGGAATCTGCAGAATCGCCTGGGTGAGTCCATAGACGCCCAGTGCCAGTCCGATGGTGAAGGGCGTAGCGTCCGGCAGGGTGCGCGCGTACAGCGCAAACACCGGGTAGATCATGAACAGCCCCAGCATGCGCAGGGAGAAGATGCCCGCAAGCGAGAGGGCGGCGCGGCGCTCGGCGCCGGTCATGGAGTGGGTTTTCATGGGATGGCGGGATTCGGCTGCAGGATGAGTGGGGGCCATTGACCGCGAATCGCAGCGGCATGCGCGCGGGATTTTATCAACTCAGGTCTTCTTCGGGTACTGCCAGAAACTCCGCGGATCATGAATCGGCATGCCGGCAACGTGTTTCAGAGCGAGCAAGGCTTTGTCACCTATTATCAGGACATCGGCCCGTCCGGCCAGCGCAGAGGCAATCACCCATTCGTCATCCGGATCACGCACCCCTGCACTCGCGGGCGAATCGGGTTTGGCAACGACGACAGCCTGATTGCGCAGCAACTCTGAAGATGTCGCCCGTGATCGGGCGGGGAACCCGGAAACGTTCGTCCAGCACGCGCCGCAGTTCCTGCAGGATTATCTCGCCGCTCAACGGTTCATGCCCGGCTAGCACCAACCGCAGCAGGTCGGCACAGAGACCGCGGGTCGTGAAGGCGCTGACCAGGACGTTGGTGTCGAGGAATATCCTCACGAGACGTCCCGGAATACGTCCTCATCAGTAAGGCAGCCCGCCGCCTCCGCGAAGGGAGCGGCGCGTTTGCGCAACTCCTTGAAGGACTGAATGGCAAGCTGGCGGCGCAGGGCCTCACGTACCACGTCGCTGCGATTGCGCCCGCTCTGCCGGTTGACACGCGCCAGCAGTGTTGCCAGGGATTTGTCCAAACGAATGGTGATCGTACTCATGTAAGACATGCGTAATACATGAGCTGGAACCTTGCAAACTGCCCGACCGGGGATTGCATCCATTGCCCCGGGAGGGAGGTACCGGCTTTCGTACGGTCACGGCCATTCGCAGGTCAAGCGGGCGGTTTTCGGCGTGTCTCGTTTCCGCGCGCCTCGACGTCATGGCATACGTCACTCGCGTCGCGGATCAGGCGGTGGGAAAATTGTCATCAAGACCGGTCCCGGAACACCGCGGGAATGTCATGCGTGTCCGGATTTTCGTGTTGACCATGAACCTGTTGGCGACTACAGTACATCGAGTTTGCAGGGAGCGTCGGCATGGCTGACAGCCCACTTCATCTGAGCACATTGCCCCAAGCCCAACGCGCCCTATGGCCCACTCTCGGGGAGATCAGGAACGGATTCATTCTGTACGGCGGAACCGGACTGGCGCTCCATCTCGGACATCGGCAATCCGTGGATTTTGATTTTTTCACTACCCGCCACTTCCAACCCGGCGGGTTGCGTACCGACTATAGCCTTCTGCGGGATGCGGAGGTTCTCCAGGCCGCCGCCGACACGCTCGTGGTACTGAAGCCTGGCACAATGGGTGACGTGAAGTTGTCCTTCTTCGGCGGACTCGACCTCGCGCGTGCGGCATCACCCGTCACGAGTCGTGATAACGGCATGCGTATCGCCTCGCTGCTGGATCTGGCTGGAACAAAAGTGAAGGTGGTGCAGGACCGCGCCGAACTGAAAGACTACCTCGATCTCGCCGCTATTTTCAGACACGGCATCACGCTTTCAGACGCGCTGAGCGCCGCCATGACTATTTATGGCGCGAACTTCAATCCAATGGTATCGCTGAAGGCGCTTGTTTACTTTGAAGAAGGCGACGTGTCCAGATTGACCGTTGAGGATCGCAAGCTGCTGGAAAACCAGGCCGCGCGGGTGAATATCGGCACGCTTGCCCCGGTATCTGCGGCCCGATGCCCGTTGGACGCCGCAGGCGACCGGACGGAAGGTTTTGCGATGCAAATCGGTCTCAAGCCATGAGCGCCCTGGAGCACGTGGCGCGCCGCATGATGTGGTGGAAAACTCCCGGGGAGGCATTGGCCAACCGGCGCCGGCTGCTGGCACAGACCATGGCTTACGGCGCGTTGGCCGATGTCCAGGTCATGCTGGCGGAATATGGGCAAGAGGCATTTCTGGGCACGCTCCTGGATGCTCCGCCTGGCGTGTTCGACATACGCTCATGGCGATATTGGCATCTATACTTCCGGCTACCCGTACCTCCTTTGCCTGCAAGACGCCTGGAGGCGAAGCACCCCGAAACGAAGCAAGGCTAGCGATGCCGCGCAGACGGAAAATGAACTTTCCCACCGCTAAACCGCTTACGCAATTGTAGCGGGGGTTTCCTCCCTCACGGAAAGAAATTCCTGGTTCCTTCCCGCCGTGAACAGTGACAGAGAATGGAAGAAGCCCGGGAGGGGGTTTAGAATCCAGTTGGTTAGTCCCCGGAGCCCAACCTATGGCCACTACCCCCGACAACATCCGCGAGAAGGTCCACCATCTGGCGGATCAACTGCCCAAAGACGCCACCTGGGACGATGTCATTGAGGAAGCACGCTTCTGCAGAGCCGTTGAAATCGGCATCGCGGCGGCGGACCGTGGCGCATTCGCGAGCGATGACGAAGTGAAAGGCGCCTTCAAGAAATGGGGCGTAAACGTTGAGAGTTAGATGGACGCACCCCGCCTTAGCTGATCTCATAGAAGCGCAGACCTACATCGCCAAAGACAATCCGCATGCCGCACAACTGATTGGTCAGCGCGTGTGAGATGGAGGTAAGCAGCTTGGCGATAATCCTCATATTGGCAGAGCGGGTTATCGTCCCGGTACGCGCGAATGGGTGATCGGCCGCACGCCTTATCGTCTCATCTACCGTGTGAAAGACGACGTTATAGAAGTTCTCCGCGTCTGGCACGCGAGTCACGATGCGGCTTCTGACGCCGAATAATCTGATTTATTGGAAGAGACTGGGGCTGGATTTGTGGGTGGTGGCAGATAACCTTCGAAAAGGGGGAGCGCTGAATAGCGTGCAGTTGGCGGAACTCTTAATCGAACAATGGTGTTGACGCGCTGAGCGTGAATTGAATTTCTGGCACCTTCGTTCACGGGTACGGAGATAGTTGCATCGGCGAGATGTCCTCCTTCGGCCCCTTGTATGTAACACTTAGTGAGGTGACCCGTTGTTTAGCGGAGCGTTGTTGACGTTCACTGTGGCTTCCGTATACGCACCCATCATCACCCAAAATGACGGGTTCTCATCGCCACATCAATTCGCGTTTTTGTTTCAGCATCTGCGTCAGCGCGTCAGCCAGTAACGGCCGGCTGAAGAGATACCCTTGCATGACTGGGCACCCCTGCGCACGCAGAAACGCAAGCTGTTCCCGCGTTTCCACACCCCCGGCAATGACCCCCAGCCGAAGACTACGGCCGATGGCGAGCACCGCCTGCACGATAGAGACGTCGTTCCGGTCGTCAGGGAGCACAAATTGCTTGCGTTCGAGGGCCGCGTGCAGCGCAGAGATGGAATTGAACCATCGACACCAGGTTCTTCAAATCTGTGCTCTACCGAAACAGCAGTGATTGAACGCATATTGCTGGATGAGAAGGGGAGGCTTGTGTAGTCGTTTTCTCTTGTCCGTCGGCGCGGAAATCCGTCTCCGTCAACGATAGAGATTCTGGATTTCCTCCAGGGCGGCGCTGCCGGGACAGAGTTCCGCATACGGCAGGTCGCGCAGCGCTTCGCTTACGGTGTTGCTGATGTCGTGCATCTCGCGCTGATCTTCATCTATATATAGGAGCCCGGTGACGATCTCGCCGCGCTTCTGGTGTTCGTGCAGGTAACTGTAGGCGTGGGCGCGGTTGGTGGGGTTGTAATCCTTCGACACCTTGCGCAGCACCACGGTGCTGCCGTCGTGCAGTTCCACCGGCATGGCCTCGCCATTCTCATAGGCGGCGCGGATGGGTTTTTTCTGCGGCACGAAGTCGGCATGCACCGCCGGGTGGTAGAACTGGCGGGTATGGGCGTAGCTCTTGGTGGAGTCCTCGTGATCGTTGAAGGTCACGCAGGGCGAGAGCACGTCCAGAAGCGCAAAACCGTTGTGCATGATGCCGGCCTTGATGAGCGGCACCAGCTGACCCTTGTCGCCGGAGAAACTGCGCGCCACGAAACTGCCGCCGAGCGTGAGCGCGGCGATCACCGGGTCAATGGGCGGCTGCTGGTTCACCTCGCCCTTCTTGGCCTTGCTGCCCACGTCCGCGGAAGCCGAGAACTGGCCCTTGGTGAGGCCATAGACGCCGTTGTTCTCGATGATGTAGAGCATGTTGATGTTGCGACGCAGGGCGTGGGCGAACTGGCCGAAGCCGATGGACAGCGAGTCGCCGTCGCCGGACACGCCGAGGTAATACAGGTTGCGGTCGGCGGCATTGGCGCCGGTGGCGATGGACGGCATGCGCCCATGCACGGCGTTGATGCCATGAGCCTCCTCCAGGAAATACGCGGGTGTCTTGGACGAGCAGCCGATGCCGCTCATCTTGGCAACCTTGTACGGTTCAATGTTCAGCTCCCAGAAAGCCTGGATGAGCGCCGCGGTGATGGAATCGTGGCCGCAGCCGGCGCACAACGTGGACATGCTGCCTTCGTAGTCGCGGGTGGTGAGGCCGAGCTCGTTCTTCGGCAGTTTGGAGTGGATGACCCTGGGTTTCTGCATGAAGCTCATGCTGCGGCTCCTTTGGCGAGCGCTTCACTGATGCCGCTGACGATGCAGCGCGAATCCATGGGCATGCCGCCGTAGTGCAGAATGGAAGTGAGTTTGCGCCGCTCCACATTGGTCTCCAGCAGCAATAATGCTTTCAACTGGGCGTCGCGATTCTGCTCCACCACGAAGAGGTGTTCGTGCCGCTCGACAAATTCCTCCACCTCGCGGTTGAAGGGGAAACCCCGCACCCTGAGATAATTCACCTCGGTGCCTTCGCGGGCAAGGATGTCGAGCGCCTCGCGCACCGCGGCGTCGCAACTGCCGATGGAGACGATGCCGGTCTTCACGCCCTTTTTGCTGTGTACCACCGGCGCCGGCACCAATGCTTTCGCGGTGTCGTGCTTGTGCCGCAGGCGATCCAGCACGTCCTGGTATTCGTCCGCATCCTCGGTGTAGGCGCCGCGGCGGTTGTGGCCGGAACCCCGAGTGAAATACGCGCCCCCGGGATGCACGCCGGGCAGGCTGCGATAGGCGATGCCGTCGCCGTCGCTGTCCGTGTAGCGGTGGAACACCCGCATGTCCCGCAATTGTTCCTGTGAATACACCTTGCCGCGGTCCGGCACGTAGTCTTCATCCCAGCTCAGCTTCGGCACCATCCAGTCGTTCATGCCGATGTCCAGGTCGGAGAGCACCATCACCGGCGTTTGCAGGCGCTCGGCGAGATCAAAGGCCGCCACCGCCATGTGGAAGCACTCGGCCGGATCCGCCGGGAACAGCAGCACGTGGCGGGTATCGCCGTGGGAGGCATAGGCGGCAAACAGCAGGTCCGCCTGCTGGGTGCGCGTGGGCATGCCGGTGGAGGGACCCACGCGCTGCACGTCGAAAATCACTGCCGGGATTTCCGCGTAGTAGGCGAAACCGATGAATTCATTCATGAGCGAAAGGCCGGGACCGCTGGTGGGCGTGAAGGCGCGCGCGCCGTTCCAGCCGGCGCCCAGTACCATGCCGATGGCGGCCAGCTCATCCTCCGCCTGCACGATGCAGTAACGCTGCTTGCCGGTCTCGGGGTCCACGCGGTAACGCTCGCAGAATTCCTTGAAGGCGTCCATGAGCGAGGTGGACGGCGTGATGGGATACCAGGCACCGACGGTGGCGCCGGCGTACACACAGCCGAGCGCCGCCAGGGTGTTGCCGTCCACCATGATGTGGCCGGCGGTGGCGTTCATGGGCTCGAGCCTGAGCGGCAGCGGACAGTCGCAATGCTGTTTCGCATACTGGTAGCCGAGCTCGATGGCCTTGAGGTTGCCGGCGACGAGTTTCTGCTTGTCGGCGAAGGTTTCCTTGAGCAGTTCCTCCAGCACCCGCATGTCGAGATCGAGGAGCGCCGCCAGCGCCCCGAGATAACACACGTTCTTCATGAGGATGCGCGCGCGGATGTTTTCGAACTGCTCGTTCACCATCTGCGCCAGGGGAATGCCGATGAGGGTAACATCGTCGCGCGTGAGCTGTTTGTCCCGCGGCCAGGTGGAATCGTAGAGCAGGTAGCCGCCGGGACTGACATCCGCCAGATCGCGCGCATAGGTCTGGGCGTTCATGGCCACCATGATGTCCACGCGGCCGGAACGGGCGAGATAGCCTTCGCGGCTTACGCGGATCTCGAACCAGGTGGGCAGGCCCTGGATGTTGGAGGGAAAGAAGTTCTTGCCCACCACCGGGATGCCCATGCGGAAGATGGCCTTCATCAGCAGGCCGTTGGCGCTCGCCGAACCGGTGCCGTTGACGTTGGCGATCTTGATGACAAAGTCGTTGCTACGCGTATTCATGGGGTTCACGCGCGCCGGCGCTGGGGCGGTTGCGCCGTGCCGGCCAATTCATCGCTGGCGTAGGGAATCTTCACGGAAGACTTCTGCATATCCCAGGCGGCGGTGGGGCAGCGTTCCGCGCACAGGCCGCAGTGCACGCATTGGTCCTCATCCTTCACCATCACCCGGCCGGTCTGCTTCAGGGATTCCGAAACGAACAGCGGCTGCTTGCGGTTGTCCGCCGGCGCCTTGAGGCGGGCGCGCAGGTCGTCCTCTTCGCCGTTGTGGGTGATGGTGAGGCAGGCGGTGGGACACACGTCTATGCAGGCATCGCATTCGATGCACTTCGGCGCGAAGAACACCGTCTGGATGTCACAGTTGAGGCAGCGCTCCACCTCCACCTGGGTCTGTTCCGCGGTGAACCCCAGCTCCACCTCGATGCTGATCTTCTTGAAGCGTTCCTTGAGGCTCACATGCGGCACCAGCCGCCGCACCGAGGTATCGAAGCTGTTGCTGTAGCTCCACTCGTGGATGCCCATCTTGGTGCTGGTGAGGTTCACGGCGAACGGCGGGCGCACGCCGACGTCCTCGCCATGACAATATTTGTGGATGGAGATGGCCGCCTGGTGGCCGTGTTCCACCGCCCAGATGATGTTCTCCGGCCCGAAGGCCGCATCGCCGCCGAAGAACACCCCCGGGCGCGTGCTTTGCATGGTCTTCTTGTCCACCAGCGGCACGTCCCACTGGTCGAATTCCAGGCCAATGTCGCGCTCGATCCAGGGAAAGGCGTTCTCCTGGCCGATGGCGAGAATGATGTCGTCGGCGGGGAAAAATTTCTCGCCGAGTTTCCTCGACTGCAGCTTGCCGTCTTCCTCGTGGTATTCCAGCCGCTCGAAATTCATGCCGCGGATACGGCCGTTCTCGATCACGAATTCCCTGGGTGCGTGGCACTGGATGATTTCCACGCTCTCCTCCAGGGCCTCCTCCATTTCCCAATCGGATGCCTTGAGCAGGGTGAGCGGCTTGCGCGCCATGACTTTCACGTCCGCTGCGCCGAGGCGCAGCGAGGAGCGGCAGCAGTCCATGGCGGTATTGCCGGCGCCGATGATGAGCACCTGCCGGCCGATGGCGTTGATGTGGCCGAAGGCCACGGATTCCAGCCAGTCAATGCCGATGTGCACGTGCGCGGCATCGTCGTAGCGGCCGGGAATCTCCAGGTTCTTGCCGCGCGGCGCGCCGCTGCCCACGAACACCGCGTCAAAGCCCTGCGCCAGCAACGACTTCATGCTGGCAATGGGCGCGTTCAGGCGCAGATCCACGCCCATGTCGGTGATCAGGCGGATTTCTTCGCCGAGCACCTCCGCCGGCAGGCGGAAGGCGGGGATGTTGGTGCGCATCAGACCGCCGGGCTCGTGCTGTTTTTCGAACATCACCACTTCATAACCCAGCGGCAGCAGATCATTGGCGACCGTGAGCGAAGCACAACCGGCACCGATGCAGGCGATGCGTTTGCCGTTCTTCTGTCCGGGTATCGGCGGCAGGCGTTGTGTGATGTCGCCTTTCAGGTCGGCAGCCACGCGCTTCAACCGGCAGATGGCCACCGGCTTCTCATCCACGCGGCCGCGGCGGCAGGCGGGTTCGCAGGGACGGTCGCAGACCCTCCCGAGGATGCCGGGGAACACGTTGGATTCCCGGTTGAGCATGTAGGCGTCGGCGAAACGGCCCTGGGCGATGAGGCGGATGTACTGGGGAACATCGGTGTGCGCCGGGCAGGCCCATTGGCAATCCACCACCCGATGAAAGTAGTCGGGGTCGGAAATATCCGTTGGCTTCACAATGTCTCCCGCAGCGGATTCGCGGGCGCCGCGCCCCTCCGCGTTCCGTTTCGGCAACGGCGCTCAACATTCATATTCCACCTGCACTTTAAAGAAGCCCGGCCACCATGACCTAAGCCGCCTCGGTCTGCCTGGCGGCAGACCGGGATGGGTGATTATACCGCTCCGCCTGACTGAACCTGCCTGGCGGGCAGACAGGCCGGCGGGGTCGCTCAACGTCCTGTTTCACTTTGTAGTAAAAAGAAAAGTCTGGCGAGTCCCGGCTCCACCGCCGGGGCAGGCGGCCTGTGGACACCGCCGGGCCGGGCGCACACCCTCAACGGGGGCAGACCGCTGCCACGCGCCGGCCCTGCATCTCCTCGTTCATCTGCAGCACATGGCCTGCCATGTCTGTCGAGGTGCTTACCTGTCCATGAAAGTGAATCGGGCTGTCGTAATTCATGTAGCCGTTGAAGCCGGTGTTCCCCTGCGGCATGCTGCAGCTGCCCCGGAATTCCACGCGCTGTCCATGGGTGGTGACGGAAGTGAGCTTGCATACCTGCCGCGCACCGGGACTCCCCTGTGGATGCATCATTTGCTGCAAGCCGCGCGCGGCTTGCGCGGGTGTGATGCATTTGCGCACGGTCTGGGGCGGGATGTGCAGCGGCATGGCCGGCATGCTGAAGGCCACAACGATTTTCCACAATCCCGGCTGCACCTGGAAATTCCCTGCCCGGCAGACGGCGGGCAGGCATAGTGTCATGGCAGCGGCAAAAGAGATGAAATATTTCACTCAAGTACTCCTTGATTTGGATTGAGTATCGCAAAGCATGTTCATGCCCTGTGCATATATCCCCAAATCGGTTGCCGCGGGACTGTAGCAGATTGCAGCAACTTCCTGCCAGCCGTGCGGCTGGCGGTATTTTGTTCATGATGCATACCCCGGCCTCCACGGCCCGTGTCACCGCGGTGAGCATGCTCAGCATGGCCCGGCGGCGCAGCGACAGATGTTGCTGCAGAGGTTCACGCATGGGAGCGAGCCGGATGGGTGCCGTCGGTCGGCGCGGCGCTCAACCCCCGTTCGACGCCCCGCCCGCCTCGGGGGGAGTGTGTTCGTTCTTGCCGGCGCGCTTGTTGGCATACATGGAACGGTCCGCTTCGTGGAGCGCGATTTCGATATCCTCCACGCTGGCGAAATCCGCAGCGCCGATGCTGGCCCGCAATTTGATGAGTGCGCCGCTGTCCGCCTCCCTGAGAGACGGCGCGGTGGCGATGATCTCCCGCATGCGCGGACCCGCGATCCTGGCCATGGCGCGCGGCATGACCACCAGGAATTCGTCCCCGCCCAGACGATAGAGCTTGTCGGAGGGTCGCAAACTTGCACGCAACACCGAGGCGAAGTGCTTGAGCAGCGCGTCGCCGTGTTTGTGGCCGTACACGTCGTTCACGTTCTTGAGGTTGTCCATGTCGAACACCACCAGTGCGCCGAAGCTGCCCCTGGCATCCTCAAGGCCCGTGCCTTCGGTGAAGGCACGCCGGTTGTAGGCGCCGGTGAGTGCGTCGAGATAAGACTCGCGCAACAGTTGTTCGTGGGCGACACGCAACTCCTGGTGTGCCGTGTCAATCTCGCGGCGTGTGTCTTCGAACAGCACCAACACCATGCCGAAGGCCAGCAGCATGGAGAAAATGAGATCCAGATAACTGTTGGGGCCGGACAGCAGCATGTGCAGATCCGGATTGAGGTTCGACTCTGGCATCACGGCATCCAGCAGCGCGACCAGGTAAGCCAGCCACAGCACCAGGGTGGCGGCGAGAACCGTGCCGGTGGTACGCGTGCCCAGGCTGCGGCGGGGCACGGGCAGCGTCAGCAGGGCCACCGCACAAAACGCATACACCGTCACATTACACAGACCCTGCCAGAACAGGACGGCCTGCAGGGTGGACGAAAACACCACGGAGCCTGCGGCGATGGCACCCGCGGCGGTCCACAACCCGATCACCAGGACCAGGGGCTGGCGTGTGATGCCGCGCAAATACAGGAGCGTGCCGCGCAGCAACAGCAGCAGGAAGGCGAGCTTGCCGAACTGATAGAGGAAATAGCAGACCCGGACCCACCCGGCGGACCCGGTGGCAGACGCGAAAACGTCCGGCAGCACATTGAAGCGCAGCACCAGCGCGGCAAGCGCCGCAGCGAATGCCATCCAGGCGTTGCTCCAGGCCTGGAAATACGGCCGCCGGCCGGCGTGCCGACGCAGCAGTACAAACAGCACGACCAGCAGAATGGTGGCGACCAACTGGCTGCCGAGGCCAAAGTACATCAGCAGGTTCGCGCTTATCGGACGACTACCCCCCAAAACCAACCTCCCTGCCCATGATTCCCAAAGTTGCCAATAATGAACCTTTACATATTCTGGTCACAAGCCCAGCGGTCGGCATAATCGCACCGTTGACCCACGGTTTCATCTGTTTCGCCCCTACTGGACAGGCAGGCGCCGACTCTGCACACTTGCGCGCGGCGCTACTCGACATAAGGTAGCCTGCCAGCCCGCGGCAGGCTGGGCTTGAAGGGTGACCGGGAGGCTTGATGGCGATTGCCACCCTGGCGGATACGCTGGTACCCAGCCGTAATGTCGGCCTGCAGGTCAAGGCGGAGCTTACCAATCTTCTGTTTCACAACACCCGCGGTACCCATCTTGCGGGGCTCATCGTCGCAGCGCTCTTGGTGGGGTTGTTCTGGCGTACCTCGCTGGACCACATCACCCTGGTGGTATGGCTCTTCTACATGATGGCGGTGGAGATCAGTCGTGGTCTCCTGAATCGCCGTTTCCGTCACCGTCCCATCGAGAGCATCCATGCTCCCCTGTGGGAACGGCGCTTCCTGACGGGCAATACGCTCGTCGCTGCCGGCTGGGGACTTGCGGGCGCGCTGCTGTTTCCGCCCGGCGACGTGGCGCACCAGATGTTCCTCACCATCGTCATCATGGCGGCTTGTGCGGTAGCCATGCCCGCGCTCGCACCCTGCCTCAAGGGCTATTTCACCTTCCTGTTCGTGGCGGCGTTGCCGCTGATCGTGCGGCTGGCGCTTGAATTCCAGGAAATTCACCTGACCGCCGCGGTGCTGATTTGTGTCATGGTGGCACTGCTGGTGCGCATGTCCATTGGCATGCACAAACGTCTGGTGGAACAACTCGGCACCCGTTTTGCTTTCGCGGATATCGCCGACGAATTGCGCACCGAGATGAGCGACCGCAAGCGCGCCGAAGAACAACTGGTGCAGCTCGCCAACTATGATTCCCTCACCGGCCTGCCTAACCGCACCTTGTTCGAGCAGAAACTGGCTAACGCCATCACCCGCGCGCGCCGCGGCGATGTGCGGCTGGCGGTGCTGTTCATGGATCTGGACCGTTTCAAGCATATCAATGATTCACTGGGTCACCAGACCGGTGATGAGGTGCTGAAGCGCGTGGCACAGCGGCTCAAACGCTGCGTTGCCGATCGCGACACGGTGGCGCGTCTGTCCGGTGATGAATTCATCGTGCTGGTGGAACACGTGATGGAACGCGAGAACATCGGCGCATTGGCCGAACGCATCCTGGGCACCATCGCGCGCCCTCTGCTGCTCAACGAGACGGAATTACGCGTCACCTGCAGCGTGGGCATCACACTGCTGGCGGCGGACAGTCCCGATGCCAAGAGCCTGCTCGCCAACGCTGATACGGCGCTGTATCGCGCCAAGCGTCTCGGTCGCAACAGCTACCAGTTTTTTACTCCGGACATGCACGAGGCGGCACTGCGACGACTGAAGCACGAGGTGGAATTGCGCAAGGCGCTGACCCGCGGCGAACTGGTACTGCACTATCAGCCGCTATTTGACCTGCTGAACGGCCGGCTCATGGGCCTGGAAGCACTGCTGCGCTGGCACAGCCGCGAGTTCGGCCTGGTGCCGCCCACGGAATTCATCCCGCTGGCCGAGGAAACCGGCCTCATCATCCCCATCGGCGAATGGGTGCTGCGCGAGGCCTGCAAGCAGGCGGTGCACTGGCGCGGCATCTACGGCGCCGAATTCCACATGGCGGTGAACCTGTCGGCACGCCAGTTCGCCGTGGCGAATCTGGCCAGCACCGTGGGACGCATCCTCGGCGAAAGCGGCCTCCCGGCACAGGCGCTGTTGCTGGAAATCACCGAGAGCGTGGCGCTTGCCAACGAGGACAGAAATCTGGACGAGTTGCGAAAACTGCGCGGCATGGGCATCCGTCTGGCACTGGATGATTTCGGCACTGGCAATTCCTCACTGGGCTATCTCAGGCGCTTTCCCATCGATGTATTGAAACTGGACCAGAGTTTCGTGCGCGACGTGGCCATCAGCCGTGAGGACGCGGCGGTGGCGCGCGCCACCATACAACTCGCCAATTCACTCGGCATCCGCGTGGTGGCGGAAGGCGTGGAAAACGAGGCGCAGCTCAAGTGGCTGCAGACACAAAACTGCGAGCTTATCCAGGGTTTCCTGTTGAGCGAACCGCTGGATGCGGACGCCTGTGAGCAACTGATCACGAGCCAGGCGCGCGTCATCAAACCGCCGGCATCGGATAAAGTGAACTGATCCAGGACCCGTACCGCGTGCGGTCGAGGGTACCGCATCTGCTACCATGCCCCCCATTCCACCGGAAAATCCGCGACGCTGATGGGCCTCTGGCACGACTCCCTGCGATCCCTCGAACCGTATCTCGCGCATTACGGCTACCCGCTGCTGTTCCTTGTCATTTTCATCGAGAGCTTCGGCATACCCGCGCCGGGGCAGACGCTGCTCATCGCCTCCGCGGTGTTGGCGGTACACGGCAAGCTCGATATCACGCTGGTGCTGGCTACGGCATTTTTTGCCGCCGTCAGCGGTGACAGCCTCGGCTACTGGATCGGGATCAAGGGCGGCCACCGGCTGATCCTGCGGGTCGGCAGGTACGTGGGCGTCGGCGCACGGGAAGTTCAGCGCATGCAGGAGAAATTCGCCCGCTACGGCGGCTGGTTCGTGACTTTCGCGCGCTTCTTCGAGGTGCTGCGGCAGGTGAACGGCATCGTGGCCGGCACCGCCGAGATGCCATTTCGGCGTTTCCTGCTGTTCAATGCCGGCGGTGCGCTGTTATGGGTAAGCCTGTGGGGCCTGGGCACTTTCCGCCTGGGCCGGCATTTGCGCATGTACGCGCAGTATTTTGACAAGGCCAGCCTGTATTTCATCGTGGCGCTCGTGGTTGTGCTGGTGCTGCTGCTGTTGTACTTTTTACGCCGCCATTGGCGCAGCCGGCAGGAATAACCTCAGTGGATCCACGGACGGCTACGGGCCGGCTTTCCTGAGCTATACTTTCACCAGCATCTGCCCGGGAAACGTTACACCATGAAAAAATTGATGATCGCATTCCTCGCCGCCCTGCTGGTTGCCGCCTGTTCCAAGACCCCGGAGAATGCCGTCACCCTGCAGCCCGGCACACCGCCGGACAACACCGCCACGGTCCGGGCGGCGGTGAAACAGCTGGTTGATGCCTGCACCGGCCTCAACCAGAATTCCTATGACCTGATGAACTGGCATGCCATCATCGCCTCGAACGGCGGCAACCCCTACAACTATCACACCGAAACCTGGGGCTGGAACAAGTGGATCGAAGTGACCGTGGAAGTGCGCCCCAATGCCCGCGACCTGCCCAAGGAATGGAATGCCCGCGGCCGGGTGCTGAAATACGACATCGGCGGCAGTCCCCAGCCGGGTATTGACGGCAAGACCACGCTCTCGCAGCTCATGTGCGGCACGCTGCCGGTGAGCAATGATCCGCAGAATCCGGACACATTCCTGTCCGTACCGGCCATGAAGGTGGTGGATCAATTGAAGTGACGGCGGGTGAGGCGCGTCAGCGCCGCCGCCCGGCATGCGTTATCGAAGGCCGGATGGGAGCATTTCCATCCGGCTTTCTTATGCGTACTCGTGAGGCTCGAACCGGGAGCCGCTCACGGGCGACATGATTAGAGGTAGGTCATGCGCAAATGCCCCATGCACCTTGCGTCGGCAGCGCTTGCCCTGACCGGCGCGGGCTTGTTGGGTGCCGCCTGGGGACAGGGCATGATCCATGCCGCCGCGCCGACCCGCATCGCCGCCCAGCCGGAACGGGCCGGCAGTACGGTGCTGGCCGTAGGCTCGGTGATGGCCACCGCCGCCGACGGCGCTACGCGCGTGTTGCATGATGGCGATCCGATTTACTCCGGCGACACCCTCGTCACCGGCGACGACGGCTATGCCGATCTGGACTTCGAAGACGGCGGCCGCATGCTGCTGCGCCCGGGCACCGATTTCCAGATTCAGACTTACCACTTCAACCCCGCCGCCCACGGTTTCGCCCTGGCACCGCCCGCGGAACCGGTGACCTACACCCAGGCGGCGCCATCCGCGCGGTCGGCCTCGCCCGTGCCACCACCCACCGCCCTGCAACCGGCGCCTGCCCTGCCCCCCGCTTCCGCGGCACCGCCGCAGGCAGAACAGGAAAACGCCTTCTTCCGCCTCATCAAGGGTGGTTTTCGCGCCATCAGCGGTTTTATCGGCCATGTGGATCATCAGGATTACGCGGTGGAAACGCCGGTGGCCACCATCGGCATCCGTGGCACCGGCTACGAGGTACGCTACTGCACCAGCCATTGCCCGCAGGGCGAAAAGGGCCTGTACACCGGCGTGGGCACGGGCGCCATTGCGATCAGGAACCAGGCGGGTGAACGCATCGCCACCGCAGGCCATTTTGGTTACATCGCCAGCCGTACCGCCCGGTTCCGGCGTCTGCGGCATGCGCCGCGTGCCTTGCGGCATATGCGCCTGCCGGCGCGCTATCGCGCCCGCGATACACGCAATTTCCACCGCGTCCAGCAACGGCGACGGCAGCGTTGGCAGCACATCGCCCGGGAACACTCGCGCGGGTTGCGACATCCCTACCCGCATCGTCCACGGGCACAGCCGCGCAGACGCCCGCCGCACCCATTTGCGCGAGGACTGAGGCGGCCTGAGAATCCGCTACGCGCGTCCAGACAAGTGCGCCGTATTCAGCGGCATCCGCGCGCGCCGCTCAAAAGGAAAAAGAAACCTGTACACCGTCGTCACTACAGGCGGCACCGGTGATGGCGCATAACAGCACAACGAAGATTTGCCCCGCCTGCGGAAAACAAACTCCCGAAGCGGCGTGCTGCGTACATTGCGCTGTCCCCCTGAATCCACCCGCGCCACGCAAATTGCTGTCCTCGGACATGCCGGGAGCGGATTACGGGGTGTTTCTCCTGACCATACCGCTGATCGCCATAGTGGGGCTTTTCATCACGGCATTTGCCGCCCATTCCGTCAGCGGATTCGTGTGGCTGCTGGCGCTCACGGCGCTCATCACCGCGGGTTTCGCCGCCGGCGAAATCTTCCAGTCACCGGCCGCGTGGAGCGGCGGCAGCCCGCTCAAACCCATGTTCAGCTGGCTTGGATTCGTGGCCCTGCTGTGGCCTGTGGGTTATCCCGCCTATCTCCACGGGCGGCAGCGTTTCAAACTCGGCAACTGGCTCATCGCTGCTCTCATCGTGGAAGCGCTGTTCCTGGGCGGCGCCATTCTCGCCGGCGTCATTACCGTCACCGGCTACGGCAAAATGCCGGTGCAACCCGCGGCGCAACTGCAAAACAACGCGGTAATGCTCAAGGCCGATCCGCGCTGGATACCGGATGCGGGCGACATCCGCCTGGTAAAGAGCGCGCATCTGGACAACTGTGAGGGTAAAACCGTGGAACAGGAAGTGAACGGATTCTTCGCGTCGCCGCACTGGCAGGCCGGGGCCGGCTCCGGCGGCACGGACTTCGTGAACGTCAGCGGTGTTGTCACCTATCAGGGCAAGTCGGCCACCGCCGTGTTCCAGTTCGTACTGAACAAGGGCAAGACGGGATTCAAATACCGGGCTTTCGAGATCAACGGCGTACCGCAATCCATTTACGTGGCCGCGTACACCCTGGCGCAAATGTGCGCCAGCTGATACGCGCGCCCCGCACTGTCTGTTCACAACGCTGGAAACAATCCCGGCGACCCGTCAGTGGTGCCCCCTGTGCTTTTCCGTACCCGAGGGCAGCGTGGTGCCCGCCTGGTGATAGTCCGCTTCCGCCAGCTGCGTGACGAGGGTGTCCAAATCGGTGCTGAAATACCGCAGCAGTTCCGCCACCGGATCGGGAAATTCCTCCGCCAGCACACTGGCGAACTCCACGGCGAGTTGCGCGGCCTCTTTTTCGCGGGTCCCGCCCTGCCAGTAAAGCGCCAGATCCGGGATGGCAAAGCTGTTGACGCCCGCCCGCGCACGCCGTTCGCGTGCGCGGCCCCGGCTCCAGGCAACGGCCAGATCGGCGCGGCGTCGTGCTTGCCTGAGCCCCGGCCCTGCGAGCAGTTGCGCATACACGATACTGTCAAGTTCCCCTTCCAGGTGCAGGGTCACAGGCACAGTCAGCACCGCTGCCGTCACGCCCGGCAACCGCACCCGTCCCGCCTGCCCCCAGAACGCCCCCACCCCCGCAATCTCCGCCCGACCGTTATCGAGAAGCGTCAGCACGGTGGCGAAGGTCGCGGCGTCCATTTACCGTCGCAGGCCCGTCACCCGACGGACCGGCAGAGCGCCATGGACCGCAACCGATGCGGGCATGGGGCGAAGCCGCCGCACAGGAGCGGACGATGTTGGAAACCCACCGGCACAACCATAGCACCGTTCCTCCCGTGCCGTCAGGCCGTTCTCAACTCCCTGCAAACAGCTTAGTACAGACGGGGAAATCTGCCCGCGGCCACAGGCCCCGGCCCTCACCTCACCGGCCGGCCGGCGTAGGCTTGCGCGCAGCTCAGCCGCCAATTCCAGTTGGCAACATAGGCATGGGCCAGGGCGGCGGCGTTACGGATGTAAAGCAGGTTCTCGGCGTTGTGGTAGGCCGCCGCATAGGTGAAATTGTAGGAACCGGTGATGAGGTCGGTGCCGTCAATAATCATTACCTTGTTATGCGCAATGCGTACCGCATTGTCGATCCACACGGGGATGCCCTCCGCGGTGAGGATCGCCGCCACCGGTTTGCGATGTTCGTAACTCTCGGTATCCGTCTTGTCGAGAATCACCCGCACGTCCACACCCCGCGACCTGGCTTCCCCCAACGCGGCCAGGATGCGCCGGTCGCTGAAACTGTAGGCCTGCACCAGGATCGTATGCCGCGTCGCGCGGACCGCCTTCAGGATCAGTGCCTCACCGCGCCCGCCCGGCGAGAAGTTCACGGTAGCCCGCACCTGGGCAAGCGTGACGCTGGTTTGGGGCGGATGCGGCCGAGTACAGGATTCGGAAAGGACGAAGCGATACGGGTGACGCGCCAGTGCCGGCATTGACGCAATCAGTGTCATCAGCAACGCTGCGTACAGCGCCAATTGTTTTTTCCACATCATTCTGTTTCGCCGCCGGATGGTTCCAGCGTTTGCGTACAAGATGGATGCTATATTAACCCATTCACCCGATGCTGCAGGTAACCCACGGTTTATCGCGGTGGATGCAAATTCAGGATTGGGGACGATGCGGCGTGAACGTTTTACTGTTGCTTGCGCATAATGACGATGAATACTTTTGCTCGCTGCGTATCAGTGAGGAACTGCAGCTGGGTAACCATATTTTTGTCGTTTATCTTACCCATGGCAGCCTATATGGCGCCGACTCAAAAACGCGTATTGCAGAAAGCACGAAAGTATTGACCGGGCTGGGGGTCAATCCCGCGGACATATTCGCGACCGGCTACGAGAAAAACATTTTTGATTGCCGGCTTCCCGAACGGATAGTGGATGGCTACCGGAGCCTTTGTGCTCTCATGGATACCATCCCCATTGACCGCATCTACGTGATGGCGTGGGAAGGCGGTCATCCGGACCACGATGCGAGCCACATGATTGGTGTGGCATTCGCACGCGCACGGAATTTGCGGCAACAACTCTACGAATTCCCGGCCTATAACGCCGCACGCAAGCGGCCGGGATCAGCCGGTGTCATGCGGTTCATGAACGGCAACGGGGACATATTGGCGACCTCCCTGAACCGCATGCACGCGTTCCGGGCGCTCACCCTGGCACGCGGTTATAAAACCCAGCGCACGACGTTTCTCGCCCTGCTGCCGGGGTCAATCGTGCAGTTGCTGTTACGCGGCTATCAAGCCTACCGGCGGGTGCCGGAAAACCGGGATTACACGCAGCCGCCCCATCCCGGCACATTGTTTTATGAACGGCGCTTCCGCCTGCCATTCGCCCGCTTTATCAAGAACGCCAGTGCGCTTTACGAATACATGTAGCGCGTTCAGGCGCCGGCGCCGTTCCAACGGCGAAAGATGAGACTGGTGTTGATGCCGCCAAAGGCGAAGTTGTTACTCATGATGTGCTCCGCCTCGAAGCGGCGGCCGCCATCAGTGAGGTAATCCAGTTCGGCACAGGCCGGATCCAGGTTGTCCAGGTGGATGGTGGGCGCAAACCAGTTCTCCCGCATCATCTCGATGCTGAGCCAGGCTTCCAGGGAACCGCAGGCCCCCAGCGTATGGCCGAAATAACTCTTGAGCGAGCTGATGGGCACGCGCTTGCCGAGGACATTGTGAGTGGCGACGGATTCGGCGATATCGCCGCGATCCGTGCCGGTGCCGTGGGCGTTGACGTAGCCGATGTCGGCGGGCCCCAATCCGGCATCCTCAAGCGCCAGTTGTATGGCGATGGCCATGGTCTCGACCCGGGGCTGGGTGATATGGGAACCATCGGCATTGCTGCCGAAGCCCAGCACTTCCGCGTAGATGCGCGCACCGCGCTGCCGGGCGTGCTCCAGTTCCTCGAGGATCAGGGTGGCGGCGCCCTCGCCCACCACCAGCCCGTCGCGGTCGCGGTCGAAGGGCCGCGGTGTGGTGTGAGGCGCGTCGTTGCGGGTGCTGGTGGCAAACAGGGTGTCGAACACGGCGGATGGTCCGACGCTCAGCTCCTCGCCGCCGCCGGCGATCATCACCGTCTGCCGCCCATGCCTGAGGGTCTCGAAAGCGAAACCGATGGCCTGGCTGCCGGAAGTGCAGGCGCTGCTGGTCGGGATGATGCGTCCGGTAATGCCGAAGAACAGACTGATATTCACCGCGCCGGTGTGACTCATCATCTGTACATAGGTACTGGACGTGATGCCACGCAGGTTGCCGGTGGTGGCCATGCGGCCGAAGGCCACCACCGCTTCCGCGCTGCCGGAGCAGGCGCCATACGCGATACCGGTCTGACCGGAGGTGAGCACCGGATGCTTGAGCAGACCCGCGTCCTGCAGCGCGAGCTCCGTAGCACGGGTGGACATGAGCGCGACCGGTCCCATGCTGCGCATGGTTTTGCGGTTGTAGTGGGGCGGAAGTTCAAACGCCGCCACGGGAGCGGCCAAGCGTGTATTGAGATCCGCGTAGCGCTCCCATTCCTGCATGTGGCGCACACCGGAACGGCGCGCGCGCAAGTTCTCGCCGATGCTTGGCCAGTCGTGGCCGAGTGCAGTCAAACCGCCCATGCCGGTCACCACCACGCGCCGCATCACAACATGCCTCCGTTCACGGAAAACACCTGGCGGGTGATGTAGGCGGCGCCGTCGGAAAACAGGAAGCCCACCAGCGCCGCCACTTCCTCGGGTTGACCCGCGCGTCCCATGGGAATCTGTTTGAGCAGGTCTTCCAGCGGCAAGCCGCCGGTCATGTCGGTCTCGATCAGGCCCGGCGCCACGCAGTTCACGGTGATCTGGCGGCTCGCCAGTTCCACCGCCAGGGCCTTGCTGGCGCCGATGATGCCGGCCTTGGAGGCGCTGTAATTCACCTGGCCGCGATTGCCCATGAGGCCCGACAGGGACGCCAGCGTGACCACGCGACCGCCCTGATGCAGACGCACCATGGGCATGACGAGCGGCTGCAGCACATTGTAGAAACCGCCCAGGTTGGTGCCGATGACCCGTTCCCAGTCTTCGGCGGGCATGGCGGGAAAGACATGGTCGGCGGCGATGCCGGCATTGCACACCACGCCCCAATACGGACCGTGGGCGGCCATATCCTGTTCCAGCGCGGTACTCGCTTGAGCGCGATCCGCGATATCGAAAGCGAGTGTGGCGGCGGCGGCGCCCGCGGCACGTATCTGCGCGGCCACGGTTTCGGCCTTTTCCACGCTGCGGTGGCAATGCACCGTGACGGCGAAACCGTCTTGCGCCAGCTTCAAGGCAATGGCCCGGCCGATGCCGCGGCTCGCACCGGTCACCAGCACACGTTTCGCGGTACTCACGGGTCCACCTCTGCTGCAGTTTGAAACACGGTGATGGTGGCATGCGCCAGCACCGAGCCGTTGCTGACAATGGTGCAATCGTAAGCCCCCAGGCCGGAGGCATCCAGATACAGCCGCTCGGCACGAATCTCCAATTGTGCACCGTCTGAAAAATGCGGCGTCTCGGGCGCATAGCGCCGTGTGCCCAGGAGATACCCCACCTGCGGCGGCCGGTTTTCCCGGCGCGCCACCAGGCCGGCGTGCAGACCGATGGTCTGGGCCATGAGTTCGATGCCCACCCAACTGGGCACACCCCGCTGTTCGACGGAAAAGAAGGGGTGGCTGCGGCCGATGCGGGCCACGGCAATCACGCCGTGGGCGGTTTCCGCCCGCAACTCATCCAGCAGAATTGCGCTACCGGCAAGGGGTAGCAACTCCGCGACAGTCGGCAATGCTTCCGCCACGTTCAAGTCCCCACTATCAATGTGGTATTGCTGCCGCCGAAAGCAAACGAGTTGCTGGCCATGATATGGCAGTCGCGCGGCGGGTCATCCTGCCCGCACAGATTGAGGGGAGCCAGCGCCGGATCCCGTTCGCCGTCCCATACATGGGGTGGCAGATGCGTGCGCGCAGCGTGTTCCGTGAGCAACAACCAGCAAAAGGCCAGCTCGGTGGCGCCGGCCGCGCCCAGCATATGCCCCACCAGCGGTTTGGTGGAACTGCAGGACAAATCCGTGCCGAATACGCGCGCCACCGCGTGGCTTTCCATCAGATCGTTTTGCAGAGTACCGGTGCCGTGGAGATTGAGGTAATCCACCTCGCCGGCAGCCACACCCGCGTCCGTGAGCGCCGCGCGCATGGCGATTTCCGCACCCCGGCCTTCCGGATCCGGCCCCGAGATGTGATAGGCGTCGGAGGATTCTCCCACGCCCAGCAGACACACCGGTCCCGGCTCCCGCGACAATAGGAACACGGCCGCGCCTTCGCCGAGCGTGATGCCGTCGCGGTTGCGGCTGAAGGGATTGCAGACCTGTCGTGCCACCGACTCCAGCGCCGTGAAGCCGTTGAGCGTGAGCCGGCACAGGGAATCCGCGCCGCCCACGATTACCGCGTCGCATGCGTTCATGTGCAGCAGCCGGCGCGCCGCGGCGAAGGCCTTGGCGCTGGAGGTGCAGGCGGTGGACACGGTCCAGGCCGGGCCGGTGATGCCGAACGCACGTTTGAGATATTCCGAAGGGCTGCTGATCTCCTGCTGCCGATAATCGAAATCGCGCGGGAATTCGCCCTGCTCGCGGCGTCGCCTGACCGCCTGTTCGCCTTCCAGAATGCCCGCGGTGCTGGTGCCCAGCACGATGCCGACGCGCCCGGAGCCGAAGCGGCTGATGGCCGCGTCAATCTGCGGACGTATCTGATCCACAGACGCCTGCAGCAGGCGATTGTTGCGGCTGGCGTACGCCGCCGCGAGCGCCGGCAGGATGTCCGGCAATGCCTCGTTTACCGCGGCAACCCACACCTTCCGCCCCGGCACCAGACCGTCACGCGTCACCATGCCCGAGAGAGAGGCGGCGTGCAGCCCGGCGCGCACCGCCTGCGCGCCGCTGCCCAGCGCATTGATGATGCCGAGCGTGTGCAGATAGGTGCGCATCAGGGCCGTGATGCCAGCGGTTGCATCAATACGGACAGATGCGCCGGCGGAATGTCGAGGCGGATGGTGGCCTGCCTCAGCGGCCCGGCGCTTATCTCGATATGCGCCACCAGGCGACCCCCCGCGAAGAGTTCACGCACCCGCTTGCCGCCCGCGGCCGTGGTTTGTGTCAGCCGCATACCGCGCAATGCCGGTTGCAATACCCGTTGCCGGGCCGCCACCAGTTCCAGCATGACGATGAGCATGTCGGCGCGCTGTGGTCCGTTGGCCGGCGCGCTGTGCAGTGTGTGGCCGTCGTAGCTGACGGTAAACAGGCCGGGACCGAGGAGACTGCTGCCTGCCAGGCGGATGATATGTGCATCAATGTGCAATTGGCCGATGAACGTCTGCTGCGTGCCGTCGTGATCAATGGTGACCAGGTGGACGCCGTCCAGCGCCGGCAATTGCGCCGGCGCCAGCAGACAGAGCTGCCCCCCACGGCCGAAAGCCACGCAACCGGCCGGAGGCACACTGGCACAGCCGGCCGCGAACAGCATGCTCAGCGCCAAAGCGGCTGGCCCGGCCTGCATGCTCATGCCGCTTCCCTTGTGTGCGGCGCAATGGAAAGGGGCGCGCTCAGATAGCTCGCCAGGATACCGATAAGCGTGGCGAGACCAAAGGCATGCAGCACGGGAATGGCACTGAAGGCCAGCATGCCGAATGAGCACAGGGTGGCGAGCGCCGCCAGTGTCACCCCCAGGGCCGTGGCAGGCGAGCGGGCGCCTTCCCGCAGGAACACGGTGTAATCCCGGCCCACTCCCAGCACCAGGATCAGGCCGACGATCACGAAAATGTTCACCGGCACCTGCAACCAGCCAAGCGCTCCGAGTGTCACCGCCAGGGACAAGAGCGGCGGATACAACATGCGCAGGGTATCGCGCCGTCCGTACCGCCAGATGAGCAGCAGCGAGATCAGCACATACCCCGCCACCACCAGCCAGGTGGCGCGCCAGCGGATCTGCCGGAACGTGTCGGTGAGGCGCTGCAACGGCGCCACGAAACTCACGCCGGGTACCTGTGCCGCGGCGTTTTGCAATTGCGGAACTGTGCTGAGTGACGCCATCAGGGTGGCGATCAGCGCCAGGTGGTTACCCGCGCGTACCACGAACTGGCCCAGGTCCGGTTCCGCCGCCAAAAGAGCCTGCGACGTCAGCGGGGTGTGCGGATTGTGTTTCCAGCCGGCTTCCAGGGTATTCACGTATTCGGGAGGCAGGCCGATGTGTGCGAACGCCCGCTGGAGTGCCGCGGGATCACGATAGACCGTCGCCCAGGTATCCAGGTTCACCTGCTGCCTCGATTCGGAAGGCAGGAAGCGTGACAGTCCCAATGCCACCGCGCCGGGAAATGCGGCGGCCGTGATTTGGAACAAGGTCTCTTCCCGTTGCAAAGCCTGCTGGATATTCGCGCCTTCAATCAGAAAGAAACCCGGCGGCGGTGTCTGTCCCAGCAGCGTGCGAACATCCTGATCGGCGTTGAGCAGGGGCTTGGGAAAATTCTGCAACTCGCGCACAGCGTCGCTGGTGTGCAACCGCAACCACCCCGGGATGGACAACATAAGCAGGATCAGCGGCACCAGGTAACGCCAGCGGGTGCGCCGGCAGGCCAGCACCAGCAGCCGTTGCGGGAATTGCAACAGCGTCGCAAACCGGACCGCGGGGCGTCTGCGCAGTGCCAACGGAAACAGCAACACCACCGTGGCGTACGACATCACCAGCCCGGCCACGGAAAATACGGCGATCTGCGTGAGCGCCGGAAAACCGGCCAGCAGCAGGAAGGCGAAGGCAATGACGCCGGTGATGAGCCCCATGGTCAGACCCGGCAGTACCGATTTGAGCGTGTGTTGCGCCAGACCGCCGCCGAACCAGTGTTCGGCGAAATACAAAAAGGCATAATCAATGGCGATCCCCAGCAGCGTGGTGCCGCACACCAGCGTCAGGATGTGCACCGAACCGAAACCGATCACCACCGCGGCGGCGCCCGCCAGCACGCCTGCGCCCACGGACAGCACGCCCAGGATCAGCGGCCGCAGACTGCGGAACACCAGCAGGATCAGCAGCACGATGAACAGCATGGAGACCGCGGTGAGCCAGAACACTTCCTGCCGGGCTTCGTTCTGGGCCGCGGCTGAGAACAGCGCCGCGCCGGTGGCCAGCAGCGTGCAATTCGGGCAACTCCGCTGAACCGCGGCGCGTGCCGCCGCCACCGCACCCGCTGCCTGTGCCGCACCCCGCTCCCCCAGGGCCGCTTCCGGAAGCGCGGCGCGCAACAGAAAGTAATTTTTCCCGTTGCGCTGCGCCGACAGGAACGCGCCGTCAGGCGTGAAATTTGCATAAGGCTGCGGCAGACCCATGAGAAAGCGGCCGAGATAACCGCCGGGATCGGTGCCGAATACCCCTACCATGCCGGCCGGATTGGCAAACTCACCGGCCACGTCATTGGTGAAGGCGCTGACCGGATTTTTATTGAGCTGCTGCCGGTCCGCGGTGGTCAGGAAAGCGTAACGATGCCGGCGATACAGGCCGATCAATGCCTGGACGCTCCGCGCCGGATCCGCGAGCGGCAGGCCCGCCGCGGCGAGCGCGGTTTGCGCGGCCTTTGCGCCGCGCCGCGCCTGCGAGTAATCTGCGGCGCTTACCACCAGCAGCAACTCCCGCAAGAAGGCTCCCTGGGTGCGCTCCGTGGCCGCGTCCAGCAGCGGTGATTGCTGCGCCGCCGGCAACAGATCCAGAAGATTGGTATCCACCGGTTGCCGCAGATTCAGCCGCAGGGCGGCGAACAGGCACAGCAGTGTCAGCACAACAATCCAGATCAGCGGTTTGAGGAGCGTCGCGGCCCGTGCACTCACGGCGTCTCCGCAGCGGCTTTTGCGTCCAGGAAACGGATGACGATGCGACCGCCGGAAGCTTCATCCATGCGCAGGGACCGGGGCGTGCCCGCCTCGGTGACGCTGATATGGTTGATGGCCTTGGCCATGGGACCGGGCTTGGGGGTGAGTTCGATGCGGCGGCCGACCCGGAGCACCGTCACCTGCACGTGAAAATAACGTCTCAGCTCGGAAATGTTGCCCGTCAGGGCGCTGGTGAAAATATGCCGCACCACGGCAAGCCAGGGAGCGTGTTCCGCGTCCAGATGCCGCACCGAGCCGTCGGGCATCTGCTCTTCGGCGTCGGCGGGACCCATCCTGAAAACATAGTGATAGGGCGCGGTCACTTCCCAGATGACGCCGCGGGTGCGGCTGAAAGTCACGTTGCCGCGGGATACCAGCGGCTGATCGAAGCCGGGCAGCGTGCGGGTCTCGATGAAGCGGGCACGGAAGGATTCCGGCGCCTTGGGCAGAGTGGCGGCGGCGCCTGTGGCCGCCGCTGCCGGGAAAGCGGCGGCGAGCAGCAGGATTGCAGCATATACACAGGCAGCCGTGGGTTGCATGCGGCTCATAGATAGGCCTTGAGACGTTCCAGGAGCGGCGCGGGACTGACCAGTTGCAGTTCGTGCGTTTGGGCATCCACCGCGCACTGGATGGTGTGGCCGGTGGTAAGCCGCGCGCCGGTGCGCGCGTCGCGGATCAGGTAATCAATCCTGAGACGGTTTTCCCATTCCATGAGCGTGGCGCTCACCACAATTTGCTGGCGATACTGCACCGCCTGTACGAAACGCACGCGGGTCTCGATGATGGGCCACAGGTAATTCGAGGCGCGCATCTCGGCATAATCGTAATCAATCATGCGCAGGAGCTGGCTGCGGGCCGCCTCGAAGTAGCGGAAATAATTTCCGTGCCAGACTACCTGCATGGCGTCCACGTCCTGGAATGGGACTTCCATCTCCACTTCGGCGCACAGCAGCGCTTTTTTCATCCTGGCGCTTCCTCCCCATACAGCGGCCAGCGGCGCTGCTGAATGGCCGCACACAGGCTGCGCAACTCGTTTTCCAGCGGCCGGTCCTCCTCCACGAACGGGCACAGCGTCAGCACCTCCTGCTGCGTGGCACGGATGGATTCTCCCGGCTGGCCGGCGGGTAGCGACAGCAGGCGCCGGCGGATTTCCAGCGCCTGGCAAACCGCGGCCAGACAGGCGGCGGCCACCTGCTCGGTGAGTTCCAGCACCCGGATGGCGTCGCGGGCGGCGATGGTGCCCATGCTCACCTTGTCCTGGTTGTGGCATTCGGTGGAGCGCGAGAACACGCTTGCCGGCATGGTGAGTTTGAGCGCCTCCGCGGTCCAGGCGGAGACCGCGATCTGTACCGCCTTGAAACCGTGGTTGAGATGGGCGCGTTCACCGCGGGCACCGGAAAGATTGCGCGGCAGGCCGTTGCTGAAGCGGCTGTCCACCAGCAGCGCCAGTTGCCGGTCCAGCAGGTCGGCGATGTTGGCGACGGCGGTCTTCAGGCAATCGGCCACGAAAGCGATGTGCCCGCCGTAGAAATGTCCGCCGTGATAGACGGCGCCGCTGTCCGGATCAATGATGGGATTGTCGTTGGCACTGTTGAGTTCGGTCTCGATGTCGCGCCGCATCCAGCCGAGCGCGTCAGCCAGCACCCCGATCACGTGAGGTGCGCAGCGGATGGAGTAGCGGTCCTGCACGCCGCTGTTCCGCTCCCTGCGGCCCACGGCCAGATCGGCGTAAATCCACGCCGCCACCTGCCGCTGGCCCGCATGGGGTTTGGCGGCGAACAGGCCCGGCGCGAAATGCTCCCGGTTGCCGTCCATGGCGAGGCTCGCCATGGCGGTGATGCGGCTTGCCAGGCGCGTCAGGTATTCGGCCCGCTCCCAGGCGAGACAAGCCAGCGCCGTCATGACCGAGGTGCCGTTCATGAGCGCCAGGCCTTCCTTGGGCCGGAACGTCAGAGGTTGGAGGCCGGTTTCCCCGAGCGCTTCCGCGGCGGTACACACGCGTCCGCGGAAATACACCTGCCGTTCACCCATGAGCGCGGCGGCCACGTAAGACAGCGGCGTGAGATCGCCGCTGGCACCCACCGAGCCTTCCTCGGGTATCAGCGGAATGATGCGCCGCTGCAAAAATGCCTGCAGTTGCTGCAACACTTCGAAGCGCACACCGGAAAATCCGGCGGCCAGTGACGCCAAGCGCGTCATCAGGACAGCGGCGGCAGCGGGCTCATCGAAATGCCGGCCCAGACCGCAGCCGTGATAATGAATGAGGTGCACCGGCAGTTCTTCCAGCGCCTGTGGCGGAATACTGACGGTGCAGGAATCGCCGTAGCCGGTGCTCACGCCGTATATCGGCCGGCCCGCGGCGATGTACCCGGCAAGCATGCGCGCACCGGCGTCAATGCGCTGGCGGAATGCGGGTGCGGCGTTCAAGCCAGGAGACGCGCCGCGCGCCACGGCGCAGACATCGGCGATGCTCAGTGGCCGTCCGCCCACCGTCAGGGCGCCGGGTTCAGGCGAGTGTTTGCGAGCCTTGTCCATGGGTATCCATTTTGGAGTCACTGACGCCGCGCGGGCGGGTTGCGGCCGGACCACGGTCCGCCCAGAAATCATAGAAGTTGTACCACTGCAGCGGAAAACGCGCGGCGTAATCCGCCAGGCGGGCGGCGTAACGACCCGCCCATTCCTGCAGGGCCGCCTCGCTGCCGCGGCGCGGCAAATGGATGCGTTCCGCAAAGGGCTCCAAGTGGATAGTGTAACCGCCGCCTTCGGCGATACAGAAAAAAAGATACACCGGGCATTCCAGCACGTGCGCCAGCACGTACGGCCCCACCGCGAACGGCGCCGGCCGGCCGAGAAAATCCGCTTGCACCACCGGGCTCGCGGTGGACACCGGCGTGCGGTCGCCCACGATCGCCACCAGCTCGCCGGCGGACACTTTCTCCCGCAGCATCACCGCCGTATCGGGTCCCAGTTCCTGCACCTGGATCAGCCGCAGGTTGTAAGCCTCGCTGGCTTCATCCAGCACCGTATTGGATTTGTACGCATGCCGGGTGTACACGAGGGCGTTCACTTTCAGGCCCAGCTCCCGGGTAGCCAGCGCGCGCGTGACTTCCAGATTGCCCAGGTGCGCGCTGATGAGCAGCACCCCCTGACTGCGGTTCACGGCAGTCACCAGTTGATCGCGTGCCGGAAAATGCACCGTCACCTGCCCCGGCCTGCGCCAGGCCACCAGCATGTCCAGATTGGCGACGGCGAAGCGCCAGAAATGCCGGAAACTGTTGCGCCAGGTGGGACGCGCGTCGCTTGTGGCGAGAGCGCCCGCATAAGGCTGCACCGCCGCCAGAAACTGGCGCGAAGCGCGCCGCGCCACAGGATGGGTGATAAGGAAATAAATGACCACGGGCATCAGCAGCACGTGACTGGCGCGGCGGCCGAACCGGGCATATACCGCGCCGAGGATGCGGATACCCAATACGCTGCCGCGCTCGTGCAATTGCGCCCAGTGACGCGCCCGGCGCTGTGCAAGTTTGCGGCGCAACAGCATGGGGATACGCGGCAGCATGCCGAGGAACAGGCGCAGGTGCATCCGGACCATGCGCAGGTTATCGGTGCAGTACCGGAAATGGGAGACACCGTCTTTTGGATACCGCACGCGCGTGGGCAGGAACACGCTTTCCACGCCGCACCAGTACAATCGCACCATCACCTCGGAATCGAATTGCATGCGCCGCCCGAGTTTCACACTGTGTGCCAGTGCCAGCGTGGGTGCGAGTGGATAGACGCGGAAGCCGCACATGGAATCCCGCAATCGCAGCGACAAGGTTTCGATCCACACCAGAATATGGGTGAGGTAGCGCCCGTAAAAGCGCGCGCGCGGCGCCGAACTGTCGAATACCGGCAGGCCGGATATGAGTTTTTCAAAATGGGTCTCGGCCAGCTTGAGCAGCGCCGGCACGTCGTCCAGATCATGCTGGCCGTCGGCGTCCACTTGCAAGGCATGGCTGTAGCCACGCTGGGCGGCGCGCTCAAGCCCGGCGAGCACCGCGGCACCCTTGCCCTGGTTGTCTGGCAGTGTCAGGCATTCCATGCCGTTTTCAGATGAAGCGATGTTGCGCAGAACCGTCCTGGTGGTCACATCACTGCCATCGTCCACGAAGATGCACGCCAGGCCGCAGGCACGCAAGCGCGCGGCAATCTGCGCAAGACAGGCAGGATGGTTGTAAACGGGGATGACGGCACAGGCCTTGAAGTTCATGCGGATGGCTTAAACCTCAAGCTGCCTGAGGCGAAGCTGGTGTGCGCATCACGGTACTCGAAACTCACAGCCATGTCAGCGGGGCGCCGCACCAGCAGCAGGGTGACGTGACGGCCGGGCCCGATGGGTCGCTTGAACTTGAGCTGCTCCAGGACGCTCACGCCGGGACCGTAGCCGAAGATCTCCCGGGAAAAATGCACCGCCCAGGCGAGCTGTACCACGCCGGGCAGGATGGGGTGTCCGGGGAAATGGCCCGCGAACCACTTGAGATCGGCATGCACGTCCAGTTCCACGCGGGCGCTGTCGCCCGCCACGTGCCGATGCAGCACCGCCGGGAGTTCCATCAACGCCGCTCCGTGAACAGCGCTTGCAGTCCCGCCTGTTCGATCTTGCCCATGGCATTGTCCGGCATGGCTTCCAGGAAGCGCCATTTGCGCGGCACCAGCACCGGGTCATACCAGGCGCGCAGCCCGTCCCTGAGCGCCTTGCGCACGCCCCGCGTTCCGGTCTGCCCCAGTTGGCGGCGCCCAGCGGCGCTCAGCACCACTACCGCACCCACCGAACTGCGTTTGTCCTTCAGTACCAGCAGGCGTGCTTCACTCACGAGCCCATGGGCAACAAGACGCTGCTCCATTTCCGCAAGCGAGACACGCTTGTCTTCCACTTTCAGCACGCTGTCGGCCCGGCCGCAGAGCAGGAAACGCCGCTGCGGCAGCATTTGCGCCAGATCACCGGTGTCCATCCAATCGGCCTTCCAGGTCCAGGGTGAGCGCACTCGCAAAAGTCCGGGAGTGGCCCCCAGCAAGGCCGTCTCCACCTCCGCAAAGGGTTGCCATGCAGTTTGGCCCTTATCGGGTTCCCAGGTGCGCCAGGCGATGCCGCCGGTTTCGGTGCTGCCGTACACCTCGATGGCCGCGCGTCCCATTTCGCCTGCGATTTTCGCGGCCGTGGCGGCCGGCAGCGGCGCGCCGGAACTGAACAGGGCCGCGAATGCATCCGGCGGTTGCAGCATGGCGAAATCCGTAACCCGGGTCAGGAAGGCCGGACTGCTGACTATCAGACAACGTCCGAACCGCCTGGCTGCCGCCTTGAATTCATGCGCTTGCGCACAAACAGGCGCATACAACGGGCGGCCCGCCCACAGGGGCCACAAAACGCGGAACAGCAACCCGTATAAATGATGATGCGGCACGCTGCCAAGCACCAGCGCGTCGCCGAGCGCTTGTCCCCAGCGGGCTTCCAGCGCCGTCACCTCGACACGCAATTGCCCAAGTAGTTTGTCCACGCGCTTGGGCCGACCGGTGGAACCTGAGGTGTAGAGCTCGACGGGGAGTGCATCGTCCAGGTCCGTACTGACCGGCGCGCCTGCTTCATCAGGTACGGCAGTCACATCCACGCTGGCAAATGACGGAAACCGCGCCGGCTGGTCCGTGAGCACCGCTGCCGCTTGCGCCTCCGCTGCGCTCTCCGGTCCGCCTGTCTGCGGGAGGATCAGGGTCTTGCGGGCCTGAGCCAGTGCCAGGAAACCCGCCGCGAACCACGGGGTGTCATCACACACCAGGGCCCAGCGCTGCTCGGGACGTTGCAACAAACAGCCGGCGACGCCGGCCACGCGTCGCTGGAATTCGCCGGCCAGCAGGTCGCCGCTCTCACCGCGGGCGATCACTTTTTGTTGAGTGTTGGAAACCTTGTGTCTCTGATCGGCAAACGAATTGACTTGATCCGGTGCATTCATGGATGCGTCCGGATGCGGCGTACCCGACGACGAATCAGGTATTCCGCCAGGAATACCGTCCCGATCAGCAGGTAGGACAGCAATCCGTTGTACAGGGTCCAAGCGGCCATGGACGCGTGCAGCGCCGTATACAGCGCGATCAGGGTGTTGGCCAGCAGCACGCCACTCCACACCCAGGTGACGCGCCGGGTATAAAGGATGGCATCGGGACCAAGCTCAGGGTCGCTGGCGCGGGCGATGCGCTCCACCAGCGGCGCGCGCGTGAACAAGGAGATAAAAAACACCAGGAAAAAAGCCGCATCAATTGCCACCGGATACAGCCGCACTCGCTCCAGGCTAAGGCCGTGGCTGAACCCTGCCGCGATGGCGCCCGCAAGCAGGACGGCGGCAAGACAAAGCCGGCTCCACGGGCGCCGGGATTTTCGCCAGGCCTTGAACAGCACGCGCAGCGCCAACAGCGTCAGCGCGCCCGCCATGAGTATCCTGGGTGCCACACGGCCGGCAGCGAAATAAATAACCAGCGGATAGGCGAGCAGCCCGGCGACAATCAGCACAGGTGCGACCGAACGCGTCATTGCGGAGCGGCGATCAGCTTCTCTATGACGTGCTGGATATCCCCCACTGTGCGCACGCCTTTAAAATCCTCCGGGCTCACCTTGCGGCCGGTGATCTCCTGCAGCTTGATCACCAGATCCACCGCATCAATGCTGTCCAGATCCAGGTCCTCATACAGTCGAGCTCCGGGCACAATCTTCGCCGGGTCCAGTTCGAACTGTTCCACCAGGGTGCTCTTGAGTTTCTGAAAAACATCTTCGGTATCCATGGATAAGTCTCTCAGGATGCTTGCTGCGCCGAAATGAATTTCGCCAGATTCGCCACTGAATAAAAATGCTGGCGGGTTTCAGCGGAGGTGGAATCCAGGGTGATGTGATAACGTTTCTGGACAGCGACTCCCAGTTCCAGGGCGTCAATGGAATCGAGTCCCAGGCCGTCGCCGAACAGGGGCGCGTGCGGATCAATGTCCGCCGGAGTCACGTCCTCCAGATCCAGTGCGTTGATGATGAGCTGCTTCAGCTCGTCAATAAGCGTGTTCATACTGTGTGATCTGCTCCTGAAAGAAATTTTGCAGGGCGCGGGTGGCGCGGCGCACCGCTATTCCCGGCGGCAAGGACACCTGCGGCACGAAATCGCTCACGCAGCGCGGTGGAAAGATTTTCACATGCAACACCCAGGCGCGCTCCGGCACCTGGTACCACTTGGTGGTCTTGAGCAGCGCGGGCGGTGAACAGTGCATGACCACCGGCAGGATTTCGAGATCGCCGCGCACCGCGATTTGTGCCGCGCCGCGCCGGAAGCGCAGCGGTTCCCCTGGCGTCGAGCGGGTACCTTCCGGGAACAGCACCAGCGTCTGGCCGCCGTGTACCGCCCGGATGCAGGTTTCGATCGCCGCCACCGGATCCTCATTACTATTACTTATGTAGCCAGCCGCTATCACGAATGCGCGCGTGAACGGGTTGCGCCACAGGCCGCTTTTTATCACACAATCCGCCATGGGCAAAAGGGAAAGCAGCACCACGGCATCCAGATAATTCGGATGGGTGGCCAGCACCAGCCGGCCGGCAGCGTGCTTCAGCCATTCCCGGCCTTCCACCTCCACCCGCCCGAGTCCCAGCCCGCGGATGGCCGCCAGCAGCACCCTGAAGGCCAAGCTCACCAGACGGCGCACCCGTCGCCGGCGTACAGCCGCGTTGCCGGGCCACAGCAGAATGACGGGCAGCAGCGTAAGGCCCACCGCCACGCAGCCCACCCCAAAACCGGCGAAACAAAACCCGGTACCCAAGGCACGGTACCCATAGGCCAACTTCTTAAGCATGTCTGCCCACCCGCTCCCGCTGCCAGCCGGGCTCAGCCGCCGCGTCCGCCACAGGCGCATCTTCCACCCCCAGGACCAGGAGCGCCACCTCCGCGTGCGCCTTCGGGGCCGCGCTTCCCGGCGCCGGCCGGCACCCGGAGTGTTTGTCATGCGAAGCGCTCAGCCGCACTCACAATGCGCAGGTCGGTGCACGCGGTTCCATAAATAGGGAGTGTAGTCACACAGTCGGGCTGAATCCCCTTGGCTTTCTTAATTCAAACCGAACACCCGTTTTTCATGAATTGACCGGGGCATACGCCTGCTCGATCACGGGCGCGACATTTTAATGTCCAATTTTGGTGCATCGCAAGAGATAACGTGTATTTGTGGGGTTTGTGCCGGGCTTCGGGCCGCGCGAGCGGCGATCCGCCTTATTCATGCTCGCCGTGCGGGATGCGCGGCCAGGGGAGAACAAACAGGTGCAATGCCGCCACCCCCGCACCCAATATCGCACCCGCCTCCATATCGAGCGCCACATGCTGTTTGAGGGCCAGAGTGGAATAGACAATCCCCGCACACCAGCAGGCATTGAGCACGCGCAGCATGACGGGCGCGCCCATCTGCCTGAGCAGGCGGTGCAACCACATGCCGGTCAGCACCGCAAACGCTACATGCAACGAGGGACAGGCATTCCCCGAGGCATCCACCGATTTCAGAAAAGCAACGCAAGGATACCGCGCCCAATTTATATCCGGCCTGGGGATGGCCGTGGGCCAGAAAAAGAAAATCGCGAAACCTGTCAGGCTCAGGACTGTGACCGCGCTGAGGTAAGGGACCAATTCACATCGGATGTCGAGCAGCATGGGTACCAGTGAGATGTACAGCCACAAAGAGGCGTACAGCCAGATACTCCAGGGCTGGAAGCCGATCAGCTGGTCAAGGCCGGTCAATGGCATGACCGTTACCGGAAACAGCGGATGTCTCAGCAGCCAGAAATAGCCCAGCATGAACAATGTCATGTAGCCCGTGGTACCCAGCAGCTTGAGCAGCCAATGGGGTTTGAGTCTGAAAGCAGCCTGCTGCAACCAGCTGGTCTTGTGGCCGGGTGCAGTCGGGTCCGGGCCGCCGCGCGCCTGAATCGGCGGCGGCATGGATTCCCGGCGGCGCGGGTCCAATGGTTCGGCTCCATCAAGCATGGCAGCCCACCCGCTCCAGTTGCCAGCCGGGCTTACCCGCATCCAGCCTGGCCACGGCTGCATCTTCCAGCAGGAATTCCATGAGCGCCACTTCCGGGCGCAGCGCCGGCACTGCGCCCCGCACCGGCGTCAGCCGGTACCGCGGTGGTTTGCCATGCGCAGCGGTCAGCAACATTCCCAATGCAAAGACCGGTTGATCCGGTTCCACATAGACCTGGTATTGCGGCGGCGGGGTTTCGTCTGCGTAAACGACCAGCACCGCACGGGTGCCCTCCGTCAGCATGCCGACGCCTTCCAGCAGCGCCGCCGCCAGGGTCCCGGAACCGGCCGCCAAGGCAGTGGCCGGGCTCCTGTCGGCGCGGGCGATGGAAAACAGACCTGCCGCGCCGTTGTGCACCGACAAGCTGAACGCCGCGGGAGAGAGCGGTTCATCCCGGGCCAGGCCGTCCAGCAATTCCACCGTGCGGGCAAGAGAACCATGGCGCGAAGCGAACACCAGCGGCACGTCTGCCTGGCCCTCGGCGCAATGCCAAGCCACATGCAGGGCCATGCGGCCGACGCGATCCAGGCGCCGGCGCAGCAGCGCCGGCAGAAAGCTCACATCGGGTGGCTGGTCCGGCGCGGCGAACCGTTCCCCCCGGATCCAGGCGCGCCACGCCGGCAGATCCTGGACACCCGGAGCCCAGGCAGACCAGCGGTCAATGGAAAATCCTTCCATTCCCTCAGTCACTTGCTTCCTCACCCGCCTGCGATGATACAGCGGGGCATTGTGGCATAACCCGGTTGACCGTCATTACGCCGGCAGCTTCCCCCGGGCTGCGCACGCGAGACCTTTCCGTGTTACCCGCTTGCAAAACTGCTGAGCGCATCCAACTCCAAGTGCTCTCGCGAACCCGGCAGCGCGATGCGCCAGGCGGTGAATGCCCCTGCGGGCAGCGCCGCGTGAACCACGACTGCCAGTTGCCAGTGAGGCTTGATGCCCGCGAACCAGAACCGCCAGGGACCCGCCAGCGGTTCAACAGTCCCGGTGAAGGCCGGTGCCGACTGCAGAGAAAATTGTGCCGCAGCCAGGCCTTCCCAGATGGAAAGTCCCGCCGCTTTGCAGACGGCTTCCTTGAGCGTCCAGTACCGGCAAAACACGCGGGGCCGTTCGGACATGGCCACCTGCTCAATATGCGCAGCCTCAGTGGAGGTAAATACCTGTCGGGCATACGCGACAACGGAACGCATGCACACGCGTTCCACATCCACTCCCGTTGGAACCGTCGCGATAGTCATGGCAAACAAGCCGCGGCTGTGACTCAGACTCAGTTCTACGGGCGCATCCTGATAAACGATATTTCCGCTGCTACCCGTGCGCAGCGCGGGTTCGTTGACCTGACCAAGAACCAGCGGCAGCGCTTCCAATGCCAGCGCACGCCCGGCCAGCCATTCCAGTCCGCGCCGCGCAGAGGTAAACCGCCGGTAACGCGCCTGCTCTTCGGTGTGCAGACAGGGAAGGTAACGTGTTTCCAACCGCGGAAGGTCAGTGGCGGTAACCCGGCAGGAGTATAGTTCAATGGTGTGAGCCATGCCGTAATACCATAATATGTGGTTTCTATAATCCGGAATTTGACGGGCTGCGTTAGGGTAGTACCGATGGTTGGGGCAGAGGAACGCTGATGCGCCTTTTATGCTGTTTATCCCAAAACAACGATATCAGATTCATGGAGGGAAGGAATCGTACGCGGGGTGGGAACCGGCGGCGCTTCCTGTACCTTTGCTCTGCATTCGGGGCGGGATATGAGCCACGAGCAGCCCACTAACGTATCCGACGAGCGCTGCGATGTGCTGGTGATCGGCGGCGGTCCCGGCGGCAGTGCGGCATCGGCGCTGCTGGCCAGGCACGGGTGGTCGGTCATGCAACTGGAAAAGGCGCGCCATCCGCGCTTTCACATCGGTGAATCGCTGCTGCCCATGAACCTGCCGGTGCTGGAGCGCCTGGGTGTGCTGGACAAGGTGCGCGCACTCGGCGTGTACAAGCCGGGCGCCGATTTTGAAGCTGACAATGCACGAGGTTACAACGTCTACGCGTTCGCACGTGCACTGGGTAATAGTCCACCGCACGCATTCCAGGTCTGGCGGCAGGATTTTGACCGGATGCTGTTCGAACATGCGCGTGCGCAGGGCGTGGATGCGCGTGAGGGTGCAGAGGTAATGACGGTAGAGCAGCGCGGGCCGCGTGATTCAGTCGCCGAGGTGCGCGTTGTTGACGGTGGGCGCACGTACCGGGTGCAAGCGCGCTATGTGCTCGATGCCAGCGGCCGTGATGCCTTTCTTGCCGGCCGGAAAAGGCTCAAACGCAGAAATACCGAACACCAGAGTGCGGCGATCTTCGGCCATTTCCGCGGCGCCGTGTACCGTCCCGGCAATGATGCCGGCAATATCAGTATCTACAATTTCGAGCACGGCTGGATGTGGATGATACCCTTGCCGGATGGAGTGATGAGTGTCGGCGCGGTGTGCCGCCCGGATTATCTGAAGCAGCGTCGCGGATGCACCCGCGAGTTCCTGTTTGATACGCTCAAACTCAACCCCGCGCTCTGGGGACGGCTCAGCCGGGCCACCCTGATCGGCGACGAGGTGCGCGTCACCGGCAATTATTCCTATGACGCCAGCACCATCGGCGGCCCGGGGTGGATGCTGGTAGGCGATGCCTTTGCGTTTCTGGACCCGGTATTTTCCTCGGGCGTATATCTCGCCATGAGCGGAGCCGAACAGACCGCCATGGTGGTTAACGCCGCGCTGCGTGAACCGGCACACGAAGCGCTGCTGCAACAGCGCCTGGAAAAGCGCCTGCGCGCCGGCATGCGCCGCTTCGCCTTCTTCATCTACCGTTTCAACTCGCCGGTGATGCAGCATATCTTCCGCAATCCGCACAATATCCTGAAGGTCGAACAAGGCGTGACCTCGATGCTGGCCGGCGATTTGTTCGATTCACTCAAGGTACGCTGGCGACTGCAGTTCTTTCGCCTGATCTATGCCTGGACCGCACTGCGCAATCTGCGGCGCTGGAATGCCGAACGCCGTTACCGGCTGGCGCAGGCGAAAGCGAATTTCAGCGGCGGCACCACGCCGGTGGATCCGGCCTAGATGCATGCATGGCCGCTCGAGATCAATGCGGTTCGTTCAACTCCTTTCTTTTGTATCACACATCTTTTTTTCATATTGTGTGCGCTGGCACCGATTGCGGCCCATGCTTCCGGGCAGGCGGTATCCCAACTTGAAATCGGTGTCGGAGTGGGCGGCGTGCGGTTTCCCGATTATCCCGGCGCAGCCGAATACAGCACGCTGCTCCTGCCCTTCCCCTATGTCGTCTATCACAGCCGCTATCTGGACGTAAACCACGAACAGGTGCGCGGTAAATTGCTGTCCGGTCACCGACTCTCCCTGGATGTGGACTTCGCCGGCGCCGTAGCGGTTCGCTCCTCGCGTGACCGGGAACGCCAGGGCATGCCGGATCTTGACTGGATCGGTGAAGCCGGTCCGGCATTGCGCTATCACGTTTGGGGCAATGACGCGGGCGGTACCCGATTGGACTTGGTGCTACCGCTGCGCGTGGCGGTCAGCGCCCACGCGCTCAGCCTGCACCACCGCGGTTTCGTATTCGCGCCGCGCCTGGAACTCGCGTATCAAATCGGGGAAGGCGATCATGCGTTCAACATCCAGACCGGCGTCTCGGCGCTCTATGCCAGTCAGGGTTATTTCCAGTACATCTATGGCGTGGCGCCGCAGTACGCCAACCCGGAGCGTCCCACCTACACCGCTCCCGGGGGCTACGGCGGTTACACGCTGTCAGTGGGCGGTAGTCTGCACCGCGGAAATATGGTGTACGGCTCATTCATCAGCTACACAAACCTGGCCGGCGCGAGCTTCCTCAACAGCCCGCTGGTGAGCCGCACCCATGGCCTGGCATTCGGCATCATGGTCGCCTGGATTTTCAAGCGCAGCGCCAATTGAGCCGTGCCGTTTGACAGGGCCTGGATCGTGGCTTTCGTGCAAGCGGTCAAAGACGGGCTCTTTCCTGGGGCGCGTCAGTTAGAATGAACCACCCGGCTGCGCCAAGAGTAATCCTCGTGATCATCAGGCCCAAGGTTTGGCATTTCATCTGCACAACGGCGCATCCGATCGGATGCGAGTTGAACGTGCTCGAACAGATCAACTCCACGCAGGCCATGGGTACGCGCACGGATGGACCGAGGTGTGCGTTGATAATCGGCGCATCCACGGGTTACGGTCTGGCCGCCCGGATCACGGCGGCCTTCGGGTTCGGCGCTGCGACCCTCGGCGTGTTCTTCGAGAAACCCGGCAGGGACACCAAGGCGGGCAGTGCAGGCTGGTATAACTCGGCGGCATTCGACAAGTTCGCCGGGCAGGCCGGCCTGCAGAGCAGGTCCGTCAATGGCGATGCCTTTTCGCATGAAGCGCGCGCCCGCGCAATAGATTTGATCAAGCGGGAAATGGGTGGTCAGGTTGATCTTGTTGTCTATTCGTTGGCATCCCCCGTGCGTCGCCTGCCGGATACGGGAGAAATCATACGCTCCTCGCTGAAGCCGATTGGCGCGGCCTATACTGGGAAAACGATTGATACCGATCGGGACATGCTCGTTGACGTTTCCGTCGAACCCGCAACGCAACAGGAGATCCGCGACACCGTCACGGTCATGGGAGGGGAGGATTGGGCCCTCTGGATAGAGGCGTTAAGCAAGGCCGGAGTCCTGGCTAAAAACGCAAAAACCGTTGCTTTCAGCTACATCGGCACGGAGATCACCTGGCCCATCTACTGGCACGGAACTCTGGGTCGCGCCAAACAGCATCTCGAGAATACCGCAGCGGAGTTGCGCAAGCGATTCGCGGCACAGGGCCTGAACGCGCATGTTGCGATAATGAAATCCACCGTCACCCAGGCGAGCGCGGCCATTCCGGCCATACCTCTGTATGTCTCCCTGGTGTTCCGCATAATGAAAGAGAGGGGACTGCACGAGAACACAATTGAGCAGCAGAATCGCCTGTTTCGCGAATATCTCTATCGGGAAGATGCCCGGCCGCCTGTAACGGATGCACGGGGCCGCCTACGGCTGGACGATCGGGAGCTGCGCGATGACGTGCAACAGGACTGCAAGGAATTATGGCCAAGAGTCACCGGCAAAAACCTCTTCGAGATCACCGACTACGCGGCATACAAGCGGGATTTTCTGCAGCTGTTCGGCTTTGCAAGGCAAGACGTCAACTATGAAACTGACGTAAGCACCGGTACAAAATTTGACTGTATCGAGCTTTGATCATTCCGGGGCACGACGCCGCCAAATTATTTGCGCACTTTGCAGTAAACGTGATGCGAAGACGTATTGGGTGGCCAGGCAAGTGTAGCCGGCGCTTTCAGGCAAGATGCCAGGGCATCTTGCTCCGGCCGAGCGTCAGTACATGGATGTATTGGCTGGACAGCCCGCCACGGATGGTTAGTGTGTCGTTTACTGACACTTGTAGGAATAATGTCCAATACTGACTTCCGGAGGTGCCCCATGAGACCAATCGGCAGCGGCGAGGAATTGAAGCGGCGCCGCGTATGCGCGCAGGCGGTACTTTTCAAGTTGCTAAATAGTCAGAGATATTGCCCATCACAAGGAGGTGACCATGCAATCCGCAAGGACAACTGTTTCCGTGCCCTCGCACCAACCTCCACGCGCAGGGGCAAAAGACACTGCGGTCGCGGGTTATCCCGCCTCAACTCCGACTGGCCCGGCATGGATCGGAATCCGCAGAGGTATTCACCGCCGTGCGCGCTTGTGCACGGCTTTCTCGGGATCAATATTTGGATTAGCCCGAACACTTGCATAGTTCGCATTTGGAACTACACTTAAACCTATGCGCAATTCCTGATATCGCTGCTTCAGATATTGGCCGGGGTAGCATCACACGGCTAATAACCAAGGAAAGGAGATATTATGCGTGCATCGGCTGCTTATAACCATCGTTTTCAGGATCAATCTTGTTATATCTGCAATGAGCTCTGGTCCAGCAGTTTGTTGAAAAAGGTCATCCATGGCCTTTTGCAACCCGCTATCGGTACGGAACATCCCTGTGGTGTTTATCAAGCTGCTTTTCAACAGCCTGCCAGTATAAATTGATCCGGGTATTGCCTTCCCGTTACACGCACATACCATGGCAACCCCGCTTCGCCTGCTGTTGGTCGAAGACGCTGAGATAGATGCCGATCTCGTATTGCACGAGTTGGAGAAAGGCGGCTTTGAACTGCAATACGCACTTGTCAGTGCTGAACACGATGTGCGGGATCAGCTCACCCGATTTCAATGGGATCTCGTTATTTCAGATTACTCCATGCCTGGATTTAACGGCATCCAGTGTCTTGCAATCCTCCATGAGTTGGGCCTCGATATTCCTTTCATACTCGTTTCCGGCACAGTGGGCGAAGAACTTGCCGTCGATGCAATGAAGACCGGTGCGCATGATTACGTGATGAAGGGGCGTCTACATCGGCTCGTGCCCGCGATACGGCGGGAGCTCCGTGAGGTCTCGATTCGACGCGATAGAAAACAATTCATGGAATACCTTGAGTTTCTTGCCTATCACGATCCCATTACCCGGCTTCCCAACCAACAGTATTTTATAGAGGAGGTTGACACACAATTGCGGAAGTGCGCGCATGCAGGAAAGGCAGCCGTGCTCGTAAGTATCGAAATCGAGCGGTTCAATGAAATCCGTGCAATAACCCAACCAGCGGATCTCAATGCACTAATCAATCGGATAATAGACCGCATCAGATCCCATTCGAGATCGCCAGACTCATTCGCCCGTATCAATGACCAGAGTCTGGCCTTGCTATACACAAGTACGCAAGGACTTCCTCATGAAGAGATGGGTAAGACCCTGACAGCACTGTTCGAAGAACCATTTTCATTGGACCCCATACTGATTCACATCGACGTAGCAATCGGTATCGCAGCATTTCCAGAGCATGGGGAAGATGCACATCAACTATTACGTAATGCAACCATCGCGGCAAACCTCGCTCGCAGCAAGCACCGTGACTACGCCCTCTATTCGAGCAAAGATGACCGTACAAGTCCAGAGAATGCAGCTCTCCTTGGCGAACTCAGGGATGCAATCCGACAGGATAAACTGGTGCTTCACTACCAGCCGATCATCGAAATTGCAGGCAATGGAGTGACTGGCGTGGAGGCGCTGGTGCGCTGGAATCATCCGACGCGCGGGTTGTTGCCCCCCGGCATGTTCCTGGAAGCCGCCGAACACTCTAATCTGATCATTCCGTTAACCAGATGGGTCGCTAATGCAGCGTCTCAGCAATGGAAAAAATGGCATGGGGCTGGGTTGAATATCTATATTTCCATAAACTTATCCATACGTAATATCCAGAACCCCGGATTCATATCCGACCTGGACACGCTCCTGGAAGACGCGGACATCAATCCGCGCAAGATGATATTTGAAATCACCGAAAGTGGAATAATGACCGACTCGGAGGTGGCACTCGAGGTGCTTAAATACATCCATTCAAGGGGGTGCGGGATCGCAATCGATGATTTTGGTGCAGGGCAATCTTCATTCGCCTATCTGAAAGTACTGCCAGTAGACATCATAAAAATTGATCGGATGTTTATTTCAAACATTGTGACCGACGTGCATGACGCAGCAATCGTCACCGCAATATTGGATTTTGCAAAACGCATGAACAAAAAGGTTATTGCCGAAGGTGTTGAGACATCAGGTACTCTCGATGTTTTGCGAAAGTTGGGATGCGGTTTTGCGCAGGGTTATTACATCAGCAAACCTCTTGACCCAGAACCTATGACTCAGTGGCTCAAAGGAAGACCTGGGGCTAATACATGAGGGCGCCAACTGCCATCCGGATCCTGTACGTATGCCTGTTGATTATCGGGCTCGCGATCATCTTGCACATCCTGCTTTTGTATATCAATAAACCCATCAGCACACCTCTTGCCAGCGCGAGTCTGGCATTGTTTATCGGCACGCTACTTCTCACAATCGATTTAGCATATCGGAATATCAAGGCTGCAAGACAGGCCCGTGACGAATTACGGCGTGTCAAGACGAGAAGCGAAGAGGTGGAAAGGCAACTAGTGTCAGTTGAACATGATTACAAGAATATCTTTGAGAAAAATCCCATGCCGATGTGGATTTTTGACTTGGAATCCCTCCGGTTCCTGACGGTTAACCACGCAGCCATTGAGAATTATGGGTACACGCAGGATGAATTCCTTGCTATGACAATCCAGAACCTTCGTGACCGTGAGGAATCGGAGCGGCTGCAGATGTTTATGTCAGGACAGCGGTCGGCTCTAAACAGTGCGGGTATATGGAAGCATAGAAAAAAAGACGGAACGATCATCGATGTGGAAATCGTCTCACATGAGCTGTTGTGGGAGGGCAAGAAAGCCCGCCTGGTCATGGCAGCAGACGTGACAGAACGGGCATGCGCCCAGAAAAAGATACTTGAGTTGAATCAAACACTGGAAAAAAAAGTGGAAGAGCGAACAGCACAGCTTGAGGCTATCAATCGCGAACTGGAAACCTTTTCCTATTCCGTTTCACATGATTTGAGGGCGCCGCTTCGCGGCATCGATGGGTTCAGCCAGGCTGTCATGGAAGATTATGCGCAGTTGCTCGATGAGAAGGGGAAAAGGTATCTCTCACGAATACGCTCGGCAACCCAGCGGATGGGGCACCTGATCGATGATTTGCTCAGTCTTTCAAAGATCTCCAAGAGTGCCGTTCACCGGACGCAAGTTGACGCATCGGAAATAGCTGAGGAGTTAGTTACAGAATTACGCGAAAAGAGCCCGTCAAGAACGATAACGGTAAAAATAGAACAGGGACTGCAGATGTATGCGGATCCGGGACTGTTAAAAATAGTATTGCAGAATCTGCTTGAAAACGCCTGGAAGTTCACGTCCAAGACTGAAAGCCCGGTAGTAACGATTAAAAAGGTGGCAATGAACGGACAGGATGTACTGGCTGTCAGTGACAATGGAGCGGGTTTTGACATGCAGTATGCCCATAAGCTCTTCGGCGCATTCCAGCGGTTGCATGCTGCGACGGAGTATGAAGGAACCGGCATCGGACTGGCTACGGTCCAGCGAATCATCCATATGCATGGAGGTAAAATCTGGGCGGAAGGTTCCGTGGGCCAAGGTGCTACTTTCTATTTCTCGGTTGGAGAAGACCATGAGCACAAAAGTAATTCTGCTGGTTGAGGATAATCCCGATGATATTGATCTGACGACCCGAGCGCTTGAGAAGAACAATATTTCAAACAAAGTCGTGATAGCAAGTGATGGAGTGGAAGCGCTCGCCTACCTGCACGATAAAAATCTGGGTGGCAAGCAATATAGGAATCCATTGCCGCAGTTAGTACTGCTGGATCTTAAACTTCCTAAAGTAGATGGTCTTGAGGTCTTGAAGACCGTACGAAAGCACAAGCGTACGGCATTGTTACCGGTTGTCATCCTAACCTCTTCAAAAGAAGATAAGGACCTTGTCGAAAGCTACAGCCTGGGTGCTAACAGCTATGTGCGCAAGCCGGTTAATTTCGAGGAATTTCTACAGGCCGCCAAACAATTGGGAATATACTGGCTCTTGTTAAATCAACCTCCTCCTGTTGATCCATGTGACAACCCGGCGGACTGACGACCCGCTGCGATAATTAGAACAGTCGCTGCGTTCCCGATGCCGATGGGTACTCCCATTGATCACCTGTTGACGGACAAATTACCGAGCTACGCGAGCAAATTGAAAATGAAGTATTTCCTTGTCAAGCAGTAAAGTGAAGTAATTCGATGCCAAACGGCAAAGAATTGCTTCAAAGTTCAATTCCCTAAGTCATTGGTTTGGATGGTGGCCAGGGGCGGAATCGAACCACCGACACGCGGATTTTCAGTCCGCTGCTCTACCAACTGAGCTACCTGGCCAAATTCTATTTGCATAAACCATCCCTGGTGTGCCTGCCAGCCCCGGCATCCGACCGCCATGGATGGCGGAAGTGCAGATTTTGCAGGAACAAAAATCTGCCTGCCGTCGCGGCCGTTCCCGGCATCCTGCCTTCCACGGCACTTGTGTATCCCTGCACGTCGTTCGCCGGGCGCGAAGCGGTGCTTCGCGGAAATTCCCCAGCTCACCCGCTGCTCTGCCCATTGCGTGCCCGGCGGACCGCGATATCTGAAAGGGACGCTATTAAAGCGGCCACCAGCCGACGGGTCAAGGGTTTGACGGGATTTTTTGACAGGCCGGGATGCCTCGACTAGGCTTCGGAAAAGACCCGCACTCCCACGCCCGTATGCAGACCGCCTCGCAAACCGCGCCCGCCCAAGCCATTGACGGCAGCATGCTTTCGCAATGGTATCAACAGGTACGCGCCGTCACCGCGGACCTGTGCCGCACGCTCGCACCCGAGGATATGGTGGTGCAGAGCATGCCGGATGCAAGCCCCGGCAAATGGCATCTCGCCCACACCACCTGGTTTTTCGAGCACTTCCTGCTGGTGCCGCACTGCGAGAGCTATCGGTCCTTCAACAGGGACTTCAACTATCTGTTCAACTCCTATTACCACACCGTCGGCGCCATGCACCCGCGGGCGGAACGGGGCTTGCTGTCACGTCCTGTGACGGCGGAGGTTATGCACTACCGCAAATATGTGGATGAGAACATGCTCGCGCTCATCAAGAGGCATGTCACCGACAAGAAACTCGCCTTTCTGGTCACACTCGGCCTGCACCACGAACAGCAGCATCAGGAGCTGATCCTTACCGACATCAAGCATGTATTGTCGGTGAACCCACTCAAGCCCGCCTGGCGTGAATTACCCACACCACCCACGGGCAAGGTGCCGCCGCTGAAATATATCCCCCGCCCCGAGGGTCTGGAGCCTATCGGCTACGGGGGCCAGGACTTCGCGTTTGACAATGAATCGCCGCGTCACCGTGTATCGCTGCGGCGCCATGCCATCGCCTCACGCCTGGTCACCAATGGCGAATACCGGGAATTCATCCGTGCCGGCGGCTACCGTGCTGCGGAACTATGGCTTGCGGATGGCTGGGCGATGCTGCAACGGGAAAACTGCAACCGCCCCCTCTACTGGAACGAAGACATGACGGCGGAATTTACCCTCGGCGGAATGCGGGACATGGATTGCCATGCACCCGTGTGTCATGTGAGTTACTACGAAGCGGATGCTTACGCCCGCTGGGCGGGTGCGCGTCTGCCCACGGAAGCGGAATGGGAGACGTTGGCGGCGCAATTCCCCATCGAGGGCAACCTCATGGAAAGCGGGTTGTTTCATCCGCGGGCGGCACAGGCTGACGGCGATAAACCGCGGCAGTTGTTCGGCGATGTGTGGGAGTGGACCGCCAGCGCCTATGACGCCTATCCCGGCTTCAAGCCGCTCGCCGGTTCGCTGGGAGAATATAACGGAAAATTCATGGTGAACCAGCTGGTGCTGCGCGGCGGCTCCTGCGCCACGCCATTGTCACACCTGCGCGTGAGTTACCGCAATTTCTTCCCGCCCCATGCGCGCTGGCAGTTCATGGGCATCCGTCTCGCCAGGGATGAATGACGTGCGCATTTCCCAGGCCCTGTCCGTCACCTTGCACGACTACCATCCGCGCACAGCCGAGATGCGCGAGGAAATCCTCGATGGCCTGCGCGCACAGCAAAAGACCCTGCCCTGCAAATATTTCTATGATGACCGCGGTTCACGGCTCTTCGACGTCATCTGCGAGCTGCCCGAGTATTACCTGACGCGTACCGAGCTTGGCATCATGGAAGTGTCGGCAACCGATATGGCGGCCTCCCTGGGGGCGCGCGTGCGGTTGGTGGAACCGGGCAGCGGCAGCAGCCTCAAGACCCGTTTGCTGCTGGATCACCTGGTACGCCCCAGCGCCTACGTGCCGGTGGATATTTCCCGGGCTCACCTCGTCACAACCGCCGACTGCCTGAACCAGGTATATCCCGAACTAGAAGTGCTGCCGGTATGCGCGGATTTCAGCCAGTCCTTCGCCATTCCCGCACCGCGCCGTACCGCACAGCGCACGGTGATTTATTTCCCCGGTTCCACCATCGGCAATTTCGAGCCCGCGGCTGCGATGGAACTGCTGAAACGCCTGCGACGTTTGGCGGGGCCCAATGGAGCGTTGCTCATCGGTGTGGACCTGCGCAAAGACGAAGCGGTGCTGCAACGCGCCTACAGCGATACGGCCGGCGTCACGGCGGAATTCAATCTGAATATTTTGCGGCGCATCAACCGCGAATTGCATGCCGATTTCAACTTGAACGGCTTCCGCCATCGTGCCGTGTACAACTCCGCCGCGGGCCGCATCGAGATGCACCTGGTAAGCTGTGACAACCAACTGGTGCGGCTGGCCGGAGATTCTTTCAGTTTTCTTGAAGACGAAGCCATCGTCACGGAATACAGCTACAAGCATACCCTGGCGGGCTTCAAGGTGCTTGCCGCCAAGGCAGGCTTGCAAGTCGAGAAGGTATGGACGGATGACCGTCGCTGGTTCAGCGTGCAGTATCTGACCGCCGCATGAGAAACTGCCGGCCTATTTGCCGGGTACATAACCTTCGGGTTTCCTCGCGCCGCCGCCGAAGAAGAATTTCTGCATTTCCTCCGCCAGGAATTTGCGCGCCTTGGGGTCAATAACGGAAAGGCGGTATTCGTTGATCAACATGGTCTGGTGTTGCAGCCACTGCTGCCAGGCCTGTTTTGATACCTGCTCGAAAATGCGCTGACCGAGATCGCCCGGATAAGGCGGCCGCTCCAGCCCTTCCAGTTCCTCACCCAGCAAGACGCATTTGACCATGCGCGTCATCCGAACTCTCCCCCTGATCCCGTATTTACTGTCTTGAGCCAATGCCTGACGGGTGCCGCGAGTCCCAGACGTCGCGGTGCCTGCATGTCATACCATACAAGGCCGGCATTATCCTCGATGCCCGCCGCGCCGGAAACCCGCACCTCTACCGCCTCGATCTCCAGATGGAAGTGGCTGAAGCTGTGCCGCAGCACCGGCCGTGTGTGCAGCGCCAGGGTGTGCATGTGAAACCGCCGCCGGCACCAGTCGGATATATCTTCAGACACCGGCATCTCGGGGAACCCCCATAAACCGCCCCAGATACCGGCCGGCGGGCGCCGCTCCAGCAAAATGTTTCCGCTGAGCATGATGAGCAGCATGCGCGTGCGGCGCACCGGCAATGCCTTGCGCGGATGCGGTGCCGGAAACGCCGTTTCACGGCCGCGCGCATGGGCACGGCAGTCTCCCGCCAGGGGACATCGCGCACAGGCGGGCGTGCCGCGCAGGCACAGGGTCGCACCCAGATCCATGATGGCCTGGGTGTACGCGGCTATATTTCTGTCCGGCGTGTGCCGCTCGGCAAGTTTCCAGAGTCTCTTCTCGACCGGCTTTTCACCCGGCCAGCCGGCCACGGCATGGAAGCGCGCGAGCACACGCTTTACATTGCCATCGAGAATCGCATGACGCTGATTGCAGGCGAGCGCCAGGATGGCTCCGGCGGTGGAACGACCGATGCCGGGCAAGGCCGCCACTTTTTCAAATTCCGCGGGAAACACTCCGTCATGGTCATCGCGGATGACCTGCGCCGCTTTATGAAGATTGCGCGCGCGGGCGTAATAACCCAGGCCTGACCACAGATGCAGCACTTCATCCAGGGGCGCGTCTGCAAGTGCAAGTATGCCGGGGAAGCGCTCCATGAAACGCGTGTAATAGGGAATGACGCTCGCCACCCGGGTCTGCTGCAGCATGATTTCCGACACCCATACGCGGTAGGCGGTTCTGGCACGCTGCCAAGGCAGATGCTTGCGGCCATGCCGCCGATACCAGGCAAGCAGCCGTGCGGTGAAGTGATGTTCAGCGGGATTGCGGGAGCCGGTCATGTCTGCCAGCGGTTCTCAGCGGCGGTAGATGCGCGCGTTCACGGGCGAGCTTTTCCACGCCTTCCGCGGTGTACTCGCCTTGCGCGCGCAACTCGCCTTCCACCAGCGCGGGACCGATGAGTGGTGGCACCCAGAAATCCGGTGCCAGCGTCATTTGCCAGTGCATGCGCGTGCCGTCGCCGTCCTGGTAGAGATGCCAGGAGGAGTTGCCCGATTTGACGTTGCTTTTCGCGGCAATGGTTTTGGCAATGATGTCGCGGGGTGGAAACTCTGTCACCTGCTGGGTCTGGCGGATACTATGGCAGAAAAACAGCGCGCAGGCGCGAGTCTCGACGAATACTATCACCGTATGCGCACCCACGCGCCTGACCACACGGCTCCGGCGGATGGCACCGGTAATGCGCGTGAGATGGTTGTAATCAGTGAGCACCTGATACACCGCCGGCAGCGGCGCGGCCAGGTAAACATCGGCGCTCACCTCATAGCGGCCGGCGTCGTGGGAAACCCTGAGTGAGTAGAATTGTGCGGCCTGCACGTTACCGGCAAGCCACAACCCGGCAAGAACCGTTACATTTACATATAGGCGGCGCACCCGATCCTCGCGCGGATGGCTGTCATGCCACAACACTACCCTGGCGGCCCATGCAGGATACCTTGCAACCTGTTTTTAAGCTTCCCTTCAAGCTGAATCTTTTTCTTGTCGAGTTCGCGGTTCACCCGTTCACGCAGCACACCCGCCAGGTCCGGCCGTACGCGCAAATGCGACAGTGTGCCGCTGATGCGCAGGGGGATGGTGGCGCCGGCCAGGCCGCTCAGGTTTTGCGGCGTACCCAACCGTGGTATGCCGGTGATATGTCCCCGGAGAGTGTAATCCAGGGTGAGTTCCGCCAAATCCAGCTTGCCCTCGCCGGTGAGGTTCAGATACGGCAGATACGCAACGAAGTCGCGATTGTAGAGCACACCCTGATTGATGACGGCGTTGCCATGCATGTCGGCAAACTCCGTGCGCCTGGGTGCGGGCGGCGGCGCGGGCTGGTGTTTCGCCAGCGCGTAGGCACGGGCCACCGCATCCCAGATGTTTATGCCTTCAATGGCGCCGTTCTTGAAGCTGAAATTCATGCGCCCTTCGAGCGTGTGACGGATCTCGCCCACCGTAGGTCCGAGAGCGCGCGCGGCAACATGCAGGCTGGCCGTGCCGCTCAGACGTTTCATCTTGAAAAGATCCTGCACCAGCACGCCTGCCTGCACGTTCTGCAGGGTCAGGTCTTCCACGACGATGGGCGTATCACTGGTGGCATCAATCTGCATGTTGCCGCTGAGCGTGCCGCCATACAGTTGCGCACTCAGGGGGTTCATCTGCACCAGACCTTTATGTGCACTCAGCGTCACGTCCATGTTGCTGGTATGCGTGTTGAGCAGCGTGAACTGGCCGATATGCAATTGGCCGTCGAGATTCAGGCGGCGCAGCGTGCGCAGCGGAATGCTGATCTTGTTTATATCGGTCTGCTCACGCGGCTGGGCCGGCGTGGCCGGTTTCTGCGGCGGCAGATAGCGGTCGGCGTCAAACTGATCGAGGGTGAGGTTAAAGGTCAGTGCCCTGCTGCTGAAATTTTTGATGGCGGCCGTACCGGTCAGTGTGGTGTCATCCAGCTTGAAGGCGATATTCTGCAGGGCAACGGAGCCGGCGGACGCGACGAAATTCAGGGTGCCCGACGCCCGGGTCAGGGTATGCGGATCACGTGTATTGGCGAGATTGCCGTGACCGAGCGCCTGTAGCACCTCACGCGGAGAGAATTGCGCAAGTTTCAGGGTGCCGGTGAAATCCGGATTCTTGAACAGGCCCTGGCCTTCCGCGTCCAGCCGCGCATTGAGACCGTAAGCGCTGGCGGACATACCGTTGAGCGCCAGCGTGCCCGCGTCCAGGTTCACCGCCGCACTTTGCCACAGGAACTCCGCGTTCACCTGCCCCCCGGGCACCGCGTCGCCATTGGCGGCGAGATCCAGCTTGGCGTTGTCGGTGGTGTATATCCTGTGGGCCAGATTCGCAATGACGGTGCCGGTGAAAGCCGCGTGACCGCCAAGCTGCGGATTGGTGCCGGTGAAATCGAAATCAACACTGAGCCGCACCGGTTTGCCGGGCGTGAAAGCAGCCATGTCCGCATTGAAATTGCTGATGGTATATTGCTGGTGCTTCTGCGCGTCACTCCAGCGCAGACCGCTGTCGGTGATGTTGAATTGCAGATTTTCAATGCCTCCGGGCCTACCGCCATTTTGCTGCCGTGCGCTGGACATGTTGCTGCGCAGGTGATCCAGCAGGTCCTGCCAATTGTTGCGTCCGCCGGCGTCGCGTTCCATATCCACATTCATGCCGTCGAGTTTTACGCTATCCACCTCGATCTTGCCGCGCAGCAATGGCCAGAAACGCACGTGCACGTCGGTTTCGTTGATGCTGGCGAAGGGGGTCCCGCCAAAACCGGGTGCGTTGCTGAGAGACATGGGTCCGATCTCCGCACCCAGCCAGGGGAAAATGGACAGGCGGATATTGCCAGGAATACTGAGCTCACGGCCGGTCTTGTCCTTCGCCAGCCGCGCGATCCGCGGCTTGAAATCGTTGGGATTAATGATGAAAGGCAACACGATCGCAATGATGATGATCAACACGATGATGATCGCAATGACCATGCCGATGATCTTGAGCGGCTTGCGGCCGGATGGCCGAGCAGGCTTGCCGGGAGCGGCAGGTTTAGCGGTTGGATTCGGCTTGGTCGGCATGACGGACCCCTGTTGTCGAATTGGCTCAAGTGTAACCGGGTTTGACACTTGCTCGGGCCGACAGTTTGAACTGCCGGCCAGGGGAAGTCATCCCCCGGGGCACGGACACTTTCAACTATGAGACTGGGAAAGGCATGCAAAGTGCCTGCGCCCGGTGAGCCGGAAACACCGAAACACGGCTACACACCGACCGGTGCGCCTGAACACAAGAGTCATGGAACGATAATGCAACGCGTTCTGTGGCGGCGAGCGTGACTTGCCTTGGGCATGGGCCGGGCAGCCGCACGCGCCTGCCTGAATGGCGGGCTAGGGCGCGGTATTGGTCCGCGGCAGAATCACGGTTTTATCCGATACCGGCTGCGGCTCCGCCGCCGCGCTCGCCCTCGCCGTTTTGCCTGACAGCGCGGCATTATCACTCAGCACTTGATTGCGGCCGCGTTGCTTTGCCATGTACAGTAGCGTATCCGCGGCGGCCAATGCGCTCACGGAGCTCTGGGAACGGCTGGGCACCACGGCATGCACACCGATACTCACGGTTACCGTCCAGCCTACGGTGGACGCTGGGTTCATCAGGTTCAGGCTCTCAATATCCCGGCGCAGACGTTCCGCGATCACCCTGGCATGCCGCTCGTTACAGCTGTACAGGAGCACCAGGAATTTCCCACCCTCGTAACGGGCGGCGAGATCGCCGGGACGCCGTCGGCAGTGCTGGATAACGGCCCCGAGCTTGCGCAGACATATGTCGCCGATGTGACGGCCGAGATGATCATTCAAGAGCGTGAGGCAATCCACGTCAATAAGTAACAGCGCCAGTTCCGCCTTGTCACGTTGCGCCCGGTTCCAAGTATTCACATAGAACTCATCCATGCGCCGGCGATTGGCGAGCCCGGTCAGCTCATCCACGCCCACCAGCTCGATCATTTCATTATTCAGCAGTCTCACCATCCTGCCATCCAGGAAACTGCGCCGCGCTTCTTTCTCAAGCCGATAGCCGGCGTAGGCGCCGACCAGGTTGGTGACAGCCAGTTGCACAATGATCATATGCCAGGCGGCCATGGATAACGGGTGATACATGAACACGTCGGCCAGATACAGGCCTGTCACCAGCAAGGCGCTTGGCAGCGCGTAACCGATGCGCATGCCGGAAATGACGTAGATGTAAAACAGGATGACCACCACGCCCAGGCTATAAATGAGAACGGCGCCCGGCGGAGAGTTATGCGCCAGCCATACCGTGCCCGCACCTGCCGCCAGCGCCGCAACCGCATAGACGAACTGCATCACGATATCGCGCTTCACCCAGAACACCGCGCACAGTGCTCCCGCAATAACGGATGCAGTGAACCCATAGCCGATCAGCCCGGCCGCCCCCGTTGGCACGGGTCCGAGGAGAATATCGCCCCCACCGCACAGCAGGTAGATAACCAGGCCCAGCGCCAGGGTAATGCGCATGCGCAGACGGTTATGATGGGAATAGGACTGCAGAAACAGCTGCTTCAATTGCCGGGAGAAATGCGGCAGGAACGACCGCCGCACCAGCAGTCTGGCCACTTCCTGTTTCTCGTCCGATTCCGGCGTGCCGGTTTCTGGTGTAATCATGGTCTGCATGTTAATCAGGCGCCCGTGATGATTCTAGTCGTACTGGCGTCTCAGGCAAGTGAGTCCGCGAGCCCCCGGCGACCGCGCCGCGCGGGCCGGGATTGGCGCTGCCTTTCACATCCAGGCAGTGTCCCTAGGCACCACCGGACTGGCGCACAGACTGGCGTGCAGAAACTCCGCACCGCACCGGAGACGCCGCAAAGGAACGGCTCTGTCCCTGAGCATAGACCAGATACGTCCTTATTGTGCGGGCTGGGACTGGATTGGGATGAGCAGAGGAATCCTGGCGCGGGCAGATGGTGAAGGCAGAAGCTTATCAGCATCAGCGGAATGCCCACGGCATTCCGGCCGGTCCGAGCGTCATACCAAACATGGCTGGCGGGCGAACCCACCGACGCCGGCTCCATGAGTAAGCGTCAGGGAACTGGAGCGGGTGATGGGTGAGACCGGTGCTTACATCGAAATGCCGATGGCATTTCGACCCGGTCGAACGCCCAGCCAGGGAAGGCTGGGCTGGTCAACCCATCAGGGACGATTCCATGCGCCCCATTGCAACACACCTGGAGCGGGTGATGGGAATCGAACCCACGTTAGCAGCTTGGGAAGCTGCAGTTCTACCATTGAACTACACCCGCGCGGACTCCCATTCTAGCCGCGGGCCGGCGCCTGTCAAAGTGCGGGGCGGGCGGGGTGTAAAATGGATTACGTCGGAACGCGGATATCCCATGCAGATTCTGCTGAACGGAACCCCCACTGAATTCCCGGAGACCTTGAATGCCCGGGAACTCATCCAGCGTCTGGAGCTCACCGGCAAGCGCATCGCCCTGGAAGTGAACGGCGAAATCGTGCCGCGCAGCAGCCACGCCGAGTACCGTTTCAAGTCCGGCGACAAGGTGGAAATCGTGCACGCCATCGGCGGCGGTTGAAACACCCCAGCACGCAGCACGCAGCACGCAGCACGCAGGCAGGAGTATAGATGAACACCGTACGCAAACAGCCAGCCGACAGCACCGACACTTTCATCGTCGCCGGCCGCAGGTATCGTTCGCGTCTTTTGATCGGCACTGGAAAGTATAAGGACCTGGACGAGACCCGGCGCGCGGTGGAAGCCAGCGGCGCAGAGATAGTCACCGTCGCCATCCGCCGTACCAATGTCGGTCAGAAAAAGGATGAACCTAATCTGCTGGACGTGTTACCGCCGCACAAATATACGATTTTGCCCAACACCGCCGGCTGTTATAACGCGGACGACGCAGTGCGCACCTGCCACCTTGCGCGCGAGCTGCTGGACGGACATCCCCTGGTGAAACTCGAAGTGCTGGGGGACGAGAAGACGCTCTACCCCAATGTCACCGAAACCTTGAAGGCAGCGGAAACACTTATCCGGGAGAATTTTCAGGTAATGGTGTACACCACCGACGATCCGCTCATCGCCAAACGGCTTGAGGAACTGGGTTGCGTGGCGGTGATGCCGCTGGGCGCGCCCATCGGCTCCGGGCTCGGCATCCGCAACCCCTGGAACATCCTCACCATCGTCGAGAACGCGCGCGTACCGATCCTGGTGGACGCCGGCGTCGGCACCGCCTCCGATGCCGCCATCGCCATGGAGTTGGGCTGCGACGGCGTGCTCATGAACACCGCCGTGGCACATGCAAAAAATCCACTGCTCATGGCTGCGGCCATGAAGAAGGCCGTGGAAGCGGGCCGCGAGGCATATATGGCTGGCCGCATCCCGAGAAAACGCTTTGCATCGGCGTCCTCTCCGGTGGATGGGCTGTTCTTCTGACTCATCCAGTGTCACCACCGGAACCGCGCCGCATTCGCAGTTTCGTGCGCCGCGAAGGCCGCCGGACGCCCGCACAAAATCGCGCGCTGGAAACGCTGCTGCCGAAATACGGGCTCGATCCCGCGCAAGGTGCGTTTGATTTCAGCCGGATTTTCGGCCGCAACGCAAAACGCACGCTGGAAATAGGTTTTGGCAACGGTGAAACGCTCGCCGAACTGGCGCGTACCCATCCTGAAGAGGATTTCCTCGGCGTCGAGGTGCACCGCCCCGGCATCGGCCGCTTGCTCATGACGCTCGAAGCAGAACCGATCAAAAATGTGCGCGTGGTTTGTGCGGACGCCGCAGAAGTGCTGCATCACAATGTCCCGGATGCCAGCCTCGACACGGTACTGATCTATTTCCCCGATCCCTGGCCCAAGAAGCGCCATCACAAGCGCCGCCTGCTGCAGCCGGAATTTGTTGCCCTGGTGGCGTACAAGCTGAAATCCGGCGGCCGTTTTCTTCTCGCCACCGACTGGCCCGACTATGCCGGGCACATGCTGGCGGTGCTGGCGCAAAGCAGCGACTTTATCAATGCCGCGTCCGGCGGCGGCTACGTCCCGCATCCGGCGGAGCGGCCGCCCACCAAGTTCGAGCGTCGCGGTCTGAGCCTGGGTCACGCGGTTTACAACCTGGGGTTCATGAAACGCTGACCGGGTCATTGCAGGTTGTACGGCCTTCTTCTAGGCTATTGCCGCTCAGGGAAAGGTAGGCCCATGGCAGACGCGGATACCGGCAGGCTCACCGCGGTCCTCGGTTGGACGGGACGGCGCAGTCTTGCACTCGGCGCCTATCTGCTGGACCTTGCCGGTTTCATCATCCGCGCCCTACGCGAATGGGGCGGACGAGCGCGTTTCTTCAACCGTGCCGCCCTGCAAACACTGACTGCTCAGATCATCTTTACCGGTGTGGACGCGCTGCCTATTATCAGTCTGCTCGCCATCGCCGTGGGTGTGTCCATCACCTCGCAAATCCTGTCCCTGGGACAGGCGCTCGGCAGCGAGCACGACGTGGCAACGATGCTCACCGACATCGTCGGTATGGAACTTTCGCCGCTGCTCACTGCGATTGTGCTTATTGGCCGCTCCGGCTCCGCCATCGCTGTGGACATGGGTTCCATGAAACTGCGCGGCGAAGTGGAAGGGCTGATGCTGCTCGGCATCAATGTGAACGAATTCTTTGTCACGCCACGCATCATTGGTGTGGTGGTGGCGCAATTCACCCTTGCCATTTATTTCGCCGCTATCGCCCTGTTCGGCGGTGTGTTGCTCGACGGTATGATTTTTTCCGTGCAGTACACCCATCAGCTGGCGCGCCTGGCGGAAGTCCCCGAACCCTCGGAGTTCGTGGTGTTTGCGCTCAAGAACCTGCTGTTCGGCGTCATTATCGCCAGCACTGCGTGTTTTCACGGCCTGCGCGTGCGCGCCTCGTCCACGGAATTGCCACAGCAGACCCAGCGCGCCATCGTCACCAGTCTGGTACTGGTATTTATGGTGGACGGCTTGCTGGCCGTGTTCTCACAGTGAGTGCGGATACGGTCGTCGTCGCCGCAGGGCTGCGTCCTTATGGCACAGATGGCGCCGCGGGTGCTCACAGTCTGGATCTGGACGTATTGCGTGGACGCATCGTGTGCCTGGTGGGGCCGAGCGGGAGTGGCAAAACCACCTGGCTGCGTGTTCTGGCCGGGGTGGATGCGCCGGCGGCGGGCAGCCTGCACATCCTCAATGCCGACGTCAGCACTCTGGACGCACCCTCCTGGCGCCGGCTGCGCTGTCGCGCCGCTTTTATCGCCGCGGGGGCACCGCTGCTGTCGGTGGTGAATGCCCTCGACAATGTCATGCTGCCGGCGCTCTATCATCGCCTGGGCACACCCGACGCAATTCGCATGCGTGCGCAGGAGACGCTGGAATTTCTGGGTTATGTGAGCAGCACGGATGTGCTGCCAGCCTACCTGAGCCAACACCAGTGTTTATTGCTTGCCATTGCCCGCTGCCTCATGTTGTCACCGCAATTGCTGTTTCTGGACGAACCATTTCACATGGCGGATGATATTTACCGCCGGCGGGAAGCGGAAATTTACCGGCGTCTCGCCCGTGAGCGAAATATGACGATCTTTGTGGCCACGCACCATCTGGGTTTTGTGAAACATTATGCGGATGACATTGTATTCATTCACGCCGACGGCGTGTGGCGATTTTCCGGCTGGCAGGTATTCATGAAAGCGCCGCTGCCACAGGTGCGCGCCTTCCTCGACGTGGCGGCGTAGGGAACAGAGCGGCATGCCCGAAAACCATCCACAGGACCGGGTGCACTATATCCACCGGCTCTCCTATACGACGCGCGAACGGCTGGTGGGTGCGTTTGTGCTCATCGCCATCGCACTGATGTTCATCGCCCTGTTGTTCAACCAGCAGACTGCGCGCCTGTTTGAAAGTAAATTCACCCTGCACGCCTACATTCACAATGCCCAGGGCATCAACACCGGTACGCCCGTAGTGGTATCGGGCCTCAATGTGGGCACGGTAAGCGCCACCGGCATCACACCTGGCAATCGTATTTCCCTCACCATGAGGATCCTGGAGAAGTATCACCGGCTCATCCGCGAGGATTCCCGCGCGAAATTGAGCCAGCTGTCGCTGCTGGGCAACGCCACCATCGAAATCAGCGCCGGTTCACCGGACAAACCCATCATCCCCAATGGCGCCACCATCCCGCTGGCGGAACCGCTGTCGCTGAACCAGATCATGGCGCAGGTGGTACCGGTACTGCAGGATGTGAAAGTCACGCTCGCCAAAATTGGCGCGGTGAGCAGCCAGATCGACCCCAAGGAAGTGGGCAGCGTGGTGCACAATCTTGCCGTGGCAAGCACCAACCTCAACGCCATCAGCACCCAACTGGCTTCCGGCCGGGGTGCCGCCGGCAAACTGCTGTATGACAGGAAAACCGCAGCTATCGTCACCAACGCAATACAGGCTCTGGCCGGCACTCTCAGGGAAACCCAGGCTAACCTCAAGACCATACAGCCTCTGCTCGACAATGCCAGCGCCGCATCCGCTGATCTTCCTGCGCTCATCGCCCAAAGCCGCAAGCTGGTCACACAACTCAACACCACCATGGGTACGGTGAACTATCAATTGCAGGCACTGCCGGACATGGTGGTGCGCACCCGCCAGATTCTCGACGACACCGACCAGACTCTACAGGCTATCCAGAACACCTGGCCCATATCCTCATCGGTGCCCAAACCTTCCAAACGCACCCTGACACCGGTGCGCCCGCCCAATGATTGACATAACCAGCATTCGATTGTGGGAGCGATGGTTCCTACCACAATCCCTCCGAAATCGCGGCCGGGACGGCTACTCCCATCTGTCTATTTTCATTGGCGTGATATTGGCACTGCTGCTCACGGCTTGCGGCAGCCGCCCCGTGCGCCAGCCGCAGTTGGTGGTGGATGCCCGCAGCAACATGGCCCTCGGCATGCAGGCTTACCGGAATGATAATTACGTGGAGGCGCGGAACTTTTTCAGCCGTACACTGGGCGAATACCGCAGCGTGGATGCTCGTACAGGCGAACTGGATTCGCTGATTGACCTCGCCGACAGCGCTCTCGGCCAGGGCGAATACGCGGCCGCGCGTGATTATCTCAGCGATGCCGGCAGGATTACCGCGCACGGTGGCTTTGCCGTGCTGGAACCGCGCATGGCTTTGCTTGAAACCTATGCCGACATGCAGGCAGGCGATAACCGGCAAGCGGCCGCGGGGCTGGACGCGCTGCTCAATAACTCAGCCACCCCCGCCGACATTCGCCAGGCCGCCCTGTTTGCACGCACCCAGACAGCCTTCGACCTCAAATCAGCCGACGCCAGCCAATGGCTGGGCAAACTGGGGGCAAGCCTCGGTCACAACACGGATGCGCTCAGCCATGCCCGCTATCAGCGGCTCGAAGCCCTGGCAGCGCGGGCGGGCGGCAACACCCTGCAAGCCGCTTCACTTTATGCAAGCGCGCTGAATACTTACCGCGCCGCCTATTACCGCCCCGGTATCGCCGCTACTCTTGAAGAATGGTCGGACATGCTCATGGCGCAACAGGACTGGCATGCGGCACGCGACTGGCTGCAGCGTGCCCTCAACGTGCGGTTGTCAATGTACGACCGCACACATTCGGTGCGTGACTTGGACAATCTGGCGCAAGTAGACAAGGTGCTGGGCGACATCGCCGCCGCCAAACAGGCAACACAGCTTGCGGCTTATCTCAAGAACGGCGGTGATCCGGCGCCGACCCAGCACCGTAGGCGGGTTCCCTGATTGCAAGACACCCACGCACAGCAAACGTATCGCACAAAGCCAGTGGAATTTGCGGAACCCTGGTGGAAGCGGTTGTTTTTTCTGCGCTCGTTTCAGCAAATGACTTGGATGACCATTATTGTCATGGTGCTTTTGTTTATAACCACCACGATACACATGCCGCGCACTGAAGCCCTTGTCGTTCTCTCCTGTTGGATTTGCGGAACTCTACCTTCATTCATACTGGCATTGCCGGGAAAATTTACCGTCGAAGGCGATGAACAAGCCGCACTTCGAATTGTCTACCGGCGCGTGACAAGGATGAAATTCACGCCTGTGGAAAAGGACAATGGTGACCTTGAGTTCTTTTATCACGGACCAAAATCGCTGCGATGGGGTACCACCCATGTATCTGTGCACAAAGTCGCGAATAAAATGACCGTGACAGGCAGTTACGAAGTGCTGCGTACGCTGCGCCGTGCACTGATCCGGGAAGAGCAGGCTTCTCTCAACTGAAAAATCCCGCTTTCACGCCGTCTATCACAAACTGCACGGCGAGCGCGGCAAGGATGACGCCGAACAGCCGCCCCACCACGTTGGCGCCGGTTTCGCCGAGGAGTTTCATCAGGCGTCCGGCAGCGAGCAGGCAGACAAGGGTGATGGCGAGCACCAGCAGCAGCACCGCGATCACGCCGATGAAATACGCCACATGACCGCGGGCCTCGCTCACCATGAGCAGGATGGTGGCCAGCGCCCCGGGGCCGGCGATGAGCGGGAAAGCCAGCGGGAACACCGAAATGTCTTCCTTGAAACGCGCTTCCTCCTCTTCCCGGGTGGTGGCGGACCGGCCGCCGGATTGGCGCGCGAACACCATGTCAATGGCGATGAGAAACAGCAGGATACCGCCTGCGATCTTGAAGGCCGGAATGGATACACCCAAGGCTTTGAGCAGCCAGCCGCCGATGCAGGCAAATATGAGCAAAATGGCGGCGGCCAGCAGCGTGCTTTTGAAAGCCATGCGCCGGCGATACGCGTGGCCGCCGCTGCGGGTGAGCGGCCCGAACAAGGGGGGTGACACCGATGGGGTCCACCACAACGAACAGCATGATGAACATGTTGACCAATTTTTCCAGCATCATCCCGCGTCCTGCGCATGGAATTCCGAACGTTTACACACAGCTACACGTTCATTCTGGATTCATTCTCAGATCATCCCGGTGCACGTTCCCCGTGATGTTCCACGAGGTTGCCGTGCATGCTTGCTTTGCACGCAGTCTGGTTCTATAACATAGGCACGCACCGCGTGGATGACCGGCGGCATGATCGTTTACGGGCTTACACCCGACCACTTGCAAAAAGCCGCCATTCCAGGTGGGAAGCGTGTGTTTCACATGGTAGCAATCTCATGGAACCGGAGCCATTAAAACCTGCTGTTGGGGAATGGTACGCTGATACCCAGGGCGTCACCTTTGAAGTGGTGGCGGTGGATGACGAAGATGGCACCATCGAGGTGCAGTATTTCGACGGTACCCTGGAGGAACTGGATGCGGACGCCTGGAATGAGCTGCAGTTGAAGCCTGTGGATCCGCCGGAGGACTGGTCCGGTTCCCTCGATATCGAGCGTGAGGATTACGGCGTGGATCTGGGTGAGGAGCGCCACGAACTGTGGGCTAATCCTCTCGACCACCTGGATCACTAGGCCTCGCTCCCCGCACGCACTGCAGACCCAACAGCCTCTTCAGGTATCCCGGCATCCACCGCTACGGGCATTACACGCAGTCACGCAAGCTGACTGAAGCAAGCCACTACCATGCCCTCCTCCACCGCCACCGGCAGCACCGCAAGCGCTCGTCCCCGGCACGGTCCGGCCACGCAGACGCCGCTGGCAGGGTCAAACAGCGCGCCGTGGGCCGCACACATGATCAGGGATTTGTCGCGCGTCAGAAACGCATCCGCTTTCCAGTTGAGGAAGTTGCCGGCGTGCGGGCAGACATTGTGATAGGCGCACACCGATGCGCCGCGCCGTATCAGGAAATATTCGTCCGGGAATCGCGCTCCCGGCGGGGAAAAGCCGCGCGCGCCCGGATCCGGGATTTCCGTGAGCGGGCAGATGACGTGACGCAGGGCTGCGGACATGACGGCTTGGGTGGTGCACTTTGCAAGGCTGCGGGTTTTCTTCTATCGTCAGCGCTCCATCCGGAATGCGGTGACAGCATGTTCGCCACCCCCGACGAAGCGGAAGATGCATTTTACACTGCCTTCGCCAACGCCAACCTGGAGGCCATGATGGCCGTGTGGCTGGAAAGTGAATCAGTCATTTGTGTGCACCCCGTAGGACCGAAACTTACCGGCCACCGGACCGTGCGTGCCGGTTGGGCGGATATCTTCCGCGGCGGCAACGGCCTGCGCTTCCGGCTGGCGGAGGTGAGCCGTACCCAGGATGCGCTGCTCGCCATTCACGTGCTGCAGGAATACATCAGAATGCCGGGGGAGAGCGGTGAGCGCCAGCCCATGGTAGCCACCAACATTTACCAGCTCACCCAGGACGGCTGGCGCATGATCCTGCATCATGCCTCGCCCATCGCGGTGCAGAACCGCCCGGGGAAACCCCAGGGCCGGTTGCATTGAGAACCGCCGTCAGGCGTGGTGTGGAGCGTTGCGGAACTCGGTCTCGTGGATACGCCGATGCAGCAGCACCAACAGCACGAGTCCCGGCAACGCCAGCAGCGCACTCACGATAAACAGCACGCTCCAGCCGGCGTCCTGCGCCACGTAACCCGCGGCCGGCCCAAGCAGCACCCGCGATATGGAGTCCAGCGCCGACAGCAAAGCAAACTGGAATGCCGTGTAGCGGTGATCGCAGAGCGCCATAATGTAGGCGATAAATGCCGCTGTACCCATACCCCAGGCGAGATTTTCCACGCCCACCGCCAACACCATGGCAGCATAGTTGTGGCCGATGAGGGACAGCGCCAGGAAAGTGAGGATGGATGCCGCTTGCAGGACACCGAAGTAAAGTAACGCCCGGAATAGCGTCAGCCGCGCCATCAGCACGCCGCCCAAGAACACACCCACTATCGTAGCCGCCAGACCGAAACCCTTGTTGACCACGCCCACATCGGTAGCGGTGAAGTGCAGCCCCTCGATCAGAAACACGTTCGTAAGCGGGCCTGAAAACCAGTCGCCGAACTTGTACAGCACCACCAGCAACAGCAATCCCAGGGCGCCGCGACGGACGGTGAGTTCCCGTAACGGCGCCACCACCGCCTGCGTCAACGTGCGCGGCGGTGTAACCGTGTTTTCCGGTTCTGGCCCGATGCAAGTGGGAATCATGGCCAGCAGCATGAGCAGCGCCATCAGCAGATAGCTGTTGCGCCAGCCGATGCGGTCCGAAAGGATCAACACCAACGCGCCGGCCACGATCATGGCGAACCGGTAGCCGCCTGCCTGCACTGCCGCGCCCAGACCGCGCTCGGCGGGCCGCAGAATGTCCGTGAAGTAGGCGTTATAGACGATATCCTGGGAAGCGGAAGCAAACGCCAGCGCGAAGGCCAGAATCCCCATGCGCCAGAGGCTGGTCAGCGGGTCGGTTACCGCCATGGCCACCAGGATCAACACCAGCGCCAATTGCGCAAGCAGTATCCAGCCGCGGCGCCGGCCCATGAAGGGCGGCACGTAACGGTCCATGACCGGCGCCCACAGAAATTTGAGGGAATAGGGCAGTCCCACCAGCGAGAACAGGCCGATGGTCCCCACATCCACATGCAGGGTCGCAAGCCAAGCCTGCAGGGTCGAGCCGGACAGCGCCAGCGGCAGACCGGAGGAAAACCCCAACAACAGCGTGATACCGATGCGGCGGTTCCAGCAGGTGCGTGCCAGTTCCGCGAGAGCGTTCACCTTCAAGATTTTCGCCTCAGGTGGAGTATTCACAGGCTGCGCGCGTAATCCATGATCAGGGGCGCGTGATCGGAAAAACGCTGCTCTTTGTAGATGGAGGCCTTTTTCACCGCGCCCCTCAGATCCGGCGTGATGACCTGGTAATCAATGCGCCAGCCCACGTTCCTGGCCCAAGCCCGACCGCGATTCGACCACCAGGTGTATTGCTCCGGGCGCGGCTCCACCTCGCGGAAGGCATCAACAAAGCCGGCTACCCCGAACAGCCCGTCCATCCAGGCGCGTTCATGGGGCAGAAAGCCGGAATTTTTCTGATTGCTTTTCCAGTTCCGGAGGTCAATCTCCCGGTGGGCGATGTTCCAGTCGCCGCACAGGATGTACTCGCGTTTTTTGCGGCGCAACGACCGCAGATACGGCATGAATGCCTTCAGAAAACGATCCTTGGAGGCCTGGCGTTCGGGCCCCGCTGAACCGGAGGGCAGATAGAGGGACACCACCGACAGGTTCCTGAAACGAGCCTCCAGATAACGGCCCTCATCGTCAAATTCCCGCTCGCCGAATCCCATAATCACATCTTCCGGTTCCACCCGCGTGAACAAGGCGGTGCCGGCATAACCTTTCTTCTGCGCGTCGAAATAAAAGCAGTAGTGCCCATCGGGCCGGAAGGCGGAATCCGCAAGTTGGTGTTCCTGCGCCTTGGTCTCCTGCAGACACACCACCTCCGCCCGCTGCCGCGGCAACCAGTCAAACAGTCCCTTACGGGCGGCGGAACGGATACCGTTGACATTGAGTGTGATAATGCGCACACCATAATCCTCAGAAACATGCATGCAGAAAAATTGCGTGGTTGCCGCGCGCACCATCTCCGATATACTCTCCAGCCGGCACACCGCACCGCCGATCATGTGAGGCAGGCATCCTGTTCGCCGCCACAAACAATGCTTCCGGCACTTGAGCCGTCGCTTGACGCAGCCAAGCCCTGCTGCGCCACGGCCCGTCTTGCACTGAAAACAAAGCGTGTATCATACCCGACCGGTTCGCGGACGCACGTGCAGGCCATGCAGGACTATCGCCGCCAGTTTCTGGAATTTGCTTTTGCACGCGGGGTCTTGCGCTTTGGCGAGTTCACCCTGAAATCGGGACGCAAGAGTCCCTATTTCTTCAACGCGGGTCTGTTTGACAGCGGCGCGGCGCTCGCCGCACTCGGCCGCTTCTACGCCCGGGCGGTGGTGGAATCCGGCATCGGTTTTGACATGCTGTTCGGCCCCGCCTACAAGGGCATTCCGCTTGCCACGGTGACGGCAGCGGCGCTGGCCGAGCATCACGGCCGCGATGTGCCTTACTGCTTCAACCGCAAGGAAATCAAGGATCACGGCGAGGGCGGTCTGCTGATAGGCGCGTCGCTTCAAGGCCGGGTGCTCATCATTGACGACGTAATTACCGCCGGTACGGCCGTGCGTGAATCCGTGGACATTATCCGTCAGGCGGGCGCGACGCCGGCGGGTCTCGTCATCGCCCTGGACCGGCAGGAGAGGGGCAAGGGTGAGCGGTCTGCCATCTCCGAATTACGCCACAGCCACGGCATCGAGGTGGCTGCCATCGCCCGCCTCGAAGACATCATCGTCTGGCTGTGCAACCGGCCGGACATGACCGATGCAGTCACCGCGCTGGAGGAGTATCGTCGCAGCTACGGCGCCTGAGCCGGCAAAAAATCCGGCGGCCGATGCTATACTTTGGTGCATCCCTTGTGTTCCACAAATATTCACGGTCGGTTGCATGAAAACACGGATATTTTTACCCGCAGTGGCGGCACTACTCGCGGCTCTGTGCGCAGCGGGCGCGCTCGGACAACAGACTCCCAAACTCTACAAGTGGGTGGACAAGAACGGTGTGGTGCATTATGGCAGCAGCGTGCCGCCTCAATATGCCAACCAGCAGATGGATCTGCTCAACAGCGAAGGCATTGTCGTAAAGAAGGTTTCCGGCCAGAAGACGCCGCAAGAACTAGCCAAGGAAGAACAGGAAAAAGCCGCTGCCGCGCAGCAGGAGAAGGCGGAGAAGCTGCAGCAATTAAATGACCAGATGCTGCTGGATACCTACACCTCGGTGGCGGACATCAAGCGCGATCGCGACAGCCGGCTTGCCGCCATGGAATCACAGATTAATGTGACCCATAGCGCCATTAGCGGCCTGCAGAACACGGTGGCGGAATACCAGGCGCGTATAGCGGAGCTCAAGCACGCCGGCAAACCCGTGCCTCCCTATGTGGAAGAACAGCTGGATCAGAATCAGCAGCGGCTGGTAATCGATCAGAAATTGTTGCTCCAGCAGCAGCAGCAAAAACAGGCTATGCAGGCGCGCTTTACTGCCTACATCAAGCGCTTCCGGCAGCTCACCCGGAACCAGGTCGGCAGCGGCGGCAATTGAGCTTTAGTCGTGGCGCAGATGCGCCCATGGAAAGAGGCGTTTTGCTGCTGGTAAGCCGGGAAATGACCTGCTAGTCACGTCCCGAATGGCCAAATCCACCCGCACCGCGTGCGCTCCCGGTAAACTCGTTGACAATCTCAAACTGCGCCTGTACCACCGGCACGATGATCATCTGCGCGATGCGTTCACCCGGCTGGATGGTAAAGGGTGTGTCACCGCGGTTCCAGCAGGAAACCATGACTTCCCCCTGGTAGTCGGAATCAATCAGGCCCACGAGATTGCCAAGCACGATGCCGTGCTTGTGGCCGAGTCCCGAACGCGGCAGCAGCATGGCCGCATGGCCGGGATCACCAATATGGATGGCGATACCTGATGCAACCAGGGCCGCATCGCCGGGCTTGAGTACCAGTGGCTCGGTGAGACAGGCACGCACATCCATGCCGGCGGAACCCGCTGTGGCATATCGGGGCAAAGGGAATTCCTTGCCGATACGCGCATCCAGAATTTTCACTTTAATCAGGTGCATGAGAACCCATCCAGGCAGTGGGGTTACAGAAAATTGAAATGGTGATTAACGGTGACGTGAATACTGTTCGGCGACGAGGCGGATGAGCCGCCGCGCCAGCTCAATCTTGGGTGCGTTGCCAAGTTCTGCAGCGCCGTCCTTCCAGTAGACCGCAAGCGCATTGTCATCCCGGTCAAAACCACGGCCGTTCCCCACCCAGTTGGCAGCCACCATATCGAGCTGCTTCTTTTCCAGCTTTTCCCTGGCATGAGCCTCGAGTTTTTCCGTTTCCGCGGCAAATCCCACGGTGAAAGGCCGCGGAACCCGCGCCGCCACCTGCAGCAGAATGTCCGGGGTTTTTGTCAGTTTCAACTCCAGATTGTCATTGCGCTTCTTGATTTTTTCTTGGGCAATCTCCACAGGCGCATAATCAGCGACTGCCGCAGCGGCGACGAAGATATCGGTCTGCGCCACTTCGCGCATGACCACTGTGTGCATCTCGGCCGCGGTCTCCACCTGCACACGCTGCACCCCCTTCGGCGTGGCGAGATGCACCGGGCCGCTTATCAGCGTAACCCCGGCACCCGCTTCGGCGGCGGCACGGGCTACGGCAAACCCCATCTTGCCGGAACTGCGATTGCTCACATAACGCACCGGATCAATGGGTTCACGCGTTGGGCCCGCGGTCACCAACATGCGTACGCCCTTTAATGGCACGTTGTCCTCACCCCGCAGCATGGCGATGATCTCCGTGGGCTCCAGCATGCGGCCCATGCCCACCTCGCCTTCCGCAAGTTCACCTTCCACCGGGCCCAGCAAACGCACACCGCGATCCATGAGGCGACCCACATTCTCCTGCGTGGCCGCGTTCTCCCACATAACCCGGTTCATGGCCGGTGCCAGCACGACAGGTGCTTCCGTAGCAAGACACAGGGTGGTAAGCAGGTCATCGGCAAGACCGTGAGTGAGACGCGCCATGAAATCGGCGGTAGCCGGCGCTACCAGTACCAGTTGCGCCCAGCGGGCAAGCTCAATGTGGCCCATGGCAAATTCGGCGGCGGTATCCCAGAGTTCCGTACGCACCGCATGACCGGACACTGCCTGAAAGGTAAGCGGCGTGACGAACTGCTGCGCGCCTTTGGTCATCACCACCTGCACCTCGGCACCCGCTTCCCGCATGCGGCGTACCAGCTCCGGGCTCTTATACACACTAATGCCGCCGCTGACGCCCAGCAGGATGTGCTTGCCGCGAAAATCCATGCCACAGCCTCAAAAAATGGAGGTACAGGTTACTCCAGAGATGCAGGCGAACCAAGAAGGCGGCGAGACCCACTATATGTAGACACAAAATAAAGTTGTATCCTGAAACGCACGCAACTCATTGATCTGTTGTCACTGCATCCCTACACCGGTAAAACAAAGTTGTATCCTCGGGGGGCATCCCGCCACCCAACCGGTGTCTTCATCACCCAATAAAGCGGTATCCCAAGACCCAGTTACCTTGTGGCTGCCCATCTTGCTGCGAATACGGCAGACCACCACGTTGGCGAGCTTGGGATTGGTGGAATTCGGTTGATTCAGTGCAATCTTGATGGCCTGCGGGGTTTCGATAATTTGTTTCTCACCCCGCACTGTGACTTTGCCGAGTTGAATTACCGGCTGCAAGGCGGGATTGGATGCGTGGGACCCGTAGCGGCCGAGACCGTGGTAGGCAGGACAACTAGCAGACTCAGGCAGAAGAACCCGGCAAGGTTGGTGAAGGTGGAGATTTTCATGGCAACACTCCCTGAATAGAACTACATTCCTAACATGAAGATAGCACCGTACGGGAGGAAAGCCAGTCCGGCTGGAAGCCAGCCATAGCAAAGGGTTCCACAGGGATTCCGGTTTGCCCGACTCGCGGCTGCCTGCTGATAATTGTTGGAGATACAACTTTGTTTTTCAGTATATGACTTTATTTTTTAACAACAACTATATCCAGCTCAAGATGAAAATCGCCGGCTGGCCGCGCATGGCCTTGTGCCACTTCAACTGTCTGCCGGCGGGAACCACGTATCCCATGACGCTGCATAGCGGGGAACCCGTGGCAAAAGGTGAAAGGTGGCCAGCCCGCACCACGTTGCGGGAGCAACCCCCTTTCTAGTCGCTCAATCTCATTTCCTGTTTCAAACGCCCAGTGGGCAAAAACGCGCAATCCCAAGCCGCACCACCCGGATTTCAGACTGTAGAAATGCGGGCAGGGACCGGGACCCTTCAATTCCCTATCAGGCGTACACGCGCGAACTTGCGCTTACCCACCTGCAATACATAAGACTTGCCGGCCGCGAGTTTCAGCCCGCGGTCGGAGACTTTCTCGCCGTCCACGCGTACGCCGCCCTGCCCCAGCATGCGGCTGGCTTCGGACACACTTGCCGTGAGGTTGCACTGTTTGAGAAGTTGCACCAGCGGTAGATCCTTGCCGTCGGTAGGAATCTGATGCTCGGGCATATCTTCGGGCAGCACGCCCTTCTGGAAACGTGCAATGAAGTCCGCATGTGCAGCGCGCGCAGCGGCCGGGTTGTGGAAACGCATCACGATCTCTTCCGCCAGCAGGAACTTGATATCGCGCGGGTTGGCGCCAACGTCCACATCCATCTTGAAGCGCATAACTTCCTTCCATGGGCGAAGGCTGAGCAACTCGAAATAGCGCCACATCAGGTCGTCGGAAACGGACATGAGTTTGCCGAACATCTCATTGGGCGGCTCGGTAATGCCGATGTAGTTGCCAAGGGACTTGGACATCTTCTGCACGCCATCCAGCCCCTCGAGCAGGGGCATGGTAAGGATCACCTGGGGCTTCTGACCGTAGGCTTCCTGCAACTGCCGTCCCACCAGCAAGTTGAATTTCTGGTCGGTGCCGCCCAGCTCCACGTCCGCCTTGAGCGCCACCGAATCGTAACCCTGGGCGAGCGGATACAGAAACTCGTGGATGGCGATGGGCTGACCGGCGCGGAAGCGCTTGCTGAAATCGTCCCGCTCCAGCATGCGCGCCACCGTGTGTTTGGCGGCCAGTTGTACCAGTCCGGCGGCACCAAGTTCTTCCATCCAGCGGGAATTGAATTCAACACGGGTCTTGTCAGGATCGAGGATCTTGAAGATTTGCTCTTTGTAGGTCCGGGCGTTCTGGCCAATCTCTTCCGGCGTGAGTGGTTTGCGCGCCGCGTTTTTGCCGCTGGGATCGCCGATCATGCCGGTGAAGTCGCCGATAAGGAAAATCGCCTGATGGCCCAGCTGCTGGAACTGGCGCAGCTTGTTGATGAGCACAGTGTGGCCCAGATGCAGATCCGGGGCGGTGGGGTCGAAGCCGGCTTTGACGCGCAGCGGCCGGCCGGCTTGGAGGCGTTCAGCCAGCTCGGCTTCCAGCAGGATTTCGTCGGCGCCCCGGCGGAGTTCCGCCAGTGCTTCAGCGGGCGTCGGCATGCCAGCACTCCTGATAATGGCCGTACCAAGCTTAAGGCGTAAGCAGCTTTTATGCTTATCCCCATGATTTGGCATGGGTTTAGGGTTGACCCCCGCAGCCGGGCAAGCTAGTGTTTAGCGGCTTTTTGCAGCCGGACCGGCATGTGACCGAACCCAAAAGCCAGCTCAAGGTGGATTATAAGCCAAGCGGGGAAGCGTACGTTCACAACGTGCCTGCGGCACCGCGTGTTCGCTACCGCTTCTGGCTGCTGCTGGCGCTCAGCACTGCGGGGGCCGCTGCCTTCCAGTTTTTCGGTACCTTCGCTGCCGGCAGTGGTTACGGCATTCGTGAAGCGGTACTGACACCCGCATCGGGTGCCAGCTTGGCGGTACGCTCTGCCGTCGCCCCCGGCATGGTCGCGACTCCGGCTCCGGCTTCCCACGCTGATACGTCGGCTGCCGCCCCACTTGCACCAGGCGCTACTGCACCGCACCCGGAAATTGTGCGGCTCACGGTACGCCGTGGCGACAGTCTGGCAAAATTGTTTGCACGCAACGCTCTCAGCGCCGCAGATCTGCATGCAATTCTGGCATTGGGCAGTGATGCCGCGCATTTGCAGCATATCCGTCCCGGCGAAAGCATCACCGTCGCACATGCCGACAATGGCCGGATACTCAGCCTGCAAATGCAGTTGGATGACGTACACAGGCTTGACGTGGAACGGGGGAGCAGCGGCTTCAGGGTCGGTGTTACCGGCATTCCGGTTGAGGCCAGTATCGCTTATGCCCACGCTGTCATCAAGCACACGCTGTTCGATGCTGCCACCGGCGCCGGGCTCCCCGATTCCGTCACCATGCAGCTGATCCATCTGTTTGGCTGGGATATTGATTTTGCCCGCGATATCCGCAACGGCGACTCGTTCGCGGTGCTTTACCAGAAAATTCACCGCCAGGGACAGCCGGCTACCGACGGTCCGATTCTGGCGGCCGAGTTTACCGCCCGCGGCAGGACGTACCGCATTGTGCGTTTCACCGACCCCTCGGGCCATACTGATTACTACACGCCGGATGGACGCAGCCTGCGCAAAACGCTGCTGCGCGCACCGCTCAACTACACACGCATCAGCTCGGGTTTCAGCCTGCACCGCATGAACCCGGTGTTGCACATCATTCGCCCCCATTACGGGGTGGATTATGCCGCGCCCACGGGCACACCCATCAAGGCGGCGGGTGATGGCCGCATTGTGTTTCTCGGCCGCGAAGAGGGCTACGGCCGTTGTGTCATCATCAAGCATGGCGGAGGCTACAGCACTTTGTATGCCCATATGTCGCATTTCCGCCGCGACCTGCATGCGGGCAGTCGCGTGACCCAGGACGAGGTTATCGGCTACGTGGGCATGTCGGGAGAAGCGACCGGCCCACATCTGCATTTTGAGATACGCGTGGACGGCATTCCGCGCAATCCGCGAACGGTACAATTGCCGAGCGCCCACCCTGTATTGGCGAGGTATCGGCCAGAATTTGACCACACGTTGGGCACGCTGCTGGCGGAACTGAACAACGGCGGTGAAGTCCGCGTCGCCGGGAACGGCGGCAGCGGTACTGGAACCGGCATCGTCACCACCGCCCACTGAGCATGAGCATGCGGTGATTCCAGCATGAGTGACTGCTTCATCGGCCTCATGTCAGGCACCAGCACGGATGGAGTGGATGCCGCGTTGCTGGAATTCACCTCCGTAGCGCGTCTGCTCAGCACCCATTTCCTGCCTTATCCGCAGACAGTGCGCAAGGGACTGCTGGACTTTGCCGGCGGCAAATATGCCGGTGATGCCATAGACCAGCTCGGTGCGCTTGACAACGCGCTGGGTGAATTATTTGCGGAAGCGGCGCTTGCCGTACTCGCAAAGACCAGGCTGTCTCGCACCGACATCGGTGCCATTGGCAGTCACGGCCAGACCGTACGTCACCGGCCGGCCGGCCAATATCCGTTCACTCTGCAGATCGCAGACCCCAATGTCATTGCCGCCCGCACCGGTATTGCCACGGTGGCTGATTTTCGCCGTCGTGACGTGGCGCTGGGTGGCCAGGGCGCGCCGCTGGTACCCGCCTTCCACAACGCTATGTTCGCGGACCACAAGGAAGCGCGCGTAGTAGTGAACATCGGCGGCATCGCCAATGTGACCCTGCTGCCTACAGAACGCGGGAGGGTGAGCGGTTTCGACACCGGCCCGGGCAACCTGCTCATGGATGCCTGGAGCCGCGCGTACCTGCAACAATCGCATGATGAAAACGGCGCATTCGCGGCATCGGGCACTGTGAACGCGGCACTGCTGCAAGCGTTGCTTGCAGACGAATATTTTCAGCGGCGGCCGCCGAAAAGCACCGGTCGCGAGCATTTCGGTGAAGTGTGGCTGGCTGAAAAACTCCGCGGGCGGAATCTGGCACCTGCGGATGTCATGGCGACACTCTGTGAACTGACGGCTTATTCCATCGCCAACGCCATCGCCAGTCATGCGCCGCATGCCGCCCGCGTGCTGCTGTGCGGCGGTGGGGCGCACAACGCGCATCTGCTCAAACGCCTTGCCGCCGACCTGCCGCAGCGCATAATCACCACCACGGAAGACTTCGGTATCCATCCCGACTGGGTGGAAGCCGCCGCGTTCGCCTGGCTCGCCCGGGAGACGCTTGCCGGCCGACCCGGTAATCTGCCCGCTGTGACCGGCGCGCGCCGGCCGGCTGTGCTGGGCGCCATTTATTCCGCGTAAACGAAAATGGGCGCCGCAGCGCCCGTTCATGTCCGCATCCTTCCTGATCAAGTACTGAATGAAGAGCCGCAGCCGCAGGTGCTGGTGGCGTTGGGGTTGCGGATCACGAATTGCGCACCCTCGAGACCCTCGGTGTAATCAATCTCCGCTCCGGCCAGATACTGGTAACTCATGGGATCCACCAGCAGAATGACGCCTTCATTCTGCACCTGGGTATCACCCTCTTCCACCTTCTCGTCAAAGGTGAAGCCATACTGGAATCCCGAGCAGCCGCCGCCGCTGACGAACACCCGCAGTTTGAGCGCGGGATTCGCCTCCTCCTGGATCAACTGCTTCACCTTGCGCGCGGCGGCACTGGTGAAAATAAGTGATGAATTCTGCAATTGTATTTCCATAATATCCAGCTACTTTCCGGTCGTAAACCAATGTCAGCATTATATCTCAGTCATGCCCCATCTCTCCGCCGCCGGCAGGGGCGGCGTCCTCATCAGGCTTCTGGTGGCTCAGGGCCAGCACCGGCCCGGCGGGTTTGTGCACCATCTTGCCGTCCACGGTAGCACCCACCGTCATCTCAATAAGATTGTAGTGCACATCCCCTGTAATCCGGGCTTCAGCGCCCAGTTCAAGGCGCTGCTCCGCATAGACATCGCCTTCCACGATGCCGTTGATCGTCACGTGCGGGACATGCACTTCGCCCTTGATGACACCGTGTTGGCTCAGGCTGAGCATGGATTCGGAGCCGTTTCTGGCGTTCACGTTGCCGCGGATGGTGCCGTCCACATGCAGTCCCCCGCTAAAACTCAGATCGCCGGTAATTTCAGTGTTGCGCCCGACCAGCGTATCAATGCGCGCTGCGGACCCTTGTTTCTTGCCGGTAAACATCTGCCTCACCTCCTGACTAATTGCTGATGATTTTCTGCCATTCAAAATTCTGTTGGACCGGCGCGTTACCGTTTTCCATCAGCGTTACTTTTACCCTGCCCGGCTGGAAGCCATCAGGAAAAATCACATCCCCCTCCAGATCCTCGAAATACTGGAACGCGAACGTCAGTGGCGCAGCGCCTTTTGGGGCGATGGTGTGTGCGTCAAGAATCACCGGCTTGCCCTGTTCCGCTCCATATATCCTCATATCTACGCTGCCGGAGACCTCAAGTTCTCTGGTGCGCGCCTGGACCAGCACCAGATGATAATGATACAGCCGTGGGGCGCCGCCACCTGTGAATTCAAGGCTCTGTGCGCGAATACCCTCCTCACCGCGAGCGGGCGAGACAATGCCCTTGTAAAACGCCAGTTCTTCCTGCACATGCAGCAACCTGGCCTGCAACGCCTCCAGACTCTGTTGCACCTGCTGCCGCGCCGCATGATTCACATCGCGTTCACGCTGCAATGCCTCGACCTGCTCCCGCAATTGTGCGTTTCCCCGGCTCAGATGCACAAAATTGTCCTGCAGTTTCGCCGCCGCCGACCGGTCATAGCCGGCACGCGCTTCGCCATAGGTAAAGGCCAGCCAGATGAGGAGGACAGCGGCGATCAGCGCAATGGAAACGGCAAGCCACACTTTAAGTGGCTGGTGATGCTTGACCACGAGCTGGGGCATCGGCACGGAATCCGTACTTAGGACAGGAATGGGATCCAATGGTACGCGTTGACCGGGTTGCAGACCACCCCGATGCGGGGTATCACCCCTCCCTGCAATGATACAATTTGACGATAAGCAGCCTGCTGGCTGCGGATGGGAATTGACGTCTTCCATATCCCTAATCCCGCTGGCGTTCATCCGGGTGCCACTTGATGCGAAGAAATTATGGCATGTGTGGCGCACAAGGGAAGCGGCGGATCACACGGAGATTCACTGTATGTTATGGATCAAGGCATTGCATATCATCTTCATGGTGACCTGGTTCGCGGGGTTGTTTTACCTTCCGCGGTTATTTGTGTACCACGCGCAAGCCACGGATGAGATCGGATGCCGGCGTTTCGAGGTCATGGAACGGCGGCTATTTGTCATCATGAGCATCGGCGCCATGGGCACGATTGTTTTCGGTGTGTGGCTGCTGGCAGGCTGGTGGCTACCCATGCCCATGTGGCTGCAGGTGAAGCTCCTGCTGGCGGCGTTGCTGATTCTTTATCACCTATTTTGTTACAAGCTCATGCGGGATTTTCGCACCGCACAAAATCATTTCAGCGCGCGTTTCTATCGCTGGTTCAACGAAATTCCTTCCCTGCTTTTAATCGCCATAGTAATTCTTGTCGTGGTCAAACCATTTTAGAAATTCGAGGACCGGCTTGTGTAGCCGGTATCTGTGCCCGGAGACCCGTTGCCAATGTTCTGGGTGCAGTCTTCAAAGCGGAGGCACGCAACCAGTCTCCCGGCTTCAAGCACAATAGTTGCGCGTACCAAGGTTTGTGCCCAATCCCCTGCTGGATCCGCAGGTAACCGATAAGCCGATGCGCTTCCGCCAGCAGGCAATCGAAGGGGCCGGCGCTGTCCGGCAGCAAGGCAGGGGGGGTCTGAAATGTTAATGAGAATGATTGCTATTTAGTTCTGGAGCCACTAGAATTCTCAACGCCAATCAATCCCCTCCCAATGGGCAGGATAGCCACCCCGTACCGGAACCACCGCATGTCGTCACGCCTTATTCCCCTGCTCCTCACCGGCGTCCTCGCGCTCAACGCCGCCGCCTTTGCCGACACGCTCACAGCCAAGCTCACCATCCAGAACCGGCAGTTCACGCCGCAGGACCTCACCTTGCCCGCCGGCACCAAGGTGAAGCTGATCATCCATAACCAGGATGTCATTCCGGCGGAATTCGAGAGTTATGACCTGTCACGGGAAATTGTGGTGCCGGGACATAGCCAGGTGACCGTATATATCGGCCCCCTGAATCCCGGCCGTTACAATTTTTTCAATGACTTCAACCACGCAGCCCGGGGCTGGGTGGTAGTAGCCCCCACTACTGGTAAAGGCAACTGAACATGCTCGCCACTGCGATCATCGTTTTCCGTGAAGTGCTCGAAGCGGCACTGGTTATCGCCATCGTGCTGGGCGCCAGCCGCGGCATCAGCCGCCGCGGTTGGTGGGTATCCGCCGGTATCGCCATGGGCGTATTCGGCGCGGGTCTCGTGGCGTTGTTCGCTGACGTCATTGCCGAGGCATTCTCCGGCACCGGCCAGGCGTTGCTCGACGCCGCAATTCTGCTCACCGCCGTGGTAATGCTCGCCTGGCACAACATCTGGATGAGCGGCCACGGCCGCAAGCTGGCCGGTGAAATCAAGGAAGTGGGTGCCGCCGTGCAAGCCGGCACAAAAAACCTGGCGGCACTGCTGGTCATCACCTTTACCGCGGTACTGCGGGAAGGCTCTGAAATCGTATTGTTTTTATGGGCCATTGCCGCCAGCGGCGGGCACGAATTCGGCATGACCCTCGGCGGGTTCACAGGTCTCGCCGCCGGTATGCTGGTGGGCGTACTGCTCTACCGCAGCCTGCTGTTCATTCCCATCCGTCATTTTTTCTCGGTCACGGGCTGGCTTATCCTGCTGCTGACCGCCGGCCTCGCCGCCCAGGCGGCGGGCTTCCTCAATCAGGCGGGTCTGCTGCCGGCACTCGGCAGCAATCTCTGGGACACCTCAGCCATTTTGAGCCAGAGCGGTATTCTCGGCCAGCTGCTGCACATTCTTGTGGGCTATACCGCGCGCCCCTCCGGTATCGAGATTCTTTTCTACGGCGTGACACTGGTCGCGATTTTCACATTGATGCGCATCAATGGACGACGCGTTCACTCGATGCAGCAACGTCAGCCGCTGCATGACCAGACGGATACCGAACCGGCCAATTCCTGAACATATGACTTTTTGATTCAGCGGGACGACCCGAAGCGGGTCTGCCTGTCACGAAGAACGGGGTACAACATGCAAGAGCCGACGACAACACATGCTGTACGGCCAGCGAGTCGCTTTTTCGGAAGTCTGCTCGCCAGCGGCATTCTGATCGGCGCAAGTCTGATGCTTGGCATGCCCGCGGCCCAGGCGGACGATTCAGTGGTGTATTCGCCTTACGTCATCCCGGGCCAGACCGAATTCGAGTTCCGCGGCTCCGGCCTGCGGGATGGCAATACCGCGCTCGATGGCAAACGTGCGTATCAGTTTGCCATTGGCCATGCGTTCACCGACTGGTGGCGGCCGGAAATCTATTTTGGCAGGTATAGATATGATCCGGGTGCAGGCACGCAGTTCAAAGGCTACGAGTTCGAAAACATTTTCCAGTTGGCCCCCGCCGGTGAATATTGGGCCGATCCCGGATTCCTATTTGCCTATGACTACAACACCCAGGCGGGCAAACCGAATGCGATGGAATTCGGCCCGCTGTTCGAGAAACGCATGGGCCGCTTCGTACACCGGATAAACCTCATCTGGGAAAAGCAGGTCGGCGGCAGTGCGGCGGCCAATTACGAGTTCCGCATGGGCTACAGCCTGAGCTACCAGTGGTACCGGAGCTTTGCGCCGGGTGTGGAAATCTACGCTCTGCCCCACGAGCATGCCTACCGCATCGGGCCGGTGTTTTATGGGGAACAGGTGTTTTCGGGCAACGCCAGCGAGTTCGAGTACAGCGCCGGAGTACTGGCCGGCCTGAACCCCTCCACGCCGGACCTCACCTTCGTGCTGCGGCTTGAGTACGAATTCTTCTGATAGAGGTGCGGAAAAGGTTCTCCGGCATCCGGCTGATAAGTGCGGTGTGGTCCGGTGAGGCCGCCTCGGCCCATAATGTCACAAGTGAGGTATCCACCATGTCGAGTAAGTCCGAGTTTCTCATCCGCCACGCACGGCGTGAAGACGCCGCGTTGATTCTGGGGTTCATCCGCGAGCTGGCCACTTATGAAAAGCTTGCCCATGAAGTAACTGCCACGAAAAAGGATATTGAGACGCATCTTTTCGGCACACGCCCCGCGGCGGAAGCTATTATCGCGGAATACCAGCGCACCCCGGTGGGCTTTGCGCTGTTCTTCCACAATTTCTCCACGTTTGTGGGTCGGCCCGGGCTGTACCTCGAAGACCTGTACGTGAAACCCGAATTCCGTGGCAAGGGCTACGGCAGAAAAATGCTTGCCTGGCTCGCCCGGCTCGCGGTGCAACGCGGCTGCGGTCGCTTTGAATGGGCGGTGCTGGACTGGAATGCGCCGGCAATCCGCTTCTACCAGAGCCTCGGTGCACGCATCATGCAGGAATGGAGAATCAACCGTGTCACCGGTGAAGCACTCACCCATCTGGCAACTGCAGCGGGAGAGTAAAGGCTCAGGAGGACGGCAGCGATGCGTCCCCGGGAAACACCAGCGGCGCCAGTTCGGAAAGCGCGTGGCGATAGACACGCCGCTTGAAGAATATCACTTCCTTCAAGGGGCGCCAGTAATCCACCCAGCACCAGTGGTCGAATTCCGGCGCGTCGCTGGCGTCCAGACAAACCGCGCTTTCATCCCCCTGGAAGCGCAGCATGAACCATATCTGCTTCTGGCCGATGCACAATGGCGCCAGATCATGGCGTTGATAGCGATGCGGAAGACGGTATTTCAACCAGTGGCGGGTACTGCCCAGTATCTGCACGTGCTCCTGTCCGAGACCGATCTCCTCGCCCAATTCGCGGAACAGCGCCCCCTCGGGGCTTTCATGTTCCTGGATGCCACCCTGGGGAAACTGCCAGGCGGACTGGCCCGTGCGGCGCGCCCAGAACAGCCGGCCGGCGCCGTCGGTGAGCATGATGCCCACGTTGGCGCGGAAGCCTTCCGCGTCAATGACCCCGCCTGTGATACCGGACGCGTGCATACGCATACGGCAAGTGTTCCACAAAGACACGCGCACTGGCAAACCCGCCCGGTTGTGCTTACTGCGGGATTTCTTTACCCTCCCCGCCCTGCCCATGTTCGCGGATTCTCACAGTGAACCTCGCGCTTTTCGACTTGGACCATACGCTGCTGGACGGCGACAGTGATGACCTCTGGTACCGGTTTCTCGCGGAGGAAGGCGTGGTGGACGATACGCGCTTCGTCGAGGAACGCGCGCGCTTTTCCGCCGATTACCGCGCCGGTTGCCTGGAAGTGCTGGATTTTTACAGTTTTGTGCTACAGCCCCTGGCTGATAACACACCGCACCAACTCCTGGCCTGGCGGCGGCGCTTCGTGGCGGAACGCATCCTGCCACACATTACGTCGGCGGCGCGTGCGCTGCTCAGGAAACACCGCGACTCCGGCCACACCCTCGCCATCATCACCGCCACCAATCGTTTCATCACCGAGCCCATCGCCGTAGAACTGCAGGTACCGCACCTCATGGCCACCGAGCCGGAATACGACGGCACGCGCTTCACCGGTCGCGTCTCCGGTACACCCTGTTTCCGCGAGGGCAAACTGATCCATCTCCGCGAATGGCTGCACAAGGAAAAGCTGGTGCCCGCGGAGACCTGGTTTTATTCCGATTCCCACAACGATCTGCCGCTCCTGGAAAGCGTCGAGCACCCTGTGGCGGTGAACCCCGACAGGGTGTTGATGCAGACTGCCCGGGCGCGGGGCTGGCCCACATTGCATATGCGCCGTGAACCGGCTAGTGCCGTCTCCTGATCCATGCAACGGCGTCTCCAACCTGTGTCGCTACTCGTCGCCCTCGCGGTGCTCACAATCATTGCATTTTTTATAGCGCTTGCCGTCGGCAGCGTGCATCTGCCGCTGCGGGGGGTGATTGAGGCGCTGGGCGGCGGGGCGGATCCGCTCACGCGCACGCTGGTACTGCAACTGCGCCTGCCACGTGCCGTCACCGCCTTCGCCACCGGCGGACTGCTGGCACTGGCCGGCGCGCTCATGCAGGTTCTGTTGCGCAACCCGCTGGCGGATCCGTACATCCTCGGCGTGTCCGGCGGCGCCGCCGCCGGTGCGCTCACGTCACTGCTGCTCGGTCTCGCGGGCATCTGGGTGAGTGGCAGCGCTTTTGTGGGCGCGCTTGTGTCCACGCTCATCGTATTCGCACTCGCCCATGGCCGTGGCGGCTGGACACCCACGCGTTTGCTGCTCACCGGCATCGTCGTGGCGTTCGGCTGGGGTGCCATCATCAGCTTGCTGCTGGTGCTCTCCAACAACGCCAGCCTGCGCGGCATGCTGTTCTGGCTTATGGGCGACTTGTCCTATCGCAGCAGCGGCTGGCTGCCGCTGATGGTGGTCAGCGCCGGTCTCGCGGTATGCCTGCCGTTTGCGCGGCACTTGAACGTACTCGCCCGCGGTGAAACCCTTGCCGAAGCGCTGGGCATCGCCGTGCGTCCGTTCACCATCGCCATATATGTCGGTGCCTCACTGTTCACCGCCGTTGCGGTGACCGAAGCGGGTGCCATCGGTTTCGTGGGCTTGGTGATACCCCACATGCTCAGGCTGGTGTCCGGCAGTGACCACCGCACGCTGCTGCCCGGCGCGGTGTTGCTGGGCGGAAGTCTGCTGATGCTGGCGGATACACTGGCGCGCACCATCGTGGCACCGCAGCAATTGCCGGTGGGCGTGGTCACTGCCGCCATTGGCGTACCGATATTCCTGTATCTCCTGAACCGCGCACGGGGACCGCTATGAGTGAGCTGGAGATACGCGCACTCACGGTGAGTATCGCCGGCAAATACGTGTGCCGCGATTTCAGTCTTGCGCTGCATGCCGGCACCTGCCTCGGCCTGCTGGGCAGCAACGGCGCGGGCAAGACCACATTGCTGCATACCTTGGCGGGTTTACACACGCCTGACAGCGGTGAAATTCTTCTGCATGGCGCACCACTCAATACGCTGCCACGCCGACGCATCGCGCAGCAGCTCGGCTTGCTTATGCAGCAGCAGGAAGACAGCCTGCCCGCATCGGTGCTGGAAACCGCGCTTATCGGCCGGCATCCGCACATCGAATTCTGGCGCTGGGAATCCCACGCGGATGTGAACATTGCGCGGCGCGCGCTTAAAATGGTCGGGCTCGACGGCCTGGAACAGCGCATGCAGACACAGCTTTCCGGCGGCGAGCGCCGGCGGCTCGCCATAGCCACCGTTCTCACCCAGGACCCGCACATATTTCTGCTGGATGAGCCGGCGCACCAGTTGGATCTGCATCATCAGTTGGCGCTGCTCAGGCACTTTGCCGCACTGGCGCGCGAGCAGGGACGCATCCTCATCATGAGCCTGCATGATGTGAACCTGGCGACGCGTTTCTGCGACCAGGCACTGATGCTGTTCGGTGCCGGCGAGACCCTGTGCGGGGACAGCGCCGAAATCCTGACCGCCGGGAATTTGAGCCGCCTGTATCAGACACCGGTGGTTCCGCTGAACTGGGCGGGGGGTACGGTGTTCGTGCCGGATCAGACCCGCGAGGCGGGCCATACCTGACGCCCGGCGTCTGATACGGTATCCTTGACGGTGAAATATCATCCGGCACCGCGGCGCTTCACGTACTGCTGAAGTGGCGCTCCATTAACCGATCAAGAGGCTAGAAACCATGATCAAGCTGAGCCGTTTCACAAGACTGACTGTCATCGGCGCCATCAGCGCGCTGCTCCTCGGCACCCTCGCCGCCTGCTCACAGGGTTCCAGTCCCCATGCCAAGAAGGTGCTCATGGCGTGCCTCGCCGTCACCAATATTGACGCCAGCCAGATTCTCGGCAGCCAGCTTACGGCGTTTAAACTCTCCGGCGAGAACTCACCCATCCATGTGTGCGAATACAATGACGCCCAGGACGATACTCACGGCCTTATCCAGATCACCAAGTCCGCTTCCAAGGACCCTGCCGCCAACCTCGCGGCCGACGCGGCCCAAGTGAAGGTGCTCTTCAAGAGCAATATCACGCCCATTCAGGTCCATGCCGCCAAAGGCTTCGGTAACGGCGCATTCTATGTGGACAACACCCAAAGCCCCACCGCGAGTTCGGTGCAGCTGCATTTCATCGAAAACGGCTACAAGATGATGGTGCAGGTAAACGACCCGAAGGATTTTGCCACGGGTGAAAAGCAGGCCGCCGCCATGGCGCAGAAGGCCTTGGCCGATATCCAGAACGGCAGTGCCTTCCAGGCGCTGTAAATCCTCACTGCCTGCTGCCGCAAAAGCCCCGCACGTGCGGGGCTTTTATTTCTTCCGTCTGCATGCTTTATGCTTTCTCACGCATATAGCGCCGGCCCGTCCGCAGGAAATGGCAAAAACCAGGCGGTTTTCGCGCGTGCCTTTCAGATATCGATGAATCCCTGCATATAGATGACGGCCTGACCCGTGATCAGCACGCGCTCGATGCGCGCTTCGCAGTAAAGCTCGCCGCCGCGTGCCGACACTTGCCGTGCATGCAGTTTCGTTTTGCCGAGGTGCTCGGACCAGTAAGGTACCAGCACGCAATGCGCTGAACCGGTCACCGGGTCCTCCGGCACACCGGCCTTGGGGGCGAAGAAGCGCGACACGAAATCGCAATCCGTGCCGGGCGCGGACACGATCAGGCCCAGGTGGTCCAGCGCGGCGAGCGCCCGCTCGTCCGGTGATGCGTCGCGCACCGCTTTCTCGGAAGCCAGCACCGCCAGATATTTGTCGCGCCCGCTGAGCAAGGCCTCGGGCCTGGCGCCGAGGGCGCGGACCACAGTGGCTCCGTCGCTCACCGGCACCGGCGGATCGGCGGGGAAATCCAGTTGCAACTTATCGCCCACGATGGCCACGGACAACGGGCCGCTTTTCGAGTGGAAACGGATGGCGCGTGTACCCGGCTTGAGTATATGCGCGATCACGTGGGCGGAGGCGAGGGTCGCATGGCCGCACAGATCCACCTCGGTCCGCGGCGTAAACCAACGCAAGTGATAGCCATCTTCAAGCGGCACAAAGAATGCGGTCTCGGACAGATTGTTCTCCGCCGCAATCTGCTGCATCAGATCATCCGGCAACCAGGCGCCGAGTGGACAGACCGCTGCCGGATTACCGCGGAACACGCGACTGGTGAAAGCGTCTACCTGATATAGAGAAATGCGCATCAGTAGCTCAGCACAGGTTCCGCGTTGCCGCTGCGCCACCAGACAAATACCGGTGCCGCCAGCGCTGCAAGCAGGGCGATCATGCCACCCAGCCAGTGTCCGGTAGGCACGCAGAATGCTACGGCGGCCCAGCCAAAATTGATCGCGAGCACCGGCAGCATGCGCTCGAGTTGCATGCCACCGGAGGATCGCATGGCACGCCGCAACTGTGTGCGCACCCCCGGGACCGGCATCCACAAATGGTATAACCCCATGCTCAGGGTGGCACCCACAAGCGCAATCAGAAGCCATATACCCACCGGCAGCTTGACTATACCGATTAGCACCACAACCGGTAACAGTGCCAACCACAAAGGCAGCAACATCACCTGCAGTTTGGTACGGCGCAGATTTCCCGAGGTGCGCGGTGCCGTGGCGAGCACTTCCGGTGCATCCTCGGCGCAGACCGAGACCCAGGTGAGGGTTCCGGCAAGCTGTGCGGCGAGGACGACCGTGAGCGCAGCCACAGCCGTGACATGATCACCCCCTATCAAGGTACTGTCGCGGAACAGGAAAAAAGCGGCGGGGATCAGATAAACCAAGGTCCGGAATATCTGTACCAAAAACTGGGGATTGCGATACACCAGCCGCCATTCCTTGAGAAACATCACACGCCAGAAGTGTGGATTGAAAGACACTTTAGTCGCCGTGCGCCGCGTCTGTGTGTCCAGACCTGCCGCACGCTGGGTGGCGAGCAAAAATCCACGCTGCAGGTTGAAGGTGACTGCGAAGAAGAAAATAGCCGCAACCACAAGCAACACAACAAGCGGCCATAACTCACCCTGTATGGCACGCGCCGGATACCACAACATGCTGTCGGGTGCTGCCAGCCTGGCGGTATGGAGCCAGTGCATCAGCATCTGCTCGGCATGTGTTTTCGTGGTCTTGCCCAGCATGTTGGGCAGCTCCAGTGCCAGGAATATCGAGACACCGAATAGTGAGCCCACGATCAGTGTGACCACGCGGGCACGGCGCGGTCCGATGACGCGCACCAGCGCCAGTGTGAGCAGTATCGCAAGCCCCGCGGCCAGCAGGGCCAAGGCCATCAGGCAGGGATACATGGCCAGCCAGCGGAATCGGCCATAGAGTGCTGCCACGTTGGCCACGGGCAACAACAAGAAAGCGGGCAGCAGCATCGCTTGCAGGCCGATGGTCAGCGCGCGTGCCGCAAAAATGTTACGTACCGGCAGCGGTGAGGTACAAAGCATGTCCAGATCACCGCGCAGGAACACCAGACTGATGACGCTGTTCATGCTGATACCCGTGACCGTGATAAATACCAGCAATAACAGAACCGAGAGCGTCAGGTCGGCTTGCATTGTTGTGATATGGGACTGTATCGCAAGGATGCCTAGCACAACCCCCCAAGCAACCAAATGCATCAGCACGCCCCACAACACCCCTACATTAATCAGCAGGCGCAAATAGCCTACCCGCATGCGGCCGGCCACGTTCCGCAGCATAAGCCGCAAATCAAACATCAGTAGCCAGGGCACAGAACCGGGCTTCAACTTCATACGGTTGTGCCCTCGGAAGTAAGTTCCAGGAACAGGTCTTCCAGGCTGGTGTTCTGTGAATCACCCTGCCGTGCGCGCAACTCGTCAAGCGTGCCTTCGGCAATCAGTTCACCATTGCGGATGATACCGATGCGCTCCGCGAGCCGTTCCGCCACCTCCAGAATGTGCGTAGTCAGCACCACGCTGGCGCCATCACGCACGATCTGTTTGAGCAGGTCCTTCACTTGGCGAGCCGCCGCCACGTCCAGGCCGGTGAGGGGTTCGTCGAGAATCAGGAGCTTGGGATCGTGGATGAGCGCGCCTGCCAGCGACAGCTTCTGGCGCATACCCCTGGAAAAGGATTCGATACGTGTCTGCTGCTGCCCCCACAGGTTCAGCCAGCGCAGCAGCTCCTCGGCACGAGGTTGAGCCTGCGCCGCCTCCAAACCCCAGAGACCGGCGACGAATTCCAGATACTCCATGGCGTTGAGCTTGTCGTAGAGCAGCGGCTCATCAGGAATCCAGGCCAGCGGGCGCTTGGCGCGCTCGGGTTGGTCCACCACGTCTATGCCGTAAATACTGATCCAGCCTGAGTCGGGCTTGAGCAGGCCCGCCACCATGCGCAGTGTGGTGGTTTTTCCCGCGCCGTTGGGACCAAGCAGTGCGTAAAACTCTCCCGGCGGGATGCGGAGATTCAGGCCGCAGACCGCGCGCTTGATGCCGAATGACTTCGTTACGCCCCGGATTTCGAGAGCGGGCGCGCCTCCCTTCTGATTTTCCATGCCATGCATTTTAACTTCAGGTTACGCGGCTCTACCATGAGCCACTTGACACTCTTCTCTAAGCTCACTACATTGCCCGCCGCCTTGAGGCGTCGTCCTTGCGGATGACACTCGGGAAGCCGGTGCGTCACACGACAATGCCGGCGCTGCCCCCGCAACGGTAGGCGAGTCACGATCTGTCACGAAGCCACTGCGCTGGAAGCGCGGGAAGGCGGCAGATCCGGGAGGAATCCCGCTCGCGAGCCCGGAGACCGGCCTGAAGGCATTGTTCCGGCGTTGCGGTGGGCGATGCGCGCGGGCTGTACTCCCGCCTCGTTTCGCTAAATCTCACGCCGGTGTTTTGCCACTGCTTTCACGTATGCGGGCGTGCTGCGTGAGGAGACCATCATGCGTTCATCCATCCTTTGGGGCGGTGCTGCGGCACTGCTTGTATCTTTTCCCTTCACCGTGCTGGCCGACAATTCCACCAGCCTCGGCGAACCCATCGTGGTGACTGCCACGCGCACCGCGCTCACCGCCAACCAGGAGGTGGCGCCGGTGATCGTCATCACCGCCCGGCAGATCCAGTTGAGCGGCGCCCAGACCCTCGGCAGCTTGCTACAGCAGTACGCGGGGCTGGACGTGGCCAGCAACGGCGGACCGGGCCAGCCCACTTCCGTGTTCCTGCGCGGCACCGACAGCAACCAGACGCTGGTGATGATCAATGGCGTGAAGATCAACCCCGCCGACGGCAGCGGCGCGGCTCTGCAGAACATCCACCTGAATGACATCGAGCGCATCGAGATTGTCAAGGGTCCGCGGGCGGCGCTCTATGGTTCCGACGCCATCGGTGGCGTCATCAACATCATTACCAAACAGGGAGGTAAAGGCACCCATTACGGCGCCCACGTCGGCGCCGGCCGCTATGGCACCTATGACAGTGGAGGTCATTTCGATTACGCCCGGGGCAACAGCGCCTTCGGCGTGTCCGCCGACGATTACCACACCGATGGTTTCCCGGCAGTGGCCGGCAGCAGCATTGACAACGGCAACACCGACCGCACCTGGAATGCCTACGCACGGAGCAGACTCGGGGGCCTGGACGTGGCCTTCAACCACTGGCAGAGCAGCGGCGACACCCAATACATGGATTTCTCTCCCAACCCACCCTTCAATCTGGTACCGCAGGACGAGCATTTCCAGAACCAAGTCACCAGCACGGACCTGACGGGTCATTTCCTGCCCGGCTGGCGCAGCCGCCTCAGCCTGAGCCACATGCTGGATGAGATTGGTCAGTTGCAGGGTGACCCGTTCAACCCACAACAGAGTCCGGACTTCGTGCATACTCAGAGAAACGTGATGGACTGGCAGAACGACATCGCGCTCGGCGAATACCAGCTGCTCACCGCCGGACTGTATTCCGAGGCGCAGCACGTATCTTCCCAGTCCTTCGGCCTCGGCTACGACGCCCCCGACCGCATCAATGCCCTGTATCTGGAAGATGACCTCCACGCGGGCGGCCACCGTCTGGTGGCGGCGGCACGCGACACCCATGACCAGGCTTTCGGTAATCATCTCACCTGGAATGCGGATTACGGTTACGATCTGACGGCCGACACACGCCTCACCGCGGGTGTCGGCACCGGCTTCCGCGCGCCCAGCGCCGAGGAGCGCTTCGGCTTCGGCGGCAACCCGGGCCTGCAGCCGGAGACTTCACAAAACGTGGAACTGGGCCTGCGCCATAAAATCGGCCCTCACCAGAGTTTTACACTGAGCGCGTTCCGCGACAACCTAAATAACCTCATCCAGTTTGTCGTGACACCCAGCAATCTGAACGGCGAAAACCAGAACATCGCCCGCGCCCGCGTGCGCGGCCTGGAGCTGGGATATCTGCTGGCACAGCAATCCTGGTCCTGGCGCACCCACGTGATCTTCCAGCAGCCGCAGAACCTGGATACGGGTACGTTGCTGCTGCGCCGCTCGGAACGCACCTTTACCACCGCTCTCGACTGGCACGATGACACCACCAGTTTCGGCGCGCATCTCATCGTCACCGGTCCGCGCAGTGATCTGGATTTCAACACCGGCGCCCCGGTCACCGATGCCGGTTACGTGCTCGCCGGCGTGACGCTGCGTCAGAACGTGGGCCATGGCTTCGCCGTGAGCGGCAGTCTGGAAAACCTGTTCAACACCCACTACCAGACCGCCGCCGGCTACAACACGGCGGGCCGTTCGCTGTTCGTGCGGGTGGAATACAACTCGAAATAATGATGTGGGGTTCCGTTCCAGCCCGACCATTCTGGTCGGGCGCTCGTCGCAGTGTGACTCGCCCCCGCACGACAGGTGACTTTTGTTTCGGCAAAAGTCACCAAAACCATTCCCCCGGAGCGCGGGGCTGCCTGAGAAGGCAACCTGCCCTGCGCGCTTCCCTCGTTCGGGGCTTCGCAGACAGGCCATCCCTGGTCCGCTGCGAAGGCCCGTCTTCCTGGCATCGCCTCATGCCGTTCCGGCACGGGCCTGATCCTCACTCAGCCCAGTGCTCGGCTCACGCTACGGGTGGGAAGAAAAAACACTCGGCATTCAGGTAATGTCGAATGAATACGGGGGGGATTAATTGGGCCTATGCCGGGTACACACGGGATACACAACAAAAGCGCCCTGCCGTACAGGCGCGCACGCCTGCTAAATAATCCGCGGCTCGGGCTCCAGCCGGATACCGAATTTCTCCTGTACTGAATCCCGGATGCGCTGCGCCAGCGACCAGATTTGTGCGCCGGTGGCGCAGCCGTAGTTCACCAGTACCAGCGCATGTTTATCGGACACGCCCGCATCGCCCTCGCGGAAACCTTTCCAGCCACATTGCTCAATCAACCAAGCGGCGCTGAGTTTCTTGCCATCCGGCACGTTGAACACCGGTAGCCCCGCGTGCTCACTCTGTAACTGTGCAGCCTGATTCGGGGAAACCACGGGGTTCTTGAAGAAGCTGCCGGCGTTGCCGATGACGGCAGGGTCCGGCAGTTTGCGCCGCCGCAGGCGGCAGACGGCTTCCGATACGTCCGCGGCAGTCGGCTGCGCCAAGTTCAAGGCGGCCAATTCCTCGCGCACGCCGGCGTAGTCCAGTTTCAATGGCGCATTCCGGCGCAGACACAGTTCCACCACCGTGACAATCCAGCGTTCCGGCTGCTGTTTGAAAACACTCTGCCGGTAGCTGAAACCGCACTGCGCGCGGCTGAGCCGTACCGACTCGCCGCAGGTGCGGTCGTAGGCTTCAACAATCTCCAGTGTTTCCGAGAGTTCTGCGCCGTAGGCGCCTATGTTCTGCATGGGCGCGGCACCCACGGTGCCGGGGATAAGCGAGAGGTTTTCCAGACCACACAATCCTTGCGCCAGCGTCCAGCGCACCAACCCATGCCAGTCCTCGCCCGCCGTAGCGCGTACTCGTGCGGTTTCGCCATCGTTCTCAAGCATCTCCATGCCACGCGTGTCGAAGGTAAGCACAGCACCGTCGAAATCGCGGGTGAACAACACATTGCTGCCCTCTCCCAGCACCAGTAGTGGCTGGCTTTTAACTTCTGGCCGCGCGAGTATTTCTGGAATCGCGCCGGGATCATGTATTTCCACGAGCCATGTGGCGTGCGCTGCGATGCGGAAAGTGTTGCGCCGCGTGAGCGGTGCATCAGGCGTGAACGTGTAATGCACGGACATGGGGAGAGAGCATACCGGAGCCTGGGAGGAATTCCATCACGGGCCGGCGAAAAGACATCGTGGGAGCGGCGACATTCGCCGCGACTCCAAAACCATCGCGGCCGGGACGGCCGCTTGTACACAACAGTGCGCTGCTACCGGACTTCCGCCGTACCGATATCGCGTGGGTCGGAAGCCGCGGTCACCTTGCCGGTTTTGTAATCCCAGGTGATGGCCTGCATGTTGCCGTAGGGATGCACCTGCCTGAGGGTATAGCCCATCTTCACCAGCCCGGTAATTTCATCCGGCGTGAATGCTCCGGGTTCGTAGAACACGACGTCCGGCAGGTACTGCATGTGGTAACGCGGGATGCTGACGATGCTCTTCGCATCTCCGCCGTTGAAGTAGTCCAGCGCGCCCAGCAGCACCATGCTGATAATACGACTGCCGCCGGGTGTGCCCAGGATGGCGAGCCCGTGCCTGGTTTCCAGGAAGGTGGGCGTCATGCTGGACAGGGGCCGCTTGTGGGGTGCGATGGCGTTGGCGGCGTTGCCCACCAGACCGAAGCCGTTGGGCACGCCGGGTTTGGAAACGAAATCGTCCATCTCATCATTGAGGATTACGCCGGTATGGGGCGGCATGAAGCCGCTGCCGAAGCGGAAGTTCACCGTGAAAGTGGCCGCCACCCGGTTGCCTTCTTTATCCAGTATGGAAATGTGGGTGGTGTGGCGGCTCTCCGGCGCCATCGCTGTTACCGGCGCAAGATCACGGCTGGGCGTGGCCTGGTCCGGCAGGATGGAGACACGCAGCCCGGCCGCGTAATACGGACTCAACAGGCGCGCGATGGGCATTTTCACGAAATCCGGATCGCCCAGGTAATCGGCGCGGTCGCGATAGGCATAACGCATGGCCTCGATGATGAGGTGCTTCTGCATCAGACCGCTGTCATCCGCCAGGTCATAACCGGAAAGAATATTGAGCGCTTCGATAAGCACGATGCCACCGGACGATGACGGGGGCGCGGAGATGATTTTCATGCCGTGGTATTCACCCACCAGCGGTTGGCGTGCCTTCACCCGGTAGTCGCGCAGATCCGCCAGCGACCAGATGCCGCCATTGGCGCGCACGGCATCCACCATTTCTTTGGCGAGCCTGCCCTGGTAAAAGCCCGCGTCGCCCTGCTTCGCCAGCAGTTCCAGGGTACGCGCCAGATCCGGCTGCTTCAGGAGATAACCGGTGGGTGGCACCCGTCCATGAGGCAGAAACACCGCGGCGGCGGCCGGCCAGCGTTTCAGCTTGTTCACACGCGTGGCGATCATGGAATGGAACAACGGATCCAGCGGAAAGCCCTCGCGGGCCAGGCGGATTGCCGGCGCCAGATCTTGAGCAAGCGACAGACGGCCGTATTTCCTGTTCAGGTACACCAGCGCCGCCGGCTCGCCGGGAATGGCGGCGGACAGGGGGCCGTTCAGCGAGGCGCCGGGAATTACATTGCCCTGCTTGTCCTGATACATGGTGGGCGTGGCCGCGGCGGGTGCATATTCGCGGCCGTCAATGAAGATATTGCGATCCGGCTTTGCGACATGCAGCAGCCAGAAACCGCCGCCGCCGAGACCGCTGCTGTAGGGCTCCACCACCGCAAGCGCCGCGCTCACCGCCACCGCGGCGTCGAAAGCGTTACCGCCTTCCTGCAGCACTTGCATGCCTGCCCGGGTGGCAAAGGGCTGGGCGCTGGCCACCGCGTTGTGGGACGGCTTGAGCGGTGCAGCCGCGGCGGCGGCGCCGAACAGCAAAGCCGTAAAGAAAACTGCAAGACGTTTCATTGCTTCTGCCTCGCTTTGATAAACCGTATTGCTCAGGGTGCGGCGGATTTGGCGGTGATGCGGCGATATTTCACCAGCAACTCCTCGCGGGTTTCCTGGTGATCCGGGTCCAGCGGGATACAATCCACCGGGCAGACCTGCTGACACTGGGGTCTGTCAAAATGACCGGCACATTCGGTACACAGGTCCGGATCAATTTCGTAGATTTCCGCACCTTGGGAAATGGCGTGGTTCGGGCATTCGGGCTCGCACACGTCACAATTGATGCAGGCATCGGTGATCTTGAGCGCCATCTTGATTCCGTGGAGTTTCAGAACGCCATTTTAGCGCTTCTTGAGTTTCTGCAATTCCGCCTGCACCGCCGGATGCACGAACTGCGACACGTCGCCGCCCAGCCCGGCAATCTCGCGCACCAGACTCGATGAAATAAAGGTGAATTGCTCCGCTGGCGACATGAAGATGGTTTCCACGTCGGGGCCGAGATGCCGATTCATGGCGGCCAGTTGGAACTCGAACTCGAAGTCCGAGACGGCACGCAGCCCGCGCAGAATAGCCTGGATGCCCTGCCTGCGTGCGAACGCCACGGTCAATTCCGCGAAGCCGCACACTTCCACGTTCCTGATGTCCGTGAGCACCGCGCGCGCCAGCTCGACGCGCTTTTCCAGCGAAAAGGCCGGCGTCTTGCCGGGATTGGCGGCGATGGCCACCACCACCCGGTCGAACAGGCGCGCGGCACGGCGCACGATATCCGCGTGGCCATTGGTGATGGGATCGAAGGTGCCGGGGTAGAGAATGCTTGCGGGCATGCCGCCTCCTTTTGCGCCTGTATAGCGGGCTTTTTACTCTTCGGCAAGTTTCGCGGCCGCGCGCCGCGCCAGGGCAAAGCCCACGCGGCCTGCGTGGCCTTCGCGGCGCACCTCCCAGGTGGCAGGCAGCGCAGGAGCGCAGCCCAGGGAATACTCCATATAAAGGTAGGCTCGCGGCGCCAGCCAGCCCCCCTGATCCAAAAGAGCGATGGATTCCACCAGCAATGAGGATGAAAACGGCGGGTCCAGAAATACGATGTCGAAAAGACGTGAAGGACCGCGCAAAAAGGCGAGCGCATCGGCTTGCAACACTTCGCCACCCCTGGCGCCCAGCAGCTGCAGGTGCGCATTGACGGCCTGTACTACCTGGAATTCCCGGTCCACAAACATGACCTGTTGCGCTCCCCGTGAGAGGGCTTCCAGACCCAGCGCTCCGCTGCCGGCGAATAAATCGAGGCAGCGGGCACCCGCTACCACGTGCATCAGCCAGTTGAACAGCGTTTCCCGCACCCGGTCAGGCGACGGCCGGATGCCCGGCAGGTCGGGAAATTTGAGGCGCCGCCGGCGCCAGCGGCCGGCGATAATGCGGAATTCATTGCGGTAACCGCGGCCGGGATGGAACATGCTACAAATCCACGAAATTCAGGGGGTTGGGCATATCTTGCATGGGAATTTCGGGTGCTTGCGCGGCAGCGCGTCTCCAGCGTACCCTAACTCCGCCGTTTATGGAGGAAAACAAATGAATAAGCGCGCGCTGCTCCTGCTTCCCACTCTCGTTCTGGCCCTCACCGCCTGCGTCCAGGGCAACAACTCGACGTACTCTACAGCACCGAACTCCAATATCGGCACCGGTTTCCAGGCGAGCTTTTCACCCTTGAGCGGCATCGGGCCGTTTCCCGATGATCTGTACTTCAACGGCAGCACCACCGGCACGCTGAACATCCCGGTGCTGCCGACCGGCGTGAACAACCCGGCCAACGCGCCGACTTTGGCCATGAATCACCTGGATGGTTTCGGCACCCAGTCGGTCATCAACGCCTACTTCACCGCCCCCGTGGATTCCACCAGCCTGAATGCCGGCGACGTCTTCGTCTTCAAAGTCGCTTCCGATCCACAGAACAAGGCGGTCAATCCCAAGGGCACGGTGACGCCGCTGGTGCAGGGCGCCAACTGCAGCGCGACTACGACGAATTACACGGTGAGTGTATCGCCTGCCATCGATTCCGGCGGCACGGTGCTCAATATCACGCCGTGCAAGCCGCTGGCACCCAGCACCTTGCAGATTGTCGGCGGCACGCCCACACCCGTGCCCAGCACCTATCTCGTGGTGCTCACCAACGGCATCAAGGACACCAGCGGCAGTGCCGTGACGCCGAGCGCTGATTATCAGGCCATCCTCAAAGCGGATCTGCCGGTACTCAGCGGCGGCACGATGGGCACCACCGGCAATCCGCAACTGGATCAGGTGGCGCAGTTCACCCTACCGCAGCTGGCGGTAGCGGCGGGTGCCGGCATCAATCCCCAGAGCATCGTCGTCACCTTCAGTTTCAGCACCCAGTTCATCGGATCCACCCTCGGCGCTATCGCCGCCAATGCCAAGGCCACACCGCAGCCCCAAGGCGTTGGCATTATTGACACGGGCCTCGCTACCAACAATCCTGCCGTGCTGGGTTCCGCGTCGCCGGGGTTGGCAGAAATCTATGCGGGTGACGTGGCGCTACCCTACTACTCGGCCGTGCCGACGGCTTCGAACCCCATCGCACCGCTTACCGGTTACTGGCATACGAGTTCCGGCGGCGACACGACTTTCCAGTCACCCATGCCGGCTGCGACTGTGGCACAGAATGTCATTCCGATACTGGTGACCATACCGATCGCCAGCAAGACTGGCTGCAGCATGCCGGCCAGCGGCTGGAAAACGGTGATCTTCCAGCATGGCATTACCCAGGATCGCGAGAACGTATTCGCGGTGGCGGATGCGCTGGCCAGCCAGTGCTTTGCGGCGGTTGCCATCGATCTGCCGTTGCATGGCATAACCAATACCAGCGATCCGCTTTATCAGAAAGGCCACGAGCGCACCTTTGATCTGCCGCCGATCCCCCCCTTCCTGCCGGCGGGCACCGGCATCGCGCCGTCTGGCACTTACTTCATCAATCTGTCGAGTCTGCTGACTTCCCGGGACAACCTGCGGGAGGCGGTGGCGGATCTCATCAACCTCACTGCCACCGTGCCGACCCTGGCAGCAATTTCGGGTCCGCCAAGCGCGCCCACCGCCATCAACACGTTTGACGGTTCACAACTCTATTTTGTAGGTCATTCCCTGGGCGGTATCGTGGGCACCACATTCCTCGGCGTGGATGGCAAGCACATTGTGGCGGCGACGCTCGCCAATCCGGGCGGCGACGTCACCCAACTGCTGCTGAACTCCCAGAGTTTCGCGCCGCAGATCATCAGCGGTCTTGCCCAGGAAGGCATCGTGCAGAACACCCAGTTCTTCTTTGACTTCTTCCGCGATGCGCAGACAGTCATCGAGGACGGCGATCCGGCCAATTACGCCGCGACGGCGGCGGCCAATGATCCCATTCACATGATCGAGGTGGTGGGCGGTTTCAACAACGACCCCTGCAACGTGCCCGACACAGTCGTGCCCAACAGCAGCACCAATCTGCTGGTAAATCTCATGGGCCTTACCGCCGTCAACGGCAATACCGGCAACTTCACCACACCCGTGCATGCCGTGGTGCAGTTTGAGGCCGGAGACCACGGTTCGATACTCAACCCGGCACCACCGTCCAGCGCCTGCGCTGCGGATGCTCCGCTCTACGGCGCTGTCACACACGAAATGCAATCGGAAATGGTGTCTTTCATGGCGAGCAGCGGCACCTTCCTGCAAATCAACAACAGCCAGGGCTTCATCAAATAATCGCCTTGGCTCAACATTGACGGGGCGGCTGTGGCCGCCCCGATTTTTTTGCGACCTGCGCCCCGATGCTAAGATGGCGTCTGCCGCCTCATTACCAAACCGATGAGCCAAGCCGCTTCCAAAAGCGTATTCCTCGGCAAATTGCGCGAGCGCCTGCAGCGTGCGACGCTGCGGATTGCGCCGGGTCGTGGTGTGGACGCAGTGCTGCTGGAAGAACTGGAAACCCAGTTGCTGCAGGCGGATGCGGGCGTGGCAGCGACCCAGGGGATTCTGGAAGGCCTGCGTGCGCGTGTGCGCGACGGCCATCTACAGGATTCCGGCGCCCTGCGAGCCGCGCTGGCGGAAGAAATCACCGCGCTGCTCCAGCCGGTGGCCCACCCGCTCACACTCGATGGCACTGCAAAGCCCTTTGTTATCCTGGTGGTGGGCGTAAACGGCGCAGGCAAGACCACCACCGTGGCCAAGCTGGCGCGGCGTTACCAGAACCATGGGCTCAAGCCCATGCTGGCGGCTGCTGATACCTTCCGTGCCGCGGCCGTGGAACAGCTCAAGGTCTGGGGCGAACGTCAGGGCGTGCCGGTGGTGGCGCAGGCAGCGGGTGCCGACCCCGCTGCCGTGGCCCATGACGCCTGGCTAGCCGCCAAATCCCGCGGCAACGACCTGCTCATGGTGGACACCGCCGGGCGTCTGCATACCCAGGGCAACCTCATGGAAGAACTCAAGAAAATCCGCCGCGTGCTCGCCAGGCAGGATGCGGCCGCACCCCACGAATGTTTGCTGGTGCTGGATGCCGGCACCGGCCAGAATGCCCTGCGGCAGATCGAACAGTTCCATGCCGCCGTGCACGTGACCGGACTCGTTATTGCCAAGCTGGATGGCACTGCCAAGGGGGGTATCGTCATCGCTGCGGCTCAGCGTTTCGGCATCCCCATGCGTTTCATCGGCATCGGTGAGCAGGCCGACGATCTGCAAGAATTCAACGCACGCGCATTTGCCAGCGCATTGACCGGCGCATCCGAGGGTGCACAACCTTGATTCAATTCTCAGAGGTGAGCAAGCGCTACGCGGGCGGTAACGAAGCCCTCGCCAGCGTGAGTTTCAACATTGAGCACGGCGAGATGGTGTTCCTCACCGGCCCGTCGGGTGCCGGCAAAAGCACGCTACTGAAACTCCTGGCCCTCATTGAACGGCCGAGCCGCGGCCAGATCATCGTCAACGGCCAGAATCTGGGGGGCATCCGTCGCGGTCAGATTCCACACTACCGCCGTAAGGTGGGGATGATTTTCCAGGATCACAAACTGCTGCACGATCGTCCGGTGTTCGACAATGTGGCGCTGCCGCTCATCATCGCCGGTGTAGCATACCAGGATATCCCCAAGCGCGTGAGCGCAGCATTGGAGCTGGTGGGACTCGCGCACAAGGAGCGTGCCTTGCCGGTAATGCTTTCCACCGGTGAGCAGCAGCGCGTGGGCATCGCCCGCGCCGTGATCAGCCGCCCGCCCATTCTCATCGCCGATGAGCCTACCGGCAATCTGGATCCGGACCTGTCCTTCGAGGTGATGCAGCTGTTCCGGCGGCTCAACCAGGTGGGCATTACGGTGCTGGTGGCAAGCCATGACCACAACCTCATCCGCCGACTCGGGCAACGTGTCTTGAGCCTGCGCGCCGGCCGCGTGGTGGCGCCGGAACTCCAGGGAGACGCCCATGCCGGCCGCGCGTGACGACGGCGCCCGCGGCGCACGCCTGAGCCGCCAAACCCTGGGCCAGCGGTTCGCTGCCTACCGCCTGCACCACCGGCAGATGCTGGCAGCGGGATTCGAGCGTCTGCGCCGCTATCCGCTGGCTACGCTCATGACCGTGATGGTGATCGGCATCGCCCTGGCGCTGCCCGCCGGCACATTGGTGCTGGTGAGCAATGCCAAAAGCGTGAGCGGTACCTGGCAAGGTGCCGCGCGGATTTCGCTGTTCCTCAAACAGAACCTCTCCGACAGTGCGGTACAGCAGTTGGCCGACAGCGTGCGTGCGCATGCCGGTGTTGCGTCCGTGAAGGTCATCACCGCCAGCCAATCGTTGGCGGAGTTCCGGCAGCACTCCGGTTTTGGCGACACCCTCAGCCTGCTCGGCAGCAACCCCCTTCCGGCGGTATTGGTGATCCGTCCGACGAACGACTACACCACGCCGGTGGCAGCACAACAGCTCGGCCATGAGCTGGGTGTGCTGCCGCAGGTGGCTGAGGTGCGCATGGATATTCAGTGGCTGCGGCGGCTGCAGGCCATGCTGGACATCCTGCACAGGGCGGTGTTGATCATCGCCCTGCTGCTGGCCCTGGCGGTGGTGCTTATCGTGGGCAACACCATCCGCCTGGAGATCGAAAACCGGCGTACGGAAATCGAGGTCAGCAAGCTTATGGGCGCCACCGACGCTTTCATCCGCCGCCCATTCCTGTACCACGGCGCCTGGTACGGTCTTGCAGGCGGGGTAATGGCGTGGATACTGGTACTCATCGCCCTGCTGCTCATGGCCGGGCCGGTGGCGCATCTGGCGAGCCTGTATGGCAGCCGGTTCAGCTTGAGCGGTCTGGGATTTGAGGGCAGCTTGGTACTGCTGGTCAGCGGCATTGCACTTGGCTGGCTGGGTTCCTGGGTGGCGGTGGCAAGGCATCTGCGAGCCATCGAGCCGACTTGACAACCCGCTGATAATAAAGCGTTTAATTCTTAGAGTAGGCAGGGAACCTCCCGCCCGTATTAGCACTCTAATGCCCGGAGTGCTAACATGTTTCGCACGCTTCTTGAGGAAGTTCCCATGACCCGTACCAGCCTGATGCCCCGCTCCCAACGACTCATACTGGCCGGCCCTACCGGCAGTGTGGATGCCTATATCCAGGCTATCAGCGGCATATCGGTGCTAAGCGCACAGGAAGAGCGGGTGCTGGCCGTGCGTTTCCATGAGCAGCAGGATCTGGACGCGGCCCGTGAACTGGTGCTGCACCACTTGCGCTTCGTGGTACACATGGCGCGCGGTTATCTGGGTTACGGCCTGCCCCTGGGCGACCTGATCCAGGAAGGCAATATCGGCCTCATGAAGGCGGTAAAGCGCTTCGATCCCAAGGTGGGGGTGCGCTTGGTGTCCTTCGCCGTGCACTGGATCAAGGCGGAAATGCACGAGTTCATTCTCAAGAACTGGCGCATCGTCAAGGTGGCCACCACCAAATCGCAGCGCAAGCTGTTCTTCAACCTGCGCGGCTCCAAAAAGCGCCTCGGCTGGATGAACCACGAGGAGGTGAATACCATCGCCAGAGAACTGGGTGTCTCCCCAGAGGATGTGCGGGAGATGGAATCACGCCTCGCCGGCCAGGACATCACCTTCGACAGCACGCCGGAAAGCGAGGATGAGGACAGCAATAGCGTGGCCCCCGTAACCTATCTGGCGGCGGACGCGAATGCCGATCCGGCCCATGCGCTGGAGCATTCCGACTGGGAAGAGCAGGGTGAGGCGCAACTGCTCCGGGCGCTCACCAAACTGGACGAGCGCAGTCGGCACATCATGCAGCGTCGCTGGCTGGACGAGAGCAAGGCCACCCTGCAGGAGCTGGCGGATCACTACGGCATATCGGCCGAACGCATCCGCCAGCTGGAAAATAACGCCATCAAGAAACTGGGTGTGCTGATGGCCTGAAGCGTCTGTGGGGCAGGGTAAATGAAGATTAAAACCCGGCAATTTGCCGGGTTTTTTGTTGTCTGTTACCTGACTTCCGGCAAAATAGCCGGGTGCGTTTTACAACCACAGGAACACGACCCATGACCCCTCGGGGAAATCACCCCGGACGATGGAGCCGGCCGCTGCGGCTGTTACATCTGCTGTTGGCCATCAGTGTGACCACGCAGCTCATCCTCGGCAGCGTTATGGACGGACCCCGGCCCGGCCGGCCGGAGAGTGCGGACTTCGAGATACACGAGGCACTGGGATTCAGCATCCTGGCGCTGATCGTTTTGCACTGGCGGTGGTCCTTCACCCATCCCGCAGAAGGGGTGCGCCATCTGTTCCCCTGGACATTTGCGGGCCTGCGCAATGTTTTCAGGGAATCCTGGCAGGGCGTACGCCATCTTCGCCTGCCTGCGGGCGAACCCGGAGAGGAAGGCAGTCTCGCAGGCTTCACCCACGGCCTGGGGTTGCTCGCCATTACCGCCGTGGCGGTGAGCGGCGGCCTGTTTTTCATCCTACGCCTGTCTGGCGCGAGTCGTGTGCTCCTGCATGAGGTGGCAGAACTGCATAGCGACCTGGCGGTGCTGGCATGGACCTACTGGGGCGGCCACTTGGGCGTGACCGTACTGCACAGCCTGCTGCGCCACCCCACTTTCATGCGGATGTTCAGCCTGCGCGACTGACTGGATGGGTGCATAGCACACCCTCGGCTATTGCGGTTACCGCCGCTTCACCCCACGACCGCGATCAATCGTAATCCAATACGCGCCATTCCGGGACACCTGAATCTCCACACTCACCCGGGTGGGTGATGCGTACCGGTACACGATACGTTCGTTGATTTTATTGCCTTGCGCCTTGCCCTGCCCATATTCAATCCAGGTGTTACCCGTAACGGTCATACGCGAGACAAACGGCCGTTTCCCTGTTGCTCCGACAGCGAACAATTCGTAATGCCAGTACGCGCGATCCTGGTTGTTATAGGTATCCACCACCAATGATTTGACGGTTTTCCCGGACCAGTCATTGGTGAAACTGCACACCAGAAAAACCCGATTCCCCGACCAGTGACAATCCTCGCTCCAGGTCCATGTTCCGGCTTTACCGAATGGAGTAGCCAGAGTTTCACCATGGAACTGCCAGTGGCCGACAGAGACATCCAGTTTCTGGAGTTCGGGAGAAAGCGCCTGGGTATCCGCGGCCAGCACGGGTGCCCCTGCAAGAACGACACTCAGCATTGCCAAATTCATGATGCTTTTCATATCGCCTCCGTTGGAAATTGCGGGATGCGCTTGGACACTGCTGGCCTGTCCTGGTATTCAAGATAATTTGATGCGCAAGCACACCCTGACCAGACTTGAGGATCAAGAGTTCACGCGCCACCCGGCAGTGCCGCAGGTTGATACAGCAAGCCCATTCGCTTGAGCATGGCCTTGAGCAGCGGCTGCCAGCGAGAGTACTTCACCGGGCTCTCCTTCGCGGGCGGAATGAACATCCAGCTCCGCACCCGCACCACCGGTAACAAGAATGCCGCCGCCACAATCAGGACCCGCACGCTTTGCCGCGGACAGCCGAGATCGGGGAAGATGCTGTTGGCGAGCTGGATCAGAACCCAGGCCGCAATAACATACATGCTCGCCACCCGGAAGATCATGGTGGCGCTTCAGATGGGCCATGAAGTTCAAGGATTCTTCAATCATGGAATCCCCAGGCGTTTGAGCGGCGCTTCACTATCAATACGGGCCACAGGTGCGGGGGAGGAATCGGCATCGTGACTGGAACCCCGCCTCCGGGCATCCTCGCCGAGGCCGGACAAGTGTGTCGTTTTCGCATTGTCGCCGGGCGCATGCATGCGTCTGCGCACCTGCTCCGGGAGCCGCCGCCGCAAAGTCGCTAGCCTTGCGTGACGGCACGTCCCATGCGGCTGACCCAGTTGTAGAGGACGGACCCCCAGGCTCACGATGAAGACGATGCCGCCGATCCAGATGGCGGCAGTCGTAAAACCCGGTCCCCCACCACCGCCAGCGGCCAGATCTTGCCGGACATGGTCGTATTGCGAAAGCGACGCAGGATGGCCATGGAAATGACCGCGGCAGGAATCGAAGTGGCGAAAGTCAGTCCGGCCTTGAGTCCGAAGAACACGTTGGCGGCGGTGAACACCAAGGTAATGACGACCCCCAAGATCAGGCCACGGACGGTTAGTTCGGTGCGTGGTGTGACGATGGAGTGCGGTTGTGTGCTCACGGATGGTTCTCCTGCATGAGTGATGCGCCTGTCCGCCACATGGACCCGTTTGGGGTCTGTCACGGCAAGGACATCACGGTGCCGCGCACTATACGCAGAGCAGCATCATTCACTCAAGGTTTCAGCCCCTTTGGGCAGGTCCGGAAATCCCTTGAGCCATTCACAGACTCCGCAATACGCGGGCTCACGCGCGCCGGACGCCACACAGGCTTGCCGACGTGAAGCCCGGAGAATTGGCTGCCACAGGCAATCAGCCGTGGTGAAGCAAGAGGACATAATGGTCCGCCAGCAGCAACACAAACACCCCGGTTAAATAGAAGATGGAATAACGGAAGGTCCTCATGGGCAGGCGCTCATCGCGGCTGAAACGCAAAGCAAAGGCATAGCAAAGAAAAATCGCCCCCAGAACCAACGCACCGATTAGATACAGCAAGCCGCTCATGCCGATGAGGTAGGGCAGTACACTCACCACCAGCAGCAGGATGGTGTAGAGAATGATGTGCATCACTGTGTAGGGCACACCGTGGGTCACCGGCAGCATGGGAATGCCCACCTTGGCGTAATCCTCGCGGCGGTAGATGGCCAGCGACCAGAAATGCGGCGGCGTCCACACAAAGATGATAAGGCACAGAAGCAGCGCGCCTGCGCCCACGTGGTTGGTAACCGCCGCCCAGCCGAGCACCGGCGGCGCGGCACCAGCGATGCCGCCGATGACAATATTCTGCGGTGAGGCACGCTTCAGCACGCCGGTATAGACGATGGCGTAGCCGATGAGCGAGGCGAAGGTCAGGATGGCCGTGAGCCGGTTCACAAACACTACCAGCACCGCCATGGAGAGTGCGCCCAAAACCATCGCATACATTATCACCTGACGCTCAGTGACATGCCCCTGGGGCAGCGGCCGGTGGCGGGTACGGAACATGGCGGCGTCGGCCCGCCGGTCCAGCAGATGGTTGATCGTCGAGGCACAGGAGGCAGCAAGGCCGATGCCGATAACGCCAAAAAGGAAAGGTTGCAGCGGTACCATCCCAGGTACGGAAAGGAACATGCCGACCACGGCGGTGAACACGATGAGCGCCACGATGCGCGGCTTGCCGAGTTCGTAGAAATCCCGCCAAGTGGAGTGGGCGGTGTTCACGGGTGCAATTTCATTCGAGCGCGTGTTCATGTTGATGACGTTGAATCAGGCGTGACCGGCTCCGCCGTGCTACGCATTCCCGCCTGGTGCGGCGGCGTTCCAGGGCGGCCTTCCCTGGCCGCCCGCTCGGCCGGACCAACCTGCCACCGGCAGCTTGGTAAAGACACCGGCCTCGCCCACGCCGCCCAGTTGAGCGTCACCACCGAGGCCAGCAGCAATGCTGCCATACCCGTATGGGCGTCCGTGAGGGCAAGCGGCAAACCCAGATGCACAATGCTGACGCCGATGCCCACCTGACAAACTGCCAGCCCGCCGATCACCGCGCCCAGCCATTTGAGCGCAGGCCGAGGGCCTTTCATAAGGCACACCAGGCTCGTCATGATCAGGGTCAGGAAAGTCACCAGTGCGCCAATGCGGTGGCTGACCTGGATGGCAACGCGCGCCGGATCACTGAGAACACCGCCCTGGTAATCAGGCCCCAAACCGTGCCAGGAAAAGGCCGCAGTGAAATTCATGTGCGGCCACCATTGGCCTTGGCAGGTGGGGAAATCCGCACAAGCGATGCCCGCGTAGTTGCTGCTCACCCAGCCGCCCAGGGCGATCTGGCAAATCAGCACCACGAGGCAAGCCACAGCAAGCCCGCGCATAAGGGAGGTGGCACTATCGCCCGCGCGCAAAAAGTTTCCGCTCTGCAGCACCAGAAGGACCAGCAGTGCAAAAGTCGCAAAGCCGCCCAACAGATGGCCCATCACCACCGGCGGAAACAACAACAACGTCACCGTCCACATGCCCAGCAGCGCCTGGAAGATGACGGTGAGCAGCAGCAGCGTGGGCAACAATACTGGTTGGACCGGAACGGCCGCTCCCGGCATTCCGCCTTCCGCCCCTGCGGAAACTTCCAGGGGTCGCGCGGCACGCGTACGTGCCCATCCATCGCGCCACCGCCGCCACCAGGCCGCCACCGCCAGCAGCAGAATCAGCAGCGCCAGACTGCCGGCGAAGTAGCGATGCCACATTTCCTTCCAGGCGCGCGCCGCTTCGACCGGACGACCGGCATAACGGGCGTCCGCCCGAGCAACGGCCTGGTGGGTATCCGGCACACTCATGTGACCGTAGCAACCCGGCCAGTCGGGGCAGCCGAGCCCCGCCTGGGAGAGCCGTACATAAGCGCCCAGCATAATCACGCCGATAGCGAGCAGTGTCGCCAACATCGCCAGATACAGATACCACTTGCACCTCACGCCTATATGCCCCCATCCTGCCCCAGCAGGTGCTGCAAATCCTTCAGCAGGCCTTCCGGCTTGGCGTTGATTGCATAGCGCATGATGTAAAATCCGCGCGGGTCCACCAGATAGATGAACTTGCCCACCTGCGGTGCGGAATGGCCGTCCCTGCTGAACTGTTGCACAAAATTCCGGCCGGCGGCGTTGGCGATATCCACCACGGTAAGATCAGGATGCAGGCGCAGGAGTTTGCCGGGATTCTGCGGCGTACCTTCCACCAGATACAGGCGTTGCACTTCTTTGATCTGTTGACCCATGGCGAAGCGCACCTGGCGTGTAACATAGAGCGCCTCTTCGCAATCGGGATTGCAGAACGCGGTGCTCATGTATACCAGTGTCCAGCGGCCCTTGAAGAAATCAGGCGCCAGTGTGCCACCCGCGAATGGCAGCGGCAAAGAGGCGGTTACCAGCTGACGTGCCGGTTTGATGAACTCACCATGGCTGGTGCTGCCGAACGGCCAGCGGTTGATGTTGAAGTACAGAATCCACGCGGCGATCAGCGGCAATATGAATATTGCAGAAAGTATACCGATCAGAATCCAGGGTTGGCGGCGGCGTGCCGGCTTAATCGGGTTTGGTGTCTCGGTCATTTTTAATCCATTTACTGTTTACAACAATCCAGATAATGAAAAGCGCCAGGGCCAATGCGAACCATTGCAGCGCATAGGCATCATGCCGCAACGGCGGGAAACCGATGTCCGGCTTCCAGTCGCGCACAAAACCATCCGCTTGCGCCGCATCCAGCAGCAGCACGGGTCTGAGCAGTGTATTGCCATACAGCCCTGCCAGATTCCGATAACGCGGATATAACATCAGTTTGGGCCAACCAGCCGGCACCGTTTCTTTGCCGAGACGGATACCCGGCACCGGCAGGATGCCGAGCACGCCATACAGGGTACGGGTATCGGATGCCACGTTCACATCCGGCAGGCGTTTAACCGTCGGACTGACACCCAGGAAGCCACGGTCCACCAGTATCGTGCGCTGCTGCGGTTCCAGCACGAAGGGTGTCAGCACTTCGTACCCGACCTGGCCGTGGTGCTGCATCTCCTGCAGCAATACCTGATGGGCGCTATCGTAATGACCCCGCGCCTGCACATGCCGGTAACGCGGCAGCGCATCCAGCCCACCGGAAACGAGCGCCTGGTTGAGCGAGACAGGCCGCAGCGTGGTTACCTGCCGGTATTGGGTAAGCAGCGCACGCTTGTAATCGGCGCGATGCAACTGCCAGATGCCGAGCCACGCCAGGATAACGAGCAGCACCAGCGTCGCCAGCGTGGGCCACAATGTCGGACGGAACTGCCATTTGCCGAGGTGCATGCCGCGTGCTACCGTGCGCGCATCCGTTGGGAGACGTGTTGGATGTTGCCTGATTTCATCATTATCCTGATTCTGCTGCTCATCGTCGCGAGCCTGTTCTCCGGCATGTTCTACATGCTGCATGACCGCGGCCAGTCCACCCGCGCCGTCAAGGCGCTCAGCGTACGCATCGCGCTCTCCCTGTTGCTGTTCTTCCTGTTGCTGCTCGGCTACTGGACCGGGATTCTGCACCCTCACGGCCTGTTGCCGAATCGCTGAACGATCTTCGGCACAAAACAAGAAGCACTGCCCCAGGCAGCGCTTTCGGAGCGCGCTCAAACTGCGGCTACAGCCAGTATACGAATATGTACAACCCCAGCCATACCACATCCACGAAGTGCCAGTACCAGGTGACCGCCTCGAACGCGAAATGGTTCTGCGGAGTGAAATGTCCGCGGATCGCCCGGACCAGGATCACCGTGAGCATGATGGCGCCGATGGTCACATGCAGTCCGTGGAAGCCGGTGAGCATGAAAAACGTGGTGCCGTAGATGCCGCTGCCGAGGGTCAAGTTCTGCTCGGTGTAGGCGTGGATGTACTCATGCGCCTGCAGCACCACGAATGAGAAGCCCAGAATCACGGTAAGCGAAAGGAAAAAAATCAGCTTTTTACGGTTGTCCTCCTTCAAACTCCAATGGGCGAGCGTCACGGTCAGGCCGCTGGAAAGCAGAATCAGGGTATTGAGGGCCGGGATGCCGAGCGGCTTCATGGCCTCAAACGCCCCGCCGAGGCCGGCCGGACCGTTGGACGGCCAAGTCGGCTCGTAGCCCTTCCACAGCAACAGATTGGTGAACAGGCTGTTGCTCGCCCCGCCGAGCCAAGGTTGCACAAACACCCGCGCGTAGAACAGCGCGCCGAAGAATGCGCCGAAGAACATCACTTCGGAAAAGATGAAAAAAGTCATGCCCCAGCGGAAGGAGCGGTCCACCTGGGTGTTGTAAGTGCCGCTCAGACTCTCGCGAATCACCGTGCCGAACCAGCCGAACATCATGCCGAATAGGATGAGCAGCCCCAACACGAACAGGTATTTGCCGAAGTCCATATCCTCGAGCCAGGTAGCCGCACCCACCGCAGTGGTGAACAGACCCACCGACCCGATGATAGGCCAGTGAGTGCCATTCGGGATGTAATAGCGGTTACCGGCGTGCGCCTCTGCTGACATTTTTCTCTCCCGTTACTTTAATGCCATCGCCGTACTGGGTACGGCATGTTGCGTCGTGTCAATTTGTTTCCGCTTCAACTGTTATTCCTCTCCGGCGGGGTAATGCCAGATCAACCTGGAACGTCACCGGCACAGGCCGTCGAAGCCGCTTCCACGCCGCCATGACCGTTCAACCACGTAAGCCGGCATATCGCCCGGTAAAGCGGCACCAGTGCAAAGCCGAACATCAGGATCTCCCGCAGCCGCCGTTTGACCGCCGACTTCCGGTTGTAAATACGGGTTTTCTGCGGCATGCTCACCGGTGCTTCCAATGCATGAAGAGAAAGAATCCGACATAAAATGCCAGGGCCACCAGTGCCGCGATGATGGCGGTACGCATGGCGCGCCGCTGACGCTGTTCCAGCGAATTTTGCACAGGCTTGCTCATGGCCGATAATTGCACCTGCGCTGCCTTTCAATCATTCCGGTACGGATGCGCCCAGATGAGGTTCGGCGCCGGTGGCTCGGTAAAGCTGTGATACGGGGGCGGTGAAGGCAGCGTCCATTCCAGGCCGTGGGCGCCTTCCCATACCCTGGCCTCCGCTTTCTTGCCGCCGCGGACGCACAGGATAATGCAGGCAACAAACAGCAACTGTGAGGCACCAAACACGAAGCCTCCTATGGACACGATCTGGTTGAGATCGGTGAACTGCACCGGATAGTCCGGAATACGGCGCGGCATGCCGGCGAGTCCCAGGAAGTGCATGGGAAAATACAGTACGTTGGCGGAAATGGCCGTCAGCCAGAAGTGCGTTTTGGCCAGCTTCTCGTTGTACATGTGCCCGGTCCACTTGGGCAGCCAGTAATATACCCCACCCATGATGGCAAAGGCGGCGCCGGTCACCAGCACGTAGTGAAAGTGCGCCACCACGAAGTAAGTCTGGTGATATTGCCAGTCGGCGGGCACCAGCGCCAGCATCACGCCGGAAAAGCCGCCGATGGTGAACAGGAACAGAAAAGCAATGGCAAACAACATGGGCGTCTCAAAACTGAGCGAACCCCGCCACATGGTGGCCGTCCAGTTGAAAACTTTCACGCCCGTGGGCACTGCGATCAGCATGGTGGAAAACATAAAAAACAAATCCGCCGCCAGCGGCATGCCCACCGTGAACATGTGATGCGCCCATACAATGAACGACAGGAAGGCGATGGAAGCGATGGCGTACACCATGGAGCTGTAGCCGAACAGCGGCTTGCGGGAGAACGTCGGGATAATCTCTGAAATGATGCCGAAAGCCGGCAAAATCATGATGTATACCTCGGGATGTCCGAAGAACCAGAACACATGCTGATAGAGTATCGGGTCACCGCCGCCGGCGGCGTTGAAGAAGCTGGTGCCGAAATATTTGTCCATGAGTTCCATGGTCACTGCGCCCGCCAATACCGGCATCACCGCAATGAGGAGGTACGCGGTGATGAGCCAGCTCCACACGAACATGGGCATCTTCATGAGACTCATGCCCGGCGCACGCAGGTTGAGGATGGTGGCGATGATGTTGATGGCGCCCATCACCGAGGAAATACCCATCAGGTGGATGGCGAAGATCGTGAACGGAAAGGCGATGCCGGTCTGCAACATCAGCGGCGGATACATGGTCCAACCGCCCGCGGGAGCACCCCCCGGCATGAACAGGGTAGACAACAACAGCAGCATGGCGAACGGCAGGATCCAGAAGCTCCAGTTGTTCATGCGCGGCAGCGCCATATCGGGCGCGCCGATCATCATGGGTATCATCCAGTTAGCGAGCCCCACGAACGCCGGCATGATGGCGCCGAAGATCATGACCAGACCATGCAACGTGGTCATCTCGTTGAAGAACAGCGGATCCATGAGCTGCATGCCGGGAGTGAACAGCTCGGCGCGGATCAGCATGGCGAAGGCGCCGCCCACGAAGAACATCAGCAGGCTGAAACACAAATACAGCGTGCCGATATCCTTGTGATTGGTGGTGGTAATCCAGCGCCAGATGCCGCGCGGATGCTCGGCATGGTGTTCGTGGGCGACAGCGACGGTGCTCATGCTCTACTCCTGATTCACGGTGTCAGCGTGCGGCCTTGATCTGTGCGGGCTGCACCAGATCACCGGTGTGGTTGCCGAAGGAATTCCGCTCGAAGGTGATCACGGCGGCGAGATCGGCGTCATTCAGCTGGTTGCCCCAGGCAGGCATGATGCCCTTGCCGTGGAGCACCAGCGCGATATGCGCCGCCAATGGGCCGTTGGCAATGGCGCCACCGGCGATGGCCTTGACACCCATCGCCGGGTTGCCCTTGCCGTCCGGCATGTGGCAAGCGGCGCAGTTGTCCGCGTAAACCTTCTTGCCGCGCTCCATGGCCTCGGCCATGGTCCAGGTTTTTTCCGCAATCGCGGGATGCTTCGGGGCAGGCTTGACTATTGTCGCTGCAGTCCCCGGAACGGCCGGCTGTGCCGCAGCGGGAAGAACGGCCGCGACCGGTTCCAGCTGGGCGGATGTGGGCGCATTGAAGTTGAGTTCAGCCGGCGCATACACCACCGGACTGCCATTCTGTTCGGGCTGCAGGGTGGCGGGATTGATGAAGGCACCGTGGCTGGCCTGCATGGCCGCCAACCATTTTTGGTAATCGTCCCAGTTCTCCGCCACCACCACAATAGGCATGAAGGCATGACCGCGACCGCAAAGTTCGGTGCAGCCGCCGCGATAGGTACCGGGTTTTTCTACCTTGATCCAGGCCTCGTTCACGAAACCGGGTATAGCGTCCACCTTGACGGCGAAATCCTCGACCCACCAGGAATGAATCACATCGTTGGCGGTAACCAACAGGCGGATCTTCTTGCCCGTGGGTACCACCATAGGGTGATCCACGTTGCGCAGATAATGGGGCACGCTATCCGGGTTGATGCCGGAATCAAGTTGTGACGCAGCATTGCTGTCCGCGGCCAGCGTACTGAAATAACTGAAGCCGTTCTGCAGATAATCGTATTGCCATTTCCACTGGTAGCCCTCGATCTTGACGGTCATGTCCGGATCGCTGGTATTGGTCATTTTCACCAGTATCTTGGCGGCGGGAATGGCGAGCGCGATCAGAATGATGAAAGGGATGACGGTCCAGATAACCTCGACAGCGGTGTTCTCGTGAAATTGTGCCGGCTGGTGGCCAGCGGCTTTGCGATGCCAGATGATGGAGATGAGCATCAGACCGAACACCACGATGCCGATACCCACGCATACCCAGAAGGCATACATGTGCAAGTCGTAGACATCGTGGCTCATGGGCGTCACGCCCACCGGCATGTTGAGATCCAGGGCGAAGGCTGATCCGGAAATCAGCACCAAGGCGGCGGCCACCCCGCACAAGACATTCTTGACTTTATTGAGGACCATGCGTGTGTATCTCCTGCTGGAAATCGATTGTCCGTCGGTCTCTTCAGGCTACCCCGGTTTTCCCCACGGGTCCGATAAGTTGCGCGAGTTGTTGCTCAAGAGCCTTGCGTTCCGCCTCGGTGAGACACCGCCCGATTTCGCACTCGCTGCCGTGCGAGCGTATATACAGTCGCTGCGGGTGCAAGCGTGTGTCGGGTTCATGCACCACCACCTGCGCCCAGTAACAACTGAATTCCCGGTGCTCCAGGTGGCGATCGTCGCCCTTTTCCACGACCACACGGTTGCCGCTCACGATGATCACCTCGCCGTAGCGGCCATGTCGCCAGCATATATAAAGGCATACGCCGAGCAACAGCATCTCGACGACGGCGTACCCCAATACTGGCCAGAAGCCTTGCAACGTGAACCACATGGCAAGCGTCAACGTCACGCTCGCGATGCTGCCGTAAAAGAGCCACAGGCCCGCTACGGAAAGTGACCGGTTCGGGACGATCACAATACGATGCATGGCTGCATCGGGTTCGACTGCCAGCATGGCCGTCCACCTCGGGGCCGCCTGCCGCGCCACCCTTTCCCGGGCTATCTGGCCGGGAAAGCGCCTCTCGCGGAAATGCCCCCGCCGCCCAGGCTGAAACGGCGGAAAACACGCCAAGTATGCTACTGCAAGGGCCTATTCCGCGCAACGGAGTGAGTGAGTATTTGCGCGAAAATCACGGGGTTTGCGTGCATTCCGCGAGTCATCCTTTGCACAAGCATCCGCATGAAACCACAAACGCTGCGGGTGATTTTGCATCAGCCATGCGCACAAATCGGCCGCTCAATCCAGCCCTGATACCGTTCAAGCAGCGGTGAGAAAGCCGGGGATTGCCGCCACATCGAGCCATGTCGCTACCGCCTCGGCAGTCTGCCCGGACTGGTGAGGAATCTCCCCCAACAGAGGCGCGTCGAGCGTGCGCCTCAGTGTGGCGAGATTTTCGCCATGGCGTTGGAATCCTGCATCAATGGCGTTTGCCACCCAGCCGCCAAGCTTGAGACCGTCGGCACGGATAGCACGGGCGCTCAACAATGCATGGTTGAGACAGCCAAGGCGCAGGCCCACCACCAGGATGACCGGCAAGGCCAGCTGCCGGGCGAGATCAGGCATGTCCAGGCTGTCGGACAGGGGCACCTGCCATCCGCCCACGCCTTCCACCACCACCGCATCGGCGCCCTGGCAGAGCCGTGTGTAACTTTCCAGAATCCGCGCCAGGCCGATGCTGACACCTGTCTCGGCGGCGGCAATGTGCGGCGCCACCGGCGGCACAAAAACGTACGGGTTCACCCACTCATAGGGCCGCGACAGGCTTGCGGCCCGCTGCAAGGCCAGGGCATCCGCGTTGCGCGGGCCGACCGCGGTCATCGCTGCACCGCTCGCCACCGGTTTCATGCCGACACATGGCCACCCGCTGCGTGCAAATGCGCGCAGCAGGCCGGCGGCAACCAGCGTCTTGCCCACGCCCGTGTCCGTACCGGTGACGAACACGCCGCGCATCAATTCCTGCCTCCGTCACCACGCCGCTCGAGCATCGCGGCCCGCGCTTCGCCGGGCGTCAGCATGGCGGCGGGCATATAGGCGGGCGTCCAGGCGGTACCATAGATTACTTCATAGCTGGCCGGCAGCCGGCCGTCGCGACGCTGTTTTTCGTAGGCCGACTGCATGCACCGCAGGCGGCCGCGGCCGGTGAGGCCAGGGGCGCGACCGGCGGTGACGTTGTGCGCACCGATGCGCTTGAGGTCACGCATAAGCAGGTGCACGTCCGTGTAGGTGAGCGTCAGGTATTCCACATCCATCACCGGCTCCACGAACCCCGCGCGCATGAGCGCGTCGCCGATATCGTGCATGTCAATAAAGCGGTTCACGTGATTAAAACCGTCCGCTTCCCGCCAGGCGGCCCGCAGTTCCCTGAGGGTGTCCGGGCCAAATGTAGTGAACAACAGCAGAGCGTGAGGGCGCAGCAGGCGTCGTAGTTCAGCAAAGATACGCCCAAGATCATTACACCACTGCAACATCAGATTGCAGTAGATGAGATCGAAGCTCATGGCCGTGAACGGCAGGCGCATGGCGTCGGCGCACACCAGCGGCATGCGCCGGAACCAGCCCCGTGCACGGCGTGCCGCCGCCAGCATGCCGACAGCGATATCCGCTCCGACAATCCCGGCCTCAGGGTAGTGCTTATGCAATGCGTCCAAAGCGCGGCCGGTGCCGCAACCGAGATCGAGAATACGTGCGGGCTGCAAGGTGGTGAGTTCGAGCCGTTCCAGCAGGCGTTTCCCCACCTCATGTTGCAGCACCGCGGCTGCATCGTAGCCGCGGGCAGCACGATCGAAGGCGGCGCGCATCAGATGGCGATCGAGCCAGAAATCATTCCCGGCGTGATTTTCAGACATTATTTATCCATGCTGCGTGTATAAAGCGCAGTAGCCATCGCCTGTTTCAAGTTGCTGTCATCCCGGCAAGCTTCCCCATGAATTGATTTACCGCTGCAATAAACTCCAACGGCTGTGAGAGGAACGGCGCATGCGCCGCGTGCGCAAAATCCAGCCATGCCGCACCGCGGATGGCGGCGGCCAATGCTTTACCCGCCTGGGGCGGCGCCAGCCGATCATATTCACCTGTTATTACCAGCGTCGGCAACCGGATACATTCCAATTCTGCGCGTACGTCGCCGTTGCGCAGGATTTCCAGTCCCGCGGCGAGACTCGCCGGCTGCGGTTCACCGCCTGCCGATACCGCCGCCCGCAATGTGCGCAAGGTCTCGCGTGCTGCGGCATCGCCGCGCACCTGTAAGGCGAGAAACCGCTGCAGCGTAGGGCGGTAATCCCGGCGTAATTCCCGCGCGAACTGCTGCAGTTGCGTCGGCGGCATGGCATGGGGCCAGTCGGCCGCCGTCACGAAACGCGGCGTGCTGCTCACCAGTATCAGCGCGCGCAGTTGCGCGGGAAAATCCAGCGCTGCGCGCAGGCATACCAGCCCGCCCAGAGACCAGCCGAGCCAGACCGCACGGGCCGGGGCCGCCTCCCGCACCAGGCGCGCCACCTGCGCAAGCGACGCCGGCATGGGCGTCTCGCGGCTGTACCCGTGGCCGGGCAGATCCACACAGGTCACGCGGAAATGTTGCGCTAGTGGTGCAATAAGACTGTTCCATACGCCACTGTGCAGAGCCCAGCCGTGAATCAGCACCAAGTCGGGGCCATGGCCGGTGGTATGCGCGTGTAATTTCATGGCATGAAACTGCGTATCAAAAGTTTAGCTGTTGTCCTGAATGACCTGTGCCAATGCGGCCAACAACCGGTCAATATGCTCTTCGCGGTGTGCGGCTGTCAGGGTAATACGCATGCGCGCATGGCCGATGGGGACGGTGGGTGGCCGGATAGCCGGCGCAAAGATGCCGTGTTCACGCAGCTTATCGGAGATCAACAGGGCTTTCCGCGCTTCGCCCAATAGCAGCGGTTGAATGGCGCTGATGGAATCCATGATTGGCAATCCCAGTGCCGCGGCACCGCTGCGAAAACGCTGTATCAGTCGGAAAAGATGCTCGCGTCGCCAGCTTTCGACCTGCACCAGTTTGAGAGCCGCACGGGTTGCTTCCGCCAGACACGCCGGTGGTGCCGTCGTGTATATATAGGTGCGGGCACGCTGGATCAGCGACTCGATGAGCGCGTCGCTGCCCGCTACAAAAGCGCCGAAGGTGCCCAAAGCCTTGCCGAGGGTGCCCATCAGCACCGGTACTTCCGCCATGCCCAGCGCGAAATGTTCCAGGCTGCCGCGGCCATGATCGCCGAACACGCCCACACCATGGGCGTCATCCACCATCAGAAAAGCACCTGCTGCCTCGGCCGTGCGCGCCAGCGCCGGCAACGGCGCCAGGGCGCCATCCATGCTGAATACGCCGTCGGTCATCACCAGCGTGCGCTTCGCCGGCCGTGTCAGGCGTTCCCGCAATGCCGCCGGGTCGGCGTGCGCATAGCGGGAAAAACGCGCGCCGGAGAGCAATCCGGCATCCAGCAAGGACGCATGATTGAGACGATCTTCCAATATGCAGTCACCGCGCGAGACAAGCACGCCGGCCAGTCCTATATTTGCCATGTAGCCGCTGGAGAACAGCAAGGCCCGGGGACGCTGCACGAACGCTGCCAATTCCTCTTCCAGCGCCGCATGTGCGCGCGTGTGACCTGTGATCAAATGTGCCGCACCGCTGCCGACACCGTACTTGTGCAATGCGTGCCGCGCGGCTTCGCGCAGTACCGGATGCGCTGCGAGGCCCAGATAATCATTGCTGGAAAAATTGAGGTAGCGCCGGCCGTCCACCAGGAGTTCGGCGCCCTGGGGCCCATCCACCAGGCAGCGCACGCGGTAGAGGGAACGGGCGTGCAGCGCCTCCAGGTCCCCGCGCAGCAAGCCATCAAGTCGCTGCGCGGCGCTGCTCATGTTCTTCCGCGGCGGCATTCACCTGTGCATGCCCGTCCACGGCTGCGTGAGGTTCCGCATGGATGCCGAGGCGCGCAAACAGCCGCCGGTCTGCAGACTGCTGCGAATTCTCCGTGGTCAGCAGTTTTTCACCGTAGAAGATCGAATTGGCGCCGGCGAAGAACGCCAGCGCCTGCATTTCGTCGCTCATCTGCGCACGCCCGGCAGACAGGCGCACATGGGATCGCGGCATGAGGATGCGCGCCACGGCAATTACACGGATGAAGTCGAAAGGATCCACGTCTGCGCGGCCGCTGAGTGGCGTACCTTCCACCTGCACCAGACGATTGATGGGCACGCTCTCGGGGTGTTCCGGCAGCGTCGCCAGGGTGTGCAGCATGGCGGCGCGATCAGGCACGCTTTCGCCCATGCCGATGATGCCGCCGCAGCATACGTGCATGCCCGTGTTGCGTACATGCCGGAGGGTGTCCAACCGGTCCTGGAAACAGCGCGTGGTGATGATCTCCCCGTAGTACTCCGCGGAGGTATCGATGTTGTGGTTGTAGTAATCGAGACCGGCGTCGGCGAGTTTCTGCGCCTGTGCCTGGGTCAGCATGCCCAGGGTGGCGCAGGTTTCCATGCCAAGCGCGCGCACCGCTTTAACCATCCCGATGATCTGCTCCAGATCCTGATCCCTGGGACTACGGTAGGCGGCACCCATGCAGAAACGCGTGGCACCGCTGTCGCGTGCGCGTTCCGCCTGTGCCACCACCTCCTCCACGCGCATGAGTTTTTCGGCCTTGAGGCCCGTGCGATAGCGCGCGCTCTGAGGACAGTACTTGCAGTCCTCGGGACAGGCACCGGTCTTGATGGAAAGGAGTGTGGAAACCTGCACCGCATTGGGGTCGAAGTGGCGTCGGTGCAGCGCATGGGAACGAAACAGCAGGTCGTTGAAAGGCAGCGTAAACAGGGTGTGGACTTCCGCCACACTCCAGTCATTGCGTACATCGTGGTCGGCAGGCAAGGTCGCAGAGCGCATGGTGAGCCTCGTGAAAGCATGGCATGATGGCGCGGCCTTCGCCGCGGCCCGCCAAGGGCAGTGTAGCGGCGGGTAGATTACTGTCAACCTCGGGAACATGGAATGGTTTACGGTTGGCTGAAACAGGCTTGTGACCTGCTCTATTCACCTTATTGCATCCTATGCGGCGACCGCGGCCATGCAAGCCGGGAACTGTGTGCAGGTTGTCTGCGGGATTTACCCTGGAACTGCTATGCCTGTGAGCATTGCGCGGCACCTCTGCCCCCCGCCACGCCCGGCATACCATGTGGCACCTGCCTGAAAGCGCCGCCTCCTTGGGACCGTGCCCTGAGCCCTCTGCTCTATACATGGCCGCTGGACCGGCTGCTACAGCGGTTCAAGTTCAATGGCGACCTGGCCACCGGCCGGCTCTTGGGGGGCTTGCTGGCGGACTTCCTCGCCGCTGCGGCCATAAAACCGGATCTGCTCATACCCGTCCCCCTGCATGCCATGCGCCTGCGGGAACGCGGTTTCAATCAGGCACTGGAACTGGCACAGCCCGTGAGCCGCCGTCTGCAACTGGCTATTGCCCAAGACCTGTGTGTGCGCACCCGGGATACGGCGGTACAGTCACGGCTCGACGCTGCCGCACGCCAGCGTAACCTGCGCGATGCATTTGCCATCCGCTGTCCCTTGGATGGTGCCCATGTGGCCATCCTGGATGACGTGGTCACCACTGGCGCCACCGTCACGGCCCTCGCCAACACAGTCAGACAGGCAGGTGCGCTCCAAGTGCAAGTTTGGAGCCTGGCACGCGCCGCACGCACACCCTGAAATGCTCCTTACCGGCCTGCACTCAGGATTAAAATCTATGGGAATTGTCAAAACCGTGGGCACCGGGCCATACTGCGGGGGGGGTACGGATATGACGCAAAATTTTCTTTCGCCTGTACACTCAGGATTGTCTCGCATGCTCGATACTCATGAATATTACCGGAGGGAGCGCGGGTGGAATCAAGAAAACAAATAAAGATTAACACCGCTGATCTTGAAGTAGGCATGTACGTGGCGCGCCTCGACCGCCCCTGGACCGACACGCCTTTCCTGTTCCAGGGATTCTTCATCCGCAACCAGGATGAAATCGAGGAACTGCGGCACCATTGCGAGCATGTGTATGTTGACTTCGAACAGCAGCACCAAGAAACCACGCGCACCCAAACCGGCCTAAGCCGTGAAAATCATACTATCACCCAGATCACCAGCCTGTACCGCGCCAAGCCGCGCGCGGCAGCGAGTACCCGCAACCGCACGGTGTATGCGAACTCCCAGCCGGTAGAAAAGGAAATCGCTGTCGCCAAGACCATTTACGTCGAGGCGAATCGTGCGGTACATGATCTGATCACCAAGCTGGAAACGAATGGGCGGCTGAACGTGCAGCTGGCCAAGGAAACCGTCGAACCCATGGTGGAAAGCGTGTTGCGCAACCCGGATGCCATGATCTGGCTGTCGCGCATGAGGAAACACGATTCCTACGTGTATCATCACTCGGTGGGCGCTTCCATCTGGGGCATCGCCTTCGGCCGACATCTTGGTCTCGAGAAGGCGGCGCTCTACGAAATCGGCTTGGGCTGCATGCTGTTCGACGTGGGCAAGACCAAGCTGCCGCATGCACTGTTGATGAAGGAAGACAAACTCACGGAGACCGAATGGCATGTGATGCGTAATCATGTGGACTACAGCGTCAATCTGCTGGAAGGAGCCAGCGACATCACCGAGCGCGTCATTTCCATGGTGCGCGGTCATCACGAGCGCTTCGACGGCAGCGGCTATCCGGACCAGCTCAAAGGCAACCAGATCCCCACTTTCGCCAAGATAGCCGCCATGGCGGACTGCTATGATGCCATCATCAGTCCACGGCCCTACGGAAAACTGCGTTCACCCTACGAAGCGGTACGCGAAATCTATTCCTGGCGCGGTACGCTGTTTCAACCCGAGGTCGTCGAACAATTCATGCAGGTGGTGGGAGTGTTCCCCACGGGCTCGCTGGTGGAACTCAGCAACGGCGCCGTGGCCGTGGTGATTGCGCAGAATGATGCACGCCGGCTCAAGCCGCGCATCATGGTTATTCTGGATGAGAAAAAAAAGCGCCTTCCCCACTTCCAGACGGTGGACCTGCTGTTCGACACCCATTTGAAGGGCATGGACAAACTGTGGATCGAAAAGTGCCTAGAGCCGGGTGCTTACGGAATCGATCCACAGGAACTTTATCTTTAAGACACCACCGCGTGGTCATCACTGAATGTCAGAAAAAATCCTGTCGCTCAGGCCGAACCGGCCCTCGCTGATGCGCTACGTGGACAGCTACATCCGCCGTGCGCACGCAGACGGCAAACAGGTGGCATTGCTGGTGGTGCAGGTCAAACGCGGCGATGAATTGGGCGCGCTGTTCGGTTATCAGACCGTCGAGGAGCTGCTGGAACAAGTCGGCGCGCGCCTGGATGACATCTGTCGCAGCCAGGACCGGATCATGCGCATCGGTGATCACGAGTTCGCGCTGATTCTGCCGGATATCATGAACGAAGGTCATGCCATTCTTGCCGCCAACAAGATCATGCGCACACTTGCCACGCCATTCGAGATCAGCGGACACGTGGTTTCCATGGGTGCCAACATGGGCATCGCCCTGTTCCCCGATCATGCCGGTAAACCTGAAACACTGTTGCAAAACGCCGAGCTGGCGCTCTCGGATGCAGCCCGTAACGGTGCACCTTATGTGATGTACAGCGACGCCACGCCGGAAAAGCTCGCCGGCAACTGGGACCTTGAAAGTGAACTGGATATCGCACTCGATAATGGCGAACTGGAAATCTACTATCAGCCAAAAATCAACCTGCGCGGCGGGCTGTTGGCCGGCGCAGAAGCCTTGTTGCGCTGGCGCAGTCCCAAACGCGGCATCGTACCACCCAACGTTTTCATCCCCATCGCCACCCGCACTGGTCAGATCAAGGAATTGACCTGGTCGGCCATTAACATGGCGCTGCAGCATGCAGTCACCTGGCCCACACGTTTCGGTCCCCTGTCGCTCGCCATCAACATCGCACCCTCGCTGCTGGAGGACGAAGCGCTGGTGAGCCGTGTGGCCGACGCCATGGGCATGTGGGGCGCCAAACCCAACCGGCTGATCCTGGAAATCACCGAATCCGCCGTGATGGGTAATCCGGATATGAGCTTCGAAACCATACGTGAGCTCAAGAACAAAGGCGTCGCGGTGTCCATAGACGATTTCGGCACCGGCTATTCGTCGCTCGCCAATTTCAAGAATATCCCCGCATCGGAACTCAAGATAGACAAAAGCTTCGTGATCAGCATGCTGTCAAGCAAGGCCGACGCCAATATCGTACGCACCATCATCAATCTCGCCCAAGCCTTCGAGTTGCATGTTGCAGCGGAAGGTGCGGAAAGCATGGAGATATTGCGCATGCTGGCGACGCTGCAATGCAATTACGCTCAGGGCTATTACATCAGCCAGCCGGTACCTGCCGATACCTTTGCACAGTTCGTAAACGAATACGTGCCGCCGGTATTCTGAAGCAGGGTTAAACGCGCGCCATAAAGGTGTAATGCAGCAGAATTCCCGCGAACACCGCCGCACCCAACCAATTGTTGTTCATGAACGCCTGGAAGCAACGCTGCCGATCACGCTGGTGGATGAGTGTTTGCTGGTAAACCGCGAACAGCAGCGCACACAACAGCCCCAGGTAATACACCATGCTCATCCCGGTGCGGTAACCCACCAGCATCAGGTCCGCCAGCAGTAACACCTGCAGGATACCGATGATGAGCCGGTCCAGTTCACCGAACAGGATCGCGGTGGATTTCACCCCGATCTTGATGTCATCGGGGCGATCCACCATGGCGTACATGGTGTCGTAGGCCGTAGCCCAGAGAATGTTGGCGATAAAGATGAGCCAAGCCACCTGGGAAACCTGGTTGGTGACCGCCGCATAGGCCATGGGAATACCCCAGCCGAACGCGAGTCCCAGATACGGCTGCGGCAGGTAAGTATGGCGTTTCATGAACGGGTAGGAAATCACCAGTGCGAGGCCGATAAGCGCAAGCTCCAGCGTCAGGCGGTTGAGCAGCAGCACCAGTCCCAGGGCGACAAGGCACAGGATCACAAACAGCACCATGGCTTCCCACACGTTCACTTCGCGGGTGGCAAGCGGTCGTTCACGCGTGCGCATCACGTGTGGATCGAAGTTGCGATCGGCAAAATCATTCATGATGCAGCCGGCGGAACGCATCACGAATACGCCGACCACGAAGATGGTAAACAATTTTGGCGTCGGGCGGCCGTCGGAAGCCAGCCATAGTGCCCACAGCGTGGGCCACAGCAGCAGGAAACTGCCGATGGGCCGGTGCAGGCGCATGAGCCGCAGATAGGCCGAAGCACGCCGGCCAAGGAACGGCAGCCATCTTCGCACCATGTGGTTATAGCGTAGCTTTAACCACAGGGGTCGCAGGCGCGGATCCATCACACGCCCGCCCCGTCCAGGAAACATTCGTAGATGAGCAACCGGCTGGTGCGCACCGTCAGCAGTGAACGCCGCGCCCACAACGGTATGGACGTGTGTCGCGCATCCGGTACCGCCGCGCGGTAAAGCGGATGCGCCGCATCGAGTAACGCGACTTCAATGGGACTGCGCCGGGTATCCACCTCGGCAAACACCCGCTCGCCCAGCGGTTGCGTGCCTAGTTCATGCAGCCAGCGCGAGCCCGCCGCGCTGACCGCCAGGGTGCGTGCATAGACCCGGGGCAGGTCGCCGCAGAGATACACTTCGCGTATCCGCGCGGCTGTTCCCGTTGCCGCATCCAGGCAACGCGCATCCTCCGCTGCCAGGGATGTATCGCCTTCGCGAAGTACACGCACATGAAACGCATCGCCCACGGCGGCACGCAATTTTTCCGTCAGCGAGCCGGGGCAAGCCAGCCACGGCCACAGGGATGCCGGCAGCTGTTCCGCCGGCCACGCCTCCAAGGGTCGCCAGACAGCGGTATTTTCCTCCCATGCGCAGGTCTGCGCCATACTTGCTTCCCTTAGTGCGTACGCCATTGTAGTGCATCTCAAGGAATCACACTTGCCCATAGCGACCGTTGTCGCCCAGCCAGCGGCGCACGATGGGCACCACCCGTTCAGGATAGCGTTGCAGCAACAGCGACGCCGCCTGCTGCACCCGCGGGACAAGCGACGCATCGCGGGTCAGGTCGGCGATACGCAATCTCAGTTCACCCGCCTGGCGTGTCCCCAGCAGCTCGCCGGGACCGCGCAGCCCGAGATCCCGGCGCGCAATCTCGAATCCGTCATTGGTTGCGCGCATCACCTCGAGGCGCGCCCGCGCGGCGGTGGAAAGCGGCGCATGGTAGAGCATCACGCAGCCTGACTCCACCGCGCCGCGTCCCACGCGGCCGCGCAACTGGTGCAACTGTGCGAGACCGAGACGCTCGGCATTCTCGATGATCATCAGGCTCGCGTTGGGCACATCCACGCCCACCTCGATCACCGTGGTGGCCACCAGTAAATGGATATCGCCGGCCTTGAAACGCGCCATGGCCCGGTCTTTCTGCGGCGCCCGCATGCGTCCGTGTATCAGGCCGACATGCAATTCCGGCAAGGCGGCGGCGAGCACCACGGCGGTATCTTCCGCCGCCTGGCATTGCAGCAATTCCGATTCCTCAATGAGCGGACACACCCAGTATACCTGCCGTCTCTGCGCACAGGCATGACGTACGCGCGCCACTACTGCGTCACGGCGCGTATCGGCAATCGCCACGGTCTTCACCGGCGTGCGTCCCGGCGGCAATTCGTCAATGGCGGACACGTCCAGGTCCGCATAAGCGGTCATGGCAAGGGTGCGCGGAATGGGCGTGGCTGTCATGATGAGCTGGTGCGGGTATACATCCGCTGCCGCACCCTTCTCGCGCAATGCCAAGCGCTGGTGCACGCCGAAGCGGTGCTGCTCATCAATAATGACCAGCGCCAGTTTCGCGAATGCCACGTCCTCCTGAAACAACGCGTGGGTGCCGATGACCATGGCAGCGGTGGCGGTGCGCAGTTTCTCCAACACCGCGCGCCGTTCCGCGGCCTGCAACCGGCCCATGAGCCAGACGGGTTCAATATCCAGTGGCGCAAACCACTTGCGGAAATTGCGGTAATGCTGTTCCGCCAGCAATTCCGTGGGTGCCATGAGTGCCGCCTGATAACCCGCGCCGATGCAATTCAGCGCCGCGCAGGCCGCCACCACTGTTTTGCCTGAGCCCACATCGCCCTGCAGCAGACGCATCATGGGATGTGGTTTTCCCAGGTCGCGGAAAATTTCCGCCATCACCCGCTGTTGCGCATCCGTCAAATGGAATGGCAGCGCAGCACGAAATTTTTCCACCAGTTCAGGTTTACCGGCGATCATCCATGCGCGGCTCTGATCCGCGCTCTGGCGCAGCTGGCGCAGGCTCAAGTGATGGGCCAGCAGTTCCTCGAAGGCGAGGCGCTGCTGTGCCGGGTGACTGCCATCCATGAGCGCCGCCATGGGCGCATCCGGTGGCGGCCGATGCACATAGCGCACCGCCGCATTGAGCGACGCCATACCGGTGTGGTCCGGCAGTTCCGGCGGCAGCAATTCCGGTAGCAACCCGGGTTCATCGTCGAGCATTTGCACAGCCTGGGCGGTGAGCGCGCGCAGTTTCAACTGGGCGATACCTTCGGTGGCGGGATAAATGGGCGTAAGCGTGGCATCCTCCGCCAGCGGTGTTGCGCCTTTCAGCAAGCGGTATTCCGGATGAATCATTTCCAGCGTCACGGCGCCGGCACGCGCTTCTCCGTAGCAGCGCAGGCGCATGCCGCGCGCGAGCGCTGCGGCCTGGGACAGATTGAAATGAAAGAAACGCAGCGTGAGCGCGCCGCTGCCGTCGCTGATGCGGGTAAGCAGCATGCGCCGGTGGCGTATAAGGGTTTCGGTCAGCTCCACCTGGCCTTCCACCACAGCCGGCACGCCGATGCGCAGCGCGCCGATGGGCGTCACGCGGGTGCGATCCTCATAACGCAACGGTAAATGAAACAGCAGATCCGCAACACTATGGATACCGAGACGCGCGAGGCGCTCCGCCACCTGCGGGCCGACGCCGCGCAGATAACGCACCGGCGTAGCGGCACGGTCGGCAAATGCCGCCGCGGATGCGCGCACGCGCGTCACACCACCATCACCGCGTCCACTTCCACGCGCGCGCCGCGCGGCAGCGCCGCTACCCCCACGGTGGCGCGCGCCGGATAGGGTTCCTGGAAATACTCCGCCATAACCGCGTTCACCGCGGTGAAGTGAGCCAAGTCGGTCAGGTAGACCGTGACCCGTACCACGTCCGCGAGGCCCCGGCCGGCGGTTTCCGCCACGGCCCTGAGGTTTTCAAACACGCGTCGTGCCTCGGCCGTAATGTCGCCCATCACCAGCTCGCCGGTTTTGGGATCCAGGGCGATCTGGCCGGAGAGATATACGCTGTTGCCCGCGCGTATGGCCTGGGAATAGGGGCCGATGGCGTGCGGAGCACGATCGGTGGAGATGGCAACACGAGTCATGGGAACCTCGCAGATTAAGTGGGCCGGCATAGCACAGATGGGCCGGTCGCGCCGGCAGACGGGCTGATTTTCCTACCTGGCCCGCGGCTTCACAACCGGCCCGGATATAACCGCAACCGGTGCTACCTATAAGTATAGATACGAATAAGCTCGTAAAACTGCATGGAGAAATGGTATGGACGCCTCCCACCCCCGAGCGCTGAACACGACTTATCCACCGCGCCGGGCACCTCTGGTCATAGAGGGACCGCCGGTACCCGGCGCCGTGGATAAATCTGCGGCGGTGGATGG